>NZ_PDOA01000009.1 GCF_003116135.1 Teichococcus aestuarii | reverse complement strand
CGCGCAATGAATGCTCCCGCTGTCCGACGTCCTCCGGCAGGAGCGTCAGATAGGGCGCGACCAGCACCCATTCTTCATCAGACACATCAGATGGGTACGGCTTGCGGGCAGTCATGCCCCGCAACCTGATCGTTACCAGGCCAGAGGTCCATAACAACCTCTAGGCTGCGGTCGACCTTCCGCTGCCTGTCCTCCAGCAGCTTTGCCAGGATCTCTTCGTGCGGGCCGTCATCCCACGCGCGGAACGAGCTGCAGGTATAGCAGCCAATCGGCTTCGCTATGTCGCAGAAGCCGTGCTGTCCGCAGTGCCCCAGAGGGCGCTCTCCGCTGGCTGCCAGGGCGCGGTCATGGAGGCGCTTGCCCTGCGGAGAGGTTCGCGCCCCGAGGTCCTCGCGAGAGACCAAAATGCCGGCGAAGGCTTGCATAATGGGGGCGAAGTCCTCGGCCAAGTGGTTGAGTCGGGCGACCATCTCCGGCCTGGCTTCGATGTACTTGCCGACCTGCTGGGTGTCGGCTTGGCCGAGCGCCTCGGCGATTTCGTATTTGGACGCCCCGTCGTCCGCCATGTTCTGTGCCAGGGTGTGGCGGAACCGCTTGGAGTTCGCGGTCATCTCCGTCCGGCGCTCGATGATTTGCCGAATGCGGGTAGCGATTCCCCGTGCATTCAGGTGATATGCGAAGCCTGGGGGGTTCTCATCGCGGCTTGAACCGATGAACATGGGCCAGTCGTCGGCGGGCACCTCCGGATCGGTTTTGCGGCCGCGGTTCTCTTCAATCAGGCGCTCAATGAGGCGGCCGACCCGGCGGTCGCACGGCCGCGCCCTGAAGCTGTCTCGGGTTAGCTCGCCTCTTTGTTTGGCCTGGGGAATCCTCAGGACATACCGCGCATCGCCGTCCTTCGCCGGAACGACGATCAGGTCCTTCTCCTTCAGCGCGGCAAGCTGCCGGCTGCGTACGCCAAAGGCCAGGAGGATATGGCCCGCCGCATAGTCAGCGAGGTCGATCTCGCTGTCTCTATAAGCGTCGTTCAAGGCTGCGTTGAGCGTCTCGATTTCGGCTGCGGTGAACGGGCCGCGGTTGGGATCCCGCGTCCGGACATCGACGCCCTTCGGGTTGCCTGGGATTACGGCCTCGTCGAGCCACGCTAACGCCTCGGCCGAGCAGAAGCCGAACCCGAGGCGGGCGGCCTTCTCCAGCAGAATGCGGACAACGCCGAGTTTCCAGAGTGTGTCCTTCGTGAGACGCCCTTGGTAATTCAGGAGGTGAGCCAACTCAATCCGCTCGACCTTCCCCGGTGCGGCCTCTGCGAAGGCCGCTTGGTGGAGGTCATGAAAGCACCAAAACAAGTTCCGAACATGTGCGACCGATCTCGTTTCTAAATAATGGGCAACGGTATGCTGCAGCCGTAGGACGACGTGCGGATGAAGGGCGGAGAAACCGCTGAAGGAGAGCCGGCTTAATCCCGAGGAGAGGTCCGCCACCTGCCAGGGGTCGGTCCCAGTGTCGATCTCCTGGCCGTCCGGAAGGAACAGCCTCGAGGGAAGTGGGGGAATGCTCCCGGCGAGGCTGCGGATAATCGCTGACATGGTTTACCCCTCCCCCTCGGCATTGGCCCGCTGGTCGGGTGACACCCGGCCTTCGTCCGTTCGCTCGACGAGAACCTCCCTACGCTCCTGCATTTCCAAAGAGCGTTTGTTCGCGGCTTCACGCGTCCAGCGCCTCGTGTAGACCCTTGCCGTCTCGGGGTTAGTCCACCCTTGGGCATAGGCCCGCGCGCGCTCCTCCTTCACCGCATCCTGGCTTGTCCGGTTGGGTGCCGCTCGGTCCGACATCTCGGAGAACCGGTCGTTCCAGTCGTGCCGGAGCACGTGCGCCGTTAGATCGTCCGGCAGGTTCTTTACCTCTTTCCGCAATGTCTTGAAGATCTTGGTCATGCTCCACAAGCTCAGTGGCGCCCCGTCAGTAGCGCTGACGAACAGGAAGGGATGCCGCCGCGCGCCCGGCAGCTTCCGGCGCTCCGCCAAGTAACCGATGAACAGCTCGCGCAGGGCATGCCCAATGGCCAGTTCGCGCCCCAGGGTCTTCACCTCTGGCTTTTCCCGTCGCGGGTCCTCCGGATCCTGAGGGCGTCTTACGATGCTCAGGAGGCCGCCGTCGGGCGTGAGCTTGACGTCCCTGACCTTCAGGCAGAGCACCTCTCCCCGCCGCATGCCAAGTTCGTACAGCAGGCGGACGATCAGCTCGTTCCGCTTCTGGACCTGAAGCTTCCAAGGGTTGCCTGCGTGACCCGGTTTGATCGCGGCCAGGAGTAGCTCGCGCGTCTCCTTCGGCAAGCCTTCGCGGGCCTCCGCCGGGCTGCGGGGGCGAATAGATGCGCGAGCGCGCTCCCGCAAAGAGCCGAGGATAGCCTTTCGCGCCTCCTCATAGACTCTGCGCGCCTCGCTGCCCGGCTGCATCCTGGAGGCGCGGGCGAAACTGACATAGTCGATGAACGCATGAATGACCGCGAGGCGGTGGCCGACGGCGGACTGGATGCCTAACGGACCTTGCTTCTTCGGTCCTCGGCCGCGAGAGCGGACTACGTTCCCGCCGGCACCCCGGGCCTTTAGGGCTTCCGCGACAGCATGGGGTAGCCGCTGGCGGCAGAACCGATCCAGGTCGTTTAACTGCTCGAGGCTGAGGAAGCCGGGCGCCCGAATGAGGCCCTCCGGCGTGCTACCGCGGGCGTCAGCCCAGAGGTAGAGCAGCATGAGTTGCCGCAGCTGCTTCTCAAGAGTTTTGGCAGCTTTGTTCAGTGGGCGCTCGCTCGCGGTAATCCAGTATGCCGGCGCTTCAATTGGCAACCCCGCCGCCCTCCGGACCAGCAGCGGCAGCCTCTCCCCAGATTCAAAACGAATCCACTCGATCGTATAGGGATTGTTGTCGTTATCAGCGGCCGATTCGAGCTTCGTTCTTGTCATTCTACGATGGTCCCTAGAACCAAGGCAGAAGGATTGCAGTTCGGATTTGAAACGTCAAGAAAAAAGGGCCCTGTTTCCAGGGCCCTAGCATTATTCTGCTTCACACTTTTAGATGGTACTCGTCAGAACGGGATGTCGTCGTCCAGGTCGCTGCCGCCGCCCTTGGGGGCGTCCCAGCCGCCGCGCTGCGGGCGGGCGGCGCCGCCGCCATTTCCGCCAGCACCGCCAGCACCGCCACCGCTGCGGCCGCCGCCATAGCCGCCGCTGCGCTCGCCGCCGCCCTCATAGCCGCCGCCACCGCCGCCCCCGGCGCCACCGCCGCCCTCGCCGCCGCGGCCGTCGAGCAAGGTCAGCTCACCGCCGAAATTGCGGATCACCACCTCGGTGGAATAGCGGTCCTGGCCGGCCTGGTCCTGCCACTTGCGGGTCTCCAGCTTGCCCTCGACATAGACCTTGCTGCCCTTGCGGAGATACTTCTCGGCGATCTCGCCCACCTTCTCGTTGAAGATGGCCACCGAATGCCATTCGGTGCGCTCCTGCCGGTTGCCTTCGCGGTCCTTGTAGGTGTCGGTCGTGGCGAGGCGCAGGTTCACCACCCGCCCGCCATTCTGGAAGTTCCGCACCTCCGGGTCCCGACCCAGGTTGCCGATCAGGATCACCTTGTTGACGCTGCCGGCCATGCTGCCCGGTCCTTCATCCGTTCTCGCCCGCCAGGCCGGGCGCACCCCGCCGCGACGGGCGGGGCACGGTCCGGTCCCGGCGGGCCCGTTTCACATTCATGTGCGTGCCCGGGCGGTGCCCGCGAAGGGGCCGGAGGGCGCGCATCGGTGCAACCTAGCCATACCAACTTGGCTCGGCCAGCCCCGTTACCGGAACCTTGTCCTGTCCGCGCGCACGCCCACTTCCCGCGAGCACTTCCCGTGGGCGGCGGATACTGGCACAAAGCGCACCGGAACACAATGTGAACGCCCCTTCCCGTCCCCCCGATGCCCCTGAGCAGGAGCCGCCGTTGAAGACGCTGCCGAAGACCTCGCTGGCCCCCGCCGGGCAGCCCCATGGCCAGAAGGACCAGATCCGCATCCGCGGCGCGCGTCAGCATAACCTGAAGAATGTCGACATCGACATCCCGAAGCACACGCTGACGGTCATCACCGGCCTCTCCGGCTCGGGCAAATCCTCCCTCGCCTTCGACACCATCTATGCCGAGGGGCAGCGCCGCTACGTCGAGAGCCTCTCGGCCTATGCGCGGCAGTTCCTGCAGCTGATGCAGAAGCCGGACGTCGATTCCATCGAGGGGCTCTCCCCGGCCATCTCGATCGAGCAGAAGACGACGAGCCACAACCCGCGCTCGACCGTCGGCACGGTAACCGAGATCCACGACTACATGCGCCTGCTCTGGGCGCGGGCGGGCGTGCCCTACTCCCCCGCCACCGGCCTGCCGATCGAGGCGCAGACGGTGAGCCAGATGGTGGACCGTGTGCTGGCCATGCCCGAGGGCACGCGGCTGCTGCTGCTGGCCCCCGTGGTGCGCGGCAAGAAGGGCGAGTTCCGCAAGGAGCTGGCGGAGTACCAGCGGCGCGGCTTCGAGCGCGTCAAGATCAACGGCACGCTGATGCGCGTCGAGGAGGCGCTCAGCCTCGACAAGCGCAAGAAGCACGACATCGAGGTGGTGGTGGACCGCGTCGTCGTCGGCAATGAGGGGCTGGCGCAGCGGCTGGCGGACAGCTTCGAGACGGCGCTGGCCCTGGCCGACGGCGTGGCCTATGCGGAGGATGCCGACAGCGCCGAGCGCACGGTGTTCAGCAGCCGCTACGCCTGCCCCGTTTCCGGCTTCACACTCGAAGAAATCGAGCCGCGGCTGTTCTCCTTCAACTCGCCGCAGGGCGCCTGCCCGGTCTGTGATGGGCTCGGCACGGAAAGCTTCTTCGACCCCGCCCTGGTGGTGCCGGACGACACCCGCAGCATCGCCGACGGCGCCATCGCCGCCTGGGCCGGCAACAGCGCGCCCTATTACGACCAGACGCTGGAGAGCCTGGCCAGGCATCTCGGCGTCAAGACCAGCATCCCCTGGGCCGAGCTGCCCGAGCGGGCGCGGGACGCCATCCTGAACGGCACGGGCAGCGAGGTGGTGGCGCTGCGCTACAAGGACGGGCTGCGCGCCTACGAGGTGAAGAAGCCCTTCGAGGGCGTGCTGCCCAACCTCGCCCGCCGCCTGCGCGAGACGGACAACCCCTGGGTGCGCGAGGACATGGCCCGCTACCAGGCGGACCGGCCCTGCCATGCCTGCTGCGGCGCCCGCCTCAAGCCCGAGGCGCTGTCGGTGAAGGTGGCGGGGATGCACATCGCCGGGGCCAGCGAGCTGTCCATCCGCAAGGCGCTGCCCTGGTTCGAGGGGGTGGAGGAGACCCTCACCCCGCAGCGCGCCGAGATCGCCCGCCGCATCCTCAAGGAGATCATCGAGCGCCTGCGCTTCCTGCTCGATGTGGGGCTGGACTACCTCTCCCTCGCCCGGTCCTCCGCCACCCTCTCGGGCGGCGAGAGCCAGCGCATCCGGCTGGCCAGCCAGATCGGCTCCGGCCTCACCGGCGTGCTCTACGTGCTGGACGAGCCCTCCATCGGCCTGCACCAACGCGACAACGAGCGGCTGCTCGGCACGCTGCGGCGGTTGCGCGACCTCGGCAACACCGTGCTGGTGGTGGAGCATGACGAGGACGCGATCCGCACCGCCGACCACCTGATCGACATCGGGCCGGCCGCCGGCGCGGGCGGCGGGCGCGTCATCGCCCAGGGCACGCCGGAGGAGGTGGCGCGGCACCCGGACAGCGTGACGGGCGCCTATCTCTCCGGCCGCCGCGCCATCGCGGTGCCCGAGAAGCGGCGCCCGGTGGACGGGAAGCGGATGCTGCGCGTCGTCGGCGCCACCGGCAACAACCTGCGGGGCCTGAGCGCGGGCATCCCGCTCGGCACCTTCACCTGCGTCACCGGAGTCTCGGGCGGCGGCAAGTCCACCTTCGTCATCGAGACGCTCTACAAGGCCGTGGCGCGCCGGCTGATGGGCGCGGGCACCGTGCCCGCGCCGCATGAGCGGATCGAGGGGCTGGAGCATCTCGACAAGATCATCGACATCGACCAGTCGCCGATCGGCCGCACGCCGCGCTCCAACCCTGCCACCTATACCGGCCTGTTCGCGCCGATCCGCGACTGGTTCTCGGAGCTGCCGGACAGCCGCTCGCGCGGCTACAAGCCCGGGCGCTTCAGCTTCAACGTCAAGGGCGGGCGCTGCGAGGCCTGCCAGGGCGACGGCGTGCTGAAGATCGAGATGCACTTCCTGCCGGATGTCTACGTCACCTGCGACACCTGCAAGGGCAAGCGCTACAATCGCGAGACGCTGGAGGTGAAGTTCCGCGGCAAGTCGATCGCCGATGTGCTGGAGATGACGGTGGAGGAAGGGCTGGAGTTCTTCTCCGCCGTGCCCGCCATCCGCGAGAAGCTGCGCGTGCTGAGGGAGGTGGGGCTCGGCTACATCCATCTCGGCCAGCAGGCCACCACCCTCTCGGGCGGCGAGGCGCAGCGCATCAAGCTTTCCAAGGAGCTGTCCCGCCGCGCCACGGGCCGCACCCTCTACATCCTCGACGAGCCGACCACCGGCCTGCATTTCGAGGATGTGCGCAAGCTGCTGGAGGTGCTGCACCAGCTGGTGGAGCAGGGCAACACGGTGGTGGTGATCGAGCACAACCTCGAGGTCATCAAGACCGCCGACTGGCTGCTCGACCTCGGCCCCGAGGGCGGCGATGGCGGCGGGCAGATCGTCGCCGAAGGCACGCCGGAGGAGGTGGCGGCGGTGCCGGAGAGCCACACCGGGCGCTTCCTCGCGCCGCTGCTGCCGGCCAGGCCCGCCAGGAAGCGCAAGCGCGCCTGAACTGACCACGCCTGACATGGGAAAGCCCGGGGAGGACACCCTCCCCGGGCTTTCCTGCGCTTCCGGGCCGGCTCAGCGCACCGAGAAACGGACCGGCACCGTCAGCGTCACCGGGTCTCCCATCTCGGGCGGCGGCGCGGGCAGCGGCGAGGCGCGCTGGATCATGGCCAGGATCTCCTCGTCCAGCTCGGTATGGCCGGTGCCGCGCACCAAGCGCCAGCCCGTCACCGTGCCATCGCCCCGCATGCTGAACGTGAGCACACCGGTGCCCTCCTGGCGGCGAAGCCGGGCGGCGGTGGGGTAGCGCTTGGCCCGCTCCAGCGCGCTGCTGAGGCGGCTGACATAGCTGGCCGGCGGCGCGGCCGGGCGGGCGGGCGCGGCCTGCGGCGCGGCGGGGGCGGCGGCGGGCGGGGCGCTCCGCACCGGCGCCGCGGGGGCCTCCGCCGCCGGGCGCGGCGGGGCGGGGCGCGGGGCCGGCCGGGGCGGCGCCGGGCGCGGCGGGGCCGGGGCTGGCCGGGGCGGCGGCGGGGGCGCGGGCGGCGGTGGCGGAGGAGGTTCCTCCACATCCAGCACCGGCACCGTCTCCTCCGGTGCCGGCGCCTCCACCGGCTCCGGCTCGGCCACCTCCACGGGCGGCGGATCGGCCATTTCCACGGGCGGCGGCTCGGACATGGCGACAGGCGGCGGCTCGGCCGCCACCGGCTCGGGGGGCGCCACGGCGGTCACCGGCGGCGGCTCGGCCATGGTGGGGGTGGGCGGCGGCGCCACGGCCTGCACCGGCTCCGCCACCTCCATGGCTTCGCTGGCCTCCGAGGCGGGGGCGCTGGGCATGCTCGCCACTTCCAGCACCGGCATGTCCAGCGCCGGCGGCTCCTGCGCCGGCATGCCGTAGAGCAGGAACACCGCCGCGCCGCCATGCAGCAGCGCCGAGGCGCCCCAGCCCAGGGCACGGCTGCCGCGCAGGCCGAGGCCGGGCGCGACACCCAAGGTCTGCGTTGTCATGCCATCAGCCTGTTCAGCGGGCGCGAATGGCGGGGCCGGGCTCCGCCTCGGCGATCAGCGAGACCTTGCTGATGCCGGCCTGGGTGATGCGGCCCATCACGCGCAGCACCTCGCCATAGGGCACGCTGCGGTCGCCGCGCACATAGACCGGGGCCTCGGGGTCCTCCTCGCGCAGCGTGGCGAGGCGGGCGGCCAGCTCGGCGGCCGGCACCTCCTCCTGGCGAAGGAAGATACGGCTATCGGCGGCCACGGTCAGCACCACGGGCGGGCGCTGGGCGGCGGCGCGCGGCGCGGCGGTCTTGGGCAGCTCGACCGGCACGCCCACCACCATCATCGGCGCCGCCACCATGAAGACGATGAGCAGCACCAGCATGACGTCCACCAGCGGCGTGACGTTCATGTCCGCCATCGGCAGCGGGCCGTCATCCTCGCCACCGCCATGGCTGGGTCCGGCGAAGGCCATGCCGGCTTACTCCGCCGCCGCGTGGCTGACGTGGGCGGCCACCCGGCTGGGCGGGCGGCGGGAGAGGCCGGAGGCCAGATCGGCCGCCGCCGCCTGCCCGTCCTGCCGCAGCCGGCCGAGGCGGACCAGCAGGCGGTTGTAGGCCATGACGGCGGGAATGGCGGCGACAAGGCCGATGGCGGTGGCGAACAGCGCCTCGGCGATGCCGGGGGCCACCACGGCCAGGCTGGTGTCGTTGCTCTGCGCGATGTTGGCGAAGCTGTTCATGATGCCCCACACCGTGCCGAACAGGCCGATGAAGGGCGCCACCGCCCCGGTGGTGGCGAGGAAGGGCAGGCCCGGCTCCACCTTGCGCAGCTCGCCGCTCAGGGCGTGGCGCATGGCGTGCTCCATGCGGTGGCGGTACTCGAAGCGGCTCTCGCCCTCCTCCCGGCCATCGCGCCATTCGCGGGTGCCGGCGCGCAGCACGCGGGCGGCCAGCCCCTCGCCCTGCGGCGCCTGCGGGGCGGCCTGGCCACCCGGCGCGGCGGCGCCGACCAGCTTGCGCACCTCCCGCCCCAGCCGGCCCAGCAGCAGCGACTTCTCGACGATGATGGCCCAGCAGATCACGGAGGCGAGCACCAGCGCGATCATGACCGATTTGACCACCCAGTCCGCCATGAGGAACAGGCCGAGCATCGACATGTCGGCATGGCTCGCCGCATTGGCGATTTCCGGGAGGGCGGTGGCGGCGTCGGTCGGGTTCATCGCGACCTCCTCACTTCTCGAAGGAAACGCCGTCGACGCGCGACGACAGCGCGAGACGGGGCAGGCAGGCGGCGGCGGTCTCGGCCGCGCCGCAGGCCAGCAGATCGTTCAGCAGGAAGGCGCCGATGCCGTCGCAGGGCTGGGTGCTCAGGTCGAACACCCGCGCCATGGTCTTCTCGCGCGGCAGCGGGCCGACATCGAGGGAAAGGCGCTGCGCCACCACCCCATCCTTGCCGAAGATCAGCAGGTCGAGGCGCAGCGGATCGACCGGCTCGGCGCCGGGGTTGCGCAGCACCAGCCAGACGCGGCAGCCATTGGCGCCGGCGTTCTGGCGCGGCTCCAGCCGGTTCAGCTCCAGGCCGATGCGCTCCGCCGCGGGCGTGGCGCCGGGCACCGCCGCACCCTGGGCGGCTGCCGGCGAGGCCAGCGGCGCGGCGAGCAGCGCGGCCGTGGCGAGCCCCAGGGCGCCCAGTGTCTGGCGGATCGGCATGGTGGAATCATCCCTTCGCAACTGCGCTGGCTTATGCCGCCAATGAGAGGCGGTTGCAATGCGAATGACTCGCAATATTCCACAAAGATCCGGCACCACGCGCGCAAGGGGGCGTGCCGGCCCCTGGGAGGGACCGTGGGACAAACCGAAAACCATGAAGGAAGGGGGGGCTGGTGCCGACGCCCGGGATTGAACCGGGGACCTACTGATTACGAATCAGTTGCTCTACCGCTGAGCTACGTCGGCGTGCGGGCGCTCTCTAGCGCCCCTCGCCGGCCAGGGCAACCACCTTCCTGCATCTGCCGCGCCGGAAATGGAACCGCGCCTAGGGCAGCTCGATAATCCGTTATGGATCAGGCTTGAGGCCGCCTGCCGGGTGACGGAAGGGCGGCGCGGGGCAGGCTGCAGGCCAAGGCTCCCCCTCCCCCTAGCCCTGCGCGGCGCCCGGACGGAGCGTGGCTGGCTCGGCGTGTCCCTGTCGGCGGAGACGGAAGGGGTGCGGGTGGCGGCGGTGGAGCGCGGCGGCAAGAGCGGGCCTGTGCCCGGGCGACCCGGTCCTCAACGCCGAAGACGGGCCGGTGCCGAAGACAGGCCGGTGCCGAAGACAGGCCGGTGCCGAAGACAGGCCGGTGCAGGACAGCCAGTCCCCTGCCTAGCTGGTGGCGGGGCAGGTGCCGGGCGCGGCGCTTCGCCTCACCACCCGGCGCAAGGATGATGTGTGGGACATGCAGGCAGTACTGGGCGAGCAGCCTGTCCAGGGCTGACGCCAGACGCGCGGCACGCCAAGGGCCGGGGAGATCGCTCCCCCGGCCCCCGCGCGATGGCCTCAGTGGACGAGGACGGGCAGCATCTCGTGCTGGAGGATCGCTGCCGTGGCGAGGCTGGCATCCGGCGCCGCGCCGATCTGCGTCCCGTCTGCCGCGTGGATCGCGACGGCCGGGTTTCCGTCCACCAGGACGGGCCGGATATAGGCGATCTGTTCCGCACCGAAGCGCGCCCAGTCGGCCGGTGCCAGCTGACGCAGCGCGTCGGCGGCGGCGAAGGGGCGTGTCGGACCTTCCTTGTTCATCGCAGGAATCTCCTTTGGCCGTTCCCGGAATGGGACCCGGCGCGCGGCCGGCTTTGCCGCACCGCGTGTGAAACACCGACCGTTCCCGTTTCGGCCGTTCCCCGGCGGGCGGATGGCGACGCTGCCCCAGGCAGTCCGTCGGCGCACCGCCCGGCCAGGGCGGGATAGAGGAAGAATGGCCGGTGGACGTGAAAGTTTAGGCGATGGAAGCCGAACCATCGTCAAGGGCGTTGCCATTGACGAGAGGACGGCCGCCCTGCGCGCCCCGCGTGCCGATGTGGATGGATTTCACCCGCACCTCCGGCTGCGGCCGCTTCAGGTCGATGTGCAGCAGGCCGTTATCCAGCCATGCACCTTCTACGTCGATACCCTCGGCCAGCACGAAGGCGCGCTGGAACTGGCGGGCGGCGATGCCACGGTGCAGGAAGACACGGCCCTCCACCTCCTCGCGCTGCTTGCCGCGGACCACCAGCTGGTTGTCCTCCTGCGTGAGCTGAAGGTCGTCCATGCTGAAGCCGGCGACGGCGAGGGTGATGCGGAGGCGGTTCTCACCGGTCTGCTCGATGTTGTAGGGCGGGTAGCCATCGGCGTTCTTTGCCACCCGGTCGAGCATCTGCTCCAGATGATCGAAGCCGAGGAACAGGGGTGAGCCGAAGAGCGACGAGCGGGACATGGGCCTGGAACTCCTCACGGTGAGCGAGCGTCTGGCAGAGCCCGAAGCACCCTGCCGTCGAGCCCATATTTTGGGCAGCGGTGCGGCGGATGCAAGACCCACCGCCAGCCTCAGAGATTGAAGCCCGGGAGCCGCAGGGCTAAAGCAGCGGCCTCATGTCCGACACCGACCTGCTGCCCATCCTCCTGGTGCCCGACGCGCGGCTGCGCGCCAAGGCCCGCCCCGTCGGCCCCGGCGACGCGGAGGCGGTGCGCGCCCTCGCGCCGCGCATGCTGGCCACCATGTACAAGGCGCCCGGCATCGGCCTCGCCGCGCCGCAGATCGGCGAGCTGCTGCGGCTCGTCGTCATCGACCTGCAGCCGGAAGACCAGCCGCAGCCCTATGTGATGGTGAACCCCGAGATCGTCGCCGCCAGCACCGGGCTGGCCGCGCGCGAGGAGGGCTGCCTCTCCCTGCCCAACCAGTATGCCGAGGTGACGCGCCCGGCCGAGGTGAAGGTGCGCTGGCAGGATCTCGACGGCAGCAGGCGGGAGATGCAGGCGGATGGCCTGCTCGCCACCTGCATCCAGCACGAGATCGACCACCTGAACGGCGTGCTGTTCGTCGACCACATCTCGGCGCTGAAGCGCAACATGCTGCTGCGCAAGCTGGCCAAGGAACTCAAGGGCCGGCAGCGGGACGGCGAATGAGCCGGCCGCTCCGCCTCGCCTTCATGGGCAGCCCGGATTTCGCGGTGCCGGCGCTGCGCGCGCTGCACGCGGCGGGGCATGAGGTCGCGGCGGTCTACACGCAGCCGCCCCGCCCCTCCGGCCGCGGCCAGCGCGAGACCCCCTGCCCCGTGCACCGCGCCGCGCTGGAACTCGGCCTGCCCGTGCGCCACCCCGCCAGGGTGAAGCGCGACGTGGCGGAGCACGAGGCCTTCCGCGCCCTCGATCTCGACGTGGCGGTGGTGGCGGCCTACGGGCTGATCCTGCCGCCCGCCATGCTGGAGGCGCCGCGCCGGGGCTGCCTGAACATCCATGCCTCGCTGTTGCCGCGCTGGCGCGGCGCCGGCCCGATCCAGGCCGCCATCCTCGCCGGGGACGCCGAGACGGGCATCACCATCATGCGCATGGAGGAAGGGCTGGACACCGGCCCGATGCTGCTCTCCGGCCGGCTGCCGATCGGCCCGCGCGACGGCACCCCCGCCGTGCACGACGCGCTGGCCGCCATGGGCGCCGGCCTCATCCTGCGCGCCCTGGCGGAAGACCCGGCGCCGGTGCCGCAGCCGGAGGCGGGCGTGACCTACGCGCCAAAGCTCAGCAAGGCCGATGGCCGGCTGGACTGGGCGCAGGAGGCCGCCGCGCTGGACCGCCGCGTGCGCGCGCTGAACCCCTGGCCCGGCACCTTCTTCGAGCACCAGGGCGAGACGATCCGCGTGCTGGAGGCCGTGCCGGCCGGGGGCGCTCCCGGCGCGGCACCCGGCACGGTGCTGGCGGAGGGCGCCGTCATCGCCTGCGGCCAGGGCGCGCTGCGCCTGACGCGGCTGCAGCGCCCCGGGCGTGGCCCGCTGCCGGCGGCGGATTTCCTGCGCGGCTTCCCGCTGCCGCCCGGCACGGTGCTCGGCTGAGATGCCGCGCTACGCCCTGCTGGTGGAGTATGACGGCGCGCCCTTCGTCGGCTGGCAGCGCCAGGCGGGCAGCCTCTCGGTGCAGCAGGTGCTGGAGGATGCCGCCGCGCCGCTGAATGGCGGGCAGCCCGCCGCCACCCAGGCCTCCGGCCGCACCGATGCGGGGGTGCATGCCGAGGGCCAGGTGGTGCAGATCGAGATCGCCACCGAGCTGGAGCCGCTGCGCCTGCGCGAGGCGCTGAACTATCACACCCGGCCGCACCCGGTCTCGGTGCTGGCGGCAGCGCGGGCGCCGGAGGGGTGGTCGGCGCGCTTCTCCTGCATCGGCCGCGGCTACCGCTACCGCATCCTGAACCGCCGGGCACGGCCGGCGCTGGAGGCCGGGCGCGTCTGGCACGTGCAGCAGCCGCTGGACGCCATGGCCATGCACGCCGCGGCGCAGGGCCTGCTCGGCCAGCATGATTTCTCCGCCTTCCGCGCCGCCGCCTGCCAGGCCAAGAGCGCGCTGCGCACGCTGGACCGGCTGGACGTCTCGCGCCAGGGCGAGGAGGTGGTGGTGCACACCGCCGCCCGCAGCTTCCTGCACCATCAGGTGCGCAACATGGTGGGCACGCTGGTGCAGGTGGGGCTGGGCCGCCGCCCCGCCACATGGCCCCGCCAGCTGCTGGACGGGCGCGACCGCACCCTGGCCGGGCAGAACGCGCCGCCTGAGGGGCTCACCTTCCTCTTCGCCCGCTACGAGACGCCGCCGGACTGGTGCTGAAGCCATGCGGGAAGGGCTTGCGGCCGCCGCGCCCGCCCCGCACCCTGGCGCCATGTCCGAGCCGAATTTCCAGCGCATCATCCCCGAGGGCGAGGACCGCGAGCGGCTGACCTGCGCCGAATGCGGCTTCATTGCCTATGAAAATCCCAAGATCGTGGTGGGCGCGGTGGTGGCGGAGGGGGAGCGGGTGCTGCTCTGCCGCCGCGCCATCGAGCCGCGCCGGGGCTTCTGGACCCTGCCCGCCGGCTACATGGAGCTGGGCGAGACGGTGGAGGAAGGCGCCCTGCGCGAGGCCTGGGAGGAAGCCCAGGCGCGCATCGCGACGGAGGGGGTGCTGGCCCTCTACTCCATTCCCCGCATCGGGCAGGTGCAGGTGATCTTCCGCGCCCATCTGGCCGTGCCCGGCTTCGCGGCGGGGCCGGAAAGCCTGGAGGTGCGGCTGTTCGACTGGGCGGAGATCCCGTGGGAACAGCTGGCCTTCCCCACCGTGCACGCGGCGCTGCGGCGCTGGCACGCGACGCGCGGCCAGCCGCTTGGTGCGCCCGTGCTGGAGACGGCGGGGCGCTTTCCCGGCGCCACCTCCCCGCAGGGGGTCTGAGCACCGGGAAGCCGGCGCCGCGCGGCAACGGGCGGGGCCTCGGCGACGTTACAGCTTCCCATGTCCGTACCGTCACCTTGGCAGCGCGCCGCGCCGTGCCACGATCCCCTGTCCGCCCCGCAGGAGCCGGACGCCGTCCTGGCCATTCCGGTCCGCAACGAGGTGGCGAAGATCGGCGCCTGCCTGGCGGCCCTGGCGGCACAGACCGCGCTGGCACGGCTGACGGTGCTGCTCCTGCTCAACAACTGCACCGACGGCACGCGGGACCGGGTGCGCCGGCTGCGCCCCGCCCTGCCCTTCGCGCTGCTGGCGCTGCGCGTCAGCCTGCCGCCGGAGCAGGCGCATGCCGGCGAGGCGCGCGGCCTGGCGCTCGATGCCGCCGCCGCGCTGCTGGAGGCGCGCGGCGCGTCGGACGGGCTGCTGCTGACCACCGACGCCGACAGCCGCGTGGCGCCGGACTGGCTGGAGGCGACCCGCGCCGCCTTCGCCGCCGGCGCCGATGCCGTGGCCGGCGCGGTGCGCTACGACCCGGCGGAGCGGCGGCGGCTGCCCGCCATGCTGCGCCGGCGGATGCTGCTGGAGGAGCGCTACCACGCCCTGCTGGCGCGGCTGGAGGCGCGGCAGGACCCTTGCCCGCACGACCCCTGGCCACGGCACCGCGGGGCCTCCGGCGCCAGCCTGGCGGTGACGCTGCGGGCCTACCGCCGTGCCGGCGGCCTGCCCCGCTGGCCGGTGGGCGAGGACCGCGCCCTGGCGGCCGCCCTGCGCGCCAGCGGTGCCCGCATCCGCCACGCGACCGATGTGCGGGTGCGCACCGCCTGCCGCCTGCAGGGCCGCGCCGTGGGCGGCGCCGCCGACACGCTGCGCCAGCAGGCCCTCTGCCCCGAACTGCCCTGCGACCCGATGCTGGAGCCGGCGGAGGGCGCGGCGCGGCGCTTCTCGCTGCGGGCGGCGCTGCGCGGGGCCTGGGAGAGAGGGGCCCTGGAACGGATCGTGGAGGCGCCGCGCTGGGAGGCACGGCTTGACCTGCCGCTCGGCTTCCTGACCAGCCGCGCCGCCCTGCCTTTCGTGGCGTTGTGGCCCATGGTGGAATATGCCAGCCCGCTGCTGCGGCCCGAGCCGCTGCTGCCGCAGGCCCTGCCGGGCGAGATCCGCACCGCGGCGCTGCTGCTGACCGGCCTCAGCCCGGCCGGCGCAGCAGGTCCAGCCGATAGTGTTCCGCCCGTTCCTGCCGCACTGCCGGCATGACACCGGCCAGCGCGCCGATCAGGCCTTCCGCCGCGGCATCGCCCGAGAGCGGATAGTCCGTCGTGCCGGTCCAGTGCACCAGCAGCACCTCGCCGCCCGGCGCCAGATCCCGCCGCGTAAGCGCAGCGACGCGCGCAAGGTCGGCCTCGTCCAGGTAGTAGAGCACCTCGGAGAACAGGATCAGGTCGTAGCGGGCGCGCGGCCACTGCCGGGGCACCTCGCGCTGCGCCAGGGTCAGGCCGGGCAGAGGCCCGCAATGGCGCCGCGCCGACGCGATGGCGCGGGCCGAGCCGTCGATCGCCAGCAGCGAATCGCAGCGCCCGGCCAGCTGCTTCGTCAGCACGCCGATCGAGCAGCCCACCTCCAGCACGCGGCCGTAGCGCGGGCGCTCCAGCGCGGCCAGGGTGGCGGCATATTTGGCGGCCTCGTAGGCGCTGTCGCGGAAGCGCCAGGGGTCGGGGTCGGCGGCATAGAGCGCCTCAAAATAGGCTGCGGGCAGCGATCCCGTGGGATGGGTCATGCCTCGGGCTCCACCTCCAGCACGATCTCATAGGGCCGGTCGAAGCGGGCCAGCATGGAAGCGTCCAGCACGAAGCCCTGTGGGTCGTCCAGGATCACCTCGCCAAGCTGGGAGCGGTGGGCGCGGATGGCGGCGCGCTTGTGCGGCAGCATCGAGCCGATTGCCAGCCGGGCACCGCGCGGCGCCATGCCGATCTCGGTCTCGGGCGGCAGGGTATGGCCCCAGACGGGATAGGCCAGGTGCCGCAGCCCCGGGTGGCGCCGCCGCAGCGCCGCCGCCATGGCGTGGGTTGCCTGATGGTCGCAATGCGGGTCGTGCCCCCAGCTGGCCAGCACCGTGCCGGCGCCGATACACCGCACCAGCCCGGAAAGCCGCTCCACCGCCGCCAGGAACCGCATCCCCTCATGCGGCACGGCGGCATCCGGTAGGTGCAGGAAGCGCACCATGCCCGGCGGCAGCCCCAGCAGCGCCAACGCGCCGAGCGCCTCGGATTCGCGCAGCGCCCGCAGCGCCTCCGGCGGGTAGTCGCGCGAGCCCGGGTGCGAGGCTGCGCCATCGCTGATGAACGCCACGCAGACCGGCCGCGCCTGCCGGGCCGCCAGGGCGATCAGCCCGCCGCAGCCCAGGCTTTCGTCGTCGGGGTGCGGCGCCAGCACCAGCAGCCCTCCCGGCGCCAGGATCTCGTCCAGCGCGGCGAAGGGGAGCGCCTCGGCGGCATGGAAGAAGGCGTCGGCGGTCACGGCCATGGCAACGGGTCCCTCTCGAGCCAATGGGCGGCGCCCTGCGCCAGCGCCCGGTCCGGCGCCGGCTGGCGCAGATAGGTTGCCAGGTCGCGCGCCACGCGCTCCAGCGGCTGCGGCCGCATGAAGGCCATCAGTCCCACGGAGCGCTGCGCCGCCTCCAGCACCTCCAGCGCCGCGCGCTCCACGGCGCGGCGGGCGAGGTTGACGAAGCCGGCGATGGCATCGGGCGCCGCGTCGCTGCCGGCCAGGGCAGCGGCACGGTCCACCCAGAGCCGGGCGGTCCCGAGCGCGATGGCGGCCTCGCCCGCGCGGTGCAGCTGGTAGGGATCGGCATCGCGGCCACGGGCACGCAGCTGCTCGCGCAGCAGCGCGACGGCCTCCGCCATGCCACCCGACTGCACGGCGAGGAAGCGCCAGGCGCCGCCGGCGAAATGCGGCTCCGCCAGATACTGCTCCGGCGCGCCCAGGCACTGCCTCGTGGCGATGGGCAGCCCCTCCAGATCCACCGCCCCGGTGGCGGAGGCGCGCATCCCCTGTGCCGTCCAGCCGGAGAGGTCGGCGCGCTCGCGTGGGGAGAGATGGGGCAGCACCATGCGCAGCCCGTCCGCGGCACGCGCCGTCACCAGCGGGCGCGTGACCCGGCCTGCCCCGGAGGCGAGGATCTTGCGGCCCCGCAGCACCCCGCCGCCTTCCGCATCTTCCAGACGGAGCGGCGCGGCACCGTCATCGGTCGCCCAGACGCCGAAGAGATGGCCGGCCCGCACATCCTCGGCCATGGCCGCGCGCTGCGCCTCGGTGCCATAGGCCTGGATCAGCCCGAGGGCGTTGACGTGACCTTCGTACAGCCGCCCCAGCGGCAGGCTGCCGGCCCCGATGGCGGCCAGAACCCGCGCCAGCCGGCGCAGCCCGTCCGCGCCCTGCAGCAGCCCCGCCCCGCCCAGCCCGGCCGGGAGTGGCGCCAGCAGCAGGCCTTCATCGTGCAGCACGGCCACCTCCGAATCCGGAAAGGCCCCGTCGGCGTCGCGCGCGGCGCCTAGGGCCCGGGCCAGCGAGGCCACGCGCTGCGCGGCGGCGAGAGGGTCCGCCGCCAGGGCGCGGCCGGTCGTAAGGCGCTGTGTCACAGCCGCCGCAACGCAGCGCCAAGGTCAAGGTTACGGCAGAGGTTGAAAAAAGATTGCCGGCTGCCCGTGCCTCAGGCGTGGGACGGCGCCATGCCGGGAACCCGCAGCACCCTTGGGGGTGCTTCGGGCACAGGCCGGGCAGATGCCGCGCAGCGGCCAAACCGGCAGCGCGGCGGGCGCCGGTGTCAGCGCCGCCATGCCGGGGGCGGTGGTTGGATTGCAGGCCGGAAGATGGCCAGAACGGCACCCGCGCAGGGAAAGCAGCGAGATGCCGGCGGCGCCCGGCCATGCCCGTGCCGCAACCGGGGTGGCGGGGCGCCCCGGGAAGGCCGGGCGGCGGCGCGCCACCGCCGCCCGGTTTCCGTGGCTCAGCCCGCCAGGGTACGGCCGGCGGAGCCGAGATCGGCGAAGGCCTCGTCCAGCCGCTTGACGATGCCCTTCTCGCCGGCGCGCAGCCACTTGCGCGGGTCGTAGAGCTTCTTGGTGGGCTTGCCGTTGGAGGGGTCGATCTGGTGGGTGAAGGCCACCGGGCTGGCCTGCACATAGGCGCCCACCGGCTCGGCGAAGGCGAACTGCGTGTCCGTGTCGATGTTCATCTTGAACACGCCGTAGGACACCGCCTCGGTGATCTTGTCCTTCTCGGAGCCGGAGCCGCCGTGGAAGACCAGGCTCATCGGCTTCTCGCCACCGCCGAACTTGGCGGAGACGGCCTCCTGCGAGCCCTTCAGGATCTCCGGCCGCAGCTTGACGTTGCCGGGGGCGTAGACGCCATGGACGTTGCCGAAGGAGGCGGCGACGGTGACATGGCCGATCGGCGCCAGCACCTCCCACGCCTTCAGCACGTCCTCGGGCTGGGTGTAGAGGTGGGCGTTGTCGGCCGATTCCTCAACATCATGGCCGATGCCGTCCTCCTCGCCGCCGGTCACGCCCAGCTCGATCTCCAGGCTCATGCCGAGCGGCGCCATCCGCTTCAGGACCTTGGCGCATTCCTCGATGTTGACGTCCAGCGGCTCGGCCGACAGGTCGATCATGTGCGAGGAGAAGAGCGGCTTGCCGGTGCGCTTCATGTGCTCCTCGCCATGGTCGATCATGGCGTTGACCCAGGGGAGCAGGCTGCGGTCGGCATGGTCGGTGTGCAGCACGACGCAGATGCCATAGGCGGCGGCCACGGTGTGCACATGCTGCGCGGCGGAGACGGCGCCCAGCACGCGGGCGGCGGCGGCATCGGGGCAGCCCTCGCCGGCGAAGAAGCGGGCGCCGCCGTTGGAGAGCTGGATGATGACGTCGGACTTGTTCTTGGCCGCGGCTTCCAGCACGGCGTTGATGCTGTTGGTGCCGACCACGTTCACCGCCGGCAGGGCGTAGCCGCCGTCGCGGCAGGCATCCAGCAGGGCCAGGTAGTCGGCGCCGGTCACCACGCCCGGGCGAAGCTTGGTCGGGGCCTTCTGGCCGGGGGGCAGCATGTCGTTCATCTCGGGTCTCCGGCTGTCTCGCGCGCGCGCTTGGTCATGGCATGAAAAGGCCGCCCCCCGCCGAGGGAGGCCAGCCTTTCCGTTCGATTAACCCTGCCATAGGGCAGAGTTGTGGCGGTCGCCAAGCGCAAGCTCAAGACACGCTTCGATCAGCCCCGCGCTCCCCGCGCGGGCGGAACCCTCGCGGCCGGCACGCCGGCCATCAGCCTCCTCAGGCCGCTGCCAGCTGCAGCGGGGCCTTGCGCGGGCGGCGGCTCCTGGTGGGAGCCATGGCCGGCAGCAGCGGCGACATGGCGGAGAGGGTCTCCAGCAGCCGGCTGCGGGCCAGTTCCGCCCCGCGGCTCAGCTGCCCGGTGCCACCATCGGCGGTCAGGTTCAGCCGGTGGCCATCCAGCACCTTCTGCACCAGCTGCGCCACCGGGCCCTCGGCCAGCGCGGCGGCCAGCCAGGCGGCCGAGATGCCGCGCGGCAGCATGCAGCGAATCACCAGCCCCTGCCGCACCAGGAGCGGCACATCCCCGTCGGCGCCGAGCGGCGGCTCGATCTCGACGGTCACGCCATGCATGGCGCCGATCTTGAGGAAGGCGGCGCTGGACATCCTCCGCACCTCGCCGGCCTCGGCGACGTCATCGAGCATGGCCTGGTCGATCCCCGCCATGGCGTCCGAAAAATCGGTCGGCTTCCGCTGCATCTGAGCGCCCTGTCATGTGTTAATCAATTTTTCGTGATGGAAAACCTAGCAGAAAATTCGCCTTTTGCAACGTGCGAATTTCCGCAGCCTTCCCTTCCCGTTCAGCGGCGCCGCAACCTGCGACTCGGCTGGGCCAGCCTGCGGCCTCTGTGTTAACAACAAGAAACTCAGGAAGCCGTGGCCCAGGAACAGACCAATGGTGCAGATCACAGCCGGAAGCCGGACCAGCCTCGATTTCCGGAATCCGGAGGCTGTTTCCTGGAATTACCTGACGTTTAGTTCACGGCAGGCAGGCTATGCCCGGGCGGATCTGAGATTCACCGGGGATGCCTCCTACGCCCTCGAGTTCTTCGGCAGCGGCTTCCAGTACGATGCCTATGGCGCTCCCGCGCAGGGCACCGTCTCCGGCTTCCAGGAGAGCCGGGACGGCATCACCACCCTCAGGGTGGAGGGGCTTTCCATGCCGGTCGGCCAGCTGCTGGGCGGCACCTGGCACGGCATGAGCGAGGCCGCCCGCGCCGCCCTTCTGGCCGGCGACGACATCCTGTCCGGCTCACCGCTCGACGACCATGTGCGCGCCTATGCGGGGAACGACGTGCTGCGGCTGGGCGCCGGCAACGACACCGCCCTGCCCGGCCCCGGCGACGACGTGATCGATGGCGGAGCCGGGCTGGACACGGTGGTGCTGAACGGCCAGGCCGCCGAGTACCGGCTGGTGGCGTGGAGCGGCACCCTGGCCACCATCCCGCTGACCGCCTCCGCCCTGGCGCTGGAGGGAAGCGACCGGCTGATCGGCGTCGAGCGCCTCCAGTTCACCAGCGGCGAGCTCCGCCCCGCCATCGGCGAGAGCTTCGCGCCGCTGGCCTACATCGCCGCCAATCCGGAGTTGATCCGCGCCTTCGGTGCCGATGCGGCGGCCGGATTCGAGCATTACCTGCATCATGGCGCCCGCGAGGGGCGGCCGGTGGCCTTCCAGGGCGCGGAATACCTCGCCTCCCACGCGGACCTGCAGCTGAACCTCGGCATCGATGTGCAGGCCGCCATCGCCCACTACATCCGGCAGGGCCATGCGGAGAAACGGGCGGTCACCTTCAACGCCCTCGAATACACCGCCTCCTACGCGGACCTGATGAACGCCTTCGGCACCGACCGGGAGGCCGGCGCCCTGCACCAGATGACGCATGGCTGGGCCGAGGGGCGCGTGACGCGGTTCGAGAGCCTCGAATACACCGCCTCCTACACCGACCTCATCCTGGCCTTCGGCAGCAACCAGGACAGGGCGGCGGCGCACTATATCGAGCAGGGCCGGCACGAAGGGCGGACGGTGCTGTTCGACGCCCTCGACTACATCGCCTCCCATGACGACCTGATCGACGCCTTCGGCGCCAACCGCGAGGCCGGCGCCCTGCACTACCTCCAGTACGGACGGTTCGAGGGCCGCAAGGTCAGCTTCGACGCCGTGCAGTACCTGACCAACTATGTCGATCTCCAGGTCGCCTTCGGCGCCGACCAGGACGCGGCCGCACGGCACTACATCCTGTACGGCTCCCAGGAAGGCCGCACGGACGACCTCCTGGGCTGAAGGGCCGCGGCCGGACCGGGCCGGCGGAAGCGAGGGGCGGTGTTGCGGCCGGGCGGCGCCTCCCGCACATTCGGTGCCCGCCAGAAACCCTTTCTCCGCAGGAACCGGCATGGCCATTCTGAAGATCGCCCGCATGGGCCACCCCGTTCTGCTGGAGCGGTGCCAGCCGGTGCCGGACCCCGGCGCGCCGGAGATCCGCCGACTGGTGCAGGACATGTTCGAGACGATGGAGGATGCGCCGGGTGCCGGCCTCGCCGCGCCGCAGGTGCATGTGCCGTTGCGGCTCTTCGTCTTCCGCGTCCTGCCCAACCGCGCCACCGGCGCGCCGGACGACGTGCCGGTGGGCAACACCGTGCTGATCAACCCGGTGGTCGAGCCGCTGGGCGAGGAGAAGCATCTCCGCTGGGAAGGCTGCCTCTCCATCCCCGGCCTGCGCGCCGCCGTGCCGCGCTACAGGCGGGTGCGCTACACCGGGCAGGATTGCGATGGCCGCACCATCTCGGCCGAGGTGGGCGGCTTCCATGCCGGCGTCGTCCAGCACGAGAACGACCATCTCGACGGCATCCTCTACCCGACGCGGATGACCGATTTCCGGCTGATGGGCTTCAACGAGGAGATCGCCCGCGTGCAGGAGGCGCAGGCCCTGGCCGAGGCCCGCCAGGAAGCCGGGGCCGCCGAAGCCGGGGCCGCTGGCGCCTGACGCCGCGCGTCAGGCGCTGAGACTCAGGCGCTGAGCGTCAGGCGGCGCTCGCGCCCGGCGGCCAGGGCGTCGCACACCGCCATCGCCAGGTGCCGGGCGCAGAAGGGCTTGCGCACCACGAAGGCCGGGGCGCGCTGCCCCGGCAGGGGAATCGGCTCCTCGCTCGCCGTCACGAAGACGATGGGCGCCGCGTCCGCCGCGCCGAGCTGGCGCAGCATCGCCTGGCCGGCGCCGGTGGCCAGCCGCAGCTCGGACAGGATCAGGTCGGGCCGCCCGTCCTTCAGCAGCATCTCGGCCTCCCGCGCCGAGCTGGCGATGCCCAGTACGGTATGGCCGAGGTCGCGCATCGTCATCGACATGTCGAGCGCCGTCAGCATCTCGTCCTCGATGATCAGGATCTCCGCCGGGCAGGGCGGCACGGTGATGGCCCAGGCCTGCGCCAGCAGGGTGCGCGCGGCGCCCGGATCGACCCGGAGGATGCGGGCGATCTGCAACGGGGTGAAGCCTTCCAGGTGGCACAGCAGCAAGGCGTGGCGCTGCGGCGCCGTCAGCCGCCGCAGCCGGCGCCGCAGCCAGAGCCGGACCAGCGCATGCGCCTGCGATTCGGCCTCTTCCGGCAGCGCTTCCACGAGCCGGCCCGGATGGGGAGGCGGGCAGTCCAGGAGGCTGGAGAGCCGGTCCTGCACCGCGCGGTAGAGCCGCAGCCGCCCCGGAGAGCGTTTCGAAGGGCGGCGCGATTCGTCGGTCAGCAGATCATTCAGCGCGACTTCCACCACGCGGTCGGCCAGCACGCGGGACCCGAGTGCGGCGTGGGTGTAGCGGCGCAGGGCCCGCAGGACGGGTAACAGGTCGGCGGGGTCAGAGCCCATGCTCGCGTGACCTTCCTGCTCCTGGCAACCAACCTCCGTGCCGGCGGGTTTTCGGCCGGCGGGGCGCGCTTGAATTTCAGACCGAAGGCCTCACCGTTACAACTTCCCTGTCGAAATGCACAGGCCTATGCCTTTACGATGGCACACCACTTCGTGAGAAGAGAGCCCCCGCGTGGCTAAATCCGTCCCTGCGCCCGTGCCTGCCGAGGAAGATCAGGCCAGCGAAACGGCACCCGAGGACAAGGCGGCCGGCATCGCCAGCCCTGACGCCGGGAACACGCGGCGGGACTGGCTCGACGAGCGCCTGCGCGAGGAATACCAGGACGCGGCCGAGGAGCCGCTGCCGCCGCGGCTCCTGGCGCTGCTGCGCAAGCTGCGGCCCTCCGTTCATTAGGTGCCCGCTGCCGGCCTGAGAGGGCGCGGCGCGATGTGACGGGGCGGAGGACCACCGCGGGCAGCCGTGGCGGCCGCCCTGCTTCGCCGGAACGTCATGCCGCCGCCACGCATCTGTCGCAGGCCGCGGGTTAACGAATGCGGATCATCAAGCTGAGGTTCCGCATGCCCGACGCACTGCCCCCGCATGCCGAGGTTCCGCCCGGGAAGGTCGCCCATGCCGGTCTGTTTCTGCGGCGCTGGCTGGCCAATCCCCTGCAGATGGGGTCCGTGGTGCCCTCCTCCCCCACCCTCTGCCGCCGCATCGCGGCGCTGACGAGCCAGGGGCCCGGGGAGTACGTGCTGGAGCTGGGGGCGGGCACCGGAGTGCTGTCGCGCGCCCTGCTGGAGCGGGGCGTGCCGCCGGAGCGGCTGATCGTCGTCGAGATCGTGCCGGAGATGGCGGCGCATCTGCGCCGGGTGCTGCCCGGCGTGCGCGTGGTGCAGGGCGACGCCTTCGACCTGCCCGGCTGCCTGCCGCCCGAGGCCCGGGGGCGGATCGGCACCGCCATCTGCGGCATCCCGCTGGTGCTGCTGCCGCTGGAGCGCCAGCGCCGCTTCCTGGCGAGCCTGGAGGCGGTGGCGCCGGGGCTCGGCTTCCTGCTCTACAGCTACTGCATCACCTCGCCCCTGCCCTGGCGCAGGCTCGGCCTGAGCGCCCGGCGCGAGGCCTGGACGCCGCGCAACTTCCCGCCCGCCAGCGTCTGGCGCTACACGCCGCAATGAGAGGCATGCCGGGGGGGGTGTGGCCCCTCCCCGGCCCTTTTGCCTATGCCCGTAGCGGCACGAGCTGGGCGCGGAACTGTGCCGCGCAGGCCTCCCAGGAGAAGGACTCCGCCCGTGCGCGGCAGGCGGCCCGGTCCGCCGAGAGGGCGCGCAGGCAGGCGGCGCGCAGGTCCGTGTCCATCGCCCCGATGTTCAGGGGCGGCTCGGCGTTGCCCAGCACGGTGCGCGGCCCGGGCTGCGGGTAGGCGGCGATCGGCGTGCCGCAGGCCATCGCCTCCAGCAGCACCAGCCCGAAGGTGTCGGTCCGGGAGGGGAACACCATCACGTCGGCCGCCGCGTAGGCGGCCGCCAGCGCCTCGCGGTGCAGGAAGCCGGTGAAGCGCACCTCGGGGTAGCGCCGCTCCAGCGTGGCGCGCAGCGGTCCGTCCCCCACCACCACCTTGCTGCCCGGGAGCGGCAGGGCCAGGAAGTCCTCCACCCCCTTCTCCGGCGCGACGCGCCCGGCGCACAGGAAGATGGGCCGCGGCAAGCCGGCAAAGGCGTCGCGCGGGCCAGGCTGGAACAGGGCGGTGTCCACGCCGCGCGACCAGGGGCGCAGGCGGGTGAAGCCCTGCCCCGCCAGCTCCTGCCGCAGCGCCTCGGTGGCGACGAAGGTGCCGGCGGCAGCGGCATGGAAGCGCCGCAGCACATGCCAGGAGATCGCCGCCGGGACGCCGAGCCGCGCCCGCAGGTAATCCGGGAAGCGGGTGTGGAAGGCCGTGGTGAAGGACCAGCCGCGGGCCCGGCAGAGTCGGCGCATGCTCCAGCCGAGCGGCCCCTCGGTGGCGATGTGCACGGCGTCCGGCGCGAAGACCCCGGCCAGGGCACCCAGCTGCGGCCCCGCTCCCAGCGCCAGGCGGAGGCCCGGCTCACCGGGCACGGCGAGGCCGCGGAAGCGGTCCGGCCCCAGCACCTCCACCGTGTCGCCGCCGCGCCGCAGCGCGGCGGAGACCATGCCAAGGGTGCGCACCACGCCGTTCACCTGGGGCGCCCAGGCGTCGGAGACGATCAGGATGCGCATCTCATGCCGCCGGCAAGGCGACGGGCGCCGGCAGGGCAGGCGGCGCGGCGTGGCGCCGGCGCTGCTCGGCGGCCCAGTCGATCAGCTCGAAGCGGCCATCGGCGTTCTCCACCAGCGCGGTGCAGCTTTCCACCCAGTCGCCATCGTTCATGTAGAGCACGCCGTTCACCATGCGCATCTCGGCGTGGTGGATGTGGCCGCAGATCACGCCGTCCAGGCCCCGCCGCCGCGCCTCCTCGGCCAGCGCCACCTCGAATCGGTCGATCGCCTTCACCGCCTCCTTCACCTGGCGCTTCAGCCACTGGCTGAGCGACCAGTACGGGTAGCCGAGGCGGCGCCGCGCCGCGTTGAACCAGCGGTTGGCCACCAGCGCCGCGTCATAGGCCCAGTCGCCCAGATGGGCGAGCAGCGTGGCGTAGCGCACCACGCTGTCGAACTCGTCGCCATGGATCAGCAGGAAACGCCGGCCATCGGCCGCCTCATGCACCGCCTCGCGCAGCAGCGCGACGCCGGCCACCTCGAACTCCGGCCCGGCCCAGTCGCGGAACACCTCGTCGTGGTTGCCGGGGATGTAGGTGACGCGGGTGCCGGCGCGGGCCATGGCCAGCACGCGGCGGATGACCAGGTCGTGCCCCGGCTCCCAGTACCAGGAGCGGCGGAGGCGCCAGCCATCGATGATGTCGCCGATCAGGTAGAGATGGTCGCACTCGACCTGGTTGAGGAAGTCGAGCAGCAGCTCCGCGCGGCAGCCCCGCATGCCGAGATGAGTGTCGGAGATGAACAGGGCCCGGTAGCGGCGCAGGGCGGGGCGGGGATCAGGCGCGGTGCTGTTGGGCATTCCGGCTTCCCTTGGCTGGGCCCGGGCTTCTGACGTGGCTGCCGGACCGGGATGTTTCGACCAGGGCGGCAGTATCCGAGCCATGCGACGGAGCCGTGACCGTCACATGACAGGCGCTTGACGAATGAGGCGAACGCCACTGCACATACAATTCTGCCGGGCAAATCAACCTCTGGTTTATAAACGGTGAAGCCGCCATGTCGCTGCGCGTGTTGTTCCCGGGAGTGCCGGACAAATTCTCTTGAACCCTGCAAATCATCGGGCTTGTGCGCGTATTGCGCGCATAGCTAAATGCTTTGCTATTGAAGGTAGTCACTGGTCCTTCAGGAATGGGTGGGCATCACGCAATGCAGGGGGCTTTCGGACGGCGGAAATGGGTGGCGCTCTGCGCCGGCCTGTTGGCCGTGGTGCCTCGCTTCCCGGGGTATGCGGATTTCCGCTCCGCCTCCGTCATGCCCGACCGGCAGGAATGGGAGGGCTTCAAGGCCCTCTATCTGCTGCCCGTCGGCCGCATCATCGACACCGGCAACAACAACGCCTCCCATTCCGAGGGCCAGGGCTGGGCGCTGCTGATGGCGGAGGCGTTCGACGACCAGCCGGTGTTCGACCGCGTGCTGGCCTGGACACAGCAGAATCTGCGCCGCCCGCAGGATTCGCTGCATGTCTGGAGCTGGCGCCCGGACCGGCGAAATCCGGTGGAAGACACCAACAACGCAGCGGATGGCGACCTGTTCATCGCCTGGGCGCTGGAACGGGCCGGCCGCCGCTGGCACCGGCCGGAGCTCACCGAGCGGGCTGCCGCGATCGCCCGGGACCTGCATGAGCGCTGCGTGCGGAGAGTGGGCGGGCGGATCGTGTTGCTGCCCGCTGCCTTCGGCTTCGAACATCCCAGCTATACGGTCATCAATCCTTCCTACTATGTCTTCCCCGCCCTGGACGCGATGGCGCGGCTGCATCCTGAGGGGCTGTGGCGGCCGCTTCGCGAGGATGGGCTGGCGCTGCTGCGGGAGAGCGGCTTCGGCGCCTGGAACCTGCCGGCGGACTGGATCCGCCTGACCGGCAAGCCGGAGGAACCGCCCAGCCCGGCCGTCGGCTGGCCCGCCCGCTTCTCCTACGATGCCGTCCGCATCCCGCTCTACATGGCCTGGGCAGGGCTGCTGGACGAGCCGGCCGCCCGCGCTGCCGCCCGCTTCTGGAGCACCCGTCATCCGGCGGGTTACACGCCGGCCTGGACCGATTTTGCGCAGGACACCGTGGCGCCCTATGCGGCCGACAGCGGCATGCAGGCCATCATGCGGCTGGTCCTCGATCCGCAGGCCCGTGTCGCCGACCTGCCCCAGGTCCTCGCCGCGCCGCACTACTATGCCGCCGCCCTGACGCTTCTGGCCCGCCTGGCCGCTTTCGAGCGCACGATGCTTCTCTAGACCGTCCAGCTCAGCCTGGAGCATGAGGCTTTGCGTGGAGGCGCACCCTGAGAGCAGCATGGATCAGCATGGCGGAAGCGCCGACCGGCCTGAACCCTGTTAGCCGCCAAGGCGGTCGCGCCGCGTGAGGGCAGGCCGCGCGGCGGTGCTGGCCCTGCTGATGACCAGCCTCCTGGCAACCGCACTGGGACTCAACCTGTCGCTGGACCGGCGCCGGACGGAGGATCGCGTGCTGCGCGGCGTCAGTGCGCTGGCGGAGGCCGCCGCCGCCCAGGCCGCGGCGATGCTGAACGGCCTGGACCAGGCGCTGCTCGGCCTGGAGGGACTCGACGAGGATGCCGAAGGGGTCCGGCGGCTGCAGCGGCACGAGGCGCTCGCGCCGGAGGGAACCGGCCTGTTTGTGCTCGATGCCGCCGGGGCGGTGAAGCTGGCGACCGCCCGGGGCCGGGAGCACATCGCGGGGCTGCAGCAGGGCTATGCCGCCTCCCTCGCCAGCCTGCCGGCCGGGGAGCCGGCGCTGCATGTCGCGCCGCCGCTGCGCGGCCGCGAAGGCAGCATCCTGCCGCTGCTGCGCCGGCTGGATGCGCACCGCGTGGGCATGGCCTTGCTGCCCCTGCAGGGGTTGGCCGGACAGTATGCGCGGTTGCCGCTCGCCAAGGGTGCCCGCCTGCTGCTGTTCGACGCGGAGGGGCACCGCCTCGCCGTGCATCCGCCCGGGCCCTGGCCGGCCGGCGAGAAGCCGGCACGCGCGGAGGAGGTGGTGCGGGCCCTGCGCGAGCGCCGGCGTGCCTCGGGCATGGACCGTGCCGCGGCCGACGGCACGCCACGCTACTATGCGGCGGTGCCGGTGCAGGGCCAGCCGGTCATGCTCATCGCCCTCCAGAGCCAGAAGGAGGTGATGGCGCCATGGTGGCAGCGCACTTGGCTGCTGATCGGGCTGGCTCTCCTGGCCACCCTCGCCATCGGCGCGGGCACGGTGCTGGTGCTGCGCGAGATGGCGCGGCGGCTGGCGGCCCGGCAGGCCGCCACCGCGCGGCTCGAGGCGCTGGCGCGGGGTTCGGCGCAGATCGCCGCCATGACCGAGATGCCTGCCCTGCTGCACCGCGTCGGGCAGCTGGCGCGGCAGGCGGCTGCAGCGCGCTTCGCCGCCATCCGCCTGCACGAGCCGGCAAGCCATGAGCCGGTGATCGACCTGAAGCCCGGCGACGCGCCGCCCGCCCTGGCCGCGCTGCGCCGGCTGGCGCTCGAACCCGGTCTCGCCGGTGACGCGCCCTGCCTCTGGCCGGCGCAGGCGGAGCGTCCCGCCGCCCTGTCGGTGCCGCTGCGCGGGGCGGATGGCGCGCCGCTCGGCACACTTCTGGTAGGCGATGCCGACCATGCCTTCGACGCCGACGACATCGCCATGCTGTCGCAGCTGGGCGTTCTGGCCGGCATCGCGATCCGCAACCGGCGCCTGATCGGCACGCTGCACCACGCGGCGCAGGAGGCCGAAAGCGCCCGGGGCCGGGTCGAGTTCATCCTGGAGTCGATCAGCGACGGCTTCATCGCGCTCGATTCGGAATGGCGCTTCGCCTATGCCAACACCGCCGCCCGCCGGATGCTGAAGCTGGCGGAGGGCGCGTTGCCCCGCCAGACCCTGTGGCAGCGCTACCCCATCCTGCTGGAGACCGCGCTGGTGGAGCAGCTGCACACCGTGGCCGCGCGCGGCGGCCGGGCCGAGTTCGACATCACCCTGCCCTGTGAGGGCGGCGACCGCAGCTTCCGCATGCTCTCCTATCCCGCCGGGGATGGCATCGCCCTGCAGTTCCGGGAAACCAGCCAGCGTCAGGCCGCGGCGCCCGAGGCCCTGGCGGGCGGCGCGCTGCCGGGCGCGGCGATCATCCAGGCCGCCGGGCTGGCGCATGATCTGGGCCATCTGATGGCCGCCATGGAGGAGACGGCCTCCCGTCTGCCACCCGAGGCGGCGGAGGCGGCGGAGGCGCTGCGCCGGTCCGGCGCGCTCGGGCAGGCGCTCAGCGGCGCGCTGCTGGGGCTGATCCGCAGCGGCCGGACGAAAGCCCGGCCGGCCGATCCGGCGGCGCTCCTGCGCGGCCTGCTGGGCCTCCTGCGGCGTCTGGCCGGCCCCGCCGTGGCGCTGGAGGCCGAGATTCCGCCAAGCCTGCCGCCGCTGCCGCTGGAAGCGGGCCAGCTGGAAAGCGCCGCGGTGAACCTGGTGCTGAACGCGCGCGCGGCGATGCCGCAGGGGGGATCGCTGCGGCTCACGCTGCACCGCCTGGAGGCGGCCCCGGCGCCGCTGCCGCCGGGGCCGTGCCTGCGGCTTGCGGTGCGGGATTCCGGCAGCGGGTTTCACGGGGCGGCCCTTGGCAGGGCGGGCGAGGCCGGCTTCAGCGAAAAGCCCGGCGGGCATGGCCTCGGCCTCGCCGCGATCGCCGCCTTCGCGCGGCGGCAGGGCGGTGCCTTCCGGTTGAGCGATGCTGCCGGCGGCGGATGCCTGGCCGAATTGCTGCTGCCCTGGTCTCCGCTCCCCCTGCCCGCCCCTTCCAAGACGCTGCCGCCGCCACGGCTGGAGGGCAGCCCCTGCATCCTGCTGGTTGAGGACGAGCCATCGCTGCGCCAGCGGCTGACAGCGCAGTTGCAGGCGCTGGGCTGCGCGGTGCATGCGGCGGAGGACGGCCCGGCCGCCTTGCAGCTGGTCGAAGAAGGGCTGCGCCCCGACCTGTTGCTGACCGATGTGATGCTGCCTGGCGGCCTCAGCGGCCTGCACCTGGCTGAGAAGGCCCGGCATTGGCAGCCATCCTGCGCGGTGCTCCTGATCTCCGCCTATGCCGTGGAGGCGGGCGCCACGCCCGGCCAGCCGCCGCTTCTTCTCAAGCCCTGCACAGGCGATGAGCTGGCGGCGGCGCTGCAATCGGCGCTCACGCAGAAAGTTCTGGCATCCGATCCACTTTCAGGAGAAAAACTCACATTCCAGTAGATTCCGCAAATTGCTCTGCTATCATAGCGAGCAATGGTAAACGAAACCACAACCCTAGAACCCCCGCTGCGCCGCCCGCGAAGCTTGGCGGAGCAGGCCCGCGTCGAAGGCATCCTGCTGGGGCTGGGTTGCCCTCGCACGGCCGCGACGCTCTCAGAAGCGTTGATGCAGTCCGGCTACCAGCCGAACCTCATCGACGACCTGAATGATTTCTGCGCGGCGCTGGAGCAGGCTCCGGCGCGGGTGGTGGTGCTGGATCTCGACTGGGCCGCGGGCTCGGCCCCCGAGATGCTCCGCCGCATTCCCGGCCGTGGGCGCGGCCTGGTGGTGCTGAGCCGGCAGGCCGGCGAGGCGGAGCGCGTGGCCAGCCTGGAGCTGGGCGCCGATGACCATCTGCCCCTGCCCGTCTCCCCGCGGGAGCTGGTGGCCCGGCTGCGGGCGCTCTCCCGCCGCCTGCCGGCGCCGCCGGCCACGTCGGAGCCGCTGCCGCCGCGCATGGCGATGGGCGTGCTGCTGGACCCTGCCCGGCAGAGGCTGGTCCCCCCCGGCGGGTCGGAGATCCATCTCACCGGCGCCGAGGCCGGGCTGCTGGCGATGATGCTGCGCGACCCCTCCCTCACCGCCGAGCGGGACATGATCGCCGAGCACGTGCTGGGCTATCGGCGGCGGCCGCAGCAACGCGGCGTGGACCAGTTCGCCTCCTCGCTGCGGCAGAAGCTGGAACAGTCCTCGAATGGCGCCATCCAGCTTCTGGCGGTGCGCGGGCGCGGCTACCGGCTGGTGTGGTAGCCTCGCCGCATCCACCCGGCAGGGCGATGATGCGCGATGATTCAGAGTGCCTGTGACGTGCTCGGGCCGGGCGCCACGCCCGGCAACCTCTCCCGCCAGAGCCTGCGCCTGCTGGCGGCCATCCGGCGCCACCATCCGGCGACGGCGGATCATTCGGTGCGGGTGGCCACGGTGCTGCTGGCCATGTGGAGCCACCGCCCGGACGGGCTGGGCGACATGGCCGAGGTGGTGGCGGCCGGCCTGCTGCATGATTTGGGCAAGGTCTTCCTGCCGACCAGCCTGCTCGATGCCGCCCGCGGCCTCAGCGCCCGCAAGACGGACATGATGCGCGCCCATCCCCTGACCGGCGCCGAGGCCCTGGCCGCGCTGCGCTACCCGGAAGCGGTGCAGGCGGCGGCGCGGGACCACCATGAGCGCTGGCAGGGCGGCGGCTATCCCGGCGGGCGCGCGGGCACGGCCCTGTCACCGCTGGCGCGCGCCATCTGCGTGGCCGATTCCTTCGTCGCGATGATCGAGCCCGGGCGGGCCTATCGCCGGCACCTCAGCGTGGCCGAGGCGCTGCGCGAGGTGCAGGCCTGCTCCGGCACCCAGTTCGACCCCGATTTCGCGGCGCTGCTGGTGGAAGGGCTGGGCGAGACCTTCCAGGCGGAGCTGGGCCTGGACCATGGGCTGAGCCGCCGGAGCACCATGGCCGGGCTGCTGCCTTCGCACCTGCTGGAGCGCGCCCTGCGTCTTCCGCCCTGCCCCTGGTGAGGCGGTGCCTCAGCGCGAGAGGCCGGGAATGCTCTGCGCCAGGCCCGGCGGCAGGTTCTTCAGCAGGCCGGGCGGCAGCGTGACGCTGCGGTACTCGGGCGGCAGGCGGAAGCGGGCCGGGTCCTGCCGGGTGTAGGAGACGGCGGTGGCCTCCAGCATGCCCTGCTTGCCCTCATGCTTGCCCTGCGCGCGCAGCAGCACGCCATCCGGCGTCAGGCAGACGGTGCCCTGCCCGTCCGGATTGCTGACGCGCCAGATGTCGCAGCGGTGGCCGGCTACGGTGGCGCTGCCGGCCGGCGTCATCGTCGTGCCCGGCGGAAGCCCACCGGTCAGCGGCAGCTTCTGCTCGTCCGGCAGCTGCATGGCGGTGCGCATCGAATCCATCACCATCATCGCCTGGCCGCGCGGCAGGTCGACCAGCACCCAGCCCGGCGCCTCCGGCGGCTCGACCCGCAGCCGCCGCTCGGCGGCGAGCCATGCCGCCTGCACCGTGCGCGGTGCCTCGCGCCCGCCGCGGGCCGTGTAGGTCACCGCCACGTCGCGGGTGGGCCAGAGCTGGGCGGGGGCGTTCTGCGCCATGGCGGCGCCGGCGCCGGTCCCCGCGAGGGCCAGGGCCAGGATGGCGGTGCGTCGCATCGGAAATCCCCCTACCGGCCAGGCCGGACAGCCGCGCCGGAGCTGGCTTGCGCTTCCGCTCCGGCCGCCGCAGGCTGCGGCACGATTCAGTTAAGAAGGGGAACGCCCATGAGCAAGATCGCCGTCGTCACAGGCGCGGGCAGCGGCATCGGCCGCGCCGCCGCGCTCGCCCTGCTGGGCGCAGGCTGGCATGTCGCCCTCGCCGGCCGCCGCGCCGATGCGCTGGAGGCCACCATCGCCCAGGCGGGCGAGGCCGGCGCGCGCTGCCTGGCGGTGCCAACGGATGTGGGCGACGCCGCCTCCGTGGCCGCGCTGTTCGCCGCCGTGAAGGAGAAGTGGGGCCGCTGCGACCTGCTGTTCAACAATGCGGGGCGCGGCAGCCCGGCCGTCGATTTCGACGAGATCTCGCACGAGGACTGGTTCGGCGTGGTCGCGGCCAACCTGAACGGCGCCTTCCTCTGCGCGCAGGAGGCCTACCGCATGATGAAGCACCAGGAGCCGCGCGGCGGCCGCATCATCAACAACGGCTCGATCAGCGCCTACGCGCCGCGTCCCGGCTCGGCCCCCTACACGGCCACCAAGCACGCCATCGGCGGCCTGACCAAGTCGCTCAGCCTCGACGGGCGGAAATGGGACATCGCCTGCGGACAGATCGATGTCGGCAACGCCGCGACCGAGATGACCGACCGCATGACCAAGGGCGTGCCGCAGGCCAACGGCACCATGATGGTGGAGCCGCGCATGGATGTGCGGCATGTGGGCGAGGCCGTGCTGCACATGGCCTCGCTGCCGCTCGACGCCAACATCCAGTTCATGACGGTGATGGCGACGAAGATGCCCTTCGTCGGGCGCGGCTGAGCCAGGCGGGCCGGGGCACAACCCCGGCCCTGCCGCGTCAGTCCACCTGCGCGCCGGAGCGGCGCACCACCTCGCCCCAGCGGGCGATGTCGCGCTCCTGCACGGCGCGGAACTCGGCCGGGGTGGAGAGGGTGCTGGGCGTGATGCCCTGGGTGTCGATCAGCCAGCGGCGGAACTCGGGCGTGGTGATGATGCGCTGGATCTCGGCGTTCATCCGCGCCTGGATGGGCTCCGGCAGGCCGGGCGGCGCGAAGATGCCGTACCAGGTGCTGCTGTCGAAGCCCGGCAGGCCGCAGGCCTCGGCCACGGTGGGCACCTCGGGCAACGCCTCCAGGCGCTTGGCCGTCGTCACCGCCAGCCCCTTCACCTGCCCCTGCTTGATGTAGCCGATGGAGGGGCCGGACTGGTTGAAGAACAGGTCCACATCGCCGGACAGCAGCGCCGTCTGCGCGCCGGGCTGCCCGCGGAAGGGCACATGCACGATGTCCAGCCCCGCCACCTGCGCGAACTGCGCGCCGGCCAAGTGGGTCGAGGCGCCGTTGCCGGTGGAGGCGTAGTTCAGCTTGCCCGGCTGCGCCTTCGCCGTGCGGATCACGTCCTGGCAGGTGGCGAGGCCGGGCCGCCGCTCCGCGCTGACGGTGAGCACATTCGGCACGTCGCCCAGATGGGCGATGGGCGTGCTGTCCTTCACCGGGTCGAAGGGCAGGCTGCGGTAGAGCGTGGCGTTGATGGCGTGGGTGCCGGCCGTGCCGAAGAGGAAGGTGTAGCCATCCGGCTTCGCCTTGGCCACATGATCGCTGGCGATGTTGCCGCCGGCGCCGCTGCGGTTGTCCACCACCACCGGCACGCCCAAGGCCTGGGAGAGCGGCTCGGCCAGCTTGCGCTGGTAGATGTCCACGCCGGAGCCGTTCGGAAAGCCGCCCCTCAGGGTGATGGGCCGGTTGGGCCACGCGGCGTCCTGTGCCTGTGCCGTGGCGAGAGGGGCCCATAGGCCGGCCAGTGCGAGGCCAAGCAGCAATCGGCGCATTGTCGGTGGCTCTCCTTCTGTGTGCAGCACCGAAGCTATCCCTGCGCCGGCAATGGGGGGAACCCGGAAAGCGCCCCCTTTCCACGCCGCGTTCAGACGCTGCGCAAATCCAGCAGGCAACGGGGCACCAATGCGCCCAAACCGATGGCATGCCCGGCAAGCTGCTGGCGGATCTGCAGCGCCTGCAGCCGCGCCGCCTCCTTCAGCAGGTCCGTGTCCTCCAGCGCGCCGAGCGTGGCCTGCTGGTCGTCCAGCTGCTCCAGGTTCAGCGAAAGCTGGGCCTCGATGGCGCCACGGTCGGCGGCGAAGCTGTCGCGCGCTTCCAGCACGGCCAGGGTGAAGGCGCTGAGATCCGGCAGCATGGCGCGGGCGGCGGCCGAATCGGCGGGCGGGCGCGGCAGCCGGCTGGCGATCCGCTCCAGCAGGTCCAGCGAGCGAAGCATGCCCGGGTTGCCATCCTCCGCGTTGCTCATCAGCAGCTGGCTGACATGGCGCGAAGCGGCCAGCAGCGAGAGGATCTCCTGGAAGTTCCGCTGGTAGCGCGCCAGGGCGGCGCGGCCCTCCTCCCCGGGCAAGGCGGGATCTGCGATCAGGACGAGGATGCGGCCGGCCTCGCTGGCCAGCATGTCGATGTCTTCTAGCACCTGGCGCAGCAGGTCGAGCATTGCCTTGGCGCTGCTGAGTTGGCGCCCGGCGGCAAGGATGCTGTCGAGTTCGTCCATCTCCGTGGGCCGCAGGCCAGGGGATGGCGTGGGAAGCAGGGGAGCAGAATCCAGCGACATGCAAGGGTTTCCCTTCAGCCGGCTCCGGCCGGCGCTCGGGATATGTTCTGGACCCGCAGCATTGAAGATATCGCTAAGGCACGAAAAAGCCCCCGGCGCGGGCTGCGCCGGGGGCTCCATTCATTCCGTCGCGGGACGGCGCCGGGGGCTCAGTTGCCCTTCAGCACCACCGCCTGGCGGCCACGCTGGCCGTCGCGGACCTCCAGGTTGAGCTTCTCGCCTTGCTGGACATCCTGCTTGCCGGCGCGCTGCAGCACGGAAGAGTGCAGGAACACGTCCTGGCCACCATCATCCGGCGTGACGAAGCCGAAGCCGCGCACCTGGTCGAACCACTTCACCGTGCCGTTCACGGCGTAGGTCGGGCCACCCTCGTCACGGCCGCCGAAGTCGCGGCGCGGCGGACGGTCGCCGAAGCTGCGCGGCGCGCCGAAGCCACCACCGCCGCCGCCGCCACCGAAGCCGCCACGGTCGCCGAAATCACGGCGCGGCGGACGGTCGCCGAAGCCGCCACGGTCGCCGAAGCCACCGGGCGCACCGAAGTCGCGGCGCGGCGGACGGTCGCCGAAGCCGCCACGGTCGCCGAAGCCACCGGGCGCACCGAAATCGCGGCGCGGCGGACGGTCGCCGAAGTCGCGGCGCGGCGGACGGTCGCCGAAGCCACCGGCACCAAAGTCGCGGCGGGGACGGTCGCCACCGGGCGGGGCGCCCGGGCCGAGCTTGCGCTCGTGGATCTTGGTCACCAGCCGGCGACCCTGGCGGTCCGCGCCGATCTCGCAGACCAGCTTGTCACCGGTCTCGGGCGGCTCGATCCCGGCCTCGGTGAGCGCCGAAGCGTGGAAGAACACGTCCTGACCGTCCGGGCCCAGTACGAAGCCGAACCCCTTACGGCCGTTGTACCACTTGACCTCGGCCTCGATGGGCCCGGCGCCGCCCTGCGAATCGTTATCCGGAAACACTGCGTCTCGTATCCGTAAAAGTGTGCGGCCCGACGGGATGCAGGGCCGGCATGGTCCATCCTCGCACCAGAGCGTCCCGATTGCTAGTCGAATCGCCGTGGATCGTAGGGTTCCAGCGCAATATCCGGGCGCCGGCCGGCCAGCAGCGCGGCCACCAGCGCGGCCGTGCGCGGGCCGGCCACCAGCCCCACATGGCCATGCCCGAAGGCCAGCACGATATCGCCCGAATTCCGCGCCGGGCCGATGCAGGGCAGGCCGTCCGGCATGCTGGGACGGTTGCCCATCCAGACCTTCACCCGCTCCGCCGGCAGGTCGCGCGGCAGACCGGGGAAGCAGCGCAGCAGGTGGTCGCGCAGGATCTCGGCGCGCTTCCAGTTGGGCGCCGCGTCGAGCGCGGCGATCTCCACCTGCCCGGCGACGCGCAGCCCCGCGCGGGTCATGGTGATGGCCATCTTGCCGTCCGACGGCATCAGCGGAATGCGTGGCCCCGTCTCGGGATTCGCGATCACCGCGTGGTAGCCGCGCTCGGTCTGCAACGGCACGCGGCTGCCGGCGGCGGCGGCCAGCACCCTGGAATGGGCACCGGCGGCGATCACCGCCCGGTCGGCGGCGATCTCGCCGCCCTGCGTCGTCACCGCGCGCAGCCTTCCGCCCTCGACGCGGAAGCCGGTGGCGGCGCTGCGCGCGCGGCGCACCCCTTCCCGCTCGGCCAGCGCCACCAGCGCCGCCACATAGGCGCCGGGGTCGGCGCAGTGGCCACCCTGCTCGGCCAGGATGCCGAAAGTGTAGCGGCGGTCGAGGGTGGGCTCGCGCTGGCGCAGCTCCTCCTCCCCCACCTCGCGCCAGGCGAGGCCGACCTCGGCGCGGATGCGCCAGGCCATCGCCTCCGCCTCGAAGGCGGCGCGGCTGGGATAGATGTACATCAGCCCGGTGCGGTGGATCAGCTCCGGCACCCCGGCCTCCTCGGCCAGCGCCTGGTGCAGCGCGGGCGCGCCGTCGAGCAGCGGCTTCAGCGCCCGCGCGGTGCGCAGCACCTTGGCCTCGGTCCAGCCGGCCCAGAGATAGCGCAGCAGCCAGGGCGCCACGCGCGGCAGGTAGCCCCAGCGGATGGCCAGCGGCCCCAGCGGATCGCGCAGGAAGCCCGGCACCTTCTTCCATGTCCCCGGCATGGCGGGCGGGATGACGGATTGCGGCGAGAGCCAGGCGCCGTTGCCATAGCTCGCCGCCTGCTCGCCGCCCGGCTCGCCAGGATCGATGAGGGTGACATCCCAGCCCTCGCGCCGCAGCGCCAGCGCGGTGGCGGCGCCGACGATCCCGGCGCCGATGATCGCGGCATGGCCCCGCATGGCGCCGCTCACCGCGATTGCAGCGCGGCGTCGCGCCCGAGCAGCGAGACATGGGCGGAGACGACGCGCCAGCCTTCCGGCAGCCGCGCCATGATCTTGGTCTCCCGCCCGATCAGGCCAGTGCCGACGCGCTCATATTCCAGATGGGTGGCGGCGAAATCCTGCCCGAAGGCGACGATGTGCACCGTCCGCTGCACCCGCTGCGCATAGGCCTTCACCGAGGCGCGGAAGGCGCGGATGGCGTCGTGCCCGTAGAGGATCTCGCCGATGCCGAAGCGCACGGTGCGCGGATCGGCCCAGAAGATGCCGTCCAGGATTTCCGTGCGGTTGTTCATCAGCGCGTCCTCGTAGCGGTCGAACACCGCCCGGACTTCCGCAATCACCGCCGGATCGTCGATCTGCACGCGAGCACCCCTCCGCTGCCAGGAACCAGGAGGTGCAGCGTGCCGCAGCACGCGCGCGGGCGAAAGGGGGCCGGCCATAGGGCCGGCCCGGAATCGCCTCAGCCGGCGTCGGCCACGGCGCGCTTGGCCATCACCGTCACCAGGTTGGCGCGGTACTCGGCGCTGCCATGGATGTCGCTGTTCAGGTCGTTGGCCGGCTGGCGGATATTGGCCACGGCCTCGGGCGACCAGTTGGCGGCGAGTGCGGCTTCCATCTCCTTCTGGCGGAAGGCGCAGGAGGCGGCGCCGTTGACGCCGACGCCCACGCCCTTCGGCCCCTTGGCGACGAAGACGCCCGTCATCGAGTAGCGGCTGGCCGGGTTGCGCAGCTTGGCGTAGCCGGCCTTCTCGGGAATCGGGAAGGAGACGCCGATGAGCAGCTCGCCCGGCTCCATCGCCGTGGTGAACATGCCGACGAAGAAATCGTCGGCCGGGATCTGCCGGCGGTCGGTGATCAGGGTGGCGCCGAGGGCGAGCGCGGCGGCGGGGTAGTCGGCCGCCGGGTCGTTGTTGGCCAGGCTGCCGCCGATGGTGCCGCGGTTGCGCACCTGGGTGTCGCCGATCGTCGCCGCCATGCGCGCCAGCGCCGGGATCGCCGCCATGATCTGCGGGTCGGTCGCAACCTCGAAATGCTTGACCATCGCGCCGATGACGATGGCATCGCCCTCGCGCTTGATGCCGCGCAGCTCGGCGATGCCGGAGAGGTCGATCAGCGCCGTCGGCATGTTCAACCGGTGCTTGAGCGCCGGCAGCAGGGTCATGCCGCCGGAGATCGGCTTGGCATCCGGATCCTCGGCCAGCAGCTTCACCGCATCCGCGAGGCTGCTCGGCTTGTGGTAGGCGAAATCATACATCGCGAGGGGCTCCCTACTCGGCGGCGGCGGGCAGGGCCGCGCCGTCCTTGGCATGGATGATGGACCAGATCTTCAGCGGTGTCGCCGGCATCTCGACATGGGTCACGCCATAATCACGCAGCGCGTCCACCACCGCGTTGATGACGGCGGGCGGCGAGCCGATGGCGCCCACCTCGCCACAGCCCTTCACGCCGAGCGGGTTGTGCGTGCACAGCGTGGTGCTGGTGGAGACGCCGAAGGAGGGGATCTGCGTGGCGCGCGGCATGGCGTAGTCGTTGAAACTGGCGGAGAGCAGCTGGCCCTCGGCATCGTAGACCGTGTTCTCGATCAGCGCCTGGCCGATGCCCTGGGCCAGCCCGCCCTGGATCTGCCCTTCGACGATCATCGGGTTGATGACGCGCCCGACATCGTCGCAGGCGGTGAAGGCGACCACGGCCACCTCCCCCGTCTCCGGGTCGATCTCAACCTCGCAGATGTGGCAGCCGCCGGGATAGGTGAAGTTCTTCGGGTCGTAGAAGGCGGTCTCCTCCAGCCCGGGCTCGATCTCCTCGATCGGGTAGTTGTGCGGCACGTAGGCCGCCATGCTGATCTCGGCGAAGGCCTTGGCGCGGTCGGTGCCGGCGACGCGGAACTGGCCGTTGCTGAACTCGATATCCTCGACCGAGGCCTCCAGCAGGTGGGCGGCGATCTTCCTGCCCTTGGCGATGATCTTGTCCATCGCCTTGACCATGGCGCTGCCGCCGACGGCCAGGCTGCGCGAGCCGTAGGTACCCATGCCGAAGGGGATCTTGCCGGTATCCCCATGCACGATCTCGACCTGCGAGAGCGGCACGCCGAGCTGCTCCGAGACAAGCTGGGCGAAGGTGGTCTCATGCCCCTGCCCGTGGCTGTGCGTGCCGGTGAAGACCGAGACGCTGCCGGTGGGATGGACGCGGATATTGGCCACCTCGTACAACCCCGCCCGCGCGCCGAGCTGCCCCACCAGCTTGGAGGGCGCGATGCCGCAGGCCTCCAGATAAGTCGAGACGCCGATGCCGCGCAGCCTGCCGCGCGCCTTCGCCTCGGCGCGGCGGGCTTCGAAGCCGGCATAGTCGGCGCCGCGCAGCGCCTCGCGCAACGTCGCCTCGTAGTCGCCGCTGTCATATTGCAGGGCGACCGGCGTCTGGTACGGGAACTGGTCGGGTCGGATGAAGTTCTTCCGCCGGATCTCGATGCGGTCCATCCCCATCTCGCGCGCCGCGACGTCGACGAGGCGCTCCAGCAGGTAGGTCGTCTCGGGCCGCCCGGCGCCGCGATAGGCATCGACCGGCACGGTGGAGGTGAACACCGCCTTCACCTGCCCGTGGATGGCCGGGGTGGTGTAGACGCCGGCCAGCAGCGTGGCCGAGAGATAGGTCGGCACGGCGGGCGCGAAGGTGGAGAGATAGGCGCCCATATTCGCCAGCGTCGAGACGCGCAGGCCGAGGAACTTCCCCTCCCGGTCCAGCGCCAGCTCGGCGGTGGTGACGTGGTCGCGCCCATGCGCGTCGGAGAGGAAGGCCTCGCTGCGCTCGCAGGTCCACTTCACCGGCCGCTTCAGCTGCGCCGCCGACCAGGTGACGATGGCCTCCTCGGCATAGTGGTAGATCTTGCTGCCGAAGCCGCCACCCACATCGGGCGCCACCACGCGCAGCCGGTGCTCCGGCACCTTCAGCACGAAGGCGCCCATCAGCAGCCGGATGACATGCGGGTTCTGGCTGGTGGTGTAGAGGGTGTGCTCGCCGCTGTGCGGGTCGTAGTCGCCGATGGCCGCGCGCGGCTCCATGGCGTTCGGCACCAGCCGGTTGTTGGTGGTCTCGAAGCGGACCACCTTGTGCGCCGTGGCGAAGGCGGCGTCGGTCGCCGCGGCGTCGCCGATCTCCCAGTCGAAGCAGACATTGCCGGGCGCGTCGTCGTGCAGCAGGGGCGCGCCGGGCGCCAGCGCCGCCGCCATGGTGGAGAGCGCCGGCAGCGGCGTGTAGGAGACGGCGATGGCCTCCGCCGCGTCCCGCGCCTGGTTGCGGGTCTCGGCCACCACCACGGCCACCGGGTCGCCCACATGGCGCACCTTGCCGCTGGCGAGGACCGGGTGCATCGGCTCGGCCATCACCTGGCCGCCCTTGCCCGTCACCTGCCAGCCGCAGGGGATGCCGCCAAGCCCGGCCGCCTCGATGTCGGCCGCCGTGTAGACGGCCTGCACGCCCGGCATGGCGGCGGCCGCGGCGGTGTCGATGCCGTCGATCCGCGCATGCGCATAGGGGCTGCGGAGAATCCAGGCATGCAGCTGGCCGGGACGGTTGAGATCGTCCGTGTACTGCCCGCGGCCGGAGAGGAAGCGCAGATCCTCCCGGCGGCGGACACTGGCCCCGATCCCCTCGGAGGGGTGGGTGGTGACATTCATGGATTTCGCCTCCCAAAGGCGTGCGGAACGCTTCTGTCTCGCGCCGGCCTTATGTGGCCGGTCATCGTCGTCAGCGGCGGCTGCGCGCGGCCTAGCCGGCGCGCGCCAGCTCCGGCGTGCGGCCCTGCATCACATCGGCGGCGGCGGCGATCGCCTTGACGATGTTGTGGTAGCCGGTGCAACGGCAGATGTTGCCCTCCAGCCCCTCGCGGATCTCCTGCTCGGAGAGGCCCTGCGGGTGCTTCTTCACCAGGTCGATGGCGCTCATCACCATGCCCGGCGTGCAGAAGCCGCATTGCAGGGCGTGATACTCGCGGAAGGCCTCCTGCATCGGGTGCAGCGTGCCATCGGCGGCGGCCAGCCCCTCGATGGTGGTGACCTGCGCGCCATCGGCCTGCACGGCCAGGATGGTGCAGGACTTCACGCTGTCCTCGCCCATCTGCACCACGCAGGCGCCACACTGGCTGGTGTCGCAGCCGACATGCGTGCCCGTCAGGCGCAGCTTCTCGCGCAGCACTTCGACCAGAAGCGTGCGGGCTTCCACTTCAACGGTGTGGCTCTTGCCGTTCACGGTCAGCGTGACTTGCGGCATGCCGCGTCTCCCCCATGCAGACGGCGCCGCGCGACGCGGCGTCCCTGGGGGAAGGGTCATCCAAGCACGGGCAGCCCGTCAAGCGGGCGCATGTATCCTGGGCGTGACGTTTAGCACAGCACGACGCGATTGAGAATCGTTCTCATCTCATGGCCGGGAAAAAGGGGGCCATGGCCCCCTTCCCCGCGCCTCAGGCCAGCGTGGCCGAGACGCCGCGCGCCAGCGGGTTCTTCTCCGCCGGCAGATCATGCAGGTGGCAGGCGGCCCATTGCCCCGGCGTGGTCTGCTGCAGCTTGGGCTCGTCGCTGCGGCAGCGGTCGAAGGCATAGGGGCAGCGGGTGTGGAAGCGGCAGCCCGTGGGCGGGTTGATCGGGCTCGGCACGTCGCCCGTCAGCACGATGCGCTCGCGCGCCGCGCCCGGCTCCGGCACCGGCACGGCGGAGAGCAGCGCCTCGGTGTAGGGGTGCTTCGGCGCCCCGAACAGCTCCCGCCGCGGCGCGATCTCGACGATCTTGCCGAGATACATCACCGCCACGCGGTGCGTCATGTGCTCGACGATGGCCAGGTCGTGGCTGATGAACAGCATCGCCAGGCCGAGCTCCTTCTGCAGGTCCTGCAGCAGGTTGACGATCTGCGCCTTCACCGAGACGTCGAGCGCCGAGACCGCCTCGTCGCAGACGATCAGGTCCGGCTCGCCGGCCAGGGCGCGGGCGATGCAGATGCGCTGCCGCTGCCCGCCCGAGAATTCATGCGGCCAGCGGTTCACGGCGTCGCGCGGCAGGCGCACCGTGTCCATCAGCTTCGCCACCCGCTCGTCGAGGTCGGCGCTGTTCTTGGCCAGGCCGAAATTGCGGATCGGCTCGGCCAGCAGGTCCTTCACCCGCATCCGCGGGTTGAGGCTGCTGAAGGGGTCCTGGAACACCACGCCGATGCGCCGGCGCAGCGGCCGCAGCTTGCCCGCGCTGAGGTCGTCGATGCGCTGGCCGTCCAGCACCACCTGCCCGGCCGTCGGCGGGAACAGCCGCAGCAGCGCCTTGCCGACGGTGGACTTGCCACAGCCGGATTCGCCCACCAGCGAGAGCGTCTCGCCCTTGTCGATGTGGAAGGTCACGCCATCCACGGCATAGACCTGGCCGGTGGTGCCGCCGAAGAAGCCGCCCTTGATGGGGAAGTGCTTCTTGAGGTCGTTCACCTCCAGCAGCGGCCGGGCGCCCCGGTGGGCGTTCGCCTGGGCAGCCGGGTGGGCGTTCGCGTGGGCGGGGTGGGTACCCATGGTCATGCTCATGCGGCGACGGCCTCCTTCACCGCGTAGTGGCAGGCGGCGACATGGCGCGGCGCCTTCTCTTCCAGCGCCGGCGCCACCTCGCGGCAGAGATCGGTGGCGTACGGGCAGCGGCTGGCGAAGACGCAGCCCTGGATCTTCTGCTTCAGGCTGGGCACCAGGCCGGGGATCTCGGCCAGGCGCTCGGTGGTGCCATCGAGCGAGGAGCCGAGCTTGGGCACGGCGCCGAGCAGGCCCTGGGTGTAGGGGTGCTTGGGCGTGCGGAACAGGTCCTCGACCCGCGCCTCCTCCACCTTGCGGCCGGCGTACATGACGATGACGCGCTCGGCCACCTCGGCCACCACGCCGAGATCGTGCGTGATCAGCACGATGGCGGCGCCGACGGTGCGCTTGAGGTCGCGCATCAGGTCGAGGATCTGCGCCTGGATCGTCACGTCGAGCGCGGTGGTCGGCTCGTCGGCGATCAGCAGCTTCGGATTGCAGGCGAGCGCGATGGCGATCATCACGCGCTGGCGCATGCCGCCCGAGAGCTGGTGCGGATATTCCTTCACCCGCTTGGCGGGCGCCGGGATGCCGACCAGCGTCAGCATCTCCACCGCCTTGGCCTCGGCCTGGGACTTGGAGAGCCCCTGATGCAGCCGCAGCGCCTCGCCGATCTGCTGGCCGATGGTCAGCACCGGGTTCAGCGAGGTCATCGGCTCCTGGAAGATCATGCTGATCTCGTTGCCGCGGATGGCGCGCATCTCGCGCTCCGACAGCTTCAGCAGATCCCGCCCCTCGAAGCGGATGGAGCCGGCGAGCTTGCCCGGCGGCTCGGGGATGAGCCGCAGGATGGACATGGAGGTGACGGACTTGCCGCAGCCGGACTCGCCCACGATGGCGACGGTCTCGCCCGCCTCCACCGAGAAGGAGAGCCCGTCGACGGCGCGGTTCACGCCGCCATCGGGGGTGCGGAAATGCGTCTGGAGGTTCTCGACTTCGAGCAGCGCCATGGCGTTACACCCGCTTCGCCGCGCGCGGATCGAGCGAATCCCGCAGGCCGTCGCCCAGCAGGTTCACCGCCAGCACGGTGATGGAAAGGAAGATGGCGGGGAAGAACACGATGTAGGGCTTCACCTGCCACAGCGCCCGGCCCTCGGCCATGATGTTCCCCCAGGAGGGGATGATGGGCGGCGTGCCCGCGCCGATGAAGGAGAGGATGGCCTCCGTGATCATGGCGCTGGCGCAGATATAGGTGGCCTGCACCGTCATCGGCGCCAGGGTGTTGGGCAGGATGTGGCGCCAGATGATGACCGGCGTGCGGGTGCCGCAGGCCACCGCCGCATCCACATAGGGCTGCTCGCGAAGCGAAAGCACCACGCCGCGCACCAGGCGCGAGACGCGCGGGATCTCGGCCACCGTGATGGCCAGGATGACGTTGCCGACCGAGCCGCGCGTCAGCGCCATCAGCGCGATGGCGAGCAGGATGGAGGGGATCGACATCAGCCCGTCCATGACGCGCATGATGATGCTGTCGGCCCAGCGGACGAAGCCGGAGACGAGGCCGATGAACAGGCCGATGACCGAGGCGAAGAAGGCCACGCCGAAGCCCACGATCAGCGAGACGCGGGTGCCGTAGAGCACGCGGGAATAGACGTCGCGCCCCAGCATGTCGGTGCCGAACCAGTGGGCGGCCGAGGGGTCGCGCGTGCGCATGACCGGCGCCAGCGCGGTCGGGTCCTTCGTCCACAGGAAGGGGGCGAAGACGGCGACGCCGATCATCAGCAGCAGCAGTGCGCCGCCGAAGGCGATGGTGGGGTGGCGCATCAGGTAGCCGAGGAAGCCCTTGCGCGGCTGCTTCGGCTGCATGACGTCCGGCGTGGGCGCCGCCGCGGCGACGTCCCGACGCGACACGGCGCCCGGGGGCAGGATGGTGGTGCTCAATACCGGATCCTCGGGTCGAACAGGGTGTAGCTCAGGTCAATGAGGAGGTTGACCAGCACGTAGACGAAGCTGAACAGCAGGATCACGCCCTGGATCACCGGGTAGTCGCGGCGCAGGATGGCGTCCACCGTCAGCCGGCCGAGGCCGGGGATGGCGAAGACGCTCTCCGTCACCACCGCGCCGCCGATCAGCAGCGCGACGCCGATGCCGATGACCGTGACGATCGGCACGGCGGCGTTCTTCAGGGCGTGCACGAACAGCATGGTGCCCTGCCCCGCGCCCTTGGCGCGCGCCGTGCGGATATAGTCCTGCTGCAGCACCTCGAGCATGGTGGCGCGGGTGATGCGGGCGATCAGCGCGATATAGACGCCGCCCAGCGCCACGGAGGGCAGCACGAGGTTGGACAGCCACGGCCCCAGCCCCTCCGCGAAGGGGGTGTAGCCCTGCACCGGGAACCAGTCCAGTTCCAGCGCGAAGTAGTAGGCCAGCAGGTAGCCCACCACGAAGACCGGCACCGAGAAGCCCAGCACGGCGAAGGCCATCACCGCGCGGTCGATCCAGGAGCCGGCCTTCCAGGCGGCGACCACGCCCATCGGCACGGCGATGCTGATGGCGAGGAACAGCGTCACCACCATCAGCGAGAGCGTCGGCTCGATGCGCTGGGCGATCATCCGCGTCACCGGCAGGTTGGTGAAGATGGAGACGCCGAGGTCGCCCCGCAGGATGCGGAACACCCACTCCCCGAACCGCACCAGGAAGGGGCGGTCGAGGCCGAGGCTGGCGCGGATCCGCTCCACATCGGCCGGCGTGGCCTGGTCACCCGCGATGACCGCCGCCGGATCGCCGGGGGCGATGTAGAGCAGGCTGAAGACAAACAGGGCCACGATCGCCATCACGGGGATCGTCGCCAGGACACGTCGGACGATGTAGGCGAACATGCTTTTCGATCAGCTCTTGGTGACGCCCCAGAAGAACGGGATCGGCGCCTTCACGACGCCGGACACGTTCTTCCGCCAGGCCTGGTAAGAGAGGAAGAAGCCGGTCGGGGCGTAGAGCCCGAAATCCATGGCTTCCTTGTTCAGCTTGTCGATCGCGGCCTTCTCCGCGGTCATGTCGGGGGCGGCGAACCACGCATCGCGCGCCGCCTCGATGGCTTCACTCTTCGGCCAGCCGAACCAGGCGCCGTCGCCATTGGCGCGGATCGCCGTGTAGGCGGCCGGGTTGATGCAGTCGGCGCCGGCATGCCAGGTGTGGAAGATGTGCCAGCCACCCTGGCCGGGCGGGTTCTTCATGGCGCGGCGGCTGCCCACCGTGCCCCAGTCGGTGGCGACGAAATCGACATTCATGCCGATCCGCTTCAGCAGGTCGGCGCTGACATCGCCGAAGGCCTTGGTGATCGGCTGGTCCTGCGCCACCAGGATGGTGATGGGCTGGCCGTCATAGCCGGCCTCCTTCAGCAGCTTCTTGGCGCCCTCGTAGTCGCGCTTGCCCTTCAGGATGTCGCCCCCCACCTCGGTGTAGAGCGGCGTGCCGGGGGTGAAGAAGGACGGCATGGACTTCCACAGCTCGGGGTTGTCGCCCACGAGCGCGCGCATGTAGTCCTCCTGGCTCAGCGCCATCATGACGGCGCGGCGGGCGCGCGGGTCGTTGAACGGCGCGTGCAGGTGGTTCATGCGGAAGCTGCCGACATTGCCCAGCGGATCGGCGATGTCGACATTGACGTTGCGGTTGCGCTTCAGCAGCGGCACCAGGTCGGCGATGGGGTTCTCCCACCAGTCCACCTCGCCATTCTGCAGCGCGGAGGAGGCGGTGGCCGGATCGGGCATGATGACCCACTCCACCTTGTCCACCATCACGCGCTTGCCGCCGGCCATCCAGTCGGCTGCCTCTTCGCGCGGCACATAGCCATCGAATTTGGCGAAGGATGCCTTGGCGCCCGGCACCCACTCGTCCTTCACGAAGCGGAAGGGGCCGGAGCCGACATACTCGGTGATCTGCTGGAACGGATCGGTCTTCGCGATGCGCTCGGGCATGACGAAGCTGCAGGGCGAGTTGTTCTTCGCCAGCGCCAGCAGCATCTTCGGGTAGGGCTGCTTCAACGACCAGCGGAAGGTGCGGTCGTCCACCGCCACCAGCTCGTTCTGGATGGCGCGGATCATCTGCCCCATCGGGTCGCGCACCGCCCAGCGGGCCATGCTCGCCACCGCGTCCTTGGCCAGCACCGGCTCGCCATCGTGGAACTTCAGGCCGGAGCGCAGCTTGAAGGTCCAGGTCAGGCCGTCGGCCGAGACCTCCTCGCTCTCCACCATCTGGCGCTGCGGCTGCAGCTTGGAATCGAAGCCGTAGAGCGTGTCCCACACCAGCATGGCGGCGTTGCGGACGACATACTGCGTGCCCCAAATGGGGTCGAAATTGGCGAGATTCGCCTGCGGCACGAAGCGCAGCGTGCGCGCGCCCGCCCCCTGCGCCAGCGCCGGCGCGGCGAGGCCGCCGCCCAGCGCCGTGGCGCCGCCCGCCCCCGCCGCGAGCTTCAGGAAAGACCTGCGTTCCATCGTCATGATCCTTCGTCTTCCAGCATTTGGCCGTTCCGGCCGTTTGCCGGCCCGCCGACCCCCGGCCCTGTGCCCGGGAGATGCTGGCGGCGGGCCAGCATGTTTTGTGCCATCCGAGCCGGTGCCATCCAAGCCGGTGCCATCCGGGCCGGAACGCGCCGGTCCGGCGCGGCTAGGCCTTCTCGATGTTCCAGAACACGGTGGAGGGCGAGCGCTGCACGCCGCGAAGGGTCCGGCGCCAGGCGGAGGGCTGCCAGTAATAGCCGAGCGGGACGTAGGGGATGGTCTGCATCGCCCGCTCATTCAGCGCATCACCGATCCGCTTCGCCTCGGCCGGGTCGCCCGCGCGGAGCCACGCGGCGCGCAGCCGCTCGATCTCCGGATCGTCCGGCCAGCCGAACCATGCATCCTTTCCATTGGCACGGAGCATCAGATGGATCGGCGGAAGGTTCAAGGAGGTGCCGAGCGAGGTGGTGTGGAACACGCTCCAGCCCCCCTTCTCGACCGGCTCGCGGTTCGCGCGCCGTTGCACCAACGTCCCCCAATCCACTGAAACAAATTCGACATTCATGCCGAGCCGCCGCAGCAGGTCGGCGGTGACGAGCGACAGCGCGTTGATCTGCGGGTAATCGCCTGGCGCTAGCAGCACCACCTTCTCGCCGGCATATCCGGCTTCCTTCAGGGCGGCCTGCGCGCGCTCCAGGTTGCGCGTCTTCAGGATCCCGCTGCCCTGCTCGGTCTCCAGCGCCGAGCCGCAGGTGAACACGCCGGGGCACTCGCCCCAGGCCTCGGGCGCCTCGCCCGCCACGGCGCGCAGGTAGTCACGCTGGTCCACCGCCATGGCCACGGCGCGGCGGATGGCAGGATTATCGAAGGGCGGGTGCAGGTGGTTCAGCCGCAGGCAGCCATAGGTGCCCTCGCTCAGCCGCTGCTCCACCACCACGTCGCGGTTGCGCTTCAGGAGCGGCAGCAGGTCGTGCAGCGGATATTCCCAGTAATCCTGCTCGCCGGTCAGCATGGCGCTGGAGGCAACGGCCGGGTCGCTGATCACGGTCCATTCCACGCGGTCCAGCAGCGGCCGCTTGGCGCCGGCGAGCCCATCCGGCGCGTCGTCGCGCGGCACGTAGCCGGCGAACTTCTCCCACACCGATTTCTGCCCCGGGTTCCATTCATCCGGCAGGAAGCGGAAGGGGCCGGAGCCGATCGCCTCGCGGATCTGGGTGAAGGCGTCCACCTGCCCCAGCCGCTCGGGCATGATGAAGGCGGGGGACGGGCTCTTGCCCAGGGCGAGGGCAAGATACGGGAAAGGCTGCTTCAACCGGAAGCGCAACCGCCGGTCGTCGAGCGCGGAGAGCTCGTCGAGCGACATCCACAGCACCTGGCCGAAGGCGTCGCGCCGCGCCCAGCGGGTGATGGAGGCGACGCAATCCTTCGCCCGCACCGCCTCGCCGTCGTGGAACTTCAGGCCGAGGCGCAGGGTGAAGGTCCAGCTACGCCCGTCATCCTCCACCACCCAGCCTTCCGCCATCTGCGGCCGCGGCTGGTTGCGGGAATCGACGGCGGTCAGGGTGTCATAGACCAGGTAGCCATGGTTCAGCGTCACCACGGCGGTGGTCCAGAACGGGTCCAGGCTGGTGAGGTTGGCCTGCGGCACCACGCGCAGCGTACGCGCCGCCACGCCCTGCGCCAGGCCGGGGCGCGCCAGCGCCACTCCCGCCAGGGCCGCACCGGCCCCCAGCATGTTTCTGCGAGACAGTTCCGTCATTGCCATCCCCCTCGGGTTCCGGGCGCGTGGCGCCCTCTCCTCCTGCGTGCTGGCAGCGCCGGCGCATGGCCGGCCGGGCGGATGGCGCAACGCCTCCGCCTCTCCCGCACGGGATCGGAGCGTCACCCCCGCCTGCCCGTGCTCTCCCCTTCGCGAGTGGAACAGGCGGCGGCGGCGGCTGCAAGCGCCCTTGCCGCGAAAAGGCCACAAAAACGCAAAAAGGCCCCGGTCGGGGCCTTTCCGGCGCAAAGCCAAATTGTGCTCAGGCGTTGCGCTGCACGTTCCAGAACATGGGCAGGCCCTTCAGCACACCCGTCAGGTTGCGGCGATAGGCCCAGGCCTGGAAATACTGGCCGCAGGGCAGATAGGGCACGTCCTGGAAGGCCTGGAGCTGGATATCGCGCGCGATGGCCTTCTGCGCCTCGAGGTCGGGCGCCTCGAACCAGGCATTGCGCAGCTCCTCCAGCCGCGGCGCGGTGGGCCAGCCGAACCAGGCGGACTGGCCGTTGCCGCGCAGCGCCTGCTGCACGCCAGGGTTGAACATGTCCACCCCGGACCAGAAGGTGAAGAACATGCTCCAGCCGCCCTTCTCCGGCGGCTCCTTGCTGGCGCGGCGCTGCACCACGCTGCCCCAGTCGGTCGAGACGAACTCGACGTTCAGCCCGCACTTCTTCAGCATGTCGTGGCCGACCTGCGCCAGCGCGTTGAGCGAGGGGAAGTCCGAGGCGGCGATCAGCACCACCTTCTCGCCCTTGTAGCCGGCGGCGGCGAGGTCGGCCTTCACCTTGTCGTAGTCGCGGCGGCTGGTCAGCACCTCCATGCCGGCATCGGTGGCCAGCGGCGTGTCCGGCGGGAAGACGCCCACCCCCTCGCGCCACAGGCTCTTGTCGGTGCCGATCACCGCCGTCATGAAATCGGCCTGGCTGACGGCGCCGAGCAGCGCGCGGCGGATGGCCGGGTTGTTGAAGGGCGGGTGCAGGTGGTTGAACCGCGCCATGCCCATCAGGCCCGTCGGGTCCTGAATCTCCAGGTTGACGTTGCGGTTGCGGCGCAGCAGCGCCTGCAGGTCGCCCGGCGGCTGCTCCCACCAATCCACCTCGCCGTTCTGCAGGGCGTTGGCGGCGGTCGCCGCATCCGGCATCACATGCCATTCGATGCGGTCGAAATTCACCTTCTTCGGGCCGGCCGTCCAGCTCACCGGGCCGTCGGCGCGCGGCACGTAGTCGGCGAATCGCTCATAGACGACGCGCGCGCCCGGCACCCGCTCATCCGGCTTGAAGCGGAACGGGCCGGAGCCGATCATCTCCTTCACCGCCGTGGTGGCGTCGGTCTTGGCCAGCCGCTCGGGCATCATGAAGCAGACCGGCGTGGAGGGCTTGCCCAGCGCCTCGAACAGCAGCGGGAAGGGCTGCTTCAGGCGGAACAGGATGGTCTTGTCGTCGGGGGCGGAGAGCTCGTCCACCACCGTCATCATCACCTGGCCCAGCGCGTCGCGCTTCGCCCAGCGCTGGATCGAGGCGACGCAGTCGCGCGCCCGCACCGGCTCGCCATCGTGGAACTTCAGCCCGTCGCGCAGCGTCATGGTGACGCGGCGGCCATTCTCCTCGACGACATGGCCCTGCACCATCTGCGGCTGCGGCTTGTAGTCCTCGTCGAAGCCGTACAGCGTGTCCCAGATCAGGTAGCTGTGGTTCCGCGTCACATAGGCGGTGGTGATGATCGGGTCGGCCACGGCCAGGTCGGCCTGGGGCACGAACTTCAGCACCCGCGCGGCACTGCCGCCGGTTCCCTGCCCGATGGCGAAGCGCGGCAGCGCGGTGGCGGCGGCGAGGCCCGCGGTGGCGCCCAGCAAGTGGCGTCGATACATGTCTTTCGGTCTCCCCGGAGGGTTCGGCCCATCCTGTGCGCGAAGGGAAGCCGAGGCCCCGCTCCTGTGCAAGAGGCGATGTGCGGAAGCGGCGCCGCCGGCCAACTCTTGGCAGGCGGAGCGGGCCGGCCTATCCCGCGCCACATGCTTCCCGCCCTCACCCGACGCCTCCGGCAGGCCCGGTCCCGGCATGGCGCGCTGCTCGGGCAGGCGCTGCGCTTCGGCGTCGTCGGCGTCATCGGCTTCATCGTCGATACCGCCACGCTCTACCTGGCGCTGTGGCTGGGCGCCGGGCTGTATGGCGGGCGGGTGCTCTCCTACCTGGCGGCGGCCAGCGGCAACTGGGCGTTGAACCGCGCCTGGACCTTCCGCGCCGCCGGCCGCCCCGCCGGGCGCGCCGGCGCGGCGCGGCAATGGGCGCTGTTCCTGCTGGTGAACCTGGTGGGCTTCGTGGCGAATTACGGCACCTACGCCACCCTCGTGGCGCTGTGGCCGCTTGCCGCGGCGCATCCGGTGGTGGCGGTGGCTGCCGGGTCTCTCGCCGGCATGACGGGGAATTTCCTGTTGAGCCGCCGCTTTGTCTTCCGCGGCGCCTGAGCCGCCCCATCTGCGATGGGCTTTGCGGAAACGCCCCGATGTCCAGAGACGCCACCCTTCCCGCCGCCCCGGCGCCGCGCATCGCGGTTCTGGTGCCCTGCCACAACGAGGCCGTGGCGATCGGCGGCGTGGTGGCCGGCTTCCGCCGGACGCTGCCGCAGGCCTGCGTCTATGTCTATGACAACAATTCCAGCGACGCGACGCGGGAGGTGGCCCGCGCGGCGGGCGCGCAGGTCGGCAGCGAGACGCTGCAGGGCAAGGGGCATGTGGTGCGCCGCATGTTCGCCGACATCGAGGCCGACATCTATGTGCTGGTCGATGGCGACGGCACCTACGACCCCACCGCCGCGCCCGCCATGATCCGCCTGCTGCGCGAGCGGCAGCTCGACATGGTGACGGGGCTGCGCGTCAGCCACGAGACGGCGGCCTACCGGCCGGGCCACCAGTTCGGCAACCGGCTGCTCACCGGGCTGGTGGGGCTGGTCTTCGGCCGCCGCGTCAGCGACATGCTCTCCGGCTACCGGGTGTTCTCGCGCCGCTTCGTCAAATCCTTCCCCGCCCTGGCCACCGGCTTCGAGACGGAGACGGAGTTCACCGTCCACGCGCTGGAGCTGCGCATGCCGGTGGGCGAGATGGTGACGGCCTACGCCGCCCGGCCCGCCGGCTCGGCCTCCAAGCTGCGGACGCTGCGCGACGGCTGGCGCATCCTCGGCACCATCCTCGGCCTGCTGCAGCGGGAGCGGCCGCTGCCCTTCTTCGGCGGGCTGGGGGGGCTGCTCTTCCTGGCCTCGCTCGGCTTCTTCCTGCCGGTCTTCTCCACCTACCTGGAGAGCGGGCTGGTGCCGCGCCTGCCCACCTTCCTGGCCTCGGTGGCCTTCCTGCTGCTGTCCTTCCTCTCCCTGGCCGTCGGGCTGGTGCTGGAGACGGTGACGCGCGGGCGGCAGGAGGCCAAGCGGATCGCCTATCTCGCCATACCCGCGCCGCCGGCGCCGGAGAGCACGGCGCCGGCTGCAACTTCAGCTTTACAGTAAAATGAGGAATGAAACAGATGATGGATTGATGCGTGCCTCGCAGCGCGCATCACGGTAAGGTGCGTCCACTTGCGGCACACTGCCAAGCCGCGTTTTTTTATGTTGGAGTACCAGCCGGACATGTCCGCGCCCCAGCGCATTCGGCCAGAGTCGGCCACCCAGGCGGATTCCGCCGACCAGACCGAGAGCCCCGCCTCCGGCCTTCCCGAAGGCTTCCGCCCCGCCGCCGGCGAGGACAGGCTGCCTGCCTTGCTCAGCTATGCGCTGGCGGTCGAATCCGGCACCGCGCCCACAGCCGAGGCCGCCCCCGCCCGCCGCGCCGAGGCCGAGCGGCTGATGCAGGACTGGGCCTACCGCCACCTGCACAACCACCTGGAGCGGCTCCGCGCCGAGGCGGCGCGCGAGGCGCTGGCCGGGCAGCGGCCGCCGCCGGGCTTCCTGACCCTGGTGGCCGCGGTGCTGGCGGGGCTGCTGCTGTTCGCCGCGCTGGCCTGGGTGGCCCTGGCCTTCGGCCTGCACCTTCCCGCGCTGCCCTTCCCGCAGGGGCAGGGCTGAGCGCCATGGCCCTCGCCCCCCGCCCCGGCGCCGCCCCGGTCACGCCGCTCTCGCGCGCCATCGCCGCCTGCCGCAAGGAATTCATCGCCGTCGGCCTGTTCAGCGGCATGGTGAACCTGCTGCAGCTGACCGTCTCCATCTACATGATGCAGGTGTTCGACCGGGTGCTGGCCACCCGCAGCATCGACACCCTGCTGTTCCTCAGCCTCATCGCCATCCTGGCCCTGCTGCTGCTGGCGCTGCTGGAGGCGGTGCGCAGCCGCATCATGCAGCGCAGCGCCGCCTGGATCGAGGCCCGCGTGGCGCCGGAGGGCTTCGAGCGCGCGCTGGAATCCCAGCTCCGCGGCCGCCCCTACCGCATGGAGGCGCTGCGCGACCTGGGCTTCTGCCGCTCCTGGCTCGGCTCGCCCGGGGCGCTGGCGCTCTATGACGTGCCGTGGGTGCCGATCTACCTGGCCGCCATCTTCATGCTGCACCCGGTGATGGGCTTCATCGCCCTCGGCGGCGCGGTGCTGCTGTTCATCCTGACCCTGGTGAACGAGCTGACCACCTCCGCCCTGCTGCGCGAGGCCAACACCGCCAGCATGGCCGGCCAGCGCCGCGCCGACGCGATCGCCCGCAACGCCGAGGTGATCGACAGCATGGGCATGACCTCCTCGGTGATGCGCCGCTGGCGCCAGGCCGTGGCGGACACCGTGGTGCCGCAGGAGAAGGCGGCCGACCGCGCCGCCGTGCTGCTCTCGGCCACCAAGTTCTTCCGCCTCGCCGTGCAGCTCGCCATCCTCGGCGTCGGCGCCTATCTCGTGCTGCAGCAGCAGCTCACCTCGGGCGCCTCGATCGCCGGCTCGATCATCATGGGCCGCGCGCTCGCGCCGGTGGAGCAGCTGATCGGCGGCTGGAAGGGGCTGGTGCAGGCGCGCCAGGCGCTGAAGCGCCTCTCCGCCTTCCTGGCCCTGCCGCGCATCCGCCCGCCCGGCCTGCCGCTGCCCGAGCCGGTCGGCCGCCTCTCGGTCGAGCGCGTCTCCTACGGCATGCCGGGCATGGCGGTGGCCATCATCAAGGGCGTCAACTTCGCGCTCCAGCCGGGCGAGAGCCTGGCCGTGATCGGCCCCTCCGCCGCCGGCAAGACCACGCTGATCCGCCTGCTGATCGGCACGCTGCAGCCCAATGCCGGCAATGTCCGGCTCGACGGCGCCGATGTCTACACCTGGCAGCGCGAGGATTTCGGCCGCCATGTCGGCTACCTGCCGCAGGATGTGGAGCTGTTCGACGGCTCGGTGCTGAGCAACATCGCCCGCATGGGCGACGCCACGCCCGACGCGGTGTTCGAGGCCGCCAAGATGGCCGGCTGCCACGAGATGATCCTGCGCCTGCCCGCCGGCTACGACACCGAGATCGGCGAGGGCGGCCAGCATCTCTCGGGCGGCCAGCGGCAGATGATTGGCCTCGCCCGCGCGCTGTTCGGCCGGCCCAAGCTGGTGGTGCTGGACGAGCCCAACTCCAACCTCGACGGCGATTCCGAGGCCGCCCTGCAGCGCGCGCTCGATGCGCTGAAGGCCCAGGGCACCACGGTGGTGCTGGTCTCCCACCGCCCGGCCCTGGTGCAGGGCGTGGACAAGGTGCTGCTGCTGAAGGACGGCGCCGTGGAGATGTTCGGCCCCCGCGCCGAGGTGCTGAAGCGCCTGATGGCGCCGCCCCGCCCGGCCGAGGTGGCCGCCCCCCCGGCCCAGCCCCGGCTGGCCAACACCAACAGCGGAGGCGCGGCATGAGCGTCACCACCCTTCCCCCGGGCGGCGAGCTGCAGAAGGCCGGCCCCAGCACCCTTCCCCCCGTCGCCCCCGACCTGACCCTGGACGCGCCGCGCCCGCGCACCCGCGGCACGATGCTGTTCGGGCTGGCGGCCACCGTGCTGTTCGTCGGCGGCTTCACCGCTTGGTCGGTGACGGCGCCGCTGGCCGAGGCGGCGATCGCCCCCGGCGAGATCCGCAGCGAGGGCAACCGCCGCACCGTGCAGCACCTCGAGGGCGGCATCGTGCGCGAGATCCTGGCGCGGGACGGCGACAAGGTGAAGGCCGGCCAGGTGCTGATGCGGCTGGACGAGGTCCAGTCCGGCAGCGGGCTGGAGGCGCTGCGCGCCCAGCGCTGGGCCCTGCTGGCGCAGGATGCGCGGCTCCGCGCCGAGGCCGCCGGCGCGCCCGACATCACCTTCCCCCCGGACCTGTCCGGCAGCTCCGACCCGCGCGTGCTGGAGGCGATGACCGGGCAGCGCACCCTGTTCTCCGCCCGCCGGGCGCATCTGAACAGCCAGCTCCAGGTGCTGGAGGCACGGATCTCCCAGCACGAGGCGACCGCCACCTCCGCCCAGGGGCAGATCGCCAGCCAGCGGCGCCAGCTCGCGCTGATCCGGCGCGAGGAGCAGGACGTGCAGACCCTGGTGCGCCAGGGGCTGGAGCGGATGCCGCGCCTGCTGGCGCTGCAGCGCAACGTCGCTTCCCTGGAAGGCAACATGGTCGACCTGATGGGCCAGGTGGAGCGCGCCAACGCCTCGGTTGATGAGGCGCGCAACCAGATCCGCCAGACCCGCGACCAGATCATGGCCGAGATCTCCGCCGAGGCGCGCGAGACGCGCAACCGCCTGAACGAGACGGAGGAGAAGCTGCGCGCCGCCCGCGACGTGGCGCAGCGGCGCGAGATCGTCGCGCCGGAGGACGGCACCATCGTCGGCAGCCGCTTCTTCAACCTCGGCGCCGTGGTGCGCGCCGGCGAGCCGGTGATGGAGATCGTCCCCGCCGAGGACCGGCTGGTGGCCGAGGTGCGCCTCTCCCCCACCGACATCGACGTGGTCTATCCCGGGCTGCATTCCGAGGTGCGGCTGCCGGCCTTCAAGCAGCGCCTGGTGCCCTACCTGCATGGCGAGGTGACCTATGTCGCCGAGGATGTCACCCTGGACGAACGCACCCGCATGAGCCATTACCGGGTGCAGATCGCCATCGAGCCGGATCAGCTGGCCCGGCTGGAGAATGTGGCGCTGCGACCCGGCATGCCGGTCGAGGCGCAGATCCAGACCGGGAGCCGCAGCTTCTTCCGCTACATGATGCAGCCGGTGCTCGACAGCTTCCACCGCGCCTTCCGCGAACAGTAAGCCCAGACTCGCAGGAGTATTCCACCCGATGACCGACAAGCCCGTCCTGTTCGCCGATGGCGTCCTCGAGGCCAGCGTCAACTACGGCGTGACCCGCATCACCCTGGCGCAGACGGGCTCCGACGGGAAGCCGGTGCCCTGCGGGCAGCTGATGATCCCGGTGGTGCAGCTGCCGGCCTTCGCCAACAGCGTGGTGGCGCTGCTGAAGCAGATCGACGCCAAGGTGAAGCAGGCGCAGCAGCAGGCGGCGCCCGCCGAGCCCGCCGCGCCGGAGCCGCAGGCGGTGCCGGGCTCCTTCCGCTTCTCCGGCTGAGCGCCGGCGCGGCCATGCGGCGCGTGCGGCCGGCGCTGCTGGCGTGCCTTCTGCTGGCCGCCCTCCCCGGCGGCGCGGTGGCACAGGCGGCGCGGGACTGGGCGGAAGCCTCCCGCCCCGCCGCCGGGCCGCCACGCATCGCCGGCGGCTACGGGCTGGGCTGCATCGCCGGCGCCGTGGCGCTGCCGGCCGATGGGCCGGGCTGGCAGGTGGTGCGGCTCTCCCGCAACCGCTTCTGGGGCCACCCCGACCTCATCGCCTATCTCCGCGGGCTGGGGGCACGCGCCCAGGCCGCCGGGCTGCCGCCCTTCTGGGTCGGCGATCTCGGCCAGCCGCGCGGCGGCCCCATGCCCTGGGGCCATGCCAGCCACCAGATCGGGCTCGACGCCGATATCTGGCTCGAACTGCGGCCCAAGCCCGCCCTGCCCCCCGCCGCCCGCGAGCGGATCGAGGTGCCCTCGGTGGTGCGGGAGGATGGGATGCGCGTGGACCCCGCGCGCTTCACGCCGGCCCATGCGCTGCTGATCCGCCTCGCCGCGGAGCACCCGGCGGTGGACCGCATCTTCGTCAACCCGGCGATCAAGCAGGCGCTGTGCGAGGCCATGCCGGGCGCCGCCTGGCTGCGCCGCGTGCGGCCCTGGCGGGGTCATGATTCACACTTCCACATCCGGCTGCGCTGCCCGGACGGCCAGCCGGGCTGCCAGCCCCAGGCGCCGGTGCCGCCCGGCGACGGATGCGATTCCAGCCTGGCCTGGTGGTTCACGCCCGAGGCCCGCCAGCCCGCGCCGCGCCCCGGCAAGCCGGCGCCGCCACCCGCGCTGCCGGCCGCCTGCACCGGCATCCTGGCTGCGCCTTAAATTTTGTAATCAACGGCTTGTGGCGCTTTCTTGATCCTGCCTCCCGGCAGGATCCGCGGCCTTGCCGGCAGCCTTGTCGCCGGCAGCCTGTCAGCAGCCGCGCAGGCGCAGGGCCAGCACCGGATCATCCGTGGCCATCGCATCCACGCCCAGGGCCAGGGCGCGCTCGATGCTGGCGGCATGGTTGGCGCCCCACACCCCCACCTTCAGCCCGGCCGCGCGCAGCCTGCGCATCAGCCCGTCATCGAGGGCGGCGACATGCGTCTCCACCATGTCGAACCCGTAGGCGCGGGCGACGCCGGTCACGCCCTCGGCGCCGATCTGCCGCAGCAGGGCCGGCTCGAACAGCCAGATGACTCCCGCAAGCCCGCCAGCCTGCATCGCCGCCGCCGCCAGCGTCGCCTCGAAGGCGATGATGCGGCTCTGCGGGCGGATGCCGGCGGCATCCAGAACAGCGAGGGTGCGGGGCAGCAGGGCCGGGTCCGGCGCCACGCCGGGAGCCGTCTTCAGCTCCACCTGGAGTTGCATCGGACGTTCCCGGAACAGCGCCGCCACATCGGCCAGCAACGGCACGCGGGCACCCCCCGCCCCGGCCCCGCGCAGCCGCGTCGCGGCCAGATCCGCCGCCGGGCGCGCCGCCACGGGGCCGTCGCCCTCCGTGGTGCGGTTCAGCGTCGCGTCATGGATCACCACCGGCACGCCGTCGGCCGAGAGGTGCACGTCGCACTCCGCCTGCTCCACAGCCAGGGAGAGGGTGTTGCGGAAGGCTTCGAGGCTGTTCTCGGGCCAGAGGAAGGCGCCGCCGCGATGGCTGACGATGGCGGTGCCGGCGCCGGCCGGAGCGGCCGTTCGGGGGGCGGGTTCGGTCATGGCCACGCTTCTCTGCCGCAGCATGGCTTCTGGCGCAACGGTGTGCAGCCTTGTATCATTGGTTGAAGCTCTCCGGGAGGTCGTGACATGCCCCTGCTGTTGGTTGCCCACGATCAGTCGCCCGATGGCGCCCTCGCGCTGGAGGACGCCGTATGGCAACTGGCGGAGTCGCACCTCGCCCTTCCTGGCTCGCTCCTGGTGGAAAGCGCGGTTTCGGCGCGCTACCTGGTGGAGCATCTGAAGGGTGCGATGCGCCGGGCGGGCCTGGATGGCGCCCTGCTCGTCGCGCCGGTCACCAGCGCCAACTGGGATGGCCTCTCAGCGGAGGCCGGCGAGTGGCTGCGCACCAGGCTGGCTTGAAGCCGCGCTCGGCCGGGCCGGCCATGCTCGCGCGCCGCGCCCCGCGCCGCCGTCCGTTCCGCCCCGCGATGGCCGCGCTGGGCCTGGCGCTTTCCCTCTGCACGCCCGCCCTGTGCACGCCCCCGCTGGCGGCCGAACCGCAGGAGACCATCACCCTGAAGGTGGTGGGCGGCCTGGCCGGCGTGTCGCAGTACACCCGGTACGAGGAGCCGTTCTGGCGCCACCGCGTCACGGAACTGACCAAGGGCCGCGTCACGGCCGAGATCACACCGTTCGACCGCGCCGGCTTCCGTGCCGAGGAGGTGCTGCCGCTGATGCGGCTCGGCGTCGTTCCCTTCGGCACCGCGCTCGTCGCCGTCGTCTCCAGCGAGGAGCCGGAGTTCAACGCGGTCGACCTGCCGGCGCTCAACCCGGATATCGGCCGGCTGCGCGAGACGGTGCGCCTCTACCGCCCGCACCTGCGCGACATCCTGCAGGAGCGCTACGGGGTCGAGCTGCTCTCGATCTACACCTACCCCGCGCAGGTCACCTGGTGCACGCGGCCCTTCAACGGCCTCAGCGATCTCTCCGGGCGGCGGGTGCGGACCTCCTCGGTGGGGCAGGCCGAGATGTTCGAGGCGCTCGGCGCCACCTCCGTGGTGATCCCCTTCGCCGATACGGTGGCGGCGCTGCGGGCGGGCGTCGTGGAATGCGCCGTCACCGGCACCCTCTCCGGCTACACCGTCGGGCTGCACGAGGTGACGAGCCATGTGCACAGCATGGCGCTGACCTGGGGCGTCTCGATGTTCGGCGCCAACAAGGCAACCTGGGACTCGCTGCCGGCCGATCTGCGGGAGACCATCCGGCAGGGGCTGGCGGAGCTGGAGACCTCCATCTGGGACGCCGCCGCGCAGCAGACGGGCGAGGGCCTCGACTGCAGCGCCGGCCGGCCCGGCTGCACCACCGGGCGGCCCGGCCGCATGACCGTGGTGCCGGTGACGCCGGCCGACCAGCAGCGCCGCCGCCAGCTGCTGATCGAGACGGTGCTGCCCCGCTGGATCGACCGCTGCGGCGAAAGCTGCTCCAGTGCCTGGAATACCTATCTGGGGCCCTCGCTGGGCATCCTGACCCGGCCCGACTGACATGCTGCAATTCCGACGGATCCGGCTGGCCATTCTGCTGGCCGCGGTTGCCCTGCTGCTTGCGCAGTGGTTCGCCACGGCCATGCTGATCGGCCGCTCCCGCGAGGCGGCCATCGGCGTGGCCAGCGACACCGTCCAGCGCGTGGCGCGCGCCGTCGAGGCCTCGCTGAACCGCAACTTCGTGCAGGTGGATGCGGTGCTGGCGGGGCTGCCCGCCATCATCACGCCGCTCGCCACGAATGGCGGCCTGGACAGCGCCCTGCTCGACCGCATCCTGCGCGAGCTGAACAACCAGAACTTCACCTTCCGCGACATCCTGCTGGTGCGGCCGGACGGGGTGCCGCTGGCCACCGGCCTCGCCGTCTCGCGCCGCCGCCCGCTGCCGCTGGCGCTGGACAAGAGCTTCTTCGAAAGCGCGCCGCGCCCGGGCGCCGTGCTGATCGGCGGGCCGTTCCGCAACCCCGCCACCGGGGAGTGGTCGCTCTTCATGGCGCGCCGGGTCGCGCTGCCGGGCCATGGGCTGCTGCTGGCCGTGGCGGAGATGCCGGTGCCGGTGCTCGGCACGCTGCTGGCCGTGGGCGGCGAAGGGGCGGGGCTGCGCATCACGCTGGAGCGCGACGACGGCACGCTGCTGGCCAGCCTGCCGCATGATGAGACGCGCATTGGCACGCGGCTCAGCCCTGGCGCGGCGCAGCGGCTGCAGGAAGCCACCGGCACCGCGGCCACCGAGATGAACAGCCGCTTCGAGAATGAGCGCGTCATCTCGGCGGTGCGGCCGCTGCTCTACCCTGCCCTGTCGCTCTCGGCGAGCATGAAGCTCTCCGCCGCCCTGGCCGAGTGGGAGAAGGAACGCTTCCGCGCGATGGTGATCTCCCTTGGCTTCGCCGCCCTGGTGGCGGCGCTGGGGGGCGCGCTGGCGATGGCGATGCGGCAGCGCGAGAAGGTGGAGGCCGAGCGCATCCGCTGGCGCGCCACGCTGGAGAATGCGCTGGACTCCATGACGGACGGCTTCGTCATGTGGGACGCGAACGACCGGCTCATCGCCTGCAATGCGCGCTACAAGGATTTCTACCGCGTCAGTGCGCCCTTCATCGAGCCCGGCGCGCATTTCGAGGACATCATGCGGGAGGGCTTCCTGCGCGGCCAGTACCCGCAGGCGGGCGACGACCTGCAGGCCTTCCTGGCCGAGATGCGCCGTTGGCACCGCGGCAACAACCCGCCGATGGAGCGGCTGCTGCCCGACGGGCGCTGGGTGCTGATCACCGAGCGGGCGACGCCGGGTGGCGGCACGGTGGGCATCCGCACCGACATCACCGAGCTGAAGCAGGCGATGGAGGAGCTGGCCACCGCGCGCGACGCCGCCGCCGCCGCCGGCGAGGCCAAGAGCCAGTTCCTGGCGCGGATGAGCCATGAGCTGCGCACGCCGCTGAACGGCATCCTGGGCTTCGCCCAGGTGCTGCTGAACGACCCGCGCCTGGCCGCCGACCAGCGCGACCAGCTGCGCACCCTGCACGAGGCCGCGCGCCACCTGCTGGAGCTGGTGAACGGGCTGCTCGACCTCTCCAAGATCGCCGCCGGCCGGCTGGAGCTGCACCCCACCCCCACCGAGCTGATGCCGCTGCTGGAGCGCAGCGCCGCGCTGCTGACGCCGGAGGTGCAGCGGAAATCGCTGCGCTTCGCGCTGGAGCTGGCGCCGGGCACGCCCGCCAGCGTGCTGGTGGACGCCATGCGGCTGCGCCAGCTGATCCTGAACCTGCTGTCCAACGCGGTGAAGTTCACACCCTCCGGCGGCCGGGTGACGCTGCGGGCGCGGTCCCTCCCCGGCGCGGACGGCATCCGCCTCGAGGTGGAGGATACCGGCCCCGGCGTGCCGCCCGAGCAGCAGCACCTGCTGTTCCGCGATTTCGTGCAGCTCGCCAGCCCCGGCGCGCAGACGCCGGAAGGTGGCGTCGGCACCGGGCTGGGGCTGGCGATCGCGGCGCAGCTGGCGGAGCTGATGGGCGGCCGCATCGGCTGCGACAGCCCGCCGGGCCAGGGCGCCACCTTCTGGGTGGAGTTGCCGCTGCCCACCGCCCTGCCCGCGCCCGCCCACTCTCCGCCCGGCAATGCCGGGCCGGCGCCGGCCGAGTCCGACACCGCCAGCCGGATGCCACTGCAGGTGCTGGTGGCGGACGACGTGCCGGCCAACCGGCTGGTGGCCCGCGCCATGCTCACCAGTGCCGGGCACCACGTCACCTGCGTCGAGGATGGCGCGGTGGCGCTGTCGGCCGTGCAGCAGGGCGAGTTCGACCTGGTGCTGATGGACCTGCAGATGCCGGTGATGGACGGGCTGGAGGCCACCCGCCGCATCCGCGCCCTGCCGCCGCCGCGCGGCCGCGTGCCGGTGATCGCCGTCACCGCCTCGGCCATGCCGGAGCAGGTGGAGGCCTGCCGCGCCGCCGGCATGGATGGCCATCTGGCCAAGCCGATCGACCGCGAGACGCTGCTGCGCCTGGTGCAGCAATACGCCGACGACCGGCGCACCCGCCCCGGCGCCACGCCGCAGGCGGACGGGGCGCTGGAGCAGGCCGTGCTGGTCGACACCTCCGCCTGCGCCGCGCTGGCCGCGGACCTCGGCCCGGCGGCGAGCGCCGTGCTGTGGGAGTTCGTGGCCGAGCTGGGGCGCGGCCAGGAAAGCGTTGCGACGCTGCTGCATACGCTGGACGTGAGCGAGATCCGCCCCACCGCGCACCGCCTGCTGGGCGTTGCCCGCACCATCGGGGCGCGGCGCCTGTCGCGGGCGCTGGAGGATCTGCAGCGCACCGTGGCGCAGTCCGGTTCCCTCAACGAGCCGCTGGCCCGGGTGCAGGCCACGCTGGACGCCACGGTGCCGGCGCTGCGCGGCTGGGTGACCCAGCAATTCGGCCACCCCATGGTCGAGCCCGCCGCGGAGGGCTGAGACCTCCGCCGGCGGCGGCGTTCAGCCCAGGGTGGCTAGGCGCTCCCCGAGCAGGGCGAAGAAGGCGTCGGCGTCCAGCCGCTCCAGCAGCCGGGCATTGGCCGGGGCCGGGCCGCGCTGCCAGCGGTCGATGCGGGTGCGGCCACGGTCCGGCCCTTCCAGCACCACGGCGGCGGAGACGGACCGGTGCGTGAACAGCGCCGGCGCCACCAGCCAGGCCACGGCGCAGGGGTCGTGCAGCGGCGCGCCGCGCCCGTCGAACCGGCGGGAGGGCGGCAGGGCGGCGAGGATGTCGGCCGCCGCCCGCAGGCAGCGGCCGCCGCCGCAGGCGCGCAGGGCGGCGACGCGCGCCGGCGTCACCAGCGCCTGCGCGGTGAGGTCCAGCGTGGCCAGCGTGACGGGCCGGCCGCAGCCGAGCAGCACGGCCAGCGCCTCGGGGTCCATGGCGGCGTTGAACTCGGCGGCGGGGGTCCAGTTCCCCTCGCCCACCGCGCCGGTCATCAGCACGATCTCCGCCACCCGCCCGGCCAGCACCGGCTCGGTGGCCAGGGCCAGCGCCAGGTTGGTGGCCGGCCCCAGCCCCACCAGCGTGACGCTCTCCGGCGGCGCCGCGCGCAGCCTCTCGCGCAGCACGTCGGCGGCGAGGCCGGGGGCGGCGGCCGGCCCCTCGGGCAGCACCACGCCGCCCAGCCCGTCCTCGCCATGCACCTGGGTCTCCGAGCGGAAGGCGCCGACCAGCGGCCGGTCGGCGCCGCCCACCACCGGCACGGCGCTTCCCCGCGCACCGGCCAGCCCCAGCACGGCGCGGGCGTTGGGCAGGGTCTTCTCCAGCCCCACATTGCCGCCCGCCACGGTGACGAGCCGCAGGTCGATCTCCGGCGACGCAAGCGCCAGCCAGAGCGCGATGGCGTCATCCGTGCCGGGGTCGCAATCCAGCAGGATGGTGCGCGGTGCGGCGGTCATGCGGGCAGCTCCGTCTCGACGATGCTGGCCAGGAAGGCGGCACCGGCGGCCAGGGCATCGTCGTTGAAGTCGAAATGCGGGTTGTGGTGGTAGCCCTCGGGGTGGGCGGGCGCGCCGGTGCCGAGCCAGGCATAGGCGCCGGGCCGGACCTCCAGCATGGCGGAGAAATCCTCGCCGGCGGTGATGGCCGGGTAGTCGTCCAGCGCGGCGGCCGCGCCCACCGTGGCGGCGGCGGCGCGGTGCATCAGCGCCGCCTGCGCCGGATGGTTCACCGTCGGGCCCAGGCGGCGGGTGTAGGCATAGTCCACCGCCACCCCGTGCGTGGCCGCCATGCCGCGCGCGATGCCGCCGATGCGGCGCTCCAGCAGGTCGCGGTTGGCGGCGGTGAGGGCACGGGCGGTGCCGCGCAGGCGCACCTCGGCCGGGATGACGTTCGGCGCCTCCGGATGGCCCGCCGCCATGTGGCCGCCGCTGACCACCCCCACCCCCATCGGGTCCAGCTCGCGCGCCACGATGGAATGCAGGGCGGCGACGAACTGCGCCGCCGCCAGCGTGGCGTCGGTGCCCAGATGCGGCTTGGCGCCGTGGGTGCCACGGCCACGGAACACGGTCTCCCAGGTGTCGGAGGAGGCCAGCACCGGCCCCTTGGGCACGGCGACATGGCCGAGCGGCAGGCCCGGCAGGTTGTGCAGGGCATAGACCGCATCGGCCGGGAAGCGCGAGAACAGCCCCTCCGCCACCATGCGCTGGCCACCGCCCCGCGATTCCTCGGCCGGCTGGAACACTAGGTGCACCGTGCCGGCGAAGCGGCGACGGTTGGCCGCCAGCCACTTCGCGGCACCGAGCAGCATGGCGGTGTGGCCGTCATGGCCGCAGGCATGCATCCGGCCGGGCACGGTGGAGGCATAGGGCGCCCCGGTGGCCTCGGTCATGGCCAGCGCGTCCATGTCGGCCCGCAGCGCGATGGCGCGGTTGCCGCCCCTGCCGCCCTCCGCGCCGCCGCCCTGGCCACGCAGCGTGCCGACCACGCCGGTGCCGGCCAGCCCTTCCGCCGTCTCGATGCCGGCGGCGCGCAGCTCGGAGGCGACGAAGGCGGCGGTGCGGTGCTCCTCGAAGCCCAGCTCCGGATGGGCGTGCAGATCGCGGCGCCAGGCGGTCATGGCGGGGGCGAGCGGGGCGAGGTCCTCGGGCGTGGGCATGCGGCTCCTGCGGGCTGCGGCGGAATGGGCCGGCCACCATGCCACCGGCCGCCGCGCCCGGCCACACCGCCCCCCCGGCATTGCTCCGGAGAGGGGAATGCGGCAAGCAAGCGGTTTCGGCCGATGGGGTGCCCTCGCCGCCGACTCTCTCATATGATAAGATGACGTCCTGGCCGGAACGGCCGGAGGAGGAGGCCATCATCATGGACGGACGCAGCGAGGCTGAAGCCACGCCTGGGATCGAGCTGGCACCGCTCTCGCCGCCGGCCAACCTGACGGCGGAGCTCGTCCGCCGGCTGGCCGCCGAGATCCGGGCCGGGCGGCTGCGCCCCGGCGACCGCCTCCCCACCGAGCAGGCGCTGATGCGGCAGGCCGGCGTCTCCCGCACCGTGGTGCGGGAGGCCGTGGCCGCGCTGCGCGCCGAAGGGCTGGTCCTGACGCGCCAGGGCGTCGGCGCCTTCGTGGCTGACCCGGCGGCGCGCGGCCAGGTCCGCATCGATCCGGGCGAGATGCGCTCTCTCAACGACGTGCTGCAAGTCATTGAACTGCGTATCGCCATTGAGACCGAGGCGGCCGGTCTGGCGGCCGAGAGGCGCGACCCGGCGGCGCTGGAGCGCATCACCCAGGCCGCCGCCGTGTTCGACCGGGCGGTGGATGCGGGCGAGAGCGCGGTGACGCAGGACCTGGAGTTCCACCGCGCCATCTTCGCCGCCACGGGCAACAGCTTCTTCCCGCGCTTCCTGGAGTTCCTGGGGCCGATGCTGATCCCGCGCCAGACGGTGCGGCCCTATATGGAGGAGCCTTCGGCGCGCACCGCCTATCTGGTGCGGGTGCGGGAGGAACATGCGCGAATCGCCGCCGCCATCGCTGCTGGCCAGGCGGCTGCCGCGCGTTCCGCCATGCGCCGCCACCTGACGGCAAGCCGCGACCGCTACGCCCGCCTGGCGGGACAGCTCGCCTTGTCCGAACGTGGCTGAGGGCATGCGCCCCGTCAGCAGCATGCGGGCAGGAAAGCTTCAGGAACAACGCGAAAGGCGGTCTTTCTGAGACCGCTGCGGAAGATCCGGGAAGGACTTCAGGAAGAAGAACACTTCCTGCCCCGCCTCCGCCCGGCTCCGCCACGCCGACGTCAGTGCCGCCGCGCCGACCTGCACCTCAGCCATCGGGACCAAGTGGCGGAAAATACGGCATTCGCTTGTTGACCAACGTATTGGAACCTTCGTAGAACACCCGAATGGTTGCCGCTTTGTTCGCGACACTGTTCTGGCTGCAGGGAGCCCTCCAATGCTGACGCGCAAGCAACACGAGTTGCTGATGTTCATCGACCGGCACCTGCGCAGCACCGGCTTCTCGCCCTCCTTCGAGGAGATGAAGGACGCGCTGAAGCTGCGCTCCAAATCCGGCATCCACCGCCTGATCACGGCGCTGGAGGAGCGCGGCTTCCTGCGCCGCCGCGCGCACCGGGCCCGCGCGCTGGAGGTGATTCGCCTGCCGGAAGGCGTGGCGCCCGCCCCCCTGCCGCCCATCCTCCAGCCGGAGGAGGCCGCGCCGCCCCGGCCGGGCTTCGCGGCCAATGTCATCCGCGGCAATTTCGCCTCCAACCTGGCCGGCGTGGCCAAGGGCGCGAACGAGGCGGCGGCGGTGAGCCTGCCGCTCTATGGCCGCATCGCCGCCGGCCAGCCGATCGAGGCGCTGCGCGACCAGGGCACCAATGTCGGCGTGCCGGCCGGGCTGCTGGGCAGCGGCGAGCACTATGCGCTGGAGGTGTCCGGCGATTCGATGATCGAGGCCGGCATCCTGGATGGCGACACGGTGATCATCCGCCGGGGCGATACCGCCGACAGCGGCGACGTGGTGGTGGCGCTGGTGGACGATGCGGAGGTGACGCTGAAGCGCCTGCGCCGCCGCAACAACTCCATCGCGCTGGAGGCCGCCAACCCGCGCTACGAGACCCGCATCTTCGGGCCGGACCGGGTGAAGGTGCAGGGCCGGCTGGTGGGGCTGCTGCGCCGCTACTGAGCCGCAAACGCGCGCGGACGGGGCGGCGGCGGCACCCACGGCCGCGCCCCCCGCCAGGCGCGGTCCGAGACCACCCGCGGCGCCTCGCCCGGCCGCAGCCAGACGGCATGCGGCCCATCCCGCCAGACGCTGAAGCGGTCCACCCAGGGCGTGCCCGGGCAGCGGCCGCGGATCGGCTCCGCCGCCACCAGCAGCGCGGCGCCCGTGGCGCAATGCGGCGCGGCCAGCAGCGGCGGCGCCGTCTCGTTCCGGCGCGGCTTCGGCGCGCGCAGCAGCAGGGCCGCGGGCCCCTCCGGATATGGCTGGAAGCGGCAGGCTTGCGGCGTGCAGTCCAGCCCGGGGGGGGCGGCCTCGCCATCGCGCAGGGTGTCCGCCTCATCCTCCCCCCAGCCGCGCAGCCAGGCATCCCGCACGAAGGTCGAGCCGCCGCTGGCCTTCTGCACCACCACCCCCGCCGGGGTCCGCAGCGCGATCAGCTTCGCGTCGGCCGAGACCAGCAGGTCGGGCGGCGTGACGAAGGCGCCGCTGGCCAGCCCGGCCGCCAGCATGGGCAGGCCCAGCAGCCGCCAGCGCGCGCGCCACAGGCACAGCCAGACCAGACCTGCCGAGGCCAGCAGCAGCCCCCAGCCCGGCATCGGCGTGGCCTGGAGCGCGGCGCCGGGCCAGGCGGCCACGCCGCGCGCCACCAGCAGCACCGCCTCCACCCCCCAGCCCATCGGCGCCAGCGCCCAGGCTTCCAGGCCCAGGGGCATCAGCGCCAGCGCCACCAGCCCGGCCGGCATCACCAGGAAGGAGGTGAGCGGCACCGCCACCATGTTGGCCACCACGCCGTAGAGCTGCAGCCGGCCGAAATGGTGCAGGCCATAGGGGGTGGTAGCGATGCCGGCCAGCAGCGAGGTGGCCAGCATGCCCAGCAGCAGCACCGCCGGCCGCCGCCACCAGCCGGGCGCGGCACGCAGGCGCGCCAGCCAGGGCGCCATCGCCTCAGCCCCGGCGATCAGCACCAGCACGGCGGCGAAGCTCATCTGGAAGGAGGGGCCGAGCAGCGAGGCCGGGTTGAAGGCCAGCACCACCGCCACCGCCACCGCCAGCGCCCGCAGCGAGAGCGCCCGCCGGCCCACCAGCAGGCCCAGCGTCACCAGCGCGGCCATGGCGAAGCTGCGCTGCATCGGCACCTGCGCCCCGGTCAGCAGCAGGTAGGCGCCACCGAGCGCCAGGCTGCCGGGGGCGGCAAGGCGCGTGCCCTCCATCCGCAGCGCCAGCCAGGGCCACAGCGCCACGCCGAAGCGCAGCACGCCGAAGCCGAGCCCCATGACGATGGCGATGTGCAGGCCCGAGACGGAGAGCAGGTGCGCCAGCCCGGAATCGCGCATCGCCACGATGTCGGCGGGGGGGATGGCGCTCTGCCCACCGGTCAGCAGCGCGGCGGAAATGGCCCCGGCTCCGCCCGGCAGCGCCGCCATCACCCGCTGCTCGATCCCGGCGCGCAGCGCGGCGAAAGGCTGCGGCGCCCCGGATTCCGCCAGCCTTTCGGCCGGGCCGAGGGCGAAGCCGGAGCCGCCCTGCCCCTTGAAGAAGGCCTCCCGCTGGAAATCCCAGGCGCCGGGATAGGCGGGGGCGGAGGGCGCACGCAGCAGCGCGCGCAGGCGGATGCGGTCGCCGGGGATGGGGCGCAGCGGATCATTCGCCCGCAGCCGCACGCGCAGCCAGCGCGGCAGGGGCTCGGCGCCATCCAGGCGCGGCGCCGCCAGGGTCACGCGCAGGCCCTGCGGCAGGGCCTCCACGGCATCCACCTGGCCTTCCAGGATGACGGCGCGGGAAGGCAGATCCAGCGGCGGCGGCAGGCGCCCGGCATGCCAGAGCGGCAGCGCGAAGCCGAGCGCCGCCATGCCCGCCAGCGCCACCGGCCAGGCCGCCATCCGCCGGCCGCGCCAGCCCAGCAGCACCGCCAGCAGCAGCAGCGGCCAGGGCAGCCAGAGCCAGCCCCGCCCCGGCTCCGCCCGCCCGGCGAAATAGGCCAGCACCCCGGCGCCCAGCGCCACCGGCAGCCACAGCGGCAGGCGCTGCCATTCCGGCGCCAGCAGGGCCTCGAGACGGGCCGCCAGCAAGGCTCCCCGACGCCAGGAGGCGGCAAAGCCGCGCAGCACCGGCATGGAGGCGATCAAGACGGTCACGGTTTATCAACCATTGCGCGCACTCTACAGCAGCGCCCGGCGGTGGTAGAAGCGTCGGCTCGAAGGAATTGGCCGAGCAATGACCGTACGCACCCGTTTCGCCCCCTCCCCGACCGGGTATCTGCACATCGGGGGGGCGCGCACCGCCCTCTTCAACTTCCTCTTCGCGCGCCACCATGGCGGGCAGTACCTGCTGCGCATCGAGGACACCGACCGCGCCCGTTCCACGCCGGAAGCGGTGCGGCAGATCCTGGACAGCCTGGAATGGCTCGGCCTCAGCCCGGACGAGCCGCCAGTGATGCAGACCGCGCAGGAAGCCCGCCACGCCGAGGTGGCCCGCCAGCTGCTGGCCGAAGGCAAGGCCTACCAGTGCTTCTGCACGCCCGAGGAGCTGGCGGAGATGCGCGAGACGGCCATGAAGGAAGGCCGCCCGCCGCGCTACGATGGCCGCTGGCGCGACCGCGACCCGGCCGAGGCGCCGGCGGGCGTGAAGCCCGTCATCCGCATCAAGGCCCCGCGCGAGGGCGAGACGGTGATCCACGACCTCGTCCAGGGCGAGGTGCGGGTGCAGAACACCGAGCTGGACGACATGATCATCCTGCGCTCGGACGGCACGCCCACCTACCTGCACGCCGTGGTGGTGGACGACCACGACATGGCCATCACCCATGTCATCCGCGGCGACGACCACCTGACCAACACCTTCCGCCAGGTGATGGTCTATGACGCGATGGGCTGGCACCGGCCGCGCTTCGCCCACATCCCGCTGATCCACGGCGCGGACGGCGCCAAGCTCTCCAAGCGCCACGGCGCGGTGGGCGCGCTGGAGTTCCGCGACCAGGGCTTCCTGCCGGAGGCGGTGTGCAATTACCTCCTCCGCCTCGGCTGGGGCCATGGCGACGAGGAGTTCGTGCCGCGCGACCGCGCCATCGAACTGTTCGACCTGGACGGCGTCGGCCGCGCCGCCAGCCGGATGGACTACGCCAAGCTCACCCACCTGAACGCGCAGTACCTGCGCCAGAAGGACGCCGACGCGGTGACGGGCGAGGTGCTGGAGATCCTGCGCCGCAACGGCCCGCTGCCGCGCGGCGCCGCCACCACCATCCGCGCGCTGATGCCGGACATCCAGCCGCGCGCCCGCACGCTGGTGGAGGCGGCCGCCATGTGCGGCTTCGCCATCGCCAGCATCCCGCTCACCTTCGAGCCGAAGGCGCAGGCGCAGCTGAACGACGAGGCCAAGGCGCGGCTGCTCGACCTCGCCGAGTTCCTCTCCGAGGCACCCTGGGAGCGTGCCGATCTCGACAAGTGGCTGCGCGACTATGCCGAGGTGAAGGAGATGAAGCTCGGCGCCGTGGCGCAGCCGCTGCGCGCGGCGCTGACCGGCAGCACGCAGTCGCCGCCGATCGACGCGGTGCTGTTCGCGCTGGGGCGCGAGGAAGCGCTGGCGCGGATGCGCGCCGCCGCCGGCGCCTGAACCGGCGGGCCGGGCGGCGCGCCGCCCGGCCCTGCCCACCTCACCCGAAGGCGGCGAACACCTTCCGGTCCCGGCTGTCCTGCATCAGCTTGGTGATGCTGGGCACCTTCTCAAAGCCGAGGCCGGTGGGCAGCCCGTCCGGCTCCTCGGGCGCGGCCACCTTGGCGTAGCTGTCGCCGCCCACCTTCTCCCACTTCCCCGCCGGCTTCTTGACCTCGAGGTTGACCACCGTCGCCTTGAACACCAGCCGCACGATCGCCTCCTTCGGCGCGCTCGGCTTGGCCAGGCTCGGATGGCCGCCGATCATCTCCCAGCCATTCTTCAGCGCCCAGGCCGTCAGCGCTTCCTTGTCCATCATCGGTGCATACTCCTGTGCTGCGGGCGTTCATGCGCCGGAATGCGGTGGCGCGACAGGCATTTCGTGTCGCGCCGGCCCTTTCCCTCGGCGCCGCGCGGGTTCATGTAGCCGCTTTCGACAGGTGCGGACGGCCCCCCGCCGCCGCGCGCCGGGCAACCGGGAGTAGGACCGACGTGAACGACAGCCTTCTGAACCGCCTGCGGGCCATGCAGCCCGAGCTGGCCGCCATCCGGCAGGACATCCACGCCCATCCCGAGATCGGCATGGAGGAGAAGCGGACCGCGGCGCTGGTGGCGGAGAAGCTCCGGGGCTGGGGCCTCGAGGTCGCCGAGCAGGTCGGCCGCCACGGCGTGGTGGGCACGCTGAAGGGGCGCCTGCCCGGCCAGCACGCCATCGGCCTGCGCGCCGACATGGATGCGCTGATGATCCACGAGGCCACCGGCAAGCCCTACGCCTCGGTGAACGAGGGGCTGATGCATGCCTGCGGGCATGACGGCCACACCACCATGCTGCTGGGCGCGGCGAAGTACCTGTCCGAGAACCGCGACTTCGGCGGCACCGTGCAGTTCATCTTCCAGCCGGCCGAGGAAGGCCGCGGCGGCGCCAAGGCGATGCTGGCGGACGGGCTGTTCGAGCGCTTCCCCGTCGATGCCGTCTATGGGCTGCACAACATGCCGGAGATGCCGCTCGGGCAGTTCGGCATCCGCCCCGGCCCCTTCATGGCGGCGCCGGACCGCTGGGTGGTCACCTTCCGTGGCACGGGCGGGCATGGCGGCGCGGCGGCGCATCTCTCGACCGACGTCACAGTGCTGCAGGCGCAGTTCATCATGGCGCTGCAGACGGTGGTGAGCCGCAACGTGGCGGCGGTCGATTCCGCCGTCATCAGCGTCGGCGCCATCGCCGGCGGCTCCTTCGGCTCCACGAACGTGATGCCGGCCGAGATCCGCGTCGGCGGCACGGCGCGCTCCTTCACCCCCGCCGTGCGGGACACGATGGAGCGCCGCATGACCGAGCTGGCGCAGGGGCTGGCCGCCAGCTTCGGCTGCACGGCCGAGGTGGAGTACCGCCGCAACGGCACGCCACTGGTGAACCATGCCGAGCAGACGGCGCTGGCCGCAAGCGCCGCCGCCAGCCTCGTCGGCGCCGGCATGGTGCAGGACGACGCGCCGCCCGTCACGGGGGGCGAGGATTTCGCCTACATGCTGGAGCGGAAGCCCGGCGCCTTCATCTTCATGGGCCAGGGCGCCGGTGGCGCCACCGCCGAGGGGCTGCACACGCCGACCTACGACTTCAACGACGACGCCATCCCCTACGGCGCCGGCTACTGGGTCAGCCTGGTGCAGCAGGAGCTGGGCGGCCGGAAGGGCTGAAAGAAGGCGGGGCCGGGCTTGGCGCCCGGCCCCGCCGGAGGCGTCAGCCGCGCGGCTTCACGTCCATGGCGCGCGTCATCTCGTCGGCGCGCGGCGTGTGCTGCAGCGTGTCACGCAGCGCCCACAAATTCACCTGGTGGTGCAGCGGGATATAGGCGAAGTCCTCCGCGATCAGCTTGGACATCTGCTGGAACAGCGCCTCGCGCTTCTCGTCGTCCACCGTCTCCAGCGCCCGGGTCAGCAGCGCGTCGAATTCCTTGTTCGAATAGAGCGTGTGGTTGACCGAGCCCCAGCCCTTGCTGCGGTCGCGCGTGGCGAACTGGCCGCGCATGCCGGCCGAGGGCTCGCCCACCGAATTGGCCCAGCCGCTGAGCGCGATGGAATTGTCCTGCTGCGCCGTGCGGGAGAAGAAGACGGAGGAGGGCATGGTGTCTACCACCGGCTTGACGCCGATGCGTGCCCACATCTGGCCGATGGTCTGCGCGATGATGGAGTCGTTCACGTAGCGGTTGTTGGGCGCCAGCAGCGTGATCTGCAACCCGTCCGGGAAGCCCGCCTCGGCCAGCAGCCGCTTCGCGCGGGCGGGGTCGTAGGGCGGCGGCGCCACGTCCGGGGCGTAGCCGAAGGTGCCTTCCGGCATCATCTGCCCCGTCGGGTTGGCGGCGCCCGACATCACCCGGTCGGCGATGCCCTTGCGGTTGATGGCGATGGACAACGCCTCGCGCACGCGGCGGTCGAGGAAGGGGTTCTTCTCCAGCTTCTCGCCGTTCGGTCCCGTGACATAGGGCGTCTGCTCGCGCATGTCGTAGCGCATCAGGATGCTGCGCAGGCTGTTGGCGCGGGAGATGTGGAGGCCGCTCTCCTTCTCCAGCCCGGCGACATCCTGCGTCGGCACGCTGTCGATCATGTCCACATCGCCGGCGCGCAGCGCGGCGACGCGCGCGCCGTTGCTCGGGATCATGCGGTAGTCCACCCGCTCCCAGGTGGGGCGGCCGCCCCAATAGGCGTCGTTGCGCACGAACATGGCGCGGGTGCCGTGGTCGTAGCGCTCCAGCCGGTAGGGGCCGGTGCCCATGGCGGCCTTGCCGCCGTTGAAGTCGGAGGTGGAGACCTCGTCGCCCAGGCCGCGCCAGATCACCGCCACCTGCGTCAGGTCGGTGGGCAGCAGCGGGTGCACCTTGTCGGTGTGCAGCCGCACCGTGTGCGGGTCCACCACTTCCACGCGCGTGATGCTGCGGGTGTAGATGGCGTAGGAGCCGGGGCTGTTCGCCACCTTCGGCACGCGGGCAAGGGTGTTCACCACATCCTCGGCGGTGAAGGGCTCGCCATTGTGCCAGGTCACGCCACGGCGCAGCTTCAGCTCCCAGGTGAGGTCGTCGATCGCCTTCCAGCTCTCGGCCAGGCCCGGCACGGGGCGGCTGTCCGGCGTGCGGTCGATCAGGCTCTCGAACACATGGTCGGCCAGCGCGGCGTTCGGCGTCAGCGTGTGGTAGTGCGGGTCGAAGGAGGTGGCGGGCGCGGCCACCGCCAGGCGCAGGGTCTGCGCCCCGGCCGGCATGGCGGCGGCGCCGAGGCCGAGGGAAACGAGGAGGGCGGCGGCGGCCCGTTCGGTGCGTCGCATCGTAAAAGCTCCCGTTCCGGCACCGGAGATCCCGGGCCGTTTGCAGCGGCCGGTGTTGGCCATTCTTCTTGTCGTGCCGGACACTGGACCAGCCACGCGCCCGCCCTGTCAACGCCCATAAGCCCGTGCCCACGCTCGCGGGGCGGCGCCTGGAGGCCGACTGGACGGCAGGATGGAATGCCGCTTTCCTGCCCTGGATGAGCGGGAGCGAAGCGGGATGGCCAGGATTCGAGGAGGGCCGCATGGCCGGACCTCCGGTGCCTGGGCCTTCGGCAGCCGGACCTTCGGCAGCCGGATTGGCCCCGGCGAGCTCACCTCCCCCGATTGCGCCGATTTTCCAGCGAGGTTGAAGCGATGCGGCTTGCCCTGATCCACGCCCTGCGGCATTCGCCGCCCCCCATCGAGGCGGCGCTGGCCCGGCTCTGGCCGGAGGCGCGGCCGATGAACCTGCTGGATGACAGCCTTTCCGCCGATCTGGCGCGCGACGGGGCGCTGACCCCGGACATGACCGAGCGCTTCCAGGCCCTGGCGGATTACGCGGTCGGCACCGGGGCGCGCGGCATCCTGTTCACCTGCTCCGCCTTCGGCCCCTGCATCGAGGCGGTGGCCGCGCGCCACGCCGCCCTGCCGGTGCTGAAGCCCAACGAGGCGATGATCGAGGAGGCGGCCGCCACGGGCCGGCGCATTGGCCTGCTCGCCACCTTCGCGCCGACGCTCGATTCCATGCCGCCCGAATTCCCGCCCGGCCTCGAGGTGGTGCCCTGCCTGGCCGAAGGCGCGCTGGCCGCGCTCGACGCGGGCGACACGGCGGCGCATGACCGGCTGGCCGCCGAGGCGGCGCGCAGCCTCGCGGGGTGCGATGCCATCGCGCTGGCGCAGTTCAGCCTGGCGCGCGCCGCCCCTGCCGTGGCGGCGGCCACCGGTCTGCCGGTGCTGACCACGCCGGACAGCGCCGTGCGCAAGCTGCGCCGCCTGCTGGCGGGCTGAAAAGCCGGCCGGGGCCGCCGCCAACCGGCCGGTAAGGCGCGGCATGGCAGGCTGCGGCCATGTCCGAGCCCGACCTGCCGCTGACCGCCCATCAACTGGAAGGCCATCCCCTGCCGCCGCTGCGCCCCGCCACCGTGCGGCGCGGCTGGATGGACGCATCCCCCGATGGCTTCGCCTACCGCTGCCTGCCGCTCACCGCCGCCAACGGCCATGGCTGGGAGGTGCAGGGCCAGACCGGCTTCGAGGCCTGGTGGAATGGCGGCGCGGCGCCGGAGGATGTGGTGATCCGGGTGCTGAAGCCGGGCGGGCTGGCGCCGGCCAGCCATTTCGGCCTCGGCGTGCTGACCTTCCCGCTGCCCATGCTGCTGCGCACCGCGCCGGGGCAGGTGCTGTGGGTGAGCGGGCCGCCCAATGCGCCGAAGGATGGCATCGCCCCCCTCACCGGCCTTGTCGAGACCGACTGGGCGCCGATGAGCTTCACCATGAACTGGCGCTTCACCCGCCCGGACCATGTGGTGCGCTTCCGCCCCGGGGAGCCGGTGGCCTTCTTCTTCCCGCTGCCGCGGGACCTGCTGGCCCGCACCCGCCCCGAGACCCGGCCGCTGGCCGACAACCCGGCGCTGGCCGCCGCCCATGCCGCCTGGAGCGAGGGCCGCGGCCGCTTCAACGCCGCGCTGAAGCAGCCGGACAGCCCCGAGCGCGCCCAGGGCTGGCAGCGGGACTACCATCAGGGCCAGCGCGCCGCCGGCCACCCCGCCCGGCCCCGCGCCCGCCCCTTCCCCGCGCCGGGCGGGAAGCCGCCGGCCTAGACGGGCAGCGTCACCAGCGCCGTCAGCCCGCCCCCGGGGCGGTTGCGCAGCACCACGTCGCCGCCATGGGCGCGCAGGATGTTGCGGGCGATGGGCAGGCCGAGACCGGTGCCGCCGGTCTCCCGGTTGCGGCTGGTCTCCAGCCGGCGGAAGGGCTGGAACACGGTCTCCAGCGATTCCTCGGGAATGCCGGGGCCGTCATCCTCCACCCGCAGCCGCAGCAGCGCCGCCTCGGCGCCGGTGCCCGGCCCCTCCAGGCGGAGGCGGGCGCTGCCGCCATAGTTCAGCGCGTTGCCCACCAGATTCGCCAGGGCGCGCTTCAGCGCGATCGGCCGGCCACGCACGCGCAGCCGCTCGGGGCCGTCATAGGCGGTGGTCTCGGGCGCCAGCTCGGGCCGCGCATCCGCCGCCTCGTCCAGCACGGTGCGGCAGAGCGCGGCGAGGTCGAGCGGCACGGAAGGCTCGGTGGCGGAATCGTCGCGGGCGAAGGCCAGGGTGGCGTTCACCATGGCCTCCATCTCGTCGAGGTCGGCCAGCATCTTGCGGCGCTGCTCCTCGTCCTCCAGGAACTCGGCGCGCAGCCGCAGGCGGGTGATGGGGGTGCGCAGGTCGTGGCCGATGGCCGCCAGCATCTGCGTCCGGTCGCCGACGAAGCGGCGGATGCGCTCGGCCATGGTGTTGAAGGCGCGGGCGGCGGTGGCCACCTCCAGCGGCCCGTTCTCCGGCAGCGGCGGCGCGTTCACGTCGCGCCCCAGCCGCTCGGCGGCGCGGGCGAGCGCGGAGACGGGGCGCGTCAGCCGCCGCGTCGCCCACAGGATCAGCGCCAGCGCCGCGCCGGTCATCAGCGCGAAGGCAAAGAGGAAGGTCTCGGAGTGCCAGGGCCGCGGCGGCGGCAGGGCCATGCGCATGTTCAGCCACAGCCCGTCCGGCAGCTGCATGGCCAGCACCAGCATGCCCGGGCGCGGCCCGCCCGCCACCAGCGCCTCGCGCGGGCGGAAGCGCGCCGGGCCGGCGGTGACGAGATCCAGCCGGAACAGCCGCACCAGCGAGGCCGAGGCGCGCGGCATGCCCGGCCGCACCGCCGGCAGGTCCGACAGATCGGCGATCAGCCCGGGCGGCAGGTCGATATCGTAGAGCATCGCCTCGCGCCGGTCGGGCGGCGCCAGCAGCACGGTGCGCCAGACGCCGAAGGCGCGCGCGCTGATCTCGCGCGAGAGGGCGAAGCGCTGCAGGTCCACGCGGTCGAGCGCGTGGATGGTCAGCCCCGCCGCCTGAACCATCATGAGGGCCAGCGTCAGGAACACCGCCGTGCGCCCGGCCAGGCTGCGCGGCAGCAGGCGGTGGATCATGGGCGCCGGCCGGGGCCGTTGTCCTGGCGCATCGCTCAGCCGGCCGCCCCGGCCGGGCGGGGGCCGGCGGGCGGCTCGCCGCCGGGCCGCTCCGCGCCACCGCGCTCGGCCAGCTTCTCCACCGTCGCGGCCAGCACATAGCCGCCGCCGCGCACGGTCTTGATCAGGCTGGGGTTGCGCCCGTCATCCTCCAGCTTGCGGCGCAGGCGGGAGACGGCGACGTCGATGGCGCGGTCGAACGGCCCGGCCTGGCGGCCGCGCAGCAGGTCCATCAGCATGTCGCGCGTCAGCACCCGGTTGGGGCGCTCGACCAGCACCATCAGCAGCTCGTACTCGCCCCCCGTCAGCGAGACCTCGACGCCATCCTGGTTCAGCAGGCGGCGCCGCGCCGGCTCCAGCGTCCAGCCGGCGAAGCGGATGGAGCGGGCGGGCGGCTCCTGGCTCGCGCCGCTCTCGCCGCTGGCGCGGCGCAGCACGGCGCGGATGCGCGCCAGCAGCTCGCGCGGGTTGAAGGGCTTGGCCACGTAGTCATCGGCGCCGAGCTCCAGCCCGACGATGCGGTCCGTCTCCTCGCTCATTGCCGTCAGCATGACGATCGGCACGTCGGACTGGCTGCGCAGCCAGCGGGCGAAGTCGAGCCCCGATTCGCCCGGCAGCATCAGGTCCAGCACCACGAGGTGGTAGCGGCCGAGCGGCCAGAGCCGCCGAGCTTCCCGCGCATCGCGCGCGGCCGTGACGCGGCAGCCCTGCCGCTCGAGGAATTTCGACAGCAGGTCGCGGATCTCGCGATCATCGTCCACGACCAGGATATGCGGGGGCGGTTCCATGAGCTCGACCATAGAGGCGATATGGCGACGTTGCCTGGAAGGCATGTTACAGGCTTTTGCCACCGCGCGCCCTGTTGCGCTTCGTATCATTCGGCAGCGAAAAACATGCCTCGTGCGGCGCGAAGCCTGGCCGGCCTTCCGCCCGGCCAGGCGGCATGGCATCCTGCGCCGGAATAGACCTGCGCCCGAAGAGACAGGGGTGCCGCGCCGCGCGCCCGCGAGGAACCCATGGCCATCCTGCCCTTGCGCCGCAAGGAAAGCAGCCCGCCCCGGACGGCGGCGGCGCCCCCCGCGCCTCTCCACGCGCCTCCTCTGGTGGTGCCGGACGACATCAGCCTCGCCCCCAGCATCCCCCCGCCGCGTCGGGAGGACCGCCGCGCCCGCCCGCGCGACTGGCTGCGTGTGGGAATCGTGGCGCTGGCGCTGCTGGCCGCCGGCACCGCTTTGGCGGTGAGCGCCCCGCGCGAGCGGGATGCCCCGGCGGTGGTGGCGCACCGGCGCTTCCTGGCGGGCTTCGGCGTGGCCGGCCCGCAGGCGCCGGCCGGCCTGCCGGATCTCTCCGCCCTCGGGCTGCGGCTGGACAGCGCCAGCGAGGCCGGGGGCGGCCTTTATGGCGGCTATCGCGGCACGGGGGGCTGCCGCCTCGGGCTGTGGCTGGGCGGGCGGGAGGCGGTGCCGACGCGCATCCCGCCGGGCTGGCGCACCGCCCTGCTGCCGCACGAGGCCGGCGTGCTGTGGCTGGCGGCCGAGCCGGGGATGCAGCCCGCCCGCTTCGCGGCGCTCGCCGCCGCCATCGTCCAGCCGGAAGCGGCGCCGCCCGCCTCGCCCCTGGGCGAACCGCCCTGCCCGGACTGAACCCCCAACGGCCACCCGACTGGGCGCGGGAAGGCATCGCCGCCCTCTGCCGGCTGGACGCGGATTTCGCCCGCATCGAGCCGGCGGCCGGGCTGCTGCCGTGGCGCAGCCGGCCGCGCGGCTTCGGCGGCCTCGCGCGCACCATCCTAGGCCAGCAGATCAGCAACCAGGCGGCGGGAGCCATCTGGCGCCGCTTCTCCGCCCTGCCCGGCGCGCTGGAGCCGGCGGGGCTGCTGCAACTGACGGACGAACAGTTCCGCGCCGCCGGCCTCTCCCGCCCCAAGGTGGCGCATCTGCGCGGGCTGGCCGAGGCCTGCCTGGCCGGCACGCTGCAACTGGAGGCGCTCTCCGGCATGGCCGACGCGGTGGCCATCGCGCATCTCTCGGCGCAGCGCGGCCTCGGCCCCTGGACGGCGCAGGTGCACCTGATCTTCGCCGAGGACCGGGCGGACATCTTCCCCTATGCCGATGTGGCCCTGGCCGCCGCCGCCCAGCACCTGAAAGGCCTGCCGGCGCGGCCGGGGCCGAAGGCGCTGCTGGCCCTCTCGGCGGCATGGTCGCCGTGGCGCTCGCTGGCGGCGCGGCTGCTCTGGCACCACTGGCGGCACGTCACCGGCCGCCCGGCGGGCGAGGAAGCCTGAGCCGCGCTTGGCATGGCTGGTCGGCGTGACCATCGCGTGACACTGTGCGGCGCATCATGCCGAGCCCCCGCCTTTCCGCCCGTGTCCACGCCACGGCCGCGCCGCCCATCCCCACCGCCCGCGCCTGGGCCGCCCGCTACGACGGCGGCGCCGGCCCGATGCTCGACCTCACCCAGGCCGTGCCGGGCTACCCGCCGCACCCGGCGCTGCTGGAGCGGCTGGCCGAGGCGGCCGGCAGCCGCGCCTGTGCCGGCTACGGCCCGATCGACGGCGACGCGCCGCTGCGCGAGGCGCTGGCCGCCGACCTCGCCGCCACCTATGCCGCGCCCATCAGCGCCGGCGAGGTCACCATCACCGCCGGCTGCAACCTCGCCTTCACCATGGCCATGACGGCGCTGGCCGGCAGCGGCGACGCCGTGCTGCTGCCGACGCCCTGGTACTTCAACCACCGCATGGCGCTGGAGCTGCTGGGCATCACCGCCCTGCCCTTCGAGACCCGCGCCGAGGACGGCTTCCTCCCCGACCCCGAGCGGCTGGCGGCGGCGCTGACGCCCGAGACCCGCGCCGTGGTGCTGGTGACGCCGAACAACCCGACCGGCGCCATCATCCCCGCCGCGACCATCGCCCGCATTGCCGGGATCTGCCGCGCCCGCGGCGTCTGGCTGGTGCTGGACGAGACCTATCGCGACTTCCTCCCCGAGACCGGCGCGCCGCCGCACACCCTGTTCCAGGACCCGGACTGGACGGAAGGGCTGGTGCATCTCTATTCCTTCGCCAAGTCCTACTGCATTCCGGGGCACCGCGTCGGGGCCATCGTCGGCGGCGGCGCCTTCCGGGCGGAGCTGCTGAAGGTGGTGGACACCATGCAGATCTGCCCCGCCCGCGCACCCCAGGCGGCGCTGGCCTGGGCCATTCCGGCACTGGCCGGGTGGCGCGCCGGCAACCGCGCCATCATGGCCGGCCGCGCCGATGCCTTCCGCGCCGCCATGGCGCGGGCGCCGGGCTGGGCGGTCGATGCGCTGGGCACCTACTTCGCCTATCTACGCCTGCCCGCGGGGCAGCCGGACGCCATGGCCGCCGCCGAGGCGCTGGCGGCGCGGCACGGGCTGCTGACCCTGCCGGGGCCGTTCTTCGGGCCGGGGCAGCAGCGGCACCTGCGCCTTGCCTTCGCCAATGCGGAGGAAAGCGCGCTGGCCGAGGTCCCGGGGCGGCTGAACGCGGCGCTGCGACGCTAGGAAAGCCGCCCCGCGGGGCGACGCCGAACGCGCGGTGTTCGTCCTGCCCGAAATCTCGTACAACAGGCGGCGCACCCGCACCGCTTCGGACCCCCGCGGCTCTGGGGGCCCGGTCGGCGGATGTTCCACCCGGGGGACTGGGATACAGGCATGGCTGAAGATCCCTACAAGGTTCTGGGCGTTCCCCGAGACGCGACGCCTGACGCCATCAAGCAGGCGTATCGCAAGCTGGCCCGGCAGCACCACCCGGACCTCAACCCCGGCAAGCCCATGGCGGAAGCACGCTTCAAGGAAGCCTCCGCCGCGCACGACCTGCTGTCCGACCCGGAGCAGCGTGCGCGCTTCGACCGGGGCGAGATCGATGCCGCGGGCCAGGAGCAGCGCCCCCCGAGCAGCTACCGCCGCCATGCCGAGGCCGCGCAGGGCGCGCGTTACGGCGACGCCGCCCACGAGGACACCTTCGAGGACTTGTTCGCGGAGATCTTCGCAGCCCGGCGGGCGGCGGAGGCCGCCCCCCGGCGCGGCGACGACGCGACCTACAAACTGGCCGTGCCGTTCCTCAGCGCCGTGCAAGGCGCCACCGAGCGCCTGACGCTGCCCGATGGCCGGGTCCTGGACCTCAAGATCCCGCCCGGCGTGGTCAGTGGCAGCGTCCTCCGCCTCCGGGGAAAGGGCGAGCCCGGCCGCAATGGCGGCCCTGACGGCGATGCCCTGATCGAGCTCGAGGTCGGCACCCACCCCGAGCTGCGCCGCGAGGGGATGGATCTGCACAAGGACCTGTCCGTGAGCCTCAGGGACGCGGTGCTGGGCGGCGCCGTTCTGGTCTCAACCCCGTCCGGCACGGTGCGCGTCACGCTGCCGCCGCACACCGACACGGGCCATCTCATCCGCCTGCGCGGGAAGGGCGTGGCGGCCCATGCCGGCAACCCGGCCGGCGATCTGATCCTGTCCATCCGGGTCGTCATCGGGCCTCCGGATGCGGCGCTGGAAGCCTTCCTGCGGGACTGGCGGCCCGCGCCCGTGGAGAAGCCGGAAAACGCGCCGGAACCGGGAGCGAAGGCAGCGCCATGATCACGCTCGACATCCTGCTCGCCCGGTTCACCACCCTGGACCCCGGCGACCTGCACCGCTGGATCGCCCAGGGCTTCGTTCGCCCGGAGGTCACGGGAGGCGAACTGCGCTTCGAGGAGATCGACGTGGAGCGCGTGCGGCTGATCCTCGACCTGCGCGACGTGCTGGAGGTGGATGAGACGGCGCTGCCCGTGGTGCTGTCGCTGGTCGATCAGGTCTATGCGCTGCGCCGCCGGCTGCGGCAGCTTGAGGGCGGGTCGCGTCTGGGTGGGGAATAGAAGGCCGGGGGAAGGAATTCCCCCGAGCCCCCATCTTCTTTCTGCAAGTTCTCGGGCGAGGCATCTTGCCCTGCGGGATGACAGGAAGGACATTCGCCGCCACTCGGCTCCGCCGATGCCAGGACAGGCAGAAGGACCGCCACCATGACCCTCCTCCAGACCGACGCGCGCGGGCTGCGCCGCCGCATGCTGCTGGCCGGGATCGCCGCCGGAGCGCTAGCGCGCCCGGCCGTGCTGCGCGCCCAGGGCAGCCCCATCCGCATCGGCGAGATCAATTCCTACACGGCGCAGCCGGCCTTCCTCGGGCCCTACCGCAATGGCTGGCTGCTGGCGCAGGAGCAGGTCAACGCCGCCGGCGGCATCGGCGGCCGCCCGCTGGAAACCGTGTTCCGCGACGATGCCGGCCGCCCCGAGGACGCGGTGCGCCTGGCCGGCGAGCTGCTGAACGCCGAGCGCGTGGCGCTGCTGGCCGGCGGCTACCTCTCCAATGTCGGCCTCGCCCTGGCCGACTTCGCCCGGCAGAACAAGCGCCTCTACGCGGCGAGCGAGCCGCTGACGGACGCGCTCGTCTGGTCGCGCGGCAACCGCTACACCTTCCGCCTGCGGCCCAGCACCTACATGCAGGCCGCCATGCTGGTGGAGGAAGCCGCCAGGCTCCCCGCCAAGCGCTGGGCCACCGTGGCGCCCAACTACGAATACGGGCAATCGGCGGTGAAGTGGTTCCGCGAGCTGCTGAAGGCGAAGCGGCCGGATGTGGAGTTCGTCGGCGAGCAGTTCCCGGCGCTCGGCCGCATCGATGCCGGCGCCACGGTGCAGGCGCTGGAGCGGATGAAGCCCGAGGGCATCTTCAACGTCACCTTCGCCACCGACCTGCTGAACTTCGTCCGCCAGGGCAACACGCGCGGCCTGTTCGAGTGCCGCGCCGTCGCCTCCATGCTGAGCGGCGAGCCGGAATACCTGGAGCCGCTGGGCGAGGAATGCCCGGATGGCTGGATCGTCACCGGCTACCCGCGCGACGACCTGGACAACCCCACCCACACCGCCCTGCGCGACGCCTACCGCGCCAAGTACAACGAGCTGCCGCGCTGCGGATCGATCGTCGGCTACGACACGGTGCAGGCCATCGCCGCCATGCTGCGCAAGGCGAACAGCACCGAGACGGAGGCGATGGTCGAGGCCTTCAAGGGCATCCGCTACCAGACCGGCTACGGCACGGGCGAGGTGGAGTTCCGCGCGCTCGACCACCAGGCGACGCTCGGCGCCTTCGTCGGCCGCACCAAGCTCGAAGGCCGGCGCGGCAGGATGGTGGACTGGCGCTATGCCGACGGCGCCAACTACCTGCCCGGCGACGAGCAGGTGCGCGCCTGGCGGCCGCAGGAGTAGCACCGCCTTGGAAGCCCTGGCCGTCCAGGCGCTGGCCGGACTGGCCAGCGCCTCCTCCCTCTTCCTGGTGGCCTCGGGGCTGACGGTGATCTTCGGCGTCAGCCGCATCGTCAACTTCGCCCATGGCAGCCTCTACATGCTGGGCGCCTATCTCGCCTGGACCTTTGTGAGTCACGGGCCGCTCGCGGAACTCGGCGGCTTCTGGGGGTTCTGGGGGGGCGTGCTGCTGGCGGCGCTCTGCGTGGGCGCGCTGGGCGCGGCCCTGGAGATGACGGTGCTGCGCCGCATCTACCACGCGCCGGAGCTGTTCCAGCTTCTCGCCACCTTCGCGCTGGTGCTGATCGTGCAGGATGTGGCGCTGCTGCTCTGGGGCGCGGACGACAAGTTCGGCCCCCGCGCGCCGCTGCTACGCGGCGCGGTCGAGATCCTCGGCCTGCGCTTCCCGCGCTACGAGCTGTTCCTCATCGCGGTGGGGCCGGTGGTGCTGGGGCTGCTCTGGCTGCTGTTCCACCGCACCCGCTTCGGCATCCTGCTGCGCGCCGCGACGCAGGACCGCGAGATGGTCTCCGCCCTCGGCGTCGACCAGCGCCTGCTCTTCACCGCCGTGTTCTTCCTCGGCGCCGCCCTCGCCGGGCTCGGCGGCGCGCTGCAATTGCCGCGCGAGGCCGTCACGCTGCACATGGACATGGCCATCATCGTCGAGGCCTTCGTCGTCGTCGTCATCGGCGGGCTTGGCAGCCTGCCCGGTGCCTTCCTGGCGGCGCTGCTGATCGGCGAGCTGCACGCCTTCGGCATCCTGGTCTTCCCGCGCATCACCCTGGTGCTGGTGTTCCTGGTGATGGCGGTGGTGCTGGTGCTGCGGCCGCACGGGCTGCTGGGCGCCCCGCCCGGCGCGCCGCCCGCCAGCGAGCAGGCGCCGCCCCTGCCCCGCCCGCTGCCGCGCGGCCTGCGGCTGGCCACGCTCGGCGCGCTGGCGGCGCTGCTGCTGGCCGCGCCCTTCCTCGGCGACTACCCGCTGATCCTGCTGGCCGACTTCGCCGTGTTCATCCTGTTCGCCGCCAGCCTGCACCTCATCATGGGGCCGGGCGGCATGGCGAGCTTCGGCCACGCCGCCTATTTCGGCGCCGGCGCCTATGCCGCGGGGCTGCTGCTGCGCCACCTCGCCGCGCCGATGGAGATGGGGCTGCTGCTGGCGCCCTTCGCCGCCGGGCTGGTGGGGCTGCTCTTCGGCTGGTTCTGCGTGCGCCTCTCCGGCGTCTATGCCGCCATGCTGACGCTCGCCTTCGCGCAGATCGCCTGGAGCGTCGCCTTCCAGTGGGTGGAGGTGACGGGCGGCGACAACGGCCTGCTCGGCATCTGGCCGAGCGACTGGGCGCGCGGGAAGCTCGCCTTCTTCTATCTCAGCGCCGCGCTCTGTGGCCTCGGCGTGTGGCTGCTGCGGCGGGCCATCCACGCGCCCTTCGGCCTGGCGCTGCGCGCGCAGCGGGATTCCGCGCTGCGCGCCGAGGCCATCGGCATCGACGCCTTCCGCATCCGCTGGCTGGCCTTCGCCTATGCCGCCGCCTTCGCCGGGCTGGCCGGCGCCCTGTTCGCCTTCGGCAAGGGCAGCGTGTTTCCCACCTACCTCGCCATCCCGCGCAGCGTCGATGCGCTGCTGATGGTGCTGCTGGGCGGCGTGCAGACGGTGAGCGGGCCGATCCTCGGCGCCATTGCCTATGCCGGGCTGCAGGAGCAGCTGGCGCGCGTGACGGAGCTGTGGCGGCTGCTGCTCGGCCTCGTCATCCTGGCGCTGGTGCTGTTCTTCCCGCGCGGCCTCGCGGGCGCCCTGGCCCAGTGGGGCGAGAAGCGGGCATGAGCACGCCCCTTCTCGAGGCCGAGGGGCTGATCAAGGCCTGGGGCGGGGTGCGCGCCGTGGATGGCGTCTCCTTCGCCCTCGCCCCCGGCGAGATGCTGGCGCTGATCGGCCCCAACGGCGCCGGCAAGAGCACCTGCTTCAACATGCTCAACGGCCAGATCCGCCCCGATGCCGGGCGGGTGCGGCTGGGGGGCCGGGACATCACCGGCCTGCCGCCGCGCGCCGTGTGGCGGCTCGGCGTCGGCCGCACCTTCCAGGTCACCGCCACCTTCGGCTCGATGAGCGTGCGGGAGAATGTGCGGGCCGCGCTGCTCTCCCATCACCGCCGCCTGCTCGGGCTGTGGCGCCCGGCGGCGCGGCTCCACACGGCGGAGGCGGAGGCGCTGCTGGACCGTGTGGGCATGCTGGCCCAGGCCGACCGCCCCTGCGCCGTGCTGGCCTATGGCGACCTCAAGCGGCTGGAGCTGGCCATGGCGCTGGCCCACAGCCCCCGCCTGCTGCTGATGGACGAGCCCACCGCCGGCATGGCCCCCGCCGAGCGCGGCGCGCTGATGCAACAGACCGCCGCCATCGCGCGGGAGGCCGGTATCGCCGTGCTGTTCACCGAGCACGACATGGATGTGGTGTTCGGCCATGCCGACCGCGTGCTGGTGCTGGAGCGCGGGCGCCTGATCGCCGCCGGCGCGCCGGAGGAGGTGCGGGCCGACCCGCGGGTGCGGCAGGTCTATCTCGGCGGGGGGCGGTTCTGATGCTGGCGGTGGAGGGGCTGCACGCCCATTACGGCCGCGCGCACATCCTGCACGGCGTCTCGCTCACCGTGGCGGCGGGCGAGGTGCTGTGCCTGCTGGGCCGCAACGGCGCCGGCAAGAGCACGACGATGAAGGCCATCATGGGGCTGGTGCCGCCCAGCGCCGGCACGGTGCGGTTGGAAGGGGGGCGGCTGGAAGGGGGGCGGCTGGAGGGGCGCGATCTCGCCGGGCAGCCGCCGCACGCCATCGCCCGCGCCGGGCTCGGCTATGTGCCGGAGGAGCGGCGCATCTTCACCGGCCTCACCGTGCTGGAGAATCTGGAGGTGGGCCGCCGCCCCGCCCGCCCCGGCCTCGCGCCCTGGACGCCGGAGCGGCTCTTCGCCCTCTTCCCCAGCCTCGGCGGGATGCGCCACCGGCCGGCCGGGCGGATGAGCGGCGGCGAGCAGCAGATGCTCACCATCGCCCGCACGCTGATGGGCAACCCGCGCCTGCTGCTGCTCGACGAACCCTCCGAGGGCCTCGCGCCCGTGGTGGTGGAGCGCATGGCCGAGGCCATCCTGGCGCTGAAGGCGGAGGGGCTCTCCATCCTGCTCTCCGAGCAGAACCTGGCCTTCGCCGGCGCGGTGGGGGACCGCGCCTGCATCCTGGAGACCGGCACGCCCCGCCAGACCCTGCCCATGCCGGCGCTGATGCGGGATGCGGCGCTGCGGGCACGCTACCTCTCGGTGTGAAGCGCGCGGCGCCTCAGAGCAGCGCCCAGGACGCCACCCAGCCGAACAGCCAGCCGCCCAGAATGCCCAGCACCGCACCGAGCATCACCTCGCGCGCCAGGGCGTGCAGCCGCGTGCCTGAAGAGGAGGAGGACGCGGGCAGGGCAAGCTGCCCTGCCCGCGTCATGCCGGGCTGCCGCTCGGGGCGTCTCGCATACCACCAGGACGGGGGGGCCGCCGGGGGAAGGCGGTTCCAGGTGGCCGGGACGGGGGCGTGGGGGAACGGCATCGGCATGACCGGATGCGAACATAAATAGAACATGAAGGCAAGTGGCCTTCGCCGTTCTACCCCGGAAAAAGAGAACAGACAGGGAAAATTTTTGGAGAGGGGCCGGAACGACCCCGCCCCTCTCAGCCGCCGCCGATCTCCCCCAGCACCGCGTCCACCGCCGCCAGGAAGTGCTCGGCATGCTCCTGGCGGAACACCAGCGGCGGGCGGATCTTGAGGATGTTGGCATGCGGCCCGGCGGCGCTGATCAGCACCCGCCGCTCGCGCAGCCCGTTCACCAGCCGCGCCGTCTCGGCCGTGGCGGGGGCCTTGGTGGCGCGGTCCGTCACCAGCTCGACGCCGACGAACAGCCCGGCGCCGCGCACGTCGCCGATGAGGGCGTGCCGCTCCGCCAGCTTGCGCAGCCCCGCCGCCAGGAAGGCGCCGGTCGTGCGGGCGTTCTCCACCAGCCCCTCGCCCTCGATCACCTCCAGCACCGCCTGCCCCACGGCGCAGGAGACCGGGTTGCCGCCGAAGGTGTTGAAGTAGCGCGTCGCCTCCCCGAAGCGGGCCAGGATGTCGGGGCGCGAGACCATGGCGGCGATCGGGTGGCCATTGCCCATGGGCTTGCCCATCGTCACGATGTCCGGCACCAGCCCGTGGCGCTGGAAGCCCCACATCGCCTCGCCCGTGCGGCCGAAGCCGGGCTGCACCTCGTCGGCGATGAACAGGCCGCCCGCCTCGCGGATCGCCGCCACCGCCGGCGCCAGGAAGCCGGCGGGGTCGGCGAACACGCCGTCGCTCGAGAAGATGGTGTCCACCAGCAGCGCGGCGGGGGTGATGCCATGCGCCCGCATGTCGGCGATGGCGGCGCGCACATCGGCGGCGAGGCGCTCCGCCACGCCAGGGCCGCCGCGGTAGAGGTCGGGCGCCGGCACGGTGCGGACATGGGCGCCGAGGGTGACGTGGCTGCCGAGCGAGGGCGACATCTCGGAGATCGCCACCGTCACGCCGTGATAGGCGAGCTGCGTGACGATGAAGCCGGTGCCGCCGGTGTGGCTGCGCGCCACGCGGAAGGCCAAGTCGTTCGCCTCGCTGCCCGTGCAGGTGAACATGACGTGGCCGAGCGGCTCGGGGAAATAGCCCAGCAGCTTCTCGGCGTAGTCGAGGATGACGGGGTTCAGGTAGCGGGTGTGGGTGTTCAGCGTGGCCGCCTGGCGCGCCAGCGCCGCCACCACATGCGGGTGGCAGTGCCCGACGCTGGCGACGTTGTTGTACACGTCGAGATAGGCGTTGCCGTCCGGGTCGTAGAGCCACACCCCCTCGCCGCGCACCAGATGCACCGGGTTGGCGTAGAACAGCCGGTAGGCGGGGCCCAGCAGCTTCTGCCGGCGGGCGATCATCGCCTGCTCGCGCGTGCCGACGCCGTTGGTCGCCTTCGGGTCGTAGGCGTTGATCATGCTCATGCGGTCAGGGCCTTTCGCAGGTAAGCCTGGGCCTCGGCACGCGGCAGGGCGCCCAGGCGGCGCAGCCCGGCGAGGCTGCGCGGGTAGTTGCGCAGGATGTAGGGCGCGTTCTCCGGCTGCCGCGCCGCGCGCCAGCCGCTGATCGTCACCGCCACCGCCATGCGCGTGGCGATCAGGTCGGCCAGGATGGCGACCTCCTCCTCCGCCAGCGGGCAGATGCCGTGGAAGGCGGCGGCGAGCTGCGCCGGGCCTTCCAGCGGGTGGCCCTCCTCCGCCATCTGGTAGGCGGCCGCCGTGGCCAGGTCCTGCACCAGCGGCGCGCGCACCATGTCGCCGAAATCGATGATGCCGGCCACCACGTCGTCCCGCGCCGCGTCGGCCAGGATGTTGTGCGGGTTGAAGTCGTTGTGGATCACCTGCCGCCGCAGCCCGGGCAGCACCGGCAGGGCATGGGTGGCGAAGCGCTCCAGCACCGCCCCGGCCAGTGCGCGGTCCTCGGCCCCGGGCAGCTGCGCCACCAGCGGGCGCAGCCGCAGCGCGTGCTGGATGTCCCACATCAGCGCGTGGTCCTCCGCCGGGTGGCGGAACGCCCACAGGGCGAGGTCGAGCCGCGCCAGGGTGGCGCCCACGGCGGCGCGCTGCGCCGGGCCGGGTGCCGCCAGGTGCAGCGGGCGGCCGGGCAGGTAGTCCAGCACCCGCACGCGGCAATCGGGCTGGCCCGGGCGGCGCCACAGCGCCTCCGGCCCATCGCCCGAAAGCGGCGGATGCAGGCGCGGCACCGGCAGGGTGGCGCCCGCCACCGCCAGGTGCAGCAGCGCCCGGCTCTGGAAGTCCGAAACCGCCGGGTCCTCGGCCGGGTGGATCACCTTCAGCACGTATTCGGCGCCATCGGCGGCGCGCAGGTGGAAGTTGCGGTCGCGCTCGCCGGTCAGCGGCCGCACCGCCACCGCGAGGCCGAAGCGCGCCTGCGCCAGGGCCGCCACCTCCGCCTCCGTCACCGCCGGGGGGGCGGCGTCGAGCACGGCACCCAGCTCATCCCCCGGAACCTCGTCCTGTTGCATTCTGGCCGCCACGGTCCGTCCTTCTGCTGAATCGTCGGCGGCATCATGCGCCGGCGCGGCGCCCACGGCCATGGGGCGGCCTGTCCGGAATTCCGGACATCGCCCTCCCGCAGTGGCCGGAAGGGCGGACACCGGAAGCCGCCCGCCCCGCGCAAGCCCTTGTTCCGGAACGCGGCGCTGCGCTGGCAAGCGGCTTGCAGAGAGGCGGCGATGCGCAACGCCGAGACCGCTCCGCGCCGGCTCCCGCCAGCCACCCCGATGCGGGGTGCCCTGGCGGGGCCTGCTATGAACCGGGAAAGCCCCGCCACGCCGCCCCCCGGGGCACGCGGGGGCAGGCCCGACGGAGCACGCCGCACGCCCATGACCTTCGCCCTTCCTTCCCTGTCGCTGGCCGTCCGCCTGCCGCTCCTGGTCGGGCTGGCGGTGTTCCTCTCCTCGGTCGGCACCACGCATCTCGCGCTCCACATCATGCAGCGCGAGCTGAACCGCGAGATCTCGCGGCTGGCCGATGTCTATATCGACAGCCTCTCCGGCACCGCCCTGCCCTGGCTGCGCGCCGGCGACTTCGGCGGGCTGGAGGCGGCGCTGGAGCGCAGCATGGGCTTCCAGCGGGGGGTGAACGACCTCGCCATCGTCGTCGCCGACCCGAACGGCCTGCCGCTCGCCCGCGCCGGCGAGCCGCAGGGCCAGCCGCCCATGGCCTTCGGGCTGACCGGCGTGCAGTGGTCGCTGAACCCCGCGGGCGACACGGCCTGGGCGCAGCGCGAGATGGTGGCGGACGGCCAGGTGGTGGCGCTGGTGGCGGCGCAGCTCGCCTTCCCCGAGCAGGTGGGGCGGCAGCAGCGGGTGATGTGGGTGCTCACCGTGGTGGACCTGCTGCTGGCGGCCCTGGCCGCGGGACTGGCCATGCTGTTCGCCCGCCGGCTGATGCGCCCCTTCCTATCGGTGACGGCGGCGCTGGAGCGGGCCGGGAGCGGCCGCTTCGCGCCGCTGGGCTTCACCCCGCGCGACGCCGAGGCCAACCGGCTGGCGCAGGCCTTCAACCTGATGGCCGCCCGGCTGCGCGAGCGGGAGGAGCTGGCCACCCGCCTGGCCGAGCGGGAGCGCGCCGCCATGCTCGGCCGCCTCGCCGCCTCCGTGGCGCACGAGGTGCGCAACCCGCTGGCCGGCATGCTGACGGCGCTGGAGACCACCCGGCGCTTCGGCGACGACCCGGCGGCGCGCGAGCGGGCGCTCGACCTGGTGGAGCGCGGCCTGCGGCAGATCGAGGCGGTGGTGCGCAGCACGCTCGCCACCCACCGCCAGGATGGCGAGCGCCGCCCCGTCTCCGCCGAGGATCTGGAGGATCTGCGCCTTCTGGTGATGCCGGAGGCGCGGCGCGGCCAGGTCTGCCTCGGCTGGCGGGTGGCGCTGCCGGAGCCCTTCCCCACCGATGCCCTGCGGCTGCGCCAGCTGCTGCTGAACCTGCTGCTCAACGCCGTGGCCGCGACGCCGGCCGGGCGGGAGGTGCGGCTGCAGGTCACCCGCCCGGCCGAGGGGCTCCTGGTGGCGAGCGTCGAGGACGAGGCGGGCGGCCTGCCGCCGGAGGCGGAGCAGCGCCTCTCCGGCGGCGAGGCCAGCGGGGTGGCGGGCGGGCTGGGGCTGGAGATCGCGGCGCAGCTCGCCGCAAGCCTGGGCGCGCGCATCAGCGTCGAGGCCGCGCCGCGCGGCAGCCGCATCACCCTGCACCTGCCCGCCCGCGCGGAGGAGACGCCATGAACCAGACCGCCAACGCGCCGCGCTCCGTGGTGCTGATCGAGGACGATGCGGTGCTGGGCGAGAGCCTGGTGCAGCGGCTGACGCTGGAGGGCATCGCCACCGCCTGGGCGCGCAGCGCGCGCGAGGGCGAGGTGCTGCTGCGCCGCCAGCGCCCGACGCTCATCGTCTGCGACATCCGGCTGCCGGATGGCAGCGGCGAGGCGCTGCTCACCCGGCTGATGCCGGAGCTGGGCGGCACGCCGATCATCGTCGTCACCGCCTTCGGCGACGTGGCGCAGGCGGTGCGGCTGCTGCGCGCCGGGGCCGACGACTATGTGGAGAAGCCCTTCCCCGCGCAGCTGCTGATCGACAAGCTCGCCGCCTATTCGGGCTGGTCGGCGCCCCTGCGCCCGGCGGATGACGGCGCCGGCTGGCGCTCCCCGGCCATGCAGACGCTGCGCCGCCACCTGCTCAAGCTCGCGCGGGTGGACACCACCGTGCTGCTGGGCGGCGAGAGCGGCGCCGGCAAGGAGGTGGCGGCGCGCGCCCTGCACGAGAGCGGCCGGGCCGAGGCGGGCCGCGCGGCGGCGCCCTTCGTCGCCGTCAACTGCGCCGCCATCCCGGCCGAGCTGCTGGAGAGCCAGATCTTCGGCCATGAGCGCGGCGCCTTCACCGGCGCCACCGAGCGCCAGCCCGGCTTCGCCGAGCGTGCCGCCGGCGGCACGCTGTTCCTCGACGAGGTGGCCGAGCTCGGCCCGGCGCCGCAGGCCAAGCTGCTGCGGCTGCTGCAGGAGCGGCGCTTCACCCGCCTCGGCGGGCGGGAGGAGCTGCCGCTGCAGGCGCGCATCGTCGCCGCCAGCAACGCCGACCTGCGCGCCCGCGTGGCCGAGCGCCGCTTCCGCGAGGATCTCTACTACCGCCTCGCCGTGGTGGAGCTGGCGGTGCCGCCGCTGCGCGAGCGGCCGGAGGATCTTGGCGCGCTGGCGGCGCATTTCCTGCGCCACTTCGCCCAGGCCTTTGCGCGGGAGGCGCCGGAGCTGACCGCGCCGGCCTTCGACGCGCTGCTGGCGCACCGCTGGCCCGGCAATGTGCGCGAGCTGCGCAACCGCATCGAGCGGGCGATGGTGCTGGCCGAGGGGCCGCGCCTGGAGCCGGCCGACCTCTTCCCCGAACGCCAGGCGCAGGAGGCGCCGCCGCTCTCGCTGGCCGAGGCGCGCGACGCCGCCGAGCGCGAACACATCCGGCGCGTGCTGGCCCGTTCCGGCAGCCGCGTGGGCGACGCCGCCCAGCTGCTCGGCATCTCCCGCACCACGCTGTGGGAGCGGATGAAGCGCCTCGGCATCAAGGGCTGAGTTTCCAAGGTATCCCCAGGGAGGATCCGTTGAAGGCGACAAGAGACTTCGAAGACATCATCGGCGGCGCGCTGATGATCGCGGGGGGCACGTGGTTCGCGCTCTATTCGCTGAACTACAACATGGGCACGCTGCGGCGGATGGGGCCGGCCTATTTCCCGCTCTCCATCGGCGTGCTGGTCGTGGCGTTCGGGCTGATCATCCTGGTCCCCGCCCTGTTCCGGGCCGGCACCCTGCCGCGGCCCGAATGGCGGCCCTTCCTGGCCATCTGCATCGCGGTGCTGGGCTTCGCGCTGCTGGTCGACCGCTTCGGGCTGATCCCGGCGGTGCTGCTGCTGACCGCCCTGGCCGCCTTCGCGGAACGCAACCCGAGCCTGCGGCTGACCCTGGTGCTCGCCGCCAGCCTCGCCGCCATCGCCGTGCTGGTCTTCACCATGGGCCTCGGCATTCCCATCCCGGCCTACCGGTGGAGCCTCTGATGGACATGTTCGCCAACCTCGCGATGGGCTTCGGTGAAGCCTTCGCGCCGCAGAACCTGCTGTACTGCTTCATCGGCGTGTTCCTGGGCACCTTCGTCGGCGTGCTGCCGGGCATCGGTGGCCTTGCCACCATCTCCATGCTGCTGCCGCTGACCTTCTACGTGCCGCCCACCGCCGCCATCATCATGCTGGCCGGCATCTACTACGGCGCGCAGTATGGCGGCTCCACCGCCTCCATCCTGATGAACCTGCCGGGCACCCCCGCCGCGGCCGTGGCCTGCCTCGACGGCTACCCGATGGCGCAGAAGGGCCGCGCCGGCGTGGCGCTGGCCATGACGACCATCGCCTCCTTCGTCGGCGCCAGCCTCGGCATCATCATCCTCACCGCCTTCTCGCCGCTGCTGGCGGGGGTCGCCCTCTCCTTCGGGCCGGCGGACTACTTCGCGATGATGCTGCTCGGGCTGGTGGCCGCGGCGACGCTGGCGCACGGCTCGCCGGTCAAGGGCATCGCCATGGTGCTGGTGGGGCTCGCGCTCGGCATGGTCGGCACCGACGTGCAGACCGGCCAGCAGCGCTTCACCTTCGACATCCCGCAGCTCGCCGACGGCATCAGCCTCGTGGCGCTGGCCATGGGCCTGTTCGGCGTGGCCGAGGTGATCGGCAGCATCAACCGCATCAAGGCCGGCAGGAGCCAGCACAAGATCACCATGCGCTCGCTGATGCCGACCGGGAAGGACATGAAGGATTCCACGCTGCCGATGCTGCGCGGCACCGGCGTCGGCGCCATCTTCGGCGCGCTGCCGGGGGCGGGCGCCACCATCGCCTCCTTCATGTCCTACGCGGTCGAGAAGAAGGTGGCGCGTGATCCGAGCCGGTTCGGCAAGGGCGCCATCGAGGGCATCACCTCCCCGGAATCCGCCAACAACGCCGCCTCGCAGACCGCCTTCATCCCGACGCTGACGCTGGGCATCCCGGGCGACGCCACCATGGCGCTGATGCTGGGCGCGCTGATCATCCAGGGCATCCAGCCGGGGCCGCGGCTGGTCACCGAGCACCCCGAGCTGTTCTGGGGGCTGATCGCCAGCTTCTGGATCGGCAACGTCATGCTGGTGATCCTCAACCTGCCGCTGATCGGGCTGTGGGTGAAGATGCTGTCCATCCCCTACCGCATCCTCTACCCCGCCATCCTGATGTTCATCTGCATCGGCGTGTACAGCGTCAACAACAGCGCCTTCGACGTGCTGCTGGTGATGATCTTCGGCGTCTTCGGCTACGTCATGGCGCTGCTGAAGTTCGAGCCGGCGCCGCTGCTGCTGGGCTTCATCCTCGGGCCGTTGATGGAGGAGCATTTGCGCCGCGCCATGCTGCTCTCGCGCGGCGACGCCATGGTGTTCCTGGAGCGGCCGATCAGCGCCGGCTTCCTGGCCGTCACCGCCGCGCTGCTGGTCTGGGCCGCCGTCGCGCTGATGCGGCAGAACCGGGCGCGGCAGCGCGCCGCCGCGCTGGCGGAATAACGGCAGGGCCATGCAGGAGAAGATCATCGGCCCCTTCCTGGCCTGGATCGCCGCGCACCAGGACTGGGCGGGGTCGGTGGCCTTCCTGCTGGCCTTCACCGAATCCCTGCCCCTGGTGGGGCTGGTCATCCCCGGCTCGGCGCTGCTCTTCGCCGCCGGGGTGCTCATCGTCAGCGAGGCGCTGCCGGCCTGGCCGGTGGTGCTGGGCGCCGGCCTCGGCGCCGCGCTGGGCGACAGCACGGGCTATGTCATGGCGCGCCGCTGGGGCCCGGCGATGGTGCGGCGCCACCTGCCACGCGGACAGTGGCGGCTCTATGCGCGGGCGCGCCTCGGCTTCCGCCGCTGGGGGCTGTGGGCGGTGTTCCTCAGCCGCTTCTTCGCGCCGCTGCGCGCCTTCATCCCCGTGGTGGCGGGGCTGTCGGGCATGCGGCACGGGCGCTTCCAGCTCGCCAACATCCCTTCGGCGCTGCTCTGGGCGCCGCTGCTGCTGATGCCGGGGCAGGCCATCGGCTGGGCCACCGGCCTGTTCCGGCGCGAGGAAGGCTGGCCGATCGCGGTGCTGGCCGGGCTGGGCGTGGCCGGCATGGCGGCGGCGGCCTGGGCGCTGGCCGCCGCCCTGCGGGGCGGCCCCCGCCGCTAGAGCAGATCGCGAGCAGGCTGCTTCGCCTGATCGCGTTAAGATGCTCGCGAACACAATGAGCTAGAGCCTTTTCCGTGAGCCAGTACGAACGGAAAAGGCTCTAGCCGCCCACCGCCCCGCCGCCGAGGCGGGTGAAGGAGACCAGCGTGCTGCGCGGCGGCAGGGCCGGGTCGAAGGCCGGCCAGCGCGTGCCGGGGCGGCCATAGCTGGCGCCCGGCTCGGCCCCCGGCGTGCGCACCAGGGCGAACAGCGCCGCGCCGTCCGGGCTCATCGCAGCGCCGCCCAGGGCGGCGCCGCGCGGCGCGCCATAGAGCGGCAGCGCCAGCCCCCGCCCCACCCCCTGCGTGTCGCAGCCATAGAGCGCATCGGGCGCGGGCCCTACACGCCCGTCATGGTCGGTGCCGATCCAGAGCCGGCCGCGCCCGTCCAGCGCCAGGGTGGCGGGCGCCTCCGGCCAGGCGGTGCCGAGGCCGGCGTAACGCGGCTCCGGCGCGCCGCCGGTCAGCAGCAGGCTGGCCGAGGCCTCGTCCGACCCATGGTCACCCCCCGCCGGGCGGATCTCCACGACATGCCCGGCATTGCTGCCGGCGCGCGGGTTCAGCCGGTCCACCTGATCGGGGCGGCGCGCGGCGTTGCCCTTGCAGGCCAGGAACAGCCGGCTGCCATCCACGGCGAGGCCGCTCGGCAGGTCGAAGGCGGTGGCGCCGAGGGCCGCGGCGACGGCGATGGGGTTGAGCAGCGTCTGCGCGTCGCGCGGCAGGGCTTCCCAGCGGAGCCCCTGGCCGGCGAGGCGCGCCACGGAGAGCGTGCCCTGCTCCAGCGCCCCCGGCTCCGCCGCCGGCCCGTCCGAGACGAAGCGGAACAGGTGGCCGAAGGCGCGCCGGTCGGAGAGATAGACCACGGCGCGGCCATCCCGCCCCAGCGCCGCGGCGGCATCCCCGCGCGGGAAGCGGGCGAGCGCGGTGCGCTTGGCCGGCACCGCGCTCGGGTCCAGCGGGTCGAGCTCCGCCACCCAGCCGAAGCGCAGCGCGTCGCGGAAGCGGGCGTCGAGGGGCGCGAGGCGGGTGGACCAGGGGGCCGGGTCGTCCTCGGCCAGCAGCAGCGTGCCCCAGGGCGTGGCGCAGCCGCCGGAGACCGCCAGCAGCCCCTGCACCGCCTCGCCCACGCTGGCGGAAGCCGGGCCGGTGATGCGGCACAGCGTCTCCGCCGTCAGCCGGCGGGACTGGTAGCCGCCATCGGCGACGATCCAGCGGCCGCCCTGCCGCTCCAGGTTCAGCAGCGAGGCGCCCTGCATCATCGCCGCCACGGCCGGGCGGTCCCGCCCGCCGGGGAAGGCCATGGCCGGGTCCACCGTCGGGTGGGCCACCGCCAGCACGGCGCGGCCGATGCCGTCCGCCGCCGCCGGCTGCGGCACCAGGGCGCAGATGCGGCCATCCCAGCCGAACTGGGTGGCGGCCGCCTCGGGCGTCGGCGCGGCGGGGTTCCAGGGCAGCGCGTCGAAGGTGACGCGGTCGCCCCAGCGGGCCAGCACGTCGCGCCGGTAGCCGGGGGCCACCGTGTCGTCCGGCTTCACCGGCAGCAGGGCGGGCGGCATGTCCAGCGTGGTGACCTGGGCATGCGCCGGGCGCGCCGCCAGCGGCAGCGCCGCGCCGGCGGCCAGCAGCGTGCGGCGGGAGAGCGTGCTCACGCCACCGGCTCCGCCACGGGCCTGGGCGCGTCATGCACCGTCACCGCCGGCAGGGCGCCGTCGAAGCGCTCCACCTCGACAAGGCAGGACTGCGCCGCGCTGCCCTGGCCGAGGCGGGAGGTGCCGATGTCGCGCGTCAGCACGTTGGGGTTGCCGTGCACGTCGAGCCCGCCCTGCTCCGGCGAGGGGTCCCACCAGGCGCCGGTGGCCATGGCCACCACGCCGCGCCGGATGCCCTCGCTGAGGCGCAGCCCGGCGAGGCAGGCGCCACGGTCGTTGAACACGCGCAGGATGTCGCCGTTCGCGAGGCCGCGCGCGGCGGCGTCCTGGGGATGCATCAGCAGCGGCTCGCGGCCCTGGATCTTGTCGGCGGCGGCGACGCGGCCGGGGTCGAGCTGCCCGTGCAGCCGGGTGGCGGGCTGGTAGGAGAGCAGGTGCAGCGGGAACCGCGCGGCGAGCGGCGCGCCGAGATACTCCTCCGGCGCCTGCCAGCGCGCATGGCCGCCGATCTCGTCGTAGCCGAAGCCGGCGATGGTCTCCGAATACAGCTCCACCTTGCCGGAGGGCGTGTTCAGCGGGTGCGCCGCCGGGTCGCGCGCGAAGTCGGAGAACAGCACGAAATCCTCCTCCGGCGGCGGGATCTCGATGAAGCCCTCGGCCCAGAAGGTGTCGTAATCCGGCGCGTCGAAGCCGAAGCGGGCGCAGGCCTGGCGCCAGCGCTCGTAGAGGTGGCGCAGCCAGGCGGCCTCGTCCCGCTGCTCGGTGAAGCGGTCGCGGAAGCCGCAGGCCTCGGCGATGTCGGCCAGCATGTCGTGGTCGTTGCGCGCCTGGCCCAGCGGCGGGATGGCCTGGTGCATGGCGCGCAGGAAGCGGTCGCGCGAGGAGGAGGCGATGTCGTTGCGCTCCAGCGTCGTCGTCGCCGGCAGCACGATGTCGGCGTGGCGGGCGGCGGCCGTCCACCACGGCTCCTGCACGATGATGGTCTCCGCCCGGTTCCAGCCGCGGCGGAGGCGGTTGAGGTCCTGGTGGTGGTGGAAGGGGTTGCCGCCGGCCCACCAGATGATGCGGATGTCGGGCAGCACGATGTCCCGCCCGTTATACTGCAGGATCTCGCCCGGCCGCTCCAGCAGCTCCGTCACGCGCGCGACGGGGATGGAGAGGCCGCCCGGGTTGCGCGTGGCCGGCAGCGAGACGGAAGGCAGCTCGCGGCGCGGCGTGCCCATGCCGTTGAGCGAGCCATAGCCGAACATCACCCCCTCGCCCGGCTTGCCGATGCCGCCCAGCGCCGCGGCCAGCGCCACCAGCGCCCACCAGGGCTGCTCGCCATGCTCGGCGCGCTGGATCGACCAGGTGGCGGTGAGCATGGTGGGCAGCCGCGCCGCCTCCAGCGCCAGCGCGCGGATGGTCTCGGCCGGCACCTCGGTGATGGCGGCGGCCCAGGCGGCGGTCTTGGGGGTGCCGTCCGTCTCGCCCAGCACATAGGGGCGCAGCCTGTCCCAGCCGGTGCAGTGGGTGGCGAGGAAGCCGCGATCCTCCAGCCCGGCGTCGACCAGCGTGTGGATCATGGCGAGGATCAGCGCCGTGTCGGTGTTGGGGCGGATCGGCACCCATTGCGCGTCGAGGAAGTCCGGCGTGTCGCCGCGGAAGGGCGAGATGTTGACGAAGCGCACGCCCGCCGCCGCCACCTGCTTCAGCCAGGGCACGTATTCATGCGCGCCGGCGCCGCCCGCCGTGACCAGCGCGTTCTTCAGCGGCAGGCCGCCCAGGCAGATCATCAGCTTCGTGTGGCGGAGGATGCTGCGCCAGTCCGTCACCGGCCCCTGGATGACCTCGTTGGTGCCGAGGATATGCGGCATCAGCGTCATGCCGGCGCCGTAGGAATAGTTCGTCACCTGGTTGGTGTAGCCGCCGCCGAGGCCGAGGAAGCGCTGCAGCTGGCTCTTGGCGTGGTGGAAGCGCCCGGCGCTGGACCAGCCATAGGAGCCGCCCATGATGCTGGGGTGGCCGAACTCGGCGCGCACCCGCTGCGTCTCCTCCGCCACGAGGCGGATGGCGCGGTCCCAGGAGACGGGGACGAAGTCGCGGTCGCCGCGCTCGGCGCCGCGCCGCTCGCCGCGCAGCCAGCCGGCGCGCACATGCGGGCGGTCGATCCGGCTCTTGGCGTGCACCACGTCGGGGATGGCGTCGATCAGCGGCCCGGGATGCGGGTCGCGGTGGAAGGGGCGGACGCCCACCACGCGGCCCTGCTCCACCACCGCGTCGAAACTGCCCCAGTGCGCGGCGTGCGGCTTGATCCCCGACATGCTGCTCCATCCTCCAGCCAATGGCGGCGGAGAATGCGCCGGCAGGCGGCGGGGGGCAAATGCACGCGGCGCACGGCGCGCAAAAAAAACGCGCCCCTTCAGGGGCGCGATGCAGGCGGGACCGGGAAAGGGGCGCCGTTCAGCGGCGGCCCGTGGCATCCATGTTGAGGTTGCGAACGGCGCCGGCCATGTGCTCGGCATGGGCGCTGCGCACCGAGGGGGCCTCGGCCATTTCCTCGAAGCCGGCCTCGCCCTTGGCCATCATGGTGCCGGAGGCGCGGTTGTGGATGAAGCCGTTGGTGGCATAGACGCGGCCATAGGCGTCGTCGCTACGGCCGACCTGCACGCGCACCGCCGTCCAGTCGTTGCGGTCCGACACGTCGATGACGGAGACGCCGCGCTGGACCGTGCCCTTGCGCAGCCCCGGGCCTTCCCAGTTGGCGTGGTCGATCAGCACCTCGCGCGGGCCGATGACGCGGGAGACGACGGCGACATGCCCAAGCCGCATGCCACCCGAGGCGCGGAAGCTCAGCACCGAGCCACGCTCGGGCCGGTTGCCCCGGGCGTAGACGCCGGCGGCGCTGGCCCACCAGGTATGGGCGTTGCCGGAAAGCTCGATGCCGCTGATGGCGCGGGCGAAGGGCACGCAGGAGATGTTCTCGGCGCGGCGCAGCTCGGCCGGGAGCGGCTTGAGCGTCGGCGACTTGGCGCTGCGGGCGGCAGCCGGCTGGTGCAGGGCGGCGCGCGGCTGTTTGACGGTCTCCCGGGTGTTGCGGCCGGTTGCCGCATCGGCGGCCACAGGCACGGCGCACATCGCCCCGAAGAGAACGGCAAATGCCACTGCTGCGCTGTTTACCCGCATGAAACCCCCAAAGCCCTGTCTCCACTACGGCCTGCACCGCGTTGTTATTCCGCTAGCAAGGACGTGAGGGCGGCGGCAATGCCGGAGCTTGTTACTGGGGGAAATACGACGTGATTCGCATTTTCACGCGGTACGTGAGGGTCCTCAATAAGACCTTAATCCTAAACCACCGAAGATCTCTGCAATTTACCACAGTGTTGCGGCAAAAATGCAACAGCCCTGCCGCAGCAGGGATTCCGCTAAGCATATGTTTCAAAAACAAGAAAGGCGCCGGGAAGTTGCATCCCCGGCGCCAATTTCTTTCCGGACGCCCGGAATTCCGGGCCCGCTTTGGCTCAGCGGCAGGCGGTGACCATGATCTCAACCAGGTGGCGCGGGTCGGCCATGTTGGCCTGCACGCAGGCGCGCACCGGGGCGCCGCCTTCCGGCAGCCAGGCCGTCCAGAGCTTGTTCATCGCGTCGCGGTCGCGAATGTCCTTCAGCCAGATCTGGGCCTGCAGCAGCCGGGTCTTGTCGGTGCCGTGGCCTTCCAGCGCGGCGTCGATCTTGGCCAGCACCTGCTTGGTCTGGCCGACCACGTCCTGCGACAGGTCGTCGGCGGTCATGCCGGCCAGGAAGACGAAGCCATGATACTCGACGGCGCCGGAGAGGACCGGGTTGACGTCGTGGCGGGTGATCTTGCTCATCGGATCTTCGCACTCCCTGCTGTGAAGCCGCCGGGCCGGGCGAATCCGGCCGGCGGCATGGGGCCCGGCGCTTCTAGGCCGCACATGGACGGCCCGCAAGGCAGGTGCCGCCCGCCCATCGAGCCCTCCGCTCAGGGCACCGCGTGCGCGCCCCCCGAGGCCGCGGCCACGATCATTGTCTCGAACACCGACACGCCGTGCACCGCCTGCTCCAGCGGCAGCGGATAGGCCGGGCCGCCCGCCACGGCGGCGGCGAAGGCCTCCAGTTCGGCGCGCTCGATGTCCACCTTCGGGAAGTCGCGGGTGAAGCCCTCCCCCTCGCGCGGGCGATAGACGAGGTGCTCGTGGTCGGTCAGCTCCGCCCAGCCCTCGCTGCCGTAGAGGGCCACGCGCCAGCAGCGCGGCGCATAGGCCAGGGTGGCGAAGGTGCCGGTGGCGCCGCTGGCGAAGCGGCAGAGCATGGCGGTGGTGTCGTCGAGCCCGTTCTCCAGCACGCGGGCGGTGCTGTGCACGGACACCTCGCCGATGGGGCCGGCCAGGTTCACCATCATGTCGATCATGTGGATGCCCATGCCGCCCATGCCGCCGAGCGGGCTCTCGCTGCGGTCGGCGCGCCACATGCCGGCCTTGTAGGCGGCGGCGCCGGGGCCGCTGAAATGCCCCTCCACATGCAGCAGCGTGCCGATGCGGCCATCGGAGAGCATCGCCTTCAGCTCCGCCACCGCCGGCAGGAAGCGGCGGTTGTGGCCGAGCGCCAGCACCACGCCCGCCTCGCGGCAGGCCGCCACCGCCGCCTCGGCGCTGGCCTTGCTCAGCGTGAAGGGCTTCTCGACAAACACAGGCTTGCCCGCCCGCGCGGCGGCGATCACCTGCTCGGCGTGCAGCTTGTGGGGCGTGGCCAGCACCACCGCCTGCACCGCCGGGTCGGCCAGCACGGCCTCAAAGCTGTCGTGCAGGCGCAGCCCCTGGGCGGCGGCCCAGTCGCGCGCCTTCTCCGGCGTGCCGGTGCTGCCGGCGACGAAGCGGAGGCCCGCCTCGTTGCGGCCCTGCACGCTCTCCACCAGGGTGCGGCCCCAGCGTCCCATGCCGACGATCGCGGCTTGCAGGCTCATCGCTTCTCTCCTTCGAGGGTTTCGTCCGGGGGCGGGCCTTCCAGCGCCGCCTCGATATCCCGGTAGCGCGTCCAGCCCCAGGCAAAGACCAGCAGCCCGAGCACGACGCCCACCAGCGTGGGCCAGCGCAGGCCGAACGCCTCCCCCGCCGCGCCGAGCAGCAGCGCCCCGAGCGCCGGGCAGGCACGGGTGATCATGCCCCACAGCGCCAGCACCCGGCCGCGCATGGCCGGGTCCGCCGCCGTCTGGGCGAGCTGCTGCACCGAGATGCCGTGCAGCGAGGCGGTGGCACCGATCAACGCCGCGCAGAGCAGGCCGAAGGGGAACCAGCCCGTCGCGACGAAGCCCGCCGTCGCCACCGCCTGGGCCAGCCCGGCGAGGATGGCGATGCGGGTGGCGCCATTGGTGCGCCCGCGCGCCGCCAGCCACAGCCCCGCCACCAGCGCGCCGATGCCGAAGCAGGCGGTGATCAGCGCCAGCGATTCGGCGCCACGCCCGAAATTGCGCTCGACGAAGGGCGGCAGCAGCTCCTGCACCGCGCGCAGCAGCACGCCGAGCGAGGCGGCATACAGCAGCAGCGGCCCGAGCCCGGGGTGGCGCGCCACATAGCCCCAGCCCTCCCGCACCTCGGCGAACAGGCTGGCGGTGGCGGGGTGGCCGTGCCGGTGCGCCGGGTCCACCCGCAGCATCGGCATGGTGACGACGGCGCTGAGATAGGCCACCGCGTTGCAGGCGATGGCCGGCGCCACGCCGAAGCCGGCGATGACCGGCCCGGCCAGCGCCGGCCCGATGAAGCGCGCCACGTTGAAGATGAGGCTGTTGCAGGCCACCGCCGCCGGCAGGTCGGCGCGGCCGACGATGCCGGCCATCAGCGTCTGCCGCGCCGGCTGGGCGAAGCTGGCGGCGGTGCCGCTGAACAGCTCCAGCAGCAGCAGGTACTCGATGCGCATGGCGCCGGTGGCGACCAGCGCGGCCACCGCCGCCGCCGCCAGCCCGATGGCGGCCTGCGAGATGGTGGCGAGGCGCAGCCGGTCTACCCGGTCCGCCACCGCGCCGGCAATGGGGCTGATGACGGCCGCCGGCGCCAGGTCGCAGAAGGCGACGAGACCGACCCAGAGGGCGCTTCCCGTCAGCTCCCAGGCCAGCCAGGCGACGGCGATGCGGTGCATCCAGAGCCCGGTCCAGGCGGCCAGGCTGGCGCCGAAGAAGATGCGGGCGTTTCGGGTCGCCAGCGCGCGTCCCAGCGCGCCGAAGGGCGACCGGAACAGCGGCAGCTCAGGAGCCCCGCCCGCCCCCCGTGGGTGAGGCCGGGCCAGGCTGGTCCTGGGCGCCGCGCATGCATTCGTCGAGCAGCCGGTCCCGCTCGAAGCGGGCGCCGAGCTGCGAGCGCTCCAGCGGGTTGCCCATGTAGGCGCCGCTGCCCAGCCGCGACTCGGCCTCGTCCACCCGCATGGTCTGGCCACGCTCGCGGAAGCGCATCTGCCGCTCGACCTGGTCGCGGCAGGCGGCGCTGGTGGCGTCCCGCTGGCGCTGCTCGGGCGTGGCCGGCGGCGGCGCGGCGCAGGCACCCGTCAGCAGCATCAGGGGAAGGATCAGGCGTTTCATGGCGCGCTCCGGCGGTGTCAGGCAGAGGATCGGGCGAGGGCCGCGCGCCGGAGGCCGGGCGGGCGGATCAGCGCGTGGCGCCCTGCCCCGCGACTCCCGTCTCCGCCCCTGCCCCCGCCGCGCCGGCGATGCGGTTGGACAATAGACGCTTCATGCCGGTTTCGTCGAACCGGGCCCCGCCATCCAGCGGCGCGGCGGCGGCGGCGGCCAGCAGCGCCGGGTGCAGCTCGATCCCGTCGGCGGCGATGGCGAACAGGCCGCGCGCCCAGGCCGCCCGGCCGAGCAGCTCGACCAGCGCCAGCAGCCGCAGGCAGAGCGCCAGCCCCGGCAGGGTGCCGAGCCCCACGGCGCGATCCACCGCCTCCGCCCAGCAGGCGGCATCGGCATCGGCCAGCGCCATCACGGCGCCGCCCTCGAAGGCCAGGGTGCGGTGCGGCCCCCAGGCCTCGGCGGCGGCGGCGGCGCGCGCCGCGTCCCAGGCCAGGCTGAGGGCGCGGGGGGCGACGGGCGGCAGGGTCTCGGGCGAGCCGGGGATGGCGTAGTGCAGCGCGCCATCCGCCGCGACAGCGACGTGGATGGCGCCCTCTCGGGCGGAACGGGGCATCGCTTCAGAATGGGGACGCGGAGGGCGCGGCGCCAGGGCCGGCAGGAGGGCCGGCGGGAGGGGAGGACGCACCGCGCAGCAGCCGGAGGCCGGGCGCCCGGATGCCAGCGCAGGCACGGCATCCGGGCATTCCCCCACCCTTGGGGAGGTCTGGCCGGGGCGGTCCCGGCCAGTGGGCGGGCTCGGCGATCGTGGTCAGTGCGCGGGCGCGGTGGGGCCGGAGGGGGTGGTGGCGATCTGCGGCTTCTCGCCCGAGGCCGCATCCTGCCCCAGGCTGCGCGCCAGCCAGCCGCCCAGAACCGCGCCCGCCATCGGCGCCAGCCAGAACAGCCAGAGCTGGAAGATATAATCCCCGCCCGCGAACAGCGCCGGCCCGGTGCTGCGCGCCGGGTTCACCGAGGTGTTGGTGACGGGGATGGACAGCAGGTGGATCAGCGTCAGCGCCAGCCCGATGGCGATCGGCGCGAAGCCGCCCGGTGCCTTCGGCGCCGTGGCGCCCATGATGACCACCAGGAAGACGGCGGTGGCCACCACCTCCATCAGCAGGCAGGCCAGCAGCGTGTACTGGCCCGGGCTGAGCGCGCCGTAGCCATTGGCGGCGAAGCCGCCCGGCTCGAAGCCGGGCTTGCCGCTGGCGATGAGGTAGAGCAGGGCCGCCGCCGCGACCGCGCCCGCCACCTGCGCCGCCATGTAGGGCAGCAGCGTGGCGGAGGGCACGCGCCCACCCACCCACAGGCCGAGCGTGACGGCCGGGTTGAAGTGCCCACCCGAAATGGGGCCGACCGCATAGGCCATGCAGAGCACGCTCAGCCCGAAGGCCAGGGCGACACCCGTGAAGCCGATGCCGAGGCCGGGATAGGCGGCCGCCAGCACGGCGCTGCCGCAGCCGCCGAAGGTCAGCCAGGCGGTGCCGAGGAACTCGGCCGCCATGCGCCTGCTCATGTCCATCCCCTTGGCTCCCTGACCGGATGCGACCGTGGACCGGCTTTGCCAGCGGCACCGCCACGGCCCCTTCAGCTTAGCCAGCATCCTGACATTTTCTTACAGTTATGATGACGCAACGGCATGCCCCCGGTTGAACAAGCCGAGAGCGAAACAGATGTGCCGGGTGGACCTGGCCCGGCTTTTGCCTAGCATCGGCGCCATGACCCATCCCGCCGATCTCTCCGCCACCGAGGCCGCCGCGCGCATCGCTGCCGGCAGCCTCTCCCCCGCCACCCTGGCCGAGGCCTGCCTGGAGCGCGCCGCGGCGCGGGACGGCACGGTGCGCGCCTTCGTCTCGCTGGAGCCCGCGCGGGTGCGGCAGGCCGCGGCGGCGGCGCTGCCCGGCCCGCTGCACGGCCTGCCGGTGGGCGTGAAGGACGTGCTCGACACCGCCGACCTGCCCTCGCAGTACGGCTCGCCCATCTGGGCCGGGCACCGGCCGCGCGCCGATGCCGCCGCCGTGGCGCTGGCGCGGCGCGCCGGCGGCGTCATCCAGGGCAAGACCGTCACCACCGAGTTCGCGACGCGCCACCCCGGCCCCACCACCAACCCGCACGACCCGGCGCGCACCCCGGGCGGCTCCAGCCAGGGCTCGGCGGCGGGGGTGGCGGCGGGCTTCTTCCCGCTGGCCTTCGGCACGCAGACGGCGGGCTCCGTGCTGCGCCCCGCCGCCTATTGCGGCATCGCCGGCTTCAAGCCGAGCTACGGGCTGATCCACCGCGCCGGCATGAAGGTGATGAGCGAGAGCCTGGACACGATCGGCGTGTTCGGCCGCGGCGCGGCCGATTGCGCGCTGTTCGCCGGCGCGCTGACGGGGCTGGACTTCTCCGCCAGGCCCGAGGCGGCGCCGCGCATCGCCCTCTGCTTCGGCCCCGGCGAATCGCTGCTGACCGAGGACAGCCGCGCCCGCATCGAGGCGGTGGCCGCCGCCTGCGCCCGCGCCGGGGCGCGGGTGACGCCGGTCCCGCTCACCGCGCCGCTGCGGGCGGCGGTGGAGGCCCACCCGGTGGTGATGAACGCCGAGACGGCGCACGCCCTGGCCTGGGAGCGCAACGCGGCGCGCGCCCTCATCTCCCCCGTGCTGACCGAGCGGCTGGACTGGGCCGAGAGCCTGCCCGCCACCGCCCTGATCGACGGGCGCGCCGCCTTCGCCACCGCCCGCGCCGCCTTCCGCGACCTGATGGCGGAGTACGACATCCTGCTCACCGCTTCCGCGCCCTCCGAGGCGCCGCTGGGGCTGGAGGCGACCGGCGACCCGGCCTGCAACGCGCTGTGGACGGCGCTGCACGGCCCCTGCATCAGCCTGCCCGCCGGCACCGGCGCCGCCGGCATGCCGCTCGGCGTGCAGCTCGTGGCTCCCTTCGGCGCCGATGCCGCGCTGCTCGGCTGGGCCGGCTGGGTGGAACGGGTGATCGGCGCCTGAGGCGGCCCGGAACAGGAGGAAGCGCGATGACGGTGTTCCTGTGCACGGCCTGCGGCACCGCCTACCCGGAGGCCGCCGCGCCACCCGATGCCTGCCCCATCTGCCAGGACGAGCGGCAATACGTCCCCGCCACCGGCCAGGCCTGGACGGGGCGGGAGGCGCTGGCGCAGGGCCACCGCAACGCCTGGCGCCGCCACGAGCCCGGCCTGTTCAGCGTGCAGACGGTGCCGGCCTTCGCCATCAACCAGCGCGCCTTCCTGCTGGTCACGCCGCACGGCAACATCCTGTGGGACTGCATCGCGCTGCTCGACGCGGCGACGGAGGCGCTGGTGCATGGGCTGGGCGGGATCCGCGCCATCGCCATCTCGCACCCGCACTACTACACCACGATGCAGGACTGGGCGGCCGCCTTCGGCGCCACCCTGCACCTGCACGCGGCGGACCGGGACTGGATCATGCGCCCCTCCCCCGCCCTGCGCCTGTGGGAAGGAGAGACGCTGGAGCTGGCGCCGGGAGCGACGCTGATCCGCGCCGGCGGCCACTTCCCGGGCGGCACCGTGCTGCACTGGGCGCAGGCCGCCGAGGGCGCCGGCGCCCTGCTCGCGGGCGACATCGTCCAGGTCACCCCCGGGGCGCGGCGGGTGTCGTTCCAGTGGAGCTACCCGAACATGCTGCCGCTGCCCGCCGATGCGGTGCGGCGCATCGCCGCCACCCTGGCGCCCTGGCGCTACGAGCGCATCTACGGCGCCTTCGCCGGGCAGGAGGTGCTGCGCGACGGGCCGGGGATCGTCGCCCGCTCGGCCGCCCGGTACGTGGAGCTGCTGGACGGCCGGATGTAGCGCCGGCCCCTACCGGTCGGGCCGGAACACATGCAGCATGAACCACTGCTCCAGATGGGCCCGCACGATGGGGTCGATCACCGCCTCCAGCGCGGCGATGTCGGCCTCCAGCGCGCCGCTGACCGGCACGGGCGGCAGGAAGCGCAGCCGGAAGCGCGGCCCCGGCTCGCGCAGCGCATAGGCCGGCACCAGGGCCGCGCCAGTCTTCGCCGCCAGCCGCAGGGCGGTGGCGATGTTGCCGCCGGTGGGTAGGAGTCGGCCCAGGGCGGGGGCGTTCACCCGGCCGCCCTTGTACTCGTCGAGATAGATCAGGAAGGGCGCGCGCCCCGCCTGCACCCGCCGCAGCGCCTCACGCGCCGCGCTGGTGCTGGGCGGGATCAGCCGCGCCCCGTAATCGGTGCGGGCCCGCACGGCGATGGCGTGCTTCGCCGGGCTGGCGGGCGGCTGGTAGATGGCGTCGAGCCCACGCCCCATCCCGCACAGCGCGGCGCCGATCACCTCCCAGTTCCCCAGGTGCAGCCCGCCCACGATCACCCGCCCCGGCGGCAGGTTCTCCGCCCCCTCCACCAGGATGCGCCCCTCCGCCCACAGGCGGCTGAGTGCCGAGAACTCGGCCAGGCAGCGCGCCACCTGGCCGAGATTGTCCAGCGCCAGGGCGCGGCGCGCATCGGGGCCAAGCTCCGGCCGCAGCGCGGCGAGCGCGGCCTCGGTGCGGGCGAGCTTCCCCTTGTGCCGCAGCGGGATGGCGAAGCGCGCCAGACCCGCCCCCATCGCCGAGCAGAGCGGCACCGGCAGCATCCGCATGAGGCCGTGCAGGGCGCGATCCTTGGCGCCGTCCAGACGCACCTTGAGGGCGGGCTCAGACATGGCGGGGCAGCAGGTGCATGGGCAGCGTCTCGCCCGGACGCAGCGTCAGCCGGCAGACCGGATAGACCACCGTGCCGGGCACCAGACGCGGCGTCACGCCGCGCGCCAGCGTCGCCAGGCACAGCACCGCCTCGGTGAGGCCGAAGGCCGCGCCGGTGCAGACGCGCGGCCCGATGGCGAAGGGAATCCAGGTGTAGCGCGGCTTGCTGGCGGCCTCCCCCCCGGGCAGGAAGCGCTCGGGGCGGAAGGCGTCCGGCTCGTGCCACAGCTTGCGGTGCCGGTGCAGCAGCCAGGGCACGGCGATGACGAGCGAACCCTTGCGCACCGGCTGGCCGCCGATCTCGCCCGCCGCCACCGCCTCCCGCGCCAGCAGCGGCACGGGCGGGTAGAGGCGCAGCGTCTCCTCCACCACGGCGCGGGTGTAGCGCAGGCGCTCCATGTCGGCGTAGCGGGCGGGGCCGGGCAGCGCGTCGGCCTCCGCCTGCACGCGGGCCAGCACGGACGGCGACTGGCTGAGCAGGTACCAGGCCCAGGCCAGGGTGTTGGCCGTGGTCTCGTGCCCGGCCATGAACAGCACGGCGGCCTCGTTGCGGAAGGCCTCGCGCTCCATCGGCCGGCCGGTGGCGGGGTTGATGCCCTCGGCCATCGAGCGGATCAGGCTGGCCTCGTCCCCGGCGCGGCCGGAGAGGACATGCCCGATCAGCCCGTCCAGCACCGCCTGGATGCGCTGCCCGGCGCGGCGGGCGCGGCGGGGCTGCCAACGCGGCATCCAGTCCGGCAGGCCGAGCAGCGAGATCAGGTCGGTCTGCCCGACGGCGCGCTGGTATTCGGCGAAGGCGCTGACCACGGTGGCCGCGGCACCACCGCCGAGCTGCCGGCCGAAGATGGTGCGGCAGATGATCTCGGCCGTCAGGTGGCCCATCTCGGCCAGCATGTCGACCGGCTCGGCCGGGTCGCGCCGCGCCCAGGCCTCCGCCCGCTCGGCGGCGGCCTCGGTGATGGGGGGCGTCAGGGCGGCGAGGCGCGAGACATGCGTCACCGGCGCCACCACCCGGCGGCGCTCCTTCCACAGCGCGCCGTCGCTGATGAACAGCCCGTCGCCCAGCAGCGGGCGCAGCGCGTGGCGCATCTGCGGCGACTTCCGCTCGAAGGCGGGGGCCTGGTCGACGAAGGCCTCCTGCACGGTGGCCGGGCTGTTGCAGATGATGATGTCGCGCATCAGCACGCGGCGGCGCAGGATCTCCCGCTCGAAGCAGGACTGCGGCCAGAAATCGAGGAAGGAGCGGCGCAGCGAGCGCAGCAGCTCGCGCAGCGGCGGCAGCCGGCGCGGCCGTGGCGGATAGGGCGGCACGAAGGCCGGCGCCTCCTCCCCCGCGAGAGGGGAAAGACCGGCCGGCTCGGCGTGGGAGAGGGTCATGCGGCACGCCCAGGTTTCGGTGCCGCAGCATAGCGCAACCGGGCGGGGCTGGTCACGCAGCCCCGCCCGGCGCATGGCGCCGGGGCCGCCTCAGGCGGCGGTCAGCACCACGCGGCCATGCACCTTGCCGTCCTTCAGGCGGTTCAGCACGCTGTTCACCGCCGAGCGCGGCTCGGTGCTGACCGGCAGGGGCGAGAGCTTGCCCTGCTGCGCCAGCTCCACCACCTCGCGCAGCTCCTGCGGGTTGCCGACATAGCTGCCGCGCACGGTCAGCGCGCGGGTGGCCATCAGCGGCAGCGGCAGGTTCAGTTCGCCGCCGAACAGCCCGACCTGGATCAGCTTGCCGCCCTTGGCCAGCGCGTCGAAGGCGAAGCGGGCGGTGGCGGTGCCGTTCACCAGGTCGATCACCGCATCCACCGGGCCGCCGGCCGCCTCGACGAGGCGCTTCGTCGTGTCGTCGCCGCCCGCCTGCACGGTGGCGGTGGCGCCGGCCTTGCGCGCGCCCTCCAGCTTCTCCTCCGAGATGTCGACCACCACGATGTTCTTGTGGCCGAGCGCCTTCAGCACCTCCACCGCGTTCAGCCCGAGCCCGCCGGCGCCGACGACGACGATGGCCTTCTCGGCCGGCATCGGCATCACCTTGCGGATGGCGGAATAGACCGTGATGCCGGAGCAGGCGTAGGTGGCGGCGACCGAGGGGTCGAGCCCGTCGAAGGCGACGAGGTGGCGCGGGCTGCGCGCCACCACATGGCTGGCATAGCCGCCATTCTGGTAGACGCCGAGGCTGCGCGCCGCCACCTGGCACATATTGTCCTCGCCCGCCTGGCAGCGCTCGCACTTGCCGCAGCCGAGCCAGGGGAAGACGATGCGGGTGTCCCCCACCTTCACGCCCTTGGCCTCCGGCCCGAGCTTGACCACGCGGCCGACGATCTCGTGGCCCATGATCAGCGGCAGCACCACGCCCCGGTCGGTCAGCGACAGGCGCCCGCGGCTGCCGAGGTCGTAGCCGCCCTCCCAGATGTGCAGGTCGGAATGGCAGACGCCGCTATGCGTCACCTCCAGCAGCACTTCCTCGCCGGTCGGCTCCGGCGTCGGGAACTCCATGTCCTCCAGCGGTTCACCGCACTTCACCACGGCCCAGCCACGCATCGGGTTCACTCCCACAATTCTTGGACGGGGGAATGGGAAACCCTGGCGGCGGGCCGGTCAAGGCCCCGGCTGAACAAGCCCGCGTTCAGCGCCCCGGCGCGGCGCCGCCCGGGCCCCGCGCGGTCAGCGCGCGGCGGATCTCGGCCTCCGCCTTGGCCAGCTCCACCGTCGCGTGCCGGCGGGCGGCGCGGCCCTCCTCGGCGATGCGCAGGCTGTCCTCCAGCGTCGCCACCAGCGCGGCATTGGCCCGCTGCACGGCGTCGAGGTCGAACACCCCGCGCTCCAGCTCGATGCGCGCCTCGGCATTGCCCTGGCGCAGCGTCTCGGCATTGGCGGTGAGCAGGCGGTTGGTCAGGTCGGTGGCGGCGCGCACGGCGCCGCTGGCCTCGCGCATGTTGCGGATGGCCAGCGCCTGCGCCAGCTGGGTGCGCCAGAGCGGCACGGTGTTGGCCAGCACGGAATGGATCTTGGCGGCCAGCGCCTTGTCGTTCTCCTGGATCAGCCGCATGCCAGGCAGCGACTGCATGGCCACCTGCCGGGTCAGGCGCAGGTCGTGCACGCGGCGGTCCAGCTCGTCGCGCGCCGCGCGCAGGTCGCGCAGGCGCTGCGGCGCCAGCGGCTGGGCGGCGTCGTTCGCCTCGCGCTCGGCGGCGGGGATGATCTCGGCATCGGTGCGGGCCAGCACCGCCTCGCCGGCTGCGATGTGCTCGGCCAGCGCGTGGAACCATTCCAGCGTGGCGCCGTAGAGCCGCTCCAGCCGCTCCACATCCTCGAGCAGCCGGGTGCGGTGGCCATCCAGCCGGTCGCCCGCCGCCTCGATCTGGCCGCGCACGCCCTCGTAGCGCTGGATGATGGCGGTGGCCTCCGCCCGGCCGCGGTTGAACAGCCGGCCGAGCAGGCCGGGCTTCTCGCCGGCCTGGGTCACGTCGAAGCCGCGCAGCGTGGCGAGCAGGCCGGAGAGCGCCTCCCCCGCCTCGCCCGTCGCCTGGTTGCGGGCGGCGCCCAGCATGGCGTCCGCCGCCGCCGTGGCGCGGTTCTGCGCCTCCGCGCCGAAGCGCAGGATGGTGGAGGGATCGCGCAGGTCGATCTCGGCGGCCAGCGCCGCCACGCGCTGCGGCGCCACCGGGCGCTCGGCCTGGTTCTCGCGGGTCTCGGTCGTCGTGCCGCTCATGATGCGTAGCCCTCCTGGCGCAGGCGGTCGGCCAGCACCTTCACCTGGATCTCCAGCGCCTCGGTCTCCTCGGCGCGCAGCCGGTCGCGCAAGGACAGGCTGCCGCGCGCCATGTCGCCGATCAGCAGCGGCAGGCCGGGCGGCGGCGCCGCGCCCTGCGCCAGGCTGCGGTCGATTCGCTCCAGCCCGTCGAGCTGCAGGTTGAGGAAGCGGCGCGCCTCGCCGGTGTGCTCGGGGCGGCGCTCCAGTTCTGCGGCCAGGGCGCGCAGCCCCTCCAGCGCGGGAGCGAGGCGGGGATCGGCGCCGGTCAAGGTGGCCAGACGCACCCGCACCGCATCCAGCGGGCCGGGCGCCGGCGGCGGCACGGGCTCCGGCTCGGGCGGGACGCTGTCCTCATACAGCAGGCGCATGCCGAAGAAGGCCATGGCGCCGAACACCACCGCGCCGAGCGGCGGCACCGCGCCGGCGAGGCCGGCCACCAGCCCGGTGGCGACGCCCGCCAGCGCCGAGGCCTGCCGCACCCGGCCGCGCCGCAGCCGGCGGATGGCCAGCCAGAGCAGGCCCATGCCGAGCAGCACGCCGAGCAGCGGCCGCTGCGCGCCGGAGAGCAGCGCGATCAGCAGCGTGGGTGCCAGCGGCAGGGCCAGCAGCACCAGCACCGTGCCGCGCAGCCGGCGCAGCTGCTGGCCGAGATGGGCGATGCCGTCGCTGCGCTCCAGTCGCGCGCGCCAGGGCGGGAGACGGCCGCTCACGAGAACAGCCCGATGACCGAGCGGAAGAAGGCCAGCACCGCCACCAGCCACAGCGAGCAGCCGAGCAGCGCGAAACCGCCGGCGCGGCGCAGCGCGTCGCGCCCGGTCAGGGCCAGCCGGTCCTGCGCGGGGGCGGGGCCGGGCCGGAGGGGGGATGCGGGTGTCATGCCGCTCAGATTGCCCTGGCGAGCCGCGCAATCAAGCAGCGCGAGCGGGGCGGCGTCATGCCGCCGCCCCGCTTTTTGCTCAGGTGCCAGCCTCAGGCGCCGACCACGCCGCCACCCTTGCGGGTGATGGCGATGATGGACGGGCGCGGCGGCGTCGCGGCGTCGAAATCCGGCCAGCGGGTGGAGGGCTCGGCGAAGTGGCTGCCCTTGTCGTCGCCCGGGTGCTGGATGGCCAGGAACACCGTCTCGTCATCCGGTGTGAAGCAGGGGCCGCACACCTCGGCGCCGGTCGGCGCCTGGTAGAACAGGCGGGTCAGGCCGCGGCCGGGGCCGGCGGTGTCGGCGGCGTAGAGGCCATCCGCCACCTTCGAGGTGCCGGGGGCGCCGTCGGTCGAGATCCAGATGCGGCCCTTGCTGTCGAAGGTGCAGTTGTCCGGGCAGGAGAGCCAGCCCTCGGCGCTGGTGCCCTGGTGGTACTGCGCCCCGGCATCGACGCCGGGGCGGCCGGCGATCAGGAAGATCTCCCAGCGGCCTTCCGTCGCGGCGTGGTCCACCTTCTCCGTGCCGGCGCCGGGCGGGATCATCTCGATGACATGGCCATGCGCGTTGGTCGGGCGCGGGTTGGCCTTGTCCACCTGCTCCGGCTTGCGGCGGGTGTTGTTGGTGAGCATGGCGTAGACGCGCCCGTTCACCGGGTTGGCCTGCACATCCTCGGGGCGGTCCATCGGCGTCGCCTTCAGCAGGTCGGCGGCGCGGCGGGTCTCGATCAGCACGTCGCCCTGGCTGGCGAAGCCGTTGGCCTCGGTCAGCGGGCCCTGGCCGTGCACCAGCGGCAGCCACTCCATGCGGCCGTCATCGTGCAGGCGCGCCACGTAGAGCGTGCCCTCGTCCAGCAGGTCGCGGTTGGCCGCCGCGTCGTTGGGGTTCCAGGGGCGGGCGGTGACGAACTTGTAGATGTAGTCGAAGCGCTCGTCGTCGCCCGAGTAGAACACCACGCGGCCATCGGCGGAGATGGCGTGGGTGCAGCCCTCATGCTTGAAGCGGCCGAGGGCGGTGCGCTTCACCGGCACGCTCTGCGGGTCGTAGGGGTCGAACTCCACCACCCAGCCGAAGCGGTTCGGCTCGTTCGGCTCCTGGGCGAGGTCGAAGCGCGCCACGTGCTGGCCCCAGCCATAGCCGGCCTTCTCGACGATGCCGTAGCGCTTGTAGGCGGCGGCCTGGTCGCCCGTGGTGGCGGCGGCACCGCCGAAATACTGGTTGAAGTTCTCCTCGCAGGTGATGACCGTGCCCCAGGGCGTGTTGCCGCCGGCGCAGTTGTTCAGCGTGCCGAGCACCTCCCGCCCGCTGGGGTCGACGCTGGTCCGCATGCGCGGGTGGCCGGCGGCGGGGCCGCTGATGCGCATCGGCGTCTCGGCGGTGATGCGGCGGTTCAGCCGGCCCGCCTGCACGGGCGCCCAGCGCCCGTTCTCGCGCCGGATCTCCACCACCGACATGCCGTGCGCCGCCATCTCGGTCAGCGCCTGCTCGCGGGAGGGATTGGCCTTGGCGGGGCCTTCCTCGGGCAGGCCGGGGAACATCAGCTGCGGGTCGGTGTATTCGTGGTTCACCGCCAGCAGGCCATGCGTGGCGTTGCGGCTGCCGCGCGGCAGCGGGAAGAAGTCGACGTAGTCGTTGTTGTAGCCGAACTGCGCCGCCTGCGCCGCGGCGCTCTGGCGCTGCGCGTCGAAGGCCGGCGCGTCGGGCAGCACCGGGTCGCCCCAGCGGATCACGGTCTGGATCTCGTAGCCCTCGGCCACCGCGTCGCGCGGCGTCAGCTGGTGCGCGATCTCCGGGAAGGTGAGGCTGGAGGGACCGGCCACGGCCGCCGCGCCGGGCGCCGGCTGGGCCGCCGCCGGGCTGGCGGAAGCGAGCAGCTGGTCGGCGAAGCTCATCGCCGCCGCGCCGCCGAGCAGCCCGCGCAACGCCGCGCGGCGCGACAGGCGGCGGGCGATCAGCGTCCCGATCGTCTCCTCGGGGTGCGGGTTGCTGCCGATATCCTCGAGTTCCACCCGGTCATGGGCAGGCGAATGGGTGTCAGGCATGGTGTCTGTCCCGGAGCATGGGGCCACGCCAGGGGAGCGGGCCGGTCGGCCGGCAAGGAAGCCACGGGCCGCGTCACGCTGATGACGATTCGATGAAGCTTCGATGATGGCCGGCCCCCCTCACCCGCCGCGCGCGGCGAAGAAGCGCGCGATGGCCTCGGCCGCGCGGTCCAGATGCGCCTCCAGCACCGCCACGGCGCCGGGAATATCCTGCGCGCGGGCGGCCGCCAGCATGGCGCGATGGTCCTGCTGGGAGAGGTGCTCCCGCCCATGCGCGGCGAGGTGGAAGCGCAGGTAGCGGTCGAAGGCGGCGAGTTGCGCCTCGGTCAGCGCCAGCAGGCGCGGATGCCCGGCGGCGGCGTAGAGCGCCATGTGGAAGCGGCGGTTCAGCAGCCCCATCCGCCCCGCCTCCGTCTCCGAATCCATGGCCAGGATCAGCGCCTCCGCCGCGCCCAGCTGCGCCGGGGTGAGGCGCGGGATGGACAGGCGCAGCGCCGCCGGCTCCAGCGCGCGGCGGATGGCGTAGGTGTCGGCGGCGTCGGCGGCGGAGATCTCCGTCACCACGGCGCCCCGGTGCGGCACCATGTCCACCAGCGCCTGCGCCTCCAGTTGCCGCAGCGCCTCGCGCACCGGCATGCGGCTGACGCCGAAGCGCTCGGCCAGTTCCTCCTGCCGCAGCGGGGTGCCGCCGGGCAGGCTGCCATCGAGGATCGCCGCCTTCAGCACCGCCTCGACGAATTCGGTGGCGGTGCGCCAGCGCCCTTCCAGGGCCGGCGCCAGCGCGTCCAGCGGCGAGGCAGGGTCAGCCATGCGGAAGATCCAATATCCATCCGTTGATTGGATCCAATCTTACGCTACCCTGCCCGCCTCTTTCCAGCGGCATCGAGGGGAGGCCCGACGGGCATGGCCGAGACGAGGCAGGGGGCGGCAGCCCGGGCGGGACTTCTTCAGCCCGTGGTGGCGGGGGTGCTGGCGGCGGTGGTGGGCTTCGCCAGTTCCTTCGCCGTGGTGCTGCAGGGCTTCGCGGCGGTGGGCGCCACCCCCGCCCAGGCGGCCTCCGGCCTGCTGGCGCTCTGCGTGATGCAGGGGCCGCTGGCGGCGCTGCTGAGCTGGCGCTGGCGCATGCCCATCATCACCGCCTGGTCCACCCCCGGCGCGGCGCTGCTGGTGGCCACCGGCATGCCGGAGGGCGGCTTTCCCGTCGCCGTCGGCGCCTTCCTGCTGGCGGCGCTGCTGATCGTGCTGGCGGGGCTGTGGAAGCCCTTCGGCCGCGCCGTGGCGGCCATCCCGCCCAGCCTCGCCAACGCCATGCTGGCCGGCGTGCTGCTGGACATCTGCCTGGCGCCGGTGCGGGCGGTGGGCGCCATGCCGCTGCTGGCGCTGCCGGTGGTGCTGGCCTGGGCGCTGGCCTGGCGCTTCGCCCGGCTCTACGCCGTGCCCGTCGCGGTGGCGGTGGCGGCGGCGGTCATCCTGCTCGCCACGCCGCTGCCGCAGGAGGCTCTGGCCGACATCCTGCCGCGGCTGGAATGGGTGGCGCCGCGCTTCACCGCCGGCGCCGCCATCGGCATCGCGCTGCCGCTGTTCCTGGTGACGATGGCCTCGCAGAACGTGCCGGGCTTGGCGGTGCTGAGCGCCAATGGCTACCGCCCGGCGCCGGGGCCGATCTTCACCGCCACCGGCCTCGCCAGCGCGCTGATCGCGCCCCTCGGTGCGCATTCGCTCAACCTCGCCGCCATCACCGCCGCCCTCTGCGCCGGGCGCGACGCGCACCCCGACCCGGCACGCCGCTGGGTGGCCGCCGTGGCCGGCGGCGCGGCCTATGTGGTGCTGGGGCTGGGGGCGGGCTTCGCGGTGGCCTTCATCACCGCCTCGCCGCCGCTGCTGATCCAGGCGGTGGCGGGGCTGGCGCTGCTGGGCGCCCTGGCCGGGGCGCTGCATTCCGCCCTGGCGAAGGAGGCGGAGCGCATCCCCGCCATCCTCACCTTCGTCACCGCCGCCTCGGGCCTGTCCCTGCTCGGCATCGGCGCCGCCTTCTGGGGGCTGCTGGCGGGCGGCGCTCTGCTGCTGCTGGAGCGCAGCCGCCGCTGATCAGCTTCCCACCTTCAGCGTCGCCACCAGCCCGCGCAGCGCCGCCAGGATGGAGAGCGGCGTGAGCCGCCCGGTGCGCGGGTTGGCCGCGCTCGGCACGCCTTCGATCGTCATGCTGAAGCGTGCCGCCTCGGCCTCGACGCGGATGGTGTGGGTGTTGCGGGTGCTGGTCGGGTCGGCCCAGATCTCCACCTGCGTGCGCTCCGGCCCGATGCCGGCCAGCGCCAGGGCGGCGGCCACGTTCACATTGGCGGGGAAGCCGCGCGCCGCCTCCAGCGCATTGCCGGCGAAGATGCGCGTCGGGGCCTCGAGCCCCTCCAGCCGGATGCCGTGCTCGCGCAGGTAGGGGGCGCCGGCCAGCCCGGCGGGCGGCTTGCGCGTCTCGAGCGTCACGCTCTCCACCGGGCCCTCGGCGGCGGCGCGCACCGCATCCAGCCCCAGCAGCGCGCCGGTGGGCACCAGGATGCGGGCGCCGCTGGCCCGCGCGGCCTGGATAAGCCCCGGACGCGCCAGCAGCGCGCCGACGCTGGCCGGCACGAAGATGCGCCCTGCCGCCACCGCCGGCTCCGCCACCGCGTCGAACGCGGCGGCGGGCATGGCTTCCACCACGATGTCGGCCTCCGCCAGGGCGGCCAGCGGGCGCAGCGGCGGCGGCGCGCGGAAGCCGGCCAGCGCCGCCTCAGCCTTCGCCCTGTCCCGCGCCGAGACGGCCACCAGCCGCAGCCCCCCGTCGCCCGCATCCAGGCGCCGCGCCAGTTCCAGCCCGATGGCGCCCACCCCCGCCACCGCCACCGTCATGTCCCGCATGCTGTGCCCTTTTCATCACCCCGTCGCCCCATCCGGGCGATTTTGTAGGTGGGGTCTTGCGCGAGAGGGGAGAAAGACTAAATCGCGGCCTTCACCAGAGCGGCCTCACGAAATTGTGGGGATTGTTCTTCCCGCCACCGCCGGCATTCCCATGCCGTCCTGGAACCGGGCATGACTCGATGAGCCAGACCGTTCTCTCCCCGCCGACACAGGCGGGGGCTTCCCCGTTGCGTACGCCGGAGCGTGTGATTCCTCTGGTGCTGGATCTCGGGCGCCCCCTGCCGCAAATGTCCCAGGGCATGCCAGAGGAGGGTTCCGCCTTCCTGGGCCTCTGCGCCGCCATGCTGCGCACCACGCCCGGCGCCCCGTCCAGCGCGCTGCGCGCCATGGAGGCGCTGCGCCTGCGCGGCTGGCGCAGCGCCGGCGCCCTGGGGGCGCAGCCGGCCGGCTCCCTGGAATCCCTGCTGCGCGAGGCCGGCTACAAGGGCCATGCCGCGCCGCTGTCCCGCCGCCTGCACGCCATGGCGGCGCATCTGGCCGAACGCTGGGAGGGCACGCCCGATGCCTTGCGCCTGGCCGCCGGCGGCCAGGTGGCCGCGCTGCGCCGCCTGCTGCGCAAGATGCCCGGGCTGGGCAAGGCGGCGGTGGACAGCTTCTGCCAGGACATGCAGCTCCTCTGGACCGAGCTCTACCCCTTTGCCGAGCCACGCGCCCTGCGCGCCGCCCGGCGGCTTCGGCTGGGGGGGGACGCGGCCGCCCTCGCCGGCAACTGCCCGCCGGAGGAACTGCCGCGCCTGGCCGCCGCGCTCGCGCAGATCGAGCGGCAGGATGGCTACACGCTGCTGACGCGGCGGCTGAGTGCCTGAGAAGGCAAGGCCGGAGGGAAGGGCATTTCCTCCGGCCATTCCGGCAGGCGCGCCACAGCCATGCGCGCCCGTGGCACCGCACACGCAGGATCGATGGAAAAGGCACTTCGGGGAGGGAGGCGTGGGGCGACCTACGGGACTCGAACCCGTGACATCCACGACCACAACGTGGCGCTCTACCAACTGAGCTAAGGCCGCCATACTCACGCCGCGGCGCCATCCGGCGCCGTGGTGGAGGGGGAATTAATCCGGCGCGGCGCCGCCGTCAACAGGCCGCGCGCGGGGTGAATCAGAAGATCGCCTCGCCCGCCAGCAACGCCAGCACCAGCACGATGACGAACAGCGCGAGGAACACGGCGAACAGGATCTTGGCGATGCGCCCCGTCACCGCCGAGACGCCCGTCAGCCCCAGCGCGCCCGCGATGATGGAGATCACCAGGAAGATCAGCGCCCATTTCAGCATTGCGGCCTCCTCTCGCCCGCACGGCTGCGGGTTGCCCAGGCGCAACGCCCTGGTCAGAGCGCGGTTTCCAGCCGGAGCGCGGCTTTATTCGCGCCCTTCCTCCAGCATCGCCATCAGGGTTTCCAGCCGGTCCGCCTCGGCCGCCGGCTTGTCGGCGCGCAGCCGGGCGATTCGCGGGAAGCGCAGCGCCACGCCGGATTTGTGCCGCCCCGAGCGCTGCGCCGCGTCGAACACGATCTCCAGCACCAGCTCCTTCTCCACCTCCCGCACCGGGCCGAAGCGCGAGAGGGTGTGGTTGCGAATCCAACGGTCCAGCCAGACCAGTTCCTGGTCGGTGTAGCCGGAATAGGCCTTGCCCACCGGCACCAGCTCCTCGCCCCCCTGCCCGTCCGGCCGCCACAGGCCGAAGGTGTAGTCGCTGTAGGTGCTGCTGCGCTTGCCATGGCCACGCTGGGCGTACATCAGCACCGCGTCGATCGAGAGCGGCGCGCGCTTCCACTTCCACCACAGCCCCTTGGGGCGGCCCGCCACATAGGGGGCGTCGCCGCGCTTGAGCATCAGCCCCTCGATGCCGGCGGCGCGGGCGCCCTCCCGCAGCCCGGTGAGCTGCTCCAGCGAGGCGAAGGCGATCTGCGGCGAGAGGTCCATCCGCTCGGGTTTCACGCGGGCGAACCAGGCTTCCAGCCGTTCGCGCCGCGTGTCGTAGGGCAGCGGGCGGAGGTCCTCGCCATTCTCGAACAGCAGGTCGTAGAGGCGCAGCCCGGTCGGGTGGTCGCGCAGCAGCTTCGGGCCCACCACCTTGCGGTTCAGCCGCTGCTGCAGGTCGGCGAAGGGCGCCACCACGCCGCCCTCGCGCATCACCAGCAGCTCGCCATCGACCACGGCGTGGAAGTCCATCGCCTCCACCACCTCGGGGAAGGCGGCGGACATGTCCTCACCGGTGCGCGACCACAGGCGGCGCCCGCCCGGGCCGGCGGCGGCCTGCACCCGCACCCCGTCCCATTTCCACTCGGCGCGGAAGGCGGTGTGATCCAGCGCCGCGATATCCGGCGCCTCCAGCGGCTGCGCCAGCATGGGCGAGCGGAAGACGGGCGCGTCGCGCGGGTCGGGGCGCGGCCCCTTCCCCTCCAGCCAGCGGAACAACGGCAGGTAGGGCGGCGGCACGCCGTGCCACACCTCCTCCACTTCCTCGACGGGGTGGCCGGACCAGTCCGCCAGCGCCTGCCGCGCCAGCCGGGCCGAGGCGCCGACGCGCAGCCCGCCCGTGACCAGCTTGATCAGCGCGAGGCGCCCGCCGGCGTCCAGCACGTCCAGCCATTCGGCCATGCGCGCCGGCACCTCGGATTTCGGCAGCAGCTCCAGCGTTTCCACCACTTCGGAGAGGTCGGGCGGCGGGCGGTTGGGGCGGGAGTCCGGCTCGGGCCAGATCAGCGCCACCGTCTCGGCCAGGTCACCCACATAGTCGTGGCTCCAGGCCAGCAGCACCGGGTCCACCCGCGTCGCCACCAGCTCCCGCACCAGGGAGGGCTTGGCGGTGGAGAAGCGCAGCTCGCCGGCAATGGCGGCCAGCGCCACGCCGCGGTCCGGGTCCGGCTGGGTGGCGAACCACCGCTTCAGCAAGGCGAGCTTGGCGTTGCGTCCGGGGGTGAAGAGCAGCCGCTCCAGCAGTTCGGCGAAGGCGGGCAGGCTCATGCGGCGTCCTCCGCGCCAACGGCTGCGCTGGCCAGGTCGAGTGCCGCCTCGCCGCTCTCCTCCTCCTCGCGGCCCAGCAGGTGCAGGGCGCGGCCGCGCACGCCGCGCCCGGCCAGGGCGTGGATCAGCGCCTCCTCCCGGCCATGCGTCACCCAGACCTCGGGGGCGCCCACCTCGGCGATGCTGGCCAGCAGATCGTCCCAGTCCACATGGTCGCTGACGATCAGCGGCAGCTCGACGCCGCGCGCCTTGGCGCGCTGCCGCACCCGCATCCAGCCCGAGGCCACCGCCGTCACCGGGTCGGCCAGGCGGCGGGCCCAGGGGTTGGCCTCGGCCGAGGGCGGCGCCAGCACCAGCTCGCCGGCCAGCACGGTGGCGCCACGCTTCTCGGGGCGCGGCACGGGGCGCAGCTCGCCCATCGGAATGCCGAAGCGCTCATACAGCGCGCACATGGATTGCTGCGCGCCGTGCAGGTAGATCGGCCGGTCCCATCCCGCCTCGCGCAGCAGCGCAATCAGCCGCTGGCACTTGCCCAGCGCGTAGCAGCCGACGAGATGCGCCCGCTCCGGGAACAGCGCCACGCTCTCCAGCAGCCGGCGCACCTCCTGCGCGGCGGGCGGGTGGCGGAACACCGGCAGGGCGAAGGTGGCCTCGGTGACGAACACGTCGCAGGGCACCGGCTCAAAGGGGGCGCAGGTGGGGTCGGGCTGTCGCTTGTAGTCGCCCGAGACGACGATGCGGCTGCCCTGCCATTCCAGCACCACCTGCGCCGAGCCCAGCACATGCCCGGCCGGCACCAGCGTGACGCGCACGCCGCCCACCGTGATGGGCGCGTGATAGGCCAGGGCCTGCTGGCTGCGCCCGGCCCGCCCCTCGCCGAGGCGGGCGGTCATGATGGCCAGCGTCTCCGGCGTGGCCAGCACGGCGCCGTGGTCGGGCCGGGCGTGGTCGGAATGGCCGTGGCTGATGATGGCGCGTGGCGCGCCGGCCATCGGGTCGATGAAGAAGTCACCCGGCTCGCAGTAGAGGCCCTGCGGGGTGACGCGGATCCAGGTGTCGGGGTGCGGCGGGGGCATGCTGCTGCAACACCTGGGCGGCCCCCCCGGCTGCACAAGAGCGCGCGCGGGGTCCCGCCGTCAGCGGGACGGCACGGTGCGGGCGCTGGCGCCGGGGGCGCAGAAGGCCTGGCGGAAGGCGGCGCCGGTCCTCGGCCAGGTGTTGCCGGAGATCTTCCCGGCATAGTCGGCGTCGTGGTTCCAGTAGTTGGTGTAGAGCACGTTGTGCTGGCTCACCCACTCGCGGAAGCGCTGGATGAAGGGGCCGGCATCGTCGCCCTGCACGCCCCACTCCGAATAGGCGGTGGGCTTGCCGCGGCGCTTCGCGAAGTCCTCGATGTAGCGGAGGCCATAGCGGTTGTCGCGGATCGCCTCGAAGGCGCGCACCGGGTCGGAGGGCAGGTACTGCTTCTTCCAGTAGAAATCCATGCCGATGATGTCGACATACGCATCGCCCGGATAGGCCTTCGCCGGGTCCATCGTCTCGCCGTAGTTGATGTTCCACTCGAAGCGGAACCTGTCCGACACGGCGCGGAAGGAATTGACGATGTGGCGGAAGGTGGCGACGAAATCCGCCTCCTTGCCCTGCGCCGCCCAGGGGAACCAGTCGCCGTTCATCTCCCAGCCGAGGCGGATGCGGATGGTGCCGTCCGGGAAGGGCTTGGTGCGCGCCAGCTCGCGCGCCGCATCGGTGTAGTAGCGGTTGTAGCGGCCGCTGGCCGCCTCGCGCAGGCTGGAGTTCTTCGGGATCATGGCGACGGACCACAGCGCCGGCAGGTCATAACTCGCGAATTGCTGGATGAACCATTGCGGCTTGCCGATCTCCTCCCAGGTGCGCTGCCCGGTGAAGATCATCAGGTGCTCGACCTTGCAGCCCAGCCAGTCCTCGAATTCCCGCACCAGCTTCGCGTCGTTGGCGCCATAGACGCCGAGCGGCGCCGCCTGGGCCATGGGCGCCCAGGCGGGCGTGGCGGCCAGCCCGGCCAGCAGCGGCAGGGCCAGCGCCGGCCGCAGCCAGCGCCGCCAGGGGCCGCGCTGCCACCGCGTGCCATCCAGGGCGGGGCGCCCGTCTCCGGCCTGCATCCGCTTCGCCTGCTGCCGCATGGTGCCTCCGTTCTTTCCGCATCGCATCATGGCGGGATTGATCGGTATGCCGGGAGGCCCGGTAAAGCCTCCTGGCGCGGATGTGTTGGGCGCTGTCGGCCTGTTCAGCCCGCCCCTGCCCCGCCCGCCGGGCCGATGGGAGCCGCCCAGTCCGGCGCCGGCATGCGCCGGTAGGCCTCGCGCAGCGCCTCGGACCAGCTCTCCCGCAGGCCGCGGAAATACGGCTCCTCCTCGGTGATGCGCCGCTGCAGGCGCACTGCGTGGGTGTCGGCCTCATAGACCAGCAGGTCCAGCGGCATCCCCACCGTCAGGTTGGAGCGCAGCGTGCTGTCCATGCTGACGAGGGTGAGCTTGATGCCGTCCTCCAGGCTGGTCTCGTGCCGCAGCGCGCGGTCGAGGATCGGCTTGCCGTATTTGTGCTCGCCGATCTGCAGGAAGGGCGTGTCCGGCGTCGCCTCGATGAAGTTGCCGGCCGCATAGACGAGATACAGCCGCACCGGCCCGCCGGCGATCTGCCCGCCCAGCATGATGGAGACGTCGAACCCCACCCCCTGCGCCTTCAGCATGGGGCCGTCCGTCTCATAGACCGAGCGGATGGCGGCGCCGACGAGCTGCGCCGCGCGGAACATGCTGGGCACGGAGAACAGCGTGTGCCGCTCCTCCTCCAGCATCACGCCCTCGCTCAGGTGGTTCCACACCGCCTGGGTGATGGCCAGGTTGCCGGCCGCCATCAGGCACAGCATCCGCTCGCCCGGCGCGGTGGCGGTGTACATCTTGGAGAAGGTCGAGATGTGGTCGACGCCCGCATTGGTGCGGGTGTCGGCCAGCATCACCAGCCCCTCGCGCAGCCAGAGACCGACGCAGTAGGTCACGGCTGCCGCCCGTTCAGGTAGAGGCGGCCGATCTCCTGGCCGAGCGTGATGTTCTGGTCGATCACGCCGGTGAGGAACTCGTGCAGCCCGCCGGCCAGCAGCCCGTCGATGCGGCCGTAGCGCAGCTTGGCGTGCATGGCCCCGGCCAGGCGGTGGCACTCGCCGCGCGCGCCGCCATTGGCCGTCGCGATCGAGTCCAGCGTCTGCTCCACGCGGCGGTAGCAGGCGAGCAGCGAGCGCGGCAACTCGGGCCGCAGGATCAGCAGCTCCGCCACCTGGGTCGGGTCAAGGCGCGCATGATAGACGTGCTGGAAGGCGCGCAGCGCCGAGACGGAGCGCAGCACCGCCTGCCACTGCGCGTAGTTCGCCGCATCCGCCGCAGCGCCGGGTTCGAAGGCGGCGTGGCGCACGTCGAGCAGCCGCGCCGTGTTGTCGGCCCGCTCCAGCACGGTGCCGAGATGGCAGAAGCGCCAGGCGTCGTCGCGCAGCATCGTGTCGGCCGCGGCGCCGTTGAACAGCAGGGTGCGGGACTTCACCCAGTCGAGGAAGCCGGGCAGCCGGTCGCCCTTGATGGCGCTGGAATCGAGGCGGCGGAACTCGATCCAGGTGTCGTTGATCGCCTCCCACATGTCGACGGTGAGCGCGGTGCGCACGGTGCGGGCGTTGCGCCGCGCGGCTTCCACGCAGGCGGCGATGCCGGCTGGGTTCTCCGCGTCGAGCGTCAGCCACTGGATGGCGGCCTCCTGCGCCAGCACCTCGTGCCGGGTGCGGAAGGCGGGCTCGCAGCCGGTGGCGATCATCAGCGCGCGCCATTCCTCGTCGGCGGCGCTCAGCGGGTCGGCGAGCAGCGCCATGCGCAGCGTCGCGGCCAGGCCGCGCGCCACATTGCCGGCGCGCTCGGAATAGCGCCCGAGCCAGAACAGGCTGTCGGCGGTGCGGGAGAGCATTGCTCAGCGGTCTCCCCGGGGGGTGTCGTTGGCGGGCGCCGCCGGGGTTGGGTCGGGCGCGGGCATGCCGAGGCTCTGGCTCATGTCGCCCATGATCTGCGTCATGCCGCCCATGCCCTGGCTCATGCCGCCCATCGTCTGGCGCATGCCGGCGGCCGACTGGCTCTGGCCTTGGGCGGGGGGTGCATCGTCCAGCACCCAGGTGTCCTTGGTGCCGCCGCCCTGGCTCGAATTGACCACCAGCGAGCCCTCGCGCAGCGCCACGCGCGTCAGCCCGCCCGGCACGATGCGGATGGTGCGGCCGAACAGCACGAAGGGCCGCAGGTCGACATGGCGCGGCGCGATGCCGCTGTCGCACAGGGTCGGCACGGTGGAGAGGGCGAGGGTCGGCTGGGCGATGTAGTCGCCGGGGCGGGCCTTGATGCGCTGCGCGAAATCGGCGCGCTGCTCCTCCGTCGCGTGCGGCCCGACAAGCATGCCGTAGCCGCCCGAGCCGCGCGCCAGCTTCACCACCAGCTTGTCGAGATTGGCCAGCACGTAGTCCCGGTCCGATTCGCGCTCGCACATGAAGGTGGGCACGTTGGAGAGGATCGGCTCCTCGTTGAGGTAGAAGCGCACCATCTCCGGCACGTAGGGGTAGACCGCCTTGTCATCGGCGATGCCAGCGCCGGGCGCGTTGGCCAGCGCCACATTGCCGGCGCGGTAGGCCGCCATCAGCCCGGGCACGCCGAGCGCACTGTCGGGGCGGAACGCCTCCGGGTCGAGGTACTCGTCGTCGATGCGGCGGTAGATGACGTCGACGCGCTGCGGGCCGGCGGTGGTGCGCATGTACACCACCCTGTCGCGCACGAAGAGATCGGCGCCCTCCACCAGCTCGACGCCCATCTCGTCGGCCAGGAAGGAATGCTCGTAATAGGCGCTGTTGTAGGGGCCGGGGGTCAGCACCACCACCTTCGGCCCGCCATCGCAGCCCGGCGGCGCCAGGCTCTTCAGCGTCTCCAGCAGCTCCTCGGGGTAGTGGCTGACGGGGGCGATGCGGTGGCGGGTGAACACGTCCGGGAACAGGCGCAGCATCGCCTCCCGGTTCTCCAGCATGTAGGAGACGCCGGAGGGCGTGCGGCAATTGTCCTCCAGCACATAGAACTCGTCCGGCCCGGTGCGCACCAGGTCGATGCCGGAGATGACGGTGTAGACCCCGCCCGGCGGGGTGAAGCCCACCATCTGCGGCAGGAAGCCCTCATTCTCCCGCACCAGCTCGGCCGGGATGCGCCCGGCCTTGATGATCTCCTGCGGCCCGTACACGTCGGCCAGGAAGGCGTTGAGTGCCCGTACCCGCTGCTCCAGCCCCTTCGAGAGGCGCTCCCACTCCTCACGCGAGAGAATGCGGGGGATGACGTCGAAGGGGATCAGCCGCTCCGGGTCGCCGCCCTCGGTGTAGACGGCGAAGGTGACGCCGATGCGGCGGAACAGAACCTCCGCCTCACGCCGCTTCTGGTCGAGCGCGTCCTGTCCCGTGGCTTCCAGGAAGCGGGCCATTTCGGCATAGGGGGGGCGGATGACGCCATTGGCGTGCATCTCGTCGAAGGCGGAGGCAGGGCGATCGGCCACGGTGGTTCCGGCGTCCTCACTGGTTGCGCGGCATTGCTCCTGCGTGAAGGGTCCTGCCCCCGCAAGGTTCCACACGAGGAACAACGCCCGCGTCAATTGAGCAAGGCCCCGGCCTGCTGCGCAAGCCGGCTTACGGTGAAGATGACGCTGCCGGGGCCGCCGATCACGCGGGGTTGCCCAAGCCGGTGGCATCCGCTGCCCGCACCCCGGGCGGTCCGGCCTTGACCGCGGCCGGCCCGGCGCCGGAGGCTGCCGGGCCGGCCCGAGAATGGGTCCGTCACAGGGAGCGACCGGATGCGACGCCGCCATCTCCTCGCCTTGCCTGCCGCCCTTGGCGCCGCCGCGCCCCAGGGCCCCGCCCCCGCCCTCGCCCAGCCCGCCTCGGACACGCCTGTGGACATGGCGCTGGTGCTGGCGGTGGATGCCTCCGGCAGCATCGATGCGGCGGATTTCCGCCTGCAGCGCGAGGGCTGCGCCGAGGCGGTGACGCACCCGGCCGTGCTGGCGGCGATCCGCGGCGGCATGCTGGGGCGGATCGCGGTGGCGATGGTGGAATGGGGCGCGCCCGGCGGCGCCGAGACGGTGGTGCCCTGGCACGCCGTGGCCGACGCGGCCGGCGCCGCCGCCCTGGCCCGGGCCTTTCGCGACGCGCCGCGCTCCCGCCAGAGCTGGAACGCCATCGGCGACGCGCTGGACCACGCGGCCGCGCTGCTCGGCGCCTGCCCCTTCGAGGCGACGCGGGCGGTGATCGACCTCTCGGGCGACGCGCCGGACATGCGCGGCCACCGCCCCGCCCCCGAGGCGCGCGACGCGGCCGTGGCGGCCGGCATCACCATCAACGCGCTGGCCATCCTGGAGGGCCGGCCGGGGCTCGAGGAGACCTATGCGCGGACCGTGATCGGCGGCCCCGGGGCCTTCGTGATGGCCGCCTCGGGGCGGGAGGACTTCGCCCGGGCCCTGCGCGCCAAGCTGGTGCGCGAGATCGCCTGAATTTCAGATTCGGAACAAAAGTTAATTTAACCCTTGCGAGGCAAGGCCTTAGCGCGAATCGCGGCGGCTTTTTTTGTTGGGATCGTTCACCGGTCCGTGCTAGCGAAGTTTCCATGACGTCCGCGACCCGCAGGGTGGTGCCCCCGCACCGCCCACGCCCCGCGGCGTTCCCGTGCCAGCAGGCACGGAGCGCCTCATCGCCCCGCCCCAGGGGCGCCCACGCAAGACCCCGAAAAGCACCACCAAGACGGTGGCCGGGGCTCATCCTGGGAGCCTTCCTGCTGGGAGCTCCCGCCCTGCTGTCCACGCCGGCCATGGCGTCCGGGCCCCGTTCGGCCTGCCTTGCCGCCGCCCGGACCGCGGAGAAGAAGCACGACCTGCCGGAAGGCCTGCTGGTGGCCATCGCGCTGGCGGAATCGGGGCTGCATGCCCATGCGCTGAGCGTCGGCGGCCGCGCCTATTACCCGGAGAGCCGGTCCGAGGCGCGGGCCATCCTGGCCGGCGCCAAGGCCAGCCAGTCCGTGATGGCGGGCTGCCTGCAGGTCAACACCCGGGTGCATGCCAGCGCCGGGCAGGACTGGCCGCTGGATGCCGCGCGCTCGGCGGATTGGGCGGCGGGCTATCTGCGCCGGCACTACAACAATTCCGGCAACTGGGCGGATGCCCTGCGGCGCTGGAATGGCGGCGGCCCCAACGCCGAGAAGCTGGTCTGCCGTGTCGAGGCGAAGCTGCAGGTGGTGCGGCCCGGCTACCGCATCCTGGGCAACCCGGCCTGCGGCAAGACCCAGGCGGCCCGCCTGCGCCGCGACGCCCAGGCGCATCTGGAGCTGGCCGAAGCCAGCGACTGAACGGCCGCGCGGGCGCCGGGCGGCACCGTCCGGGGCCATCTCCCGCGCAACGGGAGATGGCCCCGCGGCCTCAGCTCTGCAGCCAGAACTTCAGCGCCGAGGCGGCGGCGATGACCCACACCGCGCCTCCCACCTGGCCGGCGCGCCCCGCCACCACCTTCACCAGCGCATAGGCGATGAAGCCGAGGCCGATGCCGGTGGCGATCGAGAAGGTGAAGGGCATGGCCAGCGCCGTGACGATGGCGGGCAGGTATTCCGTGGTGTCGTCCCAGGCGATGTCGCGCAGGCTCTGGGCCATCAGGCAGGCCACCAGCACCAGCGCCGGCGCCGTGGCGAAGGCCGGGATGGAGGTGGCGAGCGGCGCCAGGAACAGCGTCAGCAGGAACAGCGCGGCGACGGTGAGCGCGGTGAGGCCGGTGCGGCCGCCCGCCTGCACGCCGGCGGCACTCTCGATGTAGCTCACCGTGGTGGAGGTGCCGAGCGCCGCGCCGATCATGGCGCCGCCGGAATCGGCCATCAGCGCGCGGCCGAGGCGCGGCACGGAGCCGTCCTTGTTCATCAGCCCGGCGCGGTGGGTGGTGGCGATCAGCGTGCCGGCATTGTCGAGCAGGTCCACCAGGAAGAAGGTGAAGACGATGCCGACCAGGCCGAGGCCCAGCGCGCCGGCCAGGTCCATCTGCAGGAAGGTGGGCGCCAGCGAGGGCGGCATGGCGAAGACGCCGTTGAAGGTGGTGAGCCCGAAGGGGATGCCGAGCAGCGCCGTGGCCAGGATGCCGATGACGATGCCACCCGTGACGCCGCGCGCCACCAGCCCGGCGATGAGGATGAAGCCCAGGCAGGAGAGCAGCGTCGCCGGCTCGCGGAAGGAGCCGAGGCCCACCAGCGTGGCCGGGTTGTCCACCACCAGCCCCATGCCGCGCAGCCCGATCAGCCCGAGGAAGAAGCCGATGCCGGCGGCGATGCCGAGCTTGAGGGAGAGCGGGATGGCGTTGATCAGCCATTCGCGGAAGCCGGTGACGGAGACGGCGAAGAAGATGAGGCCGGAGATGAACACCGCCCCCAGCGCCACCTGCCAGGAGATGCCCATGCCCCCCACCACGGCGAAGGCGAAATAGGCGTTCAGCCCCATGCCCGGCGCCAGCGCCACGGGGTAGTTGGCCAGCAGCCCCATCAGCGCCGAGCCGATGGCGGCGGCGAGGCAGGTGGCGACGAAGGCGGCGCCATGGTCGATGCCGGCGGCCGCCATCATGCCGGGGTTGACGACGACGATGTAGGCCATGGTGAGGAAGGTGGCGAGGCCGGCCATCATCTCCCGGCGCGGTGTGGTGCCGCGCTCGGCCAGCTCGAAGAAACGTTCCAAGGCGGGGGTGCTCCGCGTGATGCTGTGATGCAGCATCCTACCGGTGGTCACAGGGCCTTCACAATTGCCGCCGCCCGGATACGCGAAGGGCCGGCGGAGCAAAGCCCCGCCGGCCCTTCGGCTGACCCCATCGCCACCCGCACCAGGGCGGAGCGGGATCTCTCCCCTCCCCACCCTGGCCGGCAGCCGACGGAAAAATCAGACGGAGTAGTACATCTCGAACTCGACCGGGTGCGGGGTGTGCTCGAAGCGATACACATCCTGCCACTTCAGCTCGATGTAGCTCTCGATCTGGTCCTTGGAGAACACGTCGCCGGCGAGCAGGTACTCGTGGTCGGCGGCGAGGGACTCCAGCGCCTCGCGCAGCGAGCCGCACACCGTCGGGATGCCCTTCAGCTCCTCGGGCGGCAGGTCGTACAGATCCTTGTCCATGGCTTCGCCCGGGTGGATCTTGTTCTTGATGCCGTCGAGGCCGGCCATCAGCATGGCGGCGAAGGCCAGGTAGGGGTTCGCCGTCGGGTCGGGGAAGCGGACCTCGACGCGCTTGGCCTTCGGGTTCGTCGCATACGGGATGCGGCAGGAGGCCGAGCGGTTGCGGGCCGAGTAGGCCAGCAGCACGGGGGCCTCGAAGCCCGGGATCAGGCGCTTGTACGAGTTCGTGCTGGGGTTGGTGAAGGCGTTCAGCGACTTGGCATGCTTGATGATGCCGCCGATGTACCACAGCGCGTAGTCGGACAGGTCGGCATAGCCGTTGCCCGCGAAGAGCGGCTTGCCGGCCTTCCAGATGGACTGGTGCACGTGCATGCCCGAGCCGTTGTCGCCGTAGATCGGCTTCGGCATGAACGTCGCGGACTTGCCGTAGCTGTGGGCGACGTTGTGGATCACATACTTGTAGATCTGCATGTGATCGGCCTGCATCACCAGCGGACCGAACTTGGTGCCCAGCTCGTGCTGCGACTGCGCCACCTCATGGTGGTGCTTCTCGCCGGCGACGCCCATCTCGATCATGGTGGACAGCATCTCGGCGCGCAGGTCGACCTCGCTGTCGACCGGATTCACCGGGAAGTAGCCGCCCTTCACGCCCGGGCGGTGGCCCATGTTGCCTTCCGGATAGTCCTTCAGGCTGGCGCCGGGGCCCTCGATGCTCTCGAGCTGGTAGATGCCGTAATTGCCGCCCGTGCCGAACTTCACGTTGTCGAAGATGAAGAACTCGGCCTCGGGGCCGAAGAAGGCGGTGTCACCGATGCCGGTGGAGGCCAGGTAGGCCTCGGCCTTCTTGGCAGTCGAGCGCGGGTCGCGGCTGTAGGCCTGGCCGGTCGAGGGCTCGATGATGTCGCAGAACAGGATCAGCTGCGGCTTCGCGGCGAACGGGTCCATGCAGGCGGACTCGGCGTCCGGCATCAGGATCATGTCGGACTCGTTGATCGCCTTCCAGCCGGCGATGGAGGAGCCATCGAACATGATGCCGTCGGTGAACATCTCCTCCTCGATGGTGGAGACGTGCTGCGCGGTGTGCTGCCACTTGCCGCGCGGGTCCGTGAACCGGAAATCCACGTACTCGACGCTGTTCTCCTTGATCATCTCCATGACCTTGGAGACGGCGCTGGGCGCTGCGGTCTTCTTCGCCATCGTGTGCGGTCCTGTTCCCCTAACGACACTCATCGTCGGTATTAGACGGGCCGGGGCCCTTCCCCCGTCCCGTTCGGCGGCGCGCGCGCCATGCGCGCGCCCGCCAGTGCTGCGCCGCCCGCCGCCGCGCGCCGGTCAGGCTGCGGCGGAGGGCGGAATCCCCATGGTCAGACCGCGTCCTCGCCCCGTTCACCGGTGCGGATGCGGATGACCTCATAGACATCCGAGACGAAGATCTTGCCGTCGCCGATGCGGCCCGTGCGGGCGGCGGCCTGGATGGCCTCGATCGCGCGCTCGGCGAGATCGTCGGCGCAGACCACCTCGATCTTCACCTTCGGCAGGAAGTCGACGACATATTCGGCGCCGCGATACAGCTCGGTGTGGCCCTTCTGGCGCCCGAAGCCCTTGGCCTCGACCACGGTCAGGCCCTGCAGCCCGATCTCGTGCAGCGCGTCCTTCACCTCGTCGAGCTTGAAGGGCTTGATGATCGCCTCGATCTTCTTCATCGGCTCCGTTCACGGACCGCCCCGCTGGGGTGCGCGGTCCGTCCTTCCTTCCTCCCGGGTTTCCGCCCTGCTGCTGGCTGATCCGTCTCCGGATCATCCGACCTGGGCGGCGGGCGGCTCGCCTGCTGTGTCGCACGCCCCAGGCCAGCCCGGCAATGGCGTGCGAAGGGTTTTTGGCGGGGTCCAGGCCACGCTTCGCCTGCATCGCAGGCACCCTGCCCGCGGAAGTGGCAGCCATGCACAGCATCATGGTTGCACCCATCGGCGCGCCCCACCATTATCCGCCTCCGCCCGGGGCCGGGGCGCGGGGGAGGCTTCCCCTGGAGCAGCGGGCCGCGTCGTCCCCGCCCCGCGCGCGGGACCCCTGTTGGACAGTGCATTCCGCCCATGAAGCCGCAGAACGACCTGCTCTCCGCGACCGGCACCACCGTCTTCACCGTCATGTCGGCGCTCGCCATGCAGCATGGCGCCATCAATCTCGGCCAGGGCTTCCCGGACTACGAGGGTCCGGAGGATGTGGTGCGCGCCGCCGCCGATGCGCTGCTCGACAACCGCAACCAGTACCCGCCGCTGACCGGCCTGCCGGAGCTGCGCCGTGCCGTGGCGGCGGCGAACCGCCGCTTCTACGGGCTGGAGATCGACCCCGATTCGGAGGTGATCGTCACCTCCGGCGCCACCGAGGCGCTGACCGCCTGCCTGATGGCCGTGCTGAACCCGGGCGACGAGGTGGTGCTGCTGGAGCCGCTCTACGACACCTACCTGCCGGTGGTGAAGCTGCTGGGCGCGGTGCCGAAGCTGGTGCGCCTCAGCCCGCCCAAGTGGGAGCTGCCGCGTGCCGAGCTGGCCGCCGCCTTCGGCCCGAAGACCAAGGCGATCCTGCTCAACTCGCCGATGAACCCGGCGAGCAAGGTGTTCACCGCCGCCGAGCTGACCTTCATCGCCGATCTGTGCCAGCGCCACGACACCTACGCGGTGTGCGACGAGGTGTATGAGCACCTCACCTTCGATGGCTGGCGCCACATCCCGCTGATGACGCTCCCCGGCATGCGCGAGCGCTGCATGCGAATCGGCTCGGCCGGCAAGACCTTCAGCCTCACCGGCTGGAAGGTGGGCTACATCACCACCGACCGCGGGCTGGCGCCCAACGTGGCCAAGGCACACCAGAACCTCACCTTCACCACCGCGCCCAACCTGCAGCGCGCCGTGGCGGTGGGGCTGGCGAAGGACGACGCCTATTTCGAGAGCCTCTCCACCGACCTGCAGGCCAAGCGGGACCGGCTGGCCGAGGGGCTGGCGGCGCTCGGATTCGGCGTGCTGCCGGCGCGCGGCAGCTACTTCGTCACGGCCGACTTCACGCCACTCGGCTTCGCCGGCGACGACATCGCCTTCTGCCGTCACCTGACCGAGGTGGCGAAGGTGACGGCGATCCCGGTCTCCGCCTTCTATCCGGGGCCGGACGCGCCGAAGCACTTCGTCCGCTTCGCCTTCTGCAAGCGGATGGAGGTGCTGGAGGAGGCGCTCTCCCGCCTCGCGGCCTGGAAGGCGGCGCACGGCCCGGCCAGCCTCGCCGCCGCTGGCTGAAGGCCCGCGTCAGAGGGCGAGCTGGTCTCGCCCCAGCGCCTTGGCCTGGTAGAGCCGGTCGTCGGCACGGGCCATGGCGTGCTCCAGCCCGGCCTCGCCGGGGGCCACCATGGTCAGCCCCAGGCTGACCGTGTAGGGCGGCAGCCCCGGCCCGCCGGCCGCCACCGCGCCGCGCATCCGCCGGGCCAGGAGCTGCCCTTCCTCGGCCGAGGCATGCGGCAGCACGGCGACGAACTCGTCGCCGCCCAGCCGGGCCAGCCACCCTCCTTGCTCCGCCGCCAGCGCCGCCGCCCGCGCGGCCAGAGAGGCCAGCACCGCATCTCCCGCCGCGTGTCCGTGCCGGTCGTTGATCGACTTGAAATGGTCGATGTCGATCAGGATCAGCGCGGCGCCGGCCATGACCAGCCCAGGCCGCTGCGCCTCCAGCCCGGCGCGGTTCCAGGCACCGGTCAGCGGGTCCCGCAGCGCGGCCTCGCGCAGGGTCTGCTGGGCGCGCTCGCCCGGCATGGACAGCAGGCCAAGATACAGCACCGCCAGCAGGAGCTGGTCGGACAGCATCGGCAGCAGGGCCGCGGCATTGAGCCTCGCCGCGCCATCGAACTCCAGCAGGATGGCGACGACATAGCCCGGCACATAGCCGAGCATCGCCAGCCCGGCGATGCGCCGGCCGCGCCATCCGGCGCCGCCCCCGCGCAGCAGCACCCAGCCCACCAGGCAGACGCCAGCCAGCAATCCCAGCGTGCCGCAGATCCGGCCGGCCTGAGGCATCGGCAGCGGAAGCCCCCACGCCGCCAGCCAGAACGGCGCGGAATAGGCCAGGGCGCAGCCCAGCAGCGGCAGCAGCATCCAGGCGGCGAAGGGCCGCGGTCCCTCGAACACCCGAGCGCCGCTGATCAGCAGCAGGTTGCTGCCCACCAGCGAGGCGAAGAGCAGGCTTCCCGGCCATGGCGGCAGCGTGTCGGTGAAGAGCTGGAAGCCCAGCAGCACCGCCGTGTAGAGCGCCGAGCTGAGGGCCCAGTGCAGCAGATGATCGTCTTCCCCGCGGCCACGCCAGAGGACCAGGAAGACCGCCGTGAAGGCTATGCTCAGAAGCAGGCTGCATAGGCGGACCGTGCTGACGTCAGGCAGGGGAAACATTGTCCGGGCCGAAGGTCTGAAGCGGTTTTGGCAGCTTGTAGCATGGCTTCGTCAGGGCCCGCTGCCGCGGCTTCCTGTTGCAGCATCGCATGGACCTTCCGGGTCACATGTCTGCCCTGCGGCGTGGCGTGCCGGCCACAGGGGCGGCCGCTGGCGGAGCCCCGCCGGGATTGCTAAGCAGCGCCGCGCCAGACCCGGCGCCACGCACCGACCTTACCGATAAAGAAAGCAAAGTCAGATATGTCGAAGGCCTTCATTTCCCAGGTCATCCAGGATTCCACGGGCTGCACCGGCGTCGCCGCCAATCGTGCCGCCGGTGACCTGATTGCGGCCATCGTCAAGGAAATGAAGAAGAATGGCGGCTTCACCCTGCCCAGCTTCGGCACCTTCGCCGTGCGCAAGACCAAGGCGCGCAAGGGCATGAACCCCCGCACCGGCGAGCCGGTGAAGATCAAGGCGGGCAAGACCGTCCGCTTCAAGGCCTCGCCCAACCTGAAGAAGGCGGTCTGACAGGCGGCCGGGCGGGGGTTCTCCTCCCCCCGCCCGCCAGCCTCAGGCCACCCGCCGGCCGGCAGGGCCGCGCAGCCGCGCCACCAGCCGCAGCACCCAGGGCGCGCCCAGCCCGAGCAGCGTGACGCCGATCAGCAGCAGCGCGATCGGCCGGCCCAGGAAGCCCAGCACCCAGCCATCCTGGAAGATCAGCAGCGACTGCTTCAGCGATTCCTCGAGCAGCGAGCCCAGCACCAGACCCATCACCAGCGGCGCCGGCGAGAAGCCGTGGCGGCGGAACAGCAGCCCCACCACGCCGAAGAACAGCATCAGGTAGACCTCGCCCATCGACTGGTTCGGCCCGTAGGCGCCGATGACCGACAGGACGAAGACGGCCGGCCACAGCAGCGCCGGCGGCACCATGCTGATGCGCGCGAAGAGCTTCGCCGAATACAGCCCCAGCACGAGGTAGATGAGGTTGGCCGCCAGCATGGAGGCGAAGACGGCGTAGAGCAGCGTCGGCTGCTCGTTGAACAGATGCGGCCCCGGGCGCACGCCCTGCACCACCAGCGCCGCCAGCATGATGGCGGTGGTGGAGCTGCCGGGGATGCCGAGCGCCAGGGTGGGCACCATGGCGCCGCCGACGGCCGAGTTGTTGGCCGCCTCCGGCCCCGCCACGCCCTCGATCGCGCCATGGCCGAATTCATGCTTGTGCTTCGACCAGCGCCGCGTCTCGTTGTAGGAGACCAGCGCGGCGGTGGTGGCGCCGAGCGCCGGCAGCGCGCCGATGAAGGTGCCGAGGCCGCTGCCCAGCACGATGCTCCTGGCGCATTTGCGGAACTCCGCCATGCCGGGGATACGCACGGAATCCAGCTTCAGCAGCTTGCCCAGGGAATGCTGGCGGCTGGCCTGGTCGAACATCTCCGCCAGCGCGAACAGGCCGATCAGCACGGGCACGAAGCCGATCCCGTCCGTCAGGTCGTAGAGGCCGAAGGTGAAGCGCTCCACCCCGGTGGTCAGGTCGATGCCGACCGTGGCGAGCGCCACGCCGAACGCCGCGGCGATGAGGTTCTTCACCGGGGAATCGCCGCCCACCGCCGCGCACATCGAAAGGCCGAACAGCGCCAGCGCGAAGTATTCCGGCGGGCCGAAGCTGTAGGCCGCCCGCGCCAGCAGCGGCGCCGCCACGATCATGACGATGACGCTGAAGATGCCGCCGATGGCGCTGGCGACGGCGGACATGCCGAGCGCCAGCCCCGCCTCGCCCTTCTCCGCCATCTTGTAGCCCTCGAGCGCCGTGGCCGAGGCCGAGGGGTCACCGGGGCTGTTCACCAGGATGGCGGTGATCGAGCCGCCGAAATTGGCGCCGCAATACACCGCGCCCATGAAGGCGAGCGAGGCGATGGGGTTGATGCCGATGGTCAGCGGCAGCAGCAGCGCCAGCGTGGTGCTGCCGCCGATGCCGGGCAGCGCGCCGACGAACACGCCGAGCAGCGTGCCCGCCACCGTCATGCCGAGGATGAAGGGGTCCGCCAGGACCGCCATGCCGCTCAGGAAGGCTTCCATGTCCGTGCGCCCCGCTCAGTTGAACAGCATGTCGCCGAGCAGGCCGCCCGGCAGGGTGAGGCCGAACACGCGCACGAAGAGCAGCCAGAGGCAGAGCACCATGCCGCCGGCGCTGGCCAGCAGCACGCCGGGGCGCCGCTCCCCCCACAGCCAGCCCACGCCGACCATGAAGGCGAACATGGCCACCAGCATGCCGGCCAGCGCCATCACCGCCAGGAAGGCCAGGCAGGCGGCGAAGGTGGCCCAGCCGCAGCGGTTGATGGCGGGCAGCGCCTCCTCCTCCGCCGGGGCGGGCTGCAGCGCCAGCACCAGCGCCAGCAGCAGGATGACGAAGCCCACCAGGCGCGGGAACTCGCTGGCGCCCATGCCTTCCATCAGCGCCGCCGGCACCGCGTCGAAGCTGAAGGTGCCGGCGAGGAAGGCCAGGGCGACGGCGGCCACCGCCAGCGCCACGCGCCGGTCCCGCCACAGGAAGGGGGTGGGGCGGCTCACCGCGCCAGCCCCAGCTCGGCCAGCGCCTCGCGGCTGAGCGCCTGGTACTCGGCGAGCTGCCGCGCCCAGCCCTCGGCACCCGCGACGCTGTCGGCCGACTGGCCGGAGCTGGCGAGATAGTCGCCATAGGCCGGCGTCCGCATGGCGCGCACCAGCCCCTCGCGCAGCTTCGCCACGCGGTCCTCCGGCGTGCCCTTCAGCACGCAGTAGCCGCGCGCCACCGTGGCCGAGAAGTCGATGCCGGCCTCCTTCGCCGTGGGCGTGTCCGGCAGGGCGGCGATGCGCGCGTCGGAGAGCACCAGCAGCGGGCGCACCTCGCCGGCGGTGATCTGCGATTCCGCCTCGGCATAGTTCAGCAGGCCGATGTCGATGTTGCCGCCGACCAGGTTCACCACGATGTCGCCGCCGCCGCGGAACGGCACGGCCGAGAGCGGCTGCAACGCCGCCGCGCGGGCGAAGCCGAAGCTCGCCACATGGTCCAGGCTGCCCACCGCCGTGACGCCGATCTTCAGCGAGCGGCTCCGCCCCTGCTCGCGCAGCGCGTCGGCCGAGCGCAGCGGGCCGCCGGCCCGCACCATCAGCACCTGCGCGTCCGCCGTGCCGCGCGCCAGAGGCACGAGGTCGTCGAACTGCACCGGCAGGCGCATGCGCAGCATGGTCAGGATATGGCTCTGCGTCACCAGCAGCAGGGTGTGGCCGTCCTTGGGGCGGCTGGCGGCGTAGGCGATGGCGGCGGCGCCGCTGCCGCCGGTCTTGTTCACCACCGTCATCTCGCCGCCCAGCTCGGCCGGCGCCTGCATCATCATCATCCGGGCGGTGATGTCGGTGCCGCCGCCGACGCCGGCATGCGTCACCACCTCGATCGGGCGCTGCGGGAAGCCCGCCGCGCGCGCAGGGCGGATGAAGGGGGCGGCGAGCAGCGCCCCCCCGAGCCCGGAGAGCATCGCACGGCGGCGCCAGCCGGCATTCGCGCCAGGGAGGGCGTCACCGCGCGCCAGGGCCTCGATCTTGTCCATTTTTCCTCCTCGGCCCTGCCGCGTCGGCCGCGCGGCTGTGGCCCCTTACTGTCCCGATGGGGCGCAGCCTGTGGCCCCCAACATTAAACTGTCAACAGTTGGTAGCATAGAAAAGGCCGCGCCCCTCCTGAAGGGCGCGGCCCTGGCCGGCGCGGCCTACTGGTCGCGCCAGGGCTTGCGGGCCCACATCTCCTTCAGCCGCGCATCGAGGCCCAGCACCGTCTTGCGGTACTCGTCGCCCACCATGCCCTTCACCGGCAGCACCACGCGCTCGGCATCGGCCAGGAACTGCGGGTCGGACAGCGCGGCGCGGAAGGCGGTGACGAGCTTGTCCCGGATCTCCGGCGGCAGGCCGGGCGGAGCGACGACGCCGCGCTGCGCGCCGGCCACCACCTTCACCCCCTGCTCCGTCAGCGTCGGCACGTCGGGCATGGAGGGGTCGCGCTGCGCGCCGGCCTGGGCCAGGCAGCGGAAGCGGCCGTCGCGGTAGCCCGGCCCGCCCTCGCTGACATTGAAGCAGCCGAGATCGAGATGCCCGCCGAGCACCGCGGTCTGCAGCGGCGCGGCGCCGTTGAAGGGGACATGGCTGAAGCTGACGCCCGGCACCGCCTGCTCCACCTCCAGCATCACCAGATGGTCGTCGGAGCCGATGCCGGTGGTGCCGAAGCTGAGGCCGCCCGGGTCCTTCTTCGCCCGCTCCAGCAGGTCGGCCAGCGACTTGATGGGCGAATCCGTCTTCACCCAAAGCCCGCCCGGATCGTCCACCACGTTGGCGATGTAGGTGAACTCATCCACCTTGTAGCGGACGGGCCGCTCGAAGGGGATGGTCATCATCGCCGGCGAGGTGACGGCACCCAGCACATAGCCATCCGGCTTGGCGTTGAAGGTGGCCTCCATGCCGATCTGGCTGCCCGCGCCGGGGCGGTTCTCGACGACGAAGGTCGAGCCCGGCAGGTGGCGCTGCACATGCGGCAGGATCACGCGCGCCATCTGGTCCACCCCGCCACCGGGGGGGAACGGCACATAGACCACGATCGGGCGCTCGGTGGGCCAGGCGGCGGCGCTGGCCGGGCGGACGGCCAGCGCCGCCACACCCAGGGCCGCGAGGCTGCGGCGGGTGATGGTCATGATATCTTGTCTCTCCTTCCTCCCGTCCCTGGTGGCGCCCGCCCCCTCTTGGTGGAGGGCGTGGCGCCGGGCCGGGTTCAGCTCTTCTTGCGGCTCGCCTCGTAGCGGGCCTTGTTCTCGGCGTTCGGCGGATACAGGCCGGGCAGCGAGGCGCCCTGCTCCACCTCGCCCATGATCCAGCTCTCCTGCGCCTCCTGCTCGGCGGCGAGGTCCGCGATCTCCTCGACCAGCGCGGCCGGGATCAGCACGGCGCCGTCATCGTCGACGACCACCACATCGTTCGGGAACACGGCGACGCCGCCGCAGCCCACCGGCTCCTGCCAGTTGATGAAGGTGAGGCCGGCGACCGAGGGCGGCGCCGCGTTGCCCTGGCACCACACCGGCAGCCCGGTGCCGATGACGCCGGCGCCATCGCGCACCACGCCGTCGGTGATCAGCGCCGCCACCTTCCGCTTCGCCATGCGGGCGCAGAGGATGTCGCCGAAGATGCCGGCATCGGTGCAGCCCATGGCGTCCGCCACCACGATGACGCCCTCCGGCATCGCCTCGATGGCGCTGCGGGTGGAGATCGGGTTGGACCAGGAGGCCGGCGTCGCCAGGTCCTCGCGGGCGGGGACGAAGCGGAGCGTGAAGGCGCGGCCGACAAGGCGCGGCTGGCCCGGCTTCAGCGGGCGGGTGCCGCGCATCCACACGTTGCGCAGGCCCTTCTTCAGCAGCACCGTGGTCAGCGTGGCGGTGGAGATGCCGGAGAGGGTCTCGATGATCTTGGGATCGAGGGCTGCGACTTCGACGGACATGGGCATGGACCTCAGATGCTGGCGATCAGCCCGCCATCCACGCGGATGACGGAACCGTTGATGTAGGAGGCGCGGGTGGAGGCGAGGAAGGCCACCGCGTCGCCATATTCCTGCGGCTCGCCATAGCGGCCGGCGGGGATGGAGCCGGTGCTCTCGGCCTCGACCTGCGCCACGTCGCGCCCCTCGCGCTTCGCCTTCTGCTCGTCGAGGAAGCGGATGCGGCTGGTGGCGATGCGGCCCGGCAGGATGATGTTGGCGGTGATGCCGTCCCGCCCCACCTCGCGCGCCAGGGTCTTGGACCAGCCCAGCAGCGTCGAGCGCAGCGCGTTGGAGATGCCGAGATTGGGGATCGGCGCCACCACGCCCGAGGAGGTGCTGGTGACGACGCGGCCCCAGCCGGCGGCCTTCATTCCCGGCAGCACGCGGTCCGTCAGCGCGATGACGCTGAGCACCATGGCGTTGAAGTGCTTGGCCCACAGCGCCGGGTCCTGGCCCGCGGCGGGGGTGGGCGGCGGGCCGCCGGTGTTGTTCACCAGCACCTGCACCGGGCCAAGCTCCGCCTCGATGCGCGCCACGTTGGTCTCGATGGCGGCGAGGTCGGCCAAATCCCATTCCAGGGTGATGGCTTCCGCCCCCAGCCCCTTCACCTCAGCGGCGATGCGCGCCAGCCCCTCGGCGCTGACATCGGCCAGCGCCAGCTTCGCGCCCTCGGCCGCCAGCGAGCGGGCAATGGCGCCACCGAGGCCGCCACCGGCGCCCAGCACCAGCGCCACCTTGTCCTTCAGGCCCAGATCCATCGGCCTTGTCCTCTTGCAGTCTGTCGGGGTGCAGTCTGGCAAGCGGGAGAAGAACAGAAAACCCTTCCTTTCCTGCTTTCGGACGATAGATTTCCTTCACGATGGACACGCGCTTCCTCGACAGCTTCGTGGCCGTGGTGGAGGAAGGCTCGATCGCCGCCGCCGCGCGCCGCCTGCACCTGACGCCGGCCGCCCTCTCCCAGCGCATCCAGGCACTGGAGGCGGAGATGGGCGCCACGCTGCTGCTGCGCGCCGGCCGCACCGTGGCGCCTTCCGAGGCCGGGCTCGCCATCCTCGACCGCGCCCGCGCCCTGCTGCGGGAGGCGCGCGACCTGCGGGCGCTCGCCACCGCCGGGGCGCTGGCGGGGGAGCTGCGGCTGGGTGCCATCGCCACGGCGCTCACCGGCCTGGTGCCGGCCATGCTGGCGCGGCTGGCCACGCGCTACCCGCAGATGGAGACGCACATCTCCCCCGGCATCTCGGCCGATCTCTACCGCCGCGTGCTGGTGGGCGAGCTGGATGCGGCCTTGATCGTGCAGCCGGAATTCGCCCTGCCGAAAAGCTGCGAATGGCGCCTGCTGCGGGAGGAGCCGCTGGTGGTGCTGGCCCCCGCCGCCCAGGCCCAGGCCGAACCGCACGCCCTGCTCGCCGCCGAGCCCTTCATCCGCTACGACCGCAACCAGTGGGGCGGGCGGCTGGCCGACCGCTACCTGCGCGCCGCCCGCATCGCGCCCCGCGAGCGCTTCGAGCTGGATGCGCTGGACGCCATCGCGGTGATGGTGGGGCGCGGCCTCGGCGTCTCTCTGGTGCCGGATTGGGCGCCGCCCTGGCCGGTGGGGCTGGAGATCGCGCGCCTGCCCCTGCCCCGGCCCTTTCCGCCCCGGCGCATCGGGCTGCTCTGGATGCGGGGGAGCACGCGGGCGCGGCTGGTGCGGGCGTTTCTGGAGAGTTAAAAGAAAGACGTTCTTTTTTGGAAAAAAGAACCAAAAAACTTTTGCCAGTTGGCGGCACGCTGGCGGAGAGCGCAGCGCCAAACTGACAAAGTCTTTTTGCTTCTTTTTCTTCAGAAAAAGAAGATTCTTTCCTTACGCTTCCTTCAGCCGCGCCAGCAGCGCCTGGATGGGATGGCGCAACTGCACCCCATCGAACCGCTTCACCTGGCTGCGGCAGGAATAGCCGCTGGCCAGCAGCGCCTCGCCCCGCTTCGCCACATGACCGCGCCAGGAGAGATCGTAGATGCGCTCCGAGGTGTCACGGTGCTCCGCCTCGTGCCCATAGGTGCCGGCCATGCCGCAGCAGCCCGAGGCCAGCACGGCGAGCGGCGCGCCGAGCCGCGCGAACACCGCCTGCCATTCCTTGAGCGAGGCGGTGGCATTGGTCCGCTCCGTGCAATGCGGCAGCAGGGAGAAGCCCTCGCCCTGGGGCAACTCGGGCAGCAGCTCCAGGCGCCTGGCCAGCCATTCCTGCGGCAGCAGCACCGGCGGCACGGGAATGCCCTTGTACTCGGAGCGGTAGGTCAGCGTCATCGACGGGTCGAGGCCCACCAGTTCCACCCCGCTCTCGGCCAGGGCGCGCAGCATGGCGGCATTGGCCTCGGCCTGGCGGCGGAAGGCGCCGAGGAAGCCATGCACATGCAGCGGCTTGCCGTTCGGGCGGAAGGACGCCAGCCAGGGGGTGAAGCCCATGGCCCGCAGCGCCGCCAGCAGGTCCAGCACCAGCCCCGTCTCGAAATGCGTGGTGAAGGCGTCCTGCACCAGCACCACATGACGCCGGCGCTCCGCCTCGCCCAGGCCGCGCAGCGCCTCCGGCGTGGCGAGGCGCACGCCCTGGGCGGCGGCCTCCCGCACCAGGTTGCGCCCGCTGAACAGCGGCGCGTCCACCAGCCCGCCCTTCGCGGCCAGCGCGCGGCCGATCCCGCTGCCCAGCACCGCGTTGGCCAGCCCCGGCACCCGGGCGCCGAGCGGCAGCACCTGCTCGATCATGCCCACCAGGTAGTCCTTCAGCGGGCGCTGGTAGCGGCCGTGGTAGATCTCCAGGAACTTCGCGCGGAAGCTCGGCACATCCACCTTGATCGGGCATTGCCCGGTGCAGGACTTGCAGGCGAGGCAGCCATCCATCGCCTCCTTCACCGCGTGGGAGAAATCGTCCTCGCCGCGGCGGCGCGCCCGCTCGTTGCGGATGCGGGCAGGCAGGCCGGAGAGGAAGGAGGTGCCGCGGATGCGCTCCGCCTCCGCCATCGGGTCCACCCCCGCGGCGGAGAGCTGGCGCAGCCATTCGCGGAACAGGCTGGCGCGCCCCTTCGGCGAATGGCGGCGGTCGCCCGTCGCCTTGTAGGAGGGGCACATGGCGTCCTGCGTGTCGTAGTTGAAGCAGGCGCCGTTGCCGTTGCAGTGCAGCGCATCGTCATGGGCGGCGCGCACGGGGGCGGGGATGGTGCGGTCGAGTTGCCCGCGCATCGGCACGCGGTCGATCGCCAGCAGCGCCTCGCCATCGGGTGCCGCGATCTTGCCGGGGTTGAGCTGGTTGCGCGGGTCGAAGGCGGCCTTGATGGCCTGCAGGCTCGGGTAGAGCGGCCCGAACACCTCCGGCACGTATTCGGAGCGCACGCCCTTGCCGTGCTCGCCCCAGAGCAGCCCGCCATACTTCCGGGTGAGGGCGAAGACCTCGTCGGTGATCTCGCGGATCATCCGCTCGGCGCCCTCGGCCTTCATGTCGAGCGCCGGGCGGACATGCAGCACCCCGGCATCGACATGGCCGAACATGCCGTATTCCAGCCCGCGCCGGTCCAGCGCGGCGCGGAACTCGCCGATGAAGTCGGCGAGGTTCTCCGGCGGCACGGCGGTGTCCTCGACAAAGGCGATCGGCCGGCGCTCGCCCTGCATGTTGCCGAGCAGGCCGACGCCGCGCTTGCGCATGGCCTGGATGCGCTCGCCCGCCGCATCCCACGCCACGGTGTGCCCGCGCCGCCCGAGGCTGCGCCCCTCGGCGGCGAGGCGCGCCTCCACCACGCCGAGCTTGGCCTGCACCTCCGCCTCGCTGTCGCCCACGAACTCGATGAGGTTGATGCCGGCGGCGGCGCCTTCCGGATCGTCCGGCAGGTATTCGGCGATGCTGGTCCAGACGATGTCGCCGCGCGCCAGGCCGAGCACCTTGGAATCGACCGTCTCCACCGAGGCGGCGCCGAGCGCCATCAGCACGCGCGCGTCGCGCAGCGCGGCGTCGAAGCTGTCGTAGCGCAGGTTGATCAGCGCGCTGCGCTTCGGGATGGGCAGCACGCGGATGCGGGCTTCCGCGATCATCGCCAACGTGCCCTCGGAGCCGCAGAGCAGCGAATTGAGGTCGAACCGCCCTTCCCCGTCGCGGATGTGGGCGAGATCGTAGCCGGTGAGGCAGCGGTTCAGCGGCGGGAAGCGCTCGGCGATGAGCTGCGCCTGCTCGCGCGCGATGCCGTCCGCCACGCGGTGGATGGCGCCCACCATGTCCTGCCGCCGCGCCACCGCCGCCAGCGCCGCGTCGTCCATCGGCCGGCTCTCCCAGAGGGTGCCGTCCATGAGCACCACCGTGAGCCCCAGCACATGGTCCCGCGTCTTGCCGTAGAGGCAGGAACCCTGGCCGCAGGCATCGGTGGAGATCATGCCGCCGAGCGTCGCGCGGTTGCTGGTGGAGCATTCGGGCGCGAAGAACAGGCCAAGCGGCTTCAGCGCCGCGTTCAGCGCGTCCTTCACCACGCCGGGCTCGACGCGCACCCAGCCCTCCGCCGCGTTGATCTCCAGGATGCGGGTCATGTGGCGCGAGACATCGACCACGATGCCATCGGTCAGCGACTGGCCGTTGGTGCCGGTGCCGCCGCCGCGCGGCCCGATGGCGAGGCCCTGGAAGCGAGGGTCCGCCGCCACCTTCGCGATGCGCTGCAGATCCTCGGCGCCGCGGGGGAAGACCACCGCCTGCGGCTGGCGCTGGTAGATGGAGTTGTCGGTGGCCATCACCACCCGGTCCGCCGCGCCGGAGGAGAGATCGCCCGAGAAGCCGCGCAGCCGCAATTCATCCAGGAAGGCCAGGGCGGGCGCGACCGGGGCGGGCAGTTCGGCGAGGCGGGGGATCATCGGGGATTGGCCTTTCACGCGCGGGGAGGCAGCCCGGCCTGGCCCGATGGCCTGCCCGGCTGCCGCCCCTGTCATGCCACCGCACCGGAAAAAGAGAAGAGGCCGGGTGCGGATTTCAGCCCTGCCCGGCCAGCAGGGCGCCTGTTGTTACTCGCCCTTCCAGACGGGCGGGCGCTTGTTGAGGAAGGCGTCCATGCCCTCGCGGAAATCCTGGCTCATGTAGCACATCAGCACCAGGTCCTTGCCCTCCTCGGAGGAGATGGCCGGACGCAGCCGGGCGATCGCCTCCTTGGTGGCGCGCAGCGTCAGCGGCGCGTTGCCGGCGATGGTGCGGGCCAGCTCCTCGGCGCGGGCCTGAAGATCGCCGCCCTCCGGCACCACCTCGTGCAGCAGGCCGATCTCCTTGGCCTCGGCCGCGTCCAGCAGGCGGGCCGTGAAGATCATCTCCTTGGTGCGCGAGGGGCCGATCAGCGAGACCAGCCGCGAGAAGGCGCCCATGGAGAGGATGTTGCCCAGCGTGCGCGCGATGGGGAAGCCGAAGCGGGCGTTGCTCGCACCCACCCGGATGTCGCAGGAGGCGGCGATGGCGCCGCCGCCGCCGGTGCAGGCGCCGTTGATCGCCGCGATGGTGGGCTTGGGGCAGGATTCCAGCACCGTGATGATGCGGCTGATCCGCTCCTCGTACTGGATCGCGTCCTCCGGCGTCTTGAAGGCACGGAACTGGTTGATGTCGGTGCCCGCCGCGAAGGCCTTGTCGCCAGCGCCGGTCAGGATGATGGCGCGGATCGACTTGTCCTCCGCCACCTCCTGGCAATAGGCGGCGAGGCGCTCATACATCTCGAAGGTGAAGGCGTTGCGCGCCTGCGGGCGGTTGAAGGTGACGCGGGCGATGCCGCCTTCCAGCGTCTGGAAGAGAATGTCGTCGTTGCCGCTCATGCCGGTTGTTTCCCTGTCGGGCCGGCGCCGCCGGCCGTTTCCTCGTGCGGTCGGGCGGCCATGCCGCCATTCCTTGCGGTAGTCTTACGGGCAGGCGCGAAGGCTGTAAACAATCAACACCTGACAGTTCCGGGGCACCGCTTCGCCACGGTGGCGCGAAACAGCCCTCCCGCCAAGCTGGCGCCCGTGTGATGGTGCATTGCATCGCGCATCATGCGGTCCATCTCCGCGCAGAGCGCGGAGCTTCCCGCCTGCGCCAGCCAGGAGACACTCCGTGACCGGTTCCTCTTCCCTGCAACGCTTCGCGCCACACGCCCTGGCTGCCTTGCGCATCATGGCCGCCCTGCTGTTCATCGCGCACGGCACGCAGAAGCTGCTCGGCTTCCCTGCCCCGCCCTCCAGCGGCACGCTGCCGGCAGCCTTCACCATGGCCTGGACGGCCGGCATGCTGGAGCTGTTCGGCGGCCTGCTGGTGCTGGTGGGGCTGTTCACCCGGCCGGCCGCCTTCGTGCTGTCGGGGCTGATGGCCTTCGCCTACTTCCTGGCGCATGCGCCGCGCAGCTTCTATCCGGTGCTGAACGGGGGCGATGCCGCCATCCTGTTCTGCTTCGTGTTCCTCTACCTGGTCTTCGCCGGCCCCGGCAGCCTCAGCATCGACGGCCGCCGCCGCTGAGAGGGCGCCGCCAGGAAAGGTGCCACCTCTCCTGGACGGCCCCGCCGGCCTCAGAAGCCCTCGGGCTCCAGCAGCACCACCGGCTCGCCATCGCCCAGCACGCCCATGCCGCCCACGCCGGGCAGGCTGGCCAGGGCCGGATGCAGCGGGCGCAGCAGCAGGTCCGACCGGCGGCGCACCCGGTCCACCCGCAGCGCCAGCAGCCGCCCGCCCGAGCGCACCAGCACCGCCACCCCCGCCCCGCCCGGCCCCGCATCCTCCGGCAGGCCCAGCAGCGCCGAAAGCGCGCGCGGCTCGGCCTCCACCGGCAGGCTGCCCGCCTCCACCACGCCCTGCACCCGCGCCGCCGGCAGGGCATAGGGATGGCCGGCCACCTCCACCAGCAGCACGCTCTGGATCGAGGCCGTCAGCGGCAGGCGGAGCAGGAAGGCGGTGCCCTCGCCGGGCCGGCTTTCCACGCTTAGCGTGCCGCCGGCGCGGCGCACCGCCTCCTGCACCACATCCAGCCCCACGCCGCGCCCGGAGGTCTCCGTCACCCGCTCGGCGGTGGAGAAGCCGGGACGGAACAGCAGCGCCTGCACCTCCGGCTGGGAAAGCCGCGCCGCCCCGGCCTCGTCCACGAGGCCCTGCGCCACCGCCCGCCGCAGCACCCGCCCGGCATCGATCCCCGCCCCGTCATCGGCGACGCGCACCAGGATCTCGCTGCCCTCCCGCGCGGCGGCGACGCGCAGCAGCCCGCGCTCCGGCTTGCCCGCCGCCCGCCGCGCCGCCGGCCCTTCCAGCCCGTGGTCCACCGCATTGCGCACCAGATGCAGCAGCGGGTCGGAGAGGATTTCCACCAGGCCGCGGTCGATCGCCACCGCCTGCCCTTCCAGGAGCACCTCCACCTGCTTGCCGCCCGCCTGCGCCACGGTGCGCGCGACGCGGGGCAGGCGCGACAGCAACGTGCCGATGGGCACCACGCGCAGCCCCATCACCGCCTCGTCCAGCCGGCGCAGTGCCAGGCCGACGCGGCTCTCCAGGGCTTCCAGCGCCTCCTGGCCCTGGCGCAGCCGCTCCATCTCGGCCGCGAGGCGCGGCGCGGCATGGGGCGGCAGCGAGGATTCCAGCCCCGCCAGCCGGCCCAGCGCGGCGCGCGTGCCGCCCTCCCGCACCACCTCGGAGAGGGAGAGGACGGCCGCGCCGAGTTCCGCCTGCAGGGCGATGATGTCGTCCACCGTCTCCTGCCGCACCCGCAGCGTCACCGGGCCCGCGGCCTCGGCCTCCGCCGCGGGGGCGGCCCCGGGCAGCGCGGCGATCTCCCGCAGCACATGGCACCCGGGGTCCAGCAGCGCCGCCTGTTCCGACAAGGCGGGGAGGCCTTCCTCGCTGGCCAGCAGCAGCTCCAGCACGGGTGGCTCGGCACCGGCGGGGTTGTGGCTGGCCAGCACCTCGCCCTTCCGGCGCAGCCAGTCGCCCGCCTGCTCCTCCATCGCCGCGTCCACGCCCAGCGCCAGCCGCGCCAGGAACAGCCCCCGGCCCGCCGCCCGGGCCGCCAGGGCGCGGCGCCGCGCCTCCGCCCCCATGACGGGGAGGAACATGGCCGGCAGGCCCGATTCCGTCTCCCCCGGCGCGGCATCGGGCAGGAGGGGGGCGGCGTCACGCCGGCCGTGCAGCATGGCGGCCTGGGCCTGGGCCAGGGCGGCGGCGGCATCGGGCTCGGCGGCGCGGTCGGCCAGGTCTTCCAGCACCAGCAGGCGCTGCTCCAGCGCGTCCTCCCCCAGGGCGGCGGCCATGGCTGCGGCCTCCTGCGCCGCGCCGGCCACGGCGCCGGGCGCGGCTCCCGCCTCCAGCGTGGCCAGCAGCGGCTCCAGCCATGCCTCCTGGGTGCCCCGCAGGGCGACGGGAAGTTCCTCGGCTCCGGCGGCCTCGCCGGCCAGGGTGCTCAGCCGCTCCAGCTGCCGGCGCAGGCGGCCGAGCGCCGCCAGCCCCGCCCCGCCCTCCGCCAGGGCGGCGAATCCGGCGGCCAGGCGGTGCAGCCCGAGCAGCGCCGCGCCTTCGGAGAGGGCGGCGGCCTCGCGCCGCGCCGCGAGGTCCGGCGCCGGTCCCGCCAGCGCCGCCAGCAGCGGCACCGCCGCGCGCGCGCGCGAGGCCAGGGTGGCCAGCAGCGGATCGGCGGCCGCGGGGGGCACCGGGGCGGCCCTGGCGGGCGGGGCGGATGGCGTGCCGGCGAATCGGCGCAAAGCCGCCATCAGGGCCGGGTCGGCGGGCTGCTCGGGGCGATGCTCCAGCACCTGCCGGCGCTGGCGGCGCAGCGTGTCCACCGTCCGCAGCAGCAGCTCGGCCAGGGGCGGGTCGAGCGGCAGCCGACCGGCGCGGACCAGGCCAAGCACATCCTCCGCCGCGTGCGCCAGCGCCTTCAGCCCCTGGGCGCCCAGTGCGTCGCTCATGCCCTTCAGGCTGTGGAAGGCCCGGAACAGGGTGTTGACCGCCTCCGCCCCGGGCGCGGCCGCCGCCAGCGCCACCTCGATGCCATCGAGATGCTCCTCGCTCTCGGCGGCGAACTCGGCCCAGAGGGCGTCCTCCTCCCCCAGCATCAACGCCCCTCCCCGGCGGGCGGCAGGCCGGCGGCGTGGCGCGCGGCGCGCAGGATGGCATCGCCCTGGCGGTCGCGCAGATCCGGGCTGAAGGCACCGGAGGGCTTGCCCACCACCGCCGCCGCGCCGAGGCGCCGCGCCTCGGCCGCCAGCGCGGTGCCGGGCCGCGCGGCGGAGGAGACCACCACCACCGCGCCCGGTCCCGTCAGGCTCCAGGCGCGCAGGGCGCCGATTCCGTCCAGCTCCGGCATCTCGATATCCAGCAGGGTGAGGTCCGGTCGCAGCGCCGCCATGCGCTCCAGCGCGGCATGGCCGTTGGCGGCCTCGCCCACCACGACGAAGGCGGGGTCGGCGGCCAGGCTCTCGCGCAGCAGGCGGCGCATCATGGCGCTGTCATCCACCAGCAGCACGCGGCAGCCTTCCGGCGGCGAAGCGTCCCGCGGTGGCGCCTCCTCCGGCGGCGGCAGATCCGCGCCCGCCTCGGCGATGCGCGCCGCCTGCGCCCGCAGCCGCGCGGCGAGGCCCGCCAGCGCCCCCGGCGCGAAGGGCTCCGGCAGCGGCTCCGCCGTGGCCAGGATCTCGGACAGGGAGCGCAGCCCGAAGGCGCCGGCCATGCCGCGCAGCTGGTCCAGCAGGCGGGGGGCGGCGGTGGCCCCGGCCCCGGCAAGGGCCGCGGCGGCGGCCTCCCACTCCGGCAGGAAGGCCGCCAGCAGTTCCGGATCGAGCGGCTCGGTCATGGGCGCTTCCTTTCCGCCTCAGCCACGGGGCCCGGAGGCGGGCGCCGCGGACAGCAGCCGGGCGAGCCGGCGGCCCAGCGCCGCAGGCGCGGCAGCCTCTACCGCCATTCCCGCCGCGCGCGCCGCAGCGGCGGCCGCCCCCGGCATGCCGGCGACGACGCAGCTGGCCGCCTCCTGCACCAGCACCATACCGCCCCGCGCCAGCAGCGGTGCCACGCCGGCTGCGCCATCCTGCCCCATGCCGCTCATCACCACCGCCACCGGCCGCCGCGCCGCCAGGGCGGCGGACTGGAACAACCCGTCCACCGAAGGATGCACGAGCCCCGCCCCCGCCGCCAGCCGCAGGGTCAGCCCGCCCTCCGGGGCGCAGGCCAGGTGGCCGTCCGTGCCGCCCGGCAGCAGCAGCACCTCGCCCGGCACGAGGCGCCCGCCATGCGCGCCGAGCACCACGGGCTGCCCCGTGCGCGCCGCCAGATGCCGCGCGAAATCCGGCCCCAGCGCGGCCGGCATGTGCTGCGCCACCACGCAGGGCACCGGCAGCGCGCCCGCCGCCCCCAGCAGCGCGGCCAGCGCATCGGGGCCGCCGGTGGAAGCGCCGAGCAGCAGCAGGTCGAACCGCTCATCCTCACGGCTGCGCGGCGGCAGGGTGGAGATGGCCGGCACAGGCTGGGGCGGCAGGCGCTGGGGCGGCACGGGCTGGGGCAGCGGCAACCCGGCCGGGCGCTGGGTGGCCCAGTGGCGCAGCCGGCCGCGCAACTCCCGGTCGATCTGCCCGAGATCGAGGCCGGACAGCGCCGAGCCCTTCCACAGGTAGTCCGCCGCGCCGCGTGCCAGGGCGGCCAGCGCCATCTCCGAGCCCTCGCGCGTGTGGTGGCTCACCATCACCACCGCGGGCGGGGCGGGCAGCGCCATCAGCCGCTCGGTCACGGCCAGACCGTCCAGCCCGGGCATCTCCAGGTCGAGCGCCACCACGTCCGGCTGCAGGCGCTCGGCCAGCTCCAGGGCGAGGTGGCCGTTGGCCGCCTCCCCCACAACCTTCAGGTCACCATCCGCCTCGATGATCCGCCGCAGCGCCAGCCGCATGAAGCCGCTGTCGTCCACCACCAGGACGCGGATCATCACGCGCCTCCCGGCAGCAGAGCGGCCAGGGCGGCGGCGCGGCACACCGGCAGCGGGCGCTCGGGCGCGGCGCCGGGGGGCGCCATGGCCAGCGCCGCCACCAGCCCGGACGTCTCCAGGGCATGGATGTCGGCCTCCGGCCAGCGGCGCAGGCCCTGCACGCCGCTCACCGCCAGGGCCAGGGGCGGCGTGCCGGCCAGCCGCAGCAGGGGCGGCGCGGGCTGCGCCGCCAGCACCGCCGGCTGGCCCAGCGCCTCGCCGCCATCCAGCACCGGCAGCACGTCACCGCGATGCGCCACCACGCCGCGCAGCCGGCGGCTGCCGCCTGCCGGCACGGCGGCCGGCGCCTGGGGAGCCACCACGGCGGCCACTTCCTCCAGCGGCAGGGCGAAGTCGAGCACCCCCACCCGCGCCAGCAGCAGGACCCGGCTGGGCGCCACCGGCGGCAGCGGCGCGGCACGGTGCGGCGGCGCCAGGGCGCGCAATGGCGCGGCATCCGGCCCCGCCAGACGCGACGCCAGCCGCGACGCCAGCCGCGACGCCAGCCGCGATGCCAGCCGCGATGCCAGCCGCGATGCCAGCAGCGACGTGGCCTCGCCCCCGGCTCCCGGAACGAGGTGGTCGCAGGGCAGCGCGTAGCGGCGGCCTTCCAGCACCAGCACGGCCATCAAGGGCGCGGACCCGGCCGGCGGCGCGGCCGGGTCCAGCCAGGCCGGGTCCAGCAGCAGCGCCGCGCCGGCCTCCCCCGGCACCGGACCCAGCCCCAGCGCCCCCGGCGGATGGCCGGGCGGCGGGGAAAGGGGCGGCATCGGCACCACGCGCAGCAGCACGCCCGGCGGTAGCGGCCAATGCCAGCCCTCCAGATGCAGAAGCAGCCCCTCCTCCCGCCGCGGCGCCGCAGGCAGGGCGGGCGCCAGCGCCGCAACCGGCGTCACCGGCGGCACGGCAAGGGGGGCGATGTACGGCAGGGGCAGCGGCGACGCCTCCGGCGGCGGTGGCGCCGCCACCGCATCGCCCGTGACGAGGTAGGCACCGGCCGGGCCCTCGCAGGCCAGCCAGGCCACGCCGGCCCTGCCACCGGGCGCCAGGACCGGCACGGCCACGCCCTGCCGGAGCGCCAGCCCCAGCATGCCCGGCGGCATGCCTGGCACGGGACGCAGGGGAACCGGCGGAACCGCCCTGGCACCTGGCGGCAGGCGGAACCAGTGCCCGCCCGCCTGAAGCGCGGCTTCGCTCACCGGCACCACAGGCAGGGCTGGTCCTCCGCCCAGGGGCGAAGGCCGAGCTCCGGCGGCGGCAGATCGGTGGCGCCCAGAAGCAGCGCCCCGCCCGGCGCCAGCCGCGCAAGGAGCCGGCGCAGCACCCTCTCCCGCGCCTCGGAGGTCAGGTAGATCAACACGTTGCGGCAAAGGATGACATCGAAGGACGGGCCTGCCCCGGGCAGATCGAGCAGATTGGCGCGCGCCACGCGCACGGAGACATACGGGCCGGGGCGGGCCTGTACCCCCTCGGCCGAAACCGTGAAGAAGCGGCGATAGGGCGGCGGCACATCGCGCAGCGGGTCGGGCGGGCCGGGCGGGAACAGGCCGCTGGCGGCCCGCTCAAGCGCCGGGCGGCAGAGGTCCAGGCCCAGCACCCGGGCCGGAAGCCCCGCCCCCGCCGCCAGCACGGCCAGGGTCCAGGCTTCCTCGCCGGTGGCGCAACCGGCGGAAAGCAGCTGCGCCGGCCGGCCCAGCCCGGCCAGCCCCGGCAGCACCCGCGCCGCCAGCCCCAGCCATTGCTGCGGCGTGCGGAAAAGCCGCGTCTCCTGCACCGTGACGGCATCGATCAGCCGGGCCCAGAAGGGGTCGTCCATCTCGGGGCTGGGCAGCCGCCCGGGCCCGGCCTCCGCGATGAGCGGCGCGGCGCGGCGCAGCCGGCCTTGCAGCACCATGCCGTCGGAGAGGCCGACCAGCCGCTCCAGCCCCTGGCTGGCCAGTGCCTCGGCCGGCAGGGGCGGCATCATGGCGCGCACATGCCCCTGCCCCTCGCCCTGGCGCGGCTCAGGCGGCCAGGGCCTCGGCCCGTGTCGGATAGGCGGGGATGATGCGGTCGAATCCGGAAATCTCGAACACCTCGCGCACGGGGGATTGCAGGCCGCAGATGCTGAAGCCGCGGCCGGAGCCCATGCCCTGCTTGGCCGCCCGCAGCAGCACCCGCAGCCCCGCCGAGGAAACGTAGCGGACCGCCGCGAGATCAGCCACCACGGCGCCCTCCTCCAGCAGGGCCAGGAGACGCGCCTCGACCAGCGGGGCGGTCACGGTGTCGAGCCGTCCCTCCAGCACCGCCACCGTTGCGCCCTCCGCCCGGACCTCGACGATCTCCATGGTCTCTCCCGCTCCTTGTCGCATTGCATCACGCCACGTCCAGCACGGCCAGCAGCCTGTTGCAGCCGGCTTCCCGCGCATAGTCCAGGCGCCGGGTCATCCGGCGCATAAGATGCAGCCCGAGGCCGCCCGCCATACGCTCTTCCAGCGGCCGGCTCGTGTCGGGCGGCGGCGCGGCCAGGGGGTCGAAGGGCGGCCCGTCATCGGCCAGGCGCAGATGCAGGCTCCCCGGCTCGCGCCACAGCGACAGCTCGGCATAGCTCGCCCCGGTCCCGTGCATCGCCACATTGGCCAGCCATTCCTCACAGACCAGCGCCAGGCGCTGGGAGGGCCCCATCGGCAGGCCGGTCTCCTCCGCATAGGCCTCCAGCCGGTCCAGCAACACCGGCACGGCCTGCGCCCCGGGGCACAGGCGCAGCGACAGTTCCATGCTTCCCGCCATGCAGGCTGGTATCCTGTCCTTCCGATTCAGGCCACAGGGTAATGCCGTGGGCGGCGCCTGTCAGTCGGCGCCGCGTGGCGGGAGTCCGGGGGAAGGCGCCTTCAGAAGAAGCGCTCCGGCCGCTCCACGGCGCGGCGGTCGTTCCAGGCCAGGAAGGCCCGCACCAGCCGGATGACGAACCACACCAGGGCGAAGAACCCGAGGAGGAAGCCGAGCCCCACAAAGGACAGCACGAAGCTCACCACGCTGAGCGCGAGGCCGATCCAGAAGGTGCGGATCGCGTAGGTCAGGTGGGAGTGGTAGATGGTGCCCGCCGCATCGGCACGCTTCATGTAGGCCAGCACCACGCCGACCAGCACGGTGACGCCGAGCAGGAAGCTGGCGGCGTAGAGGCCGTGCACGGCGAGCGCGACGTTGCGCAGCCGGCTATCGGCCTCGCGCGGCTGTGGCGTGACGGGGTCCATGCGGGGCCTCCCTGGCGGTTGCGCAGCCTGGCAGATGACCTCCCGCGCCGCCGGGTGCAAGGCCGGACGGGCCGCCCCGGCGGGCGGCCCCGGCCCGGACGCCTCAGGCGTGCTCCAGATCCAGCGCGTAGCCGGCGCTGCGCACGGTGCGGATGATGTCCACCTCGCCCTCGCCGTTCACCGCCTTGCGCAGGCGGCGGATATGCACGTCCACCGTGCGCGGCTCGACATGGATGTCGCGGCCCCACACCGCATCCAGCAACTGCTCGCGCGAGAAGACGCGGCCGGGATGCTGCAGGAAGAACTCCAGCAGCCGGTACTCGGTGGGGCCCAGATGCAGCGGCCGCCCGCCGCGCGAGACGCGGTGCGCGTCCTGGTCCATCGTCACGTCCTGCCAGGCCAGCGTGCCCTTGGTGGCGACGCCGCCGGAGCGGCGCAGCAGGGCGCGGATGCGCGCCAGCAGCGCCTCCATCACGAAGGGTTTGGCGATATAGTCGTCCGCGCCCGTGTCGAGGGCGCGGACGGCGTCCTGGTCCTCGGTGCGGGCGGTGACCATGATGATCGGCAGGCCACGCGTGTCGTGCCGGCGGCGCAGCTGGCGGCAGACCTCGAGGCCGGACATGGCGGGCAGCATCCAGTCCAGCAGCACGAGGTCGGGCGGCGCCTCGGCCACGCGCATCAGCGCCTCCTGGCCGTCGGCCGCCTCGTCCACCTGGAAGCCCTGCTTCTCCAGGTTGTAGCGCAGCAGGGTCAGCAGCGGCGCCTCGTCCTCGACCACCAGGATGGTCGGGCGGGGCATGCCGGAATTCAGCTCGGCCATGGCCGGGGTCTTTCCTCGGTCAGTCTCGCGGGTGCCGCGCTCAGGCGGGCGGGCGGACAACGGTGTAGGCGGAGGCGTCGGACTTCGGACGGTCCTCGGGCAGCATGTGGCCGAGCACGGCGTAGTGGACGGTCTCCGCGATGTTCGTCGCGTGGTCGCCGATCCGCTCGAAATTCTTGGCGATGAACAGCAGATGGGTGGCCGCGGTGATATTGCGCGGGTCCTCCATCATGTGCGTCAGCATCTCGCGGAAGATGCCGTTGTAGATGTCGTCCACCGGCGCGTCGGCGCCCCAGACGCGCTCGGCGGCGGCGGCGTCCTCCTTCACCAGCGCGTCGATCGCCTCCTTGAGGTTCTCCTGCACCAGCTTGGCCATCCACTGGAAACCGTTGAGGCTGCCGAGGTGCGGCTGCTGCGAGACGACGATGGCGCGCTTGGCGGCGTTGCGGGCGTAGTCGCCGATGCGCTCGATGTCGGTCGAGACCTTCATGGCGGCGACGATCAGCCGCAGGTCGGCCGCCATCGGCTGGCGCAGCGCCAGGAGGCGGACGCAGAAATTCTCGATCTCGGTCTCCAGCGCGTCGATCTCGCCGTCGCGGCCGACGACGGCGCTGGCGAGCTCGGTGTCGCGGCGGATCAGGGCCGTGGCGGCGTCGGCCACCTGGCGTTCGGCCAGCCCGCCCATGCGGGCCACCATCTCGCGCAGGCGCTTGAGCTGTTCTTCGTAGGAACGCACGATGTGCTCGCTCTGCTGGGGCTGCGGGTCGGACGTCTCGGTCGGCAAGGTCTTCATGGCGCCCTCGTCAGCCGAAACGGCCGGTGATGTATTCCTGGGTCTTCTTCTGCTTGGGCGCGGTGAACATCTCCTCCGCAGGCGCCACCTCGATCAGCTCGCCAAGGTAGAAGAAGGCCACCTGGTCGGCGCAGCGCGCCGCCTGCTGCATGTTGTGCGTGACGATGGCGATGGTGAAGTCCTGCTTCAGCTCGTCGATCAGCTCCTCGATCTTGAGGGTGCTGATCGGGTCGAGCGCCGAGGTCGGCTCGTCGAGCAGGATCACCTCCGGGCGCACGGCAATGGAGCGCGCGATGCAGAGGCGCTGCTGCTGGCCGCCCGAGAGGCCCATGGCGTTGCTGTTCAGCCGGTCCTTCACCTCGCCCCAGATGGCGGCGCGCGTCAGCGCCCATTCCACCCGCTCGTCCATCTGGCTCTTCGAGAGCTTCTCGTGCAGCCGGACGCCGAAGGCGATGTTCTCGTAGATCGTCATCGGGAAGGGCGTCGGCTTCTGGAACACCATGCCGATGCGCGCGCGCAGCGCGTTCATGTCCACATCGGCGTCGAGGATGTTCTTGCCGTCGAGCAGCACCTGCCCCGTGGCGCGCTGGCCGGGGTAGAGGCTGTACATGCGGTTGAGCACCCGCAGCAGGGTGGACTTGCCGCAGCCCGAGGGGCCGATCATCCCCGTCACCTGCCGGTCCGGCAGGTCGAAGTTGATGCCCTTCAGCGCCTTGTTGGCGCCGTAGTAGAAGTCAAGATCGCGCACGGCGATGCGCGGCGCGTTCATCGCGGCGCCCGGCTTGGCGGCCACGGCGGTGTCCGCGCCGGTCTGGATCATGGAAACGCCCATGGTCTTCCTCACTTCCTGCGCAGCAGGCTGCGCGCCACGATGTTGAGCCCCAGCACGCCCAGGGTGATGATCAGCGCACCGGCCCAGGCCAGCGCGATCCAGTCCTGATAGGGCGAGCCGGCATAGGCGAAGATGGTGATCGGCAGGCTGGACATGGGCGCGGAGAGGCTGAGCGACCAGTTCAGGTTGCCGAGCGAGGTGAACAGCAGCGGCGCCGTCTCGCCCGCCACGCGCGCCACCGCCAGCAGCACGCCGGTGACGATGCCGGACGCCGCGGCCCGCCAGCAGACCAGCGTGATCATCTTCCACTTCGGCGCGCCGAGGCCGATGACGGCCTCGCGCAGCGTGTCGGGCAGCAGGCGGAGCATGTCCTCCGTCGTGCGCACCACGATGGGAATGACGATGATGGCCAGCGCCACCGAGCCGGCCCAGCCGGAGAAGCCGCCGAACGGCACCACCAGGATCTGGTAGACGAACAGGCCGATCAGGATGGAAGGCGCCGAGAGCAGGATGTCCGAGACGAAGCGCACCGCGTTGGCCAGCGGCGAGTTTTTGGCATACTCGGCCAGGTAGGTGCCGACGAGCAGGCCGATCGGCGTGCCGATGGCGGTGCCGATGCCGGTCTGGATCAGGCTGCCGATGATCGGGTTCAGCAGGCCGCCCTCGGAGCCGGGCGGGCGCGTCATGTCGGTGAAGACGCGCAGGTTCAGCGCCGCGAAGCCGTTCCAGAACAGCGTGCCGAGGATGGAGAGCAGCAGCAGCAGCCCGACCGCCGTGGCGCCGTAGCAGGCGAACTTCACGAGATGGGAGGTGGCGCGGCGGCGGCGGCCCAGGGCGGCGGCGACGCGCATGTCCTTGGCGGGACCGCTGGCGGGGTGGAGGGTGGCGCTCATGGTGTTCAGGCCTTCAGCCGCTGCCGCAGCAGGAAGCGCGAGGCAGCCAGCACGATGAAGGAGATGACGAACAGGATGAAGCCCAGCCCCAGCAGGGCGGAGAGCTTGAGGCTGCCGAGCTCGCTCTCGCCGAACTCCAGCGCGACCACGGAGGCGATGGTGTTGCCCGGGCCGAACAGGCTGGTGGAGATGCGGTTGGCGTTGCCGATGACGAAGGTGACGGCCATGGTCTCGCCCAGGGCGCGGCCGAGGCCGAGCATGATGCCGCCCACCACCGAGACGCGGGTGTAGGGCAGCACCACGCTGCGCACCACCTCCCACTGCGTGCAGCCGAGGCCGTAGGCGCTCTCCTTGTAGACGGGCGGCACGGTCTCGAACACGTCGCGCATGGTGGCGGCGATGAAGGGCAGCACCATGATCGCCAGGATCAGCGCGGCGGTGAAGATGCCGGTGCCGAAGGGCGGGCCGGCGAAGAGGTTCTCCAGCACCGGCAGCGTGCCCAGCGTGTCGATGATGAAGGGCTGCAGGGTCGTCGACATGAAGGGGACGATCAGGAAGAAGCCCCACATGCCGTAGATGATGGAGGGCACCGCCGCCAGCAGCTCCACCGCCGTGCCGACCGGGCGCTTCAGCCAGGCCGGCGCCAGCTCGGTCAGGTAGAAGGCCACGCCGAAGGCCAGCGGCACGGCCATGATCAGCGCCAGCACCGCGGTGACGATGGTGCCGTAGATGGACACGCCGGCGCCGAACACCTCCTGCACCGGGTCCCACTCCGTCGAGGTGACGAAGCCGGGGCCGAAGGTGCGGAAGGCCTGCAGCCCACCCAGGAACAGCTCCAGGATGATGGCGCCGAGCAGCAGAAGCACGAGCACGCCGGCGCTGCGGCAGGCGGCGGCGAAGATGGCGTCGCCCAGCGCGCCGGAGCTTCGGCCCCGGCGCAATTCATGCGTGGGTGGCGGCGCCGTCTGGGCGGAGAGGGTTGCAGCCTGCTGCAAGGGGATGCTCCGGAAAGCGGGTTTGCGGGGCGGGATAGCGCCCGGCCCGGCTTGCGGGAAGCGGGCGGGTCCTTCCGGAACCGCCCGCCCTGGTCTCGTCCGCTCGTACTGGCCGGATTAGTTGGCCGGCCAGACCGGCTTGCCGTCCACCTTCACCTCGGCGGCCCAGGCGGCGCGGATGGCGTTCTCGACCGTCTCCGGCAGCGGGATGTAGTCGAGCTGCACGGCCATCTGGTCGCCGTTCTTGAACGCCCAGTCGAAGAACTTCATCACGTTCTGCGCCCGGTTCGCGTCCTGCGGGTTCTTCGGCAGCAGGATGAAGGTGGGCGAGACGATCGGCCAGGACTTGTCGCCCTGGGTGTCGATCAGGCTGGCGGCGAAGTTCGGCGTGGACCAGTCGGCATTGGCGGCGGCGGCCTGGAAGGCCTCCGGCTCGGCCTGGACGAAGTTGCCGGCCTTGTTGCGCAGCTGGGTGGTGACCAGCTTGTTCTGCGCCGCATAGGCGTGCTCGACATAGCCGATGGCGCCGCGCACGTTGCGCACCGTGCCGGCCACGCCCTCATTGCCGCGGGCGCCGGTGCCGGCGGCCCACTTCACCGAGGTGCCGATACCGACGCGCTGCTTGAACTCGCTGGAGACGGCCGAGAGGTAGGAGACCCACACATAGGTCGTGCCCGAGCCGTCGGCACGGTAGACCGGCGCGATCGCCAGGTTCGGCAGATTCAGCCCCGGGTTCATCTCGACCAGCTTGGGGTCGTTCCACTTGGTGATCTTGCCCAGGTAGATCTCGGACAGCAGCTCGCCCGTCAGGCGCATCTGGTGGTCCTCGACGCCCGGGATGTTCACGATGGCGACGAGGCTGCCCATGGTCGAGGGGAACTGGAGCAGGTTGTGCTCCTGCAGCTGCTCGGCCGTCATCGGCGCGTCGGAGGCGCCGAAATCGACGGTGCGGTTGCGGATCTGCGCCTGGCCGGCGCCCGAGCCGACGGACTGGTAGTTGAGCTGGATGCCCGCGCCTTCCTTCGCCGCCTCGCCCCACTTCTGGTAAAGCGGGTTGGGGAAGCTCGCGCCCGCCCCGGTGATGGTCGCCTGCTGCGCGTGCGCGGTCATGGACAGGCCAAACGTGGCCACAACGCCAGCCGCCAGGGCCAGAAGTCGATTGCTCACCATATCTCTCCGTTCTTGCGTCCGGTCCTGGCCGCGCAGGGCACGGCGGGGGGCCGGTTCGGTTGGACGCCTTCTAGGCCCGGGGCACGACGACTCTATTTCATATTTATGAAGGTTCGATGACAGGCCGGGCGCTTCACACTGCCCTCAACCCCTGAAACTCTTGCCCTGGCGGCTGGTTGTTCGGGCCAGCATGCCGCATCCACAACGTGCCAGGGGCCCGCGGCCACACCGGTGGACAGCCTGGCCTGGCCCATCGAAGGAAACCCATGGCTCTCCGTACGCCATGGGTGTCCGGGCTTTTGAACGTCCGCAGGAAGCATCCCGGCTCCGCCCCCGCAGGCCCGCTGCCGGCGCGTCGCGGCCCGCCGGCGCGGCTGCCGCGATCCCTTCACATCCGGCGCCGCCTTCCTCGTCGCCCGAGAACCGATCCGAGAACCGCCGATGAGCCAGCAGCCTTCCGCCCCTCCCGCGGCCGTGCAGCCCCGCCAGCCGGGGCGGGAATGGGCGATGGACCCCGCCCCCCGTTCCGCCATGCGCGACTACCGCGCCGCCGGGAAGCTGGCCGGCAAGGTCGCCCTCATCACCGGCGGCGACAGCGGCATCGGCCGCGCCGTGGCGGTGGGCTTTGCCAAGGAGGGCGCCGACATCGTCATCGGCTACCTGGAGGAGCACGAGGATGCGCGGGAGACGGAGCGGCTGGTGAAGGAAGCAGGCCGCGAGATCCTGCTCTGCCATGGCGATATCGGGGATCCGGCGGTGGCCGGGCGGCTGGTGGCCGAAACCGTCGCGCGCTTCGGCCGCATCGACATCCTGGTGAACAACGCCGCCGAGCAGCATGTGCACCACGACTTCGCCAGCATTCCGGTGGACCAGGTGGAAGCCACCTTCCGCACCAACATCCTCTCGCAGTTCTGGGTGACGCGCGCGGCGCTGCCGCACATTCCGCGCGGCGGGTCCATCATCAACAGCACCTCCGTCACCGCCTATCACGGCAGCCCGACGCTGATCGACTACGCCGCCACCAAGGGGGCAATCGTCGCCTTCACCCGCTCGCTCTCCACCGCCCTGGCCGAGCAGGGCATCCGCGTCAACGCGGTGGCCCCGGGCCCGATCCGCACGCCGCTCATCCCGGCCACATTCGATGCGGAACGCATGGAGAAGCACGGCCAGTCCGCCCCCATGGCCCGCCCCGGCGAGCCGGATGAGGTGGCGCCGTGCTACATTTTCCTCGCCGGGCCGGATGCGTCCTACATGTCCGGGCAGGTTCTGCACCCGAATGGAGGCACCGTGGTCAATGGGTAGTCGCGGCAAGAGGGGGGACAAGGATCAGAGGAAGGCCGGACGCCGTCCCGGTGCGGCGCTTCCCGGGTGATCAAGATCGTCTCGCGCCTGCCGCGGGCCGGAGGTGTCATCTCCAGCCAGCTCGTGGCGCTTGGCTGCGCATTGGCGGGCATGCTGGCATGGGAGGCCGCTGAGGCCCTATGGCCGGGCACCCATGGCCCGGCCCTGCTGCTGCCGGCCATCGCCCTTGCCGGCGCCGTCGGTGGCCGTCCGGGCGGGGTGGGTTGCGTACTGTTCCTGTCCCTGCTCACGCTCGGGGAGGAACTGGCCCTTGGGCATGGAACCCTGTCGGGCGGGGAGGCGCTGACGCTGCTGGCGGCGGGCCTGCTGGTGGCACTGGTGGCCGGCGAGCTGCGCCACGTCACCGACGAGGGAAACCAGCTCCGGCAGGCCCTGCACGAGATGGAGGCGCTGGGCCAGGCAGGCCGCTGGAAATGGAACGCGGCCAGCCAGACCATCAGCCTCTGCGCCAGCGCCTGGCGCGTGCTCGGGCGTCCCGCCGGCACGGGGCCCGTCTCCCTGGGGCAGTTGCACAACCACCTCCACCCCGATGATCTGGAGGCCTTCCGGCAGGCTGGCCGCGATCTGGAGACAGCGCCGGTCGAGGTGGTGTTCCGCCTGCTGCCCGGTGCCACGGGCGAGACGCGCGCCCTTCTGCTGCGCGGCCGGCCCGCCGGGCCGGGGGAAGCCGCCGGCGTGCTGATGGATGTCACGGCGCAGCACAGGGCGGAACAGGACTGGGCCCGGGCCGTCGCCCGCCATGAACGGCTCTACCGGGAATTGACGCACCGGGTGAAGAACAACTTCCAGCTCGTCTCCAGCCTGCTGCGCCTCCAGGCCCGGCGCACCCCGCCGGAGGTGAAGGCGGCACTGGAGATGGCGGGCGAGCGCATCCAGAGCATGGCGGCGCTGCACGAGGCGCTGCATCAGGCTGGCGACGCCGGGAGCGTCCCGCTCGTTCGCTATCTGGAAACCTTCGCCCACTGGATCATCCGCCACTGGATGGCGCGGCGGCCGGTAGTCCTCCATGTGGAGACGGTTCCGGCATCGCTCAGCAGGGACCGTACCCTGCCTCTTGGCATGGCCGTGGCGGAGATGGTGAGCAACGCGCTCCGCCATGCCTTCCCGGAGGGGCGGCACGGCAACATCCACCTCCGCCTCGAGCGCGAGGAGGACATGCTGGTGCTGAGTGTCGAGGATGACGGGGCGGGCATGGACGCGCTGGCGGCCATGCGGTCCGCCGGGTTCGGCATGACGCTGCTGCAATCCTGCGCGCGCCAGCTGGACGGGGACCTGCTCACCGAGCACCGTCCCCGGACCCGGTTCAGCCTGCGCTTCCCGGAGGCAACGCCGGACTGAACGGGCGGGCGATGCCGGTGTCTCAGCCGCCCTTCTTCGTGTTTTCCGTGTCTTCCTTCTCAGGCTCCTCCCAGCCGACCGTCTGCGTCGGGCTGGACTGGGACGGCGGGTCGCTGGCCGGGAAGGTGTCCTCCAGGGCCTTCTCCAGCTCCTGGTCGTTCTGGCGGGCGTCCTTGCCCTGGGTCACGGGCTGATGGGGCGGGGTGCGGGTTTCCGGCGAGGCCATCGCGGTTCTCCTTGGATCTGTCAGCCGGGCCTGCGTGCCGGCATTCAAGATGAGCAACCCTCGGCGGCCGGGCCGGTTGCATCATCACAGCCCAGGCCAAGGACAGGACCCATGACCGCCCTCCGCCCGGCGGTACCCGGAAAGCTGCTGGAAACCGCCCTCTATGTGCGGGACCTGCGCGCGACACGCTGGTTCTACGAGCACATCCTGGGGCTGGAGTGCCTGCGGGCCACCGACACCTTCTGTGCCCTCGGCATCGGTCCTGGCGTGCTGCTGCTGTTCCGGCGGGGCAGCGCCGCGGCCGCCACCGAGACGCCGGGTGGCCATATTCCGGGGCACGACGCCGGCGGCCGGCAGCACATCGCGCTCGGCGTGGCGGCCGAGACCCTGCCGGCCTGGCGGGAATGGCTGGCGCTGAACGTCGTCGCGGTGGAGGGGGCGGTCTCCTGGCCAGGCGGCGGCCACAGCCTGTTCCTGCGGGACCCGGAAGGACATCTGGTGGAGCTGGCGACGCCCGGCCTCTGGCCAGGGCGCTGAGCGGAACGTCCCTTGCCGGACGATTCTGCCGGAGCGGCGTGCTCAGAAGCCGTCCAGCGGCTGCTCCGGTGCATCGGCCAGATAGGCCAGGACGGCGCGGCCCAGGGCTTCGACATCCTCGACGGTGGTGAATTCGTTCACCGCCTCCTGGCGCTGCCCGGGCCGTGTCAGCCCGCCGACCAGGATCTCCTGCACGCCGGCCTGCTGCACGAAGCCGAAGGCCGACCCTTCCAGGCTGCTCGCGCGGCGGAACCCATCGGGCGCGAAGCCGAAGCCCCAGCTCAGCGCGCGTTGCCAGCGGGCGCCGTGCGGCCCCTCCTCCGGCGCCAGGGCAGCGGGCAGGTGGCGCACCATCCGGCATTCCAGGGCACAGCCAGGAACCTCCAGCCCGGCCATGGCCGCGCGCAGCTCCTCCAGCGCGGCCTCCGCGCCTTCCTCAGGCGTGAAGCGGCGCTGCACGACGACGGTGCAGCGCCGCCGCATGCCGCCATCCGGGCTCATGCTCACCGAGGCGACCGAAAGCTGGGCGGAGAGCTGGGTGCCCTCGCCCTCCGGGGCGGCAGGCAGGGTGCTGAGACGCTGCGATACCTGGTGCTGCAGCTCCGCCAGCCGCGCCAGGACTGGCAGGGTGGCCTCGGCATCGGCGGCGCCGTCGATGCGCAGTTCCACCGTCAGCAGTCCCAGCGCCCCGGCCCAGATGCGGGGCGCGGCCATCCCGCCCAGCGACAGGAAATGGCCCCTCACCTCGCCCTGCTCGCAGAGATGGCGCAACACGGCGCCGCTGTCGTCATGGGGGGTGAACAGCAGCACGGGGTCGAAGCGCAGCGGCAGCCCCACCGCATCGGCCGCGCGCAGGGCCGCCCATACGGCGGCGATGGCCCCCTGCCCGCCGCGCGTTCCACAGCCGAAAAGCTGGCTGCCCCGGCGGGTCAGGGCATGGGGAGGGCGCGTCCAGCGGGGATCGGGCGCGGCGACGCTCAGCGGCATGTGGATGGAGCAGACCGGGCGGCCGGTGCGGCGGGCGGCGACAAGGCTGGCCGGGGCGGGCTCCATCTGCGCGGCCTCATCGCCACGCGCCTCGCCCGGCGGGGCGATGCGCCGCAGGTTGAAGCCGAGCGGCGCGAACATCTCCTGGAGGGTCTGCGCCAGGGCGGTGTGGGCCAGCGCCGTGCGGGCGGACGGCGCCTCCCCAACGGAGAGATCCAGCCCGACCAGGCGTGCCAGCCCGTCGATCCAGCCGGTGGCGCCCAGCAAAGGCGCGGCGAGGCTCAGCCGGTCGATGGCGAGATCATCCCCAGAATCGAAAGACGTCTGCTCGTGCCACGGCATCAATCCTGCTTCTCCTCGATCCGCCAAACGTCGGCCAGTCCTCCTTCCAGGACGACGAAGCGCCATTCTTTGTCCGTGAAGCTCCGCCTCTAGCAGATATGGAAGCCGGCAGGAGGGAGGGCATCACCTCCGCACAGCAACTTGAACGGGACCAGACCGCCTCAACGAAACTGTGGGCGGCGGCCCCGATCACCGCCGGAAGGGCGCGGGCCGCGGGCGGTGTGCCCTGCCGGCACCGGCTCCACGCGGATATGCGGGTCGTCCGCATCCGGCCGGCGGGCCGCGGCGGCGAAGCGGCCGGCGGCATAGGCGGCCACCTCGAACTGCGTCTCCCGCCCGAGGATGCGGATGCGGCCGATCTCGTCGCGCGCCACCTGGCCGCGCCGGCACAGGAAGGGCAGCACCCAGCGAGGGTCGGCATTGCCGTCGCGGCCCACATTGATGCGGAACCACACGCCTTCCTGCCCCGGGCCGGTCGGGCGCTCGCGCACCGGGCGGCGCGGCGGGCCAGCCTCCACGGCGGAAAGCTCCTCCGGCGCCGGCAGCGGCGCGCGCAGCACCTTCACCAGCGCGGCGGCGATGGCCTCCGGCGCGGCGCCGCCGTCCAGCAGGGCGCGGGCCACGGCGGTGTCGTCGGCCGAGGGCTCCTCGGCCAGCAGGGCCTGGGCCTGGGCGGCCAGCCGCTCGGCATCGCGCGCATGAATGGCCTCCGCGGCCGGCGGCGGGCCCCATTCGGCCTCGACGCGCGCGGCCATCAGCAGCCGCTCGGCCATCCGGCGGCGGCTCGGCGGCACGATCAGCACCGAGGTGCCCTTGCGCCCCGCCCGGCCGGTGCGGCCGGAGCGGTGCAGCATGGTCTCCGGCTCCTTCGGCAGCTCGGCATGGATGACCAGGCCGAGATCCGGCAGGTCGATGCCGCGCGCCGCCACATCGGTGGCGACGCAGACCTGGGCGCGGCCGTCGCGCAGCCCCTGCAGGGCGCGGCTGCGCTCGGCCTGGGACAGTTCGCCGGAGAGCGCCACGGCGGAGAAGCCGCGCTCGGAGAGGTTGCCGTGCAGCCGCGCCACCGCCGCGCGGGTGGAGCAGAAGACGATGGCGCGCGGGCTGTCGGAGACGCGCAGCAGGTTCACCACCGCCCGCTCCACGTCATAGGGCGCCACCAGCACCGCCTTATAGGCGATGTCGACATGCTGGCCGCCCTCGCCCTTGGCCTCGATGCGCAGGGCGTCGCTCTGGAAGTTCTCGGCCAGGCGCGCGATCTCGCGCGGCACGGTGGCGGAGAACAGCAGGGTGCGGCGGTCCTCCGGCGCGGCGCCGAGGATCTTCTCCAGCTCCTCGCGGAAGCCGAGGTCGAGCATCTCGTCCGCCTCGTCCAGCACCACGGCGCGCAGCGCCTCGGGGCGGAGATTGCCGCGGTCCAGGTGGTCGCACAGCCGGCCCGGCGTGCCGACGACGATGTGCGCGCCCTGCGAGAGGGCGCGGCGCTCCGCCACCGGGTCCATGCCGCCGACGCAGCTGACCACGCGCCCGCCGGCCGCGGCGTAGAGCCAGGAAAGCTCGGTCCGCACCTGCAGCGCCAGCTCGCGCGTCGGCGCCACCACCAGGGCCAGGGGGGCGCCGGCGGGCGGCAGGCGCTCCGCCTCGCCCATCAGCTCCGGCGAGACGGCGAGGCCGAAGGCCACTGTCTTGCCCGAGCCGGTCTGCGCCGAGACGAGCAGGTCGCGCCCCGCCGTCTCCGGCTCCAGCACCGCCGCCTGCACGGCGGTGGGCTCGGCATAGCCGCGCTCGGTGAGGGCGCGCAGAAGCGCTTCGGGCATCACAGGAAAAGGCATGTGTTCGAAAGATCCGCCACGGTCGGGTGGTGCGCACCCGGGTCTGGGGCGCTTCCTCTGCGGGATGTGGGCGCGATGGCGCCGCTCACCCGGCAGGATGCCGCGCCTTCTACAGCCTCTGCGCGAGATTTGCACGCCATGGCTGATCACGAGGACGAGCCATGCGTTCAGCGCATGGTGTTATGAGGCGCTTCCATGCTTGCGGTCGGGCTGTGGTTTCTCCATTCTCCGCATCGGAAGGGGAATATGCCTTCCCGCGGGGATTTGACGGATGCAGCTTGCGCCGCGACACCAAGTGCTAAAGCGCCAGGAAGCCGGGCTGCGGGCCGGGAGGGTGAAGCCCTCCGCCGCCGGTCGCTTCGTGGGTCATCCGACCGTGTTGGAGATGCCCGGAGTGCCCATGACCTGTCGAATGCCCCTCTGCTGAACGCCGGATTGCTGACCGCCGGCTGATCCGCCAGGCACGGTGCCGCCGTGCCGCCGCGCCGCGTGGCGCCCTCCTCCCCCGCTTTCACGTCATCGGAACTGCCATGTCTGTTTCTGCCGCCGCGCCGGCGCCGCCGCCCGCGCAGCCCGGGGCCGTAACCGGAGCCGGCCCCGGCCCCGCCATCGACCTGCACGACCTGCGCCGCCTCTTCACCGGGCGCGGCGCCGCGACGAAGGCGCTGGATGGCGTCTCGCTGCAGGTGGCGCCGGGCGAGATCTTCGGCATCGTCGGCCGCTCGGGCGCCGGCAAATCCACCCTGATCCGCTGCGTGAACCTGCTGGAGCGCCCTGATTCCGGCGCGGTGCGGGTGCTGGGCGAGGACCTGCTCGGGCTGGACGGCACGGCGCTGCGCGAGCGGCGCCGGCGCATCGGCATGGTGTTCCAGCACTTCAACCTGCTCTCCTCCCGCACCGTGGCGGACAATGTCGCCTTCCCGCTGGAGGTGGCCGGCGTGCCGCGCGCCGAGCGCGCCCAGCGCGTGGCGGAGGCGCTGGCCCTGGTGGGGCTGGCCGACAAGGCGGGCGCCTACCCGGCGCAGCTCTCGGGCGGGCAGAAGCAGCGCGTCGGCATCGCCCGCGCGCTCGCCCCGCGCCCGCGCATCCTGCTCTGCGACGAGGCGACCAGCGCGCTCGACCCCGAGACGACGCAGGAGATCCTGGCGCTGATCAAGCGGCTGCGCGACCAGCTCGACCTCACCGTGCTGCTCATCACCCACGAGATGGCGGTGGTGAAGGAGATCTGCGACCGCGTGGCGGTGATGGAGCGCGGCCAGGTGATCGAGGAGGGCCGGGTGTTCGACGTCTTCACCCGGCCGCGCCACCCCACCACGCGCCGCTTCATCGCCGACACCATCGGCCATTTCATCCCGCCCGGCACCGTGGCCCGCCTCCCCGCCCCGCGCGAGGGAGAGGAGCGGCGCCTGCTGCAGGTGCTCTTCGCCGGGCCGAACAGCACGCGCGCCGTCATCAGCGAGGCCTCGCGCCGCTTCGCGCTCGACCTCGACATCATCTCGGGCCGCATCGACGAGATCGCCGGCGAGCCCTTCGGCCTGATGGCCCTGGCCGCCTATGGCAGCCCGGAGCAGATCGACGCCGCCACCGCCTGGTTCACCGAGCTGGGCCTGACCGTGACCCCGGTGGACGCCCCGACCCTCCAGACCAAGGCGGAGGCCGCCTGACATGATCCCCTGGCTCACCCCGATGCTGGAGCAGCTCTTCGTCGAGGCTGCCATCGAGACGCTGACCATGGTCGGCGGCGCCGCCGCCATCGCCATCGTCTTCGGCCTGCCGCTGGCCCTGCTGCTGCACGCCACCGACCGTGGCGGGCTGGCGCAGAACGGGCTGGTGAACCGGCCGCTCGGCCTGCTGATCAACGCCGTCCGCTCCACCCCCTTCATCATCCTGATGGTGGCGATCGTGCCCTTTACCCGGCTGGTGGCTGGCACCTCGATCGGCACGGGCGCGGCCATCGTGCCGCTGGCGCTGGCCTCCACCGCCTTCATCGCCCGCCTGTTCGAGACCGCCTTCCGCGAGGTGGACCGCGGCGTGGTCGAGGCCGCCCGCGCCATGGGCGCCACCCGGCTGCAGATCCTGTGGAAGGTGCTGGTGCCGGAGGCGATGCCCGGCCTGATCGCCGCCGTCACCGTCACGCTGGTGAGCCTCGTCGGCTACTCGGCCATGGCCGGCGCGGTGGGCGGCGGGGGCCTGGGCGATCTCGGCATCCGCTTCGGCTACCAGCGCTTCATGCCGGAGGTGATGGCGAGCGTCGTCATCGTGCTGATCCTGTTCGTGCAGGGGCTGCAATCGCTGGGCGACTGGCTGGTGCGCCGCGTCCGCCGCCGCTGACCGTAGACCCGACACAAGAAAGAAGGAGACCGCCATGTCCCTGAACCGCCGCACGCTGCTCGGCAGCGGCCTCGCCCTGCCCTTCCTGGGCAGCCTTCCGGCCCGCGCGCAGGAGATCGGCACGCAGTCCCGCCCGCTGCGCATCGGCGGCACCGCCGGGCCGCACAGCCAGGTGCTGGAGAAGGTGCAGGAGATCGCCGCGCGCGACGGGCTGGTGCTGCGCATCGTCCCGTTCTCCGACTACATCACGCCGAACGCGGCGCTGGCGGCCAAGGACCTGGACGCCAACAGCTACCAGCACCAGCCCTTCCTCGACCAGACGGTGCGGGACCGCAACCTGCCGCTGGTGGCGGTGGGCAAGACGCTGGTCTTCCCGATGGGCGTCTATTCCCGCAAGCACAAGAAGATCGCCGACATCCCGAATGGCGGCCGCATCGCCATCCCGAACGACCCGACCAATGGCGGCCGCGCCCTGGCCCTGCTGGCGGCGAACGGCGCCTTCAAGCTGACCGAGGGCGCCGATTTCCGCGCCACCGTGGCCGATGTGACGGAGAACCCGAAGCGCCTGCGCATCATCGAGCTGGAGGCCGCGCAGATCCCGCGCACGCTGGACGAGGTGGAGGCCGCGGCCATCAACACCAACTTCGCCATCCCCGCGGGGCTGAACCCGGTGCGCGACGCCGTCGCCATCGAGAGCGCCGACAGCCCCTATGCCAACCTCATCGCCGTGCACCGCGACAACAAGGACGCCCCCTGGGTGAAGCGCCTCGTCGCCGCCTACCAGAACGATGAGATCAAGAAGTTCGTGCAGGAGACCTTCCAGGGCTCCGTCGTTCCCGCCTTCTGAGGAGTGGCCGCCATGCTGAACCGTCGTACCCTGATCCTCGCCGGCGGCGCGCTGCTGCTGCCGGCCATCCTCCGCGTGCCGGCCTTCGCGCAGGGCGCGGGTGAGATCGGCACCGCCGCGCGGCCGCTGCGCGTCGGCGTCACCAGCGGTGTGCACGCCCAGGTGCTCGAAGTGGTGCGCGACGTGCTGGCGAAGCAGGGCTTCGTGCTGAAGATCACCGAGTTCTCGGACTTCATCCAGCCCAACGCGGCGTTGGCGGCGGGCGAGATCGACGTCAACACCTACCAGCACCAGCCCTTCCTCGACGCGCAGAAGGCGCAGCGCGGCTACGACTTCGTGCCCGTGGGCAAGACCATGCTGACGGTGATGGGCGTGTTCAGCAAGAAGCACAAGGCGCTGGCGGACCTGCCGAACGGCGCCCGCGTCGCCATCCCGAACGACCCGACCAATGGCGGCCGCGCCCTGCTGCTGCTGGCCAAGGCCGGTGTCATCGAACTGAAGTCCGGTGCCGACTACCGCGCCACGGTGGCCGACATCACCGGCAACCCGAAGCGCGTGCGCATCGTCGAGCTGGAGGCCGCCTCCATCGCCCGCAGCCTCGATGACGTGGACGCCGCCGCCATCACCGGCAACTACGCCGTGCCCGCCGGGCTGAACCCGCTGAAGGAAGGCCTGGCCATCGAGGGCACCGACAGCGCCTATACGGTGCTGGTCGTCACCCGCCGCGGCGACGAGGGCAAGCCCTGGGCGCAGACCCTGGCGCGCGCCTATGCCGACCCGGCGGTGAAGGACTTCGTCGAGAAGACCTTCGGCGGGGCGGTCATCGTCGGGGCCTGAAGCCAGGCTTTTGTCGGTTTGGCGCAACGCCAAACCGACAAAGTCTTTTTGCTTCTTTTTCTTCAGAAAAAGAAGGTTCTATTTCTCCAGTCTCACCACCACGCTCTCGCCGCAGCCTGGCGCGCGGAACCGCGCCTCCGGCAGCCCGGCCTCGGCCAGCGCCGCCCGCAGCCCCTCCACCGGTTCGTCGATGCCTTCCTGCGTCAGCTTGAAGGTGCCGAAATGCATCGCCAGCGCCTCGCGCGCCCGCAGCACCGCGAAGGCGCGCACCGCCTCCTCCGGGTTCACGTGCACCACCTGCATGAACCAGCGCGGCGCATAGGCACCGATCGGCAGCAGGGCGAGGTCGATGCCGCCATGGCGCTGGCCGATCTCCTCGAAATGCGCGCCCCAGGCGGAGTCACCGGCGAAGTAGATCCGCCCGCCCGAGGCCGGCTCGATCATGAAGCCGCCCCAGAGGGTGTGCGCCCGGTCGTGCAGGCCACGCGCGGCGAAGTGGCGGGCCGGCAGGAAGCGCGCCGCGCCACCGCCGGGCAGCGGTGCCTCCTGCCACCAGTCCAGCTCCGCCACATCGCGCATCCCATGCCTCGCCAGGAGCTTCGCATTGCCGAGGCCGGTGAGGATGCGCGGCGCGAAGCGGGCGTGCAGGCGCCTCAGCGTCGGGATGTCGCAATGGTCGTAGTGGTTGTGGCTGAGCAGCACGATGTCGATAGGCGGCAGCGCCTCGAAGGCTAGGCCCGGCGGCCGCACCCGCTTCGGCCCCATGAAGGAGAAGGGACTGCACCGCTCGCTCCAGATCGGGTCGGTCAGCATCACCGGCCCGCCATGCGGCTGGATCAGGAAGCTGGCATGGCCGAGGAAGGTGACGGTGGCATGGCCCGGCGGCGGCGCGGGCGGGGCCGGGAAGACGGGGTTCTCCACCCGCTCCGGCCAGGGCGTGCCGCCGCGCTCGCGCATCAGCCGCCACAGCGCGCCGAAGCTCTGGCCGGGGCGCGAGCCATCGGGGTTGAGGAACACCTTCCCCTCGCGACGCGCGCCCTTCGGTGGCGGCAGGCCTTCCGTCACTCCGGCAGCGCCACGCCGAGCCGCCCGGCGAGGTCGAGGATGAACTGCCACGCCACGCGCCCCGAGCGCCCACCGCGCGTGACGGACCACTCCACGGCCGCGCGGTGCAGCTCCTCCTGGCTGACCGGCAGCTTCAGCGCGGCGGCATAGCCCTCCACCATGGCGAAGAAGGTGTTCTGGTCGGCGTTGTGGAAGCCGATCCACAGCCCGAAGCGGTCGCTGAGGGAGACCTTCTCCTCCACCGCTTCGCCAGGGTTGATGGCGCTGCTGCGCTCGTTCTCGATCATGTCGCGCGGCATCAGGTGGCGGCGGTTGCTGGTGGCGTAGAACAGCACGTTGGACGGCCGTCCCTCGATGCCGCCATCCAGCACCGATTTCAGCGCCTTGTAGTCCTGGTCCTCGCGCTCGAAGGAGAGGTCGTCGCAGAACACCAGGCAGCGGCGCGTGCCGCCGCGCAGGATGTTCAGCAGCTCCGGCAGGGTGCGGATGTCCTCGCGCTGGATCTCGATCAGCGCCAGGCTGCCGGGCGTCTCGGCATTGGCGGCGGCGTGGGCGGCCTTCACCAGCGAGGACTTGCCCATGCCGCGCGCGCCCCAGAGCATGGCGTTGTTGGCCGGCAGCCCGGCGGCGAAGCGGCGGGTGTTCTCCAGCAGCAGGCCCTTCTGCCGGTCCACCCCCTGCAGCAGGCCGATCTCCACCGCCGCCACGCGCGGCACCGGCGCCAGCATGGCCGGGCTGCCGCCGTGGGTGGCGGGGTGCCACACGAAGGCGTCGGCCGCGCCGAGATCGGGCCGGGCCGGCGGCGGCGGCGCCAGGCGCTCCAGCGCCGCGGCGATGCGGGCCAGGGTGGGCATCAGAGGGTGGTCGGCGGTGTCGGACAAGCGGGACGCTCCTGGGGCCCTGGCGGGGCGTTCATCGCCCTCGCGGGCGGCAAGGTGTTGACGGCAGGGGCCGGGAGGCTAGTTTCGCCGGCCACACCCGGCAAGACGGAAGCAGCCCCCATGTTCATCTCCCCCGCCTATGCCCAGGACGCAGCCGCCGCCGGCGGTGCCGCCGGCATCGTCATGCAGCTCCTGCCGCTGATGCTCATCTTCGTGGTCTTCTACTTCCTGCTGATCCGCCCGCAGCAGAAGCGCGCCAAGGAGCACCGCGCGATGCTCACCCAGCTGAAGCGCAACGACCGCGTCATCACCGCCGGCGGCATCCTGGGCACCGTGACGAAGGTCAAGGAAGGCTCGGAGGAGGTCGAGATCGAGATCGCGCCGAATGTGCGCATCAACGTGGTGCGCAGCACCATCAGCACGCTGGTGAAGCCGGTGGCCGCCAACGACGTCAAGCCGGCCGCCTGACACCGCGACGCCCACCGTCCAGAGAAAAACCCGGGAAGCACCGCTTCCCGGGTTTTTTTGTCGGACTGCCGTGTCATGGGCGAGACGTCGGGCGCCTTGCTGGAGCGGAGCGGTCCGATCCCGCGTCGGAAGCGGGAACCGCGACCCTGGGCCCTTGCGGTCCGCTTCCGTGCCGCGCCCCCCGTCTCGGCCCTGACCGGCAGCTTGCAGAAAAATCAGGCCGTCTGGCCGGACTTCAGGCCGCCGTTGAGCATCAGCTCCTCGACCTTCTCCCAGTTCACCAGCTTGTTCAGGAAGTTGTCGAGGTAGTTCGGGCGGACGTTGCGGAAGTCGAGGTAGTAGGCGTGCTCCCACACGTCGGCGCCGAGGATCGGCGTGCCTTCGCCGGTGGAGACCGGGTTGGCGCCGTTCGGCGTCTTGGTCACCTTCAGCTTGCCGGACTGGTCCATCACCAGCCAGGCCCAGCCGGAGCCGAACTGCGTCACACCGGCCTGCTTGAAGGCCTCCTTGAACTGCGCGAGGCCGCCGAAATCCTCGTCGATCTTCGCGCCGATCTTGCCGGGCAGGCTGTCGCCGCCGCCATTCGGCTTCATCACCTGCCAGAACAGGATGTGATTCCAGTGCTGGCCGGCCTGGTTCAGCACGGGCAGGCCGTCGGCGCCGGCCTTGCCGGCCTCGGCGACGATCTGCTCCAGCGACTTGCCGGACAGGCCCTTACTCTCCACCAGGCCGTTCAGCGCGGTGACATAGGCGTTGTGGTGCTTGCCATGGTGCAGCTCCAGCGTCTCCTGGCACATGCCGGAGGCGGCAAGGGCGGAGGCGTCGTAAGGCAGCGGCGGAAGGCTGAAAGCCATGAGCTGTTCTCCCGATGAATGATTGGACTCGGACGGGCAAGCATCGACCGGCGCCGGAGTTGCGGCGCCGCGCGCTGAAACAGCTAGGCGTGCCCCGATGTGGCGTCAAGCAAGGCCCCTGACGCTTGCACGGCACGGAATGGTGTTCATAACCCTGCCGATGGCCGATCCCGCTCCCCTCTCCCCGATCGCCGCGCTGGCGCGGCGCCACGACCCCGACCGCTTCCTCTGCACGCTGTTCGCCCCGCCAGAGACGCGCGACACGCTGGGCCTGCTGATCGCCTTCAACCATGAGTTGGCGCGGGCGCGGGAGGTGGCGAGCAACGCCATGACCACGCTGATCCGCCTGCAATGGTGGCGCGAGGCGGTGGAGGAGGCGCAGGCCGGGGCGCCGCCCCGCCGGCACGAGGTGGCGGCGCCGCTGGCCGAGGCGATCCGCGCCGGCACGCTGGCGCCGGAGGACCTGCTTGGCATGGTGGATGCCCGGGAGGCGGAGGCGGAGGAGGAGATCCCGAGCCGGGCCGCGCTGCTGGCGCTGCTGCGCGGCTCATCGGGCGGGCTGGCCGTGGCCATGGGGCGGGTGCTGGGGGCGCCGGCTGCCTGTCTGCCCGGGCTGCAGGCGGTGGGCGCCGCCTATGGGCTGGCCGGGGTGCTGCGCAACACGCCCGCCCTGTCCATGCAGGGCCGCTGCCTGCTGCCCGCCGACCTGCTGGCCGAGCACGGCCTGACCCCGGCCGACGTGGCGCGCGACCCGCGCCAGCAGGGCACCGACGCATCCGCCCGCATCCTGGCCGGGGAAGGCCAGGCGCTGCTGCGCGAGGGACGCATGAAGCTCGCCGCGCTGCCGCGCGGCGCGGTGGCGGCGGCGCTGCCCGGGCGGCTGGCGGCGCGGGACCTGGCGCGCGTCACCGCCGCCGGCTGGAGCGCGGCGCAGCCGCCGCCGCCGCGCGGGCTGGGCGACAGGCTCGCCGTGATTTGGGCTGGCTGGCGCGGGCGGGCCTAGCCTGCCTCGCGCCCCCGCACCACGGTGCGGATGGCGAAGGCCGACTGGATGCGCGCCACCCCCGGCATGCGGGAGAGCTGCTCCTTGTGGATGCGCTCGTAATCGGCCGCGTCGCGCGCCTCGACGCGGAGCTGGTAGTCGGCCGAGCCGGTCATCAGGTAGCACTCGCACACTTCGGGGCATTGCCGCACGGCGGCCTCGAAGCGGTTGAAGCCGTCCTCCGTCTGCCGCTCCAGCGTGATCTGCACGATCACCACCGTGCGCCCCTGCGGCGCCGGCTCCTCGATGAGGGCGGTATAGCCGCGGATGGTCCCCCCCGCCTCCAGCATCCGCACCCGCCGCAGGCAGGCGGAGGGCGAGAGGCCGATGGCGGCGGCCAGCGCCGCGTTGCTCATCCGCCCGTCCGCGCGCAGCAGGCGCAGGATCTTGCGGTCCAGCGAGTCGAGGACGGTCTCCGGCATATTCTTTCAGGGATTCGCAGGAAATTCGAATGGTTCGGCGCGAATTCGCATGATGTTGCGCGGATCGCAAGCACCTGCCGCCGGTTCGCGCCTACGATACGCTTTCGTCACCAGCCCGTGAGGCTGGGGCGCGGCGGAGCGGAAGCACAATGAAGGTCCTCATTCTCGGTGCCGGCGTGGTCGGCGTCACCTCGGCCTACTACCTCGCCCGGGCAGGGCATGAGGTGGAGGTGGTGGATCGCCAGCAGGGCGCCGGGCTGGAGACCAGCTTCGCCAATGCCGGGCAGGTCTCCTTCGGCTATTCCGCGCCCTGGGCCGGGCCGGGCGTGCCGCTGAAGGCCGTGAAGTGGATGACGCAGAAGCACAGCCCGCTGGTGGTGCGCCCGCGGATGGACCCGGCGCAATGGTCCTGGCTGTGGCAGATGCTGCGCAACTGCACCGAGAAGGCCTACCAGATCAACAAGTCCCGCATGGTGCGGGTGGCCGACTACAGCCGCATGGCGCTGGCCGATCTGCGCACCGAGACGGGCATCGAATACGACCACCGCGAGCGCGGCACGCTGCAATTGTTCCGCACGCAGCAGCAGCTCGACCATGTGGGCGACGATCTGCGCGTGCTGCGGCAGTACGACGTACCCTTCGAGGTGCTGGACGCGGCTGGCTGCGTGGCGGCCGAGCCGGCGCTGGCGCGGGTGCAGCACAAATTCGTGGGCGGGCTGCGCCTGCCGCAGGACGAGACGGGCGACGCGCATCTCTTCACCCAGCGCCTTGCCGCGCTCTGCGCCGAGATGGGGGTCACCTTCCGCTATGGCGTGGGCATCGAGCGGCTGATGCTGGAGGGCGGCGACATCGGCGGCGTGGTGACGGATGCCGGCGTGCTGACGGCGGACCGCTACCTGCTGGCCCTGGGCAGCTACTCCCCCACCCTGCTGGCGCCGCTGGGGCTGAAGCTGCCGGTCTATCCGGTGAAGGGCTATTCGCTGACCCTGCCGGTGACGGACGCCACCGCTGCCCCCGTCTCCACGGTGATGGACGAGACCTACAAGATCGCCATCACGCGGCTCGGCGACCGCATCCGCGTCGGCGGCACGGCGGAGATCGCCGGCTACGACATGCGGCTGCACGATGAGCGGCGCGAGACGCTGCTGCATTCCGTGATGGATCTCTACCCGCAGGGCGGCGACCCGGCGCGTGCCCTGTTCTGGTGCGGCATGCGCCCGATGACGCCGGACGGCACGCCCGTGATCGGCCCCACGAAGTTCCCGAAGCTCTTCCTGAACACCGGCCATGGCACGCTGGGCTGGACGATGTCCTGCGGCAGCGCGCGTCTGGCGGCCGATCTGGTGACCGGCCAGCGCCCCAACATCGAGCACGAGGACCTGGCCCTCAGCCGCTACGCCGCCTGAGACTCGCAGAAAAAAAAGGGCCAGGGGAATTCCTTCCCCTGGCCCTTTCTACTGCTCGAAGATCCGGTGTTCCACTTTGTCGCCCGGCCGCAGGTTGAGCCGTTCGGCGGTGCCGGCGGCCAGTTCCAGCGTGGCGCGCACCAGCCCGCGGCTGTCGATGGTGGCGAGGCTGAGCGGCACGGTGCGCTCGGCGATGCGGTGGATGCGCCCATCCTCGCGGATGAACACCATGTCGAGCGAGGTGATGGTGTTCTGCATCCACATGCTGCTCTCGCGCGGCACGCCCCAGTCGAACAGCATCCCCTCATCCGGCTTCACCGACGGGCGGAACATCAGCCCGACGCGCTGCTGCTCCGGCGAGACGGCCATCTCGACGCGGAACTCATGGCGCTTGCCGTCGCGGGTGATGATGGCGAGCGGCTCCATGGGCAGGCGGGGCTGCGGCCCGGTCTGGGCCAGGGCCGGGCGGGTGAAGGCGGGGCGGGTGAAGGCGGCGAGCCCGAGCAGGGCCAGCAGGGATCGGCGGCGCATGGCGCTCCTTATGCCACACCGGCCAAGGGTTCCGGCAGCCCCTCCAGCGTGGCGGCGGCGAGGTGGCGGATCTCGCCGCGCACCGGCCCCGGGCGGGGCGCGTCCTGCAGGGTGGTGAACCAGCCCTCGGGCGGGTTGCGCCCGGCGGCGCGGTGGAAGCTGAGCGCCCGCAGCACCGCCTCGGCCTCGGGCGGCAGGCGGGCGGGTGGGTCGCGCCCATCCAGCACCCCCCACACCCCCGCCCAGCAGCGCGCGACGGACCACGGGTTGTAGCCCCCGCCCCCCAGCACGATGAGGCGCGGCGCCTGCCCCATCACCGCCCGCACCGCCTGCCAATGGGCGTTGTTGGAGAGGCTGAGCTTGGCCAGCGGGTCCTCCTCTAACGCGTCGGCGCCACATTGCAGCATGATGGCCTGCGGGCGGAGGTGGCGGATCACCGGCATCACCGCATGGTGCAGCAGGTAGGCGAATTCGGTGTCGTTCAGCCCCTGCGGCACGGGGATGTTGCGGGCGTGCCCTCCGGCGCGGTCCTCCAGCAGGCCCGTGTACGGCCAGCGCCCCGCCTCGTGGATGGAGAGGGTGAAGACGCGCGGATCATCATGGAAGGCGTCCTGCACCCCGTCGCCGTGATGCGCGTCGATGTCGAGGTAGAGGATGTTGGTCAGGCCGAGGTCGAGCCAGGCGAGCAGGCCGAGCACCGCGTCGTTCAGGTAGCAGAAGCCGCTGGCGCGGTCCGGCCGGCCGTGGTGGGTACCGCCTCCCGGCACATGCACGGTGCCGCCCTGCGCGGTGAGGCGCGCGGCCAGCATGACACCGCCGGCGCCGGTCGCGGGGCGGCGGAACACCTCGCGATAGACCGGGTTGCCGCGCGCGCCGATGTGGTGGCGCTCGCGCGCTTCGGGCGGCACGTCCTGCGCCGCCTCGGCCGCCACCAGCGCCGCGATGTAGTCCGGGTGGTGGAAGCGGGCGAGCTGCTCCGGCGTGGCGCGCGGGCTGTCGATATAGCGGGCCGGGTCCAGCCAGCCCAGCGCGCCGATCAGGTCCAGCGCCGTGGAGACGCGGGGGATGGCGAGCGGGTGCTTCGGCCCGTAGGTCGATTTGCGGTAGATCTCGGACCCGATTAGGAAGGATCCCCCTGCTGTTGCTCTGTCATCAGACATTACTCAGGGGTCCATGACGTTCAAGCACGACGACCTTCACAGTAGAGATGGCGCCTAATGACGCCCAGAATACCTAGCACTTAAACCCAACGAACGCCTTCAAGATTTCCCCTTGCCGCCTCGCAATCACAAAGTGTAAATTCGCGATAAATTAATGCAAGCAGGTAACACATGAAGCTCGTTGGCATCCATGACTATACCATGACGGCCCCCATGTTCATTGATCCGAATACTTCTCTTTCATGGCTTAGGGCCTTCGAACGGCTGAGTGCAAAACATGAAACTCATGCTTTCCTACGTGAAAAGAATTATGATCGATCAATAACCGGCGCCATTAACGGTATATACTATCATTTTCATACGCCTAATCTGAATAACCAGTGGCGAAAGATTGCGGATCAGAAGCCCGATCTTGTCTTCTTTAATCTTTGCGACTTCAATGGTGGATTTGACGGTGTTGCAAAGCTCCGGAACGCCCTTCCTGAAGCCGTCTTTTTGATTCGCTTTCATCATGAACCTCAGCACCTATTCAGGAAGAGTAGATTCCTCGAGATTCTTTATGCGATGGACGCTGCAATTGTCCCGATGGACTTCCATAAAGAGGACTTGAAAAGTGCGAGATATTTTGGCGACGTATACGCTGCGCCATTTGGGGTTGACTGGAAGGACTTCGCAACCAAAGCTCGGCCTTTCGGGGAACGTTATTGGGACGTGGTGTCTGCGGTTGGCCCCGCCCCCCAGAAGAACACCGCAATGCTCAAGGAGGTTTTCTCAATCCTTGAAGGTCGTGGTTACAAAACCAAGAATTTCGGTGGACTTTCCAAAGACCTGTTATCCTCGAATCTAGAGGCTGTTATGGACCTGCCGTTAGTGGCCTGATATTGCTGGCCTTCCGCGATGGACCTGCGTACGGAAGACCAAGTAAAATCAGCAGGTTATGAGAGGTCCATAACAGCCTCTAGAGGCTGTTATGGATCTGCCATTGGTGGCCTGATTTTGCTAATCTTCCGGGATGGACCTGCGTGCGGAAGGCCGAGGGAGTCCAGCAGGTTATGAGAGATCCATAACAGCCTCTAGGTTCCTCCAAAATATTCTTTCAGCCCTCAATGTCCGATGCGAGTGGCTCACGAGTTCTGCTGGAGGCGGTTGCTGCCGGCTGTTACCCGGTGTGCGTCGAGGAGTCCGTGACAACGAACAAGGTCGTGGGACTACTGGAAGGAACATCGATCCGAACAGGTATCCAGTTCGACTCTGCCAAGGGCATCATTCAAAACCCGGAAGGCATCGCGCACCTAATTGCGGATGAAATCGAAAGTCTTATCAAGAAGTTCGATGAGAGCTACGTGCATCGCGTCGACGAAAAGTTTGGGATCATTTTCTCTCAGGATGAAGAGGTGCAGAACCTCGTCAACATATTGATGTCAGGTCCCAAGAACGCTTCCAGTTACAGCGCATTGCCTACCAGAACCTACAACCTAATACTCCACAAGCTGGGAGTCGATTTTGGTGGAAATGATCTTCAGCAGTTAGAGAAGAAAGTTGTTTCGATCTGTAAGGACCCACAATACCGCTCCCGCACTCCTGAAATTGCCAGCATCATTTGCGGCTCCGTCGGGTTCGCAGGCGCCAACTGGGGTCTGCAGGAGCAGCTCTTTGGCGAGAAATTTGACTTGTCGCGCTCCATTGCCTGGATGAAAACACAAGCAAAGTAAAATTCTGTCGGATATGCATGACGGCGAGGCTAAGTGCCCGTTTGAGAATGGTCATGGGTGGGCGATGCGCCTGATGAGGAGCGCGCCCATGCCGACGTGGATCATGGCTTCGGAGACGTCGGAGCGGCGCTCGTAGTCACGGACCAGGCGACGCCAGCG
>NZ_PDOA01000098.1 GCF_003116135.1 Teichococcus aestuarii | reverse complement strand
AGAGCTTCAACGGCAAGCTGCGCGATGAACTGCTTGACGGCGAGGTGTTCAACACACTGGCCGAAGCCAGGGTGCTGATCGAGCAGTGGCGGGTCCACTACAACACGGCCCGCCCCCATTCCTCGCTTGGCTATAGGCCACCAGCACCGGAGGTGATCATGCCGGAAAGGGCCAGACCCGTGCCCCACCCCGGTTCCAATGGCTCATCGCCGCCGCCTCTGACCATGCTCCACTAAAATCTTGCCCGGACCAGTTGATGGGGGCTGGTCA
>NZ_PDOA01000097.1 GCF_003116135.1 Teichococcus aestuarii | reverse complement strand
TCGGTGTCGCCCCCGGCCGCCGGGGCGCCGCCGGCGAGGACCCCACCGAGATCGGCGGTGACCGGCAGGTCGATATCGCCCAGCAGCGCCTCGACCGGGTCGAGCCCGACCGCGACCTCGAGCGGCGTGCCGCCGGGCAGGGTGGCGTCGAGCGCCAGATCGGTGTCGCCCCCGGCCGCCGGGGCGCCGCCGGCGAGGACCCCACCGAGATCGGCGGTGACCGGCAGGTCGATGTCGCCCAGCAGCGCCTCGACCGGGTCGAGCCCGACCGCGACCTCGAGCGGCG
>NZ_PDOA01000096.1 GCF_003116135.1 Teichococcus aestuarii | reverse complement strand
TGTCTCGCAAGCCTAGGACTACCAGGGTTTCTAATCCTGTTCGCTCCCCACGCTTTCGAGCCTCAGCGTCAGTTACAGACCAGAGAGCCGCTTTCGCCACCGGTGTTCCTCCATATATCTACGCATTTCACCGCTACACATGGAATTCCACTCTCCTCTTCTGCACTCAAGTTTCCCAGTTTCCGATGCACTTCTTCGGTTGAGCCGAAGGCTTTCACATCAGACTTATCAAACCGCCTGCGCTCGCTTTACGCCCAATAAATCCGGACAACGCTCGGGACCTACGTATTACCGCGGC
>NZ_PDOA01000095.1 GCF_003116135.1 Teichococcus aestuarii | reverse complement strand
AGTGCCCGTTTGAGAATGGTCATGGGTGGGCGATGCGCCTGATGAGGAGCGCGCCCATGCCGACGTGGATCATGGCTTCGGAGACGTCGCAGCGGCGCTCGTAGTCGCGAACCAGGCGGCGCCAACGGGTCATCCAGCCGAAGGTCCTCTCCACCACCCAGCGGCGCGGCAGGACCTGGAAGCCTTGCTGGCCTGCCAGCTTGCGCACCACCTCGATGACGAAGTCACGGTAGGCAGCGGCGCTCATCAGCTTGCCACGGTCATAGGCGCCGTCGGCGAAGAGGTGCTTCAGCCAGGGCC
>NZ_PDOA01000094.1 GCF_003116135.1 Teichococcus aestuarii | reverse complement strand
CGGGTTGGCGTCGACCTGCGCGAGGTGCTGAACGCGATCCGCTACCTGGCGCGGACAGGATGCGGATGGCGCATGCTGCCGGTCCATTTCGGGCCATGGCAGACGATCTACTGGTGGTTTCGACGGCTCGTGCGGCGGTTCCTGTTCGTCACCCTGCACAACGTGGCCCTGATGCTCGATCGCGAGCGAGCCGGGCGGGAGGCCAGTCCTTCGGCCGGGGTCCTGGACAGCCAAACCGTGAAATCGCCTCAGGCGGCAGGCGGTGGGGGCTATGATGCCGCCAAACGCCTCAAGGGCCGCAAGCGCCACATCGCGGTGGACACCG
>NZ_PDOA01000093.1 GCF_003116135.1 Teichococcus aestuarii | reverse complement strand
CCTGGCGGTGCGCCAGGCCCGCAGTCGGCCCCTGGTGGCGGAGCTGTTCACCTGGCTCGAAGCCCAGCTCACGCGCCTGCCGCGGAGCAGTCCGACGGCGGAAGCGATCCGCTACGCGCTGAACCACAGGACGGGACTGGAGCAGTTCCTCCACGATGGCCGCATCGAGATCGACAACAACACCGTGGAGCGGGCGATCCGCCCGATCTGCCTCAGCCGCAAGAATGCCCTGTTCGCCAGCGGCGACGATGGTGGCGCCCGCTGGGCCGCCATCGCCTCGCTGGTGGAGACCTGCAAGCTGAACGGCGTCGATCCGCAGCGCTACTTCACCGACCTGCTGACCCGGCTCGTCAACGGCTGGCCCAACAGTCGCATCGACGAGCTCATGCCATGGTGCTGGGCCAGCGCC
>NZ_PDOA01000092.1 GCF_003116135.1 Teichococcus aestuarii | reverse complement strand
CTTCCGCCGCCTGGTGAAGGACTACGAGCGCTACGCCAGCACCCTTGCCAATCTCCACCTCGTCGCCTTCACCTGCATCATGCTCAAGCAGGCGGCTCAACTGGCCGCAGGTCCATAACAACCTCTAGAGCGGTTTTCGATCAGGCTGCATCGTATCCGGCGGCGGCGAAGTAGTTGATGATCTGGCCGATGGTGCTCCAGAGGCCTTCTACGCTGCGCTCGGCGGCCTTGCGGAGGCTGGCCTTCAGCTTGGCGAAGGCGTTTTCGATGGGGTTGAACTCGGGGCTGTATGGCGGGAGATAAAGCAGGCTTGCCCCGGCGGCTTCGATTGCAGGCCTGACGCCCGCACCCTTGTGGCTGCCCAGGTTGTCCATGATGACGATGTCACCGGGCGCCAGTTCGGGTACCAGCACCTGAT
>NZ_PDOA01000091.1 GCF_003116135.1 Teichococcus aestuarii | reverse complement strand
CGATGACATCAAGGGAGCTCAGCTTCCGCGCCACCCGGATCGCCAGGCATTCACGGGTGAACTCGTCCACCACGTTCAGCATGCGGAGCTTGCGTCCGTCGCGCGTCCGGTCCTCCACGAAGTCGTAGGCCCAGACATGGTCCGGCCGTTCGGGGCGCAGCCGCACGCAGGAGCCGTCGTTCAGCCACAGCCTTCCACGTTTGGGCTGTCGGGCAGGCACCTTCAGCCCCTCGCGGCGCCAGATCCGCTCCACCCGCTTGTGGTTGCAGCCCCAGCCCTCGGCCTGGAGCAGGGCCGTGATCCGGCGGTAGCCGTATCGGCCGTATTGCCGGGCCAGGCCAATGATCGCCGCCGTCAGCGCCGCTTCATCGTCCGGAGGGGCTGGCGCCTGCCGCTGCGTCGCGCGATGCTGCCCCAGCAC
>NZ_PDOA01000090.1 GCF_003116135.1 Teichococcus aestuarii | reverse complement strand
CCGGCTCCGGCTTCCGCAGATCCCGCAAGGGAGGGTGGGAATGGTGGGCGCACTAGGGCTCGAACCTAGGACCCGCTGATTAAGAGTCAGCTGCTCTACCAACTGAGCTATGCGCCCCACCGGGATGCCATGGCGCTTGCGCCACCGCGTCCTTGGGCGGGCTTCTAGCCGATCCGGCCACCCCCGGCAAGATGCCTCGGATGCCTTTTCGGCCTGCGCCGCCCTGCCTTCCCGGCGCTGAAAAACAGAAAAAGCCGTGGCCTCGCGGCTTCGGCTTTCGTCACGCATCAGGAGGGAGGAAGGTGGTGGGCGCACTAGGGCTCGAACCTAGGACCCGCTGATTAAGAGTCAGCTGCTCTACCAACTGAGCTATGCGCCCCACCGGGATGAAACGGCGTCTCCGCCGGCCGCATCCGTGGGCGGGCTTTTA
>NZ_PDOA01000008.1 GCF_003116135.1 Teichococcus aestuarii | reverse complement strand
GAACCTTTGGGCCCGCCTCAAAGAATGGCGTGCCGTCGCCACCCGCTACGAGAAGACCGCCCGATCCTTCATCGGCATCCTCTGCCTCGCAGCAGCCGCCGACTGGCTCAAGCTCTAACAGGCCCTAGCGCGAGCGGCTCTCCAATCCTGACCAGGGGCGCGATGTCCACGCTTATTTCGGCCGCAGCCGAGACGGAGGCCTCGCGGCGGTGAACCTTCGCCGTCGCCGCCCGCCCTGATGCGGGCAAGACCACACTCACAGGCAAGCTGCTGCTCGAAGGGGGAGCGATCCAGTGTGCCGGGCAGGTCCACGCCAAAGGCAACCGGCGCCGCACCCGCTCCGATGGGACCAGGGTCAAGCAGGAACGCGGCCTCTCTGTCGGCACCAGCGTCATGACCTGCGAACCGGATAACCTTCGAATTTGGTGCCAGCTCGGCATTCAGCCAGCGCTTGCCTCAATCCTGCTTCTATCGGTCCAGGACCAACCTTATGTCGGCCTGAACTTCGGGCTCATTATATTGTATGATCAGCCCCATGGTCGGAAATCTAATCACCCTCGCCATTGCGGAACCCAGTGACATCGCCTCCTTCAAAAAGGAGCTACAGGACGCTTTCGCGGTGGCCGTAGTTGATGAGTTCGGGTCGCTGCCAGATGGCCCAATTCCATCCGATGATGTCTTAAACAACGCCATCAATGCCAAAAACTCTGTGGTTTTGCGAATTCTACGCGACGATCAGAAGATTGGTGGCGCTGTGCTCACCATTAATACAGAAACTCATCATAACTCGCTCGACCTCTTTTTCCTGAAGGTTGGCGAGCAGGGTCACGGTATTGGTCTCAAAGCTTGGTTCGCCATTGAGCGGAGGTATCCTGAGACGATTACATGGCAGACGCATACCCCGTATTTTGAGAAACGAAACATCCACTTCTATGTCAACAAGTGCGGCTTCAAGATTATTGAATTTTTTAACAAATATCATTCTGACCCAAACCACCCCGGCCAAGACGACCTCCCTGGCGGGGACGGCGATGCGTTCCAATTCGAGAAGATCATGCGTTGCGCCGACGCTATACCCAAAGCTGAACCTGCATGACTGCCATCCATCGTTCTTGGATCCTGCCGCCTAGCAATTGAGCCCGATAATCCTTCATTATCGTGCTGAACGATTTGCGTAGGGGCCGATGCCTTCAAGCTGGGGCTAGAGCCCTTGGGAGGAGGACTCCTCCTCCCAAGGGCAAGCCTTCAGATGGGGCAGACACCGCTGGCGCATTGCAGATGCGCCCAGTCCACCGCCTCCTGCACCGCGCCGTCGTGGATGTTCTCCACCATTGCGGCGAAGCGGGCGGTGGAGACCTCCTCCTCGGGCAGATACTCGTAGCCCAGTTCGTTGTCCGGCCGGCTCGGCAGTACGGAGCAGCAGCGCACCTGCGGCTGGTGCTCGCGCACCATGGCGCGGAAGGATTCCAGGTCGTGCCGGTCGGTGTAGACCTTCAGCGTGTAGCTCACCTGGTTGCCGCGCTCGGCGCCGATCCAGAAGGCCTCCAGCAGCTGCAGCCAGCGATACTGCTCCTCCGGCGTTGCCTCGGGCGCGGTGACGAGCGCCTCGTCCATGCCCAGGCGCTGCGCCAGCGGCACGGTGGGAAAGCCCACGATGGTCATGCCGGGAAAGCTGCGAAGCTCGCGCAGCGGGTAGCCGCGCGCCTCGTACTCAGCCAGCAAGGGGTCGGAACCCACCGCCCAGCCCCCGGCCGCCGCATCCCGCGTGCCCTTGAACTGCACCCAGCGGAGATATTGCCGCCGCGCCGGGAGATGCGCGCCCTCGGTCAGGCCGAACAGCTTGCTGGTGGTGCCGGCGGGCTTCACCGTGGTCACCGTCACGGGATCAGCCATGCCGAGGCTGGCCGCGTACTCGGCCGCTTCCTGCTTGGCTGCATCCGAGAGCCGACGCAGCGCCTGCCAGAAGGGGGCGGAGCGGCGCTCGTCCAGCAGGTCCTGGAAGCCGAGGCCGAAGCGCATCCAGGCCCATTCATGCAGCCCGGTGGGGCCGATGCCGATGCGGTTGGTGCGTGCGACCTCCTCGCCATAGAGCGCATCCATCCGGTTGGCGCGGATCAGGAAGCGCACGCCGAGCCGGACCGAATCCTCCACCCGCTCATCCCACAGCCGCGCCACATCCTCCGGCGCCGTGCCAGGGCGGAACTGCTCGAACCCCACGGGGCAGGCCATCAGCGGCGCGAAATCGGCGATGACGCAGTAGCCGCCCGTGACATGCAGGGTGATCTCGCCGCAGGGGTTGGTGGTGACGGGGAAGCGCGCCTGTGCGGCGCGGCGGGATGCCTCGGCCAGCAGCCCGGCGGCGGCGTCCACCTGGTAGCGGGCGGAGCGGAAGTCGCGGCCATCCTCGTGCACCGGCTTGTCCCAGGCGCTGCCGGTGCGGTGGTCCTCCAGCAGGTCGCCGTTGATGAAGCCGGGCTCGCCATTGATGTAGGCGCAGGCCGTCACCTCCTCGAACACCATGCGGGCCTGGGCGGTGAGCGGGTCCGCCCCGTCGCCCTCGCGCAGGCGCTGCCAGAATTCGCGGTCCACCATGACGGAGTGGTTCGCCGTCCAGAGCCCGCCCTCCGACTTGGCGCGGATGAAGCGGCGGATGCCGGGGTCGCGCCAGGACTTGGTGGCCATGCGCGCGGCGCGGCGGGCACCGCCCACCTGCACCTCCACCGAGAGGTGGTGATCGACCAGCAGCGCCTGCTCCCAGGGCTGCAGCGCCTCGCCCTCCGGGTCCCGCGTCCGGGCCGGCTCGATAACGTGGCGGCGGATGTTGATCAGCCCGCGCAGCAGCGAGATGGGGCCGGAGGAGGGGCGGCCCTGCATGCCCTTGATCGGGCTGCCGCCGGGGCGGATGCCCGAGAGGTCGATCACCAGGGTGCGGCCGCGCTCGGCGCGGAAGGCCATGGCCTCCAGCACCTCAATCGCCTTGGCCCAGCCCTCGCGGCTGTCCTCCACCCGGTGCAGCACGGCGCCTTCGGGGAGGCCGTCCAGCGAGGGCAGCAGCGTCTCGGCCAGGAAGCCGCGCACCGTGGCCTCGGCCTCGGGGCCGAACTGCTCGGGGCCGGTGCCCCAGGGCAGCAGGTTCAGCTCGATGCCGAAGCGGCACAGCGCCGCCGCGTCCTGCGGATAGTCGGCATGGTCCGGGGCCAAATAGAGGCCGAGCGCGGGAGCCTGGCCCCAATCCGTGGTGATCAGCGCGTCGTCATAGGCGCGGCCGACGCCGGAGCCGTTCAGCAGCAGGTAGAATTCGGCGAAGGAGGCGATGGCCGTCGCGCAGTTGGTGAACACCTCCATGTTGCGGCCGGGCTGCGCGGCATCGCCATGCTGGAGGTGGCGGCCGGAGGTGAGCAGTGCCCCGGTCGCGATGGCGTTGCGCAGCCGGGCGCGCTCCACCTCCAGCGCCCCGCCGGCGCCGAGCAGGCCGATATTGCCGGTGGAGACACGCTCCGCCACCCGGCCGAAATCCTCCTGGTCCTCCGGGCGGAACACGGTGCGGCGGCCGACCGCCAGTCCCATGCCCCTGTCCAGCGGGCGGGCAGCCAGTGCTTTCTCGCCAAAGCTCTCCCCCGGAATCCGCGCTTGTGGGCGCGGCCGGGCGAGGGCGTGAATCGGCTGGCTGAATCCATCCATGGGAAAGGCTCCGGTAGACTGTTCGCGGCGGCCCCGAGTTGCGAATCGGTCTCAGGCGCCACACCAGATATGGTATGACCGAAAACCGCTATACACTAAATAGGGTTTCTGGGGTGTGAGTTCACGCCCTCAGGAAGCGCCATGAAAACAACGGCCCGGCGGAGTTTCCTCCGCCGGGCCTGAGGCCGGCCGCGCAAGGGGCTGGAATGATTCAGCGCAGGGTGGGGTCCAGCCGGTCCCGCAGCCAGTCGCCCAGCAGGGAGACGGAGAGGGTGGTCAGCACGATCACCAGCGAGGGCGAGAGCAGGATCCAGGGCGCCCGCGTCAGATATTCCCGCCCGTAGCCCACCATGTTGCCGAGCGAGGTCTGCGGCGGCTGCACGCCGAGCCCGAGGAAGGAGAGGCCGCTCTCCAGCAGGATGATCTCGGGGAAGGCCAGCGTCATCGAGACGATCAGGGTGGAGGCGATGTTGGGCAGCACGTGCCGGCCATAGACCCGCCAGGGCGTGGCGCCGAGCTGCTTCACCGCCGCGGCATAGCCCTGCGCGCCCGCGCTGACGGCCAGGCCGCGGGCGATGCGCGCGTAGCGTTCCCACCCGTGCAGCCCGAGCAGGCAGACGAACAGGGTGAGCGAGTTGCCGAAGAAGGCCAGCACCGAGAGCGCCAGGATCAGGAAGGGCATGGCCGCCTGGAAATCTACCAGCGCCAGCACCGCCTGCTCGGCGAGGCCGCGGAAATGCGCGGCGAGGAAGCCCATCGTCACGCCCAGCGCCGCCGAGATCATCGCCGCGCCGAAGGCGATCAGCAGCGAGATGCGGATGGAGACGATGAGGCGGCTCAGCACGTCCCGCCCCAGCTCGTCCGTGCCCAGCGGGTGCAGCCAGGTGCCGCCCATGAAGACGGGCGGCGCGAGGCGGCTGCGCAGGTCGAGCGCGGTGATCGAGTAGGGGGTGATCCACTCCGCCAGCAGCGCCACGCCCAGCATCAGCGCGATCCAGCACAGCGCGAAGATGACGAGAGGCGGCAGCCCGGCGCGCTTCGGCTTCGGCGGGGCCACCGCCGGCGCGGCGGCGTGGTCCATCGTGGCGTCGGACATCAGGCGGTCCCCCGCGCGCCGTTCCGCAGCCGCGGGTCCAGCACGCCATAGAGCAGGTCCACCACCAGGTTGGCGGTGACCATGGTGGCGGCGACCAGCAGCAGGATGGCCTGCACCACCGCCAGGTCCCGGTTGGCGACGGCCACCACCAGCAGCCGCCCCACGCCGGGCCAGGAGAAGACGCTCTCCACCACCACCGCACCGGCCAGCAGGCTGCCGATCATGAAGCCGACGATGGTGACGGTGGGGATGGCGGCGTTGGGCAGGGCATGGCGGCGCACCGCCACCTGCCAGGGCACGCCCTTGGCCAGCGCGGTGCGCATGTAGGGCTGGCCCAGCACCTCCAGCATGGCGGAGCGTGTGAACCTTGCCAGCACCGCCGCGCCGCCCAGCCCCAGCGTGATGACGGGGAGGATAGCGTGGCGCCAGCTTTCCTGCCCGCCCGAGGGCAGCCAGCCGAGCTGCACCGCGAACAGCAGCACCAGCATCAGGCCGAGCACGAAGGAGGGCACCGTGAAGCCGGCCACGGCCAGCAGCATCACCGCCCGGTCGGCCCAGGAATTGCGGTGCAGCGCGGCATAGACCCCGGCCGGGATGCCGAGCCCGATCTTGATGAACAGCGCCGGCACGGTGAGCGCCAGGGTGGCGGGAATGCGCTCGCCCACTAGGCTGACCGCGCTGCGCCCGTCGCGCATGGAATTGCCGAGGTCGCCCTGGAAGATGGCGGTGAAGTAGCGGAGATACTGCGCCCAGAGCGGGTCATCGAGGCCCCAGGCGCGGCGGAAGGCGGCGATCGCCTCCGGCGGCGCGTCGGCCGACATGATGAGCAGCGCCGGGTCGCCCGAGAGGCGCAGTACGACGAAGGCGAAGGTCACCACCAGCACCAGGGTCAGCAGGGCGCGCGCGAGGCGCAGGCTGAGGAAGCGCAGCATTCAGGCGGCCTTGGCAAGCGTGGTTTCGGAAAGGCCGGTGCCGGGCGCGGTCTCGCCCTGCGCCACGTGGCAGGCGACCAGCCGGCCATCGGCGCGCGGCTTCAGCGCGGGGGTCTCGGCGGCGCAGCGGGCGCTGGCCACCGGGCAGCGGGGATGGAAGGCGCAGCCGGCGGGCCGCGCCGCCGGGTTCGGCGGGTCCCCCTGCAGCACGATGCGCTGCCCCCGCCGCTGCGGATGCGGGATGGCCGAGACCAGCGCCCGCGCATAGGGGTGGGCCGGGTCGTGCAGCACCGCGTCCGGCTCGCCTTCCTCGACGATGCGGCCGAGATACATCACCGCGACCCGGTGGCTCATCTGCCGCACGGCGCGCAGATCATGGCTGATGAACAGCAGCGAGACGCCGCGCTCGGCCTGGATCTCGGCCAGCAGGTTCATCACCTGCGCCTGGATCGAGACGTCGAGCGCGCTGATCGGCTCGTCGCACACCAGCAGGGCGGGGTCGGTGGCCAGGGCGCGGGCCAGCACGGCGCGCTGCCGCTGGCCGCCCGAAAGCTCGTGCGGGTAGCGCGCCGCATGGTCCGGCCGCAGCCCGACGCTCTGCAACAGCGCCGCCACCTGCGCGGGCGAGGAGGCCCGGCCATGGATAGCCCAGGGCTCGGCCACCTGGGCGCCGATCGTCAGGCGCCGGTCCATGGCGCCGAGCGGGTCCTGGTAGACCATCTGCATCCGTGCCCGCAGCCGGCGCCATTCGGCGGTGCCGGGGGCGGGGAGGGGCTGGCCCTCGAAGCGGACATGGCCCTCGTCCGGCGTCTCCAGCCCCAGCACCAGGCGCCCGGTGGTGGACTTGCCGCAGCCGGATTCGCCCACGAGGCCCAGGGTGCGGCCATGTTCCAGGGTGAGGGAGACGCCATCCAGCGCCCGCACCTCGACCGGCCGCCCGAGCCAACCGCGCCGCATGGTGTAGCGGCGGACCAGCCCTTCGGCCTTCAGCAATTCGCTCATGCCGGCATCAGCGCCGGCGCGGGGGAGACCATGGCGGCGGCTCCGGGATAGAGGCAGGCGGCGCGGTGATCAGGGGCCACCTCGGCCAGGGGGGGTGGCGCCGCCTCGCAGGCGGCGGCGCGGCGCGGGCAGCGTGGCGCGAAGGCGCAGCCGCGTGGCATCGCCCAGGGCTCCGGCACGCCGCCGGGAATGGCGGCGAGCGGCCGGCGCGGCCCGTCCATCGGCGGCAGTGCGGCCAGCAGCCCTTCCGCATAGGGGTGGGCCGGGCCGGCGAAGAGCCGCTCCGCCGCCGTCTCCTCGACGATGCGCCCGGCATACATGACGCAGACCCGCTCGCAGGTCTCGGCGACGACGCCGAGATCGTGGCTGACCAGCACCAGCGCCATGCCCGTGTCGCGCCGGATTTCCGCCAGAAGCTCCAGGATCTGCGCCTGGATGGTGACGTCGAGCGCGGTGGTCGGCTCGTCCGCCACCAGCAGCTCGGGGCGGCCGGCCAGCGCCATGGCGATCATCACGCGCTGGTTCTGCCCGCCCGAAAGCTCGTGCGGGAAGGCATCGAGCCGGCGCCGGGCATCCGGCATGCCGACCTGGTCGAGCAGCCGCCGCGCCTCCTCGCGCGCCGCGGCGCCGGAGAGGCCCCGGTGCAGCCGCAGCGCCTCGACGATCTGCTTGCCGATGCGGTGCACCGGGTTGAGGCTGCTCGCCGGGTCCTGGAAGATCATGGCGACGCGGCCGCCGCGGATGCGGTCCAGCGCCGGGGCGGGGGCGCCGATCAGCTCGGCGCCCTCCAGCGTCACGCTGCCGGAGACCCTCGCCTTGCCCGGCAGGAGGCCCAGCGCCGCCAGCCAGGTGACGGACTTGCCGCAGCCGGACTCGCCCACCAGCGCCACGGCCTCGCCCCGCCCGATGGCGAGGTCGACGCCGCGCAGCGCCGGCAGCCCGTCGAAGCTGACGGTGAGGCCGCGGATCTCGACGAGAGGCTCCGCCATGTCCTCAGCTCTTCCAGTTGCCGGCGCGGAAGTCCATCGCGAAGGCGGGCGCCGCCTTCCAGCCGATGTCGCGCCGCTTGGCGGTGAAGGTCGCGTTCTGGTGCAGCACGGTGTAGGCGGGGTCCTCGCGCTCGCAGATCTCCAGCATGCGGCGGAACACCTGCTTGCGGCGGGCGCGGTCCGTGCTCGTCTCCAGCTCGACGGAGAGGCGGTTCATCTCGTCGTTGCTCCACTCGCCGACCTGCTGCTGCTGGCCGTTCGGCCCGTGCTGGTTGACGATGGAGGAGACGGGATCGTTGAACGGCGCGCTGTTCGACCAGTCGCGCACCGCGCGCCCCGGCTCGCGGGAGAGGATCTGCGACCAGTTCTCCTTCATCTCGATCTGCACGTTGAGGCCGACCTGCTTCCACATCTCCACCAGCACCTGCGCCGTCGGCGTCTGGTTGGTGTAGTAGTTGTTGAGCAGGCGGTAGGGGATCGGGTCGCCCTTGTAGCCGGCCTCCTTCAGCAGGCGCTGCGCCTCGGCCGGGTCATACTTCGGCACGCTCCAGTCGGAGACGAACATGTCGCCGTAGTATTCCCACTGCAGCCCCTTCGGCACGACCGTGCGGCCGGACCACAGGCTGTCCACGATCGCCTGGCGGTCGATGGCGTGGGTGAAGGCGCGGCGGATGCGCGCATCGGCGAGCTGCGGGTGGTTCTTGTCGAAGACGGTGAGGCGGTGGTTGAGGATGGTGCCGCCCTGCACCTCGAAGCGCCGGTCGCCCTCGATGCCGCCGATCTGGTCGGGCGGGATGTCGCAGGCGAACTGCACCTCGCCCGAGCGCAGCATGTTGACGCGGGCCGAGACCTCCGGCACCTCGATGAAGCGGATCTCGCGCAGCGGCGGGCGGCCACCCCAGTATTCATCGTGCGCGACGAGGCGCAGCAGCTGGTCCGGGCGGAACTCGGCCACCTTGTAGGGGCCGGTGAGGACGGGCTTGCGCGCCCACTCGAACCAGGTCTCGGCCTCGATGTAGCCGCGCTTGCTGATGATCTGGCTGCCGTAGCGGGAGAGGCGGCCCTCCAGCGTCACGTCCGGCGTCGCGTTGTGGACGCGCACCGTGTACTTGTCGACGATCTCGACGCGCTCCAGCGCCGGCCAGGAGCGGCGCGCCACGGCGGGCACCTCCGCCGGCAGGTCGCGCCCGGCGCGGGTCGGGATGCGGTCGCCCGAGACGCTGATGGTGCGGCCCTGCGCCGTCGGGTTGGTGTCGCCGAACATGCGCTCGGGGCCGAAGGTGAAGACCACGTCCTCGGCGGTCATCTCGTCGCCATTGTGGAACTTCACGCCCTGGCGGAGCTTCAGCTCCACCACCTGGTCGCTGATGCGGCGCCACTCGGTCGCCAGCTCCGGCACGGCGCCGAGGCCGCCCAGCCAGTCGCGCCCGATCAGCCCTTCCCACAGCGAGGAGAACAGCACGCGCTCGCCGACATTGGACTGCTCGCGCAGCACTTCCAGCGTGTTGCTGTTGCTGATCTTCTGCACCGCGATGGCGATGCTCGGGCGGTTGTCGGCCTGCGCAATGGCGAAGCGCGGCAGGGCCGAGAGACCCAGCGCGCCACCGGCGCCGAGCAGGAGGGAACGGCGGGGCGTCATCATGGATTGCGCTCCTCAAGGCCACCCGGGGTGGCGCGGAAATGCGTCAGGGTGCGCTCGGCGTGCCGCATCCGGTGCGACAGCGCCTTCTGCGCGTATTCGGCGACGATTGCGGCATGCGCGGGATCGTTCGCCAGGTTGTCGAATTGCTGCGGGTCGCGCTGCAGGTCGAAGAGCAGCGGCGGCAGGCCGGAGAAATGGACGTATTTCCAGTTCTCGTCCTGCACCACGCAGAGCGACGCGTCGTCCAGGCCGAGGCCGAGCGCGGTCTCGGGCTTGGAATAATGCACGTCGCGGAAATCGTATTCGTAGAACAGGTGCTCCCGCCAGTCGGCCGGCGGGCCGTCCTGCAGCAGCGGCAGGATGGAGCGGCCGTCGCAGGCGCGCGGCGCCTCGCCGCCCAGCCATTCCAGGATGGTCGGCAGCACGTCGACGCTCTCGGTGAAGGCGCTCTCGATCTCGCCCGCGCGGGGCGAGGCACCGGCTTCCTTCACCACCAGCGGAATGCGGAAGCTCTCGTCGTGGTAGCCGATCTTGCCGAGCAGGTAATGGTCGCCGAGCTGCTCGCCATGGTCGGAGGTGAAAATGACCATGGTGTCATCCCACTGCCCCGTCGCGTCGAGGTAGTCGAAGACCTCGCCCAGCGCGTTGTCCACCTCGGTGATCAGGCCGGCATAGGTGGCGCGCATGGTGCGGATGGCCGCCTCGTCCAGTGCGCTCGCGGCACCGCCGGCGCCGTGGAAGAAGGAGCCCTGGCTGATGCCGCGCAGGTAGAAATCCAGCAGCGGGTGCTGCGCCGCCTCCTCCTGCCAGGTGGGGCGGCGGTGCAGCGCCGGCATATCGGCCGGGCTGTACATGGTGTTGTAGGGCGCGGGCGCGATGAAGGGCGGGTGTGGCCGCCAGTAGCCGAGATGCAGGAACCAGGGCTTGTCGCCCTTGCCCTTCAGGTAGGTCAGCGCCCGCTCGGTGAAATAGGCGGTGTCCGACAGCTCGGCCGGGATGCGGCAGGGGCGGTCGGTGGCACCCGGCACGCTGTCCTCGCCCTCGGGCAGCCAGATGTCCTCGCGCTTCTCGGGCAGGGCGTAGCCCTTCTGGGCGAGCCAGCCGAAATAGCCGTCCATGCTGGGCTCGAAGGCGCCGACGGCGCGGAAGCCCTCCATCAGGTCGCCCAGCGTGGTGAAGCGCGGGTCGCGCGCGCCGGTGGTGCGCGGGTCGGGGGTGGAGGTGGTGTAGCCGATCAGCGCCGGGTCGTAGCCGATATGCCGCAGCGCCTTGCCGAGGTTCATGTGGCGCGAATCCAGCGGCACGGTGTTCTGCACCGCCCGGTGGTTCATCAAATAGAGGCCGGTCAGCAGGCTGGCGCGCGCCGGGCCGCAGGGCACGGCGTTGGTCACGTGGTTGCGGAAGGTGACGCCCTCCCGGCACAGCCGGTCCAGGTTCGGCGTCCGCAGGAATCCGGCCCCCAGCGCGGGCACGAAATCCGCCCGCCACTGGTCCACAACGATCAGCAGAACATTTTTCCGTCGCGCCATGCGGCAATCCGTCCCGTCATACTCTTCGGGCGGAGCGCTTAGGCTGTGTGCCGCGACGGGCGGATGACAGGGTTATGGCAGTGTCGTGACACTCGACGGCAACGGCCGGCCCCGCTCGACGAGGCCGGCCCGGCCCGCGCGGCCTGGCTTCAGCCGCTGCGCAGCACGGCCTGCAGCCCGCCGGAGCGGTGCAGCACCTGCATCCCCACCTCCTCCCCCGCGCGGTGGAAGGCGATGTCCAGATGGCCTTCTCCCAGGCGGAGGCTGCGCAGGGTCAGCCTTTCCAGGAAGCGCGGCAGCACCGGCTGGTCGAAGCGGATGCAGTGTTCCTCGGCATCGAAGCCGAGCCCCAGGCAGGCACCCAGCAGGGCGAAGGGTGCCGTGGCCGCCCAGGCCTGCGGCGCGCAGGCCACCGGATAGAGCGTCGGCCCCTGGCCGCGGCGGCGCGGGAAGCCGCAGAACAGCTCCGGCAGGCGGCGCAGCTCCACATAGGTGGCGGCGTCGAACAGGGCGGAGAACACCTTCGCAGCCTGCCGCCGGAAGCCGTAGCGGGCCAGCCCCTCGGCCACCAGCGCGTTGTCGTGCGGCCAGACGGAACCGTTGTGGTAGCTCATCGGGTTGTAGCGCGACTGGCCGGCGGCGATGGTGCGGATGCCCCAGCCGGAGAAGGAATCCGGCTCCAGCAGTGTGTGCGCCACCCGCGCCGCGCGCTCCGGCAGGGCGATGCCGGCGAACAGCGCGTGCCCGGCATTGGAGCTGCGCACCCGGCAGGGCTGCTTCCGCCCGTCCAGCGCCAGGATGTAGGTGCCCAGTTCCTCGTCCCAGAAGCGGGCGTCGAAGGCCAGGCGCAGCGCGTCGGCGCGGCGGTCCAGTGCCTCGGCGGCGAGCGGGTCGCCCAGGCGGCGGAAGATGCGGGCGGCGGCGCGCCAGGCGCCATAGACATAGGCCTGCAGCTCCACCAGCGCGATCGGTCCCTCCGCCAGCCGGCCATCGGCGTGGAAGATGGCGTCGTGGCTGTCCTTCCAGCCCTGGTTCAGCAGCCCGTCCGGCCGCTTGCGGCTGTATTCGACGAAGCCGTCCCCGTCCGTGTCGCCGTGCCGGTCGATCCAGCCCAGCGCCGCCTCGATGTTCGGTCGCAGGACGCGCAGCGTGGCCAGGTCGCCGGTTCGGTCGAGATAGGCGCCGGCCAGCATGACGAAGAGCGGGGTGGCGTCGGCGCTGCCGTAGTAGCGGCGGAACGGCACCTCGCCGAGCAGCGCCATCTCGCCCTGCCGCGTCTCATGCAGGATCTTGCCGGGCTCGGCGTCGGTGGCCGGGTCTTCCTCCGTCGCCTGATGGGCGGCCAGGAAGCGGAGCACGCCGCAGGCCAGGGCGGGGCTGTACCAGAGGGTGTGCCAGGCGGCGATCAGCGCGTCCCGCCCGAAGGCGGTGCTGTACCAGGGGATGCCGGCATAGGGGTAGGGGCCCTCCGGCGTCTCGGTCACCAGCATGCTGAGATCGGCCGCGGCGCGGCGCATCGTCTCGTTGAAGATGTCGTTGCTGCTGTCGAGGCCGGCCCGCAGCGTGGCGTCGCGCCGCTGCGCCCGCCGCGCCTCGCGCAGGGCCAGGCCGAAGGCCTGCCGCGCCGTGCAGGGCGCCGGTTCGCGGTTGCAGCCGATTTCGATGAACACCGCCTGCCGGGTGCGCGGCGGCAGGGTGAGCTCGTAGATGGCCCGCTGCGCCTCCAGGCGGGTGGGTGCGGGATCGAAGCGCAGCACGGTCTGGCGCCGCTGGGCATCCAGCCCGGTGTAGGAGAGGGTGACGTGGTCCCGCTCCTGCAGGGGCGCGTGCAGTGTGCCACGGCGCTCGCGCCGGGCGCCGCGTGCCTCGAACAGGTCGGCGAAATCGGCGGCGAAGCGGAGCTCCAGCCGCAGGCGGTGCGGACGGTCGTCGAAATTCCGCAGCGACAGGCGCTCGTGGCAGGCCCCCTTCCAGAGGAAACGGCTGCGGCGCAGGTGCAGGAGATCGTTCGGCACCGCCTCCAGCCCGCCGCCGGCGGGCAGGTCGGGGTTCGTCAGGTCGCAGGTGAGGGCGGCGTTGTCGTCCTGCACGGCGGCGCTCAGCAGCAGGGGCCGTGCGCCGTTCAGCCACAGCGAGAGGTGCGACAGGTGGCGCGTGTCGTCGTGGTAGAGGCCTTCCGGGCCGCCGCCGAGGTCGCCCGCATGGTCGAAAAGGGCAAAGGTGTCGCCATGCTTCAGGGTGGTGGAGCGCCCTTCCTGCAACGAGGCCGTGGCCGCGACGGGGAAGCCATCGTCATCCGGATGGGGTGCGCCGGGAGCGGAGATGTCCATGGGGCGGTCCATCAGGTGCCGGCCGCAAGGCGACGGGGCGGGGTGCGGGCGAACATCAGGGGTGATCCTCCAGCCTCGGTTGCCTTGTTTATGCGTTGGGACCCGTCACCACTTGGTCAAGTGGCCGCCAGACGGCGACGGGCCACGTCCACCTGATTTCCGGAGGATGCAACGGGCTGGCGGGTCGGCAGGGGCGCGGCGGAGAGGCCAGCAGCCGGCGACCTGAAAAATATCGGGTTAACGCCCAAAAAAAAGCGAAATATTTCGTAATATGTCAGGATATCCGGAGAAACGCGGTCCTGCTCCTGGCCTCCGCTGTCGCGCAGATGATTTGCGTCGCTCGGGGGCGCTTGCCATAACCGGCCGATCGCATGGTGCAAACACGACAAGACACGGGTTCGGGGCCGGTTCTGCCGCTGGTTCCAGGCCGCCCTTCCGCGGAGATCGCCGGCCGGCTGCGGAGCTGGCTGCGGCGTCATCCGCGTATCCTCAACCCACTCCGGCGCCTGATGCTGGATACCGCGCCCTATCTGCCGGGCATGGCGCAGCTGATGACGCGCATGGGCGGGCGCTGCTGGGGCCCTTCGCCCGCCGCCTACCAGCGCTGGGTGGCCGAGCACGACACGCCGTGCCCGGAAGCCCTGGCGGCCATGGCCAGCGCCGCCCAGGCCATGCCGGACCCGCCGCTGATCTCGGTGGTGATGCCGGTCTACAACACGCCGGAGCCCTTCCTGCGGGCCGCCATCGCCTCCGTGCGGGCGCAGGCCTACCCGCACTGGGAGATGTGCATCGCCGACGACGCCTCGCCCGCGCCCCATGTGCAGGCGGTGCTCGCCGAGGCGGCGGCGTCGGACCCGCGCATCCGCACCGTGCGCCGGAGCCGCAACGGCCATATCAGCGCCGCCAGCAACTCCGCCCTGGAACTGGCGCGCGGCGAGTTCGTGGCTTTGATGGACCATGACGACCTGTTGCCGCCCCAGGCGCTGTTCGTGGTGGCGCAGCACATCCGCGCCTGCCCGGAGGCCGACCTGTTCTTCTCGGACGAGGACAAGGTGGACGGGCAGGGCCGGCGCTATGGCCCCTATTTCAAGCCCGGCTGGAATCCGGAGCTGCTGCTGGGGCAGAACCTGGTCAGCCATCTCGGCGTCTACCGGCGGGAGCTGCTCCTCCGGCTGGGCGGGCTGCGGGAGGGGCTGGAGGGCAGCCAGGACTGGGACCTCGCGCTGCGGACCGTGGCGGCGGCGGGGGTGGAGCGGGTGCGCCACATCCCGGCCATCCTCTACCACTGGCGGCAGGGCGCGGAGGCGGCCTCCTTCTCGGAGGGGGCGCTGGATCGCTGCGCGGCCGCAGGGCGCCGGGCGGTGGTCGAGCACCTGGAGCAGAGTGGCCTCCCCGGCGCCAGCGTCACCCCGCAAGGCGACCTGCCCGGCTGGTCGCGCGTGCGCCACGTCATGCCCCAGCCGCACCCGATGGCCAGCCTGGTCCTGGCACTGCCCGCCGCCCCGGCCGCGCCGGAGGACTTCCTTTCGCTGCTGGAGATGGCCGGGTATGCCCCGGCGGAGCTGCTGCTGACCTGGCCGGGCGGCACGGCGCCGGCCGTTGCGGATGCGCGGTTGCGGTTGCTGCCGGGCCAGGCCGGAGCGGGGCGGGCGGCGTTGCTCAACGCCGCGGCCGCACAGGCGCGGGGCGAGGTGCTGGTGCTGCTGGAGCCGGGGGTCGCGCCAGCCGGCGAGGGCTGGCTGCGCGAGCTCGTGGCCCAGGCGCTGCGCCCGGAGATCGGCGCCGTCGGCGCCATGCTGCTGGGGCCGGGGCGGCGGATCCGCCACGCGGGCTATGTGCTCGACGGCGTGACGCCCGCCAGGAGCTGGCCCGCGCTCGGCCGGGCGGTGGAGAACGAGTCCGGCTATGCCGGCCATCTGCGGCTCCCGCGCGATGTCTCGGCCGTCAGCGGCGCCTGCCTGGCGGTGCGCAAGGCCAGCTTCGAGGCCGTCGGCGGCCTTGCGCCGCTGCCCTGCTGGTCGGACCTGGATCTCTGCCTCAAGCTGCGCGCCGCCGGGCTGCGGGTGCTGTGGACGCCGTTCGCGCGCCTCCGGCAAGAAGGGGAGGACAGGCGGGTGGACCGCACCGGGCAGGCCGAGGCCCTGTCCTGGCTGCGCACGCGCTGGGGGCGGCGGCTGGGGGAGGAAGCCTTCTTCAGTCCGCTGCTGCCGCTGGCGGAGGGAGAGCCACCCATTCTCCCCAGGCCGCGCCTCGCGGTCAGCGCCGGCTGAAGCGGATGCCACCCCTGCATGTCCTGCTCGCCACCTACAATGGCGCGCGCTACCTGCCGGAGCAGCTCGACAGCCTGGTGTCGCAGCGGGAGGCGGCATGGAGCCTGCTGTGGCGCGACGATGGCTCCACCGATGGCACGCCGGCGCTGCTGGAGGCATTCGCCCGCCGCACCGGCCGCGCCGCCGAGGCGGTGACGCTGCCAGGGCGTGCCGGCGCCATGGGCAGCTTCATGCGCCTGCTCGCCGCGGCGCCGGAGGGCGGCCACTATGCCTTCTGCGACCAGGACGACGTCTGGCTGCCGGGCAAGCTGGCGCGGGCCCAGGCGGCGCTCGCCGAGATGCCGGAAGCACGGCCGGCGCTCTACTGCAGCCGTCAGCAGCTTGTGGATGCAGCGCTGCGGCCGACCGGCCTCTCGCCGCTGCCGCGCCGTCCGCTCGGCTTCCGCAACGCGCTGGTGCAGAATGTGGTGACGGGCTGCACCCTGGTGCTGAACGATGCCGCGCGCCGGCTGGTGCTGGCGGCGCCGCCGCCGCCGCCCGGCACGATGCATGACTGGTGGTGCTACCTGCTGGTCAGCGGTGCGGGCGGAGCGATGCGGTTCGATCCCGAGCCGGGCCTGCTCTACCGCCAGCACGGCGCGAATGCGGTGGGGACCCAGCCATCCCTGCTGCGGCGTGGCCTGGCGGCGTTCACGCGCGGGCCGGAGCGGTTCCTGGCGGTGTTCAGCGGACATCTGGAGCGCCTGCGGCCGGCCGCCCCGCTGCTCACCGCCGAGGCCCGGGAGACCCTGGCCCTGGTGGCGCCGCTGCTCACCCTGCCGCGGCGGGAGCGGCTGCGCCGGCTGCGCCGGGCCGGCCTCTACAGGCAGGGAGCCGCGGAAGATGCGGTGCTGCGCGTCTGGCTGCTGATGCCGCCCGGCATGGCGGCCCCGGCCAGCCTGCCGGGAATCAGCCCGCCGGGCGGCGCAGGCTCACGGTGATGGCGACTCCGGGGGGCGGGCCGGGGTCGACATTCGCGGCGTTGCCGCCCGCGATCAGCCGGATCAGCCCCAGCCCCGATCCCTGGCTGCCGCGCCTGCTGGCCGCCGCGACCGTGGCGGCATCCGGTCCCGGCCCTTCATCGCGCACGATGATGCGCAGCTGGCTGGCCTCCGGCAGGGGCTGAAGCGCAATCTCCACATGGCCGCGGCCATGCCGCAGCGCGTTGGCGAGCAACTCCCAGGCGATGATGCCGATGCGCGGGGCATCCAGCGCGCTGATCGCCAGGTCCGGCGCCGGCTGCAGCGTCAGGGTGCGCCCCGGCTCCGGCCTGCACTCCTGCAGGCGGCGCAGCAGCAGCGCCACGTATTCGCGGACGGAAACCTGGCCTGTCGCCGGGCGGCGCTGAAGATGGGCATGCGCCTCGGCCACGGCCTGCACCCGGCCGGCGGCGGCGTCCAGCCGGGCCGCCGCCGCCGTGTCCCCCAGCGAAAGGGCCTGGAGGGACAGCATATCGTTCACCATCTGCAGGCCGTTGCGGATGCGGTGGTCGATCGCCCGCACCAGCCCCTCCTGATCCTGCTGCGACCGTTCGAAGCGGGCCTTCAGCGCCTCCGCCACCTGCCGCGTCTCGGCCAGCTCGCGCCGCAGGGCCAGCTCGCTGCCCAGCAGGTCGGCCACCGCCTGGAGGCGGTGCAGCTCCCCCACGCCCGGCGCCTGCTGGTGCCCCTTGGAGCTCAGAACGGCCAGGATGCCGCGCTGCGCGCCATCCGGCTCGCGCACCGCCACGGCGGCGCAGGTGCCGCCGGCACGGCCGGCCGCCCCTGCGCCGCTTCCCCCGCCATGGACCGGCAGCACGACCGGCAGCGGCCGCCCCTGCAGCATCTTCAGCACCGCATCGAGCTCGGCGGCCGCGAGGCCGGAGGTGGCCCGGCAATGCCTGGAGCGTGCACCCGGCGCCTCGGACAGAAACAGCATGGCCGCGTCGGCGCCGGCGCCATCCAGGGCCAGCCCCAGCATGCGGTCCAGCGCGGCCATGTCAGGCCAGGCACCCCCGGACTGCAGCAGGGCGCCTGAGGTCGCCCTGCTGCAGTCCGGGGCAAGGGAGGAATGATCCATGCGATGGTCCCGCGCCGCCTCCCGCTCCTTTGTCATGCTGAGCCTCATGAAGTTCGCCGAGCCCCACAACCCTAGCGGGTCGCAGGCATGTAGGCACGGCAGATTGGAGGTCGTCCCAAAAATACGCAATTGTTGATTTTTAGGGTGGGCGGGGTGCCTCAACAAAGGGCTCGGAAGGAGAATCGATAATTTTCGATGGTTTACCCCTGAACTCTCTTCCGAGGAGCGCCTTGCTCCGGATTTCGGTCACGATCATTGCGGCGTGCAAAATACACTTATGGTTGCATAAGCCGCTTCCACTGTGCCGAAAATCCCACGCCCCTTCCTAAAGCCACGAAGAGCAGGTTTTTGTCATTGAGTTGACATCACGAAATCGCGACCATCGCCTTGGCCCCACCGGCGGCCCAAGCCTAGAGCGGAATAATCAGGGAGATGGTGCGATGGTTGCGGGAGCGGAATGGTGGCGCGGCGCCGTACTCTACCAAGTCTACCCACGTAGCTTCGCGGACAGCAACGGAGACGGCATCGGTGACCTGCGCGGCATCGAGGCCAGGCTCGACCACATCGCCGGCCTCGGGGTCGATGCCATCTGGATCTGCCCCTTCTACGCCTCGCCCGGGCGGGATTTCGGCTATGACGTGTCGGACCACCTGGCCGTCGATCCGCAATTCGGCACGCTGGAGGATTTCGACCGGCTGCTGCGCGCCGCCCATGCCGCCGGGCTGAAGGTGCTGGTCGACCTGGTGGGCGGCCACACCTCGGACCAGCACCCCTGGTTCCAGCGCAGCCGCGCCAGCCGCCAGGCGCCGGAGGCGGAGTGGTATGTCTGGGCCGATCCGAGCCCCGACGGCACGCCGCCCAACAACTGGCTCAGCGTCTTCGGCGGCGCCGCCTGGACCTGGGAGCCGCGCCGGCGGCAGTACTACCTGCACCATTTCCTCTCCAGCCAGCCCAGCCTGAACCTGCACAACCCGGCGGCGCTGGAGGCCGTGCTGGCGGTGGGCGAGTTCTGGCTCAAGCGGGGCGTCGACGGCTTCCGCCTCGATGCGATCGACTTCCTGGCGCATGACCCGGCGCTGCGCAGCAACCCGCCCCGCCCCGCCGCCGACGGGCAGGTGCCGGCCAAGCTGTTCGCCCTGCAGGAACACCGGCACGACATGATCCAGCCGGGGCTGTTCGGCATCCTGCGCCGCATCCGCGCGCTGACCGACCGGTATCCGGGCACCGCCACGCTGGGCGAGGTGTCGAGCCAGGACGGTGCCTTCGACCGGGTCCGCCGCTACAGCGCCGGGCAGGACCTGCTGCACATGGCCTACACCCTGCGGCCGCTGCGCGGCGGCTTCGACCACGCCACGGTGCGCGACCTGCTGGCCGAGGCGGGGCGGGAGGCGGAGGGCTGGCCCTGCTGGTCCTTCTCCAACCACGACGCGGAGCGGGCCGTCACCCGCTGGAACCCGGCGGGGCGCGATGCGCCGCCCGACCCGCGCTTCGCCCGGCTGCTGGCGGCGTTGATGGTCTCGCTGCGCGGCAGCCTCTGCCTCTACCAGGGCGAGGAGCTGGGCCTGCCGGAGGCGGTGCTGAGCTTCGAGCAGATCCGCGACCCGTTCGGCCTGACCTACTGGCCGGAATTCCGCGGCCGCGACGGCAGCCGCACGCCGATGCCCTGGCAGGCCGGGGCGCCGCATGCCGGCTTCAGCAGCGCCGAGCCCTGGCTGCCGGTGCCGGAGGCCCACCACCCCCTGGCGGTGGACCGGCAGGAGCTGGACGATGACAGCCTGCTGCAGGTGTGGCGCCGCGCGCTCGGCATGCGGCGGGCCTACCCGGCGCTGGCGCGCGGCGGGCTGCGGCCGCTCGACCTCGGCGCGCCGCTGGTGGGCATGGTGCGGGAGTATGGCGGGCAGCACATCCTGGTCGTGCTGAACCTCTCCAACACGCCGCAATCCTTCCAGGACGCGCGGCTCGGCACCGCCCGGCTGCTGCCGGACTTCACCGGCCAGGGCGCGTGCCGGGAGGGCGACGCCGCCACATTGCCGCCCTATGGCGTGCTGTTCGCGGCGCTGGAGGCGGTGGAGCAGCCCCGCTTCGCGGCGGCGCTGACGGCCTGAGGAGGGCCGGGCCGGGGGATCTTCCCGGCCCGGTGCAGCCTCACGCGGTGGGGCGGATCATCTCGAACAGGCCCGTCACCTCGGTGTAGTCGCCGCGGTAGCCGCAGCGCGCCACGGGCCGCGCGGCCACCGTGTCGAACCGGCCCTCCTTCAGGAACTCGTGCCGGATGTGCACGCCGATCACCTGGCCGATCATCAGCCAGGTGTTCAGGCCGCGCCCCGTCACGTCCTTCATCTCCACCACCTGGGTCAGCCGGCACTCAAAGGCGGCCGGGGAGCGCGCCACGCGCGGCGGCTTCACCAGGGTGGAGGGCGCGGCCTCCAGCCCGGCGCGGAGCATCTCGTTCTCGCCGGGCGCGAGCGGGGCGCAGGTCTCGTTCATCGCCTCGGCCAGATCACGGGAGACCAGGTTGCAGACGAACTCGCCCGTCTCCTCGACGTTGCGCATGCTGTCCTTCCGCCCCTCGACCGAGTAGCCGACCATGGGCGGGCTGGTGTTGAGCCCGGCGAAGAAGCTGTAGGGCGCCAGGTTCACCCGGCCCTGGCCGTCGAGGCTGGTGATCCAGCCGATCGGGCGCGGGGCGAGGATCGCCTTGAAGGGGTCGTGCGGCAGGCCGTGGCCCTGGCGGGGGTCATAGAAATAGGTGTCTTGGGTCATGCGGCGCATCAAGCCCGGCGGGATGGGCGCTGTCGAGAGTGCCGCCTTGCCGCCGGCGCGCGGGCGGTGTTTGCTGGCCGCGTGAAAGGGCCCGCAGAGGCCCGCCAGCCCGGCTTCACCCCCATGCGGAGCGTCCTCCCCATGCATCGCCGCACCCTGCTGACGGCCGCCGCAGCCGCCCCTTTCCTGTCCCGCCCCTCCCTGGCGCAGCCGGCCTCGGCGCGGGTGCTGAAATACGTGCCGCAATCCGACCTGACCATCATCGACCCGGTGATGACCACGGCCTACATCACCCGCACCCACGGGCTGATGATCTGGGACCAGCTCTACGGCCTGGATGCCGAGCTGCGGCCGCAGCCGCAGATGGTCGAGGGGCACACGGTCGAGGATGACGGCCGCCGCTGGACCTTCCGCCTGCGCGAGGGCCTGGTCTTCCACGATGGCGAGCCGGTGCGGGGGCGGGACTGCGTCGCCTCGATCCGCCGCTGGGCACAGCGGGATTCGCTCGGCCAGGCGCTGATGGCCCGGCTCGACGAGATGAGCGCGCCCGACGACCGCAGCTTCGTCATCCGCCTCAAGCGCCCCTATGGCGCCATGCTGGAGACGCTGGCCAAGGTCGGCCCCTCGGCGCTGTTCGTCATGCCGGAGCGCATCGCGGCCACGGAGGCCACGCGGCCGATCACCGAGATCGTCGGCTCCGGCCCGTTCCGCTGGAAGGCGGATGAGCGCGTCGTCGGAGCCCGGGTGGTGTACGAGAAGTTCGGCGGCTACCGCCCGCGCGAGGGCGGCGCCTCATCCTGGGCCGCCGGCCCCAAGCGGGTGCATTTCGACCGGGTGGAGTGGCACGTGATGCCCGACCCCGGCACCGCCACCTCGGCGCTGACCAATGGCGAAGTGGACTGGTGGGAGAACCCGACCAACGACCTGCTGCCGATCCTGGAGCGCAATCGCAACATCGCCACCCAGCTGGCCACGCCGCTCGGCACCATGGGCACCGGCATCTTCAACCACCTGCACCCGCCCTTCGACAAGCCGGCGGTGCGCCGCGTGGTGATGGAGGCGATGTCGCAGGAGGACTGCATGATCGCCGCCGCCGGCACCGACCCGGCCCTGCGCCGCACCGGCATCGGCTTCTTCACGCCCGGGACGCCGATGGCGAGCGATGCCGGGCTGGAGCCGCTGACGAAGCGGCGCGACATGGAGACGCTGAAGAAGGCGCTGGCCGAGGCCGGCTACAAGGGCGAGCGCGTCATCCTGATGATCCCGACCGACCAGGCGGTGCTGGCCGCCATCGGCGAGGTCTGCCTCGACACGCTGCGGCGGCTGGGCATGAACGTGGAGCCGGCCGTCTCCGACTGGGGCACGCTGGTGCAGCGCCGCGCCAGCAAGGCGCCGCCGGAGCAGGGGGGGTGGAACATGTTCAACACCACCTGGGCCGGGCTCGACATGATCAACCCGGTGGTGCAGCAGGTACTGCGCGCCAATGGCGAGCGCGCCTTCTTCGGCTGGCCCACCATCCCGCGCCTCGACGAGCTGCGCGAGGCCTGGCTGGACGCGCCGGACGTGGCGGCGCAGCAGCGCATCTGCGCCGAGATCCAGAAGGTGGCGGTCCAGGAGGTGCCCTACGTCCCCACCGGCCAGTATCTCTACAAGACCGCCTATCGCCGCAGCGTGACGGATGTGCCGAACGGCCTGTTCGTCTTCTGGGACATCCGCCGCGCCTGACGCGCCCGCCGGCCGGGCGCGCGCCGCGCACCGGCCGGTACCTGCCTGCCCATACCGGAGTTTCCGCCTGATGCCTGCCCTCGACCATATCCGCCGCTACCACGGCGAGTTGACCGCCATCCGCCAGGACCTGCACGCCCACCCCGAGCTCGGCATGGAGGAGCACCGCACCGCCGAGATCGTGGCGCGCAGGCTGGAGGAATGGGGAGTGGACGAGGTGCATCGCGGCATCGGCGGCACCGGCGTGGTGGGGGTGCTGCGGGCGGGCCGCGGCAACCGCGCCATCGGGCTGCGCGCCGACATGGACGCGCTGCCGATGGCCGAGCTGACCGGTCTTCCCTACGCCTCCACCGTGCCCGGCAAGATGCATGCCTGCGGGCATGACGGCCACACCACCATGCTGCTCGGCGCCGCGCGCTACCTCGCCGAGACCCGCAATTTCGACGGCACGGTGCACCTGATCTTCCAGCCCGGCGAGGAAGGCTGCGGCGGCGCGCTGGCCATGCTGGAGGACGGGCTGCTGGAGCGCTTCCCCTGCGATGCGCTCTACGGCATGCACAACGCCACGGGGCTGGATGTGGGGCGCTACGCCATCGGCGCCGGGCCGTTCATGGCGGGCGGCGCCTTCTTCGACATCACGGTGCACGGCAAGGGCTCGCATGGCGCGCGGCCGGAGGCGAGCATCGACCCGGTGCTGACGGCCTGCCACATCGCCACGGGGCTGCAATCCATCGTCTCGCGCAACCTCTCCCCGCGGGAGACGGCGGTGGTGAGCGTGACCAAGGTGACGGGCGGCGACGCCTACAACGTCATCCCGCAGACGGCGGTGCTCTCGGGCACGGCGCGCTTCTTCAGCAAGGAGGTCGCCGGGCAGATCGAGGAGGCGATGCGCCGCATGGCGGAGGGCGTGGCGGCCGGCTTCGGCGCCACGGCGGAGGTGGATTTCCGCCTGATCTTCGCGCCGCTGGTGAACCAGGCCGAGCGCACCACGGAGATCGCCGACGCCGCCGCCGACCTCGTGGGCGAGGAGGCCGTGCGCCGCGACCGCGCGCCGGTGATGGGCTCGGAGGATTTCAGCTTCATGCTGGAGAAGGTGCCCGGCGCCTACATCCATGTCGGCAACGGCCCTGGCGCTGCCGCGCACAACCCGCACTACAACTTCAACGACGAGGCCACGCCCTTCGGCGCCGCCCTCTACGCCCAGGTGGTGGAGCGCGTCCTGAAGCCCGCCTGAAACGGCCAGAAAAAAGAAGTGGGGGTCCGGGGGAGAATTCATTCTCCCCCGGCCTTTCCCTACTCGTTGAGACCCTTCCCAACATAGGGATGCTCCTGCATCCAGTGCCGCGCGATGTCGATGCGCCGCGTCACCCAGGCCCCTTCGCGCTTCTGGATATGGTCGAGCAGCCGCGCCAGCCCGGCGGCGCGCGCCGGGTGCCCGATCAGCCGCATGTGCAGCCCGATGGACATCATCTTCGGCGTGCGGGCGCCTTCCTCGTAGAGCATGTCGAAGGCGTCGCGCACGAAGGAGAACCATTGGTCAGAGGTGCCGACCGAGCCCGCGTATTTCCCGTCATTGTTGGTGAGGGAATAGGGCACGACGAGATGCGGCTTCCCCTCCACCGTCACCCACCAGGGCAGTTCGTCGGCGTAGCTGTCGCTGTCGTAGAGGAAGCCGCCCTCCTCGGCGACGAGGCGGCGGGTGTTCACACTGGGCCCGTAGCGGCAGTACCAGCCGAGCGGCCGGTTGCCGACGGTGCGCTGCAGCGATTCCACCGCCAGACGGATATGCTCGCGCTCCTCGGCCTCGGTGAGTTCGAAGTGCTTCACCCAGCGCCAGCCATGGCAGCAGACGTCGAAGCCGCTCTCGCGGATGGCGGCGGCGGCTTCCGGGTTGCGCTCCAGGGCGAGGGCGCAGCCGAACACCGTCATCGGCAGGTCGCGCTCCTGGAAGAGGCGCATCAGCCGCCAGAAGCCGACGCGGGAGCCGTACTCGAACATGCCCTCGGCGGCGAGGTCGCGCCCCTTCACGCCCTGGCCGAGGCCCATCGCCTCGGTCAGCCCCCATTCGGAATAGCCCTCGCCATCCTGGATGGAAGGCTCGGAGCCTTCCTCGTAGTTCATGACGAAGTTGACGGCCACGCGCGCCCCGCCCGGCCAGCGCGGATCGGGCGGGTTGGCGCCGTAGCCGATGAAGTCGCGCTTCACCTCGTAGGTCATTGCTGCCTTCCTCTCAGCCCAGGGCCAGATCGAACGGGGTGACGGAGACGAATTCCTCGTCCGCCGCCGTGCCGTCGCGCCACATCACCACGGCGAAGCGGCCGGGGGCGTCGAGCACGGTCAGCGGGTGGTGCCAGACATCGGCGCCATAGGTGACGCCCTGGCCGTGGCTGGCGATGAAGGCCTCGGCGTGCGCCATGTCCGGCCCGCCCTCCGCCGCGTGCGGCGCCACGATCACCAGCCAGCGCACGGGCCCGAGCGGGATGAAGCTCTGCGAGGAGAATGCGTGCCGCTCCATCTGGTGCACGCGGAGCGGCCCGCCGTCATGCGGCTCCTTCATCGAGAGGGAGAGGCTCGGCCAGGCGCCGGGGCGGGAGGTGGCGAGGGCGCGCTCGTAGTAGAGGCGCCCGGCTTCCGCCGGCACCTCCAGCACCTCGCCGAACGGCGCGAAGGCCTCCGGCGTGAGCGGGCGGGGGGTCAGCATCGTCATCCGGCCATCCTTCGGACCAGCCCCACGGCACGGTCCATCAGCAGCAACAGGAGGAAGGCCACCGCCACCAGCACGCCCGAGGCGGCGGCGACGCGGACATCCAGCGAGGTCTCCATCATGCCCCAGAGTCGGATGGGCAGCATGTCCGTCTCCGCCGAGGAGAGGAAGAGGGAGACGGGCACGTTGTCGAGCGAGGAGATGAAGGCGAGGAAGCCGCCCGAGGCGACGCCCGGCATGATCAGCGGCAGCACGACGCGGCGGAAGGTGCGCCAGGGCGAGGCGCCGAGGCTGGCGCTGCTCTCCAGCAGGGCGGGGTCGAGCCCGGCGGCGGAGGCGCCCACGGTGCGCAGCGCGAAGGGCGCGGCGATCATGGCATGCCCCATCACCAGCAGCGCGAAGGAGGGCGGCTGCCGCAGCCAGGAGAAGAACATCAGCGCGGCGAGGCCGAAGGCGATGCCGGGCAGCACCAGCGGCGCCAGGAAGGCGCCCTCGGCCAGCCGCGCCCAGCCGGCGCGGGAGCGGGCGATGGCCAGCGCCGCGCCGGTGGCCATCGCCGTGGAAAGCACCGCCGTGCAGAAGGCCACCAGCAGCGAGTTGCCCGCCGCCTTGTGGATCTGCGCCGAGCGCACCGGGTCGAACAGCTCGGCGTACCAGCGCAGCGTCAGCCCCGGCGGCGGGAAGCGCAGCGCCTGGGAGGTGGTGAAGGAGGTGAGCAGCACGATCAGCACCGGCCCCACCAGCACCAGCAGGGCGATGACGGCCAGCGCCAGGATCAGCAACGCCAGCGGCCGGTCGGCGGGGGCGAGCCTATGCATGGGCGGCCCTCCGGCCGAGCATGGAGAGCGCGGCGGCGACGGTGAGCACCGAGCCCATCAGGGTGAGTGCCAGCGCCGCGGCCAGCGGCCAGTTGAACACCACCATGGCCTGCTGCCAGACCAGCATGGGCAGATAGGCCAGCCGCCCGCCGCCGATGACGGATTGCGAGATGAAGGCGGTGGAGGCGCTGGCGAAGACCAGCGTGCAGCCTGCCAGCAGCCCCGGCAGCGCCATGGGCAGCACCACCTTCCGCAGCGTCCGCGCCAGCGAGGCGCCGAGCGCCGAGGAGGCGTCGAGCAGGGCGGGGTCGATCCGCCTGAGCGCCGCGATCAGCGGCAGCAGCATCAGCGGCATTTCTATTTGCGTCAGCGCCAGGACGAGGCCGTGCTCAGTCTGCAGCAGGGGGATGGGCGCGGCGATGGCCCCGGTCGAGAGCAGCGCGCTGTTGATGACACCCTCCCGCCCCAGGATGACGATCCAGGCGAAGGTGCGCACCACCACGGAGGTCAGCAGCGGCAGGATGGCGGCGAGCAGGATCAGGCGCCGCAGCCCCGGCCCCGCCACCAGGTGCAGCAGCGCCAGCGGCACGGCCAGCAGCAGCGTCGCCAGCACCGTGACGGCGCCGAGGCGCAGCGTGTTCAGCACGGCCTGGAGGTGGAAGGCATCGCCCAGCACATCGGCCCAGGCGGCCAGGCTGAGGCTGCCGAGGTTCTCGTCGGTCGCGAAGGAGGTCGCCGCCAGCAGCAGCAGCGGCGCCAGGAAGAACGCCGCCTGCGCCAGGGCGAGTGGCAGCGCGAGCCGCCACGCGCCCTGTTCGGTCACTTCGCCATCTCGCGGTTGAAGCGGTCGATCCAGCGCGGGCGCTGCGGGTTGATCTTCGTCCAGTCATGCGTGACGAAGCTCCTGAGGTCGTCGATCGACTTCATCGGCACGTCGGCGCCGGGCTTCACCTCGGTGTTGACCGGCACGAAGGAGTAGGGGGGCGCCGCCAGCGCAGCCTGCACCGGCGTGCTGATCATGGTGTCGATATACTGGTAGGCGGCGTCGATGTTCCGGCTGCCCTTGGCGATGTGCATGGTGGTGCCGAAGGCCGCGGCGCCCGTCTCCGGCACGGCGAACTCGATGTCCACGCCACGGGATTTCAGCAGCGTCACCGTGTAGGTGTTGGTGTACATGATGTCGATCTGCCCCTGCTGGAACAGGCCGGGCATCGCCGCCGGCTGGGCCACGGCCGGCACCAGCGAGAGGATTTTCCTCAGTTCGGTGAAGAGCGGCTCCATGTCCGCCTCGGAACCGCCGACGGACTTCGCCATCTCGATCAGCGAGATGGTGCCGAAGGTGGTGCCGAAGCCGGTGAGGCCCAGATGCTTCGCGAATTCCGGCTTGAACAGGTCGCGCCAGCCGGCGGGCCTGGCCACCTTCTTCGGGTTGTAGGCGATGCCCACCACCTGCGCGGCCACACCTGCGCCCACCTCGTCCGAATAGCCGGCGGGCAGCCTGGCGCGGTTGGAGAGGCGCGCGGGGTCGAAGGGCTCGAACAGCTTCAGGTCCATGCCGCTGACGCGCGGCCCGGGGTCGAGCACGAACACGTCGAACGGCGCCACGCCGCGCGCGGCGCGGGCCTTGGCGATCTGGTCCACGGCGAAGAGGGGCTCGAAGGCCACGTCCACGCCATGCGCCTGCTTCAGCGCGGGGGCGAGCACGGCGCGCAGCGCCTCGTCCCAGCCGCCGGGATAGACGGCGGCGGTCATGCTGCCGGCGGCCTGTGCGGCGCGGAAGGGCAGGCCAGCGGCGCCGAGCGTGCCGAGGGCGGCGCCCATCAGGGTGCGGCGGGAAAGGGTGGTCATGCGTCGTCTCCGGCGGGGAAGAGGGCGGGTCGGGCGGTGGGCAGCAGGGCGACGCGCACCGGCCCCGGCGCGGGGGGCTGGCCGTGCCGCGCCTCGTGCAGCTTGAGCTCCGTGGCGCCGGCCTCGACGTCGTGCACCAGGGCCGGGCCGAGCGGCAGGGAGATGCGCAGCCGGGCGGGCCAGCTCTCCGGCGTCTCCGCCGTGGCATCGCGCAGCGCCAGGTGCTCGGGGCGGGCGCAGAGCAGCACCCGCTCCCCCACCGCGAAGCCGCGCGGGCTGGCAAGGATCACAGAGGCGCCGACATCGAGCCGCACGCGGTAATCGGCCCCCTCGCGCGCCTCGACGCGGCCATGCAGCCTGTTGCTGGTGCCGACGAAGCCGGCGACGAAGGGCGTGGCCGGGCTGTCATAGACCGTGGCGGGCGCGTCTACCTGCTCCACCCGGCCGCCGCGCATCACCGCCATGCGGTCGGCCATGCTCATCGCCTCGTCCTGGTCGTGCGTGACCAGCACGGCGGTGACGCCGAAGCGGCGCTGGATGCGCTTGATCTCCAGCTGCAGATCCAGCCGCAACGCGCGGTCGAGTGCGGCGAAGGGTTCGTCCAGCAGCAGGATGGCGGGCTCGATGGCGAGCGCGCGGGCCAGCGCCACCCGCTGCTGCTGCCCGCCCGAGAGGGCGCGCGGGCGGCGCGCGGCGAAGCCCTCCATGCGCACGGCGGCCAGCGCGGCCTCGACGCGGCGGATGACCTCCGCCTTCGGCCGGCCGCGCGCCTCCAGCCCGTAAGCCACGTTCTCGGCCGCGCTCATGTGCGGGAACAGGGCGTAGGACTGGAAGACGATGCCCACCCCCCGCTTGCCCGGCGGCAGGTGGCCGATCGGCGCGCCATCGACCAGCACGCGCCCCGCCTCCGGGCGGATGAAGCCGGCGACGGTGCGCAGCAGCGTCGTCTTGCCGCAGCCGGAGGGGCCGAGCAGCGCCAGGATCTCCCCAGGCTCGACGGAGAGAGTGACGCCATCGACGGCGGTGGCCTGTCCGTAGCGGACGCGGATGCCGTCCATGTCCAGGCGGTGGCCGGCGGGCGCGGCGGGGGCGAGGGCGGCGGGGGTGTCCGTTCGGTCGAGCATGTGCGCCGAATTCTGCAAGGGGCGTGCCATGCGGCACGGCCTCAGCCGAGCCACTCCTCCAGCGCGCCCGTCAGCACGGCGAGGCCGGCGCCGAAATCGGCCATGTCCATCGCCTCGCGCGGGTTGTGGCTGCCATGGTCGTTGCGCAGGAACAGCATGGCCGAGGGGATGCCGAGCCCGGCGAAGGTGGCGCAGTCATGCCCGGCGCCGGAGGCCATGCGGCCGAGCGGAATGCCGGCGCGCTCGCCCGCGAGGCGCAGCGCGGCCTGGAGGCCCGCATCCATCCGCGCGGGCGCGGCATGGGTGCCGGCGCCGAAGTCGAACCGCACGCCGCGCTCCGCCTCCAGCGCCGCCGCCTCGCTCCGCAGCCAGGCGTCCACGGCGCCGAGCAGCGCGGCATCCTCGCTGCGGATGTCGAGGCTGAAGCGGAAATGGCCGGGGATCTTGGTGGTGGCGTGCACCGAAGGGTCGGTGGAGAGAACGCCGGCGGTGCAGACCAGGTCGGCGCCCGAGGCCTCCAGCTCCGCCCAGCGGCGGTCGAGCGCCGCGATCAGTGCCACGCCCGCCAGCGCCGCGTCGCGACGCTGGGCGCGCGGCACGGCGCCGGCATGGGCGTGCTCGCCCGTCACCGTCACCGCCGGGTAGCGCCGGCTGCCGCGGATGCCGGTGACGATGGCGGCCGGCAGCCCCTGCGCCACCAGCGCCGGCCCCTGCTCGATATGCGGCTCGATGAAGCAGGCAACGCGCCGTGGATCGAGCAGGGCGCGTCCGGCGCGGATCGGGGCGGGGTCGAAGCCCTCGGCGGCCATGTGCTCGGCCAGGGTGCTGCCGGTATCGCCGCGGCGGAGCGTGTCCGGCGCTTCGGGCGGCAGCAGGCCGAACAGGGCGCGGCTGCCGAGGTAGTGCGCCGGGAACCAGCACATTTCCTCGGCACGGATGCCAAGGATGAGCAGATCACGGGCAGATTTCAGCCCTCTGCGCGCCCGGTGGGCAGCGGCCGCCAGCCCCATCACCACGCCCGCGGCGCCATCGAAATTGCCGCCATGCGGCACGCTGTCGAGATGCGAACCGATCACCACGGCGGGCAGGGCGGGGTCCCGCCCCGGCAGGGTCATGCGCAGCGTGCCGATGGCGTCCACCGCCACGCGCAGCCCGGCGGCGCGGGCGGCATCGGCCAGCAGGGCATGCGCCGCGCGCTCGCCGGCGCCGTAGGAGGCGCGGGTGACGCCCGGCTCGTCGCGCGAGGCGGCGCGTAGCCGGTCGAACAGGGAGGCGGCCAGGTCCAGCGCCGGCCGCAGCTCCGGCGCCAGGGCAGGGAGGGAGGAGGCGGTCATGCCCGGCCTCCCAGCAGGCGGCATGCCAAGGGGCTGGCCCCGCGCTTGCCAGGGGCGCGGCAGACTCTCGGAGGGAAGGAATCCGGCATGACGCGCGACCTCATCGGCTATGGCGGCGAATGGCCCGATCTGCGCTGGCCCAATGGCGCGCGGCTGGCGGTCTCGGTGGTGGTGAACCTGGAGGAGGGGGCCGAGCAGCAGGTGGGCGACGGCGACCCGCAATCGGAGCGGATGGGCGAGGTGATGAGCGTCGTGCCCCCCGGGGTGCGGGACATGGGGCAGGAGCAGATCTTCGCCTACGGCACCCGCGCGGGTCTGTGGCGGATGCTGGAGGCGCTGGACCGCCATGCCATCCCCGCCACCTTCCTGATGTGCGGCCGCGCCGTGCAGCGCGCCCCCGCTTTGGCCGGCGCCGTGGCGGCGGCGGGGCACGAGGCCGCCGTGCATGGCTGGCTGTGGCGCCCGCATGCCGACTACACCAGCCGCGAGGCCGAGGCCGCCGACCTCGCCCGCTGCGCCGAGACCATCGGCGCCGCCACGGGGCAGCGGCCGGAGGGCTTCTTCTGCCGGGGCGCGGAGAGCCGCTGGACGCGCGGCCTGCTGGAGGAGCAGGGCTTCACCTACACCTCCAACGCCTTCGACGACGACCTGCCCTACCGCGACCCGGCGCATCCCGGCCTGGTGGTGGTGCCCTACGCGCTGGATACCAACGACATGAAGTTCTTCCACCCCAACGGCTTCGTCCGCGCCGGCGAGATGGTGGAGTATGTGTCGGACGCGCTGGACGTGCTGCTGGCCGAGGCGGAACGTGGCCGGCCGCGCCTGCTGAACATCGGCTACCACCTGCGCATCGCCGGCCGCCCCGGCCGCTTCCGCGCCTTCGAGGGCGTGCTGGAACAACTGGCCGCGCTGCGGGACCGCCTCTGGCTCGCCCGGCGCGCCGAGATTGCCCGCGCCTTCGCCGTGGCCGTGCTGCCCGGAGGCTGAGCGGCAGGCCGATCAAGAAAAGGATGGCGGCCCGGCGGAATGCCGCCCGGCGGATTTCGTTCCGGCTGAAGCCGCGTTAGCCTGCCCCCGGCCCCGTCAGGAGGCCCAAGATGCCAAGGGCAGGAAACGCATGAACCAGTTCACCACTTCGCGCCGCGCGGCCTTCGCCGTGGGCATGACGGGCCTTGCCGCCGGGCTGGCAGGCCCGGCCCTGGCGCAACCGTCCACGCAGCCATCCGGCACCCCGCCGCACCCGCATCGCGGCCCGATGCGCCCCCGCCCGCCCGGCGGGCCGGACCTGATCCGCGGCTTCTCGCGGGAGCGGCTGGCGCGCATGGAGCGGGCCTTCGCCGACGAGGCGGAGCGCGGCTCCTTCGCCGGCTGCGTGGCGCTGGTGGCGCGCGAGGGCGAGATCATCCACCACGAGGCCTATGGCCACCAGGATGCGGCGCGGACGAAGCCGATGCCGCGCGACGCCATCTTCCTCCAGGCATCGATGACCAAGCCGATGACCTCGGCGGCGGCGATGATGCTGGTGGAAGAGGGGAGGATGAAGCTCGGCGACCCCATCACTCGCTGGATGCCGGAACTGGCCAACCTGAAGGTGGAGCGCAGCCGCGACGGCCAGCCGCCCGAGGAGGTGGCGCTGGAGCGGCCGGTCACGGTGCAGGACCTGCTGCGCCACACCTCCGGCTTCGCCTATTCCAACGCCGTGCCCTCGGAGCGCATCCGCGACGCCTACCGGGAGCAGAACATCGAGGCCGGGCGCGAGGCCATCACCGGCGACGAGATGCTGCGCCGGCTGGGCGGCATCCCGCTCGCCTTCCAGCCGGGCACGATGTTCTTCTACTCCATCTCCACCGACGTGCTGGGGCTGCTGATCGAGCGCGTGGCCGGGCAGCGGCTGGACCGGCTGCTGCAGGAGCGGCTCATCGGCCCCCTCGGCATGCGCGACACGGCCTGGTTCGTCGAGCCCGGCAAGCGGGCGCGGCTGGCGGAATCCCCCACTACCGACCCGCAGACCGAGCCGATGTGGCGCGCCTACCGCATCCTGGAGGACGATGCGGGGCGTTCCTACCTGAAGGGCGGCGCCGGGCTGGTCTCCACCGCGGCGGACTACTTCCGCTTCGCGCAGATGATCGCCAATGGCGGGCATTTCGAGGGGAGGCGCTACCTGGCGGCGCCGGTGGTGAACTATATGCTCTCCAACCACATCCAGGGCATGGGCGGATCGCCCACCGCCTCCACCGGGCCGGGCTACGGCTTCGGGCTGGGCTTTGCGGTGCGGTTGCAGGACGGGCTCGGCGTGGCGCCCGGCAGCAGGGGCGACGCGATGTGGGCCGGTGCCTGGGGCACCTCCTTCACCATCGACCGGGCGGAGGGGCTGGTCGGCATCCTGATGGCGCAAGGCCCGAGCGCGCGCGGGCAGACCCGCATGCTGTTCAAGAACCTCGTCTATGGCGCCATGGTGGAGAGCCGCCGCGCCTGAGCAGGCGCGGCATCCCGCCCCGGCAGCGATGCCGGGCGGGGGCCCGGCTCAGCGGCGGGCCTTGCTCTTCTGCAGCTCGCGCTCGATCGAGGATTTCTCGCTGGAGCCCGAGCGGCGGATGATCTCGCGGATGATGGCGGGCGAGACCCGGTGCCGCTTCGCCAGGGAGGCAATCTCCTGCTCCAGCCTGGCTTCGGCCTCGGGGTCCTGGACCGCCGCTTTCTGAGGATTTGGCGGCACGACACGTCTTTCCTGGTTCTGGGCCGCGGGCGGCGCGGGCTTCAGCCCGGCATCGCGGCGCTGCCGCGGATCTGGCTTTCGCGCACCACGCGCTCATGGCCGTCGCGGAGGTTGCGGACGCGGTATTCGCGGTCTGTGGCATCGTTGGGCAGTTGCCGCAGCACCGTGTAGGTGCCGCGCGGCGCCGAGCCGTCGAAGCGGCCGGGCACGAATTCGACGCTCTGGCCGATGGTGAAGCCGTGAGGGGGCATGCGGAACTCCTGGGCGGGCCGGCGAAGGGTCACGCGAGCCAGATGGGAGCGGCAGGCCGGCGGCCCGCGCGCGGCATGGCCCTCAGCGGCTCCCACAATGCTTCCGGAGGCCGGAACAGGCCCGGCCTCCGCTGCCATTGCGCGGGCATGCGCCCGCGCCTCTTCCAGGCCGGCGCCGCCCCGAAAGGCGGCCCCGGCGGGGAGGATCAGGCCATCTTGAGGTTGGTGGCCGAGGTCTTGCCCTGCTGGCCGCGCTGCAGGTCGTACTCGATCTTGTCGCCCTCGCGCGGCTCGCGCAGGCCGGAGCGCTGCACGTCGGAGATGTGCAGGAAGACATCCTTGCTGCCGTCATCCGGCTGGATGAAGCCAAAGCCCTTGGTCGCGTTGAACCACTTGACGGTGCCGGTGGACATGATGGTGTTCCGTTCATGAATGAGAACCGCTCCGCAAAACCGCAGAACGGATCAAGCTGCGAGGGGAAACGGACACCAGGCTCGGCGCTCAAGCATGAGCAAGGAGAACAGGCCGAACCAAACGAGTTTGACGGTTAACATATGGACGCTTGCACCGCTTTCCGCAAGCATCGATGGCGGAATTGTCGAAGCGCAGGCGCCCTCTGCGGCGCGCGGCCCGGCCCGCGCCGCATCGCGCCGGAACGGGCCTTTCATTGCCGGACGGCTAGAACGCCAGCGTCATCTGCTCCGCCGCGCCGTCCCGCTCGCCACCCAGCGCGGAGAGGGTGACACCCAGCAGACGGATGCCACGCGGCGGCGGCAGCACCCCGCCCAGCAGCTGCGTGGCGATGCCCTCCAGCTCCGCCAGGCTGCCGACCGGCAGGGCGGAGGACTGGCTGCGGGTGATCTGGCGGAAGTCGCTGAACTTCACCTTCAGCGTCACGGTGCGGCCCTGCAGGCCGTGGCGCGCCACATGCTCCCACACCTTGGCGGCGAGCGGGCGCAGCGCCTCGCGCAGGGCGGCGAACTCGGCGAGATCCTGGCTGAAGGTGGTCTCGGCGCCGACCGACTTGCGCAGCCGGTGCGCCTGCACCGGGCGGTGGTCCTCGCCACGCGCGATGGCGTGGTAGAAGGCGCCGGCCTTGCCGAACTCGGCCTGCAGCGCCGCCAGGCTCTGCTGCCGCAGGTCGAGCCCCGTCTGGATGCCGAGGCGGTTCATCCGCGCCGCCGTCTTCGGCCCGATGCCGTGGAAGCGGCCCACGGGCAGGTCCTCCACGAAGCCCGGCCCCATGCGCGGGGTGATGACGAACAGCCCGTCCGGCTTGCGGTGGTCGGAGGCGAGCTTGGCCAGGAACTTGTTGTAGGAGACGCCGGCCGAGGCGGTGAGGCCCGTGCGCTCGCGGATGGCGGCGCGGATGCGCTGCGCGATTTCGGTGGCCGAGGCGATGCCCTGCAGGTTCTCCGTCACGTCGAGATAGGCCTCGTCGAGCGAGAGCGGCTCGATCTGCGGCGTGTGCTCGGCGAAGACGGCGCGGATCTGCTCGGAGACGGCGCGGTAGACCTCGAAGCGCGGGCGGACAAAGACGAGGTCGGGGCAGAGCCGCCGCGCGGTGAGGGAGGGCATGGCCGAGCGCACGCCGAAGCGCCGCGCCTCGTAGCTGGCCGCCGCCACCACGCCACGCGCGCTGGAGCCGCCCACCGCCACGGGCAGGCCGCGCAGAGCCGGGTCGTCGCGCTGCTCGACCGAGGCGTAGAAGGCATCCATGTCCACATGGATGATCTTGCGCACGGGCACGGGCACCGGCGCGGGCGGGGCCGCTTCCCGCGTCACGGCGCGCGGCGCGTGGCGGTGGGCGGCAGAAAGGGCGGCGGCGCCGCCGCGATGGCCGCCAGCATGCCGTCCTCCACCGGGCCGGAGAGCAAGGTGGCGGCGGGGAAAGCCGGGAACAGGGCGTCGGTGACGTCACGCATGAGGGCAGGAAGGTAGGAGATTTCATGGTCATGGTCACGCGCGGCCGCCCGCCGCGCCCGGCTCGCACGCGTGGCGGGGCGCGCCATGGCCGGGCTGTTCGGCGGCCCCCTCGGCGCCGCGGCCTCGGCGGCCAGCGCCATGAGCGGCGGCTTCCTGCCCTGCGGGCGGCCGAGGGCCGGCAGAGAGGAGGGGAATTGCCAGCACGCGCATTCTCCGGTCTCCTGGCCGGCGCCTGAGGCTGAGGAGGACCGAGTGACCGTGAGCAAGCGCATCCTGCTGGGCATGCTGACCCCTTCCTCCAACACCGTGCTGGAGCCGGTGACGCAGGCGATGGTGGCGGCGCTGCCGGAGGTCTCGGCGCATTTCGGCCGCTTCCGGGTGACCGAGATCGCCCTCTCCGACCAGGCGCTGGGCCAGTTCGACGACGGCGAGATCCTGCGCGCCGCCGAATTGCTGGCGGATGCGAAGGTGGATGTGATCGCCTGGAACGGCACCTCCTCCGGCTGGCTCGGGTTCGAGGCGGATGAGCGGCTCTGCCGCCGCATCACCGAGGCCACCGGCATCCCCGCCACCACCTCGATGCTGGCGCTGAACGAGATCCTCGCCCGCACCGGCGTGCGGCAACTCGGGCTGGTGACGCCCTATCTGGATGATGTCCAGGCGCGCATCGTCGGGAACTACGCGGCGCTCGGCTTTCCCTGCGCGGCCGAGCGGCATCTCGGCCTGCGCGACAATTTCTCCTTCTCCGAGGTCTCCGCCGCCACGCTGCACGGCATGGTGCGGGAGGTGGCGGCGGCGGGGCCGGACGCCATCGCCGTGGTCTGCACCAACCTGCGCGCCGCACCCCTGGTGGCGGCGCTCGAGGCGGAGACCGGCCTGCCGGTCTACGACACCATCGCGACCGTGGTGTGGAAGAGCCTCGTCATGGCCGGCGCCGACCCCGGCCGGGTGCAGGGCTGGGGCGGGCTGTTCCAGGCGCTGCGGGGCTGAGCCGGGCTCAGAGCCGCCGCGCCAGCGCCATGCCCGCCAGCATGGCCGGCAGGAAGGCCAGCGTGCCCGGCGCGCCGAGGCCGAGCGAGGCCAGCGCCGGGCCGGGGCAGAAGCCGCCCAGCCCCCAGCCGATGCCGAAAAGCGCCGCGCCGAGCAAAAGGCGCCCATCCACCGCGCGGCGGGTGGGAAGCTGGAAGGCTTCGGCCAGCAGCGGCCGGGGGCGGCGCAGCACCAGCCGGTAGCCCAGCGCCGTGGTCAGCACCGCGCCCGCCATGACGAAGGCCAGCGAAGGGTCCCAGGCGCCGCCGAGGTCGAGGAAGTTCAGCACCTTCGCCGGGTCGGCCATGCCGGAGACCAGCAGGCCCAGGCCGAACAGCAGCCCGAGGCCGAGATTGACCAGGAAGGGCATGGGCTCAGCTCCCGAGGCCGTGCCGCATCAGCGCGACGGTGAGGAATCCGGTGATCATGAAGGTCAGCACCGCCGCAAGGGAGCGTGGCGAGAACCGGGCCAGCCCGCACACCCCGTGGCCCGAAGTGCACCCATGGCCGAGCACCGCGCCGAACCCCACCAGCAGCCCGGCGAGCGCCATCAGCGGCAGGTTGCCCGGCACGCTCTGGGCGGGGGCGTCGCCGGTGGCCAGCCAGGCCGCCAGCGGTGCCGCCACCAGCCCGAGCACGAAGCCGAGCCGGCCCTTCCAGGCGGCGTCCGGCCAGGGCGGCAACAGCCGGCTGGCGATGCCGCTGATGCCGGCGATGCGGCCTTCCAGCGCCATCATGCCCACGGCGGCGAGGCCGATCAGCACGCCGCCCAGCAGGGCGGACCAGGGGGTGAATTCGGTCATGGGGCAGGCGCCTCCGGGACGCAGAACAGCTGGTGCAGGGTGGCGATGAAGGTCTCGGTCCGCGCATCGGCCAGGCGATAGAACACCGCCTTGCCCTCGCGGCGGGTGGCGACCAGCCCGGCCTCGCGCAGCGCGGCGAGCTGCTGCGACAGGCCGGGCTGGCGGATGCCGAGCAGCGCCTCCAGCCCGCTGACGGGCTGCTCCCCTTCCACCAGGGCGCAGGCGATCATCAGCCGGTCCGGATGCGCGAAGAGCTTCAGGAAGGCGGCGGCCTCGGCCGAGCGGGCCTGCATCTCGGTGGTGGTGAGGGAAAGGCCGCCCGCCATCTCAGCGCCGCGTCCCGGCCGGCGGGGCGGTGGACAGGCCCAGCAGGGGATAGGCCGGGCAGTGGCGGAGCAGCCCTGTGGCCAGCGGCACCAGGCCGATCAGCCCGAGCCAGCGGGCATTCCCCTCCATCCAGAAGGGCAGGGAGAGCAGGGCGAGGCCAAGGACGATGCGCAACGCGCGGTCGAGGCCGCCGACATTGGGAGTCATGCGAGGAGTCCTTCTGGGTGCCAGGCGGGAATGCCGCATGGCGGCTGCATCTACGGGCGAAGTTAGCTTCAATTACGTAAAAACGAAATAGAAAAATTGCAATTGAAGTAAGGTCGCCCTGCCCCGCCGAGGGGCCGCATTGCCGTGGCGGGCTGGCCTGCCTATCAGGCGCGGCGGCGAAACCGGCTTCAGCACGGCGGCGTTGCTGGGCGCGGGCGGGCAGCAGGGGAGAGACGCAATGATTCAGGCCCGGCCATGGCTGCGGCGCGTCCGGCTGGCCCTGGCGCTGCTGCTCGGCGCGGCGGCGCTGGCGGCCGCCGTGGCGGGGGTGCTCTGGGTGCAGGCGCGCGAGGGGCAGCTCAGCGAGGCACCGCCGCGCCGCTCCAGCACCCTCGCCCTGCCGGAGCGCGAGAGCCGCATGGTGCTGCGCCTGCGCGTGCCCTTCACCCTGCTTCGCCAGGCGGCGCAGGAGGCGGTGCCGGGCAGCTTCACCCTGCGCAGCGGGCCTGAGGCCTCCACCCGCCACGAGGTCACCATCCGCCGCGTCGGCGAGATCGCCCTCTCGGCCGCCGGGGAGCGGCTGCGGGTGACGGTGCCGCTGGCCGTGGAGGGCACCGTGGGGCTGGGCGGCGCGCTGGCCGAGCTGCTCTCCCTCGGCCGCAAGAACATCGACGCCGCGGCCGAGGTGCAGGCCGACCTCGGCCTGACGCTGGACGATGGCTGGTGCCCGGCCTGGAGCGTGGCGGTGCAGTACCGCTGGCTGCGCCTGCCGCGGCTGGAGGTGATCGGCGGCGTCTGGGTCGGCATCGAGCAGCAGGTGCGGGCGCAGGTGGAAGCCGCGCTACGTGACCTTCCGGCGCAGCTGGCCGCGCTGCTGCCCTGCCGGGCGGTGCGCGAGCAGGCGCTGGCGCTGTGGCAGCCGCGCAGCCTGACGGTGCAGCTCCCCGCCGCCCCGCCGCTGCACCTGACGGTGCGGCCGCAATCCATCGGCCTCTCGGAGATCGCCGTGGCGCCCGGCGATCTCAGCGTGATGCTCGGCCTGCGCGCCACCACCGCCATGGCCTCCCGCCGCCCGCCGGAGGCGCCGCCCAGCTTCCTGCCGCCGCTGCACGCCCTGCCCGAGCGCTGGCAGGAGCGGGACGGGCGGCTGCGCGTCGCCATCCCCGTCCGCGCCGGCTACGACATGATCCGCGACTGGCTGATGCGCGAGTTCGGCGGGCGGGACATCCACTTCGAGACGCCGCTCGGGCCGGTGCGGCTGCGGGTGCGGGAGATCTTCCTCTACCCCAGCGCCCCGGCGCTGGCGGCGGCCGTCACCTTCGACGCCAGCCTGCCCGGCCTGCTGCCCGACACCACGGGGCGGGTGGTGTTCTCCGCCCGGCCGGTGCTGAGCCAGGGCGGCACGCGCGTCGGGATCGAGGAGCTGCGCTTCGCGCGCGACCTGGACAGCCGGCTCTGGTCGCTGGCGACGCTGGTCTTCGAGCGGCAGATCCGGGCGTGGCTGGAGGGCATCGCCGTCTATGATTTGCGCGAAGTGATGGAGGGCGCGCTCCAGGCGATGCGCGACCTGGCCGCCGACCCGGCCAACACCGGCGGGCTGCGCCTGACGCTGACGCGCCCCAGCCTGAAGCTGGAGCGCCTGGTGCCGGAGCTGGATGCGCTCACCGTGCTGGGCAGCGCCGAGGCGGGGGTGGAGGCGGAGCTGACTGCCCTGCCGCTGCCCTAGCCGACATAGCCGAAAGCCACCGCCGGGCTGGCGGCGGTCTCCACCCAGACGCTCTTGGTCTGGGTGTAGGCCGCCAGCGCCTCCCGCCCCGAGGAGCGGCCAAAGCCGCTGCGGCCGAAGCCGCCGAAGGGCGAGGCGACGTTGATGGTCTTGTAGCTGTTGACCCAGAAGGTGCCGGCCCGCACCGCCGCCGCCACCCGGTGGGCGCGGCCCACATCCTGCGTCCACACCGCGCCAGCCAGGCCGTAGGGGGTGGCGTTGGCCAGGGCCACGGCCTCCTCCTCCGTGTCGAAGGGCAGCACCGCCAGCACGGGGCCGAACACCTCCTCCCGCGCGATCGGCGCCTCGGGTGCCACGCCGTCGAGGATGGTGGGGGCGTAGTAGAAGCCGCCCGTGCCGCGCAGCGCCTCCGGGCAGCCGCCGCCCGTGGCGAGGCGCGCCCCTGCATCCGCCGCCGCCCGCACCATGCCGGCGATGCGCTCCAGCTGCCGGCGGTTGTTGATCGGGCCGATCTGCGTCGCCGGGTCCGCGGGCACGCCGAAGGGGATGCGCGCGGCGGCATGGGCCAGCCGCTCCACCACCGTGCCGTGCACGGCGCGCTGCACCAGCAGGCGGGAGCCCGCCACGCAGCTCTGCCCCGCACCGCCGAACACCGCCGCCTGGGCGCCGAGGATGGCGCGGTCGAGATCCGCGTCGGCGAAGACGATGTTGGCCGACTTGCCGCCCAGCTCCAGCACGCTCGGCACGATGTTGCGCGCCGCCTCGGCGGCGATGCGCGCCCCCGCCTCGGCCGAGCCCACGAACACCACCAGCCGCGTCTCGGGATGCGCCACGGCGGCGGCGCCGGTGCCCGGGCCGGAGCCTGCCAGCACGCTGACGAGGCCGCGCGGGATGCCCTCCGCCCGGTGGCACAGCCCGGCGAGGGCGAGGGAGGTGAGCGGCGTCAGCTCCGAGGGCTTCAACACCACCGCGTTGCCGGCGCAGAGGGCGGGGGCGACCTGCCAGCCGGCGGTGAAGAGCGGCGCGTTCCAGGGCGTGATCTGCACCACCGTGCCGAGCGGCTCGTGCCGGGTGTAGTTCAGGTGGCTGCTGGGCACGGGGATGACGTCGCCATGCAGCTTGTCCGCCCAGCCGGCGTAGTACTCGAACATCTCGGCGACCTTGGCCACCTCGCCGCGCGTGTCGCGGATCGGCTTGCCGGCGGAGAGCGTCTCGATACGGGCCAGCGCCTCGGCCTCGGCGCGCACCAGCCGCGCCACTTCCCATAGGGCGCGGCCGCGCGCGGCCGCGCTCATGCCCCACCAAGCGCGCTGTGCCGGGCGGGCGGCGTCCATCGCCGCCTGCACCACCGTGGCGCAGGCATCGGCGTAATCCAGCAGCGGCAGGCCGTCGGCCGGGTTCACCAGGGTGAGCCGCTCGCCGCCGCCGGGCAGGATCTCGCCGGCCACGAAGCTGCCCACCGCGCCCCCGGGCAGGAAGCGTTGCAGCAGCGGCGCCAGGGCGGCGGCATCCAGGGAAAGGCGGGTCTCAGCCATGCGGGGCCTCCTCGGCGGCGCGGTAATCGGCCATGCGGGTGAAGTCGGCGGCGTCGGGCAGGGCGGAGGCTTCCTCGGCCCAGAGGCGCTGCACCAGGGCGGCCAGCGGCAGGTCGAGACCCACCGCCTCGGCCAGCTCGGCGGCGAGGCGCACATCCTTGCGCATCAGCCCGGCGGTGAAGCCGCTGTCGAAGCCGCCGGGCAGCACCCAGCGCGGCACCATCACCTCGGTGGCCGCGCTGCGGCCCGTGGCGGCGTTGATCACGGCCAGCGCCTCGGCGGCCGGCAGCCCGGCGGCCTCGGAGAGGCGCAGCGCCTCCCGCGCCGTCACCAGATGCGCCGCCACCAGCATGTTGTTCACCAGCTTGGCGATGTTGCCGGCGCCCGAGGCGCCGACATGCACGAGCTTCGCCGCCATCGCCTCCAGCACCGGGCGCACCGCGGCGAGGTCCCCGGCCGTGCCGCCCACCATCATCGTCAGGCTGCCGGCGGCCGCGCCGGCGGGGCCGCCGCTGACCGGCGCGTCCAGCAGCCCGTGCCCCGCCGCCTCCAGCCGCGCGGCGAGGCGGCGGGTGGTGACGGGGTCGGAGGTGGAGGTGTCGATCAGCACCACCCGCCGCCCCGGGCGCGCCAGCAGCCCGCCCGGCGCGGTGGCCACCGCCTCCACGTCGCGCGCATAGGGCAGGGAGAAGACCAGCGCGTCGGCCTGGGCCAGCACCTCCTGCTGCGCCGCCGCGACCGCGATGCCGGCCGCGCGGGCGGCCTCCTGCCGTGCCGGGCTGATGTCGTGGCCCAGCACGGTGAAGCCGGCGCGCAGCAGGCTCGATGCCATGCCCAGCCCCATCTGCCCCAGCCCGACCACGCCGATGGTGGAGAGTTCCATGCCTGCTTCCCCTGCGGTTGGGCGCAGGGTGGCGGCGGGCCGGCATCGCAACAAGACGCAGTTTCCGAACGAGGCGTTGCCGTTCCGGCAACGCTCCGCCGCCCCCGCCGGTTCAGCCGGTGGCCGCGCGGTGCGGTGCCTCCGGCGTCTCCAGCGTCTGCGCCGGCAGGCCGAAGCGCCCGAGGCCCGGCAGCTTGATGGCCGGCCGCCGCAGGTCGAGCCCCGCCACGGCGCCGAGCAGGTTCAGCTCGATCCCCTCCACCCAGCCCAGGGTCAGCCCCGCATAGCCGGCGAGCGAAAGGGTGAACCCGGTGCCCGAGCCGGTGCGCCGAAGCCAGCGCCCGTTCCAGGGGTAGTCCTTGCCGATGGCGGTGGGCGGCAGCACGATGCCGAGCCCCGGCACGGCGCCCATCACGGCGGCGACGAAGGTGTTGGAGTTGGGTCCCGGCCAGGCGCGGTAGTCGCCGCGCTCGCGCCAGGCGTAGCTGGCGATGGCATCGCGCAGCGCCGGGATCATCGCCGCCGCCTCCGCCCCGTCGAGGGCGAAGACCGTCTCCGGCGCGTGGCCGAACCAGCGGCCATCGGCCTCGAAGCCGTTCATGCGGATCGGCTCGCCCCAGGCGGTGTAGTCGTAGCGGGTGTAGGCGGCGGCGCCTTCCGGCTTGAAGACGATCCAGCAATGGGTGGCGAAGATGCCGCGCCAGCGCACCGTCTGCGCGGCGAAGACGCGGACCAGGGCAGGCCGGTGCGCCGCGGCGGGCGGCAGCAGCCCGGCGCTGGAACGGTCCGCGATGCGCCAGCCGGCGCCGCTGCCGCTGTTGAAGTAGAGCGCCGCCGAGATGGCCAGCGGCAGCAGGTAGGCGAGGGCGAAGAACCAGAGGAAGAGGCGGAGGAGGGTCATGCACGGTCCCTGGCGGGGGGCGGCGCCGGCGGCGCGGTCCAGGCCAAAGTTCCAGGGATGGGGCCGCCGGCCGCCCTCCGCAAGGCTTCAGCCGGCGCGGCTCTGCCGCACCACCGCGTCCTCCCGCCGCCGGATCTCGGGCCGCAGCGCGGTGCCGAGGCCCGGCGCGGTGGGCGCCTGCACCATGCCCTGCTGGATAAGCGGCAGATCGGTGACGAGGTCGCGGTACCAGGTGGCGAGCGTGGCGCGCACCACCTCCTGGAAGATGGCGGTGGGAGCGTGCAGGGCGAGGTGCAGCCCGGCCATCAGCGTCACCGGCCCGGTGCAGTCATGCGGGGCGACGGGCTTGGCATGGCTCTCGGCCAGGGCAGCGATCTTGCGCCCCTCCGTCAGCCCGCCGCACCAGGCGAGGTCGAGCATGACGATGTCGATGGCGTCCGCCGCCAGGAGCTGCCGGAAGGGCACGGTGCCGGCGAGCGTCTCGCTGCCGCAGAGGGGGGTGCGGGTCTGCCGGCGCAGGTCGGCCAGCCCGCCGATGTCGTCCATCTTGTTCAGCGGGTCCTCGGCCCAGAACACGCCGTAATCCTCCAGCGCGCGGCAGATGCGCGCGGCGGCATGGGCGCCCCACAGGCTGTGCAGCTCGCACATCACCTCGATCCGGTCGCCCACGGCGGCGCGGACCTTGCGGAAGGGCTCCAGCCCGGCCTTGAGGTCCTCCAGCGTGATCAGGTGGCCGCCGGAGGCGGGGGCGTAGATGTCGAAGGGCCAGATCTTCATGGCCGAGTAGCCCTCGGAGAGCAGGCTCTCGGCCAGCGCGCCCGCGTCGCGCATGAAGGCCACCTGATCGTCATAGGGGCCGGCCGGCCTGTCCCCGGCGCCGATGTCGCGCCGCGCCACGCCGCTGGTGTTGTAGGCGTAGCCGGCGCAGGTGTTGTAGGCGCGGATGGCGAGGCGGCTGGCGCCCCCCAGCGCCTCATGCACCGGAATGCCGTGGCGCTGGCCCATCAGGTCCCACAGGGCAAGGTCCACGGCGCTGGCCGCGCGCACCTCGGCGCCGGCGCTGTGGAAGCCGAGATAGGGCGTCATCAGGTGGCGCGAGACGGCCTCGATCTGCCGCGCGTCGCGCCCGAGCAGCCAGGGGGCCACCTGCTCGTGCAGGACGGCCTCCACCGCCTGGGCGCCGCGGAAGCTCTCGCCCAGGCCGGTCAGCCCCTCATCGGTCTCGATCTCCACCCAGATCAGGTTGGGCCGCTCGGCGATGCGGATGGTGCGCAGGCAGGTGATGCGGGACATGGGCCAGGCTCCTCGGGTTACTCGGCGCGGATGTCGTTGGCGCGGATGACGGCGCCCCAGCGGGCGGTCTCGGCGCGCACATGCTCGCCCATCCGCTCCGGCGGGCCGCCGAGCGGCACCACCGCCGCCTCCTGCAGCCGGCGGCGGATGGCGGGGTCGTCCAGCGCCTTGTTGAAGGCGGCGTTGAGCGCGGCGACGGCCTCGGGCGGCGTGCCGGCGGGCGCCAGGAAGCCGAACCAGCTGTCGATGACGATGCCGGGGATGCCGGCCTCGGCGAAGGTCGGCACCTCCGGCAGCTCGGGGATGCGCTCGGCCGAGACGGCGGCCACGGCGCGCACCGCGCCGGCGCGGATCTGCGGCAGGATGGAGGGCAGGTTGTCGAAGAACACGTCGATGCGGCCGGCGATCAGGTCGGTGATGGCGGGGCCGCTACCGCGATAGGGCACGTGCACCCATTTCAGCCCCAGCCGGCCGCGCAGCAGCTCCGGCGTCAGGTGGTTGGAGGCGCCGACGCCGGAGGAGCCGAAGCTCAGCCCGTCCGGCCGCTTCGCCAGTTCCAGCACGCCGGCGAGGTCTCGGGCCGGCAGGCCGGGCCGCACCGCCATGACGTTGCGCACCGCGCCGGTGAGGATGACGGGGGTGAAGCTGCGCGCGAGGTCGTAGCCTGGGTTCGCGTAGAGCGAGGGGTTCGCCCCGCAGGTGCCGATGGTGCACTGGATCAGGGTGGTGCCATCGGGCTGGGCGCGGGCCACCTCGGCGGTGCCGATGTTGCCGGCGGCGCCGGCCTTGTTCTCCACCACCGCGCCGGCGGGCAGGTGCGGCGCCGCGCCCTGGGCCAGCAGCCGGGCGACGATGTCGCTGGTGCCGCCGGGCGCGAAGGGCACGATGATGCGCACGGGCCGCTCCGGCAGCTGCGCCAGGGCCGGGCGCGGCAGCGCGGCGGGCAGGCTGGGAAGGCCGAGGGCGAACAGCAGCGCCAGGGCGCGGCGGGGCTTGGGCATGGCGTCCTCCTTCCCCTCTGGCGGGGGTCGGCGGCAGCTTCGCCGCGCGGCAGGATTTGTCAAACAGATTCGCCAATATGGCCGGAGTAATATGACAGATATTTACAGCTTGTCGGCCGCTTCCCGGGCTCCCATAACCGCGCCATGGAGACGGACCCCGCCCCCTCGCTCAGCGACACCGTCTATGCCCGGCTGACCGAACTTCTCGGCACGGAGGCCTTTCCGGAGGGTGCCCGGCTGCCGGGGGAGAACGAGCTGGCGCGGCGCTTCGCCGTCTCCCGCCCCGTGCTGCGGCAGGCCCTGGCGCGGCTGCGGGCCGAGGGGCGGCTGGAGTCGCGCAAGGGGTCCGGCACCTATGTGCGCCAGGTGGCGCTCCCGGCCCTGCCGCCGATCGGCTTCGGACCGCTCGGCAACATCCCCGATGTCCGGGCCTTCCTGGAATTCCGCTGCGGGGTGGAGAGCGCCATGGCCGCCGAGGCGGCGCGCCGGGGCGACGCGGCGGCGCTGCGGCGGCTGGCGCAGGCGCGCGACACGCTGGCGGCGGAGACCCAGGCCGGCCGCCCCTCCATCGAGGCCGACATCGGCTTCCACCAGGCCGTCGCGGAGGCCAGCGGCAACCGCTTCTTCGTGGCGGTGATGGCGGCGCTGGCCGAGCAGACGCGCTTCAGCATCCGCCTGACGCGGGAGCTTTCCGACACGCCGGATGCGGAGCGCTTCGCCACCATCCGGCGCGAGCATGGCCGCATCGCCGAGGCCATCCTGGCCGGCGATGCGGAGGCGGCCGGTGCCGCCATGGCCGAGCATCTGCGCGGCGGCATCCTGCGCCTGTTCGGCGGCTGAGGCGGCGGCCTCAGCGCTCCAGCACGGATTCGTGCACCCAGCCGAAGGGGGCGTCCTCGCCCACCTGCAGCCAGCCGCCCGGCGCCTCGCCGAAGACGCGGAGGGCGGAAGCCCGCGGCACGACCCGCACCACCGCGCCGCCGCCGCCCGGGCTGCTGCGGATGTTGACCGGATGCGCGGCGGTGGTGGTGACGCTGCCCGCCCCCGTCGGCACCTGGGATGGAGCCGCCTGTGTCGCCGGAGCCTGGGCCGCCGGCGCCTGGGCGGATGGCGCCTGCGCCCCGGACGGCGGGGCGGCATGCGGTGGTGCCGCCGGCGCGGGGGCCGGGCCGGATTGCTGCATCAGCGCCGTGTCGGAGGGGAGGGGAGGCAGGGCGCCCACCCCCTGGCCCTGACCGCTGCGCGGCCCGCCACCCTGGAAGCAGCGCTCGATGCTCTCGATGTAGACGCGGCTGGCCTCGACATTCGACATGCCGATGACGAGGCTGGCGCGGCCCGCCTTGCCGTCCTGCACCGTCACAGCAGCCACCCAGGGGATGTACGGGTCGTTCACGGCGCCGGTCGGGTTCACCTGGCCGCAGACGGCGTAGGTGCCGGGGATCTGCTGACCATAGACCTGGATGGCCCGCAGCCGCATCTCTCCGGTGGCCCGCAGGCGGGCGCGCACCTGCTCCTCGGCGGCCTGGCGCGCGGCGGCGATGCCGGCGCCCTGGCCGGCCTTCGCCTCGGCGGAGGTCTTTTCGGCGTCGTCGCAGCCGGCGAGGCCGAGCAGGGCCAGCAGCGTGAGCGGGGCAAGAAGCTTGGGCATCACAGGAGCTTAGCATGCCCTGCCCGCCTGACGAAGCCGCGGCCGGCGCGGCCCTGCCCCGCCTGCCGCGTCGCCTCTCAGGCCAGGGCGGCGTCGAACCCGTCCGGCACCACGCCGCGCGGCCGGGCCAGGGCATAGGGCCCGCGGGCCAGGAACCGGCCGGAGCCGGGCTGCGCCAGCACCTCGCCATCGCGCACCGCCACCTCGCCACGGCGGATGGTGACGCTGGGCCAGCCCTTCACCACCATGCCCTCCCAGGGGGTGTAGTCGATGGCGTGGTGCAGCGCCGCGTTGCGGATCACCCGCTCCGCATCCGGGTCCCACAGCACCAGGTCGGCATCGGCGCCGGGGGCGAGGCTGCCCTTGCGCCCGGTCAGGCCGAACAGCGCCGCCGCATTGGCCGAGGAGAGGCGCACGAAGGTCGGCAGGTCGATGCGGCCCTTCGAGACGCCCTCGGAGAACAGCACGGGCAGCCGCGTCTCGATGCCCGGCACGCCGTTGGGGATGGCGTTGAAGGCCGGCGTGCCGTCCGGCCGCTGCACGGCGGCGCCGGTGCCGTAGGCGCTGCCGCCGGCCACCCGCTTCTGCGTGGCGAAGGAGAAGCCGCAATGGTCGGAGGTGACGACATCCAGCGTGCCGTCCTGGATGCGGCGCCAGATGCGCGCATTCTCGCCCTTCTCGCGCAGCGCGGGGGAGCAGACCGCCTTGGCGCCGGCGAAATCGGCGCCGGTCAGGTCATCATGGTCGAGGGTGAAGTATTGCGGGCAGGTCTCGCCCCACACCTTCAGGCCACGGCCCTTCGCGCGGGCGATCTCGGCCGCTGCCTCCTCGCAGGAGACGTGGAAGACCTGGATCGGCTGGTCCACCAGCTCGGCCAGCGCGATGGCGCGGTGCGTCGCCTCGCGCTCCACCACGGGGGGGCGGGACCAGGCGTGCTGCAGCGGGTCGGTGAGGCCGGCCTTCAGCAGCGCCTGGATGCGCCAGCCGATGGCGTCGAAATTCTCGCAATGGACGGTGACGAAGGCGCCGAGCCGCTTCGCCGCCGCCAGCACCTCCAGGAACTCGGCATCGGTCAGGCGCAGCGGGTCGTAGGTGAGGAACACCTTCAGGCTGCGGATGCCGCGCGCGACGAGGGCGGGCACCTCCTTCTGCATCACCTCGGGCGTCGGGTCGGTGATGATCTGGTGGAAGGAATAGTCGGCCCGCGACCGCGCCGCCCGCGCCTCGTAGCCGGGGGCGGAGGCCGCGAGGCTGTGCCCCTTCCACTGCGGCAGGAAGCAGATGAAGGCGGTGGTGCCCCCCGCCAGCGCCGCCGCCGAGCCACTGGCGAAGCTCTCCTCGTGCAGCGAGCCGTCCTGGCCCATTTCTTCGAGATGGCAATGGGAGTCGAGGCCGCCGGGGGTGACGATCATCCCCTTGGCCGAGATCTCCTCCCGCCCGCGCCCCAGCCCGTGGCCGAGGGCGGCGATGCGGCCGTCGCGGATGCCGATATCCGCCTCGAACACCTCCGCCGCCGTGGCCAGGGTGCCGCCGCGCACCACCAGATCGAACCCGTCCATGCCTGTCTCCCTCAAGCCCCGCCCACGCCGCAATGGCCTCCCCCAGCTAGCAGAGCGGCGCCGGGGCGGATAGCGCCGCCCGCAGGGGCCACGCGGTGACAGGGCACGCTCGCCCGTGCATCCTGCGCCGCCTTCCCGAACCGCATGAGGCCCCGCCCGCCATGTCCCGAGACGCCGCCATCGCCGCCGCCCGCCAGACGCTGGAGGACGGTTCCCTGCTGGAGACCCTGGCGCGCCGCGTGGCCTTCCCCACCTCCAGCCAGGACCCGGAGAGCGCCCCGCATCTGCTGGCCTATCTGGAGCGGGAGATCGCGCCGGACCTGGAGCGGATGGGCTTCGCCTGCGCCATCCACCCCAACCCCAGCGGGCAGGGCGGCCCGTTCCTGATCGGCCGCCGCATCGAGGACCCGTCCCTGCCCACGCTGCTGACCTACGGCCATGGCGACACGGTGCGCGGCATGGAGGGGCAGTGGCTGGAAGGCCTCTCCCCCTGGGTGCTGGCCCAGCACGGCGAGCGGCTCTACGGCCGCGGCATCGTCGACAACAAGGGCCAGTTCACCAGCAACCTCGTGGCGCTGGACGCGGTGCGGCGGGTGCGCGGGCGGCTCGGCTTCAACGTCGTCGTGCTGCTGGAGATGAGCGAGGAGGTCGGCTCCCCCGGCATCGACGAATTCTGCCGCGCCCACCGCGAGGAACTGGCGGCCGACGTGCTGATCGCCTCCGACGGCCCCCGCCTGGTGCCGGAGGTGCCAACGCTGAGCCTCGGCACGCGCGGCGCCATCAGCTTCGACCTGCGCGTGCGCTACCGCGAGGGCGGGCACCATTCGGGCAACTGGGGCGGCGTGCTGGCCAATCCGGGCGTGCGGCTGGCGCATGCGCTGGCCAGCATCATCGACCGCGACGGCAAGGTGCTGGTGCGCGAGCTGGTACCGGAGGGCATCTCCGACAGCATCCGCCGGGCGCTGGCCAAGTGCCGCGTCGATGGCGGGCCGACGGGGCCGAAGATCGACCCCTGGTGGGGCGAGCCGGGCCTCTCGGCGGCGGAGAAGGTGTTCAGCTGGAACACCTTCGAGGTGCTGGCCTTCAGCACCGGCAACCCGCTGGCGCCGGTGAACGCCGTGCCGCCCGAGGCCTTCGCCCGCTGCCAGATCCGCTACACGGTGGACCGGCCGGTGGAGAGCTTCGTTCCCGCCATCCGCCGCCACCTCGCCGCCCAGGGCTTCAACGACGTGGTGGTGGAGGAGGTGAAGGAAGGTGCCGACTGGGCCGCCACCCGCATGGACCCCGAGGGGCCCTGGCCGACGCTCGTCGCCGCCTCGGTGGAGCGCAGCCTGGGCAAGGCACCGATGATCGTCCCCAATGCCGGCGGCTCGCTGCCGAATGACAGCTTCGCCATCACGCTGGGGCTGCCCACCGTCTACATCCCGCATTCCTACAGCGGCTGCTCGCAGCACGCGCCGAACGAGCACGCGCTGCTGCCGCTGGTGCGGGAATCGCTGGAGCTGGCCGCCGGCCTGTTCTGGGATCTGGGCGAGCAGAGCTGGCCGGGGCGGCAGGGCGCGCAGCCGGCCTTCCTGCCCGCCGCCGCGGGCTGAGCCTCAGCCGGGGCGCGGCCGGGCCGGCAGGATTGCGGCCCGCAGCGCCGCCAGGGCGGGGGGCAGAGGCCCCGGCCCGAAGGGGTCGGGCACCTCTACCGGCCGGCGCTCCTGCATCAAGTAGCAGCGCCCGGCGAAGCCGCGCACCAGCCGCAGGTCGTGGGTGACGAAAAGATAGGCCACCCCCGTCTCCCGCCGCAGCCGGTGCAGCAGGGCAAGGACCTGCGCCTGCGTCTCCAGGTCCAGGCTGTTCACCGCCTCGTCCAGCAGCACCAGGCGCGGCGCGGGCGCCAGGGCGCGGGCGATGCAGAGCCGCTGCAACTGCCCGCCGCTGAGCCGGTGCGCCAGCCGGTCCATCAGGGCGGGGTCCAGCCCCACCGCCCGCATCAGCCCGGCCACCCGCTCCCGCAGCGCGGGGCGGGGCAGGCGCCCGGCCAGCAGCGGCTCCGCCACCACCGCGAAGGCGGAGAGGCGCGGGCTGGTGGCGGCGAAGGGGTCCTGGAACACCGCCTGGATGGCACGCCGCGCCGCCGGCGCCACCCGGCCGCGCGCATCGCGCAGCGGCTGCCCCTCGAACAGCACCGCGCCGGCATCGGGCGGCTCCAGCCCCAGCATCAGCCGCCCCAGCGTGCTCTTGCCCGAGCCGGTCGGGCCGAGCAGGGCGACGCATTCCCCGGCGCCGATCCGCAGCGCCGCATCCTCCAGCACCGGCAGGCGGCGGCGGGAGAGCAGCCCGCCCTGGCGGTAGGCGTGGTGAATGCCGCGCATCTCCAGCAGCGGCGTCATGCCGGTAGCGCCTCGCCATAGAGCGCCAGATGCGCGGCCAGCAGCGCCCGGCTGTGAGGGTGGCGGGGGGCGTCGAAGAAGCCCCGCACCTCCTGTTCCTCGACGAGCCGCCCGCCCAGCATCACCGCCACGCGGTCGGCCAGCCGCGCCACCACGGAAAGGTCGTGCGTCACCAGCAGCAGGCCGAGGCGCCGCCGCGCCACCAGCCCTTCCAGCAGGGAGAGGATCTGCGCCTGCACGATCAGGTCGAGGTCGGTGGTGGGCTCGTCGGCCAGCAGGAAATCCGGCGCGCGCGCCAGGGCCAGGGCCAGCATCGCCCGTTGCAGCATGCCGCCGCTGAGCTGGCCGGGGTAGAGCGGCAGCAGCCGCGCCGGCGCGTCGAAGCCCACCTCGCGCAGCAGCGCCTCGGCCCGCGCCGTGGCGGCGGCGCCGCGCAGCCCGTCGCAGGCCAGGGTCTCTCGGAAATGCCGGCCGAGGGTGACGAGCGGGTTGAAGCCGCCGCGCGGCGCCTGCTGCACGAAGCCGATCCGCCGGCCGCGCAGCGCCGCCTGGGCGGCCGCGTCCAGCACCGCGCCGTCTAGCCGCAGCACGCCGGCCACGCGCCGCACGCCGCGCGGCAGCAGGCCGAGCAGCGCCAGCGTCGTCAGGCTCTTGCCGCCGCCGCTGGTGCCGACGAGGCCCAGCACCTCCCCCCGCCGCAGGGCGAGCGAGACGCCATCGACCAGCGCCACGCCGCCCGCCTCCAGCCGCAGCCCTTCCAGCGCGAGGCCGGCACTCAATGCGCGTGCTCCCGCAGCGCCGGGTCCAGCCGGTCGCGCAGCGCGTCGCCCAGCAGGTTGAAGGCCAGCACGGTGAGCAGGATGGCCGCGCCCGGCAGCAGCACCAGCATCGGCGCGCTGCGGAAGAAGGGGCGGGCGTCGTTGATCATGATGCCCCATTCCGGCGCCGGCGGCGCCACGCCGAGGCCGAGGAAGGACAGCCCCGCCAGGTGCAGCATCCAGTGGCCGAGGTCGAGGCTGGCCAGCACGGCGAGCTGCCCGGCCAGCGCCGGCAGCACGTGCCGCCGCAGGATGGCCAGCCGCGAGAGCCCCGCCACGCGGGCGGCCAGGATGTGGTCGCGCTGCCGCAGCGAGAGGGTGAGGCCGCGCACCAGCCGCGCATACCAGGCCCAGTGCGAGAGGGCGATGGCCACCACCACATTGCCGAGGCCCGTGCCCAGCGCGCCGATCATGAACAGCGCCAGCACCAGGGTGGGCACGGTCATGAAGGCGTCGCACAGCCGCATCAGCACCGCGTCCACCACCCCGCCCAGCATGCCGGCGAGCATCCCCACCGCGCAGCCCAGCGCCAGCACCAGCGCCAGGATGGCGGCCACCGCGCCGAAGGAGGCGCGCGCCCCCCAGAGCAGGCGGGAGAGCAGGTCCCGCCCCAGATGGTCGGTGCCCAGCCAGTGCGCCGCCGAGGGCGGCAGCAGGCGGCGGGCGAGATCGGTGGCCGCCGGGTCGTGCGGCGCGATCCAGGGCGCCAGCAGCGCGGCACCCAGCAGCAGCGCGACCAGCCCGAGCGCCAGCGGCAGCGGGAGGCGCCTCACGCCGCACGCTCCAGCCGGATGCGCGGGTCGAGCCAGGCATAGGCGAGATCGACCAGCAGGTTGCCCAGCACGAACACCGTGGTCAGCACCATGACGAAGCCCTGCAGCACCGGGTAGTCGCGGTTGGCGATGGCCTGCAGCGCCCAGCGGCCGAGGCCGGGCCAGCCGAACACCGTCTCCACCACCATGGCGCCGCCGATCAGCTCGCCCAGATGCAGCCCCATGGCAGTGAGCGGCGGCAGCATGGCGTTCAGCGCCACGTGCCGGCCGACCAGGGTGCGGCGCGGCAGGCCGCGCGCGGCGGCGAAGCGCAGATGCGGCTCGCCCAGCGCCCCCAGCACCGAGGCGCGCACCAGCCGCAGCATGACGCAGGCGGACATGGTGGCGGTGGCCAGCGCCGGCAGCACCAGGCTCGCCGGCCCGTCCCGCCCCATCGCCGGCAGCCAGCCCAGGGTGACGGCGAAGAGCAGCACCAGCAGGAAGGCCAGCCAGAAATTCGGCACCGAGACGCCGAGGAAGGCGATGAGGCGCGTCGCGTGGTCCGGCCAGCGGTCGCGCCGCAGCGCCGCCCACAGGCCGAGCGGGATGCCGAAGGCCAGCGTCACCAGCATGGCGGTGCCGGCCAGTTGCAGCGTGGCGGGCAGGAACTCGGCGATCTCGGCGGTGACGGGCCGGCGGGTGAACCAGGAGGTGCCGAGGTCGAGCCGCAGCGCATCGGCCAGCCAGGCGCCGTACTGCGCCAGCAGCGGCCGGTCGAGGCCCAGCTCCGCCCGCGCCAGGGCCAGCGCGGCGTCGGTGGGCGGGATCTGCGCCAGGCGCAGATAGTCCAGCGCCGGGTCGCCGCGGCCGAGGCGCAGCATGGCGAAGAAGCCGAAGGAGACCGCCAGCAGCAGCGGCGGCAGCGAGAGCAGGCGGCGCAGCGCGAAACCCGTCATGGCGCCTCAGCCGCGCGGGAGGATGCGGTCGAAGGGGATCTCGTAGCGCGTGTCGCCGAAGGGGACGGTGCCGAGATCCGCGCGGTGCACCAGCTTGTTGGTGAGGAAGGAGATGGGGAAGTACACCGCCTGCTCGTGCAGGGTGGTGAGCAGCCAGCGGTATTCCTCCGCCCGCGCCGCCTCGTCCGTGCCGGCCAGCGCGGCGCCGATGCGGCGGTCGATCTCGTCCTTCATCGGCAGGCCCCGCTGTGCCTGGTAGTCGGCATGGGCGGGCTGGCGCATGGCGGCCAGGAAGGCGTGCGGGTCGTAGGGCGCGCCCCAGGTCTCGGCGAAGATCAGGCCGAAATCGCCGGATTTCTGCCGGCCGAGACAGGTGGCGCTGTCCTCCCCCAGCAGCCGCGCGCCGATGCCGATGCGCGCGAGGTCGCCCTGGATGGCCTCGGCCAATGATTTCTGCAGCGCGTCGCTGCCGGTGAAGCAGAGGTCGAGCACCAGCGCGCGCCCGGCCCGCCGCCGCACGCGCTCGCCGGGGGCGAGGTGCCAGCCGGCCTGCTCCAGCAGCGCCGCGGCGGCCGCCCGGTCGAAGTCCGGGGCGCGTAGGCCGAGATCGGCGTGCGGGAAGTTCTCCGGGAACAGCGTCCCGGCCGCCGGCTCGGTGTCCAGCAGCACGTGCCGCACCAGCGCCGCCCGATCCACGCCGCGCGCGATGGCGTGCCGCACCGCCGGCGCGTCGGTGGGGAAGCGCGCCGAGTTCACCGCCAGCAGCCGCGTGGCCAGCGGCGGCGAGACGGCGGTGGTGAAGCGGCGGTCGGCGGCGAAGCGGCGGAAGGTGTCGGCGTCGAGCTGGTCGGTGCCATAGGCGAGGTCGATCTCGCCCGCCTCCAGCGCCAGGGCGCGGGTGTTGCTGTCGGCCGCCACCCGCACCAGAACCTGCTCCAGTGCCGGTGGGCCGCCCCAGTAATGCGGGTTGCGGCGGAAGAGGTCGTGCTGGCCCGGCCGTGTCTCGGCCAGCATCCAGGGCCCGGTGCCGATGGGCGCGCTGATGCCGCCATCCGGGCGCAGCACGGCGGGCGAGGCAAAGCGCAGCGGGCGGATCAGCGCCAGCTCCATCAGCGCCGGAGGGTAGGGGCCGCGCAGCCGGAGCCGGACCGTGCCGGGGCCGAGCGCCTCGGCATCCTCGATCTGCGCCACCAGCGCCAGCCAGTCATGCCGCTCGGGCCGGGCCAGCAGGGCGCGGATGTTGGCCACCACGGCGGCGGCGTCGAAGGGCGCGCCGTCGGTGAAGCGCACGCCCGGCCGCAGGGTGAAGACATGGCCGCGCCCATCCGGCTCCGCCCGCCACGCCGTGGCCAGCGCGGGCGCGAGCTGCCCGCCCTCCACATAGCGCAGCAGCGGCTCGTAGAGCATGGCCTGCGCGTACATCTGGTTCGGCGCGTAGAGGTGCGGGTGCAGCGGCCCGGCATTGGCGGGCCAGGAGAAGCGCAGCGTGCTGCGGGCCGGCGCGGCCGCCCCGGCGGTTCGGGCCAGGGCCGGCAGGGCGGTAAGCGCGGGCAAGGCCCGCAGCAGGGAGCGACGCAGCATGGGGCCGGCCTCGCGGGCATGGAGTATGAGGTTTCTGGCGAGACCTCATACGGTTTCCGGCCGGCGGGTGTCCAGCCGGGCGCGGGCAGGGCGCTAGGTCCGCTGCCGGCGCGGCGCTTCTCAGCCTTCCTGCGGCGGAACCGGCCTGGGGCGGCCGGTCCGGCGGGGCGCGGCGGGCGGCGGGCCGGAGGGCTGGCCGGATGGTGCCAGCAGGGCGGCCTCGGCCCGCAGCGCCTCGGCCAGCGCCTCGGCCGCCGGCGGCAGGGAGCGCCCGCTGCGCCGCACCAGCCCCACCATGCGCCGGATGCCGGGCGGCCCCAGCGGCCGCGCCGCCAGCTCCGGCGCCATGCGCAGCTCCGCCGCCGTGGAGGGCACCAGCGCGATGCCCAGCCCGGCCCGCGCCATGCCCACCAGCGTGCCGGTGTGCACCGCCTCCTGCGCGGGCGTGACCATCCGCCCCGTGCGCGCGAAGGCCTCGTCGACCAGGCGGCGGATGCTGCTGTCGGGCTCCAGCAGCAGCAGCCGCTCCTTGGCCAGCCGCGCCAGCGGGATGGCCGCCAGGCCGGCCAGGGCGTGGTCCGGCGGCAGCAGGGCCAGGATCTGGTCGCGGAACAGCGGATCGACCGACAGCTCGCCGCCCGGGGCCAGGTCCGTGGCGATGCCGAGATCCACCTGCTCGGCCCGCACCATCTCGTAGATCTGCCCGGTCACCGCCTCATGCAGCCGCACGCGCAGCTCGGGGTGGGTGGCGCGCAGCCGTGCCATGGCGCCGGGCAGCAGGCCGGAGGCCACCGAGGGCAGCGCCGCCAGCCGCACCGCGCCGCGCCGCCGCGCCGCCAGGTCCTGCAGGCTGCTCACCGTGTGGTCCAGCTCGCGCAGCAGCGGCTCCAGGCTGCGGGCCAGCTCGCGCCCGGCGGCGGTGGGCTCGGCCCCCTGCGGCGTGCGGTCCAGCAGGCGCAGGCCGAGCGCCGCCTCCAGCTGCCGGATCTGCACCGTCAGCGCCGGCTGGGTGATGTGCAGCAGCCCGGCGGCACGGGTGAAGCTGCCGTAGCGCAGGACGGTGTTGAAGGCGCGCAGGCCCTTCAGGGTAACGGTCATAAAAAATATCTATAGGGGGAGCAAAAATTTTCAATTGATTTATGGCCCCGCAGGGTCCGGAATTTCCAGCGAAGACAGCCGGCGGCAAGCCCGGCGCCAGGAGGAACCGATGCCCGAGACCCCGCAGCGCAGCTATTTCGTGCGGCCGGAGGATGTGCCCGGCTACAGCCCCGCCAACCACACCGGCACGGTGAACCGCCGCCTGATCGCCCCCGAGACGGTGGGGGCGACGCGGATGGAGGTGCTGCTCGGCACCATCGAGGGCGGGCAGGGGGCGCTGCCGCACGCGCATCCCGGCATGGAGCAGGCCTGCTACATGCTCGCCGGCCGCGCCCGCGCCGAGGTGTGCGGCCAGAGCCGCGAGATCGGGCCGGGCGAGATGTGCTTCTTCCCCGCCGGCGAGGAGCACATCTTCACCGTGGTGAGCGAGGAGCCGGTGCAGGTGCTGGTGATCTACTCGCCGCCCTATGGCGAGGACCCGGCCAAGGTGGTGCGCCGCGCGGGAGGCCACGCATGAGCGCCGCCCCCCTGGCGCGCCGCCGCGCCCTGCTGGCCGCCGCCGCCGCGCTGCCCGCCCTGCCCCTGCTGCCCCGGCCCGCCCGCGCGGAGGCGTGGAAGCCGCAGCGCCCGGTGACGCTGCTGGTGCCCTTCGCCGGCGGCAGCGGCACCGACGCCGTGGCGCGCATCCTGGCCGAGCTGCTGGGGCCGACGCTGGAGGTGCCCGTGGTGGTGGAGAACCGCGCCGGCGCCAACGGCACCATCGCCGCCATGGCGGCGGCGCGCGCCGCGCCGGACGGCCACACCCTGTTCATGACCACCAACACCAGCCATTCCGCCAACCCCTCGCTGATGAAGCGGATCGACTACGATCCGGTGGCCGACTTCACCCCCATCGCGCGCATGGGCAACCTGCCCTTCATGCTGGTGGTGGGGGAAGCGGTACCGGCGCGCAGCGTGGAGGAATTGCTGGCGCTGGCGCGGCGCCAGCCCGGCCGGCTCTCCTACGCCAGCGGCAACAGCACCGGCATCGTCGCCGGCGCCACCATGGCGCGGATGGGCGGCGTGGAGATGCTGCACGTGCCCTATCGCAGCACGCCGCCCGCCATGACGGACGTGATGGCCGGCCGCGTGACCTGCATGTTCGTCGACCTCGCGGCGGGGCTGCCGCATGTGCAGGCCGGCAAGCTGCGCGCCCTGGCGATGAGCACGAAGGAACGCTCGGCGCTGATGCCCGACATGCCCTCGATGGCCGAGGCCGGGCTGGCGGGGTTCGACATCACCTCCTGGAATGGCGTGTTCGGCCCGGCCGGGCTGCCCGCGCCGGTGGTGCAGACGCTGAACGCCGCCATCCGCCGCGCGGTGGAGCGGCCGGAGGTGCAGAAGCGCTTCGCCGCCCTCGGCTTCGAGGCCTTCTCCGGCCCGCCCGAGACGCTCGACGCCTTCGTCCGCGCCGAGCTGGTGAAGTGGCGCGAGCTGATCGAGGCCGCCGGGATCGAGAAGGAATGACCGCGCTCGCCGGGCTGCGGGTGCTGGATGCCAGCACCGTGGTGATGGGCCCCTATGCCACCCGGCTGCTGGCCGACCTCGGCGCCGAGGTGCTGAAGGTGGAGCCGCCGGAGGGCGACGTGCTGCGCCGCGCCGGGCAGGGGGGCGCGATGTTCGCCCACCTCAACCGCGGCAAGCGTGGCGTGGTGCTCGACCTGAAGTCGCCGGAGGGCCAGGCGGCGCTGCGCGGGCTGGCGGCGGAGGCGGACGTGCTGGTGCACAACATGCGCCCCGACGCCGCCGCCCGGCTCGGCCTGCGGCGGCAGGACCTGGCGGAGGCCAACCCCCGCCTGATCGTCGCCTGCGCCTATGGCTACGGCGCGGGCGGCCCCTACGCCGCCCGCCCGGCCTATGACGACCTGATCCAGGCGGCGGGCGGGCTCGCCGCCACCATCGGTGCGGCGCGCGGCGGCGACCCGGCCTATGTGCCGCTGACGCTGGCGGACCGCGTGGTGGGCGCGCATCTCGCCTTCGCCGTGATGGCGGCGCTGGCCTGCCGCGAGCGCACCGGCATCGCGCAGGAGGTGGAGGTGCCGATGTTCGAGACCTTCGCCGACCTCGTGGCCGGCGACCATCTTGGCGGGCTGAGCTTCGACCCGCCCGAGGGCGGGCCGCACTATGCCCGGCTGATGTCACCGCAGCGCCGCCCCTACCGCACCGCCGATGGCTGGATCGCCGTGCTGCTCTACACCGATGCGCACTGGCGCCGCTTCTTCGCCCTGGTGGGGCGCGAGGCGGAGCTGGCGGAGGATTCGCGCCTCGCCACCCACGCCGCGCGCCAGGCCCATATCGACCACGCCTATGGCCGCGTGGCCGAGGCGCTGCTGGAGCGCGGCACGGCGGCGTGGATGGCGTGCCTCTCCGACGCCGACATCCCCGTGGCCCCGGTGAACGACATCCCCGGCCTGCTGGACGACCCGCACCTGGCGGCCACCGGCTTCTGGCGGCGCGTGGAGATGCCGGATGGGCGGGTGCTGCGCAGCCCGGCGCCGCTCGGCCGCTGGTCCGGCACGCCGCCGGCCGAGCCCGGCCCGCCGCCGCCGCTGGACCCCGCCGCCCCCGCCCTCTGGTCGCAACCCGCCGGGAGACCCTGAGCCATGGACTTCACCCTGACCGAGGCGCAGGAGGCGGTGCGCGACGCCGCCGCGCGCATCTGCGCCGGCTTCGGCGACGAGTACTGGCTCAGGCACGACCGCGAGGGCGGCTTCCCGCAGGAATTCTACGAGGCCATGGCGCGGGATGGCTGGCTCGGCATCTGCATGCCGGAGGAATATGGCGGCGCCGGCCTCGGCATCACCGAGGCGGCCATCATGATGCAGGCCATCTCGCAATCCGGCGCCGGCATGAGCGGTGCCTCCGCCGTGCACATGAACATCTTCGGGCTGAACCCGGTGGTGGTGTTCGGCAGCGAGGCGCAGAAGCGGCGGATGCTGCCGCCGCTGATCCAGGGGAAGGAGCGGGCCTGCTTCGCCGTCACCGAGCCGGATGCGGGGCTCGACACCACCCGCCTTCGCACCCGCGCCGAGCGGCGCGGCGACCGCTACGTGATCCATGGCCAGAAGATCTGGATCTCCACCGCGCAGGTGGCGGAGAAGGCGCTGATCCTGGCGCGCACCACGCCGATCGAGCAGGTCAAGCGCCGCACCGAGGGCCTGAGCCTGTTCTACACCACGCTCGACCGCAGCCGCGTCTCGGTGCGCGAGATCGAGAAGATGGGCCGCAAGGCGGTGGATTCCAACGAGGTGTTCTTCGACGGGCTGGAAGTGCCGGAGGAGGACCGCATCGGCGAGGAAGGGCGCGGCTTCGAGTACATCCTGCACGGGCTGAACCCGGAGCGCATCCTGATCGCGGCCGAGGCGGTGGGGCTCGGCTTCGTGGCGCTCGAGCGGGCCACCGCCTATGCGCGGGAGCGGCGCGTGTTCGGCCGGCCGATCGGGCAGAACCAGGCGATCCAGCATCCGCTGGCCGCCAACTGGATGGAATTGCAGGCGGCGCGGCTGATGATCCTGCAGGCGGCCTGGCGCTACGACCGCGGCCTCTCCTGCGGGGCCGAGGCCAATGCCGCCAAGTACCTCGCCGCCGAGGCCGGCTTCCGCGCCTGCCAGCAGGCGGTGATGACGCATGGCGGCTTCGGCTACGCCAAGGAATACCATGTGGAGCGCTTCCTGCGCGAGGTGATGATCCCGCGCATCGCGCCCGTCAGCCCCCAGCTCATCCTCTGCTTCATCGCGGAGAAGGTGCTGGGGCTGCCGAAATCCTACTGAAGCGCGGGAAGGAAGACCGATGGGCGGATTGTGGTTCGAGGAGCTGACCGAGGGGCTGGAGATCGACGCCGGCTGGCGCCGTACCCTGACGGAAGCCGACAACGTGCTGTTCTGTGGCATGACGATGAACGTGGCGCGGCTGCACCTGGACGCCGAGTTCATGAAGGACAGCGAGTTCGGCCAGCCGCTGATGAACTCGCTGCTGACGCTCGGGCTGATGATCGGCATGAGCGTGCACAACACCACCAACGGCACCGCCATCGCCAATCTCGGAATGACGGATGTGCGCTTCCCCGTGCCGGTCTTCGCCGGCGACACGCTCGGCGTGCGCAGCACGGTGGTCTCGGCGCGGCCCAGCCGCTCGCGCGCCGATGCCGGCATCGTCACGCTGCGGCACGAGGCCTACAATCAGCGCGGCGAGGTGGTGGCAAGCTGCGAGCGCGCCGCGCTGATGCGCCGCCGCCCGGCGAAGGGCGCGGCATGAGGCTGCGCAGCCTGCTCTTCGCGCCCGGGGATTCGCCGCGCAAGATCGAAAAGGCGCTGGACGGCCTGGCCGATGGCGTGGTGCTGGACCTGGAGGATTCCGTCGCGCCCGCGGCCAAGGAGGCCGCCCGCGCCGCGCTGGCGGCGATGCTGCCGGGGCTGGCGGGCCGCCCGGTGGTGGTGCGGGTGAATGCGCGCGGCACGCCCTGGTACCTGGAGGATCTGGCGGCGGTGCTGCCGGGGGCGCCGGCGGCGGTGATGCTGCCCAAATGCGCCGGCATGGCCGACATCCTGGCGCTCGACCACCACCTGGAGGCGCTGGAGGTGGCGGCGGGACAGGCACCGGGCCGCACCGCCGTGCTGGCGCTGGTGACGGAGACGGCGGCCTCGCTGCACGGGCTGGATTACCGCGGCGCGCCGCCCCGCCTGCGGGCGCTGTGCTTCGGCGCGGAGGACCTCTCCTCCGACATCGGCGTCACCCCGCGCGACGCGGCGGGGGCCTATGCCGCGCCGGTGCGGCAGGCGCGGGCGGCGATGCTGCTGGCCGCCGCCGCCGCCGGCCTGCCCGCGCTCGACACCCCCCACCCCGACCCGCGCGACGCCGAGGGGCTGGCGCGCGAGGCGGCGGAGGCGGCGCGCGACGGCTTCGCCGGCAAGCTCTGCATCCACCCCGCGCAGATCGCGCCGGTGAACGCCGCCTTCACCCCGGATGCGGAGCGGCAGCGCTGGGCGCGCGCGGTGGTGGCGGCCTTCGCGGCGAGCCCGGACCAGGGCGTGCTCTCGCTGGAGGGGCGGATGATCGAGGGGCTGCACCTGCGGCTGGCCCGGCGCATCCTGCAGAGCGTGGAGGGCTGAGGCGGGCGCCGCGCCGCCCTCTCCACCCTGTCATGGCCGTGGGCGAGATCGCCCTGGCCTGGAGCGGCGCGCGGACGCATGCTGCCGGCGACCCCCGCCAGGAAGCGGCCCCGCCCGAAGGGGCGCCGCCTCCGGGCGCCGGGGCAGCAGCGCCGGCAGGAGACGCCATGACCCCCAATGCCATCTATCCCGACCTGCGCGACCGCAGCGTGTTCATCACCGGCGGCGGCAGCGGCATCGGCGCCGCGCTGACCGAGGCCTTCGCGCGGCAGGGCGCCCGCGTTGCCTTCGTCGACATCGCCGATGAGGCGAGCCGCGCCCTGGCGGAGCGGGTTGCCGCCCTGGACGGGGCCGTGGCGCCGCTGTTCCTGCCCTGCGACATCCGCGACATCGCCGCGCTGCGCGCCGCCATCGCCAGGGCCGCCGCGGCGCATGGCGACATCACCGTGCTGCTGAACAACGCCGCCAACGACCAGCGCCACGAGCCGGAGGCGGTGACGCCGGAATACTGGGACGACCGCATGGCCATCAACCAGCGGCCGCTGTTCTTCGCCGCGCAGGCCATCCTGCCGCAGATGCAGCGGGCGGGCGGCGGCTCCATCGTCAATTTCGGTTCGGTGAGCTGGAAGCTGCGGCAGGGCGGCATGCCCGCCTACACCATGGCCAAGGCCTCGGTGCACGGGCTGACCCGCGGCCTGGCGCGGGACTACGGCAAGCAGGGCATCCGCGTGAACACGCTGGTGCCGGGCTGGGTGATGACCGAGCGCCAGCTTTCGCTCTGGGTGACGCCGGAGGCGGAGCGAGAGATCGAGGCCGGGCAGGTGCTGGCCGGGCGGGTGATGCCGGCGCACATCGCCGACATGGCGCTGTTCCTCGCCTCCGCCGCCTCCGCCATGTGCTCGGCGCAGGAATTCGTCGTCGATGGCGGCTGGACCTGAGGCCATTCGCGGAAAGGTGATGATGCCGCCGCCAGCTTCGGCTGGCGGCGCGGCTGGCCCTCGGGGCCAAATTCCTCCGCTGGCCTGACCGGCCCGAGACTCCCCCGCCGAACGAGAGGGAGCCGGGCCTCAACGTCCTGGGAGGGACATGATGCAACGCCGCAGCCTGCTGGCCGCCCCGGCCGCCTTCGCGCTTTCCGCCGCCGCCCTGCCGCGCGGCGCGGCGGCGCAGGACAAGAAGACCCTCGCCTTCGTCGTCAACGTCTCGGCCGATTTCTGGACCATCGCGCGCCGCGGCATCGAGAAGGCGAACCGCGAATACCCGCAATACAACATGGAGATGATCGTCCCCGCCCAGGCGAGCGCCGCCGAGCAGCGCCGCATCGTGGACGAGTTGCTGGCGCGGCGTGTCGCCGGCATTGCCATCTCCGCCATCAACCCCGGCAACAGCACGGACATGCTGAACCGCGCCGCCGCCCAGGCGGTGCTGTTCACCACCGACAGCGACGCGCCCAACAGCAACCGCGCCGTCTATATCGGCACGGACAATGTCGCCGCCGGGCGCGAGGCCGGGCGGCAGATGAAGGCGGCGCTGCCGCAGGGCGGCAAGGCCATGCTCTTCGTCGGTACCATGGACGCCGACAATGCGCGCGAGCGCGTGCAGGGCATCCGCGAGGCGCTGCAGGGCGGCAACATCGAGGTGGCCGACATCCGCACCGATGAGAGCGACATGGCGCGCGCCAAGCGCAATGTCGAGGACACGCTGGCGCGCCGCGACGACATCGACCTGATGGTCGGGCTGTGGGCCTACAACACGCCGCAGATCTACCAGGCGGTGAAGGGCGCGGGGCGCGAGGGCAAGGTCCGCATCGTCGGCTTCGACGAGGACGGGCTGACGCTGCGCGGCGTGGCGGACGGCACCATCCATTCCACCGTGGTGCAGCAGCCCTACGAGTTCGGCTACCGCAGCATGGTCGGCATGGTGAAGTACCTGGAGGGGGACCGCTCCTTCATCCCCGAGAACAAGCAGATCATCGTGCCCACCCGCATCATCGACAAGAGCAACGTGCAGGAGTTCCAGGCGCAGATGCGCGAATTGCTGCGGAGCCGGTAGGCCGCCATGGACGGGGTGGCCCCGATCCTGTCGCTCGAGGGCATCAGCAAGAGCTATCCCGGCGTGCGGGCGCTGGACGATGTGAGCCTGCGGCTGAGGCCGGGGGAGGTGCTCGGGCTGATCGGCGAGAACGGCGCCGGCAAGTCCACGCTGATGAAGGTGCTGGGCGGCGTCGTCGCCCCCAGCGCCGGGCGCATCGTGGTGGGGGGGCGGGAATGGCCCCGCCTGACCGTGCCCGACGCGCAGGCCGCCGGCATCGCCTTCGTGCACCAGGAGCTGAACCTCTTCGACAACCTCGACGTGGCGGCCAACGTGCTGTTCGGGCGCGAGCCGCTGCGCGGCGGCCCGCTGCGCCTGCTCGACCGGCGCGCGGCGGCTGCGCGGGTGCGGCCGCTGCTGGCGCGGCTCGGCGCCGATTTCGCGCCCGAGACACCGCTGGCCGCGCTCTCCATCGCGCAGCGCCAGCTCGTCGAGATCGCCAAGGCGCTGGCGGCCGAGGCGCGCATCATCATCTTCGACGAGCCGACCTCCTCGCTGACGCTGTCGGAGACGGCGCGGCTGCTCGCCGTGGTGCAGGAGCTGCGCGCCGCGGGCACCGCCATCATCTACATCACCCACCGCCTGGCCGAGATCGTCGACTGCGCCGACCGCGTCGTCTGCCTGCGCGACGGGAAGCTCGCCGGCACGCTGGAGCGCGGCGAGATCGGCCACGCGGCGATGATCCGGCTGATGATCGGGCGGGAGCTGCGCGCCCTCTACACGCCGCCGCGCCGCGCCCCCGGGCCGGGCGGGCTGACGGCGGAGGGGCTGGTGACGGAAGCCTTCCCCCAGGCGCGGGCGGATCTGGAGATCCGCGCGGGCGAGATCCTGGGGCTGGCCGGGCTGGTGGGGGCCGGGCGCACCTCGCTGGCCCGCGCCCTGTTCGGGCTCGACCCGCCGCGCGGCGGGCGGGTGCTGCTGGACGGGCGGCCGCTGCGCCTGGCCTCGCCGCGCGACGCGGTGCGCGCCGGCCTCTACCTGGTGCCGGAGGACCGCAAGGCGGCGGGCCTCGTGCTCTCCATGCCCATCGCCGAGAATGTCAGCCTCGCCTCGCTGCACAGCTTCGCGCGGCTGTTCCTGCTGGACCGGCGGAAGGAGGCCGCCACGGCGGAGCGGCAGGTGGCTTCCCTGCGGATCAAGGCGCCGCATGTCGGCGTCGTCGCCGCCACGCTCTCGGGCGGCAACCAGCAGAAGGTGGTGCTGGCCAAGTGGCTCAGCATGGCGCCGCGGGTGATCCTGTTCGACGAGCCGACGCGCGGCATCGATGCCGGCGCCAAGGGCGAGATCTACGCGCTGATGCGCGCGCTGGCCGACGAGGGGGTGGCCATCCTGATGATCTCCAGCGACATGGAAGAGGTGATCGGCGTCTCCGACCGGATCGCCGTGATGCATGAGGGCCGCATCAGCGGCATGCTGGACCGCGACCTGTTCAGCGAGCAGGCGGTGCTGCGCCTGGCCATCGGCCAGGGCGAGGAGGCCGCCGCGTGAACCGCAAGGACCTCGGCCTCGGCGCGCTGCTGGTGGTGATCGGCGCCATCACCGCCTTCCTCAACCCGCTCTTCCTCTCCACCGTCAACCTGCTGAACATGGCCAACCTCATCGGCCTGTTCGGCATCTTCAGCATCGGCCAGGGGCTGATCATCATCACGGCGGGCATCGACCTCTCGGTGGGGGCGATGCTGGCGCTGCTCGGCGTCGTCTTCGTCGACCTGCTGGTGAATTACGAACTGTTCTGGCCCTTCGCCGTGCTGGTGGTGCTGGTGGCGGGGCTGCTGCTCGGCGCGCTGCACGGGGTGCTGGTGACGCGGCTGGGGCTGCAGCCCTTCGTCGTCACCCTCTGCGGCCTGCTGATCTACCGCGGCGCCGCCCGCTACTACACGCAGGACGGCACGATGGGCTTCGGCTATGCCGGCGACCTCGACACGCTCACCTGGCTCGCCTCCGGCCGCAGCTTCGGCATCCCGCACCCCTTCCTGGCGCTGCTCGTGGTGGCGCTGGTGGTGGGGGTGCTGCTGCACCGCTCGGTGTTCGGCCGCTACCTCTACGCGGTGGGGCGCAACGAGGAGGCGGCGCGGCACTCGGGCATCGACACGCGCGCGGTGGTGGTCGGCGCCTACCTGCTGGGCGGGCTGCTGGCGGGGCTCTCCACCGTGCTGCTGGTGTTCTACACCAGCTCCGTCTCGCCCTCCTCCTTCGGCAATTTCTACGAGCTCTACGCCATCGCCGCGGCGGTGCTGGGCGGCTGCTCGCTGCGCGGGGGGGAGGGCAGCGTGCTCGGCATCGTGCTCGGCACGGTGCTGCTGCAGATCCTGCAGAACCTGGTGAACATCCTCGGCATCCCCTCCTCGCTGAACTTCGCGGTGATGGGCAGCGTCATCCTGCTCGGCGTGCTGGCCGACCAGCAATTCGGCCGGCGCAAGGCGGCGCTGGCCGGTGCCTGAAGGGCCAGCATCTGGAGGCCAGGAGGGAAGCGCGCGGCCTCCCCCGGCCGCCCTCAGTTGGCCGAGATCTTCTTCTCGCGCACCACGGCGGTCCAGATCTTCGCCTGTTCCGCCAGGAAGGTCTCGAACGCCTCCGGGGTGGAGGCCACCACGTCCACCCCCTGGCTCTCCAGCGGCTGGCGCAGGGCGGGCTGGCGCAGCGCCTCCTGCAGGGCGGCGTGGAAGCGGCCGATGACCGCGTCCGGCACGCCCGCCGGCGCCAGCAGCCCCCAGAAGGCGCGGGCGGAAACGCCGGCCACGCCGCTCTCGATCAGGGTGGGGATGCCCGGCCGCAGGGGGGAGCGCGCCTCGCCCGTCTGCGCCAGGGCGCGCAGCGTCGTGCCCACCTGCCCGCCCAGCCCCACCACGCTGGCCACCGCCAGGTCCACCTCGCCCGAGGAGGCGGCGGCGCTCATCGGGCCGCCGCCGCGATAGGGCACGTGCACCATGCGGCAGCCCGTGGCGTCCTGCAGCCGCTCCATGGTCAGGTGCGCCAGGCTGCCGATGCCGACGGTGCCGTAGCTGACGCTCTCCGGCGCCCGCTTCGCCTGGGCGATGACGGCCTCCAGCGTCGCCCAGGGCTTGGCCGTGGCGGTGGCCACCAGCATCGGCGCCGTGGCCACCAGCATCACCGCGCGCAGGTCCTTCGCCGTGAAGCCGAGGGTGGGGTTGAGGGCGGGGTTCACCACATGCGTGTCGAACACCAGCACGAAGCTCTGCCCGTCCGGTGCGGCGCGGGCCACGCTGGCGGTGCCCAGCGCGCCGCTGGCGCCCGGCCTGTTCTCCACCACCACCGGCACGCCGAGCGATTGCTGCAGCGGGGTCTGCAGCAGGCGGCAGATCAGGTCGGCGCTGCCGCCGGGCGGGAAGGGCGCGACGATGCGAATGGGGCCATCCGGCCAGGGGCGCTGCGCCCGCGCCACGGCGGGCGCGGCGAGGGCGAGGCCGGCCGCCAGGGCAGCGCGGCGGCGGAGGAGGGGTTGCATGGGCTGTTCCTGTCCCTGTGAGATCGCTCGGGGCGGGCCTCAGGCGAGGCCCATCGCCTTCAGCACGCCCTCGGTGTCCGCCTGGTCCTTGGCGATGAAGGAGGCGAAGGCCTCGCCGGTGAGGAAGGCGTCGTCCCAGCCGCGCTTGCGCAGCATCTCGCCCCAGGCGGGGGTGGCGTGCAGCGCCTCGGCAAAGGCCACGAGGCGGCGCCGCACCTCCTCCGCCACGCCGGGGGCGGCGAACAGGCCGCGCCAGTTGGTGGCCGTCACGTCGTAGCCGCTCTCGCGCAGGGTTGGCACCTCGGGGTGCAGGCGGCGCGTGCCGGTGGTGGCCAGCGCCCGCACCCGCCCCGCCGCCACCTGCTCGGAGAACTCGCCCCAGCCGGCGACGGCGGCCTTCACCTGCGCGCCGATCACCGCCGATTGCGTGGCGCCGCCGCCGGGGAAGGAGACGAACTGCGCCTCCAGCGGCTTGCGGCCCAGCGCCTGGAACAGCAGGCCGAGCGCCACATGGTCCACCGTGCCGCCGCCGGCACCGGCGATCGGGATGCCGCGCGGCTCCTGCCGCAGCGCCTCGGCGAAGTGGCGGATGTCGCGGAACTCGCTGCCGGCGGGCACGACGATGACGGCGGCCTCCTCGGTCAGCCGCGCCACGGGCACCACGTCCTTCAGGCTGACCGGCGATTTGCTGGCGATGGCCGAGCCCACCACGCTGGCGCCGCAGACCAGCAGGCTGTCCGCCCGGCCGCGCCGGCTGGTGACGAAGCGGGCCAGCCCCACCGTGCCCGCGCCGCCCGGCAGGTTCTCGAACTGGCAGCGCCCGACGAGCCCGGCCCCGACGCCGACATGCTCGATGGCGCGGCCCAGCCCGTCCCACCCGCCGCCGGGCGCGGCGGGGATGAACATGGCGAGGCTCTGGATGATCTCGGCGGCGCGGGCACGGGCGCCCAGCCCCAGGAAGGGCAGGGCGGCCGCGGCGGCCAGCAGGGGGCGGCGTTGCATGATGGATGTTTCCTCGTTGCTTCTGGCAGGCGCGCGCCCCGTCGCCGGTCTGCCGCCGGCCTGGCGGGGCGCGCGGAAATCCGGTTCAGCCGGGGGCGGGGTAGACCACCATCCCCTCCATCAGCCGGCGCGCGGTGCGGTAGACCACCGTCTCCTCGGCCAGCAGTGCGCCGTCCTGCAGCCGCGTGCGCGCCGTCACCGGCAGGATGCCGGAAGGGTGCGCCACGCGCAGATCCTCCGCCGCGCCGCGCGTCCGGGCCAGACGCTGCGCCAGGCTGCCGGGAATGCGCGCCGCCACGGCCAGGCACATGGCGCCGGTGAGCGGCGTGGCCTTGTGCGGCTGCCCGGCGGAGATCATGCGCACCAGGATGTCCATGGCCCCGGCCGGCAGGGTGGAGCCATCGGCGGCGGGGGCATCCCGCGGCGCGGCGAGCAGCGCCACCTGCGGCAGGTTGCGCAGCCGGGTGCGCGCTTCCTCCAGCGTCTCCACCAGCCCCATCGCCAGCGCGGCGGCGGCGCGGACCGCCTCGAAGCGGCCGATATGCTCCGGCGTGGAGAGGGCGGCGGGGCTTTCGGTGCCCTCCAGCCCCAGCGCGGCGGCGGCGACGAACACCACCGGATTGGCCGCATCCACCAGCGAGGCCTCCAGCGGTCCGAGGCCGGGGATCTCCAGCGTGTCCGTCACCCGCCCGCTGGGCAGCAGGCGCCCCGTGGCGGCGCCGCCCGGATCGGTGAAGGCAAGGCGGATGGGCGCCGCCGTGCCGGCCACGCCCTGCAAGGCGAAATCCCCCTCCAGCCTCGGCAGCCCGCCCTCCAGCGGAAAGCGGGCGACGATGATCTTGCCGGTGTTGGTGTTGTGGATGCGCACCACCGCCTCGTCGCCCGTGGCCGGCACCAGCCCTTCCTCCACCGCGAAGGGGCCGACGGCGGAGGAGATGTTGCCGCAATTGCCGCGGTAGCCGACCACCGGCGCGTCCACCTGCACCTGGGCGAAGGTGTAGTCCACATCCGCATCGGCGCGGCTGGGCGGGCCGATCACCGCGATCTTGGAGAGGGAGGAGATGCCGCCGCCCATGCCGTCGAGCTGCCGCCCGTTCGGGTCCGGGCTGCCGAGGGCGGCGAGGAAGATGGCATCCCACTCGGCGCGTTCGGCCGGCAGGTCGCGGCTGTGGAAGAACAGGGCGCGGCTGGTGCCGCCGCGCATGTAGACGGCCGGCAGCCGGGCCAGGCGCCTCACGCCGCCACCCCCCGCGCCACCAGGGCCCGCAGCATGAAGGGCAATATGCCGCCCGCCCGCCAGACGCGGCGGTCATAGGCGCTGTCCAGCCGGCAGCGCAGCGGCAGGATTTCCGTCTGTCCGTCGGCCCGGTGCAGCGTGGCGCGCAACAGGGCGCCGGGCTGCGCCTGCTCGTCCAGCGCCTCGATGCCGAAGCGTTCCGTGCCGTCCAGCCCCAGGCTGTGCCGCGTGGCGCCGCCGGTGAATTCCAGCGGCAGGATGCCCATGCTGACGAGGTTGGAGCGGTGGATGCGCTCGAAGCTCTCGGCGATGACGGCGCGCACGCCGAGCAGCGCCGGCCCCTTCGCCGCCCAGTCGCGCGAGGAGCCGGCGCCGTAGTCGCGCCCCGCCACCACCACCAGCGGCACGCCCTCCTCACGGTAGCGCAGCGCGGCGTCATAGACGCTCATCACCGTGCCGCTCGGCGCGTGGCGGGTCAGGCCGCCCTCCTGGCCGGGCAGCATCTCGTTGCGGATGCGGATGTTGGCGAAGGCGCCGCGCATCATCACCTCGTGGTTGGCGCGCCGCGCGCCATAGGCGTTGAACTCGCCCGGCGGCACCTGATGCGCCGCCAGGAAGCCGCCCGCCGGAGAGCTGGCCGGGATGGCGCTGACCGGCGAGATGTGGTCGGTGGTGATGCCGTCGCCCAGGATCAGCAGCGGGCGGGCGCCGGAGAGTTGCGGCGCGGCCTCGGCGGCGGGCAGCCCGTCGAAGTAGGGCGGGCGGCGGATATAGGTGCTGCCGGGCGCCCAGGCGAAGCGCGTCTCGCCGGCCACGGGCAGGGCGCGCCATTCGGCATCGGCGGCGAAGAGGCTGGCGTATTCGGCGCGGTAGGTCGCCGGCGAGACGGCGCCGCGCAGCACGGCCTCGATCTCCGCCGCCTCCGGCCACAGCTCGCGCAGCATGACGGGGCGGCCCTCCCGGTCATGGCCCAGCGGCTCCGCGGTCAGGTCCAGCGTCACCCGGCCGGCCAGGGCATAGGCCACCACCAGCGGCGGCGACATCAGGTAGCCCGCCCGCGCCTGCGGGTGGATGCGACCCTCGAAGTTGCGGTTGCCGGAGAGCACGGCGCAGGCCACCAGCTCCTTCTCGCGAATGCGTGCCGCCACCTCCTCCGCCAGCGCGCCGGAATTGCCGCCGCAACTGCCGCAGCCGAAGCCGGTGAGGTGGAAGCCCAGCGCGTCGAGATCCTGTTGCAGCCCGCTGCTCTCCAGGTAGCGCGCCACCACGCGGGAGCCGGGGGTGAGCGAGGTCTTCACCCAGGCGGGCACCGTCAGGCCGCGCGCCACGGCGTTGCGGGCCAGCAGCCCGGCGCCCACCATCAGCGCCGGGTTGGAGGTGTTGGTGCAGGAGGTGATGGCGGCCAGCACCACCGCGCCATCGCCGAAGCCATCCTCCCAGCCATGCGCCGCCGCGCGCCCCGAGAAATCGGTCAGGCTGGCGGGGAGGGCGGGCAGCGCCACGCGGTCCTGCGGCCGGCGCGGGCCGGCGGCGCAGGGCTCCACCGTGCCGAGGTCGAACTCCACCAGCGTGGCGAAGCGCGGCTCCGGCGCGCCCGGCTCACGCCACAGGCCCTGGGCCTTGCAGCAGGCCTCCACCAGATCGAGCTGCGCCGCATCCCGCCCCGTGGCGGCGAGGTAGTCCAGCGTCACCCGGTCCACGGGGAAGAAGCCGCAGGTGGAGCCGTATTCGGGCGCCATGTTGGCCAGCGTCGCGCGGTCGGCCAGGGTGAGCGCGCCATCCAGCGCCGGGCCGGTGAACTCGACGAACTTCTCCACCACGCCGACCGCCCGCAGCCGCTGGGTCAGCGCCAGCACCAGGTCGGTGGCCGTGGTGCCAGCGGGCAGCCGCCCGGTGAGCCGCACCCCCACCACCTCCGGCAGGCGGAACACCAGGGGCTGGCCGAGCATCGCCGCCTCCGCCTCGATGCCGCCCACCCCCCAGCCCAGCACGCCGAGGGCGTTGACCATGGTGGTGTGGCTGTCCGTGCCCACCAGCGTGTCGGGGTAGGCCAGGCTGCGGCCGCCCTCCTCCCGCGTCCAGACCACGCGGGCGAGGTGCTCCAGGTTCACCTGGTGCAGGATGCCGCCGCCCGGCGGCGCCACGCGCAGATTCCCGAAGGCGCCCTGCGCCCAGCGCAGGAAGGCGTAGCGCTCGGCGTTGCGGCGATACTCGTTGGCGACGTTGCGCGCCATGGCATCCGGCGCGCCGGCATGGTCGACGATCAGCGAGTGGTCGACGATCAGGTCGACGGGGATGCCGGGGTTCACCTGCCGCGGATCCCCGCCGCGCGCGGCGAAGGCATCGCGCAGCGCGGCGAGGTCGACGAGGCCGGGGATGCCGGTGAAGTCCTGCATCAGCACCCGGGCGGGGCGGAAGGCGATGTCGGCCGGGCGGGCCTCGCCCCCGGCGGCGGCCAGCACGGCGCCGATCTCGGCCTCGGTGACGGTGTCGCCGTCCTGGTGGCGCAGCAGGTTCTCCAGCAGCACGCGCAGGCTGAAGGGGAGAGCGCACAGCCGGTCCTCGCCGACGATGGCCGGCAGGTCGATGATGGCGTGGTCGCGGCCGCCCGCGTGGAGGGTGCGGTAGGGGGTCATTCGGCAAGGTCCTCGGAGGCGGCGGGGCCCAGGAGCGGCGCCAGGGCCGTGTAGGAGGCGGCGATGTGGCGGCGCATCTGCCACTCGGCCATCTCGGGGTCGCGGTCCTCGATGGCGTCGAGGATGCGGCGGTGCTCGGTGACGGCGCGCCGCCCGCGCCCCGCCACCTTGCGCAGCTGCGAGCGGTAGAGGCGGAGCTGCTGGTAGAGGTCGCCGCAGAGCAGGCCGATCAGCAGCCCGTTGCCGGCGGCGCGGGCGATGGCGACGTGGAAATCCTCGTCCATGCCGCCGAGGGCGTTGGGGGCGTGCTCGCCATCCCCCTCCAGGCTGGCTTCCTGCCGGGCCAGGATGGCGCGCAGCCGGGCGAGGTCCGCCTCGCCCATGGCATGGGCGGCGGCGCGAGCGGCCAGGCCCTCCAGCGCCTCGCGCACGCCGTAGATCTCGCGGAAGGTCGTGGCCGAGAGGCTGACGACGCGGGCGCCGAGCCGGGGCGTGCGCTCCACCAGCCGGCGCTCCTCCAGCCGGTTCAGCGCCTCGCGCAGCGGCCCGCGGCTGACGCCGTACTGGCGCGAGAGCGCCGGCTCGCTGAGCTTGGCACCGAGCGGGATCTCGCCCCGGATGATCGCCTCACTCAGCCGCTGGAACAGCGCCCGCTCCAGCGCCCCATCCGCGGGAAGGGACACCTCTGGCGCCCTGGTGTCGACAATCTCTTCCATGATCGACCGAGAATGGCACGTATTCCCGAAGCGGCCCAGCACATCGACGCAGATTGTCGACAGATTTTTCGGGCGGATTCCGGCCCTTCCCCGGGCCGAACCTGCAGGCCCGGCCGAGCTACCGCCCGCGGCCTTGCCAGTGGCGTCTGTGGCAGGAAGCGGCCCGCCGGCCCTGCGGTGCCGGGCTGCCGGTGCGGCATGCTGGCCTCGGGGGCCAGGAGGCTCCCTCGCCGCAGCCTGGCGCCGCAGCTTGGCGCCGCAGCCTGGCGCGGGTGCCTGGCGAGGGCCGCCGGAGCGAAGCCGCGCCGATGGACCGGCGGGCGGTTTGATGCCAGTCTGGGCCGGTAGAGCCGTGAAACGGCCGCATCCGGAGGAGATCAGTTCATGACCAAGCCGCCTGCCCGGACGGAGCCCGCCGAGGTGTCCGCCGCCCTCGCGACCGCCCCGGCCACCACCCCGTTCTCCCGCCGCGGCGTGCTGCTGGGCGGGCTCGGCATCGGTGGCCTGGCGCTGGCCGGCCGCCCCGCCCATGCCCAGGGCGCCGCGCAGAAGCCGGCGGAGATCAAGCTCGGCATCGCCACCTACCTGTCCGGCCCCGCCAGCGTCTTCGGCGTGCCGGCGCGGCAGGCGGCCGACATGCTGATCGAGGAGCTGAACGCCGCCGGCGGCATCGCCGGGGTGAAGGTGCGGCCGATCTATGTCGATGAGGGGCCGGGCGTCGACCACTTCGTCGGCGAGTACCGCCGGCTGGTGCAGAGCGAAGGCGTGCAGATGATCTTCGCCGGCATCTCCTCGGCGGACTGCCTGGCCTGCGCGCCGCTCGCCGACGAGCTGAAGCGCCCCACCCTGCTGTGGGATTGCGGCACCCAGCGCGTCTTCGAGGATGGCACCTACGGCTATGCGCACCGCCCGCAGGCCAATGCCACGCCGGAGGTGCTGGCGGCGCTGCTCTACCTGCTGAAGGTGAAGCCGGATTTCCGCAGCCTCGCCGTGGTGAACCAGGACTATGCCTGGGGCCGCGATTCCTGGGAGATCTGGCGCACCGCGATGAACGCACTGAAGCCCGGCGTGCGCGTCTCGGCCGAGCTGTTCCCGCGCTTCGGCGCGACCGACTTCTCGAGCGAGATCACCCGCCTGCTGGCGCTGCGGCCGGATGTCATCTTCTCTACCACCTGGGGCGGCGACCTCGACACCTTCATCCGCCAGGCGGCCGACCGCAGGCTGTTCGAGCGCAGCACCTTCGTGCTGCCGCTGGCGGAATCCTCGCTCGAGCGCGTCGGCAAGGCGCTGCCCGCCGGGCACATCATCGGCGCGCGCGGCGACCACTGGTTCCTGCACCCCTCGCCCAAGGACGCCGACAAGCTGAAGAGCTTCACCGAGAACTACCGCAAGCGCTTCGACAGCTACCCGATCTACTCGACCCACCACATGGCGCAGGCGATCAACGCCATGAAGGCCGGCTATGAGAAGGCGATCGCCGCCAAGGGCGGCCAGTGGCCGACCGACGCGGAGCTGACCGCCGCCTTCCGCGGCCTCACCTTCCCCTCGCTCACCGGGCAGGTGACGATCCGCGAGGACGGGCAGGGGCTGGAGGACCAGCTGATCGGCACCACCCTGCACAGCGACCGCTACCCCTTCCCGGTGATGACCGACATGGTCGTCTTCCCCGCCGCCTCGGTGACGACGCCGGTGGGGCAGAAGAGCACCGAGTGGCTGAAGACCCTGAAGCCCGACATGCTGGAGAAGCTGCCCCAGCCCGTGGCCTTCCGCTGAGGCCAAGGCGCGGGGGCGCCGCCGCGCCCCCGCGCATCCCGACCGCGACAGCAACAGGAACCGTCCCGCTCATGACCGCTCAGACCGCACCCGACCGCGCCACCCCCCGCAAGCCGCTCGAGGGGCTGCTGGTGGTGACGCTGGAACAGGCGGTGGCCGCCCCCTATTGCAGCTCCCGCCTTGCCGATGCCGGGGCGCGGGTGATCAAGATCGAGCGGCCGGAGGGGGATTTCGCGCGCGGCTACGACGCCGCCGTGCACGGGCTGTCGAGCTACTTCGTCTGGCTCAACCGCGGCAAGCAGAGCCTGGTGGCCGACATCAAGGCACCGGACGACGCGGCGCTGCTGCACCGGGTGCTGGAGCGCGCGGATGTGTTCATCCAGAACCTCGCCCCTGGCGCCGCCGCCCGCGCCGGCTTCGGCTCGGAGGAGCTGCGGCGGCGCTACCCGCGCCTCGTGACCGTGGACATCTCCGGCTACGGCGCCGGCCATGCCTACGCCGGCATGAAGGCCTACGACCTGCTGGTGCAGGCGGAGAGCGGGCTGGCCGCCATCACCGGCCACCCGGCGGGGCCGGGGCGCGTCGGCGTCTCGGTCTGCGACATCGCCTGCGGCATGGCCTCCTACGCGGCGGTGCTGGAGGCGCTGATCGCCCGCTCCCTCACCGGCGAGGGGCGGCGCCTCGAGATCAGCCTGTTCGACGGCATGGCGGACTGGATGAACGTGCCGCTGCTGTATTTCGAGGGCACCGGCCAGGCGCCGAAGCGCGTCGGCCTCGCCCACCCCTCCATCTGCCCCTATGGCGCCTTCGAGACATCCGACGGCTCGCTGGTGCTCTTCTCCATCCAGAACGAGCGCGAGTGGCAGAAATTCTGCACGACGGTGATGCAGGAGCCGGAGCTGCCGAAGCAGCCGGGCTATGAGAGCAACAATGCCCGCGTCGCCAACCGCGCTGTGGTGGACGGGCGCGTCGCCGCCGTATTCGCGGGGCTGACCCGTGCCGAGGTGGCGGCGCGGCTGGATGCGGCCGGCACCGCCTATGGCTTCGTCAACGAGGTGGCGGACCTGGTGAACCACCCGGCATTGCGCCGGGTGAACGTGGCCACGCCGGGCGGCATGGCGTCCATCGTCGCGCCGCCCGCCATCCATGACGGCGTGGCCAGCCCCGCCTTCGGCCCGGTGCCCGCCATCGGCGAGCACACCGCGGCGATCCGGGCCGAGTTCGCGGTGACGCAGCCGGCCTGAGAGGGCCGCCCGGCACGCGAATTGCTCAAGCCTCCGGCAGAGACCTTTCTCATTCTGCCGGAGCACCGAGATGAGCTTCTCCCGTCGTGGCCTGATGGCGGCTGGCGCCAGCGGCATGATTGGCGGCCTGGGCGGCCTGCCTCTCCCTGGTGCAGTGCGGGCGGCCCTTGCGCAAAGCCCGGGCAGCGGCCGGACGCTGCGCTACGGCATCTCGATGGCCGACATCCCGCAGACCACCGGCCAGCCGGACCGCGGCGCCGGCGCCTACCAGTTCACCGGCCACACCCTCTACGACCCGCTGGTGGCGTGGGAGATGGACGTGGCCGACCGCCCCGGCCGGCTGGTGCCCGGCCTCGCCACGGCCTGGGAGACCGACCCGGCCGACCGCCGCCGCTGGGTCTTCACCCTGCGCCAGGGCGTCACCTTCCACGATGGCAGCGCCTTCGACGCGGATGCCGTCATCTGGAACTTCGAGAAGGTGATGAACCCGCAGGCGCCGCATTTCGACAACCGACAGGCGGCGCAGGTGCGGCCGCGCCTGCCCTCCGTCGCCGCCTGGCGCAAGCTCGGTGACATGACGGTGGAGGTGACCACCAAGGCGGTGGACAGCCTCTTCCCCTACCAGATGCTCTGGTTCCTGATCTCCTCGCCGGCGCAGTACGAGAAGCTCGGGCGGGACTGGCAGAAATTCGCCTTCGAGCCTTCCGGCACCGGCCCCTTCCGCCTCGCCCGCCTGGTGCCGCGCGCCAGCGCCGAGCTGGTGCGCAACACGCGCTACTGGAACCCGGCGCGCATCCCGAAGGCGGAGCGCGTCATCCTCGTCTGCGCGCCGGACGCGGTGATGCGCACCAACGCGCTGATCAGCGGCGCGGTGGACATGATCGAGACCCCGGCGCCGGACCTCGTGCCGCAGCTCCGGGCGGGCGGCATGCGGATCGTCGAGAACGTCACGCCGCATGTGTGGAACTACCATCTCTCGCAGCTCGAGGGCTCGCCCTGGCGGGATCTGCGGCTGCGCAAGGCGGCCAACCTCGCCATCAACCGCGAGGAGGTGGTGGCGCTGATGAACGGGCTGGCCAAGCCGGCGGTGGGCGTGGTCGATCCTTCCTCCCCCTGGTTCGGCAAGCCCTCCTTCCAGGTGACGTACGACCCCGACGCCGCGCGCAAGCTGGTGTCCGAGGCCGGCTTCGGCCCGCGCAACCCGCTGAAGACCAAATTCCTGGTGGCCACCGGCGGCTCCGGCCAGATGCTCTCCATGCCGATCAACGAGTATTGCCAGCAGGCGATGCGCGAGGTGGGGCTGGAGATCGAGCTGGTGCCGGTGGAGCTGGAGGTGCTCTACACCGCCTGGCGCCAGGGCGCGGCGGGGGAGCTGGCGAAGCAGAATGGCGTCACCGCCAACAATGTCGCCTATGTCACCTCCGACCCGCTCTACGCGCTGATCCGCTTCTTCCACTCGAAGCAGGTGGCGCCCACCGGCGTGAACTGGAGCCACTACGGCAACCCCGAGGTGGACCGGCTGATCGACGAGGCCGTCACCAGCTTCGACACCGAGGCGCAGGACCGGCTGATGTCCCAGGTGCACCAGCGCGTGGTGGACGAGGCGCTGCTGGTCTTCGTGGTGCACGACACCAACCCGCACGCCATGAGCGGCAAGGTGGCCGGCTACACCCAGGCGCAGCACTGGTTCCAGGACCTGACGACGCTGGGCTGAGGCGTCCGTGGCGGCGAGGGGCCGGCCCCTTGAGGGCGGGCGCCCGCGCTGCTAGGGGCGGCCAGACCGCGAGGAGGCCGCCCGACCATGCTCCACCGCCGCAGCATCCTGGCCCTGCCGCTGGCAACCGCCCCCCTGGCCCGCCCGGCGCTCGCGCAGGCCGGCTGGCCGCGCAGCGTCACCGACATGGTGGGGCGCGGCGTGACCCTGACGCGCCCGCCGCGCCGTGTGGTGGCCGCCGAGAGCGCCGTGCTGCTGAACCTGTCGCTGATCCACCCCGACCCGGTGCCGCTGCTGGTGGGCATGGGCGGCGACCTGCGGCGCATCGACCCCGGCGCGATGGCGGCGCTCGCCGCCCGCTTCCCCGGGCTGGACGCCGTGCCGGAACTGACCCGGCAGGTGGGTGAGGACCTGCCGCTGGAGCGGCTGATCGCCCTGGCGCCGCATCTGGTGCTGATGGCCGCCTGGCAGCACCGCCGCCCCGGCACCGCGGAGGCGCTGCGCACGCTGGAGCGGGCCGGCATCCCGGTGGTGTTCATCGACTTCTTCATCAACCCCCTCAGCCGCGCGCTGCCCTCGCTGCGATTGCTGGCCGAGGTGCTGGACCGGCGCGAGGCCGCCGCCGCATATGCCGCCTTCTACACGGCGCGGCTGGAGGCGGTGCGCCGCGCCGTGGCCGGCCGGCCCGGCCCCGCCGTGCTGCTGCAGGCCTTCCCCGGCCGCTGGCCCTGCTGCTGGGTGGCGGGGGACCAGGGCGGGGGGGAGCTGGTGGCGGCGCTGGGCGGGCGCAACGCGGCGGAAGGCCAGCTTCCCGGGCCCTCGGGCGGCAACCTCTCGGTCGAGCAGGTGCTGGTGACGGAGCCGGAGGTCTATATCGGCACCGGCATGGCGCAGCCGCCGGAGGGCAGCGCCGCGCTGCGCCTGGGCTGGGGGGTGGCGCCGGAGGTGGCGCGGCGCAGCCTCGCGGAAGCGCTGCGCGCGCCGGAGCTGGCGCACCTGCCGGCGGTGCGCCATGGCCGCGCCTTCGGCCTGTGGAACTATCTCGGCGGCACGGCGCTGAACGTGGTGGCGCTGGAGGCGATGGCGGGCTGGCTCTACCCCGGCCTCGCCGCCACGCTCGATCCGGCGGCGACGCTGGCCGAGATCAACGCCCGCTTCGCCGCCGTCCCCTGGCAGGGCACCTTCTGGACGGCGGCGTGACGCCTCACCAGCGATAGGCGAGGTTGGCGATCACCGTCCGCCCAGGACCGTAGTAGCAGTAGTTGGCGCCGGTGCAGGAGGAGACGTACTCCTTGTCCGCCAGGTTGCTGGCATTCACCGAGAGCTTGTAGCGGTCCCACTCATAGCTCACCGAGGCGTCGAGCAGCGTGACGGACGGGGTGCGGTACGCGTTGGCATTGTCGCCGTAGAAATTGCCCATGTAGCGCACGCCGCCGCCGAGGCCGAAGCCGGCGAGGCGGCTGCCTTCCTGGAAGCGGTACTGGCCCCAGAGATTGGCCATGTGCTCCGGCACCAGCGCCGGGCGGTTGCCCTGGCTGCCGCCGTTGTCGCTGGTGATCTCGGCGTCCATGTAGGTGTAGCTGGCGATCAGGCTGAGCCCCTCGGCCAGGCTGGCCACCGCCTCCAGCTCCAGCCCCCGCACGTTGATCTCGCCGGTCTGCACCTGCGCGGCGGGCACCACCGGGTCGCGGGTGGTGACGTTGGTCTGCGTCAGGTCGAAGGCCGAGGCGGTGAAGAAGCTGTTCATCCCCGGCGGCTGGTACTTCAGGCCGATCTCGTACTGCCGGCCCTCGGTGGGGCGGAAGGCCTCGCCGCCGGCGGTCGAGCCGGCGATCGGGTCGAAGGAGGTGGAATAGCTGACATAGGGCGAGAGGCCGTTCGGCGCCGCGTACATCAGCGCGGCGCGGCCGGTGAAGGCGTTGTCGTTCTGCGTGACGCGGTTGTCGTTCAGGCGGGAGGTCTGCTCGCTGCCGGCCCAGTCCTGCCGCCCGCCCAGCAGCAGGATCCAGTTGTTCCAGCGCATCTGGTCCTGGAGGTAGAGGCCGAACTGGTGCAGGTCGTCGTTGCGGTTGAGGGCGTAGAAGGGGGCGCGGCGCGAGTCCGGCACCGCAAGGCCCCGGGCCGGGTTGAAGATGTCGACCGACGGGCCGGTGCCGAAATAGGTCTCGTAGCGGCCCCAGTACTGCCGCACATCGACACCCGCCAGCACCTTGTGCACCACCGGGCCGGTGCTGAAATCGGCCTGCAGGCCGGTGTCGAGGTTGATCGTGTCGGAGCGCTCGCGCTGCACCAGGGTGCCGCGGTTCAGCGTCCGCAGGTCCGGCTGGAAGCCGGTCGCGTACATGGTGTCGTACTTGACGGTGTTGTGCGTGTAGCGGGTGTTCTGCCGCAGCGTGAAGACGCTGTTCAGGCGCTTCTCGATGTCCCAGCCCAGCGTGGTGGTGGTGACGTCGGAGCGGCTGAAATCCTCCTCGCCGGCATAGCGGCTGCGCGGGATCTTGCCGTTCGGGTTGTAGAGCAGCGTGCCTTGCGCCGGCAGGCCGATGGGCGAGCCGCCCTGGTCGTACTGGTAGGAGCCGAGCAGGGTGACGCGCGTCTCGCCATCCGGCCGCCAGGTGAGGGCGGGGGCGAAGAAGTAGCGGTCGTCGCCGACGTGATCCACATCGGTGTCGCTGTTCCGAACCAGCCCGGTTGCGCGGTAGGAGAACTGCCCGGCCTCGTCCAGCGGCCCGCCCAGGTCGAAGGCGCCCTGGAAGCGGTCATTGTTGCCGGCGGAGAGGTTGACCTCGCCGAAGGGCGTCTCGGTCGGCCGCTTGCTCACCAGGTTGATCAGCCCGCCCGGCACGGTCTGCCCGTAGAGCACGGAAGAGGGGCCGCGCACGATCTCGATGCGCTCCAGCCCGTACTGCTCGATGCTGGTGGGGCCGAACTGGCGCAGCAGGCGCAGCCCGTTGAGATACTGGCTTGGCCGCGCGTCGAAGCCGCGGATGCGCGCGGAATCGAAGCGCGGGTCGAAGCCGGAGAGGCCGGCGGTGACGCCGGGGGCGTAGCGCAGCGCCTCCTCCACGCTGCGCACCGCCTGGGCGTCGATGCGGTCCCGTGTGATGACGGTGATGGCCTGCGGTGTCTCGATCAGCGGCGTGTCGGTCTTGGTGGCGCCGGCGGCGCGGCCGGCGACGAAGCCCTGCACCGGGCCGGTGGCCGTCTCCCGCTGGCCCTGCACGTCCACCATGGGCAGCAGGATGGCGCCGCCCTGGGTGAGCGGGGAGGGGCCGGCCTCCTGCGCCAGGGCGCCGGCCGAGAGCGCCAGCAGCACCGGGGCCAGGGAGAGAAAACGGTAGCGACGCAAGGACATGGCCATCGGCTCGGCACCTGGGAAAGGGTCGGAGATGCCGGCGCTTTAATTCAAGTGATAATTAATCGCAAACGATTGCCGCGCGAAGCCCTGCATGGCGCCGCCATTGATGCGGAAAAGGCACGCCGTCCCGGGGCCGCAACGGCACCGGGACGGCGGCCGCGCGGCTCAGATGTCCGCGCGGATGTTGGCGGCGCGCGCCACCTCGCCCCAACGGGCATGGTCGCGCTTCACGCGCGCGTCGAACTCGGCCGCCGTGCCGCCGCCCGGCTCGTCGCCCTGGCCGGTGATGCGCTCGCGCACCGCCGGGTCCTGCAGCGCCTTGTTCAGCGCCTCGTTGACGCGCTGGACGATCTCGGGCGGCGTGCCGCGCGGGGCCGAGATGCCGATCCAGCTGGTGATGGTGAAGTCCTGCACCCCCTGCTCGGCGGCGGTCGGGATGTCGGGGAAGGCGGGGGCGCGCTGCTCGCCCGTCACCATCAGCCCGCGCACCTGCCCGGCCTTGAGGAAGGGCGCCACCACCGAGGCGGCGTCGAACAGGCAGGAGAAGCGGCCGGCGATGAAATCCTGCATCGCCGGGCCGGAGCCGCGATAGGGGATGCTCTCCATGGCCGGGTTGCCGATGCGGGTGCGGAACAGCTCCATCGCGCAGTGCGACATGCTGCCGGCGGCGGCGGTGCCGTAGTCGATGCCCTTGGGCTGCGCCTTCACCCAGGCGGCGAACTCGCTCACGGTCCTGGCCGGCACGGAGGGATGCACGCAGAGCACCAGCGAGCTTTGCAGCGCGAGGCCGACCGAGACCAGCTCCAGCGGGTTGATGGTCATGCCCGGGAAGGTGTGCGGGTTGATGGCCATGGAGCTCGAATTGGCGGCGAGCATGGTGTAGCCGTCGGGGCGCGCGCGCAGCACCGCCTCGGTGCCGATATTGCCGCCGGCGCCGCCGCGGTTCTCGATCACCACCGACTGGCCCAGCGCCGCGGACATGCCGGCCTGGATGACGCGGGCGGCGAAATCGGTCTGGCCGCCGGGGGGGAAGCCCACCACCAGCGTCAGCGGCCGGGTGGGCCAGGTCTGCGCCAGCGCCAGGCGCGGCGCCGCCAGCCCGGTGGCCGCGGCGCCGAGGCCGGCACCCAGCACGGCGCGGCGGGAAAGGGCAGGAGGGGCGTCGTTCTTCTCGGTCATCCCGGTGTTCTTTCTTGGAGGCATGAGGCGGCGCGGCGGGCAGGCCGGCCGGTGCCGCTGGATCCGCCGCGGGAGGACCATGCCGGTCCTCCCGCGCGCGCCATTCCGGCGGCAGGCCGGCCCGTGCGGGGCCGATTCATGAGCGGCATGACTAGAAGGGCGGGGGCATCAAGGTCCAGCGCAATAAATGGCGGGTGACATATCCATTCTGGTATATCGCGCCCATGCCCCGCACCCCGCCCCCGCCCGCCGCCCCGCGCCGCCTGCCGCCCGACTGGTACGCCCGCAGCCGGCTGAAGCTGCGGCATCTCCAGCTGCTGACGGCGATGGACGACCTGCGCAACCTGAACCGCGCGGCGCAGAGCCTGGGGCTGACGCAGCCCGCCGCCTCCAAGCTGCTGGCCGAGATCGAGCAGATCGCCGGCGTGCCGCTGTTCGAGCGCCGGCCGCGCGGGGTGGAGCCCAACCTCCAGGGCGAGGTGCTGCTGCGCCGCGCCCGCACCGTGCTGGTGGCGCTGGAACAGGCGGGGGAGGAGCTCAATTCTCTGCGGAGCGGCGCGGGGGGCACGGTGGCCATCGGCGCCGTCACCGGCCCGGCGGTGGACGGCCTCGCGCGTGCCGTGGAACTGGCGCAGCAGCGCAGCCCGGCGCTGCGCATCTCGGTGGAGGTGGAGACCAGCGCGCCGCTGGTGGAGCGGCTGCGCGCCGGGCGGCTGGATTTCGTGCTGGCGCGCATTCCGCAGGGCGCCAGCGCCGCCGGGCTGGAATACCGCGAGGTGGGGGAGGAGCCGCTCTGCTTCCTGGTGGGGGAGGGGCACCCGCTGCTGGCCGGCCCGCCGCCCGGCCTGGCGGCGCTGCTGGGCTACCCCTGGGTGCTGGAGCCGCCCGGCAGCCTGCTGCGGCAGGCGGTGGAGACCATGGTGGCCCGCCACGGGCTGAGCCTGCCGGGGCGGGTGCTCAACACCGCCTCCGCCCTGCTGGCGCTCTCCGTGCTCGGGCGTGGCGAGGCGGTGTGCGTGGTGAGCGAGCCGGTGGCCGCGCTGTTCGACGGCGCCGGCCGGGTGTGCCGCCTGCCGCCGCCGCCAGAGGAGCCGCATCTGGCCGTGCCGCCCTTCGGGCTGATCCGGCTGAAGGACCGGCCTCTCTCCCCTGCGGCGCAGGGGTTTTTCGGGCTACTGGAGACGGTGCTGTTTCCCGCCTGAGATATTGAAAATGGCATGTCGGAGGCCGCTCTTGTCATTGGCCCGGCATGTCTCTCCGCCCTACACTGCGCGATGGCCGGGGCGCCGACACTGCCGCCGGCGCACAGGGAAGGGGACGGGGCCGATGGCCGGGGACGACACCAAGAAAAGCACGCTGCGCAGCCAGGCCTGGTTCGGCCGGCAGGACAAGATGGGCTTCTACTACCGCTCCTTCCTGAAGAACCGCGGCATCCCGCAGGACCAGTTCGAGGGCCGCCCGGTCATCGGCATCTGCAACACCTGGTCCGAGCTGAACCCCTGCAACAGCCATTTCCGCACCATCGCCGAGCATGTGCGCTACGGGGTGCTGGAGGCGGGCGGCTTCCCGCTGGAATTCCCCGTCTCCTCGCTCGGCGAGGTGACGATGCGGCCCACCGCCATGCTCTACCGCAACCTCGCCGCCATGGATGTGGAGGAAGGCATCCGCGCCCATCCGCTGGACGGCGTGGTGCTGCTGATGGGCTGCGACAAGACGACGCCCGCGCTGCTCATGGGCGCGGCCAGCGCCGACCTGCCCGCCATCGGCGTCTCCGGCGGGCCGCAGCTGCGCGGCGTGTACCAGGGCAAGATGATCGGCTCCGGCACCAACATCATCTCGATGAGCGAGCAGCTCCGCGCCGGCGAGATCACGCTGAAGGAGTTCCACGAGGCCGAGGCAGGGATGAACCGCAGCCACGGCTCCTGCATGACCATGGGCACCGCCTCCTCCATGGCCTCGATGGTGGAGGCGCTGGGCATCGGCCTGCCGACCAACGCCGCCATCCCCGCCGTCGATGCCCGCCGCAACGAGCTGGCGCGCATGGCCGGGCGCCGCATCGTGCAGATGGTGGCCGAGGACCTGACCCCCACGAAAATCCTGACGCGCGCGGCCTTCGAGAACGCCATCCGCACGCTCGCCGCCATCGGCGGCTCGACCAATGCGGTGGTGCATCTCATCGCCATCGCCCGCCGCATCGGCGTCGACCTGACGCTGGACGATTTCGACCGGCTCGGCCGCGGCGTCCACTGCCAGGTGAATTTGATGCCCTCCGGCGAGTACCTGATGGAGGATTTCTACTATGCCGGCGGCCTGCCGGTTGTGCTGCGGGACCTGGCCGAGCAGGGGCTGCTGCACAAGGATGCGCTGACGGTGAACGGCCGCACCATCTGGGAGAACGTGCAGGACGCGCAGTGCTGGAACCGCGCCGTCATCACCACGCCGGAGGCGCCGTTCAAGCCCGATGCCGGCATCGCCATCCTGCGCGGCAACCTCGCGCCCGATGGCGCGGTGATCAAGCCTTCCGCCGCCTCGCCGCACCTGATGCAGCACACCGGCCGCGCCGTGGTGTTCGAGAGCATCGAGCACCTGCACCACGCGGTGGACGACGACAGCCTCGACATCGACGCGGACTGCATCATGGTGCTGCAGAATTGCGGCCCGCGCGGCTACCCCGGCATGGCCGAGGTGGGCAACATGCCGCTGCCGCAGAAGCTGCTGAAGCAGGGCGTGCGGGACATGGTGCGGATCTCCGATGCCCGCATGTCCGGCACCGCCTATGGCACGGTGGTGCTGCATGTGGCGCCGGAGGCGGCCGCCGGCGGCCCGCTGGCTCTGGTGCGCAACGGCGACCTCATCACGCTGGACGTGAAGGCCGGCACGCTGCACCTGCATGTGGAGGAGGCGGAGCTGGCCGCCCGCCGCGCCGCCTGGACGCCGCCCGCGCCGCCGATGGACCGTGGCTACACCCGGCTTTATGTGGAGCATGTGTTGCAGGCCGATCAGGGCGCCGATTTCGACTTCCTGGTCGGCAAGAGCGGCTCCCCCGTCCCCCGCGACAATCACTGACAGAAAAAAGATGGGGGTCCGGGGGAATTCCTTCCCCCGGCCTTCTTTTGTTTGAGGGAGTAAAAGAAATGCCCAACCCCCCCCGCTACCGCGGCGTGTTCCCCGTCGTGCCGACCATCTTCGACGAGAGCGGCGCGCTCGACCTGCCTGGCCAGCTCCGCGCCGTGGACTTCATGATCGATGCCGGCTCGGATGGCCTGTGCATCCTGGCCAATTTCTCCGAGCAGTTCGTGCTCTCCGACGAGGAGCGCGAGGTGCTGACGGCGGCGATCCTGAAGCATGTGGCGGGCCGCGTGCCGGTAATCGTCACCACCACGCATTTCAGCTCGCGCGTCTGTGCCGAGCGCAGCCGCCGTGCCGAGGCGCAGGGCGCGGCGATGGTGATGGTCATGCCGCCCTATCACGGCGCCACCATCCGCGTCGGCGAGGCGGGGGTGCAATCGTTCTTCCAGGCTGTCTCGGATGCCATCGGCATCCCCATCATGATCCAGGACGCGCCGGTGGCCGGCACGCCGCTTTCCGCCCCCTTCCTGGTGAAGATGGCGCGGGAGATCGAGCAGGTTTCCTACTTCAAGATCGAGACCGCCGGTGCCGCGACCAAGCTGCGCGAGCTGATCGCGCTGGGCGGCGACGCGATCGAGGGGCCGTGGGATGGCGAGGAGGCGATCACCCTCTTCCCCGACCTGGAGGCGGGAGCCACCGGCAGCATGACCGGCGGCGGCTACCCGGACGGCATCAAGCCCATCCTGGAGGATTACCGCGCCGGCCGGCGCGAGGCGGCGATGGCCGGCTATGCCCGCTGGCTGCCGCTGATCAACTATGAGAACCGCCAGGCCGGGCTGCTGGCGGCCAAGGCGCTGATGCAGGCGGGCGGCATCATCGGCTGCGACGCGCCGCGCCACCCCGTGGCGCCGCTGCACCCCAAGGTGCGCGAGGGGCTGCTGGAGACGGCGCGGGCGCTGGACCCGATGGTGCTGCGCTGGGGCCGCTGACCAGGGCCGGGGAGGGGGCCTACCCCTCCTCCGCCTCGCCGAAGCTGAGCCCCTCGTAGAGCTCGGCGAGCGGGATGGAGAGGCCGATCTCGGGCATCTCCAGCACCGCATCGGCGCGCAGCACATGGCCCACCCAGTCCTCGCCCATGCGGGCGAAGACGGTCGCGGCGATGCGGTCCTGCTCCAGCATCACGTAGCGGCGGATGGAGGGGGTGGCGGCGTATTCGTGGTTCTTGGTGATGCGATCCGTGCCGGCGGTGCTGTTGCTCAGTACCTCGAACACCACCACCGGGTCCCGCACCAGGGTGCTGTCATTGGCAGCGGGGGTGCAGGTCACCAGCCCGTCCGGGTAGCGGATGCTGCCCGCCACCAGCACCTTCAGGTCCGACCCCGCGAACTGGCAGGGCTTCCCGCGCAGCCGCCCGCCCACCGAGATGGCGAGGTTGCGCTGGATGAAGGCATGCGCCCGCGTGCCGCCCACCATGGCCATGGGCCGGGCGCCATCGAACTCGAAGCGCAGCTCCTGCCCTTCCTCCCAGGCGAGGAACTCCGACAGGCTCATCGGCTTGCGGTAGGCAAGGTTCATGGCGGCCAGCCTAGCATGAAGGGGCACCGGGACTTCCAGCCCGGAGATGGGGCGGCGGGCGCGGTCCCGCCAGCCCCGCCCCCCGTTCAGGCCGCCTTGGCGGCCTCCAGCGCCGGGTAGTCCACATAGCCCTCGGCGCCGCCAGCGTAGAGGGTGTCGCGGTTCACCTCGTTCAGTGGCGCGCCCTGGCGCAGGCGCTCCGGCAGGTCCGGGTTGGCGATGAACTTCAGGCCAAAGCTGATGGCATCCGCGCGGCCCTCCGCCAAATCCGCCGCCGCCTGCTCGGGCGAGAAGCGCTCATTGGCGATGAAGGGACCGCCGAAGGCCGTGCGCAGCTGCGGGCCGATGCGGTCCGGCGCCTCGTGCTCGCGGGCAAAGAGGAAGGCGATCTTCCGGCGGCCCAGCTCGCGGGCCACGTAGCCGAAGGTGGCGAGGCAGTCGCTGTCGCCCATGTCGTGGCTGTCGGCGCGGGGGGCGAGGTGCATGCCCACCCGGTCGGCGCCCCAGACGCCGATGGCGGCGTCCGTCACTTCCAGCATCAGCCGGGCGCGGTTCTCGACCGGGCCGCCATACGCGTCGGTGCGGCGGTTGGTGGAATCCTGCAGGAACTGGTCGAGCAGGTAGCCATTGGCGCCATGGATCTCGACGCCGTCGAAGCCGGCGCGCTGCGCGTTCTCGGCGCCGCGGCGGTAGGCGGCGACGATGCCGGGGATCTCGTCGGTCTCCAGCGCGCGCGGCGTCACATAGGGGCGCTGCGGCCGCACCAGGCTGACATGGCCGGCCGGCTGGATGGCGCTCGGCGCCACGGGCAGGGCGCCGTCGAGGAAGATGGGGTCGGAGATGCGGCCGACATGCCAGAGCTGCAGCATGATCCGCCCGCCGGCCGCGTGCACGGCGTCGGTGATCATCTTCCAGGCCTCGACCTGCGCCTCGGACCAGATGCCGGGGGTGTTGGCATAGCCCACGCCCATCGGCGTGACCGAGGTGGCCTCGGACAGGATCAGCCCGGCGGAGGCGCGCTGCACGTAGTAGTCGCGCATCATCGGCGTCGGCACCCGGTCCGGCGTGGCGCGGGAGCGGGTGAGGGGGGCCATGATGATGCGGTTGGGCGCCTCGATCGCGCCGAGGCGGATGGGGTCGAACAGTGTGGGCATTGCGCTATATCTCGTCCAGGCGTGACGGGAACCGGGAGGGTGCCCGTTGTTCGATGATCGTCGAATATCGAACAACTAGGAGGAGACGAGCCGGATGCAAGACCCCTATCCGCATCCCGAGATCGGCGCGGTGCCGCTGACCGAGGTGCTGCACGCGCTGAGCGACCCGCTGCGGCTGCGCATCCTGGCCGCCCTGGCGGCGGAAGGGGAGCGCGGCTGGGGCGCGTTCGAGGCGGGCGTCTCGCCCTCCACCCTCTCGCATCACATGAAGGTGCTGCGGCAGGCGGGGCTGGTGCGGCACCGCCGGGAAGGCACGCGCTGCGTCGTGGCGCTGCGCGACGAGATGGCGGAGCGCTTCCCCGGCCTGCTGGACACGGTGCTGGCGCTGGAATCCCGGACCAGCCCGGCTTCCTGACAGGCCCAGATGACGGGAGTGCCGGGGGGAGGAGTTCCGTCTTCCTCCCCTCGCGCTGCCGCTCAGCGGGCCGCGGTGAACACCACCTCGATCAGCGTGTTCGGCCCGAGATCGGCGACACCGATGGTGGCGCGGGTCGGCAGGTCGTCGCCGAAGAAGGCGGTCCAGGCCGCGTTCATCTCGTCCTTCAGCGCCATGTCGGTGATGTAGATGGTGGCGGCGAGCACCTTGCCGCGATTGCTGCCCACCTCGTCCAGCAGCTTGCCGAAGCGCGCCAGCACCTGCTCGGTCTGGCTCTTCATGCCCTGGCTGCGGTCCTCCGCCACCAGCCCGCCGACATAGAGCACGCCGTTGTGCTCGACGAAGCGGTGCATGATGGGAGTGCGGCCGTGGCGCTGGATGGTCATCCGTCAGGTCTCCTGGAGGTTCGGCGCGCGGCGCGTGCCCGCGGCGCGGGTGGCATAGTGCGGCAGGCCGGCCCGGCCTGCCAGAGGGGCAGGGCGCCCCCTGTTCAGCCCGCGCCGGATTCGATACGGTCTTGATGTGGCGCCGGGATCTCCCGCGCCTCGCTCCTCCGGGCCAGGCGAAGGGCCCGCGGCGTGCGCGGCCCCGCTGCCTCAGAAACATGCCTCAGCAAAAACAACACCGGAGGAGTACGACCATGACGATGGATCGCCGCACCCTGTTGCGCGCCGCCACGGGCCTTGCCGTCGGTGCCGGGCTGCTGCCCGCCGCCAGCTGGCACGCCGAGGCCGCCGCCCCGTTCCGCAACGACGTGCCGCCCGCCTGGTACCGCTTCCGCCTCGGCGGCTACGAGGCCACGGTGATCTCCGACGGGCGCCTGCCGCTCGGCAAGCCGGAGCCGGCCTTCCCGGCCTCGCCGCCGGAGGAGATCGTGGGCCTGCTGCGCGGCAACTTCCTGCCCCCCGACGCCGCGACGCTGGAGCAGAACGTGCTGGTGCTGAACACCGGCCGCCAGCTCATCCTGTTCGACACCGGCATGGGCGAGAGCATGGGGGCGGACAGCAAGATGTTCGGCCCCACCACGGGGCGGATGCTGGCCAACATGCGCGCCGCCGGCATCCAGCCGGAGCAGATCGACCTCGTGGTGCTCAGCCACGCGCACTGCGACCATTGCTGGGGCCTGGTGGACGCCGCCGGCAACCGCGTCTTCCCCAACGCGCAGGTGGCGCTGAGCGAGGCCGACCTGCGCTACTGGACGGATGACAGCAACAAGCGCGGCCCGGCCTTCATGACCAGCTTCATCGATGGCGCGAAGAAGAACCTCTCCGCCTATCGCGACCGCATGGTGATGGTGAAGGACGGGGCGGAGGTGGTGCCCGGCATCACCGCCATCTCCACGCCGGGCCATACGGTCGGCCACACCTGCTACACCATCGAGAGCGATGGCCAGAGCATGGTCTACACGGGCGACCTGGCGCACCACCACATCCTGCTGCTGCAGCGGCCGCTGTGGGAATTCTCCTTCGACACCGACCCGAAGCTCTCCGCCCAGTCGCGCAGCCGCATGCTCGACCGGCTGGCGACGGACCGGCAGGCGGTGCTGTCCTACCACTTCCCCTGGCCGGGGCTCGGCCATGTGGCGAAGGCCGGCGAGGGCTATGTCTGGGTGCCGGAGCCGATGGACCTGACAAGCGCCGGCTGATGCGTCCGCACCCCGGAGCAGGACGCTCCGGGGTGCTTCATCATGCCGTCCGTCTATGACGCATAATGGAAATTATGACAAATATTGGCCGGAATGGCGGTTCACCCGGGGCGTGGCGCCCGCCGCCGCCCCGGCCGGACGGCTCGCCGGGCACCGCTCAGGCTTCCAGCGGCCGCATGGCGCCCGCGCGCAGCGTGGCCTCCGTGCGCGCCTGCAATTCGTCCAGGCCGAGGCCGGGCAGGATCTCCTCCACCTCCAGCCCCTCCGGCCGCACGGCGATCACCGCGAGGTTGGTGAAGATGCGCTTCACCACGCCGGTGGCCGTCAGGGGGTAGCGGCACTGGCGCAGGATGCGCGGGCTGCCATCCCGCGCCGTGTGCTCCATCATCACCCAGATCTGCCTGGCGCCCACGGCGAGGTCCATCGCACCGCCCACCGCCGGCACGCCTTCGCCGAGGCCGGTGGACCAGTTGGCCAGGTCGCCCGCCTCGGAGACCTGGAAGGCGCCCAGCACCGAGACGTCGAGATGGCCGCCCCGCATCATCGCGAAGCTCAGCGCGCTGTCGAAGAAGCTGCCGCCGCTCCGCAGGCTCACCGGCTGCTTGCCGGCGTTGATCAGGTCCCAGTCCTCCTGCCCGGCCGGCGGGCGCGCCCCGACATGCAGGATGCCGTTCTCGCTGTGCAGGAAGATCTCGTTCTCGGGCGGGATATGGTCCGGCACCATGTCCGGCAGGCCGATGCCGAGGTTGACGAAGGCGCCATCCGGAATGGCGCGGGCCACGCGGCGGGCCATCTGCTCGCGGTTCAGCGGCGTGCTCATTGCGGCGCCTCCCTCTGCACCACGCGGTCCACGAAGATGCCGGGCGTCACCACCGCCTCCGGGTCCAGCGCGCCGAGCTCGACGAACTCCTCGACCTCGACCACCACCAGCTTCGCGGCGGTGGCCATCACGGGGGCGAAGTTGCGGGCGGTCTTGTTGTAGGTGAGGTTGCCCAGGCGGTCCGCCTGCCGGCCGCGCAGCAGCGCCACGTCGGCGGAGAGCGGCATCTCCAGCACATGCTCGCGCCCGTCGATCATGCGCGTCTCCTTGCCCTCGGCCAGGGCGGTGCCGGCGCCGACGGGGGTGTAGAAGCCGCCGAGCCCGGCGCCGGCGCAGCGCATCCGCTCCACCAGCGTGCCCTGCGGCACCAGTTCCAGCTCGATCTTGCCGGCCAGGTAGAGGGTGGTGAAGCTCGCCGTCGTGTGCAGCTTGGACTTGGGGTAGGAGCAGACGAGCTTGCGCACCTGCCCCGCTTCCAGCCAGATGCGCAGGTCCGGCTCCGCGCTGCCGCCATTGTTGGCGATCACCGTCAGGTCGCGCAACCCGGCGCGATGCACCGCGGCGACCAGCCCGAGCGGCGTGCCGGCGCCGCCGAAGCCGCCCAGCATGATGGTGGCGCCATGGCCGATGCCGGCGATGGCCTCCGTGAACGATGCGACGCGCCTGTCCAGCATTGCGCTGCCGGTCCTCCCTGTGTTTGCGGCCCTGCGGCCGTCTTCTCCCCTGGTGGCGCGCGGCGGGCGGTCAGCGCGCGCCGAGCAGCTTCCAGATCCCGTCCGCCGCCAGCACCATGCGGTCTCCCACGGTCAGCGTGCCGCGCACGAACATCACCGAGCGGCCACGCCGCATCACCTCGCCGCGCGCCTCGACGAACTCACCCGGATGCGCCGCGGAGAGGAAATGGGTGTTGAGCTGCATCGTCACGGCCGGCTGGCGCCCGGACGCCTCGTGCACGACGAGGCCGAGCGCGTTGTCGGCCAGCGTCACCAGCATGCCGCCATGCACGATGCCGCGCGCATTGCTGTGCTGCGGCCCGGCGAGGAAGCCATAGGCCCAGCTCTCGCCCTCGCGCCGGGCCCAGAGCGGGCCGACCAGGGTGGAGAAGTTGGAGTTGCCCCGGGGCTGCCAGCCGGCGCCGGCGGGGTCGAAGGCGCCCGTGCCGGCGGAGGGCAGGCTGGCGGTGGAGATGTCTGCGCCCGGAGGGGGCATGGGATCGTTCCTCTTGGCGCCATCATTTCCGCTAAGCGGAATAACGTTCCATTTTTGCTGACCGAGTATGCGCGCCCGCCACGGCCCGTCAAGCCATGCGCCCGGGGCCTCGACAGCACCCCCCCGCCACCCGATATGCGGGGCCGCGGCCCGGACCTGCCGGGCCACCCGCATCCGAGGGAGACGCCGCATGGATACCAACACCATCACCTACCCGGTGACGCGGACCGAGGCGGAATGGCGCGCCCGCCTGACACCCGAGCAGTACCGGGTGATGCGCGCCCACGGCACGGAGCGCCCGGGCAGCTGCGCCCTGCTGCACGAGAAGCGCGCCGGCACCTTCACCTGCGCCGGCTGCGACCAGCCGCTGTTCAGCACCGAGGGGAAGTTCGAGAGCGGCACCGGCTGGCCGAGCTTCGGCGCGCCGCTGGAAGGTGCCGTCGGCGTCAGCCGGGACATGAGCCACGGCATGGTGCGCACCGAGGTCCATTGCGCCAGCTGCGGCAGCCATCTGGGCCATGTCTTCCCCGACGGCCCGCCGCCCACGCATCTGCGCTACTGCATCAACGGCGTGGCGATGGACTTCCACCCCGCCTGACACCCCGCCTGAGGGGGCGGCGCGGATGGCGGCGGGCGCCCCGGGGTTGCCTCCCCGCCCCGCTGGCGGAATGATGAACCTGAAGGCGCCGGTACGGGCGCCGCAAGGGAGGTTCATCATGCAGAACTGGTCGAGGCGCGCCATCCTGGGCGGGCTGGCGGCACTGCCCGCCATCCGCGCATCCGCCGACACCTGGCCGTCCGGCACCATCCGCATCGTCGTGCCCTTCGCGCCCGGCGGTTCCACCGACGCCGTGGCGCGGCTGGCGGCGCCCGGCCTGCAGCAGCGCCTCGGCGTGCCGATCGTGGTGGAGAACCGCAGCGGCGCGGCCGGCAGCATCGGCACCGATGTCGCCGCCAAGGCCCGGCCCGACGGGCAGACCTGGCTGCTGACCTTCGACTCCCATGCCGTGATGCCGGTGCTGGTGCCCAGCCTTCCTTTCGACATCCAGCGCGACCTGGCGCCCGTCACCCAGATCGGCCATGCGCCCTATGTGGTGGCCTGCCAGCCGGGCAAGCCCTACAAGACCATGGCCGACGTGCTGGCCGCGGCCAAGCGCGGCGGCGTCACCTTCGGCTCCACCGGCAACGGCACCATCGGGCACCTCGCCATGCTGATGCTGGCCCGCCGCGCCGGGGTGAGCATGACCCACCTGCCCTATCGCGGCGGCGGGTTGGCAGTGAACGACGCGGTGGCCGGCCATATCGACATGATGATCGGCAGCAGCGCCCTGCTCGCGCCGCACATCTCCGCCGGCTCGCTGCGGCCGCTGCTGCAGCTGGGCGAGCAGCGGCTGGCCGGCCTGCCGGAGGTGCCCACCACCGCCGAGGCCGGCTTCCCGGGCCTGACCGCCGTGGCCTGGTGGGGCGTCTTCGCCCCGGCGGGAACGCCGGAGCCGGTCATCCAGCGCTTCCGCGCGGCGCTGGTCGAGACCTACCGGGAGCCGCGCATCGCCAGCCAGTTCGCCGAGCTGAACCAGGCGGAACTCGTGCTTTCCGAGCCCGCGGATCTCGCCCGCTTCGTCGGCACGCAGATCGACAGTTGGGGCCGGGTGGCGCGGGACAACGGCGTGCGCCCCGACTGAAGGCCGGGCCAGGGGCGCCGCCCCTGGCCCTCCCCCGCGCCTCGCCTCGCCTCGCCTTGACAGGGTAATTGGAACGTTCCAATCCTGCCATGGCACAGCGAGACGCGGGCGCGGATGCAGCGGGTGAGGATCAAGGACGTGGCACGTGAGGCGGGGGTGGCGCTGTCCACCGCCGCCCTGGCGCTGCGCGACGATTCCCGGCTGCGCCCGGAGACCCGCCGCGCCGTGCGCGAGGCCGCCGAGCGCCTCGGCTATGTGTATGACCGCTCCGCCGCGCTGATGCGCTCCGGCAAGTCGCACACGGTCGGCCTGCTGGTCTGCGAGCTGACCAACCCCTTCTACGCGGAGCTGACCGCCGGCGTGGAGGAGGCGCTGGACGAGGCCGGCTATGCCACCATGCTGGCCAACACCTCCGAATCCGTGCTGCGCCAGCGGCGGATGCTGGAGCGCTTCCGGGAGCAGCCGGTGGACGGCGTGCTGCTGATGCCCGCCACGGGCACACCCCCGGCGCTGATCGGCGAACTCCAGGCCTGGCGCGTGCCGCATGCCACGGTGGTGCGCGGCTTCCGCGCCGGCGCCCATGCGGGGCCGGACAACCGCGCCGGCACGCGGCTGGCCACCGAGCATCTGCTGGGCCTCGGCCACCGCCGCATCGCCTTCCTGGGCGGCGCCGCGCGCAACTCGGTCAGCACCGGGCGGTGGGACGGCTATGCGCGCAGCATGGCGCGGGCCGGGCTGGCGGCGGAACACCTCCCCTGCTCCACCGATATCGGCGCCGCCGCCGCGATCGCCCAGGCGCTGCCGCCGGAGAGTCCGACCGCGCTGGTCTGCTTCAATGATTCCGTGGCCTTCGGCGCCACGCTCGGCCTGCTGCGCGCCGGCCGCATGCCCGGCCGCGACGTGGCCGTGACGGGCTTCGACGATGTGCGGGAGGCGGCGCACTGGTACCCGCCGCTCACCACCATCCGCGTCGCGCCGCGCGTCATCGGCCAGGCGGCGGCGCGGGTGCTGCTGCACCGCATGGAACAGCCGGAGGCGCCGCCGCTGCGCGAGATCCTGCCGCCGGCGCTGGTGGTGCGCGAATCCTGCGGGGCGGGCCTGCGCCGCGCCGACTGAACCGGACCGACGCGGCCACGCCTCGAAGAAGGCCGCGCGGACCAAGCAAGAGGGAAGAACGCCCGGTGCTGGAAGACGCCCTGCCTGCCGGTGCCACGGAGTGGCACGCCGCCCTGCGCAATGCCGCGCGCCGCTTCGCGGAGGAGGAGGTGGCGCCGCTCGCCGCCGCGCTGGATGAGGAGGAGCGCTACCCCGAGGCGCTGTACCGCCGCCTCGCCGGGGCCGGGCTGTTCGGCGTCAGCGTGCCGGAGGCGCTGGGCGGCGCGGGGGCCGATGTGCTGGCCTATGCGCTGGTGATGGAGGAGCTTTCGCGCGGCTATGCCTCGGTGGCCGACCAGGTGGGGCTGGTGGAGCTGCTCGGCACGCTGCTCACCGAGCATGGCACGCCCGCCCAGCAGGAGCGCTACCTCCGCCCCCTGCTGCGCGCCGAGCGCCGCTGCGCCTATGCGCTGACCGAGGCCGAGGCCGGCTCCGACCTCGCCGGCCTGCGCACCCAGGCCCGGCGCGACGGCGATGGCTGGCTGCTGGAGGGCGCCAAGCTGTGGATCCACAACGCCCCCGTGGCCGATTTCGCCGCCGTGCTGGCGCGCACCGACCCGGCGGCGGGGCATCGCGGCATGTCGATCTTCCTGGTCGACCTGGACAGCGCCGGCGTCACGCGCGACCGCAAGGAGCGCAAGATGGGCCAGCGCGCCTCCCCCGTCGGCGGGCTGCGCTTCGAGGGCGTGCGGCTGCCGGCCGGCGCCATGCTGGGCCAGGAGGGGCGCGGCTTCCACATGATGATGTCGGTGCTGGACAAGGGCCGCGTCGGCATCGCCGCGCTGGCGCTCGGCATCCTGCGCGCGGCGCTGGAGGAGAGCATCGATTATGCCAGGCAGCGCCGGCAGTTCGGCCAGCCCATCGCCGATTTCCAGGCGGTGCAGTGGATGATCGCCGACATGGCGAAGGATGCGCACGCCGCGCGGCTGATGGTGCACCACGCCGCCCGCGTGCTCGACGAAGGCCGCCGCGCCACGCTGGAGGCGAGCATGGCCAAGTGCTTCGCCTCCGATGCCGCCGTCGCCCGCACCGCCGATGCGGTGCAGATCCATGGCGGCAGCGGCTACATCCGCGGCGTGCGGGTGGAGCGGCTGTACCGCGACGCAAAGATCACCCAGATCTACGAAGGAACGAACCAGATTCAGCGCATGATCATGGCGCGGACGCTGCTGGCATGAGCGCGCTTCCGCAAAGGCGCCCCGTTGCCCTGGTCACGGGCGGGCGGCGCGGCATCGGCCGGGCCTGCTGCTTGGCGCTGGCGGGCCGGGGCTTCGACATCCTGGCCGCCGACATCGCCGAGGAGGGCGCCGAGGAGACGGCGGCGCTGGTGCGGGCCGCCGGTGGCCGCTTCGCCTTCCGCCGGCTGGACGTGGCGCGGCTGGAGGAGCACGACGCCTTCGTCCAGGCGGCGTGGCAGGACCAGGGCGGCATCGACTGCTTGGTGAACAATGCCGGCGTCGGCGCGATGCGGCGCGGCGACCTGCTGGATGTCTCGCCGGAATCCTGGGACCGCGCCTTCGGCGTCAATGCGCGCGGCACCTTCTTCCTCACCCAGGCCGTGGCGCGGCGGATGCTGGAGGTGCCGCCGGCGGCGCAGCCGCGCAGCATCATCTTCATCTCCTCGGCCAATGCGCAGCTCGCCTCGCCCGACCGTGGCGAGTACTGCGCCGCCAAGACGGCGGTCTCCATGCTGGCGCGGCTCTTCGCGCTGCGCCTGGCGGAGGCGGGCATCGCCGTGCACGAGATCCGCCCCGGCGTCATCCGCACCGACCTGACGGCGCCGGTGGCCGAGGCCTATTCCCGCCGCATCGCCGAGGGGCTCTCGCCCATCCGCCGCTGGGGGGAGCCGGAGGATGTGGGCCGCGCCGTCGCCATGCTGGCGGCGGGCGACCTGCCCTTCAGCACCGGCGATGCGCTGCACATCGACGGGGGCCTGCATGTCGGCCGCCTCTGAGCCTGCCACGCCGGGAGCCACGCGCATGACCGACCGCCGCCTGCATTTCGAGGAGATCGAGCCCGGCCTCGAATGGATCACCGGCGGCATCCAGGTGACGGAGGCGCACCTGCTGGCCTTCGCCGGCCTCTCCGGCGATTTCTACGACATCCACATGGACGATGCCTATGCGCAGGCGCTGGGCTATCCGGGCCGGGTGGCGCACGGGCTGCTGGGCCTGGCCCTGGCGGACGGGCTGAAGAACCGGGCGCAGACCCAGCTTGCCGCCATCGTCTCGCTGGGCTGGCGCTGGCGCTTTACCGGCCCGATCCTGGTGGGCGACCGCCTCCAGGCGACCATCCGCGTTGTCGGGCTGCGGGAGACCCGCCATGCCGACCGCGGCATCGTCACCCTTGCCTTCGCCCTGCGGACGCAGCGCGGCGACACGGTGCAGGAAGGCGAGAACGACATGATGGTGCACCGCCGCGCCCCGCGGGCGTGATGGCGCGGGAACCGGATCAGAAGGTGACGAAGAAGCCGATGATCGCGGCCCAGAGCAAGGAAGAGAAAAGCAGGCCGATCATCAGGCCCTTGGAAGGAGAAAGCCGCCGCGGCACGGGCAACCGAAGTTTCCGAACCCAACCCTTCAAAGAGCTCCGGCGCAGGTCACGAAGTTCATTCGCGTGGATATCCGTACGAGATTCCATTTCTCTGACCAGGCTTTGTCTGAGGGAGGTGGATTTCGGAGTTTAGTGGAGGAAATATTAAGCTCGCGAAAAGCTCGCTGGGCCGAATCTCTCTCCTCACGGAGAGGTTATAATGCTTTCGGCAGGGTGGAAAGGGATTAAATCCACTTCCTGGTAGGCTTCCCTGCCTCAAAACAACCATGAATTGTAAGCTACTGTCCCGATTCGCTGTGGCAGGCGGAGGCGCTCAGCCACTGAGGGCGCGTGCAGCCTCCATGGCCAGCGGCGCCATCCGGCGGCGGAAATCGGCCTCCTCCCATTCCGAGAGGGAGGCGGCGATATGGATGGCCGCAACGGGCCTGCCCTGCCGGTCCCGCACCGCCGCCGCCAGCACGATCTCGCCCAGCAACCCTTCCTCGCAGGCCAGCGCGTAGCCATCGGTGCGGGCCTCGGCGATCTTGGCGCGCAGGGCAGGCAGGGCGGTGATGGTGCGGGGCGTCAGCGGCCGCCGGTCCGAACGGGCCAGGATGTCCTCCACCACCGCATCCGGCAGCGCCGCCATCATCGCGCGCCCACCCGAGGAGCAGAAGGCCGGCAGGCGGCGGCCGACCAGCGTGGCGAAGAAGGTCTCCCGCTTGCTCTGCAGCCGCACCGCATAGACGATGCTGAGGTCATCCGGCAGGCTCAGATCCACCCGCTCCTGGGTGGCGCGGCGCAGTTCCATCAGGGCCGGCGTGGCGCGTTCCACCAAGGGGTGCATGCGCAGGAAATCGAAGGAGCGGTCCATCAGCCGCAGGCCGGGCCGCAGCCCCTGCCCGCCCGGATCGGCCTCCAGGTATCCCAGGTGGCGCAGGGTATGGCAGAGCCGTTGCGCGCCGCTCTTGTCGATGCCGACGGCGGCGGCGATCTCGGCCAGGGACAATGGCTGCGGGTCATGGCCGAACACCTCCAGCACGCGCATCGCCCGCTCCACCGCCTGGATGTAGAGCCGGGGGTCGGGTGTGGCCGCCTGGGCCGGCGGGCCCTTCGCCTTTGACATCGGCGGAAAACTCCTCTTAGCTTTTCGATATAATTCGGTCGTATTGAACAAAAATACGGAAGCTTCGGATCATGGCAATCTGTCAGGCTGTTCCGGCATGAGCGCCGGGCGCTTCGCGGGGCGGATGGGCGTCGTCACCGGTGCCGCCTCGGGGCTCGGGCGGGCCACGGCGGAGGCCCTGGCGCGCGAGGGCGCCCGCCTTCTCCTGTTCGACCGCGACGAAGCCGGGCTGCGCCGCACCGCCGAGGCCTGCCCCGGCGCCGAATGGCTGGCCGGCGACGTGACCCGCGCCGCCGACCAGCAGGCGCTGGCGGAGCGCGCCGCGGCGCTGGGCCCGGTGACGCTGGTGGCCACCGCCGCCGGGTTGCTGGGCCCCACCCGGCCGGTGACAGCGCTGGAAGAGGCGGAGTGGGACCTGCTTTTCGACGTGAACGTGAAGGGCACCTGGCTCACCCTGCGCGCCCTGCTGCCGCTGCTGCGTGAAGCGGGGGGCGGCGCGGTGGTCACCTTCGCCTCCACGGCCGGCCTCACCGGCTCCGCCACCATGCCCGCCTACTCCGCCAGCAAGGGCGCGGTGGTGATGCTGAGCCGCAGCCTCGCCGTCGCGCACGCCGCCGAGGGCATCCGCGTCAACTGCATCTGCCCGGGCTCGATCGAGACGCCGATGCTGGAGGCGACCTTCGCCGGCGCCGGCAGCCCCGAGGCGCGTGCCCGGCGCGAGGCGGAGTTCCGCGCCCGCCATCCGCTCGGCCGCTTCGGCCAGGCGGCGGAGGTGGCGGAGAGCGTGCTGTTCCTGCTCAGCGATGCCGCCAGCTTCACCACGGGCGTCTGCCTGCCCGTCGATGGCGGGCGGCTTGCCTGAGGCGGAGCGCCTCGCCGGGCGCGCCGCTCTCGTCACCGGCGCGGCGCGCGGCACCGGCGCCGCCACGGCCCGCCGCTTCGCCGCCGAGGGCGCCTCCTGCTGGCCGGCCGCGACCCGGCGATGGCCGAGGGGCATCTCGCGCAACCCCGACTGCCGGCGCGCGATGCTGGCGCCCATGCCGCTGCGGCGCGCCGGGCAGCCGGAGGAGGTGGCGGCGATGATCGCGGTGGAAGGCGGCTGGCTCCTGGCCCGCAACCCGCCGCCTGGCAATGATTGAGAGGAGACCGGCATGATCGACAAATCCGTCCGTTGGCCCGGCGGCGCGCGCATCGCCGTCATGCTCACCTTCGACTTCGACGCGGAGACGCTGTGGCTCTCTCGCGACCCGGCCAATGCCCGCCGCCCCGGCACGCTGAGCCAGGGCACCTACGGCGCCAAGGTCGGCGTGCCGAAGATCCTGGAGCTGCTGCGGGAGGAGGAGGTGCGCGGCACCTTCTTCGTTCCCGGCTGGACCGCCGAGCACCATGCCGGCCGCGCCGAGATGATCGTCGCCGGCGGGCACGAGGTGGCGCACCACTCCTATTCCCACGCCTGGATCGACCCCGACTTCCCCGAGAAGGAGGTGGAGGAGATGGAGAAGGGGCTGGGGGCGCTGAAGCGCGTGCTGGGCGTGGTGCCGCGCGGCTACCGCTCGCCCGCCGGCGAATCCAGCGACAACATGCTGAAGCTCCTCCAGAAGCACAATTTCCTCTACGACAGCTCGCTGCTGGACGACGTGGTGCCCTATCGCCTCACCCTGCCGGATGGCGGGCGCGGCCCGGTGGAGCTGCCCTGGCACTGGAGCACGGACGATGCGCCGCACGCGCTGTTCTCCATCAAGTCGCCGCGGCCGATCTTCCCCAACAGCCACCTGCTGGAGATCTTCCAGGACGAGTTCCGGGAGCTCTACCGCTGGGGCGGGCTGTTCAACCTGGTGATGCATCCGCAGATCATCGGCCGCCCCAGCCGCATCGCGCTGCTGCGCGAGATGATCGGCTGGATCAGGAGCTTCCCCAATGTCTGGTTCGCGACCGGCACCGAGGTCGCCGAGGCCTGGATTGCCGCGCATGACGCCGCCTGACGCGAAGAGAGACCACGCCATGCCCGCCTCCACCTACGACCCCGCCACCTTCCGCCCGATGACCTTCCACGACGCCGTGCCCGGCTTCGTGGAAGGGCGGGACACGCCGCGCGCCTATCTGGAGCGCTGCCTGGAAGTCATCGCCGCGCGCGAGCCGGTGGTGCGCGCCTGGGTGACGCTGAACGAGGAAGGCGCCCGCGCCGCCGCCGACGCCGCGACCGCGCGCTACAAGGCGGGCCGCGCCCTCTCGCCGATCGACGGCATGCCGGTCGGCATCAAGGACATGCTGCAGACCAAGGACATGCCGACCGAGCAGGGCACCCCCCTGTTCAAGGGCGCGCAGACGAAGATGGACAGCGCCAGCGTCGTGGCGCTCCGGCAGGCCGGCGCGGTGATCCTGGGCAAGACGGTGACGACCGAGCTGGGCATGTCCCACCCCGGCCCCACCACCAACCCGTTCAACGCGGCGCACACGCCGGGCGGCTCCTCCTCCGGCTCGGCGGCGGCGATCGGCGCGGCGATGGTGCCGGCGGCGCTCGGCACGCAGGTGGTGGGCTCCATCATCCGCCCCGCCGGCTTCTGCGCCAACACCGCCATCAAGCCCACCTTCGGCGCCATCCACCGCGGCGAGCGGCTGGCCTTCAGCCAGAGCCATATCGGCGTGCATGCCGGGTGCCTGGAGGATATGTGGCGCGTCACCTACGAGATGGCGCAGCGCTCGGGCGGCGACCCCGGGCATCCCGGCCTGTTCGGCGAGGCGGCGCCGCGCCCGCCGGCAAAGCCCGGGCGGCTGATCGTCATGGAGAGCGAGGGCTGGGCGCAGACCGACCCGCGCACCGCCGAGGCCTTCGACCGCGTGCTGTGCCAGCTCCGCGATGCCGGGGTGACGCTGCTGCGCCGGGGCGACAGCCCGCTGATCGAGGCCTTCGAGCAGGCGATCGGCGAGAGCCTCGCCCTCTGCCGCGACCTTTGCGGCTACGAGCTGCGCTGGACGCTGGAGAACCTCGTCGAGCGCTTCCCGACCGGCCTCAGCGACAGCATGATGTCCCGCCTCGCCCTCGCGCGGAGCATGACGATCGACGACTACCGCCTCGCCCTGCAGAAGCGGGACTTCGCGCAGCAGGCCTTCGCCGCGCTGGCGCCGCTGGCGGATGGGCTGGTCAGCCTCAGCTCCGTCGGCCCCGCGCCGCCGATGGAGAACAGGGCGAAGGATTCCGGCGTCACCCACACCACCGGGCTGCCGGCCTACAACGCCGCCACCTCGGTGCTGGGCTCGCCCGCCATCACCCTGCCGCTGATCGCCATGGAGGGGCTGCCGGTGGGCGTGCAGGTGATCGGCCAGCGCCATGGCGATGCGGCGCTGACCGGGCTCGCCGCCTGGATGACGGCGGCGGTGCGGCCCGTAATCGTGTAAAGAGAAGCGTTCTTTTTTGGAAAAAAGAACCAAAAAACTTTTTCGGGTTTGGCCGGCATGTTGAAATGCCCCGCGCCAAACTCGAAAAGTCTTTTTGCTTCTTTTTCTTCAGAAAAAGAAGGAAGCTTTCACTTCAAGCCGTTCTCCAGCCACTCCCGTGTCAGCACGAGATCGGTGCGTGTCAGCCCGTGCCCGGTGGGCAGGCTGCGGTGCATCACAGCCGCCCCCGCGCCCTCCAGCGTGGCGGCCAGCGCCGCGCTGCCCTGGGGCGGAATGATCGGATCCGCCTGACCCGAAAGCATCAACACCGGCGTGCCGGGCAGCGCCACCTCGGGCGGCTGGCGCAGCGGCGGCATGGCGCGCAGCAGCGCGGCGCCCGCCAGCGTGCCGGGGTGCAGCAGCAGCAGCGCCGCCGCGATGTTCGCCCCGTTCGAGAAGCCGAGCGCGACGGGCGCCGCCAGCCCGTGTTGCTCCCGCGCCGCCGCCACGAAGCCGGCCAGCGCAGCCGCCTGCGCGCGCAGGTCGTCCTCGTCGAACACGCCCTCCGCCAGCCGGCGGAAGAAGCGCGGCATGCCGTGCTCCAGCACCCGCCCGCGCGGGGAGAGCAGCGCCGCGCCCGGCGCCACCTCCCGCCCCAGCGGGATCAGGTCATGCTCGTCGCCGCCGGTGCCGTGCAGCAGCAGCAGCGGGGGGAGAGCCGGGTCGGTGCCCGGCTCGAAGCGGTACTGGAAGCCTTCCATCCTCTCCTCCTTCAGCCGAGCGCCGGCAGGGCGGATTCGATGGCCACGCGATGGCCTTCGAGGAAGCCCGGCAGCTTCAGCGCCTGGCCCAGCGCGGCCGGGGCCTCGTCCACCGCGAAGCCGGGCACGTCGGTCGCGATCTCGAACAGCACATGGCCCGGCTCGCGGAAATAGACCGAGCGGAAGTAGTTGCGGTCCTTCTGCTCGGTGGTGTGGATGCCGTGGTTCTCGGCCAGGCGCCGCACCATGTCCATCTCCGCCGCGTCATCGGCGGCGCGGAAGGCCAGGTGGTGCACCGAGCCGCGGCCCAGCCGCGCCGGCGCCGCCCCCGCCGCCACGCGCAGGTCGACGATGCCGCCCAGCGCCATGCCCGGCACCTGGAAGCGGTGCGTCTCCCCTTCCCGCCCCGCCGCCGCGAAGCCGAAGACGTCGGAGAGGATGGCGCCCGTCGGCGCCGCGTCGCCCACCAGCAGCGAGACGCCGTGGAAGCCGCGGATGGCGTGCTCGGCGGGGATCTCGCCATTCTCCCAGGCCGGCTCGGCCTCGATGCCGGGCAGGCCGACGAGCGCCAGATGCATGCCATCCGGGTCGCGGAAGGCGAGCAGCGTCTCGCCGAGGCGCCCTGTCCGCTGCACGCCGTGGTTGACCAGGCGCTGCGTCCAGTAGCCGAGCGAGGCCTGCGGCACGCGGAACACCGTCTCCTGCAGCTCGCCCGTGCCGGCGCGGCCGGGGGCGGCGTTCTCCCAGGGGAAGAAGGTGAGGATGGTGCCGGGACTGCCCGCCGCGTCGCCGTAGTAGAGGTGGTAGGCGCCGGGGTCGTCGAAGTTCACCGTCTTCTTCACCAGCCGCAGCCCCAGGGTGCGGGTGTAGAATTCCAGGTTCTGCCGCGCCTTTCCGGCGATGGCGGTGACGTGGTGGATGCCGTTGCGGGTCATGGTCCGGGTCTCCTTGGCGGTGCGGGATGCACCGGGTTGACCCCAGAATGGGTGGCGGAAGGCGCGGGCGGTAGTGGAACCTGATTGCGCCCATGCAATCGGAACCTTGCAGTTTGTGGCCTGGAATTGCATCGCAGCGCGGGCTAGCCTGCCGGCCCCGGCCCATGAATCCCGGCCCGCGAAGGATGCGCCATGACCGAACCGCCGCGCGGCGTCGCCTGGGATGATGTCCGCCTGATCGACGCCATCGCCCGCACCGGCAACCTGCCGGCGGCGGCGGCGCGGCTCGGGGTGCACCACTCCACCGCCTTCCGCCGGCTGGGGCAGATCGAGGCGCTGATCGGCTGCCCGCTCTTCGAGCGCCGCCGCGCCGGCTATGTGGCGACGCCGGCGGGCGAGGAGATGGCGGCCCTGGCCGCGCGGGTGGAGGCGGACATCACCGCCGTCACGCGCCGCCTGGCGGGGCAGGTGCCGCTGCCCTCGGGCGAGGTGCGGCTGGCCACCAGCGACCTGCTGCTGGCCGGGCTGCTGCTGCCCATGCTGGCCACGCTGCGCGCCGCGCAGCCGGCGATCCGGCTCGATATCGTCACCGGCAACGCCGCCGCCAACCTCTCCCGCCGCGACGCCGACGTGGCGCTGCGCGCCAGCGACGCGCCGCCGGAGACTCTGGTGGGCCGCCGCGTGGCGCGCATCGCCTGGGCGCTCTACGGCCCGGCCGGCGGCGGGCTGGCGCCGGAGACCGCCCCCTGGGTGCTGCCGGGCGAGGCCCTGGCCGGCCTGCGGCGCCAGCGCCGCGCCGCCGCGCGTGTGCCGCCGGAGCGTATCGCCGGCCGCTTCGACAGCGTGCTGGCCATGGCGGATGCGGTGCGGGCGGGGCTCGGCATCGGCCACCTGCCCTGCTTCGCGGGGGATGCCTGGCCGGGCCTCGCGCGGCTCTCGGCGCCGGTGCCGGAGATGGCCGGCACGCTCTGGCTGCTCACGCATCCGGACCTGCGGCAGACGCCGCGCATCCGCGCCGTGATGGACCATCTGGGCGAGGCGATCTCGGCCGAAAAGGCGCGGATCGAGGCGAGCGGGGCGTGACCCGGCGCGGCGTGCCTCAGCGCGCCGCCGGGCCGCGCATCCGCCACACCAGCGCGATCAGCTCCGCCACGGCCTGGAAATGCTCGGGCGGGATCGGCGCCTCCTCCTCCAGCCGGTAGAGGGCGCGGGCCAGGGGCGGGTTGGCCACCAGCGGCACGCCATGCGCCTCGGCGATGCGGCGGATGCGCGCGGCGGCGGCGTCCACGCCACGCGCCACCACGCGCGGCGCCGCATCCGCCGCGCGGTCATAGGCCAGGGCGACGGCATAGTGTGTCGGGTTGGTCACCACCACCGTGGCCTTCGGCACCGCCTCCTGCATGCGGCGGCGGCGGCGGCCCAGCATCCTGGCGCGGCGCTTGGCGCGCAGATGCGGGTCGCCGTCGCTCTCCTTCATCTCCTCCTTCATCTCCTGCAGGCTCATCCGCATCCGCCGCGCGAAGCGCAGCCGCACCCACAGGAAATCCGCCGCCGCCAGCACGGCCAGCGCCGCCAGCGCCGCCATCACCAGCCGCCCCAGCAGCTCGGCCAGCAGTGCCGTCATCGCCTCGGGCGGCTCGGCCAGCACGCCGCGCAGCGCCGGCAGCGCATCGGCCGCCACCCACCACAGCGCCAGCCCCGTGGCGCCGAGCTTCAGCAGCGCGCGCGCCAGCTCCTGCAGCCCATGCGGGCCGAACAGCCGCTTGGCGCCGGCCAGCGGGCTGATCTTGGAGAGCTTCGGCGCCATCGCCTGGGCGGAGACCAGGAGGCGGGTCTGCAGCAGCGTCGCCGCCACGGCGCCGAGCGCCGCCATGGCGGCCACGGCCAGCATCAGCGGCAGGGCGGCGCGCAGCAGCGAGGCCGCCGCCGCATCCGCGCGCAGCATGTGCGCGCCGGCGAAGATCGCCCGCGTCTCCTCGATCAGGCTGCGGCCCAGCGCCGGGCCGAGCAGGCCGAGCGCCAGCGCGCCGCCCGCCAGGCTGGCGAGCTGCACCGCCTCGCGCGCCAGCGGCACGTCGCCCTGCTCGCGCGCGCGGTCCAGCCGGCGTTGCGAGGCCTCGAGTTGCTTGTCGTCGGCATCGCCCTGCTCCTCGGCCATGGCGCCCGCCTCAGCCCAGCCCGGGCAGCACGGAGAAGGCGGCCTGGGCGGCGGCCAGCCAGTGCTCCAGGATCAGCGGCAGCAGCGCCGCCAGCAGCGCGATGCCGGCGAGCGTCTGCGCCGGCGCGGCGATGACGAAGATCTGCGCCTGCGGCGCGGCGCGGGCGAGCAGCCCGCTGCCGGCCTGCAGCAGCACGGCCAGCAGCAGCAGCGGCGCCGCCAGCCGCATGGCCAGCGCGAAGCTGCCGGCGGTGGCCGCCACCACCGCCTCGGCCGCCGGGCCGGCGGGCAAGGGCGCGCCGGCCGGCAGCAGCGCGTAGCTCTCGGCCAGCGCCCGCAGCGGCAGGGCGTAGAGGCCGGTGCTCAGCGCCAGGATGGCGGCGGCCATCCCCATCAGCCGCCCCGTGGCGAGGCCCTGCGCGCCCTGCACAGGGTCCTGCCCCAGCAGGCTGGACAGGCCGATGAGGAAGCCGATGGCCTGCCCCGCCGTGACCAGCGCGAAGCTGGCCAGCCGTGCCAGCCAGCCCAGCCACAGCCCCACGGCCACCTCGGTGGCCACCAGCGCGGCCAGGCCGCCGATGCCCGCCGGCTCCGGCGGCAGGCCGGGTGCCAGCACCGGCAGCAGCAGCGCCACCACGGCGAGCGCCAGCCCGAGCCGCAGCGTGGCCGGCACATCGGCCTCGCCCAGCCCTGGCAGCACCATGCCGCAGGCGCCGATGCGCGCCATCAGCAGCGCCGCCTGGAAGGCCAGCAGCGGCAGCTGGCCGAGCCACTCGGCCTCGCTCACCGCAGCCCGCCGACGGCCACGACCTGCGCGAAGATCTCCTCGGTGAAGCCGCGCAGCGCGCCGGCCGCCATCGGCCCGCCCACCAGCAGCACCACCGCCAGCGCCACCAGCTTCGGCACGAAGGCCAGCGCCGCCTCCTGAATCTGCGTCAGGGCCTGCAGCACGGCCACGGCCAGGCCGACCACCAGCAGCACCACCAGCATCGGCCCGCCCACCAGCAACGCCGTCCAGAGCGCCTGCTGCCCGGCCAGGGTCACGATATCGCTGTCCATCGCCTGTGCCGCCTCCTGCGGCTGCCGGCCGCGTCCTGCGGCCCGTGCGAAGGGGTAGGGGCGCCGGCAGGAGACCGGCGCCGCGGGACGGGCCCGTGGCCCGTCAGATCGGCATGCGCATGATCTCCTGGTAGGCGGAGACCACGCGGTCGCGCAGCGCCACGGTGGTCTGCAGCGCCAGCTCGGCGCGGGAGACGGCGAGCACCACATCGGTCACGCCGGCCTGTCCGGTCAGCGCCTGCACGCTGGTGGCGTCGGCGGTGCGGGTGGCCTGCACGGCGCCCTCCATCGCCCGCTCCAGCATGGCGCCGAAGCCGCCCTGCGCGGCGGAGGAGGCGGAAGCCTGCGGCAGCACCGCCGCCGCGCCCTGCGCGCCCATCGCGCGGTAGGCGGCGAGGCCGGAGAGCGGCGCGCTCACGAGCGCAGCGCCTCGATGGTGCGCATCAGCATCCCGCGCGTCGTCTCCAGCACGGAGAGGTTGGCGCTGTAGCTGCGCTGGGCCTCGCGCATGTCCATCACCTCGATCAGGCTGTCCACGTTCGGCGTGCGGACATAGCCGCGCGCATCGGCGGCCGGGTGGTGCGGGTCGTAATGCTCGGGGAACTCGCCCGGCGCGGTGCCGGTGCGCCCGGCCCGCACCGTCTCCACCCCCGTCGCGCGGTCGAGCGTGCGTTCGAAGGTGAGGGTCTTGCGCCGGTAGGGATCGGCGCCGGGCGTGGTGCCGGTGCTGTCGCGGTTGGCGAGGTTCTCCGCCACCACCCGCAGCCGGGCCGACTGTGCCGCCATGCCGGCGGCGGAGACGTTGAGCGCGCGGTCGAGATCCATGCTGCCCGGTCCTTATCAGCTGCGCCCGAGGGCGGTGCGGTACAGCCCGGCCCAGCTGCGGCGCAGGCCGAGCGCCAGGGCGTGCGCCTGGTCGGTCTCGGCCACCTTCAGCGCCTGCTGGTCCAGCGCCACGGCATTGCCGTTCGGGCTGCGCTCGGCCGCGGCGCGGTCGGTGCGCGCGGTGCCGCCGGTGGAGGAGACCATGTGGCGCGGATCGGTGCGCGCCAGGCCGCCCGACGCGGTGGCCCGCCCCAGCGCCTGCGCGAAGGGCGTGAGGTCGCGCGGCTGGTAGCCGGGCGTGTCGGCATTGGCGATGTTCTGCGCCAGCACGCGCTGCCGCTGCTCCAGCCAGTGCAGGCGCTGCCCGGCCAGGGCCAGCGGATCGGCGGGGATGGGTCGGGAGACGCTCATGGCGGCACGCTGCCCCGGCTTTGCGACCGCCATGTTAACGGGATGGTGATTGCCGGCTCGGCGCGCCGCCTCAGCGCAGGCTGCGCAGCTGCTCGGAGAGCGCCTGCCCCATCGCCACCTCGCGGCGGAGCCGGTCGAGATCGGGCAGGCCCGGGCGCGGCGCCTCGGCGGCGAGGGCCGAGAAGGCCTCGGCCAGCGGCCCGCCGGCCAGGCGCGGCCCGTAGCTGGCGCGCAGGGCGGCGAGGCCCGCCTCGTCGCCCGCCAGGGCCTGGTAGGCGGCCAGGCGCAGCAGCAGGCGCCGCTGCGCCTCGTCGAGCGGCGCGGGCGCGGCCGGCAGGCTGGCGGCGGCATGCCGCGCCAGCGCCGCGGCGGCGCCCGTCCAGTCCTTCCGCTCGGCCAGCAGGGTGGCCAGGCGCGCGGCGCCGGCCGCGCCCAGCCCGCGTAGCGCGGCCTCGGCGCCCGCGGCATCGCCGGACAGGGCCAGGGCACGCGCCTCCGTCATCTCCCTGCGGACATCGTCCTCCTCCTCCTCCCCCGGGGCGGCGCGCAGCGCGGCCAGGGCGCCGGCACCCTCCCCCGCGCTCACCAGCAGCTCGGCCTCGCGCAGCCGCAGCGGCGCCGGCTGCGCGCTGCGCAGCGCGGCCTGGCGCAGCAGCGCGGCGCCCTGGGCATGCAGGTCCAGCCCCGCGAGGCCGTCGGCCACGCGCAGCGCCGCCGCGTCCAGGGCGGGGCCTGCGGGCAGGGTCTGCATCTCCGCCTCCAGCCGCTGTGCCGCCTCCAGCGCCGGCAGGCCGGGCTGGACGAGGCGCTGCATCGCCGCCGCGTCGCGCAGCGCGGCGATCTGCGGCGCGGCGTCGGGGAACAGGGCGAGGGTCTCCTCCAGCAGCTCCAGCGCCGCCTCGGCCTGCCCCGCCTCGCGGTACAGGGCGGCGGCGCGCAGGCGGCGCGACAGCTCCCGCTCATCGCCGCGCCAGGCGGCGATGCCGGCGGCCAGCGCGGCGGCCGCCCCGGCCGGATCGGTCTCGCCGGCGGCGAGGCGCAGCTCCGCCATGCGGCCGATGGCCCGGGCGCGCAGGTCGCGGTCCCGCCCCTCGGCCAGGGAGCCATAGGCGGCCAGCGCGGCCGTATGGTCGCCCTGCGCCTCGGCGATGCGGGCGCGGGCATAGGCGATGCCGGGCGTGGCGGCCTCGCCGTCCGGCAGGTCCCTCAGCAGCGCCGCGGCCGTATCGGCCCGGCCCTGCCCGGCCAGGCTGCGCGCCGCCAGCGGCAGAAGGCGGCGGCGCAGGGCCTCCGGCCAGGCGCGCAGCAGCGGGGCCGTGGCCTCCACCTCCCGCAGCGCCGCCTCGGATTCCGGGGCCAGCTCATCATCGCGCAGCCCGGCCAGGGCGCGCCACAGCCGCACATCCTGTTGCGCCGCCGGCAGGCGGGCATCCTCCAGCGCGGCCGCCGCCTCCTCCGCCCGGCCGGCCAGCAGGGCGCCGGCGCCGGACAGCAGGATGGCACGGGGCTCGCTGGCCAGGCGGGGGTCCTCGGTCACGGCGAGGGTGGTCAGGGCCTGCGCCTCCACCCCCAGCCCGAGCGCCAGCAGCGACTCGGCCAGCGCCAAGCGCAGCGGCCCGCGCGCCAGGGAGGGCGCGGCGGCCACCGCGTTGAAGGCGGCGTGGCGGCGGGCCAGCAGGGCGGAAACAGGCTCGTCCGGCAGCGCCAGCAGGGTCTCGCCCGCGGGTGCCGGCTGCAGCGCCAGGGCACCGCCGCGCGCCAGGGGCACGGCAAAGCCCTCCGGGACCGAACGCAGCGTCACCAGGTCGGAGCGCACCGCCAGCGCCACGCCGGCCTGGGTGGGCAGCAGGTCGAACGGCGCGTGCTGCTGCGCGCCGTGCAGGGCGGCACCGGGCGGGGCCACCAGGCCCAGCAGCAGCAGGCCGTCGCCGGCCGGGTCGGGCACGGCGATGACGCGGCCGGCACCCTCAGCGCGCAGCAGCAGGCGGGGCTGGCCCTCCGCCGGGCCCGCCTCGTGCCGGGCCTGCACGGCGGGGGCGGCGGGTGCTCCGGCGTCCTCGGGCCACAGCGCCCAGCCGCCTTCCGGCGTGGCACGGAGCTGCGCGGGGTGGCGCACCTTGCGCTGGCGCAGCACGGTGCTGCCGGGCACCTCCATCACTTCCACGGGGCCAAGCGCGGCGGCCAGGCGCCGCAGCGTGGCGGCATCGGGCGGCTGCGGGCTGTCGAAGGCGAGCAGCAGGGAATCGCCGCGCAGCAGGGCGGCGGCGGCGGTGCCGGCCGGAAAGGGCAGCGCCAGGGGCGCCGGCCGCGGCGCGGCTGCGCGCGGGAGCGGAGCGGCCGCCCGGGCCAGGGCATCGGCGGTGGGCGACCCGCCCAGGGAGGCGGGCGCCAGCGGCCGCGGCGGAACGGGCTGCGGCCGGGGCGGCTCCGCCTGGGGCGCCGGCTGCGGCACCGGCTGCGGCGCGGCGAGGGAAATGGCTGGCGCTGCACCCGTGGCCGAAGCAGCGGCCAGCGGGGGCGATGGGCTGGGCATGGCGGACGGGCCTGGCACGGACGGGCCTGGCGCCTCCGCCGGCAGGCTGGCGGCGTCTCCTGCCGCCATGGCGGGGTGCGGGACCGGCGCGGGCGCGGCAGGTGCTTCGGCCTGCCTGGCCAGGGCCGCAATGGCGGCCAGTGCCGCCTCCTCCCGCCTGGCCAGGGCCGGAGGCGCGCCGGCACCGGGTTCAGCCCGGGCAGGCCCGGCCGAAGGAGCGGCCTGGGACACGGCAGGCTGGGACGCGGCGGGCTGGGATACGGCGGGCTGGGACGGGGCGGGCTGGGACGGGGCGGGCTGGGACGGGGCGGGCTCAGCCACGCGGCGCGGCGGCAGGGTGGGGCTGGCGCCAGGCGGGTCCAGCACATCCAGCACCAGGCGCGGGCCAAGCAGGTAGTGGCGCAGCCGGGCGCCGGGACGCAGATGCAGCCGCAGCCCGCCCGGCACCGGCTCCACCCGCAGGACATTCGGCGGCGGCTTCGCCACCACGCCGCCCAGCCCCAGGCGGACCACCGTGCCGAAGCGCAGGTCGACCATCTCGCCTTCCTGCACCAGCGAGTAGCCGGGCGCCTCCGGCCAGTCGAACACCACGCGCCCCATGCCCGGATGCACGCCGGCCCGCACCGGCACGGCCAGGGGAACCACCGCGGGGGCGCCGGGCCCGGCCGCGGCGCGCAGCGGCGGCGCCGCCGGCAGCAGCGCGCCGCCGCCGAGCAGCAGGGCCAGGGCCAGGGTGGAGGCGGACCGGGGCATGGCGCGGCGGATCCTCAGTCGAACAGCGCGTCGATGGCGGACTGGCTGATGGCGTTGCCCGGCAGCTGCGGACCGTTCAGCAGCCCGGTGGAGGGCGGCGCCTGCCGCAGCAGCTGGGCCTCCTCCGCGAAGCTGGCGCGGGTGCGGCCGATGCGCTGCTCGATCGCCTGCAGCGCCGTCACCACCTTGGCGATGCGCTGCCCGGTGATGTCCTGGAAGGCGCAGGCCTCGTAGATGCGCGTGGTGGCGGCCACCAGCGCCTCGGCCTGCGCCGGGGCGGCACCGGCCATGGTCTCGAGCTGCTCGCAGGCATCGAGGATCTCGTGCGTCGCCTGCGCGGTGTGGCTGACGATGGCGGCCAGCTCGTCGGTCGCGCTCGGGATGACGCTCTCGTCGATGCCGTCGGCCCGCAGCGCCGCCACCTCGGCGCGCGCCGTGGCGATGATGCGGCCGAGCCCCTCCAGCTCCTGCAGCAGCGAGGCGGCGGTGGCCGTCAGGTCGCCGCGCAGGCCTGCGATGGCGTCCTTGGCGATGGCGTCCTTCGTGTCAGACATGCGCCATCACCTTCTCGATCTTCTCGCGCAGCGTCTCGGCGTTGAACGGCTTGACGATGTAGTTGGAGACGCCCGCCTGCTTGGCGGCGACGACGTTCTCCGTCTTGCTCTCGGCCGTGACCATGATGAAGGGCAGGTGCTTCAGCCGGGCGTCGGCGCGCACCTCCTTCAGCAGCTCGAGGCCGGTCATCGGCGCCATGTTCCAGTCGCTGATGACCAGGCCGAAATTGCCGGAGCGCAGCTTGGCCAGCGCCTCGTGCCCGTCGGCCGCCTCGTCGGCGTCGTGGAAGTCGATCTGCTTCAGCAGGTTGCGGATGATGCGCGTCATCGTCTTGTAGTCGTCGACGACGAGCACCTTGATGTTGCGGTCGATGGTCATGGCGGAAAGGTGGGTCCTGCCGGCTGGGGGTGATGGGGGCTCAGAGCGCGGGGCGGGCGGCGCGCATGCGCGCCAGCTCCGAGGTCAGGGCGCGCACGCGCTCGGGGTCCATGGCGCCGAACACGGGGGCGGCCTTCTGCTCGCGCATGCGGTTGACGATCTGCGCGAGGATCGGCAGCTCCAGCTCGTTGAAGATCATCGCCGCCTCGCGCGGGCGCATGGTCTCGTAGAGCCGGGCCAGGCTGCCCCAGTGCGCCGCCTCGCGCTCCTGCGTGGCGCGCTCGCTGGCCTCGATGCGCGCCTGCAGGGTGGAGAGCGAATCGATGCGCGCCTGCAGCCGCTTCTCGGCCGCCGCCAGCACCGCCTCGCGCGTTGCCATCGCCTGCTCGCGCTCGTCGAGCTGCAGGCGGCGGGCGCGGAGCGCGCGGGCCAGCGCCTCGTCCGAGGGCGCGGCTGCGGGAGGCGGCTCCGCCGGGGCGGCGGCGGGCGCGCGGCCGGCGGGCTGGTGGGGCGCCGGCGGCTCCGGCGCGGCCCGGCGCGGCGAAAGGGCGGGCGGCGGGTCCATGGTGCCGGCGGCCATGGGCGCGGCCGCCTGGGCGGCGCGCACCGGCAGCAGCCGGGGCGGCGGCCCGGCCGGCGCGTCCCCGGCGGGCATGACCCTGCCGGGCATGGCATTGGCCGGCGCCGCCGCCTGGGCGGGGCTGCCTCCCAGCGAGCCGGCCGCCCCGCCCCAGGCACCGGCCATGCCGAGGCCCTTCACGCCCAGCAGCAGCCCGCCGCCCAGCATCAGCGCGCGCAGCGCGAGCACGGCGCTCACGAGACGCGCTTCCGGATCAGGGCCTGCAACAGCTCGTGCTCCACACGGGTGCGCGGCATGGCCGGCTCCTCCTCGGCCAGGGATGGCGGGGCCGCTGGGTGCGGGATGGCGTGCGCCGGGGACAGGACCGGGGACCGGACCGGCGACGGGACCGGGGACGGGGCCGGGCGGGCGGCCGCCGGCGCGGTGCCGCGCGCCTGGCGGATGGCGGCATCCAGCCGGTCCGCCAGCCCCTCCGCGCGCTCGACAAGGAAGCGGAGATCCTCGCGCAGCGCCTGGGCGCTCGCGGTCTGCTCCGCCATGCCGCGGCCGGCGCTGTCGGCGGCGGCGCGCAGCCGCAGCGTGGCGCCCTCCGCCTCGCGCGTCGCCTCGGCGAAGCCCTTCATGCTGGCGGCCATCGCCTCGCGGTCGCGGCGCAGCCCGGTGAGGGCGCGCTCCAGCCGCACCGCCACGGGCAGCGCCACCAGCAGGCCGAGCGCCAGCGCGCCCTGCAGCACCCATTCCAGCGTCGTCATCGCGCTCCCTCCCCCTCCATGGCGCCGCGTGCCGCCGGGCCGCGCGGGATGGTGCGGGCGATGCGCACCGCCAGCTTGCCGTTGTGCCCGCCCACCTTGCCCTCGAAGAGCGGCACGTCGCCGCAGCGCAGCCGCACCGGCGCGCCGGGGCCGACGCCGAGGGTGATCCGGTCGCCCACGCGCAGGCCGACCACGTCGGCGAGGTTCATCGCCTGCTCGTCCAGCACCACGTCGAGCGCCACCTCGGTCTGCCGCAGCTCCTCGGCCAGGTGCGTCTCCCAGATCGAGTCGCGGCCGAACTTCTCGCCCATGAACTGCTGCAGCAGCAGCTCGCGCACCGGCTCCAGCGTGGCGTAGGGCATCAGCAGCTGGATCTGGCCGCCGCGGCTTTCCATGTCGACGCGCATGCGGGTCAGCACCGCGGCGTTGCTGGCGCGGCTGATGGCGGCGAAGCGCGGGTTCACCTCCAGCCGCTCGAAGCGGAAGCGCACCTCGGCGAGCGGCCCGAAGGCCTCGGAGAGGTCCTGCAGCACCACCTCCACCATCCGCTCGATCAGCCCGCGCTCGATGGTGGTGTAGGGCCGGCCCTCGATGCGCATCGGCGAGGTGCCGCGCCGCCCGCCCAGCAGCACGTCCACCACCGAGTAGATCAGCGCCGAATCGACGACGACGAGGCCGTAATTGTCCCACTCCTCCGCCTTGAAGACGACCAGCATGGCCGGCAGCGGGATGGAGTTCAGGTAGTCGCCGAAGCGCAGGCTGTTGATGCCCTCGATCGACACCTCGACATTGTCCGAGGTGAAGTTGCGCAGGCTGGTGGACATGATGCGCACCAGCCGGTCGAAGACGATCTCCAGCATCGGCAGGCGCTCGTAGGAGACCAGCCCGCGCGCGATCACCTTCTCGATGCCCGAGGTGGTGTCCTCCGCCGTCTCCTCGCCGTCGCCGAAGCCGAGCAGGCTGTCGATCTCGGCCTGGCTCAGCACCCGGGTCGGCTCGGGCGGGGACATGGCGGGGGCCACGGCCTCGGCCAGCGCCTCGCCCCAGCCATCGCCGGCCTCCGGCGCCTGGCCCGGTGCCTGCTCTGGCGCCTGTTCCGGCCCCCGTTCCAGCCCCCGCTCCGGCGCCGCGTCGCCGCCTGCCTCGGCCAGCGCGGCGGCCCAGTCATCCTCGGCGGGCTGCTCCGGCGCGCCGCTCATTGCATCACCAGTTCGACGAACAGCACGTCCGTCACCCGCACGGGGGCGGCGGCGACGTTGGCGCGCGCCATCATCTCCTCGCGCAGCCGGTGGGTGCCGGCGCTGCCGCGCAGCTCCTCCGGCCGGGTCTCGCGCAGATAGGTGGTGAAGATATCGAGCAGCCGCGGCATCGAGGCCTGCAGCGCCGCCGCCTGGGCGGGGCCCTCCACCTCCAGCTTGGCGCGCAGCTTGATGAAGGTCTGCCGCCGTGCCGCGGTGTTGAGGTTGGCGATGATGTCCGGCACCTCCACGAAGACCGGAGGCGCCGCCTTGGCCTCGGCCGGCGCGGCCGCGCCCGGCCAGGGAGCCGGCCATGGCAGCAGCCCGCCGAGCCACGCGCCCGCGCCGCCGCCGCCCAGCAGCAGCACCGCCGCGGCCGCCAGCAGCACGGCCTTGCGCCGCCCGCCACCTGTCTTTTCCTTTGGGGCCTTCTCGCCCCGCGCGCCGCCACTCATGGCGCCCACTCCATCCTGGAATGCAGCGGGGATTAGCGGGCACCTGTTAACGGCTCCTTGCCCGGCAAAAATTGCCTCAACTTCCTGGCAACAATTGCCCGGTAGCCCTCTGCATCGGCGCGGCAGGCCTCTTTCCAGGCCGCCCCGCGCCGATGCCGCCCCTGGCACGCCGCTTGCGGAGCCCGGACCGGCCGAACCGCAGGAGCCGCGCCACGATGGACATGCCGGGCTACATCGTCCTCTCCCGCCTCGCCGCGCAGCGGCGGGCGACGGATGGGCTCGCCGCCAACGTGGCGAATGCCGACACGCCCGCCTTCAAGGCGAGCCAGACGGTGTTCGCGACCCAGCTGGCCGGGCGGGACGGCGCCGGCGCGCTGGGCGGCCGCCCCGTCGCCTTCGCGCAGGACCGCGCCACCTGGCGGGACTTCTCGCCCGGGCCGCTGCAGACGACCGGCAACCCGCTGGACCTGGCGCTGACCGGCGAAGGCTTCTTCGCCGTGCAGACGCCGGATGGCGAGCGCTACACCCGCGCCGGCCGCTTCGCCCTCTCGCCCGAGGGCGGCGTGGTGGATGCCGCCGGCCACGCCGTGCTGGATGCCGAGGGCGCGCCGCTGGTGATCCCGCAGGGCGCGGCGCGCATCGAGATCGCCGGTGACGGCACGCTGGCCACCGAGGCCGGGCCGGTGGGGCGGCTGCGCGTCGTCAACTTCGCCAACCCGCAGCTCCTCCAGGCGGAGGGCGACCGGCTCTACGTCGCGCCGCCCGAGGCGGCGCCGCAGCCGGTGGAGCGCGCGGCCGTGGTGCAGGGCGCGGTGGAGGGCAGCAATGTCAGGCCCGTGCTGGAGCTGACGCGGCTGACCGCCGAGCTGCGCGAGTTCCAGTTCGCCGCCCAGTTCGCCGAGAAGGAAGGCGAGCGGGTGCAGAGCGCCGTCGAGCGCATCCTGCGCCGCCGATGATCACGCGCGTCCTGCGCCGCCAATGACCACGCGCATCCCGCGCCGCCGCTGAACAGCAGCCCACCGGAGAAGGAAAACGACCATGCGTAGCCTCCACGTCGCCGGCACGGGCATGCTCGCGCAGCAGACCAATGTCGAGGTGATCTCGAACAACATCGCGAACATGAGCACGACGGGCTACAAGCGCCGCCGCGCCGAGTTCCAGGACCTGATCTACCAGAACCTGCGCCGCACCGGCACGCAGAGCAGCGAGCAGGGCACGGTGCTGCCCGCCGGCGCGCAGCTCGGCCTCGGCGTGCGCACCGGCGCCATCTACCGCATCAGCGAGCAGGGCAACCTGTCGCAGACCGAGAACCGCTTCGACCTCGCCATCCGCGGCAATGGCTACTTTCCCGTGCAGCTCCCCTCGGGCGAGACGGCCTATACCCGCGCCGGCACCTTCGCCCTCTCGCCGGAGGGCATCATCGTCACGCCGGACGGCTTCCCGGTGGGCCAGGGCATCGCGGTGCCCGCCGCCGCGCGCGACGTGACGATCAACGCCGCCGGCGAGGTGCTGGCCAAGCTGGACGGGCAGGTGGAGCCGCAGAATGTCGGCCAGGTCCAGCTCGCCATCTTCCCCAACGAGGGCGGGCTGGAGGCGACGGGCGACAACCTGTTCCTCGCCACCCCCGCCTCCGGCGAGGCGCAGCTCGGCGCCGCCGGCGCGGTGGGCTACGGCCAGGTGCTGCAGGGCTTCATCGAGACCTCGAACGTCAACGTGGTGCAGGAGATCACCAACCTGATCACCGCGCAGCGCGCCTACGAGATGAACAGCAAGGTCATCACCACCAGCGACGAGATGCTCTCGACGCTGACCCGGCTGCGCTGATGCGCCGCGCCGCCGCCCTGGCCCCTGCCCTGGCCCTGCTGCTGCTCGCCGCGCCGCTGCCCGCGCGGGGACAGGGCGTGCCGCAGCCGCGCCCGCTGGCGCTGGTGGAGGGCGGCACGGTGACGCTGGGCGACCTGTTCGAGGAGGCGGGCCCGCGCGCCGGCCAGCCGCTCGGCCCCGCCCCCGCACCGGGACGGCGCTTCGTGGTGGAGGCATCGCAGCTCGCCGTCATCGCACGCGACTACGGGCTGGGCTGGACCCCGCTCGCCGGCGACGAGCGCGTGGTGGTGGAGCGCCCCGGCCGCCCGCTGGCGCTGGAGGAGGTGGAGGCGGTGCTGCGCGCCGAGCTGGCCACGCGCGGCGCCGACCCTTCCCTCGACATCGACCTGCCGGGCTACCAGCCGCCCATGGTGCCCGCCGGCGGCGAGGCGCCGCGCCTGGCGCTGGAGGCGGTGGAGTACGATGCCGCCGGCCAGCGCTTCGCCGCCACGCTGGTGGTGCTGGCGGATGGCATGGCGACGCTGCGCCAGCGGCTCGCCGGCCGCGTGCTGGCCATGCGCGGTGTGGTGGTGGCCACCCGGCCGCTGCGGGCCGGCGAGGTGCTCTCGGCGCGCGACCTGCGCCCCCAGCGCCTGCCGGCCGAAAAGGTGCGCCCCGGCATGGCCGAGCGCGTCGAGGCCGTGGCGGGGCTGCGGCTGGAGCGGGCGCTGCGCGCCGGCCAGCCCGTGCCGCTGGCCGATCTCGCGCCGCCGCCGGCGCTGCGAAAGGACGCGCCCGTGCTGCTGCTGCACGACGCCCCGGGCCTGTCCATCACCGTGCAGGGCCGCGCGCTGGAGGATGGCGCGCCGGGCGCCACGATCACCGTGCTGAACCTGGCGACCGGCGCCACGGTGCTGGCCGAGGTGCTGGGCCCGGACCGCGCCCGTGCCCTCGGCCCCCTGCCCGCCCCGACCGCCGCCGTGCCGCCCCGCCGCGCCGCCTGGCCCTGACGCGCCCGAACCCGACGCCGCCCCCTGAATCTGCACCGGAAAAATCCTGGTCATGTCCCGCTCCCTCCGCCTGCTGCCGCTGCTGCTCGGCCTCGCCGCCTGCGACAATTTCTCGCGCCTCTCCGAGATCGGCCGCGCGCCCGAGATGGCGCCGATGGAAAGCCCGACCGCCGCGCCGGCCTGGCGGCAGATCTCGATGCCGATGCCGCCCCCCGCCGCGCCGGTGGCCGAGGGCAACAGCCTCTGGCGCCCCGGCAGCCGCACCTTCCTGCGCGACCAGCGCGCCGCCCAGGTGGGCGACCTCGTCACGCTGCTGGTGCAGATCCAGGACCGCGCGCGGCTGGAGAACAGCACCGAGCGCAGCCGCACCAACAGCGAGGATCTCGGCCTGCCGCGCCTGTTCGGCTACCAGACCCGGCTGCCCGGCGCCGCCGCCGGCGGCAACCTGCTGACCGCCGAGAGCGGCTCGGTCAGCCGCGGCGAGGGGTCCATCGACCGGACGGAGAGCGTCACGCTGCGCGTCGCCGCGACGGTGGTGCAGATGCTGCCCAACGGCAACCTGGTGGTGGCCGGCCGCCAGCAGGTGCGGGTGAACCACGAGCTGCGCGAATTGCAGGTGAGCGGCATTGCCCGCCCGCAGGACATCGGCAGCGACAACACGGTGCGGCACGACCGGCTGGCCGAGGCGCGCATCGCCTATGGCGGCCGCGGCACGGTGAGCGACGTGCAGACGCCGCGCTACGGCCAGCAGTTCCTCGACATCGTGCTGCCGTTCTGAGGCGCCCCGTGATGCGCCGCCTCGCCCCCACGCTTCTCCTGCTCCTGCTGCTGGCCTTCCTCGCCGCCGCGCCCGCCCTGGCCCAGCGCGGCGCCGGCTTCGGCATGCGCGTCAAGGACATCGCCGACATCGAGGGCGTGCGCGACAACCAGCTCGTCGGCTACGGGCTCGTGGTCGGGCTGAACGGCACGGGGGACCGGCTGCGCACCGCCGTCTTCACCCGGCAATCGCTGATCGGCATGCTGGAGCGGCTCGGCGTCAACACGCGCGACCAGGAGCGGCAGCTCGACACGCGCAACGTGGCGGCGGTGATGGTGACGGCGAACCTGCCGCCCTTCATGCGCACCGGCACGCGCATCGACATCACCGTCTCGGCGCTGGGCGACGCCACCAACCTCACCGGCGGCATGCTGGTGGTGACGCCGCTGCTCGGCGCCGATGGCGAGGTCTATGCCGTGGCGCAGGGCGCGCTGGCCACCGGCGCCATCGCCGCGCGGGGCGCCGCCAGCTCCGTCACGCGCGGGGTGCCGACCTCGGGGCGCATCGCCAACGGCGCCATCGTCGAGCGCGAGGTGCCCTATGCCTTCGCCGGCAAGTCCCAGCTCCGCCTCTCGCTCCGCAACCCGGACCTGACCACGGCCCGCCGCATCGCCAACGCCATCAACCGCCTGGCCGGCGCCGGCGCGGCCAGCGCGACGGATCCGCGCACCGTCGTCGTCTCCCTCGCGGGGCGGGACCCGGTGGGGTTCGCGACCGAGATCGAGCAGCTCCGCGTCGAGCCCGACCAGCGCGCGCGGGTGGTGATCGAGGAAGCCTCCGGCACCATCGTCATGGGGGCGGATGTGCGCATCAGCACGGTCGCCATCGCCCAGGGCAACCTCGCCATCCGCGTCACCGAGGCGCCGCAGGTGAGCCAGCCCGGGCCGCTCTCCAACGGCGAGACGGTGGTGGTGCCGCGCACCGGCATCGAGATCGACGACCAGTCCGAGCGCCGGCTCAGCGTGCTGCGCGGCGGCGTCTCGCTCGACGAGCTGGTGCGCGGGCTGAACAACCTCGGCATCGGCCCGCGCGACATGATTTCCATCCTGCAGACCATCAAGGCCGCCGGCGCCCTCCAGGCCGATCTGGAGGTCCGGTGAGCCACACCGCCATGGGAGACCGCATGACCCAGCCCCTCCCCGCCCTGTCGCCGCTCGCCGCGCCCGCCGCGCCGCGCGGCGGCACCGAGGCGGCGCAGCGCCGCGCCGCCGAGGCCTTCGAGGCCCAGGTGCTCGGCGCCCTGCTGCAGCCGATGTTCGAGACCCTGGCAACCGACGGCCCTTTCGGCGGCGGCAATGCCGAGGCGCAGTGGCGCCCGATGCTGGTGGAGCAGTTCGGCCGCGCCATGGCCAAGGCCGGCGGCGTGGGACTCGGCGCCGCGGTGCTGGCCGAGATGCAGCGCCTGCAGGCGGAGGCACAGGCCGGCCCGCAGGTCGGTTCCCAGCTCGGGCCGCAGGCCCCGGCGGGAGGCAGCGGCCGATGAGCGCCATCGCCACGCTGGAGCGCGCCGCGCTGGACCTGGCCGCGGCGCTGGAGGCCGAGACCCGCGCCCTGGCGGCGCGCGACCTCGCCGCCGCCGCCACCCTGGGGGGGGCGAAGCAGGCGGCGCTGGAGGCCTTCCTGGCGGCCCGCGCCGCCATCCCGCCCGAGGCGCTGCGGCCGGTGGCCGCCGACCTCGCCCTGCTGGTGGACCGGCTGCGGGCGGGTGTCGAGGCCAACCGCGCCATGCTGCAGCAGGCCCTGGCCGTGCAGGCGCGGGTGATCGAGACCATGGCGCGCGCCGCCGGGCAGGCGGCGTCCGCCACGCAGGGCTACGGCCCTGCGGGAACTGCCGGCGCGGCACCCCTGGCGCTCTCCCTGCGGGCCTGAGCGCGGGAGACGGTTCTCTCCGGATCGCGAGAACCGTTAACAACACGTCAACGGCTTCTTGCTCCCTTCCCGCCGTCCCGCAGCCGCGGCGCGGCAGAAGGCCGCCCCGCCGGCTCCCTTCCGCGGGGCGGTCTGGGCGAGGCAGGAGGCCGGTGCCGCGATGAACTCCGAGTTGGCGCTGAGTGCCCTGGTGGCGCTGGTGGTGGTGCTGGGTCTGGTCGTGCTGGCCGGCCAGGTGGTGCGCCGCCTGGGCCTGGCGCCTGGCCTGGCGGCTGCCGGCCGCCGGGGGAGCGGCGCCGCGCCGCGCCGCCTGGCCCTGCTGGAGAGCCTGCCGATCGACCCGCGCCGCCGCCTGCTGCTGCTGCGCTGCGACGGGCGCGAGCTGCTGGTGCTGACCGGCGGCCCGCAGGACCTGCTGCTCAGCGCCACGCCCGGCGCCGGCGCCGGCGCCGCAGCGGAGCCACGCTGATGCGCCGCCTTGCCGTCTTCCTGGCGCTTGCCCTCGCCCTGCTGCCGGTCCCGGCCCTGGCGCAGAGCCTCAATCTCGACCTGGGGGCGGGCGGCGCCGGGGCCACCGCGCGACTCGTGCAGCTCACGGCGCTGATCGGCCTGCTCTCGCTGGCGCCCTCGCTGCTGGTGATGGCCACGGCCTTTGCGCGGATCGCCATCGTGCTGTCGCTGCTGCGCAGCGCCCTCGGCGCGCCCGGCATCCCGCCCAACCCGGTGCTGATCGGGCTGTCGCTGTTCCTCACCTTCTTCGTCATGCAGCCGGTGTTGGAGCAGTCCTGGAGCCAGGGGCTGCAGCCCATGGCGGCCGGGCAGATCGAGGAGATGGCCGGGCTGCGCGCCGCCGCCGAGCCGTTCCGCGGCTTCATGCTGGCCAATGCGCGGGATGAGGACATCGCGCTCTTCCTGGAGCTTGGCCGCATGCCCGAGGTGGCCGCGCCGGAGCAGACGCCCTGGCGCGCCCTGGTGCCCGCCTTCATGGTGGGCGAGCTGCGCCGCGCCTTCGAGATCGGCTTCCTGCTGTTCCTGCCCTTCCTCATCATCGACCTGGTGGTGGCCAGCGTGCTGATGGGCCTCGGCATGATGATGCTGCCGCCCCCCACCATCTCGCTGCCCTTCAAGCTGGTGTTCTTCGTCATGGTCGATGGCTGGCGGCTGGTCTCGGGCAGCCTGGTGCAGGGCTTCGCCGGTGGTGGCTGAGACGGCGCTGCGGCCGCCGCCTTCCGCCGCCACGGACGAGGCCGGCCCCGACCGCCTCGCCGCCTTCGCCTTCGCCGCCGTCGGGCTGATGGTGGAGACCGACCCCGGCGGCCAGATCGCCTTCCTGGCGGGCACGCTGCTGCCGCGGCTGGGCACGGCGGCGCTGGGCGGGCCGCTGCGCGCCCTGGTGGCGCCGGAAGACCGCCCGGGGCTGGAGGGTGCCCTGGCGCGGCTGGCCGCCGAGGGCCGGCTGCCGCCGCTGGTGCTGCGGCTGGCCTGCCCCGGACATCCGCCCCAGCTGCTCAACGGGCTGCGCCTGCCCGGGGCGCGGCTGGCGCTGTGCTTCACCGCCCTGCCCGAGCCGATGGCCATGCCGCAGGCGGCGGAGCCCTGCCCTGCGCCGGCGCCTTCTCCCGCCCCTGGCGAGCCCGGCCTGCTGGCCCGCCGCGCCGAGGCGACATTGCGGGAGGGCGAGGCCGGCACCGTGCTGTCGCTGATGGAACTCTCCGGCGCCGACGGGCGGATCTCCCCCCGCCCCGCCCTGGCGCGCGACGTGGCCGCCGCCCTGGCCGACCATGCCGGCCCGGATGGCGTGGCGGCGCAGCTGGCGCCGGGGCGCTTCGGCGTGCTCGGCCCCGCCGGCGATGCCAGCCTCGGCGCGGTGGTGGAGCGGCTGCAGGCCATCCTCGGCGCCGCCGGTCTGTCGGGGGCGGCCGTCTCGGCCCAGACCCTGCCGCTGGCGGACCCCGAGTCGGCCGGGCTGAGCGGGCCGCAGGCGGTGCGCGCGCTGCGTCTGGCGCTCGGCACCTTCGCGCAGGGGGGGGCCGCGGCCCTGGCAAGAGCGGGGTTCGAGGAGGGGCTGCACGGCTTCGTCGCCGCCGCCGGCCGGCGCAGCGCGGCGCTCGGCCGCGCCGTCGCCGGCCGCCGCTTCTCCCTGGCCTACCAGCCCATCGTCGCACTCGGCCGCGAGGGCCGGCCGGCGGCGCATTACGAGGCGCTGATCCGCCCCTGGCCCGGCGAGCCCGGCGTGCCGCACAGCCCGCAGGATTTCGTCACCCTGGCGGAGATGCTGGGGCTGGCAGTGGAGCTCGACCTGGCCGTGGTGCAGTCCACCCTGCTGGCGATGGAGCAGGGCGACACGGCGTTGCGCCTGGCCTGCAACATCTCCGGACTGTCGCTGCAGGATGGCGGCTTCCGCGCCCGGCTGCTGGCGCTGCTCGACGCCACCCCGCCGGCGCTGCGGCGCCGCCTGCTGCTGGAGGTGACGGAGACCGCCGAGATCGAGGACGAGGTGGCCGCCGCCGCCACCTGCTCCGCCCTGCGCGAGCGTGGCGTGGTGCTTTGCGTCGATGATTTCGGCGCCGGCGCGGCGGGGCTGAGCTATCTCCGCCTGCTGCGCCCGGCGCTGGTGAAGCTGGATGGCCGGCTCGTCACCGGGCTGGACGGCCCCGCCCGCGCCGAGGACCGCGCCTTCGTCACCGCGCTGGTGGAGCTGGCCCATGCCCTCGGCGCCGAGGTGGTGGCGGAGCGGATCGAGACCGAGGCGGATGCCGCCGTGGCGCTGGGCTTCGGCGCCCGCTACGGCCAGGGCTGGCTGTTCGGCCGGCCCGGCCGGCTGCCGGGGCATCTCAGCGGCCGCGCCCTGCAGGCCGAGTGAGCGGAGCCGGACGCATGCGGTTAACATTTGCCGGCTGTGATGCGCGGCATGAGCCTCGATAGCGCGCTCCTCACCGCCAGCAGCGGCCTGCGGCTGACGAGCCGGCAACTCGGCACGGCGGCGCAGAATGTCGCCGGTGCCGGCGTGGCCGGCTACACCCGCAAGCAGGTGGAGGGGCAATCCCTCCTCACCGGCGGGGTGCGGGCGCTCGACCCGCGGCGGGACATCGACCCGGCGCTGCGGCTGGAGGCGCGCCGCGCCGCCGCCGAGGAAGCCGCCGCCGGCCTGCGCAGCGACACGCTCGGCGCCCTCTCCCGCCTGCTGGGCGATCCGGCGGACGGCACCAGCCCGGCCGGGCTGATCGGCGCGCTGCGCGACAGCTTCGCCAGCCTCGCCGCCAGCCCGGCCGACAGCACCGCGCAATCCGCCACGCTGGAGTCGGCGCGCGTGCTGGCCGGGCGGATGAACGCGCTTGGCGGCGCCCTGGACCGCGCCCGCCAGGGCGTGCAGGACGGCCTGCGCGCCGATGTCGGCAGCGCCAACACCCTGCTGCAGGACATCGCGCGGCTCGACATCCTGGTGCGCAACGAGACCGCCGCCGGGCGCGGCGCCGCCGCCCTGCAGGACCAGCGCGACGCCGCCGTGGCCAGCCTCTCCACCCTGGTCGGCGTGACGCCGCTGGCGGCGGAGAATGGCGGTGTCACCCTGATGCTGCCGGGCGGCCACACCCTGCCGCTGGACCCCAAGGCCAGCCCCTTCGCCCTGGCCGATGCCACGGTGACGGCCGGCAGCTACCACGGCGCCCCGGCCGGCACCCTGCCCGGGCTGACGCTGAACGGCATGAACCTGGCCGATGGCGCGGCGCTCGGCGGCCGCATCGGCGAGGGCTTCACCCTGCGCGACGAGACGCTGCCGCGCATGCAGGCCGAGCTGGACATGACCGCCGCCACCCTGGCGCACCGTCTGGAGGAGCAGGGGCTGCGCCTGTTCACCGAGCCCGGCGGCGGCGCTCCCCCAGACCCGACTGCCGCGGGCGCCGGCCCGGCCATCGCCGGCTTCGCCGGGCGGATGGCGGTCAACCCGGCCATCGCCGCAAACCCGGCGCTGCTGCGCGACGGCACGCCCGATTCGGGCGGGTTCCCGCCCAACCCGGCGGGCGGGCCGAGCGGCTACACTGCCTTGCTCAACCGTGTGGGCGATTACGCCTTCGGTCTCGAATCGGCCGCCGGCATGCCGCATGCGGCGATCGCCGGCAACAATCTCGGCCCGGGCGGCACGCTGGCCACCGGCACCGGCGGCGCGCAGCGGATCGGCGACTACGCCGCCGCCACCCTGGGGCGGCAGAGCGCCGAGGCCGATGCCGCCTCGGCCGCCGCCGCGCAGTCCGGCGCCGTGCGGGCGCAGTTCGACGCCATGGTGCAGGCGCGCGAGGGTGTCGATGTCGATGCCGAGATGGCGGCGATGGTGCAGCTGCAGAACGCCTATGCCGCCAATGCACGGGTGATGTCCGTCGTGCAGAGCATGTGGGACGCGCTGCTGGCGACGGTGCGGTAAGGAGGGGCGCGGCCCATGGCGATCAGCGGCTTCCGGAGCCTGGACAGCACGATGCTGGCGGCGGCGCAGTTGCGCGCGCGCTTCGACGAGGCGACGCGCCAGGCCGCCTCCGGCCAGCGGGCCGACAGCTATGCCGGGCTGGGCGCCGATGCGCGCCGCTCGGTCGACCTGCGCGCCGAATGGTCGCGCCGCGAGACGCTGGCCACCAGCGCCGAGACCGCCGGCGCGAAGCTGGCCTATACGCAGACCGTGCTCGGCCGCTTCTCCGAGATCGCCAACGGCATGGCCGAGGCGGCCGGCAGCGCGCTCGGCACGCTGGGGCCGGACCGCGCCATGGTGGCGCAGAATGCCCGCGCCGCCCTGGCCGAGGTGGCCGGGCTGCTCGGCGAGCGCTACCAGGGCGAGGCGCTGTTCGGCGGCAGCGACCCCACGGGCAGCCCCATCGTCAGCCCCGGCGAGATCCAGCAGACCGGGCTCTATGCCGGCACCCGCGCGGCCATGGCCCGGCTGGGGCAGGACGGCGCCGCCGCCGTGCTGGCCGAGACCCGTGCCCTGGCCGCGAGCGACGCGCCGGGCATCACCCCTTTCTCCGCCCATGCCAGCGCCGCCGCGCGCGGCGAGATCGACGACCCGCGCCCGGGCGTCACGCTGGGCGAGGGGGTGCGCATCGAGCTCGGGCTCTACGCCAACCGCAATGCCACGGGTGCCCGGCCCGGCGAGGACAGCACCGGTTCCTGGGCGCGCGACCTGCTGCACGGGCTGAGCGTGCTGGCCAACCTCGACGCCGCGCCGGCGGAAGCCGATGTGGCGGCGCTGCTGCAGGGCACCGTGCGCACCCTGCGTGCCGCCGCCGACGGGGTGAATGGCGAGGCGGGCGCGCTGGGCAACACCGAGCAGCGCCTGGCAGGCGTCGCGGCGCAGAACCGCGAGGTGGCGGGGCAGCTCGAGCTGCAGGTGGGCGCGCTGGAATCGGTGGACCCTGCCGAGGCCTTCGTGCGCATGCAGGCGATCCAGACCCAGCTGCAGGCCAGCTACAAGAGCCTGGCCATGCTGGGCGAGATGTCCCTGGCCAACTTCCTGCGCTGAGGCCGGGCGCCGCGCCTCAGTTGGCGGCGGGCGCCGGGCTGGAGGCGAGGAAGAAGAAGGGCAGCGCCCGCGGCACGGGCTGCGGCGCCGCGGCCGAAGGAGCCCCCTTCGGAGGGGCCACCACCGAGGCGGCCTGCACGACCCGGCGCGATGCCCCGGCCACCGGCACCGGCGCGGCCCGGTAGGCGGCCAGGCCGCGCGCCGTGCCCTCCCCCGCGCCCAGGAAGAAGCCGCCCCCCACCGCGCCCTGCCCCGCCGGCGGCGCGGCCTGGGCGAGGCCCATGGCCGGCGCCGCATCCGGCAGGCGCTTCTCATCCTCCCAGGCGGCCAGCACCTTCGCCAGGTAGGGCTCGCCGAATTGCGGGTTCTGCGAGTGGTAGCTCGCGGCGGCACGGTGCCAGTCCTGCTTGGCGTCCATCAGTTCCCGCAGGAAGCGTGCGGCGTAGCGCGCATTGGCCAGGGGGTCGAAGGCTTCCTCCAGGCTGGCGAAGGCCCTTGGGTGGTGGCGCAGGTTGATCTGCATGCAGCCCACGTCGATCGAGCGCATGCCTCCGGCCTGCAATTCCTGCACCGCGGCAATTCCTGCCGAGCGCGAGGGGAACATGCTGCCGCGCCCTTCCGCGTTGATGGTCCAGGGATAGGGGTCCACCTGCCCCGTCGCCGGATTTCTCCGCCCGGACTCGACGCGCGCGATGGCCGCGAGGAGGCGCGGCGGCAGGTTGTAATCCCGCTCCGCCTGCACAATCGCCTCACGACAACTTACAGTTGCCGCCATGCTCACGCTGGGCAGCAGGAGCAGGACCCACACGACAACTTGAACAAAACCAGAAAGGGAAAGATGGCGGCTCATGCCGCTTCCGACAGCAAGGTCTGTGCCAGAAAAAGGCGCCACCCTGGGTTGCATAGGGCCGGATTCATAGATCGCTAAGAAATTCACGCAACTTCATGGCCAGCTCCGCCACAACCGGTCTGTCCCGCCCATGTCCCTGGTACCGCCCTTCCTGCCTCCTTCCGCTCTGGGTCCCACGGGTCCAGCAGCGCGGCGCCGCCCGGCCGGGCCTGGAGGAGCCTTCAGCCTGCGCGGCGGGATGCCGGGCGGAGACCGGATTTCCGCCCCGGACGGGCCGCGGGAGGCGAATGCGGTAGGGGCTCTGTCGCTGCTGGGAATCCAGGCGGAAGAGCAGGATCTGCCCCGCCGGAGGCGCCCGGCCGGGGCCGCGCTGGAGGAAGCGGCGGACATGCTGCGCCGGTTCCAGCTGCTCGCCCTGGGCCTAGGTGATCAGGTGCCCGCGCCGGCGGAGCTGTCCGCGCTGGCGCGGGAGCTGGAGGGCACGCCGGCCCTGGGGCCCGACGGCCCCGCCCTGGCCCTGCGCCTGCGCATCGAGATGGCAAAGCGCCTTCCCGGCGCATGAAGTAGATCCTGCGCAATACAACCTAGAGTGCAATTTCTATCAACCATATGGATAGTGCCGAAAAAGCACATATGGCCGTTGTGTTGCTTGATCCCCTGCAACCTCTGCTTGCGCAAATTTTTGAAAGGTCATAGATCGCTAAATTGTGAGGCTCGCTCAATGGTTGTGGAGCCTCGGCCCGGACCTCCCGTTCGCAGCGAAAATCGCAAGGACTGGCATGCTTATCCTCGCCGCTTCTCTCCTCGCCTCCCCGCAGGGTTTGCACCGCGACCTCACCCGGCTGGGTCATGTCTGCGACGTGGCGACGCCATTCTGCGAGACTGCTTCCATCGCCCAGTTCAGCGGTCCCTATGACGCGATCGTGTTGCAGGCCAACGACAACGCGGCGGAGGCCATCGCCGTGCTGCGGGAGATCCGGGGCCGCGGCCTGCGGGTGCCGGTCGTCATCCTCGCCAGCAGGCTGCGCGTCGAGGAGGAGCAGGCCGCCTTCAATCACGGCGCCGACGACGTGCTGACCATGCCGGTCAGCACGCAGCTCCTGGTGGTGCGGCTGCAGGCCATCCAGCGCCGGGTGCTGGGCCATGCCTCCGCCGTGCTGAACTGCGGCAACGTCACCCTCGACCAGGCGCAGCGCCATGTCATGGTCGATGGGCGGCATGTGCGCCTGACGGCGCGCGAGTTCGAGGTGCTGGAGACGCTGATGCTGCGCCCCGGCATGCTGCTCACCAAGGAGCAGTTCATGAGCCGCGCCTATGGCCTGAACGAAGGGCCGAATGTGCGCGTGCTCGACGTCTTCGTCTGCAAGCTGCGGCGCAAGCTGGCCGCGGCCGGCGCGGCGGAGATCGTGCGCACCGTCTGGGGCAGCGGCTATGTGCTGCGCGAGCCGGCGGAGGCCGATGTGGCCCAGGCCCGCCAGCGCTTCTTCGCCGGCCAGCCGCGCCAGCGCCGCGCCCATCTGCTGCCCGAGGCGTTCGCCGCGGCCGTGGCCTGACAGACCGCTTCCCCGCGCCCCCGCCACGGGGGCGCGGCAGGAGTTCGTGAATGGCCAAGCGACCTGGCAAAGGGGATCCCTCCCCCACCATCGTCATCCGCCGCGAGGAGGAGGGCGAGGAGCACGCCCACCATGGCGGCGCCTGGAAGATCGCCTATGCCGACTTCGTCACGGCGATGATGGCGTTCTTCCTGCTGATGTGGCTGATCAACGCCACGACCGACGCGCAGCGGCGCGGCCTGGCCGACTATTTCGCGCCCACCAACATCCTCGGCCGCGCGGCGTCCGGCTCCGGCGAGCCCTTCGGCGGCCGCACCATGAACAGCGACCGCACGCTGGCCGGGGAGACGCCACCCTCGGGCGGCGTGCAGATGGCGCTGCCGGCCATGCCCCTGCCGGCGGAGATGACCGAGCAGGACGAGGAGGACACGCTGCCTCCCGAAGCCGCCCGTTCGGCCTACCCGCTGCGCCGCCCGGCGCCGGAGATGGCGATGGCGCGGCGGGTTGTCGCCACGGCGGAGCAGGAGGCGCAGGCCGCGCCGCCGCCCGGCGCCGCCACGCACGGCCCGGAACGCGAGGCGCTGGAGCGCGAGGCGCTGGACCGCGCCGCGGCCGAGATCCGCCGCAGCGTGGCCGACGATCCGCAACTTGCCGAGCTGGCGGCGCAGCTGATGCTGGAGCAGGTGCGCGAGGGGCTGCGCATCCAGCTCGTCGACGCCGAGGGCCAGCCGGTCTTCGCCGCCGGCCAGGCGGCGCCCAATGCCCGTGGCCGCGCGCTGCTGATGCGCGTCGCCGCCGTCGTCGCGCGCCTGCCGAATCCTGTCGACATCAGCGGCCATACCGACGCCACGCCCTTCCGCGGCAATGCCGACCGCTCCAACTGGGACCTCTCGGCCGAGCGCGCCGGCGCCACGCGCCGCCTGCTGGTGGAGGCGGGCGTGGCCGAGGAGCGCATCCGCGCCGTCACCGGCCGCGCCGACCGGGAGCTGCTGCGCCCCGAGCGCCCGGAGGATGCCGCCAACCGCCGCGCCTCCATCCTGGTGGCGCTGCCCGAGACACCACGCCCCGCCGACCCCGGAGCTTCCCGATGATCCTGCTCGCCGGCTTCGGCGTCGTGCTCGCCTGCGTGTTCGGCGGCTACCTGGCGGCGGGCGGCAAGCTCGGCCCGATCCTGCACGCCCTGCCCTTCGAGATGCTCATCATCGGCGGCGCCGCCGTGGGCAGCTTCCTGATGTCCAACTCCATGGCGCATGTGAAGCACACGCTGGGCGGGCTGGCGAAGGCGCTCAAGGGCGCGCGCTATGGGCGGCAGGATTATCTCGACCTGTGCACGCTGCTGCACCGCCTGCTGCGCGTGGCGCAGACGCGGGGCGCCGTGGGGCTGGAGCCGCATATCGAGAAGCCGGAGGAGAGCAGCATCTTCACCGCCTTTCCGCGTATCCTGGCCGACCGCCATGCCACCGCGCTGATCTGCGACTATCTGCGCATGATCGGCATGAACGCCGACGACCCGCACCAGATCGAGGACGTGATGCAGCGCGAGCTGCGCAAGATCCGCGAGGAGGAGCTGCACGCCGCCCACGCCCTGCAGAGCGTGGCGGATGCGCTGCCGGCGCTCGGCATCGTCGCCGCCGTGCTCGGCGTCATCAAGACGATGGGCAGCATCGACCAGCCGCCGGCGGTGCTGGGCGCCATGATCGGCGGCGCGCTGGTGGGCACCTTCCTCGGCGTGCTGCTGGCCTACGGGCTGGTGGGGCCGCTGGCGAGCAAGCTGAAGGCGGTGGTGATGGAGGAGGCGAAGTACCTGGAGGTGGTGCGCGCCGTGCTCGTCGCCCACCTGCACGGCAACGCGCCGCAGGTGGCGGTGGAGGTCGGCCGCAAGACCGTGCCTTCCGACCTGATGCCGAGCTTCCAGTCGCTGGAGACCACCCTGAACGAGGCGGCGGCGGCCGCCTGAGCGGGCCGCCGCCGCCTCGGCGGCTCTGGCTGCGCGCCTCGCGCCGCCTCAGCGGCGCATGTTGATCGTCTCGTTCAGCATCTCGTCGCTGGTGGTGACGACGCGGGTGTTGGCGGTGTAGGCGCGCTGCGCCACGACGAGCTTCGAGAACTCGGCCGCGATATCGACGTTGGAGCGCTCCACCGCGCTGCTGGAGAGGGTGCCGGCGCCCTGGGTGCCGGCCGCCTGCACCTGCATGGTGCCCGCCTCCGCGGTCATGCCGAAGGCCTGGCCGTCCATCCGCTGCAGCGCGTCCGGATTGGTGAAGGTGACGACGGGCACCTTGGCCACGGTACGGCTCTGTCCGTTGTCGTAGCTGACGACGACATCGCCATTGTCGCGGATGGAGGCGGAGCGGAAGGCGCCGGCGCGGCTGCCGTCGACGGTGACGCTGCGCTGCTCGTAGGCGGCGACGGGCCCCTGGGCGAGGTTGGCGAGGTTCAGGGTGAGCGCCGCGTCCCCGGCGCCCAGCACCGCCTGCGGTGGATTGTTGGTGAGCGCGCCGGTGTTCGCGTCGAAGGCGAGGTTCGCCTCGCCGAGCGCCGCGCCCTCCGCCGTCGTTCCCGCGACATTCCATGCATTGTCGGCGGTGCGCGTCCAGGTCAGGTTCACCGTCTGCTGCTCGCCGGCCGCGTTGTAGATCTGCACCTGGCTCTGGATGGGGGCGGCGGCGCCCTTCGGCAGGCTGGCGTTCAGGGTCACGGTGCGCGTCGCGGTGGCCGGCAGCGGCGCATCGCTGATGCGGACCGGCGCCAGCACGCCCTGCTGCGCCTCGCCCGCCGCGTTGGCGGCCCAGCCCTGCAGCGCATAGCCGCTGCCATTGACCAGGTAGCCCGAGCTGTCCTTGCGGAAGTCGCCGGCGCGGGTGAAGAGCGGCTGGGTGTCGAAGGTCAGAGAGCCGTCGGCATTGCGGCCGGCGGCCTGCGCCACGCTGAACAGCCCATTGCCGGAAAGCGCCAGGGAGAGCGGGTTCTCCACCGTCTCCACCGAGCCCTGCAGCGAGACCGTGGCGCTCGGCGTGGCCACCACCGCGCTCGGCGCGTGGGTCCGCTCGTTCGATTGCGTCAGCAGGTTGGCGAAGCTGGTGTCGGTGCGCTTGAAGCCGATGGTCTGGCTGTTGGCGACATTGTCCGAGATGTGGCCGAGCGCGCGCGCCTGCGCGTTCATGCCGGAGATGGCGGTGGTCATGGAGCCGAACAGCGACATCCGCGGGGTTCCTTGCAGCGGGCCAGGGGCCTGTGCGGCAATGCCGCGGCCCGGATGAGGCAAGGCGGTTGCAACCGCCATGCCAGCCTGCCGGCGGGCCGGATGCGCCGCCGTGCCGGGTCCGGGTGGCAGGGATTGCCGGGCGGCCGGCAGTTTCTGCCGGGTGGCGGCGCCATGTGGCAGGGTCCGGGGGCCTGGCGGCGCGGGCCGCGCTCTGGCCCCGCTTTTGCTGGGGAGGCTTCGAGATCCTTCCAGGCCCACACCCATGATGCCCGCCATCGCCGCGCTTCCGACGCCGCCCTCCTGCCCCTCCGGCGCCAACGCGGCCGGGGCCGAGGGAGCATTCGCGGCGTTGTTCGCGGCGCTGGGCGAGGCGCCGGCCGCCGGCACGGCGCCCGCCGGCCCGAACGGCGCCGCCCCCGGCCGGAACGGCTTGCCGCTGTCGGAGGATGCCCCGCCGCAGGAACCGCCGGCCCCCGCGCCCGGCGCGGCGCCCGTCGTCGCCGCCTGGCTTCCGCTTCCGGCCGCGCTGCCGGTCCCGCCGCCGCCGGCCCCGCTGGCGCAGGACGCCGGCCAGGCCGAACCCGGCCTCGGCCAGCCGCGTGGCCGCGCCGGCACCGCCCTGCCGCCCGCCCCGCAGGCCTCCTTACCGTCGCCCGGCCCGGCGGAGGGCGCGGCGGAGCCTGCTGTGGCAGCGCCCCCTTTCCCCCAGGACATGGCGGGCATGGCGGCCTCCGCGGCGGAGGATGGCGCGGCAGCGCTTCCCTCTTCTGATGCGGCGGGGGCCGCGCCCATGGCCGCCGCTCCGGAAACCCCGCACGCCGCGCCGTCCGGTCCGGCGCCCGGTCCCGCATCCGCTCCCCTGCCCGCGCCGCTGCCGGTGGCCTCGCCCGCGGCCGCCCCGCCCGTCCACGCCCCGCCCGTCCACGCCGCGCCGCCGCCGGTACGGCAGGTCGAGCAGGGGCTGCTTGCCCTCGCCACCCGCCCGGCCACGGCCACCGCGCCGGCCCGCATCGTCGTGGCGCTGCAGCCGGAGGCGCTGGGGCGCATCGAGATCACGCTGGAAAAGGGTGTGGACACACCCGCCTCGCTGCATTTCGCCGCCGAGCGGCCGGAGACCCTGCTGCAGCTGATGCAGGACGCGCCCGCCATTCAGGCCGTGTTGCAGCAGGCCGGGCTGGCGGCCGAGCAGGGCGCGACGCTGCAGTTCGGACTGTGGAATGGCGCGCCACGCCAGGAGGACGGCTCGCCCGGGGAGGGCGAAGGCCCGCCCCACGCCATGGCCCGCCGCCGCCGCGGCGCGGGCCCGGCCTCCGCCCTCCTGGCCGCTGCCGCCGGCGCCCCGCGCGCCGGCGGCAGCGGCCAGATCGACCTCGCCCTCTGATTCCTGCCCCCAAGACGGAGCGCCCCGCCATGGCCATCACCGACAGCGCCGCCATCACCACCGCCACCACCGCGGCGCGCGGCACCGCCAGCGGCAACGCCGCCACCAGCCTGGCGGGGGATATGCAGAGCTTCCTGATGTTGCTGACGACGCAGTTGCAGAACCAGGACCCGCTGCAGCCCCTCGATCCCACCCAGTTCACCACCCAGCTCTCGCAATTCGCCGCGGTGGAGCAGCAGATCGCCACCAACCGCAACATGGAGGCGCTGCTGGAGCTGCAGAACGCCGCCGCCATGCTCACCGCCGCGCCGCTGATGGGGCAGGAGATCACGGTGGCCACCGATTCGGTGGGGCTGCAGGATGGCACTGCGCAGAAGCTGAACCTGCCGGCGCTGAAGGAGGCCGGCGGCGCCAGCGGCGCGCTCGTCACCATCACCGATGCCGCCGGCACCGTGCTGCGCCAGGCCGCCGTGCCGCTGGGCGAGGCGGCCACCGCCTGGCGCTGGGACGGCCGAGATTCACGCGGCGCCCTGCTCGCCGACGGCGCCTACAAGCTGTCCGTCGCCGGCACCGATGCGCGCGGCGTCGCCAGCAGCACGCTGGACGTGACCGTGACCGACCAGGTGGACAGCATCACCCGCAGCGGCGCAGGGCCGAAGCTCGGCCTTGGCGCCCTCACCGTCGGGCTGGAGGCGCTGCGCGGCCTGTAACGCACCGGAAAGCCACACCGCCGGCGCAAACCGCGCCGCGCCGCATCGCCGTTAATATTCAGGCAACGCCCCTGCGAAAGTTTCGCGGCGCGGGGAAGAACCCTGCGCGCGGAGAGCATGGCGTATGCGTCGACCAGGCGGCCCAAAACGGGCGATGGCAGGACCGGCGGAAGCCGGGCGGGCGGCCACGGCACGGCCGGGGCTGCCGGCGGGCCGTGATGCGCGGTGCGCCGCATGAACGCGGGCCTGCAACGCCTGCTTGCCTCGCTGCGCGCGCTTGGCCCGGCGCGGCTGGCCATGCTCGGCCTCTCGGCGGCGCTGACGCTCGGCGTGCTGGGCTACATGGTGCTGCGCACCACCACCCCGCCCATGGCCCTGCTCTATGCCGAGCTCGACCCGCGCGACGCGGCGCAGGTGGTGGCGGCGCTGGAGCGCGCCCGCGTGCCGCACCGCATCGGCCGCAACGGCACCGAGATCCTGGCGCCCGAGGAGCAGGTGCCGCGGCTGCGGCTGATGCTGGCGCGGGACGGCCTGCCGAGCGGCGGCAGCATCGGCTACGAGATCTTCGACCGCCAGGGCGGGCTGACCACCACCCCCTTCCAGCAGGACGTCAACCGCCTGCGCGCGATGGAGGGCGAGATCGCCCGCAGCATCCGCGCGCTGGAGGGCGTGGCCGCGGCGCGCGTGCACCTGGCCCTGCCGCGGCGCGAGCCCTTCTCGCGCGAGCGCAGCGAGGCGCAGGCCAGCGTGGTGCTGCAGATGCGCGGCGCCCAGCGGCTGGACCGCGAGGGCGTGCAGGCGGTGCTGCAGCTGGTCGCCTCCGCCGTGCCGGGGCTGAAGCCGCAGAACGTGGCGGTGGTGGACGGGCGCGGCGAGCTGCTCTCGCGCGGGCAGGGCGGCGAGGCGGGCGGCGCGCTGGCGCAATCGCGCGAGGAGCTGCGCCGCGCGCAGGAGATGCGCATGGCGCGCGGCATCGAGGAGATGCTGGAGCGCACCCTCGGCCCCGGCCGCGTGCGCGCCGAGGCGACGCTGGAGATGGACCTCGACCGCGTGCAGGTGACCGAGGAGCGCTTCGACCCGGACAACCAGGTGCCGCGCAGCCAGAGCTCCACCACCGAGAGCAACCGCAGCGGCGAGCCGCAGAACGTCACCGTCGCCAACCAGCTGCCCGGCGCGCCGGCGCCGCCCCAGGGCGGGCCGCAGACGCAGGAGCAGCGGCAGGAGGAGACCATCAACTACGAGATCGGCCGCACCACGCGCAGCACGCTGCGCGAGCAGCCGATGCTGCGCCGCCTCTCCGTCGCCGTGCTGGTCGACGGGGTGTGGGAGCCGGCCGAGGAGCCGGGCGGCGCACCCCGCTTCCGCGAGCGCACGGCGGAGGAGCTGGCGCGGATCAGCGCGCTGGTGCGCGGCGCCATCGGCTTCAACGAGGCGCGCGGCGACCGGCTGGAAGTGGTGTCCCTGCGCTTCGCCGACCCCGGCCAGGGCGCCGAGGGCGAGGCGCCGTCCGGCTTCCTCGGCTTCGCCTCGCTGACGCCCGCGCTGACGGTGCGGCTGGTGGAGAGCGGCCTGCTGGCGCTGGTGGTGCTGGTGGGGCTGCTGCTGGGGCGGCCGGTGGTGAAGCGGCTGATCGCCGGCATGGCGCCGCCGCCCGCGGCGCCCGCCCTGCCCGACGGCACGGGCGCCACGCCCGGCCTGCCCGCGCCGGAGGGCGGCGCCCCCGCCATCGAGACGGACCAGCCGATGATGGACCTGGCCATGGTGCAGGGGCAGATCCGCGTCTCCAGCCTGAACAACCTGGCCGAGCTCGTGGACCGCAACCCCGATGAGACGCTGGCGGTGCTGCGCCGCTGGCTCACCCCGCAGGAGGCCAAGCCGTGAGCCTGACCCGCGCGTTCAACACCCTGGGCCTGACCGGCCCGCAGAAGGCGGCGACGCTGATGCTGGCGCTGGGCGAGGACCGCGCCGGCCGCCTGCTCGCGCGCATGCATGAGGACGAGGTGCGCGACGTCTCCGCCGCCATGGCGCAGCTCGGCACCGTCTCGGCCGAGACGGTGGAGGCGCTGTGCCGCGACTTCGCCGAGCAGATCGGCCAGGCCGGCTCGCTGATCGGCAGCTGGGAGACCACCGAGCGGATGCTGCTGCGCGGCCTGCCGCGCGACCGCGTGACGCAGATCATGGAAGAGCTGCGCGGCCCCGCCGGCCGCACCATGTGGGACAAGCTGGGCAACGTGAACGAGGCGGTGCTCGCCAACTACCTGAAGAACGAATACCCGCAGACCGTCGCCGTGGTGCTGACCAAGGTGCGGCCCGACCACGCCGCGCGCGTGCTGGCGCTGCTGCCCGAGGGCTTCGCCATGGAGGTGGTCATGCGCATGCTGCGCATGGAGAGCCCGCAGGCCGAGGCGCTGGAGGGCGTGGAGCGCACGCTGAAGGCCGAGTTCATGTCGAACCTCGCCCGCTCCGCGCGGCGGGATTCGCACGAGCTGCTGGCCGAGATCATGAACAACCTCGACCGCGCCGCCGAGGGCCGCATCATGGCCGGGCTGGAGGAGCGCGCGGCCGATTCCGCCTCGCGCATCCGCTCGCTGATGTTCACCTTCGAGGATCTGCGGCGGCTCGATGCCGCCGGCATCGCCGTGCTGCTGCGCGCGGTGGAGAAGGACCGGCTGGTGATCGCGCTCAAGGGCGCCTCCGAGACGCTGCGCGAGCAGTTCTTCAAGGCCATGTCGGAGCGCGCCGGCCGCATGCTGCGCGACGACATCGCGAGCCTCGGCCCCACGCGGCTGCGCGACGTGGAGGAGGCGCAGATGGCCATGGTGGCGCTGGCCAAGGAGCTGGCCCAGCAGGGCGAGCTGCGCCTGGCCGAGGGCGAGGCCGAGGAGATGGTGTATTGAGCGCCGCCGTGTCGGGCGAGGCGCCGCTGCGCCACCACGCCCTGCTGCTGCGCCACGCCGCGCCGGCCGCCCCGGCGCGCCCGCTGGCCCGCCCCGGCGCGCCTTACGACTTCGCCGCCGAGGAGTTGCTGCCGCGCCCGCAGCCGCCACCCCAGCCGCCCGTCCCCGCCCCGCCGGCGCCGGACCCGCTGCCCGGCCTGCTCGCCGCCGAACGCGTCGCCGGCTTCGCCGAGGGCGAGGCCGCCGGCCGCGCCGCCGCCGCCGCCAGCCAGGAGGCGGCGCTGCTGGACACGCTGCGCCTCGCCGCCGCGCAGCTGGCCGAGGCCGCTCCCGCCGCCCGCGCCCTGGCGGAGGAGGCGGCGCGGTCGGTCGGCGCGCTGGTGCTGGGCGCCTTGCAGGCTGCCCTTCCCGCCCTGGCGGCGCGCCATGCCGGGGCGGAGCTGGAGGGTTTCCTGGCCCGGCTGCTGCCCGCCCTGGACGGCGAGCCGGAGCTGGCCCTGCATGTCGCCCCCGCCCTGTCCGAGGCGGCGGCCGCCCGTTGCGCCACGCTGCCCGCCTGCCGGGTGGTGGCGGACCCCGCCCTGGAGCCGGGCGATGCGGTGCTGCGCTGGCGCGACGGCCTGGCCGAGCGCCGCGCCGCCACGGCCCGCGCGGCGGTGGCCGCGCTGCTGGCCGGCTTCGGGCTCGACGCCCCTGCCGAGCCGAATCCCGAGACACGCTGAGACCGCGAGAGAGGCAAGATGCCCGACCCCACCTACGCCGCCCTGCCCCCGCTCGAGGAGCTCGAGCCCGACGCCGCCCGCCCGGCCATGCCCGGCGCCGAGGGGCTCGGCGCCATCTACGACATTCCCGTGCAGGTCTCGGCCGTTCTCGGCCGCGCCACCATGCAGGTGAGCCAGCTGCTCAAGCTCGGCCGCGGCGCGGTGGTGGAGCTGGACCGCAAGCTGGGCGAGGCGGTGGACATCTACGTCAACAACCGCCTCGTCGCGCGCGGGGAGGTGGTGATGGTGGGCGAGAACCGGCTCGGCGTCACCATGACCGAGATCGTCAAGACCGACCGGGTGACGTGACGCCATGCCGCGGGTGCTGATCGTGGGCGCGCTGGAAGGGCCGCTCGGCCAGGCGGCGCGCATGGCGCAGGCGCGCGGCGCCACGGTCGCGCAGGCCTCCGGCGTGGTGGCGGCGCTCGCCCGGCTGCGCCAGGAGGGCGCCGACGTGGTGCTGTGCGAGGTGGTGCACGATGCCGGCTGGCTGATCCGCGCCATGCTGGCCGAGCGCATCCTCTGCCCGCTCATCGCCTGCGGCCCGGAATCCGAGGCGCCCGCCGCGCTGCGCGCCATCCGCGAGGGGGCGCGGGACTTCCTGCCGCTGCCGCCGGATGCGGAGCTGATCGCCACCATGCTGCAGGCCGCCGCCGGCGAGGCGGATGAGCGGCAATCCATGGTGGCGCGCGACCCCGCCATGCTGGCCGTGCTGGCGCGCGCCGACCAGGTGGCGCGGGCCGAGGCCTCGGTGCTCGTCACCGGCGAGAGCGGCACCGGCAAGGAGCTGGTGGCGCGGCGCATCCATGCGGGCTCGCGCCGCGCGGCCGGCCCCTTCGTCGCGCTCAACTGCGCCGCCCTGCCGGAGACGCTGCTGGAGAGCGAGCTGTTCGGCCACGAGAAGGGCGCCTTCACCGGCGCCGTCGCCGCGCGCAAGGGCAAGTTCGAGCAGGCCGCCGGCGGCACGCTGCTGCTCGACGAGATCGGCGAGATGGACCTGCGGCTGCAGGCCAAGCTGCTGCGCGCCATCCAGGAGCGGGAGATCGACCGGCTTGGCGGCACGCGCCCCGTGCGGGTCGATGTCCGCATCCTCGCCGCCACCAACCGCGACCTGATGGCCGAGGTGCGCGCCGGGCGCTTCCGCGAGGACCTGTACTTCCGGCTCGACGTGGTGCGGCTGCGCCTGCCGCCGCTGCGCGAGCGGCCGGGCGACATCCTGCCGCTCGCCGAGTGCTTCGCCGCCCGCTTCGCGGCGGTGAACGGGCTGCCGCCACGCCCGCTCTCCGCCGCCGCCCGCGCCGCTCTGCTGGCGCATGCCTGGCCGGGCAACGTGCGGGAGCTGGAGAACGCCCTGCACCGCGCCGTGCTGATGGCCTGCGGCACCGAGATCGGCGCCGAGGCGATCGAGCTGGGCGGCGCCACGCCGGCGCCCGCCGCGCCGCCGCCGCCCCTGCCCCAGATCACCGTCCCCGCCGCGCCCGGCCTCGCGCCGGACGCGGCGGCGGATGGCATCGCCGCGCTGGTCGGCCGCAGCATGGAGGAGGTGGAGCGCGAGCTGATCCTGCGCACCCTCGCCCACTGCCTCGGCAACCGCACCCGCGCGGCGGAGGTGCTCGGCATCTCCATCCGCGCCCTGCGCAACAAGCTGCAGGACTACCGTGGCATGGGCCTGCCGGTGACGGCGGCGGCCGGCTACGCCATGGCGGCGCGGTAAGCCGCCATGGCCGCCGGCTTCACCCTTTCCGCCAGCCTCAACCGGCTGAATCCGGGCAGCGACATCGCGCTGGCCGTCGGCGTCGTCGCCCTGGTCGGCATCATGCTGGTGCCGCTGCCGGTGATGCTGCTGGATTTCAGCCTGGCCGTTTCCGTCACCGCCTCCGTGCTGGTGCTGGTGGTGGCGCTGATGCTGCGCCGGCCGCTGGATTTCACCAGCTTCCCCACCATCCTGCTGCTCACCACCCTGCTGCGGCTGGCGCTGAACATCGCCACCACCCGCATGGTGCTGACGCACGGGCATGAGGGGCCGCAATCGGCGGGCGGCGTCATCGCCGCCTTCGGCAGCTTCCTGATGGGCGGCGACGTGCTGATCGGCTTCGTCGTCTTCGCCATCCTGCTCGTCGTCAACTTCATGGTGGTCACCAAGGGCTCGGGGCGCATCGCCGAGGTCTCGGCGCGCTTCAGCCTGGACGCCATGCCGGGCAAGCAGATGGCGATCGACGCCGATCTCTCCGCCGGCACCATCGACGAGACCCAGGCGCGGCTGCGCCGCCGCGAGCTGGAGGAGGAGAGCGCCTTCTTCGGCGCCATGGACGGCGCGGCGAAGTTCGTGCGCGGCGATGCCGTGGCCGGCCTCATCGTCACCTTCGTCAACCTGCTGGGCGGGCTCGCCATCGGCGTTGGCCGCCACGGCATGGGCTTCGGCGACGCGGCGGAGACCTTCTTCACCCTCACCGTGGGCGACGGGCTGGTCTCGCAGATCCCCTCGCTGCTCACCTCGGTCGCCGCCGGCATCGTCGTCACCAAGGGCGCCTCGGAGGGGCGGGCGGACCAGCTCATCGCCGGGCAGCTCGGCAGCGGCGCCAAGCCGCTCGGCATCGCCGCCGGCGCGGCGGGCGTGATGGCGCTGCTGCCGGGCATGCCGGCGCTGCCCTTCCTGGCGCTGGCCGGCGCGGCCGGCGCCGCCGCCTGGTCGCGCCGCCAGGCGGAGCGCGCCGCCGCCGCGGCGCCGCCGCCCGAGGCCGCCACGCCCGATGGCGCCGCCGCCGCCGACGCACCCGTGGCCGAGGCGCTGCGGCTCGATGCCCTGAAGCTCGAGATCGGCTACGGCCTGCTGTCCCTCGCCTCGGGCGACGCGCCGCGGCTGACAGAGCAGATCCGGGCGCTCCGCCGCAGCATCGCGCAGGAGATGGGCTTCGTGCTGCCGAGTGTGCGGGTGCAGGACAACATGCAGCTCGGCGCCAACACCTACGTCATGCGCGTGAAGGATGTGGAGGCGGCGCGCGGCGAGCTGCGCCCGCCCCTGGTGCTGGCGATCGACCCGGGCGAGGCGCTGCGCGACCTGCCGGGCGAGCGCTGCGCGGAGCCGGCCTTCGGCCTGCCGGCGCTGTGGATCGAGGAGAGCCGGCGCGACCTCGCCCTGGCGCGCGGCGCCACGGTGGTGGACGCCGCCGGCGTGCTGGCCACCCACCTGACCGAGGTGGTGCGCGAGAACATGGCCGAGCTGCTCTCCCATTCCGAGACCCGCCGCCTGCTGGACGGCCTGCCCGAGGAGCAGCGCCGGCTGGTGGGCGACCTGATCCCGGCGCAGGCCAGCATCGGCACCGTGCAGCGCGTGCTGCAATCCCTGCTCGCCGAGCGCGTCTCGATCCGCGACCTGCCGACCATCCTGGAGGGCATCCAGGAGGCCACCTCGGGCGGCGGGCGGAGCATCCCCGGCATCACCGCCATCGTCCGCGCCCGGCTGGCGCGGCAGATCACCGACGCGCTGCGCGGCCCGCGCGGCGACGTGCCGCTGCTCACCCTCGGCGCCTCCTGGGAGGCCGCCTTCGCCGAGGCGCTGGTCGGCCCCGCCGAGGACCGCCAGCTCGCCATGCCGCCCGCGCAGCTCTCCGACTTCATCCAGCGGCTGCGCCAGGCGTTGGACCAGGCGGCGGCGGGCGGCGAGATGCCGGCGCTGGTCTGTTCCGGCGCGCTGCGGCCGCATCTGCGCGCGGTGGTGGAGCGCTTCCGCCCCGCCACGCCGGTGCTGGCCCAGGCCGAGATCCACCCCCGCGCGCGCATCCGCGTGCTCGGCAGCGTCTGAGGCGCGGCGGCATGCGCATCCGCGTCGTCCGCGCCCGCAGCATGGCCGATGCCATGCGCCTGCTCGCCGCCGAGCTGGGGCCGGAGGCGGTGCTGCTCGCTTCCCGCCGCGTCGGCGAGGGCTATGAGGTTACCGGCGGGGTGGAGCCGGAGCCGCCCGACGGGCCGCCCGAGGAACCGCTGCCCAAGGAATTTCTGGAGGAGCCGCTGATGCCCGCCTTTTCCCCCGCGCAGGCGCCGCTCCCGGAAAGCTTCGCCCTGCCGCTGCCCGCCCTTTCCACGGCCGGCCCCCCCCTGCGGGGCGGGGCGGCGGAGGAGGCTGCGGCCGCGCTGGCCTTCCATGGCGTGCCCGGGGCGCTGCGCGACCGGCTGCTGTCCGGCCCGCTGGAGGCCATGCTGGCCGCCACGCTGCGCTTCGGCCGGCTGCCGCCGCCGGAGGAGCGCCCGCTGCTGCTGGCCGGCCCCCCCGGCGCCGGCAAGACGCTGACCACGGTGAAGCTGGCGGCGCGCCAGGTGCTCTCCGGCGCCACGCCGCCGTTGATCGTCGACACCGACCAGCAGCGCCCCGGCGCGGCGGCGCAGCTCGTCGGCGTCGCCGCCCTGCTGCGCGCGCCGCTCAGCCACGCCGCCAGCCCGGCCGCCGCGCTGCAGGCCGTGGCGCTGCGCCCGCCCGGCGGCGTGCTGATCGACACCCCCGGCACGGACCCGTTCGACCCCGAGCAGGCGCGCGCCCTGCTGGCGCTGATCCAGGCCACCCGCGCCCATGTCGCGCTGGTGCTGCCCGCCGGGCTGGACAGCGCCGAGGCGGCCGACCTGGCCCGTGCCTTCCGCGCCCTCGGCGCCACCCACATGATCCCGACGCGGCTGGACGCCACGCGGCGGATGGGGGGGCTGCTCTCCGCCGCCGCCGCCGCCAGCCTGGTCATCGCCGAGGCCGGCGCCGGCAACCGCCTGGCCGACGGGCTGCTGCCGCTCTCGCCCGCCTGGATGGCGGAGCGCCTGCGCCGCCGCACCCATGCCGGCCCGCCCGGCTCCACGGCCGCCCATCAGCCCGCCGCGACGGCGGCGCGCAACGCCCTGTTCCGTGCCCCTGCCACGCTTCCGGCCGGAGACTTCGCATGATGATCGAACCCCGCGCGGCCTTCTCCCCGGAGCCGCTGCTGCCCGAGCCGCTGTTGCCGGAGCCCTTGCTGCCGCCGGGCCGCATCGTCGCCGTCGCCTCCGGCAAGGGCGGCGTGGGCAAGACCTGGCTTTCCATCACCCTGGCCCAGGCGCTGGCCCGGCGCGGCCTGCAGGTTCTGCTGGTGGACGCCGATCTCGGCCTCGCCAATGTCGATGTGCAGCTCGGCCTGCAGCCGGAGCGGGACCTGCACGGGCTGCTGACCGGCCGGCTCAGCCTGCGCCAGGCGGTGCTGCGCCACCCGGCGGGCGGCTTCGACGTGCTGGCCGGCCGCTCCGGCAGCGGCGCGCTGGCGGCGATGGAGGCTGCGACGGTGGAGCGCGTCGCCGCCCTGCTGCGCGACGGCGCCACCTTCTGGGACGTGGTGCTGCTCGACCTCGGCGCGGGGCTTGCGCCGCCGACGCGCCGCCTCGCCGCCAGCGCCGACCTGCTGCTGGTGGTGGCCACCGACGAGCCAACCAGCCTGACCGACGCCTATGCCGTGCTGAAGCTGCACGGCCAGGACCGGCCTGGTGCCGAGGCGCGCATCGTGGTGAACCAGGCGATGGACGCGGCGCGCGGCCGCCGCACCGCCGCCACCCTGCAGCGCGCCTGCGTCACCTTCCTGCGCCGGCAGGTGCCGCTGGCCGGCGTGGTGCGGCGCGACGAGAAGGTGCGCGATGCCATCCGCCGGCAGACCCCGCTGCTGACACGCCACCCCGGCAGCGCCGCGGCGGCCGATGTGGAGGCTCTGGCCGGCGGGCTCGGCCTGCGTGCCGCCTTCGCCGCGGTGCGGTGAAGGGTTTACAAAATCTCTCCTCGCAAGGGGGCTTGCCGGATCGGCCGGACGACCATCCGGCCGGCAGGGAAACAGGCTGTTAAGACCTGAGGAGAAGATAGGCAGTCTTCTTGCTCCAGGACCCTGCCCCGATGCGCCTTCTGAAGAATTTGTCTGTGGGGATGAAGCTGGGCCTCTCGGTCACGCTCACCCTGATCCTGCTGACGGTGCTGGTGGTGCGCACCAATCTCGGCCTGTCGGAGATCGACGAGCGGGTGAGCGACCTGCACACGGCCTCCACGGCGGACACCACCCTGCGCAGCGCCCTCGCCGAGGCGGCGCGCGCGGCGCTCGCCAACAGCACGGCGGAGAACGCGCAGTCGGCCGCCGCGCTCGACACCGCCTGGGCCAGCAACCAGGCTGCCCTCGAGGCGCTGCGCGGCCGGGTGCAGGAGAGCCTGGCGATGCTCTCCGGCGAGGACCGCGCCCAGGCCGAGGCCGTGCTGCCGCGCATCGATGCCTATGCCAAGGCCCTGGAGGCGGTGATCCAGCAGCGCCGCATGCTGCTGCAGCGGCGCGACGAGGTGCTGTTCCCCGCGATGGGCGAGTACGACCAGCGCTTCGAGGCGGTGCAGGCCAGCCTGCAGTTCGACCTGACCGAACCGGGCCGGGTGGACGAGATGCGCCAGCGGCTGATGTCCTACCACGCCGCCGTGGGCGAGATGCGCGCCAGCATCCAGCGCTTCCTGAGCACGGAGGATGAGGACCAGTCCCGCCGGCTGCGCCGCGCCATCGCGCAGCAGCGCGTGCACCTGCGCGGCTTCCAGTCCGGGCCGTTCAACGATTCCCTGCGCCAGAGCGTCGAGGTGCTGGGCCGCGCCAGCACCACTCTGGCCAGCGCGTCGGATGAGTCGGTGAATGCGCTCGACGCCATCCGCACGCTGCGCGAGCAGCAGGTGCGGCCGGCGATGGCGCAGCTGGAGGAGGCGCTGGACGGCGTCAAGGACCGGCTGGCGCTGCGCGCGCAATCCTCCATCGCCGCCGCCGAGGCGGCGATGGAGACGGTGCGGCAGAACACGCTGATCGCCGGCGTGCTGGTCGGGCTGGTGGCGGTGCTGGCCGGCTGGGGCACCACCCGCGCCATCTCCGCCCCGCTCCGCCGCCTCTCCGGCATCCTCGCCCGCATCGCCGGCGGCGACGCCAAGGTGGAGGTGACCGACCGCGACCGCCGTGACGAGATCGGCGCCATCGCCGGTGCCGTCGAGGCGCTGCGCGGCACGGTGGCCGAGGCCTTCGCGCAGCGCCAGATGCTGGAGCAGATGCCGACGGGCGTGGTGATGGCGGACCCGGAGGACGGCTTCCGCATCACCTACCTCAACGCCCGCATGCGCGAGATCCTGACCGAGCGCATCCCGCAGATCCTGCCCTGCCCGGTGGAGGAGGTGGTGGGCCGCAGCATCGATATCTTCCACCGCCAGCCCGGCGCCATCCAGGAGATCCTGGCCGATGGCTCGCGCCTGCCCTACCGCACCCGCATCCGCGTGGGCGCGGAGGTGATGGACCTCAACGTCTCCGCCATCCGCGACAATGCCGGCGGCTATGTCGGCCCGATGATGGTCTGGACAGTGGTCACGGAGCAGGCGCGCCTCGCCAACACCTTCGAGGGCGAGGTGGGCGGCGTGGTCGAGACCGTGGTGGCCCGCAGCGGCGACATGGAGACGGCGGCCCGCCATCTCTCCGCCAGCGCCGAGCAGTCCGACCAGCAGGCCGGGCTGGTGGCCGACGCCGCCGGCCGCGCCAATGCCGATGTGCAGGCGGTCGCCGCCGCCTCCGAGGAGATGGCGGCCTCCATCGTCGAGATCACCCGCCGCGTCTCCGAGGCCGCCTCGGTGACGCGCCAGGCGGTGGCCGAGGCGCGCGCGACCGACGAGACCATGCGCAGCCTGGCCGAGAGCGCGGCGCGCATCGGCGATGTGGTGAAGCTGATCGGCAACATCGCCGGGCAGACCAACCTGCTGGCCCTGAACGCCACGATCGAGGCGGCCCGCGCCGGCGAGGCGGGCAAGGGCTTCGCCGTGGTGGCCTCCGAGGTGAAGAACCTGGCCGGGCAGACCGCCCGCGCGACGGAGGAGATCGGCAGCCAGATCGCCGAGATCCAGGCGGTGACGACGCGCGCGGTGGAGGCCATCCGCGGCATCGGCAACACGGTGGAGCGGACCAACGAGATCTCCACCGCCATCGCCGCCGCCGTCGAGGAGCAGGGGGCGGCGACGCAGGAGATCGCCCGCAGCGCCGCGCAGGTGGCCGAGGCCACCGGCACGGTGACGCAGCGCATCGCCAGCGTGCGGCAGGTGGCGCAGGAGACGCGCCAGGCGGCGACGGGGATGCTGGGCGCCACGGAGGAGCTGGCCAGCCAGGCCGGGCAGCTCCGCACCCGCTCCAGCGAGTTCCTGGTGGCGATCCGCGCCTGAGGCGCGGGACCCTGGAAAGGCCGGCGGGCCGGTGCCCGCCGGTGCGGAAGCCTCTTGTCTCCGCCGCCTCGGTCGTGACAATTCCGCAAGGCCCGGAGGATGCGGGCCATGAGGAAACGCCCGATGTTCACCCGCCGCGATCTCGGCAGGGCCGCCCTGGCCCTGCCCGCCTTCTCCCTCGCCCTCCCGCGCACGGGCTCTGCCCAAGGCGCCGCCGGCTTCCCCGCCCACACGGTGACGATGGTGGTGCCCTGGGCCGCCGGCGGCTCCACCGACGCGGTGGCCCGCATCCTGGCGGCACGCCTCTCGCAGGACACCGGCAAGAGCTTCGTCATCGACAACCGCGCGGGGGCGAACGGCACGATCGGCTTCGCCTCCGTCGCGCGGGCGCGGCCGGACGGCCATACGCTGCTGGTCGGCACCGTCAGCACCTATGCCATGGCGCCGCACCTCTACAACCTGCCCTATGACAACGCGCAGGCCTTCACCGGTGTCGGCCTCATCGCCGCGCAGCCGATGATCCTGGTGGTGCCGAAGGCCTCGCCCGCCCGCAGCCTGGCGGAGTTCGTCGCCCTAGCGAAGCAGCCCGGCCACACCATGACCTTCGCCAATTCCGGCACCGGCAGTTCCACCCATCTGGCGACCGAGCTGTTCCTGCAGGCCGCCGGGCTGCGGCTCGGCGATGTCGGCTACCGCTCCGGCGCGCAGGCGGTGCAGGGCACGATGCAGGGGGAGGTCTCCATGGTCATCCAGGCCGCCTCGGGCCTGCTGCCGCTGATCCAGGCGGGGGAGCTGCGGCCGCTGGCCATCTCCTCGCGCGAGCGCAGCGCCGTGGCGCCGGAGATCCCGACCTTCCGTGAGCAGGGCTTCCCCGAATACGAGGCGGAGGAGCACATCGCGCTGCTGGCCCCGGCCGGCACCCCGGCCGAGATCGTCACCCGCCTGCATGCGCTGACCCGCGCCGCCATGACGGCGCCCGAGACGCGCGAGCGCCTCGCCGCCCTGGCGGTGACGCCCGAGACCCAGACGCCCGCCGAATGGCCGGCCTACCACACGGCGGAGAACGCCAAGTGGCGCGCGGTGATCCGGAGCCGCAACATCACCGTGCAATGAGGCCGTGGCCGCCGCGCCCGATGGCGCGGCGGCCGGCCGCTCAGGCCTCGTCCTCGACGGTGTTGACGAGGGTGCCGATGCCCTCGATCTCGATCTCCATCGTGTCGCCGCCCTTCATGAAGACCGGCGGCTTGCGGGCATAGCCGACGCCGCTCGGCGTGCCCGTGGCGATGACATCGCCTGGCTCCAGCGTCATCGCCTCGGAGAGGATGGCGAGGATGCGCGGGACGGAGAAGATCATGTCGGAGGTGTTGCTGTCCTGCATCGTCTCGCCGTTGAGGCGGGCGGTGATGCGCAGCGCGTTGGGCCCCTGCGGCAGCTCGTCGGGCGTGACGATCTCGGGGCCGAGGCCGCCGGTGCGGTCGAAGTTCTTGCCCATGCCCCACTGGGTGGATTTGCGCTGGTAGTCGCGCACCGAGCCCTCGTTCATGCAGGTGTAGCCGGCGACGCAGGAGAGCGCCTCGGCCTCGCTGAGGTGCCGCGCGCGCTTGCCGATGACGATGGCCAGCTCCGCCTCGTAGTCGAACTTGTCGGAAGCCTTCGGCCGCAGCAGCGCCTGGCCGTGCGCGGCGAGCGAGGTGGGGCCGCGGAAGAACACCGCCGGATAGTCGGGGATGGGGTTGTTCCCCTCCTTGGCGTGCAGCGCGTAGTTCAGCCCGATGCAGACGACCTTGCCGGGGCGCGGAATGACGGGCAGCAGGGTCAGCCCGGCGAGCGGCCGGCGCGGCGCATCGGCGAGGCGCGCGGCCAGGGCGGGTGCGCCCTCCGGCAGCCCGAGCGCGGCCAGGGCCAGGGCAGGGTCCTGCGGCAGGCCCGGCACCACGTCGGCGAGGAGAACGACCTCCGTGCCCAGCCGGGCACCGAGGGCCGCGCGCCCCTCGTGCTGGAAAGCGATCAGGCGCATGGGAAAATTCCTTCCGGGGTTTCCGGGAGTCTTATCGAAAAACCGCTGTCGTCAATCCGCATTTGCGGCAATCCTTGCATTGCTCCCCAGGAATGACGATCATGCGGCGCCCATGCCACCTTCCGACACCCCGCCTGACCTGCCGGACACCACGCTGGCGCGTGCCATGTACCGCCGCCTGCGCGCCGATATCCTCTCCGGCGCCCTGCCGCCCGGCGGCCGCCTGACACTGCGCGCGCTGGCGGAACGCTACGGCGCCGGTGCCTCGCCGATGCGGGAGGCGCTCTCGCGGCTGGCGGCGGAAGGGCTGGCGGAGCAGGCGGAGCATCGCGGCTTCCGCGTTGCGGCGGCGCCGCCGGGTGCCCTTGCCGGGCTGATCCGCAGCCGCGTGCTGGCCGAGTGCGCGGCGCTGCGCGAATCTCTCCGCTGCGGCGATGCCGCGTGGGAGGAGGCGGTGCTGCTGTCCGGGCACCGGCTGCAACGCCTGGCGCGCTCGCTCGACCCGCAGCGGCTCGTCGCCAACCCGGCGTGGGAGGAATGCCACCGCCACTTCCACCGGGCGCTGCTGGCCGCCTGCGGCGCGCCGGAGCTCCTGGCTTTCTGCGACAAGCTGCGCGAGGAGGCGCAGCGCTACGGGGCGATCTCCAGCCTCCGCGCCTATCCGGGCCGGGAGGTGGCCGCCGAGCACGCCGCCATCGCCCGCGCGGTGCTGGCGCGCGACGCCGAGGAGGCCGCCGCCCTGCTGGCCCGGCACTACGAGCAGACCGGGGCCTATGTCGGCGCCGGGCTGGAGGGCGGCGCGGCATGATCGACTTCCGCCCCGCCCCGGCCCGGCTGCCGCCGGAGGAGCGCATCTATGCCGTGGGCGACATCCATGGCTGCGCGGCCCGGCTGCGGCGGCTGCACGCGCTGGTGGCGGACGACCTCGCCGCCCGCCCCGTCGCGCGGCCGACGCTGCTGCATCTCGGCGACTACGTGGACAAGGGCGAGGACAGCGCCGGCGTGCTGGACTGGCTCAGCGGCCCCCCGGCCCTGCCGGCGCGGCGCATCGACCTGGGCGGCAACCACGAGGCAACAATGCTGGCGGCGCTGGAGGGCGCGCCGGGCGACGTGGCGGACTGGCTGTGGTGCGGCGGCCGCCCCACCCTGCAAAGCTACGGCCTGCCGGCCGAGGCCGCGCCCGCGCTGTGGCGCGAGGCAATCCCGGCCGCGCATCTGGCGTGGATGCGGCGCCTCGGGCGCTGGCACCGGGCGGGGGGGTATCTGTTCGTCCATGCCGGCATCCGGCCCGGCCTGCCGCTGGAGGCGCAATCGGCGGAGGACCTCATCCGCATCCGGCAGCCCTTCCTCTCCAGCGAGGCGGCGCACGGTGTCGTGGTGGTGCATGGCCACACCGCGCGGGCGGAGCCCGAGATCCGCCACAACCGCATCAATCTCGACACCGCCGCCTGGTCCGGCGGCCCCCTCACCTGCGCCGTGCTGGAGGAAGGCCGGCTGGGCTTCCTCCAGGCCTGAGGCGCGGCGGGCAGGCTCAGGCGGGCGGTCCCTCCGGCCGCGCCGCCTCCGGGTGTTCCGCGGTCTCGTCCGGCGCGGCGGCGCGCGGCACGCCGGGGTTGTTCTCCAGCCGGTCGCGGTGCAGCGCGGTGCGCGCCACCAGCATCAGCGTCACCGGCGTGGTCAGCACCACCAGCGCGCCCACCAGCACCTCGTGGATCACCAGCCGCGACTGCAGCGCGGTGAACACCACCATGGAGGCCAGCAGCACGCAGCTGATGCCCATGGAGGTGGCAATGGTGGGCGCGTGCAGCCGGTCGTAGAAGGTGCGCAGCCGCAGCAGGCCGAAGGAGCCGGCCAGCGACAGGAAGGCCCCCGCCAGCACCAGCGCCGACGCCAGCAGCGCCACCGGCGCAGGAAGCTCCGCCAGATGGTTCATTCGATCACCTCGCCGCGCATCAGGAACTTGGCCAGCGCCGCGGTGCTGACGAAGCCCAGCAGCGCCACCACCAGCGCCGCCTCGAAATAGAGGTCCGTACCGGTGCGGATGCCGAAGGTCAGCAGCAGCAGCATGCCGTTGATGTAGAGGATGTCGAGCCCCACCACGCGGTCCTGCGCACGCGGGCCATGCAGCACGCGCCAAGCGGTGCAGCCGAAGGCGAGGCCCAGCATGATCTGCGCGGCGAACAGCGACCAGCTCAGCACCACAAGGCTCATCGGAAGATCTCCAGCAGCGGCGCCTCGTAGCGCTCCTTGACGATATGCACCCACTCCGCCTCGTCGATCAGGTCGAGGACGTGCAGCAGCAGCCAGCCCTCCTCCGGGTCGAATTCCAGCCAGGCGGTGCCGGGCGTGGCGGTGAGGATGCAGGCCAGCGCGGCGAGCGCGTGCGGCTCCCGCAGCGACAGCCGGATGTGCATGAAGCCGGCGCGGCGCGCCGGCCTGCGGCTCAGCACGATCCGCGCCACGGCGATGTTGGAGCGGATGATGTCGACGAAGACCCGGCCCAGCAGCCGCAGGATTAGCCCGGGGCGGCGGATGCGCACCTGCGGCGGGTCCAGCAGGGCCAGCGCCCAGCCGCCGAGCACGGCGATGATGGCGCCCACCACCACCGGCCCCGGCGCCACGCTGCGGCTGGCCAGCAGCCAGAAGACGAACAGCCCGGCCGATACGACCGGGTGCGGCAGCAGCCACCTCATGGCCGGGCCTCCGTCGTGCCATCCACCGGCACCACGCTGCCCATGTAGCTCGGCGCCGTGTGCAGCGCGCTGGCGGTGGCCTGCATGTAGCGCAGCACCGGCCCCGCCCCCGCCGTCATGCCGATGCACAGGCCGAGCAGCAGCAGGATGGGGGCGATCTCCACCACGCCGACGCGCGGCACGGCGCGGTCGGTGGCCGCCCACAGGCTGCGGATGCCGGCGCGCGTCATCGCCAGTACCGTGGCGAGGCCGGAGAGGATCAGCGCCGCCAGCAGCGCCCAGCCATCGGGCGGCACCGCCGCCGCGCCCTGCCCCAACCCCTGCGGGTTGAGGATGCCGTCCAGCATGGCGAACTTGGCGATGAAGCCGGAGAGCGGCGGCAGCCCCGCCAGCACCAGGGCGCAGCAGAGGAAGCAGCCGCCGAGCACCGCCATGGTGGCGGGGATGGGCGTGCCCACCTCGACCTCCTCCTCATCCTCCTCGGTCTTGCCGCCATAGGCTTCCTGGGTCACCGCCAGCACGTCGGCGCCCACTTCGCGGCCGCGCTCCAGCAGCTCGACCAGCAGAAAGAAGGCGCCGATCGCCAGGGCCGAGCTGGCCAGGTAGAACAGCGCGCCGCTGGTGACGGCCTCCTGCCCCGCCCCCAGCGCCGCCAGGGAGGTGCCGGAGGAGATCAGCACGCTGGCACCGGCCAGGCGCGAGAGGTCCTGCGTGGCCAGCACGCTGATGGCGCCGAAGGCGATGGTGGCCAGCCCGCCGAGGAACAGCCAGGTGCTGCCGAAGCCGGCCGACGCCCCCGCCTCGGCGCCGAACAGCAGCAGCGAGAGGCGCAGCACGGCGTAGAAGCCCACCTTGCTCATCATCGAGAAGATGGCGGCGGCGGGTGGGCTCGCCGCCGAATAGGTGGGGGCAAGCCAGAAGCCCATCGGCCACATCGCCGCCTTGGCCAGGAAGGCCATGGCCAGGATGGCGGCGCCCGCCTCCAGCAGCGGCCGGTCCTCCGCCGGCAGGGCGGGGATGCGGGCGGCGAGGTCGGCCATGTTGAGCGTGCCCGCCACCCCGTAGATCATGCTGACGCCGATCAGGAACAGCAGCGAGGCCGCAAGATTGATGGCGATGTAGTGCAGCCCCGCCTTCACCCGCGCAACGCCCGAGCCGTGCAGGGCGAGGCCATAGGAGGCGGCCAGCAGCACCTCGAAGAAGACGAAGAGGTTGAACAGGTCGCCGGTGAGGAAGGCGCCGTTCAGCCCCATCAGCTGGAACTGGAACAGGGCGTGGAAATGCGCGCCCATGCGCTGCCACCGCACCAGGGAAAAGAGCAGCGCGGCGAGGCCGAGCACGGCGGAGAGCAGCAGCAGCATGGCCGCCAGCCGGTCCACCACCAGCACGATGCCGAACTGCGCCGGCCAGTTGCCGAGGCGGTAGACGAAGACCGGCGCCGCATCGCCGGCATCGGCCAGGAAGGCCAGGGCGATGGCGATGGCGAGCAGGCCGAGCGCCGAGGCGACGCCCAGCGCCGCGCGCAGCCGGCCGCGCTGGTCGTCCATCGGGATCATGATGGCGCCGGCCAGCAGCGGCAGCAGGATCGGCGCGATGGCGAGGTGTTGCATCCAGCCGCTCAATGGTCCTGCCTCCGCCCGTCCACATGGTCGCCGCCGGTCAGGCCGCGCGCGGCCAGCATCACCACCAGGAACAGTGCCGTGGTGGCGAAGCCGATGACGATGGCGGTGAGCACCAGCGCCTGCGGCAGCGGGTCGGCATACTGCGCCGGGTCGCCGGCGGTGCCGGGCTCCAGCACGGGCGGCCGCCCCACGGGGAAGCGGCCCATGCTGAAGATGAACAGGTTGACCGCGTAGGAGAGCAGCGAAAGCCCGATGATGAGCTGAAAGGTGCGCGGCCGCATCAGCAGCCACACGCCCGAGCCGCCCAGCACGCCGATGCTCAGGGCCAGGATGAGTTCCATCAGCGCTCCTCCTGCGGGGCCGGCGGGGGTGTCGGGGCGGCGCGCTGGCTGCGCACCGACTGGTGGGCGATGGCGATCAGCATCAGCACCGTGGCGCCGAACACCAGGGCGAAGACGCCGATGTCGAAGATCAGCGCGCTGGCCACCGGCAACTTGCCGAGCCAGCCGAGATCGGCATAGGCGAAGTAGGAGGTCAGGAAGGGTTGCCCGAAGGCCATGGCGGCGAGCCCCGTGCCGCCGGCCAGCAGCAGCCCCGCCGACATCCAGCGCAGCGGATGGACGCGCAGGTGGTCCTCCACCCAGCGCGTGCCGCCGGCCATGTATTGCAGCAGGATGGCGATGGCCAGCATCAGCCCGCCGGCGAAGCCGCCGCCCGGCAGGTCGTGCCCGCGCAGCAGCAGGTAGACCGCCACCACGCCGATCAGCGGGAAGAGCAGCTTCATGGTGACGGCGGGCACCATCATCCAGTTCCGCACGTCGCCCTGCTGCTGGTCCGGCACGCCGATGCTCTCCGGCGCCGGGCGGAAGCGGCGCAGCAGCGCGAAGACGGTGAGCGCCACGATGCAGAGCACCGTGATCTCGCCGAAGGTGTCGAAGCCGCGGAAATCCACCAGGATGACGTTGACCACGTTGGTGCCGCCGCCCTCGGTGTAGGCGCGCTCCAGGAAGAAGCGGGAGATGCCCTCGGGCGAGACGCGGGTCATGGTGGCGTAGGAGATGGCGGTCAGGCCCAGGCCCGCTCCCAGCGCGATGGCAAAGTCGCGGTAGCGCCGCAGCCGCGACAGCAGCCGGCCGGAGCCGGCGAGCTCGAGGCGCTTGGGCATCCAGCGCAGGCCGAGCAGCAGCAGCACCGTCGTCACCACCTCGACCAGCAGCTGGGTCACCGCGAGGTCGGGCGCCGAGAACCAGACGAAGGTGATGCAGACCGCGAGCCCGGCGCCGCCCAGCAGCACCAGCGCCGCCAGCCGGTGGTACTTGGCCTGGTAGGCGGCCGCCAGGGCGCAGAGGCTGCCCGCCAGCCAGACCAGCCCGATCACCGGATCGGCCGGGCTCAGCTGCAGCACGCCGAGGCCGAAATCATGCGGCGCCAGCGCCAGTACCGCGGCCAGGATGGTGACGCAGACCATCAGCCGCAGCTGGGTCTGCAGCCGGCTGGTGCCGAGCAGCCGCTCCAGCGTGCGGGCGAAGCGCCAGGAGAGGAAGACCATCACCCGGTCGAACAGGCGCCTTCCGTCCAGGCGGCGCAGCAGCGGCGTGCCGTCGATGCCGGCGTTCAGGTGGCGTTGCAGCAGGCGGTAGAGCAGCGCGCCGCCGGCCAGGGCGATGAGGCTCATCACCAGCGGCAGGTTGAAGCCGTGCCAGACCGCCAGGCTGTAATAGGGCGTGGCCTCCCCCAGCACCGAGCGCACCGCGACATCGAGGAACGGCCCGATGGTGGCGGCGGGCAGGATGCCCACCACCATGCAGCCGAACACCAGCACCTCCACCGGCAGGCGCATCCATTGCGGCGGCTCGTGCGGGGTGTGCGGCATGTCGCCGGTGGTGGGGCCGAAGAAGGCGCCGTGGATGAAGCGCAGCGAGTAGGCCACCGCGAAGATGCTGGCGAGCGCCGCGCCGAGCGGCAGCAGGCTGTGCAGGAGGGTGGGCGCCGTCGAGGCCGACAGCGTCTCGGTGATGAACATCTCCTTGGAGATGAAGCCGTTCAGCAGCGGCACGCCCGCCATGGCGGCGGCGGCCACCATCGCCAGCCGCGCCGTGAAGGGCATGGTGGCGTTGAGGCCCGAGAGCCTGCGGATGTCGCGCGTGCCGGTCTCGTGGTCGATGATGCCGGCGGCCATGAACAGCGAGGCCTTGAAGGTGGCATGGTTCATGGTGTGGAAGATCGCCGCCACCATGGCCAGCGGGCTGTTGAGGCTGAGCAGCACCGTGATCAGCCCGAGATGGCTGATGGTGGAATAGGCCAGCAGCCCCTTCATGTCGTGCTGGAAGATGGCGACATAGGCGCCGAGCAGCAGCGTGATCATGCCCGCGCTGCCGAGGATCCAGAACCAGGCGTCGGTGCCGGCCATCACCGGCCAGAGCCGCGCCATCAGGAAGATGCCGGCCTTCACCAGCGTCGCCGAGTGCAGGTAGGCCGAGACGGGGGTGGGCGCCGCCATGGCGTGCGGCAGCCAGAAGTGGAAGGGGAACTGCGCGCTCTTGGTGAGGGCGCCCAGCAGGACCAGGACCAGCGCCGGCAGGTAGAGCGGGTGGGCGCGGATGACATCGCCCGAGGCCAGCACCCGGTCCAGGTCGTAGCTGCCGACGATGTGGCCGAGCAGCAGCACGCCCGCCAACAGCGCCAGCCCGCCGCTGGCGGTGACGGTGAGCGCCATGCGCGCGCCGTCCCGCGCCTGGGCGGAGTGCTGCCAGTAGCCGATCAGCAGGAAGGAGAAGAGGCTGGTCAGCTCCCAGAAGAAGACGAGCTGGATCAGGTTGCCCGACAGCACCAGCCCCATCATCGAGCCCATGAAGGCGAGCAGGAAGGCGAAGAAGCGCGGGATCGGGTCGTCCGAGGACATGTAGTAGCGCGCGTAGAGCACGACCAGCAGCCCGATGCCCGCCACCATCACCGCGAAGACCGAGGCCAGGCCGTCCAGCCGCAGGACCAGGTTCAGCCCGAGCTGCGGCACCCAGGCGATCTCGGCGCGGACCACCCCGCCCTCGGCGATGGTGGGATAGTAGCAGAGCCACACCATGGTGAGCGTCAGCAGCGCGACGGCACCGGCCAGCCAGGATTCCAGCCTGCGGGCATTGGCCGGCAGCAGCGCGGTGACCAGCGCCCCGAGATAGGGCAGGCCGATCGCCGTCGAAAGGTAAAGAGCATCAGGCATCAGCGGCGGTTCTCTCCTTCAGGCCGGGAAGAAGGGCGGCGGAGTGATGGGTGCCCCGCAGAGGAGGCGGGCGGGCTCAGACAGCCTCGTCGGGACTGTCCACCTCCGCGGCCTGAAGCATGGCGAGCGCCTCGGCGCCGGAGCGTGCCTGGCGGAGCTGGCGCGGCAGCTGGTTGCCCCGCAGCACGCGGCAGATGCCCGAGAGCGCCGGCAGGAAGCCTTCCGCGCTGTTCTCCGGCCACAGGACCATGAAGACCAGATCGACCGGCTCGCCGTCCCGCGCTTCGAAGTCGATCGGCCGTGTCAGGCGGGCCAGCAGGGCCAGCGGCGTGCCCAGCCCCTCCAGCCGCGTGTGGGGCAGGCCGACGCCACGGCCGAGCGCGGTGGAGCCAAGCCTTTCCCGCGCCTGCAGGGCATCCAGCACCGTCGGCCCGTCATAGGACAGGCGGGCGGAGGCTTCCTGCGCCAGCATCTCGAGAAGCTCCTTCTTGTCTCCTGGAGAAAGAGAAAGAACAGAATCCTCTCCGCTGAAGAGTTTTTTGATGGCCATGACTTTTCCCGAAAATACATCCCCGGCCGAGGATATGGGTCTGCAACAGAATGAAGGCGCGAAGTATAGTTTCTTTATCTTCAAGTGTATCGCAATTTTCCGAGAAGATTGCAAGTTATTTAACTGTTGTGTTGCCGGACCGAATGGCTGGCGGTTCCGGCACCAGGACGTGTCCACGGCCAGATGCGGAACGCCGGCACGCGGCCTTCGTTCCGTGGGCTCAGGGGCGGAATTGTCTCGGGGGTGGAGGCCGGGCGGGCACGCCGCCGGGAGGCTGGCGCGGCCAGAAGCGGTGCCGCCGCTCCTGGCCGCGTTCTCAGCTCTGGCTGCTGCCGTTGCCGCCGCCCAGCGCCTGCCCGCCGAGCTGCTCGACAAGCTGGGCCACGGCGGTATGGTCCTGCCCCGGCCCAAGCAGCGTGCCGGCGCTGGCCCACATCTCGCGGCACAGCGCGGCGAAGGGCGTCGGCGTGCCGCTCTCCCGCCCCACCTCCAGGGCGATGGAGAGGTCCTTCACCATCAGGTCCAGCCCGAAGCCGGAATCGAAGCGACGCGACAGCACGAACTGCTTGAACTTCTTCTGCGTGCTGTTGTTCATGCCGGTCGAGCTGTTCAGCGCATCGACCATCAGCGCCGGGTCGAGGCCGAATTTCTGGCCGATCAGCAGCGCCTCGATGCCGATCAGGAAGCCGCCGGCCGAGACGAGGTTGTTCAGCGCCTTCATCGCCTGGGCGTTGCCGATGCCGCCGCAGCGGTGCACGGAAGTGCCCACCGCCTGCAGCACCGGCTCGATGCGGTCGAGCACCGCCGTCTCGCCGCCGGCCATGATGGCCAGCTCCCCCATGCGGGCGCGCGGCACGCCGCCCGAGACGGGGCAGTCGGCCATCGCGCAGCCCTTCGCGGCCAGGCGCTCCGCCAGTTGCCGCGTGACACCCGGCACGCCGGAGGACATCTCGATCACCACCGCGCCGGCGGGCAGGCCCTCCAGCATCTCCTCCACCACCGCCGCCACATGCTTGCTGGTGGGCAGGATGGTGATGACCGCGTCGGCCCCCGCAGCGGCCTCGGCGGCGCCGGCGGCGGCCTGGCCGCCCACCTCGCGGGCGAAGTCCCGCGCGCGGTTGGGGACGGCGTCGGCCACCGTCACCGCGAAGCCCGCCTTCAGCAGGTTGGCCGCCATCGGCCAGCCCATGTTGCCGATGCCGACGAAGCCGATGCGGCGGATCGCGCCCTCGCTCATTCCGCCGGCTTCTCGGGCAGCGCGCCCTCGGCCTTCAGCACCTCATGCGCCGCCTTGAAGGCATCGAGCCCGGCCGGTATGCCGGAATAGACCGTGGCGTGCAGCAGGATCTCCTTGATCTCCTCCACGGTGACGCCGTTGTTCAGCGCCCCCTTCACATGCAGCTTGATCTCGGGCGTCTTGCCGAGCGCCGTCAGCATGGCGAGGTTCAGCATGCTGCGCGTCTTCGGCTCCAGCCCCGGGCGGTTCCAGGCATAGCCCCAGCACCATTCGGTGGTGATGCGCTGGAAGGCCATCATGAAGTCGTCGGCCCTGGCGATGCTGCCGTCCACGTACTCGCTGCCGAGCACCTTGCGGCGCATCTCCAGGCCCTTCTCGAACATCTCGCTCTCGGCCATCGGCCCATCCTCCCTGATGATGGGCCGCAGCTTGCGGAAAACGAGATTGTCGGTCAATCCGTCAGCGCATCCGCCGGGTCCAGGATCTCGCCGCGCTCGATCACGAAGGTCTGCTCGACCAGTTGCCGCAACAGGGCCGGGCTGCTCTCGGTGATCAGGATGGCGACATCGGGCAGCGCGTCGCGCAGCCGCGCCAGCGCCTCGGCGTAGCGTTGCGCCAAGGCGGGGGCGAGGCCCTGGAAGGGCTCGTCGAGCAGCACGGCGCGGGTGCCCACCATCAGCGCCCGGCCCAGCGCCACCATCTTGCCCTGCCCGCCCGAGAGCCCCGCCGCCTTGCGCGGCGCGAAGTCGCGCAGTTCGGGCAGCAGGGTGAGGACGAGGTCCAGCCGCCGCGCCATCTCGGGCTGGGGCAGCCGCAGCACCTCGGCCGGCAGGCGGAGGTTCTCCAGCACGGTGAAGCTGCCGAACAGCCGCCGCTCCTCCGGCGCGTAGCCGATGCCGAGCGCCGCGCGGCGATACGCGGGGGCGCCCGTGCAGTTCTGCCCGTCGACGACGATGTTGCCGCCGCGCACCGGCAGCAGCCCCATCAGCGCGCGCAGGGTGGTGGTCTTGCCGGCGCCGTTGCGGCCGATCAGCGCCACCCGGCCACCGGGCGGCACCGCCAGGTTGACGCCGCGCAGCACCGGCGCGCCGGCGATATCCACCGAGACATTCTCAAGCCGCAGCATGGGCGCCTCCACCGGGCTGGATGCCAATGACGTCGCGCTGCACCATGGGGTCGGACAGGACCTGCTCCGGCGGGCCGAGCGCCGCGATCCGGCCCTGCCCCCACACCGCCACGCGGTCGGCGATGCGCGCCACCACGTCCATGTCGTGCTCGACGAACACCGCCGTCACGCCGGCCTCGCGCAGCACCCGCGCCAGCGTCTCCACCACCGCCATCTTGTCGGCGGCGGCGACGCCGCTGGTCGGCTCGTCCATCAGCAGCAGGCGCGGCTTCATGGCCACCGCCATGGCGATGTCGGTGAGCTTGCGGGTGCCCTCGTTCAGCGCATCCGCCCGCTGGTGCGCGGCGGCGGTGAGGCCGAAGCGCTCCAGCAGCGCCTCCGCCTCCGCCCGGAAGGCCGGGCGCAGCAGCGGGCGGAAGGGCGAGAAGGTGCCCTCCCGCGCGGCCACCGCCATGGCCGCGTTCTCCAGCACCGTGTGCTCGGTGAAGAGCTGCGGCAGCTGGAAGGAGCGGGCGATGCCCATGCGGACGATGTCGCGCGGCTTCATCCCCAGCACCTGCCGGCCCTGGTAGGTGATGGAGCCGCCCTGCGGCCGCAGGTGGCCGGTGCTCATGTTGATGAAGGTGGTCTTGCCCGCGCCGTTGGGACCGATGATGGCCAGGAACTCGCGTTCCATCACGTCGAGGTTGATGCCGTCGGCGGCCTTCACGCCGCCGAAGGCGAGGCGCAGATCCTGCGCCGAGAGCAGCACGCTCATGCCGATTTCCTCCGCCGCAGACCCTGCGCCATGCCGACCAGCCCGCCCGGCGCGAACAGGATGACCAGCAGCAGCACCGTGCCGAGGATGAGCTGCCAGGCATCGGCCAGGTTGGCCGCCGCGTAGACCCGCGTCAGCTCATAGACGACGGCGCCGAGGAAGGCGCCCAGCACGCTGCCCGCGCCGCCCAGGATGGCGATGAACACCAGCTCGCCCGAGGCGGTCCAGTAGGCCAGCGCCGGCGTCACGTGGCGGGAGGTGAGCGCGATGATGGTGCCGCCGCAGCCCGCCATCAGCGCCGAGAGCGCGTAGGCGGAGAGCAGCACGTAGCGCGCCGGCACGCCCATGAACTCCAGCCGCGCCTCGCGCGTCTTGATCCCGGCCAGCGCCTGGCCGAGCGGGGCGGCGAGGTAGACCCGCACCAGCAGCGCGAAGCCGATCGCCAGCACCAGCGCGATGCCGAACACCGCCCATTCATAGGTGGGGCCGGTGAGGGTCTGGCCGAGGAAGGTGGGCACGGGGAGGCGGATGCCGTCCGTGCCGTGGGTGATGGTGTAGAGCTTCTCCAGCAGCGAGTAGAACACCATGCTGAGCGCCAGGTTCAGCATGCCGAAGAAGATCTCGCGGTAGCGCATGACGAACAGGCCGACCACCAGCCCCACCGCGGTGGAGGCCAGCGCCGCCAGCGGCAGCAGCAGCAGCACCTCCGGCATGCGGGGCGCCACGAAGGCCACGGTGTAGGCGGCGATGGCGACATACATGGCATGGCCGAAGCTCACCTGCCCCGCGCGCAGCAGCAGCAGGATGCCGAGCACCGTGATGCCCTTGGCGAGCGCGATGGTCAGCACGAAGCGCAGCCAGGGCACGCCCCAGGCGATCAGCACCAGCAGCAGCGCGCCGGCCAGGCCGGCGAGAATTTCGAGGCGGGACCTGCTCATATGCGCCGCGTCTCCGTCACGCCGAACAGGCCCTGCGGCCGCACCAGCAGCACCAGCACCATGATCAGGTAGGGGATCACCACCTCCAGCTCCGGCTCCAGGTAGACGGCGATGGAGCGGCCGAGGCCGATCATCACCGCCGCCAGCGCCGCGCCCTCGATCTGGCCGAGGCCGGCGGTCGCCACCACGGCGAAGGAGAGCACGATGGTGGAGGCGCCGATGCCCGGCACCATGGAGGTCATGGGCGAGGCCAGCGCGCCGCCCAGCGCCGCCAGCGCGGCGCCGAAGGTGAAGGTGAGCATCGTCACCTTCGCCGCGTCGATGCCCTGGGAGGTGGCCGCCTCGCGGTCGGTGGTGACGGCGACGATGACGCGCCCCGTCAGTGTGCGGCGCATGAACCAGGCGAGCCCCACCAGGGTCAGCAGCGCGATGCCCGGCAGCACGAAGAGCTGGTAGGCGGTGAAGGGGATGACATCGGCGCCGAAGGGCACGTCCACCGTGCCGAGCAGCTGCATCGGCGTCTCGTTGGAGACGGGCTGCACCCCCCAGATGAGTTTCTGCACATCCTCGAGGATCATGAACAGCGCGAAGGTGACGAGGAGCTGCAGCACCGGCTCCTGCGTCTCCACCCGCTTGAGCAGCACGCGCTCGATCAGCGGGCCGAGGATGACGCCCACCAGCGCCGCGGCGATGACCAGCATCGGGTAGGAGAGCCAGGCCGGCAGCCCGGCGGCGACCATCGCGGCGGTGAGCGAGGCGGCGGTGTAGGCGCCGATGGCGTAGAGGCTGCCATGCGCCACGTTGAGGATGCGCAGCACGCCGAACACCAGGTTCAGCCCCACCGCCACCATGAAGATGGCGGCGGCCGAGGCCAGCCCGTCCAGCACCGCGAGCCCCAGCAGCAGCCCGTTATCGGAAAGCCATTCCATCATGCGCGGCACGCCTCCAGCCGCGCGGGCATGGCCCACGCTTTCTCGTTCATTCTCTCTCCCCTTTTCCTGACATGTGCTGCCAGCGTTGCGCTACTGTTCCATGGGCCTCCAAGCCCGTCAACAAATCAGCATATTGCCATACAATCCTGGGTTACTGCCGGGCCGCCTTTGCGGTGGAGGATTTGGCCTCGCCGCCAGGGCACGGCCCGGGCAGCCTTATCCGGCCAGCGCCAGGATCTCCTCGGCGCGGCGCACCACCGGCGGGTCGATCATCTTGCCGTCGATCTGGAAGGCGCCACGGCCCGCGGCGCGCGCCTCCGCGTCGCCCGCCACCACGCGGCGCGCCCAGTCGATCTCGGCGGCATCGGGCGCGAAGACCTCGTTCATGATGGCCACCTGCGCCGGGTGCACCGCCAGCGCGCCACGGAAGCCGAGCTGCCGCGCCTCGGCGATGGTGCGGCGGAAGGCGTCCAGGTCCTGGAACTGGCCGATGCTGCCGACGAAGCCCATCGGCATCAGCCCCGCCGCGCGGGCGGCCATCAGCACGGCGAGGTTGGGGCCGAGCAGCGCCGCCGGTCCGGGGATGGCACCGAGCGCCGCACAGAAATCCTCCGGCCCCAGCATCATCGCCACGCTGCGCGGGTCGGCGCCCGCGATGGCGGGCAGGGCGTAGAGGGCGGCGGGCGTCTCGATCTGCAGCAGCAGCCGCACCGTGCCGGGGGCGATGCCGCGCTCCGCCTCCAGCTCCGCCACGGCGGCGGAGACGTCCCGCACATAGCCCGGCTCCTCCACCTTGGGCAGCACGAGGCCGGCCAGGCCCGGCACCACCGCTGCCTCCAGATCGGCCGCCAGGGCGCGCAGACCCCGGTTCACCCGCACCAGCACCGCCGGCCCGTGCGCGCCGATGGCGGCGATGGAGCCGGCGAGGGAGGCGCGGGCGGCGGGCTTCTCTGCCGCCGGCACGGCGTCCTCCAGGTCGAGGATGATGCCATCCGCCCCCCGCTCATGCGCCCGGGCGATGAAGCGCTGCACATGGGCGGGCACGAAGAGCAGGGAACGCCAGCGGGGCGGGGTCAGGCTCATGGATCCTCCTGCGGGGGCGGTGCTTCGCCGCCATCCTGATTGCCGAACCCGTCCCTTGTGCGCGCCCCGTGCCGGAGTGTCTATCCGGCTTCCGGCCCCAGGGGCGGCAGCCCGGCCCAGGGGCGGCGCCGGGCATCGGCCTCCGCGAAGGCGGCGATGGCCTCCGCATGGCTCAGCGTCAGGTCGAGGTCGTTCCAGCCGTTCAGCAGCTTGGTGCGCCAGACCGGATCGATGGCGAAGCCGAAGCGGTGGTTGCCCGCCCGCACCGCGCAGGCTTCCAGGTCCACCGTGAGGTCGCGGCCGCCCTGTTCCAGCCAGGCGAGCAGCTGCTCGATCTCGCGCTCCTCCAGCCGCGCCGGCAGCAGCCCGTTGTTGACGGCGTTGCTGGCGAAGATGTCGCCGAAGCTCGGCGCCAGGACGCAACGGAAGCCGGCATCGACCAGCGCGTAGACCGCCGCCTCGCGCGAGGAGCCGCTGCCGAAGTTGCGCCGGGCGACGAGCACCCGCGCGCCCGCCCGCTCCGGCCGGTCGAGCGGCGAATCCGGCCGCACCGTGCCATCCTCGGTGAAGCGGAGGTCGTGCAGCAGGAACCGCCCGTAGCCCTCGCTGCGCGGCCGCTTCATGAAGCGGGCGGGGATGAGCTGGTCCGTGTCCACATTGGCCAGCGGCAGCGGGCAGGCCGGGGCCGCCAGGGTGGTGAAGGGCTGCATCAGCTCCGGCCTTCCAGCATCGGCCGCACATCGGCGATGTGCCCCGCCAGCGCGGCGGCGGCGACCATGGCGGGGGACATCAGATGCGTCCGCGCCCCCTTCCCCTGGCGGCCCTTGAAGTTGCGGTTGGTGGTGGAGGCGCAGCGCTCGCCCGCCGGCACCAGGTCGCCATTCATGCCGACGCACATGGAGCAGCCGGATTCCACCCATTCCAGCCCGGCCTCGCGGAAGATGCGGTCCAGCCCCTCCTGCTCGGCCTGCCGCTTGACCAGCGAGGAGCCGGGCGAGACCAGCCCCGGCACCCGCGCCTTCCGCCCCGCCAGCACCGCCGCGGCCGCGCGCAGATCCTCGATGCGGCTGTTGGTGCAGGAGCCGATGAAGACGCGGTCGATCGGCACCTCCTCGAGCCGCTGGCCGGGGCGGAGGCCCATATAGTCCAGCGCGTCGCGGATCTGCGCGGCGCGGGAGGGGTCATTGGCGCGGTCGGGGTCGGGGATGGCGGCGGTGACGGGCAGCGCATCCTCCGGGCTGACGCCCCAGGTGACGATGGGCGCGATCTCGCCGGCCTGCAGCGATACCTCGCGGTCGAATTCCGCGCCCGCATCGCCCGGCAGGGCGAGCCACGCCTCGGCGGCCTGCTCAAAGGCGGCACCCTGCGGCGCCAGCGGCCGGCCGCGCAGGAACCCGACCGTGGTGGCATCGGGCGCGACCATGCCGCAGCGCGCGCCGCTCTCGATGGCCATGTTGCACAAGGTCAGCCGCCCCTCCATCGAGAGGCCGCGCACGGCGCTTCCGGTATATTCCACCGCATGGCCCTGCGCGCCATCGGCGCCGATGCGGGCGATGATGGCGAGCGCCAGATCCTTGGCACCCGTGCCGGCGGGGAGCGTCCCCTCCACCGTGACGCGCATGCGCTTCGGCTTCCGCTGCCACAGCGTCTGCGTCATCAGCACATGCGCCACTTCCGAGGCGCCGATGCCGAAGGCCAACGCGCCGAAGGCGCCATGCGTGGAGGTGTGGCTGTCGCCGCAGACGATGGTGAGGCCCGGCAGGGTCAGCCCCTGCTCCGGCCCCACCACATGCACGATGCCCTGGCGCGGGTCGTGCAGGCCATAGAGGCGCGTGCCATGGGCGCGCGCATTGGCCTCCAACCCCTGCACCATGCCGGCGATGCCGGAATCGGCAATGCTGCGCTGCGGTGTTCGCGTCGGCACGTAATGGTCGGCGACACCGATATTGAGCGCGGGACGCGCCACCTTCGCGCCGCGCGCGCGGAGCTGCGCGAAGGCGTGGTGCGAGCCCTCGTGGAAGAAGTGCCGGTCGATCCAGAGCAGGCTCTGCCCGTCCTCCCGCGTGAGGACGACATGCGCGTCCCACAGCTTGTCGAACAGCGTGCGTCGCGGCGGCGCTTCGGCCATGCCCTGCCCTCCCCCCGGCGTTGTGGCCAGGACGATGCCGCAGAAAAACCGTTGACGCAATGCTGCTGTCTCGTAGGCTAGACAGCAGCCGGTCTGGAAAACCAGACAGGGAAAAGGGGAGAGGAACCGCGTGGACGCCGCCGTCGAGACCTTCAAGGCGCGCCGGATCTACCTGCTGCTGCGGGACCGCATCACCGGCGGCACGCTGCCCGCCGGCACGCGGCTGCCGGGCGAGCCGGACCTCGCGGCCGAGCACGGCGTCTCCCGCGTCACCATCCGCCGCGCGCTGGACCAGCTTTCCAATGAAGGGCTGGTCGAGCGGCGCCCCGGCGTCGGCACCTTCGTGCGCGGCGGCGGCGTGCTGGCGCCGACCGTGGTCGATTTCGCTGATGTATTCACGCATCTGAAGGAGATGGGGCGGCGCACCGAGGTGCGGCTGCTCTCCTTCGGCTATGTGCTGCCGCCCGCGCCGGTGGCCGCCACGCTGGGCCTCGCGCCGGCAGAGCGCGCGCAGCGCGCGGTGCGCGTGCGGCTGATGGGCGGCGAGCCCTTCTCTCACCTGACCACCCATGTGCCCGAGCGCATCGGCACCACCTATTCCGAGGCGGAGATGGCCTCGCAGCCGCTGCTGGCGCTGCTCGAGCGTTCCGGCCTGCGCGTGGCGCGGGCGCGGCAATCCATCGGCGCCACGCTGGCCGGGCCGGAGGTGGCGCAGGCGCTGCAGGTGGAGATCGGCGCCCCGCTGCTCTCCCTCACCCGCCTTGTCGAGGACGAGGCGGGGAGCGCGGTCGAGCACCTGCACGCGCTCTACCGGCCGGACCGCTTCAGCTTCGAGATGCAGCTTCAGCGCACGGGGGCCGATGGCGCCCGGCGCTGGAGCCCATTGCCGCCGCTCGCGGCCAACACTGAAAAGAACACCACGCCACGGCCCCCGCGCAGCAAGAGGAAGTCGTCATCATGAGCACATCCCGCCTGACCATCACCCGCCGCACGGCCCTGCGGGCCGGGGCGCTGCTGCCGACCCTCGCCATGCCCGGCCTGCTGCGCGCGCAGCCCGCCGCCGTGAAGATCGGCATCCTGCAGCCGCTGACCGGCGCGCTGGCGCAGGATGGCGATCTCGGCCGCCTTGGCGCCACCCTGGCAGCGGAGGCGATCAACGGCGCGGGCGGCATCCAGGCCCTCGGCGGCGCGAAGGTGGAACTGGTGGTGGCCGATGCCCGCTCCAACCCGGAAGCGGCGGTGCAGGAAGTGGAGAAGCTGCAGGCGGAGGGCGTCGTCGCCATCGTCGGCGGCTTCGCCAGCCCGATCTGCCTAGCCGCCAGCCAGGCGGCGGCGCGCTACGACCTGCCCTACATCGTCGATGTCGGCGTCTCCGACCAGATCACCGCGCGCGGCCTGCGCAACACCTTCCGCTTCGCCCCCGGCTTCGGCATGGTGACGGGCACGGCGCTCGAGAACCTCGTCCGCCTCAACGACGACGCCGGCAAGCCCTGCAAGACGGTGGTGCTGGTACACGAGGACGGGCTGTTCGGCTCCGGCCTCGCCAGGCTGCTGCAGGCGGAGCTGCCGAAGCGCGGCTTCGAGGTGCTGGAGACCATCGCCCACCCGACGCCGGCGCGCGACATGTCCAACGTGGCGCTGCGCATCCGCTCGCTGCGGCCCGACCTTGTCATTCCCTCCAGCTACTATGGCGAGTTCGTGCTGCTGGCGCGCACCATGCGGCAGCAGCGCATCCGGCCCAAGGGCATCTATGCCGTGCTGAACGGCGCCGCCTCCAACTACCGCTTCGTCAAGGAGTTCCCGGACGCGGCCGAAGCGGTGATGGATTGCAACCACTGGCACGACCCGCGCAGCGAGGAGGCGAAGGCGCTGAAGGCCAAGGTCGATGCCGATGGCCGCCTCTGGGCCTACAACGTGCCGCTGAACTATTCCTGCGTGAAGCTGGTGGCGGATGCGGTGGGCCGCGCCGGCGCCGCCGACCGCAACAAGGTCATCGAGGCCCTCGCCACCTCCGACTTCTCCGGCCATATCCTCCCCTACGGCCCGACGAAGTTCGTCAACGGCCAGAACCAGGGCGCCGCGCCGGTCAACACCCAGGTGCAGGGCGGCGACATCAAGGTGATCTTCCCCGACGCTTTCGCCGACGCCAAGCCGGTCTTCCCGGTGCAGGGCTGACCGCGGGCTCATGTACTCCCTCGCGATCATCGCCGAGGCGGTGGTGAACGGGCTGATGACCGGGGCGGCCTACGCCCTGGTCGCGCTCGGCCTCACCCTGGTCTATGGCGTGCTGCACATCGTCAACTTCGCGCATGGCGCGCTGCTGACCTGCGCCATGTTCGCCGTGCTGGGCATGGAGCAGCTGCTCGGCATCGGCCCCTACGCCGCCATCCTGCCGCTGGCGCTGCTGTTCTACGGGCTGGGCTACGGGCTGCAGCGCTTCGTCATCGGCCCCTCCAGCCATGGCGAGGATCGCAACACGCTGCTGGTCACGCTCGGCCTCTCCATCATCCTGGAGAACGCCTTGCTCGCCGCCTTCCGCTCCGACACGCGCAGCCTCGGCGGCGAGATGGGGTTCGACGTGGTGGAGCTCGGCCCCATGCTGCTCTCCCGCCCGCGGCTGGTGGGCTGCGCTGTGGCGCTGCTGGTGGCGGCGCTGCTCTGGCTGCTGCTGGCCCGCACCGATACGGGGCGCGCCATCCGCGCCGTGGCCAAGGAGCGCTTCGGCGCGCAGCTCAGCGGCATCGACCCGCGGCACATCTTCGCCGTCACCTTCGGCATCGGCTGTGCCTGCCTGGCGGTCGCGGCCTGCCTGCTGCTGCCCACCTTCTACGTCAATCCCCGCGTCGGCAACGCCTTCGTGCTGGTGGCCTTCACCATCGTGGTGCTGGGCGGCATGGGCTCGGTGACGGGCGCGCTGCTCGGCGGCCTCATCGTGGGCGTGGTGGAGAGCCTGGGCGGGTTGCTGCTGGGCGAGAGCCTGGGCCAGCTCGGCATCTTCCTCATCTTCATCCTGGTGCTGCTGTTCCGGCCCACCGGCCTGTTCGGAGCCCGCGCATGAAGGCGCGCGACATCCTTCCCCTCGCGCTGCTGCTCGGCGCGCTGGCGCTGACGCCGCTCTTCGCCAGCAACCTGCTGCTGAACTTCCTCGTCTCGGCGCTGATCATCGCGCTCGGCGCGCAGGGCTGGAACCTCCTCGGCGGCTATGGCGGGCAACTCTCCTTCGGCCACGCCGCCCTGTTCGGCACGGGCGCCTATGCCACCGCCATCCTGCAAACCACATTCGGCGTGAATGCCTGGGTGGGCTTCGCCTGCGGCATCGCGCTGGCGGCGCTGACCGGCTGGATGATCGGCTTCCTCAGCTTCCGCGCCCGGCTGCGCGGCTCCTACTTCGCCCTGGTGACGCTGGCCTTCGCCGAGGTGCTGCGCATCCTCGCCAACGCGGCCGGCTTCACCGGCGGCGCGGCGGGGCTGCTGATCAAGCTGGAGCCATCCTTCGCCAACTTCCAGTTCGCCAGCCGCGCCGGCATGCTGTGGGTGGTGCTGGCCTGCATCCTCGGCGTCTCGCTGCTCACGCTCTGGATCGACCGCGGCCGCTTCGGCGCGCAGCTCGTCGCCGTGCGCGAGAACGAGGACGCGGCGCGCGCGCTCGGCGTCGATGTGCTGGCCACCAAGCTGCGCGCCATCGCCCTCTCCGGCGCCATCACCGGCGCCGCGGGCGGGCTCTACGCGCAGAACTTCCTCTATCTCGACGCCAACATCGCCTATGGCACCTGGATCTCGGTGGAGGTGCTGATCGCCGCCATCGTCGGCGGCCTCGGCACGGTGCTGGGGCCGGTGGTCGGCGCGCTGGCGCTGCACGGCGTGGGCGAGGTCACCAAGGGCCTGCTGGGCTGGATGACGGGGGTGGACCTGATGCTGTTCGGCGTCATCCTGATCGCCGCCGTCGCCTTCGTGCCGGCGGGGCTGGTCGGCGCGCTGCGCCGCCTGCGGATGCGGAGGGCCACGCCATGATCCTTCTCTCGGTCGAGGGGTTGAGCAAGCGCTTCGGCGGCCTGCTGGCGGTGGACAAGGCCAGCATGGCGGTGCCGGAAGGCTCCATCACCGGGCTGATCGGCCCGAACGGCGCGGGCAAGACGACGCTCTTCGCCCTGGCCTCCGGCTTCCTGGAGCCCAGCGCCGGGCGCGTGCTGTTCGCCGGGGAGGATGTGACGGCCGAGCCGCCGCATCGACGGGCGCGCCGCGGCATCGCCCGTACCTTCCAGATCGTGCAGCCCTTCCAGGGGCTGACGGTGCACGAGAACATCGCGGTGGGCGCCTATCTTCGCCACGCCGGCCGCCAGGCGGCGCTGGACGCGGCCCGCGCCGTGGCGGAGGAGGTCGGCCTCGCGCCGCTGCTGGAGACGCCCGCCGCCGCGCTGACGGTGGCCGGCCGCAAGCGGCTGGAGCTGGCCCGCGCCCTGGCCACCGCGCCGCGCCTGCTGCTGCTGGACGAGGTTCTGGCCGGCCTCAACCCCTCCGAGGTGCGGGACATCCTGCCGGTGCTGCGCGCCATCCGCGCGCGGGGCGTGACCATCCTGATGATCGAGCATGTGATGCAGGCGGTGATGAACCTGTGCGACCATGTGCATGTGCTGGCGCAGGGCCGCATGATCGCCGAGGGGCCGCCGCGCGCGGTCTGCAACGACGCGGCGGTGATCGAGGCCTATCTCGGCCATGGCGCGGCGGCGCGGATGCGCGCCGAGGGAGGCGCCCATGCTTGAGATCCGCGGCCTGCGCGCCGGCTGTGGCGGCGTCGAGGTCCTGCGCGGCCTCGACATGGCAGTCTCCGCCGGCGAGATCGTCGCCGTGCTCGGCGCCAATGGCGTCGGCAAGACGACGCTGAACAAGGTGCTCTCCGGCGTGGTGCCGGTGCGCGCCGGCGAGATCCTGTTCGACGGCCAGCGCATCGACCGCGCCGCGCCGGATGCCATCGTCGCCGCCGGGCTGATCCATGTGCCCGAGGGGCGCAAGATCTTCCCCAACATGAGCGTGCGCGAGAATCTGGAGCTTGGCAGCTACCGGCGTGGCAAGCCGCGCCGCGCGCGGAACCTGGAGCGCGTCTTCGCCACCTTCCCCCGCCTGCGCGAGCGCATGGCCCAGGCCGCCGGCACCCTCTCGGGCGGCGAGCAGCAGATGCTCGCCATCGGCCGCGGCATGATGGCCGAGCCCCGCCTCCTCATCCTCGACGAGCCCTCGCTCGGCCTCTCGCCGCTGCTCGTCGAGGAGATGTTCGCCCTGATCCGCCGGCTCAACGCCGACGGGCTTCCCATCCTGCTGGTCGAGCAGAATGTGGTGCAGTCGCTCGAGGTCGCCGCCCGCGCCTACATCCTGGAGAACGGGCAGTTCGCCCTCTCCGGCACGGCGGATGCGGTGCGCGACAACCCTGAGCTGCGCCGCGCCTATCTCGGCATGTGAGGTCACGATGAGCATTGTCACGCCCGGCGTGCAGCCGGCTTCCGTGCTGCTGCGCCAGGAACGCCCCGCATGGCTGGCCGAATGGGGCCGCTTCGCCGCCGGCTTCGATCCCGGTGGCCTGCCGCCGGAGGTGCTCGCCCGCGCCCGGCTGGTGCTGCTGGACAGCATCGGCGTCATCGCCGCCGGCATGCAGGAGCCGGAGCTGCGCGCATTGCTGGCGCGGCCGAACTACGCGGGCGGCGGCGCGGCCGCCGTCATCGGTGCCGGCCGCGCCTTGCCGCCGCTGCTCGCCGCCTTCGCCAACGGCACCGCCGGCGTCATGCTGGAGCTGGACGAGGGCAACCAGTATGCGCGCGGCCACCCCGCCATCCATGTGGTGCCGGCGGCGCTGGCCGCCGCGCCGAAGGATGGGCGCGCCCTGCTCGGCGCCATCATCCTCGGCTACGAGATGGGCGCGCGCATCGGCATCGCCAGCAAGCTGCGCGTGACAATGCATCCGCACGGCACCTGGGGCACGGTCGGCGCCTTCCTCTCGGCCGCGCATCTGCATGGCGCGGATGCGGAGACCATCATCCAGGGGCTGAACATCGCCTCCAGCCTCGGCCTCTCCACCAGCCGCCGGACGATGCTGGAGGGGGCCACGGTGCGCAACGCCTATGCCGGCTTCTCCAACCAGCTCGGGCTGATGGCCTGGGACTTGGCCGCCGCCGGCTTCACCGGCGAGACGGACGGCATCGGCGCCGTCTATGGCGGCATCATCGCCGAGGAGTTCTCGCCCGCCGCCATGACCGAGCAGCTCGGCACGCGCTGGGAGATCGCCCGCAACTACTTCAAGCGCCATGCCGCCTGCCGCTACACCCATGGCGCGCTGGACGCGCTGGGCGAGATCAGCGCCCGGCTGCCCGGGCTGCGCGCTGCGGATGTGGCGGCCATCGCGGTGGAGACCTATGTCTGGGCCGCGCAGCTTGATCTGCCCCAGCCGCGCAACATGCTCTCGGCCAAGTTCTCCATCCCCTTCGCGCTCGCCACGGCGCTGGTGCATGGCGGCGCCAGCGTGCCCGCCTTCCGCCCGCCCGCCCTGCGGGACGAGGCGGTGCGCGACCTCGCCGCGCGCGTCACGGTGCGGGAGGATGCGGCGCTGACCGCGCAGCTCCCCGGCCTGCGCCCGGCGCGCCTGACGGTGACGCTGCGCGACGGCAGCACCCACCGCGCCGAGGTGCTGACCAACCGGGGCGACACCGAGGACCCCTATGCGCGCGAGGACATCCTCGCCAAGTTCCGCGAGATGGCCGCGCCCGTCTGGGGCGAGGCCGCGGCGGAGACCCTGATCACGGCGGTCGAGGCGGTGGAGGAGCCCGGTGGGCTTTCCCGCCTGCTGCCCTTGCTGGCGGCCCCGCCGCGGAGCGCTTCCTGATGAGCCTGCGAGAAGAACTGGCCGGCCCCGCCGCCGTGGTGGCGCCCGGCGTCTATGACGCGCTGACCGCGAGCCTGGCCGTGATGGCCGGCTTCCAGGCGCTCTACGTCTCCGGCGCGGCCATCGCCTATACGCGCCTCGGCCGGCCCGATATCGGCCTGGTCTCGATGACCGAGGTGGCCGAGACGGTCGGGCTGATCCGCGACCGCGTGGATGTGCCGCTCGTCGTCGATGCCGACAATGGCTATGGCAACGCGCTGAACACGCAGCGCACGGTGCGGCTGTTCGAGCGCGCCGGCGCCACGGCGCTGCAGCTCGAGGACCAGACCCTGCCCAAGCGCTGCGGCCACCTGCAGGGCAAGTCGCTGATCGGCGCGGGCGAGATGGCCGGCAAGATCAAGGCCGCCGTCGATGCCCGCCACAGCCGCGAGACGCTGATCATCGCCCGCACCGACGCCGTGGCGGTGGAGGGCATGGAGGCCGCGCTGGAGCGCGCCCGCCTCTACGCCGAGGCCGGGGCCGATGTGCTCTTTGTCGAGGCGCCGCGCTCGCGCGAGCAGCTCGGCCGCATCGCTGCCGAGCTGGGCGGCGTCCGGCCGCTGCTGGCCAATATGGTCGAGGGTGGCGACACGCCGATCTCCACCGCCGGTGAGCTGGGCGGGATGGGCTTCCGCCTCGTCATCTTCCCCGGCGGCATCGTGCGCGCCCTCGCCCACACGGCGCGCGACTACTACGCCTCGCTGGCGGCGCATGGCAGCAACCAGCCCTTCGCCGGCCGCATGTTCGATTTCGGCGCGCTGAACGGGTTGATCGGCACGCCGGAGATGCTGGCCCTGGGCGAGACCTACGCGAAGTTCGAAGGCAAGGAGGGCGCGGCGTGAGCGCGATCGACCCTGTTACCCTCGCCATCCTGAAGGGGCGGCTGGAGCAGATCGCGGACGAGATGGACGCGACCCTCTACCGCTCCGCCTTCAACCCGATCATCGCCGAGGCGCGCGACGCCTGCCACGGTTTCTACCATGCCGAGACGGGCGAGACGCTGGTGCAGGGTGCCAATGGCCTGCCCATCTTCGTCGGCGCCATGGCCTTCGCGGTGAAGGCGGTGATCGACAAGGTGGCGGCCTCCGGCGGCGTGCGGGAGGGCGACACCTTCCTGTTCAACGACCCCTATGACGGCGGCACGCATCTCAACGATTTCCGCCTGGTGCGCCCGGTCTTCCGCGAGGGGCGGCTGTTCTGCTGGATGGCCTCGGTCGGCCACTGGCTCGATATCGGCGGCAACGTGCCCGGCGGCTACAACCCCAAGGCCACGGAGAGCTTCCAGGAAGGCGTCCGCATCCCCCCCGTGCGGCTGATGACCGAGGGGCGGATGAACCAGGACCTGCTGGACATCCTCGCCGCCAATTCCCGCGTGCCGGACTCCAACTGGGGCGACCTGAACGGCCAGATCAACGCGCTCGACCTCGGCGGGCGGCGCTTCGCCGCGCTGCTCGACGAGTATGGCGAGGCCACGGTCGCCCAGGCCTTCGCCGCCTTCTCGGAGCGCGCCGAGGCGCTGATGCGCGCCGCCATCCGTGCCCTGCCGGATGGGCGCTACAGCTTCGAGGATGTGCTGGACAATGACGGCATCACCGACGAGACGCTGACCATCGCGCTCGACCTCACCATCGAGGGCGAGACGATGGCGCTGGATTTCTCGCGCTCCTCGCCGCCGGTGCAGGGGCCGGTGAACATCGCCCGCTCCACCGCCATCGCCGCCTGCTACGTGGCGCTGAAGCATGTCTTCACCGAGGTGCCGGCCAATGCGGGGTGCCTGCGCCCCATCGCCTTCACCGTGCCGGAGACGACGCTGCTCGGCGCCACGGCGCCGCGCCCGGTGGCCGGCTACACCGAGACCATCCTGCGCCTGATCGGCGTCATCTTCGGCGCGCTCGCCAAGGCCGATCCCGCCCGCGCCACGGCGGCGCCCTTCGGCACCATCAACGCGCTCTCGCTCGCCGGGCACCGCCTGGATGGCTCGCGCTGGGTGATGTTTTCGTTCTTTGGCGGCGGCCTCGGCGGCAACCCGGAGAGCGATGGCCTGAGCCACGCCAACAACCCCATCTCCACCGCCACCATCCCGCCGGTGGAGATCCTCGAGGCCGCCTATCCGGTGCTGTTCCGGCAATGGGCGCTGCGGCCGGATTCCGCCGGCCAGGGCGAGAATCGCGGCGGCCTCGGTGCGGTCTACGAGATCGAGCCGCTGACCGATGCGCGGGTCTCGCTGCTGGGCGAGCGCGGCAAGGCGGCGCCCTTCGGCGTCACCGGCGGCACGCCCGCCGCGCTGAACCGCTTCACCTGGACGGACGAGCAGGGCGCGCACAACCCGCCCATGGTCTCCAAGATCACCGATATCGCGCTGAAGGCGGGGCACAGCGTGACGCTCGAAACCCCTGGCGGCGGCGGCTGGGGCGACCCGGCGCGGCGCGACCCGCGAAAGGCCGCGCGCGACCGCCGGCTTGGCTACGTGACGGAGGGAGGCGCGGCATGAGCGCGACCATTGTCGGCGTCGATGTCGGCGGCACCTTCACCGACCTGTTCTGCTACGACGAGGCGGCGGGCCGCTTCCGCACCGCCAAGGTGCCCTCCAACCGCGGCGACGAGGCGGTGGGCTTCCTCGATGGTCTGAAGAGCTTCGGCCCCGTGGCGCAGCTGGCCTCGGTGGTGCATGGCACCACCGTCGGCACCAATGCGCTGCTGGAGCGCAAGGGCGCGAAGGTCGGCCTCATCACCACGCGCGGCTTCCGCGACGTGCTGGAGATGCGCCGCCGCGACCGCCTGCACACCTGGGGCCTCTGGGGCGATTTTCTTCCAGTTGTGGATCGGGACATGCGGCTGGAGGTGGCCGAGCGAACCCTGGCCGATGGCTCCATCCGCGCGGCGGTCGATCCGGCCGAGGTGCAGGCGGCGGTGCGCACTCTCGTCGCCCAAGGCGCCGAGGCGCTGGCCATCGTCTTCATCAACGCCTACGCCAACCCGGCCAACGAGCAGGCGGCGCTGGCGGCGGCGCGCGCGGTCTGGCCCGGCGAGGCCATCGCCTGTTCCAGCCAGATCCTGCCAGAGATCCGCGAGTTCGAGCGCACCTCCACCACGGCGCTGAACGCCTACCTCCAGCCCGTCGTCGGCAGCTATCTCGGCAAGCTGGACGCGGCCCTGGCGGGCGAGGGCTTCGGCGGCCGGTTCCACATCGTGCAATCCAATGGCGGCGTCATGTCCACCGCCACGGCGCGGCGGCTGCCGGTGCGCACGGCGCTCTCCGGGCCGGCGGCGGGCGTCATCGCCGCCGCCGCCATCGCGCGCGAGGCCGGCTTCCCCGATGTCATCACCGGCGATCTCGGCGGCACCTCCTTCGACGTCTCGCTGGTGGTGGGGGGCGGCACGGCGCTGGCGGCGCAGACCACCATCGATTTCGGCCTGGTCATCCGCACGCCGATGATCGAGATCAGCACCATCGGCGCCGGCGGCGGTTCCATTGCCCATGTCGATGCCGGCGGGCTGCTGCAGGTGGGGCCGGAGAGCGCCGGCTCCCGGCCCGGCCCGGTCTGCTACGGCCAGGGCAACACCCGGCCCACGCTGACGGATGCCAATGTCGTGCTTGGCCGCATCAACGCCGAGCGGCCGATCGGCGGCAAGCTCGCGCGCCTGGATGTGGAGGCGGCGAAGGCGGCCATCCTGGCGCATGTGGGCGCGCCGCTCGGCCTCGATGCCATGGCGGCGGCGGAGGCCATCCTGCGGGTCGCCAATGCGCGCATGGCGGGGGCCATCCGGCTCGTCTCCATCGAGCGTGGGCATGATCCCTCGCGCTTCGCGGTCGTGCCCTTCGGCGGCGGCGGCGCGCTGCACACGGGCGCGCTGATCCGCGAGGTCGGGCTGAAGGCGGCGCTGGTGCCGCGCTTCCCCGGCGTCACCTCCGCGCTGGGCTGCGTCATCGCCGACATCCGGCACGACCAGGTGCAGACGGTGAACCTGACGCTGGAGGCGATGGACGAGGCGGCGCTCGACCGCCGCATGGTGGCGGAGGCCGCCGCCGCCCGCGCCGTGGTGGAGGCCGCCGGCCTCGCCGTCGAGCGGATCGACACGGTGTTCGAGCTGGACATGCACTATGCCGGCCAGACCCACACCGTCGCCGTGCCGCTGCCGGTCGCGGTGCAGGGCGGTAGCACGGGGCTGACCCGCGCCATCGTGCACGAGGCCTTCGAGCGTGCCTACCAGACCAGCTTCTCCCGCCTGCTGCCCGGCCTCGGCGTGCGCATCGTCAATCTCCGCACGGCGGCGATCGGCCGGCGGCCGCGCTTCGACCTCGGCCTGCTGGCGCCGGAGAAGGAGGCCACGGTGGAGGGCGCGCGGCGCGGCAGCCGCCCCGTCTGGTTCGGCGGCGCCTGGCACGACACCGCCATCTATGCCCGGCTGGAACTGCCGGAGGGCGCCACCATCCCCGGCCCGGCCATCCTGGAGCAGCCGGACGCCACCACCGTGGTCGATCCCGGCCTGGTGGCGCGGGTCGATCGCCTCGGCAACGTCATTGTGGAACGCGCGGCATGAGCCGCGACGTGGAGCGCGCGGCATGAGCCACGAGCCTGTCCCGGTCACCGAGACCGCCCTGCTGATCGTCGATCTGCAGAACGACTTCATCCACCCCGAGGGCGCCTATGCGCGCGGCGGCCAGGGCGACCCCGCCATCGCCGCCCTGCCGGGCAGGCTGAAGCCGCTGGCCGAGGCGCTGCGCGCGAAGGGCGGCTGGGTGGTCTCCACCCAGTTCACCCTGGTGCCGGGCAAGGGCGGCGAGCCGATGATCTCGCCGCACCTGAAGGCGCTGCGGCCCTTCCTGCGGAAGGGCGATTTCTGCCCCGGCGCCTGGGGCCACCAGCTCGTGGACGAATTGCAGCCGGCCGATCTCTCGGTAGAGAAGCTGGCCTATTCCGCCTTCTACATGACGCGGCTGGAATGGGTGCTGCGCAAGGCGGGCATCCGGCGGCTGCTGGTGGCCGGCATCGTCACCAATGGCGGCGTCGCCTCCACGGTGCGGGACGCGCATGTGCGGGACATGGACGTGACCGTGCTGGAGGATGGCTGCGCCGCCTTCGGCGCCGAGACCCATGCCACCGCCATCGCCGCGCTGCGGCCGGTCTGCCGCATCGCCAGCATCGCGCAGGCGCTGGACGAGGTGCGCGCGGCATGAGGGTGCTTCCGGCCGAGGACGCCAGCTTCGAGATGCGGATGCCGGTGGTGGTGGTGGGCGCCGGCGCCGCCGGCCTCACCGCCGCCCTGGCGCTGCGCGCGGCGGGGCAGGAGGTGCTGGTGCTGGAGCGCGACCCGGTGCCGCGCGGCTCCACCGCCCTCTCCGCCGGGCTGATCCCCGCCCCCGGCACGCGCTGGCAGCAGGCGGCGGGCGAGGCGGACAGCCCGGAGCGCTTCGCCGCCGACATCCTCGCCAAGGCCGGCGGCGAGCCGGATGCGGCGATGGTGCGCGCCATTGCCACGCGCATCGGCCCGGTGTTGGAATGGCTGGCGGACCGGCACGGGCTGGATTTCTCGGTCATCACCGATTTCCGCTACCCCGGCCATTCCGCCTGCCGCATGCACGGCCTGCCCAGCCGCTCCGGCGAGGAACTGGTCAACCGGCTGCGCGAGGCGGCCGAGGCCGCTGGCACCGAGATCCTGTGCGAGGCGCAGGTGACGGATCTCTACGCCGATGCGGATGGCCGCATCCACGGCATCGCCTTCCGCCGGCCGGATGGCGGCGAGGAGCGCCTCGGCTGCGGCGCGCTGATCCTGGCCTGCAACGGCTATGGCGGCAATCCGGCGCTGGTGGCCGAGCATGTGCCGCAACTGGCCGGCGCGCTGTATTTCGGTCATGCCGGCAACCAGGGCGAGGCGCTGCTCTGGGGTGAGGCGCTGGGGGCGGCCACGCGGCACCTCTCCGGCCACCAGGGGCATGGCTCGGTCGCCCATCCCATCGGCATCCTGATCTCCTGGGCCACCATCACCCAGGGCGGCTTCCAGGTGAACCTGGAGGGCCGCCGCTTCTCGGACGAGAGCCATGGCTATTCCGAGCAGGCGGCGGTGGTGCTGCGTCAGCCGGAGGGCATCGCCTGGAGCGTGTTCGACGAGCGCATCGCCGGCATTGCCCGCCAGTTCGAGGATTTCCGCCAGGCCGAGGCGGCCGGCGTGGTGCTGAGCGCGCCGGACGTGGCCGCCCTCGCCGCCGCCACGAAGCTGCCCGAGGCGGCGCTCCGCGCCACGCTGGAAGAGGTGGAGGCGCTCAAGCAGGCCGGCGCCACGGATGGCTTCGGCCGCAGCTTCGCCCATCAGCCGCCGCTGGTGCCGCCCTACCGCGCCGTGCGGGTCACGGGCGCGCTGTTCCACACCCAGGGCGGGCTGGTGGTGGACGAGGCCGCCCGCGTGCTACGCCCCGATGGCACGCCCTTTCCCAACCTCTACGCGGCGGGCGGCGCCGCCTGCGGCGTCTCCGGCAGCCGGGCCGAGGGCTATCTCTCCGGCAATGGCCTGCTGACCGCCGTGGCGCTCGGCCACGCCGCCGGCGAGGCCGCCGCCCGGGCCTGACGGGAACGGGGAGGGCAGCGCCCCTCCCCGCCTCGCACCTGCCCCCTTGCGTTATGTTATACCATAACATAAACGCCGGATATGGCATCTCCCTCCCCCAACGACATCACCGCCCGCGAAGGCCGCTGGCGCCGCTGGCGCGGCGATGAGTGGGCCTGCTTCGACGCCCTGCCCCCCGCCGTGCGCCGCCGGATGCAGGAACACGCCTACGACCCCTGGGCGGTGAACGCGCATCTGCTGTGGCGCATGTTCCGCCGCCAGCTCGGCTCCTCGGCGCGGGCGGAGCGGCGGCTGCTGCGGCACCTCGACCTGTGCGAGGCGATGGAGCGGGCCGAGTTCGCCGCCGCCTACCGGCGGGCGCATGGCGTGCCGCTGCCGCACGAGGCGGCGGCGGCCTCGGTGCTGCGGGATGCAGGCGGGCGAATTGCCGCCGCCGCCGCGCCTGCCTATGCTGAGGCTTCGACGGTCCCGCGCGAGCGGGTGAAAAGGGAACACCGTGCGCCCGCACCGGAGCCGATCCGGGGGCAAGTCGGTGGCTGATCCCGCAACTGTAGGCGGCATTCCGGCGCCCGCCAGCCCTCCGCCAGGGGGGCGCGCCACTGGGCCAGCAGGCCCGGGAAGGCGGGGCACCGGAGGGCGGGGGGCGCAGGCCACCCCGCCGGGCCGCGAGCCAGGAGACCTGCCGCCGAGGCCTGTTCCCCACATCGCCGGGCGGGATTCCCCGGTGCAGGAGACGATGATGACCGACCTGCCGGGCCTTCGCGCCCCGATCCTGGCGCCTGCCCGCCCCGCCCCCGCCCTGCCGCGCCGCCTGGTGCTGGCCGCCCCCGCCCTGCTGCTCGCCCGCCCGCTGCGCGCCGAGGCGGCGGTGCTGCGCATGGTCTCCCCCTGGGAGTTCAGCAGCCCCGACCCGGTGGAGACCGGCTATGTGCTGCGCCGCCTCGGCATCGCCGAGACACTGGTGGGCGTGCGCCCTGACGGCACGCTGCGCGGCCTGCTGGCCGAGAGCTGGTCGGTGGAGCCGGACCGGCTGACCTGGCGCTTCCGCCTGCGCGAGGCGCGCTTCCATGACGGCACGCCCGTCACCGCGCCGCTCGTGGTGCGCACGCTGGAGCGGGTGCGGCCGCTGGCCGAGAGCCTGTCCGCCATTCCGCTGGCGGCGCTCTGGGCCGAGGGCGAGCGGGAGGTGGTGTTCCGCACCGAGACGCCCTTCGCCCCCCTGCCCGGCTGCCTGACCGACTATGCCGGTATCATCCTCGCTCCATCCGCCTATGACGCGGAGGGCCGGCCGCAGCGCCCGGTGGCCACCGGCCCCTTCCGCGTGACGGCGCTGGACGGCATCCGCGGCATCGAGGCCGAGGCCTTCCCGGAATACTGGGGCGCGCCGCCAGCGGTGCGGCGCCTGGCCTACAGCGCCGTGCCGCTGGGCGAGACCCGCGCCCGGCTGGCCGAGGCCGGCGAGGCGGATATCGCCTTCACCCTGCTGCCGCAGGCGGCGGAGCGCATCCAGGCCTCGGGCCGGGCGCACATCCTCAGCGCCACCATCCCGCGCCCGCGCATGATCGTCATGAATCTGCGCCGGCCGCAATTCGCCGATGTCCGGGTGCGCCGCGCCCTCTCCCTGGCCATCGACCGCGAGGGGCTGGCCGCCGCCATCCTGCGCCATCCGGCAAGCCACGCCACCCAGCTCCTGCCCCCCGTGCTCTCCGGCTGGCACGACCCGGATCTGCCGCCGCTGCGGCGGGACCCGGCCGCGGCGCGCCGCCTGCTGGACGAGGCCGGCTGGGCTCCGGGCGCCGACGGCATCCGCGCCCGGGACGGCCAGCGCCTGACGGCCGCGATGATGGTGCCCTCCAACCGCCCGGAGATCCCGGTGATGGCGCAGGCCATCCAGGCCCAGTGGCGCACCGTGGGGGCCGAGATCACGGTGCGGCCCGGCCCCTCCGGCGCGCTGCCCGGCGCCATCCGCGACGGCTCGATGGAGTGCAGCCTGCTGGCCCGCACCTACGTCAACGTGCCGGACCCGATCGGCACCATCATCCCCGACTTCACCGGCGACCGGCAGCTCTGGTCCTCCCCCGGCTTCGACAACGCCGAGATGCTGGACCTCACCCGCGCCTATCTCGGCAGCTTCGCGGAGGCGGAGCGCGCGCCGCTGCGCCGGCGCATCGCCGCCATCCTGCAAACCGAGCTGCCGGTGATCCCCGTCTCCTGGTTCGAGCACAATGTGGCGGTCTCGCCGCGCGTGGCGCTGCCCTCGGTGGTGCTGGACCCGTTCGAGCAGGATTACGGCGCGGCCGGGCTGCGGTGGGCCTGAGCCTCGCCCGCCTGCTGGCCGCCCGGCTGGCGCAGGCGGGGCTGGTGGCGCTGGTGGTGGCGACGCTCTGCTTCGCCGCGCTCCAGGCGCTGCCGGGCGACCTCGCCCTGCGCGTCGCCGCCGCACGCTTCGGCGAGGACCGGGTGAGCGCCGCGATGGTCGAGGCGCTGCGCGCGGAGGCAGGGCTGGACCGGCCGGTGCTGCTGCAATACGGCGCCTGGCTGGCCGATCTGGCGCGTGGCCGCTTCGGCCGCTCGCTCGTCACCGGGCAGCCGGTGCTGGCCGAGGTGGCGCCGCGGCTGGGGCTGACGCTGCGCGTCGGCGCGCTGGGGCTGCTGGCGGCGCTGCTGCTGGCGCTGCCCGCCGGCCTGGCGGCGGGGCGGCGGCCGGGCGGCTGGCTGGACCGGGGGGTGGCGGCGCTCGCCGCGCTGCTGGCCTCGGCGCCCTCCTTCGCGCTGGGCGGCGTGCTGGTGGTGCTGCTCTCGGTGCGGCTGCGCTGGCTGCCCGTGGCCGGCGACGCCACGCCCTGGCACCTCGTGCTGCCGGTGGTGACGCTGGCGGCGGCGCTCGCCCCCGGGTTGGCGCGGGTGGCGCGGCACGGCATGGCGGAGGCGCATGGCGCCTACGCCACGCAATTCGCCCGGATGCGCGGCGTGGCGCCCTGGCGCATCGGGTTGCGGGTGGTGGCGCGGCCGGCGCTGGTGCCGGTGGTGGCCTATCTCCCCGTGCTGGCCATGCAGGTGACGGAAGGCTTCATCGCCATCGAGATGCTGTTCAACCTCGACGGCATCGGCCAGCTCCTCATCCGCTCGCTGATGGCGCGCGACCTTCCGGTGGTCGCGGCGCTGGGGCTGGCTTTCGCGCTGCTGCTCGGCGCCGCCACGCTGCTGGCGGAGCTGTCATTGCGCGCCATGGACCCGCGCCTGCGCGCGGGGGGTGCGACGGCATGAGCCATCGTCATGGCGCGGCGCATCGCCGCTTTCCCTGGTTCGGCGCCGGGCTGGCGGCGCTGCTGGCGGCCACCGCCCTGGCCGGCCCCGCCCTGCTCACGGCCGACCCGCTGGAGCCGGACCTCATGGCTGCCGGCCTGCCGCCCGGCGGCGAGTGGCTGCTGGGCACCGACCCGCTCGGCCGCAGCGTGCTCGCGCGCACCGTCGCGGCGGCGCGGCTCTCGCTCGGCGTGGCGCTGGCGGCGAGCCTCGCCACGGCGCTGTTGGGCACGGTGGTTGGGCTGCTCACCGCCAGCCTGGGAGGGATGCCGCGCCGCCTGCTGCGCGGCCTGACCGAGACGGTCTATGCCTGCCCCGCCTTGCTGCTGGTGCTGGTGGCCACCGAATTGCTGGGCGGCGGCGTCGGCACCGTGCTGCTCGGCCTCGTGCTGACGCGCTGGCCACCCTACGCGCAGCTTGCCGAGCCGCTGGCGCGCGGCGCCCTGGCGGCGCCGGAGGCGGAGGCCAGCCTGCTGCTGGGCTTCGGCCGCGCCTACCGGCTGCGGCGCCACGCCTGGCCGGCCATCGCGCGGCCCGTCGCCTCGCTGGCGGCGCTGCATCTGGGGGGCAACCTGCTCACCGTCTCGGCGCTGGGCTTCCTCGGCATCGGCCTGCTGCCGCCGCGGCCGGAATGGGGGGCGATGATCGCCGAGGCGCTGCCCTACCTGCAGGAGGCGCCGCACATGCTGGCCGCCCCCGCCGCCGCCATCTTCCTCGCCACCTGGTCGGCCACGCTGATCGGCGAGGGGCTGGCGCGCGCCCCCGCGCCCGCCCTGCCGCTGGAGGAGACATGAAGGCGCTGCGCATCGAGGGGCTCGGCATCCGGCATGACGGGCGGGCCATGCTGCGGGATGTCTGCCTGGAGGTGGCGGAGGGGGAGAGCCTCTGCCTCATCGGTGCCTCGGGCGGCGGCAAGAGCCTGATCGCCGCCGCCGTGGCCGGGCTGCTGCCCGGCTGCATGGAGGCCACGGGCTGGATCGGTCTCGGTCCGCACCGGCTGCGCGCCGCCGACCAGCGCGGGCTGCGCGCCCTCTGGCACAGCCGCACCTGCCTGCTGCCGCAGGAGCCGGCCCAGGCGCTGGCGCCGCTGCTGCCCGCGCTCTCGCAGCTGCGGCTGACGCCGCCCTGGCTGGACCGCGCCGGCGCCCTGGGCTGGCTGGCCCGGCTGGGGCTGGATTCCAGGGCGGCGGCCCGGCTGCCCTTCCAGCTTTCGGGCGGCATGGCGCAGCGGCTGCTGGCGGCGCTGGTGCTGCGCGGCCAGGCGCCGCTGCTCCTGGCCGACGAGCCGACCAAGGGGCTGGACCCGGCACGGCGGGCCGAATTGCTGGCGCTGTTCGCCACGCTGCGCGCGGAGGGGCGCGCCCTGCTGCTGATCACGCACGACCTGGCGGTGCCGCAGGCGCTGGGGGGGCAAATCGCGGTGCTGGAGGAAGGGCGGATCGCCGAATGCGGCCCCGCCGAGAGCGTGCTGGCGGCGCCGCGCTCGGCCTTCGCCCGTGCCTGCGTGGCGGCCGATCCGCGCCTCTGGCCGGCCCGTGCCCCGGCGGCGGGCGGCGAGGAGGTGGCGCGGGCCGAGGCGCTGGCGATCGGCCGTGGCGGCCGCGCCCTGGCCGGACCGCTCGACTTCTCCCTGCATGCCGGCCGGATGACGGCGCTGCTCGGCCCCAGCGGCATCGGCAAGACGACGCTGGGCGACACGCTGCTGGCCCTGGCGCCGCCTGCGGCCGGCCGGCTCTGCTGGCTGGGCCGCCCGCTGGACACGCGGCTGCGGCAGAGCCTGCGCACCCGCTTCCAGAAGCTGCACCAGGATCCGACGCGGGTGTTTCCCCGCCAGCGCCCGCTGGGCGAGAGCCTGGCCGACTTGGCGCGGCTGCGCCCCGGCACCGCCCCCGCCCTGCCGCCCCTGCTGGAGCGGCTGGGCATCTCCCCCGCCCTGCTGCGCCGCCCGCCCGAGGCGGTGAGCGGCGGCGAGGCGCAGCGTGTTGCCCTGGCGCGGCTGCTGGCGCTGCGCCCGGCCCTGCTGGTGGCCGACGAGCCCTGCTCCCGCCTCGACCCGCCGACGCGGCGCGCCGCCCTGCACCTGCTGCGCGGCCTGGCCGACGCGGAGGGGCTGGGCGTGCTGCTCATCACCCACGACGCGGCGGCGGCGCGGGCGCTGGCCGATGCCACGCTGTGCCTCGGGCCACCCGGCGGGGGCATGGCGCGGGAGGGCTGATTGCACCGCGCCTTCCCCGGCGCCTAGGCTTTTCCCCGTAACAACCAAGAACGGGAGGAAGGCGCCATGGCGGATGCGGGAGATGGACCCATCCTGGACAGCGCGCGGCTCACCGGCTTCTGCCGGGCCGTGTTCGAGCGGGTCGGCATGCCGGAGGCGGAGGCCGCGCTCTGCGCCGAGAGCCTGGTGGAGGCGGATCTGCGCGGCGTGGCCTCGCACGGCGTGGTGCGGCTGCCGATCTACGCGGAGCGGCTGGAGCGCGGCGCCAACAATCCGCGCGCCGTGCCGCGCATCCTGCGCGAGACCCGCGGCACCGCCGTGGTCGATGGCGACAACGGCATGGGGCAGGTGGTCGGCGCCTGGGCCATGGAGGTGGCGCTGCGCAAGGCGCGGGAGGGCGAGCCGGCCTGGGTCTCCGTGCGCAACAGCAACCATTTCGGCGCGGCCGCCTGGTTCGCGGAATACGCCACCCGCGCGGAGATGATCGGCATCGCCATCACCATCGGCGGCATCAACCACATGGTGCCCTGGGGCGGGGCCGAGGCGCTGCTCGGCAACAACCCCTTCGCCATCGGCATGCCGATGCGCGGCGCGCCGCCGATGATGCTGGACATGGCCTGCTCGGTCGCGGCGCGCGGCAAGATCATCGTCGCCGCCAAGGAAGGCACGCCGATCCCTCCGGATTGGGCGGTGGACCGGGACGGCGTTCCCACCACCGACGCGGCACGCGCCCTGGAAGGCTTCGTCAGCCCGCTCGGCGGCCCGAAGGGCTACGCGCTCACCCTGACCATGGGGCTGCTGAGCACCATGCTCTCCGGCGCCGCCTTCGGCCGCGAGGTGACGCACATGTACGAGGATTTCGCACGGCCGCAGAATGTCGGCCATCTCTTCGCGGTGCTGCCGGTGACGGCCTTCGAAGACCTCGACACGTATTATGCCCGCATGGAGACCGCCGCCGCTGAGCTGCGTGGCGCCCGCAAGGCTCCCGGCGTGGCGCGGATCCACCTGCCCGGCGAGCGCGAGGCGCTGCTGCGGCAGGCGCGGCTCGGCGAGGGCGTGCCGGTCGCCGCCGCGGTGATGGAGGAGCTGGTCGCGCTCGGACTCCGCCTCGGCGTTCCTCCGCTGAAGTAAAGGCAGCAGCCGCCAGTCAATCAGGGGGAGGAGGATTCCTCCCCCGACCTCGCCTCTCTGGCGGGCCGGGATGGCACCGTCACGCCGTCCGGCAGGGCTGAGGGGGTGCGCCATGCGCCTCCTCCTGCCCTGGCACCCGCCGCCGGACGGCCTCTCCGGCACTTTTTCCCCATCGATGCGCTGTCTGGCCGCTCTTCCGGGCAATCACGGGCTGCCACAGCCCGATACCAATTAAGAGATGTTCTTCATGAATTTGGATTAAGCCCTGAAAAAAATCTCTGCGGCAACGTGCACAGGTTGTGTCTGTCAGGGCGCGATTTCCTCAAGTTACCGTGTGGTTTCAGGGCAGAAATTCACGTTTTCGTGTGGTCAGGCGCTCAGCGGGCATTCTCGTTCAGAGAGACGCAGGATTATTTTTAATATTCCAAAGTTTCTGCGAACTATTTATTTTAGCCTGAGCTTGACAATAATAAACATTATCCTTACCACTCATTACTAATTTTCCTTTGTTTTTGCTGGACCTTTCCCGGGGCTTTGCTGCTATCACTCACTTGTGAGCGAGCAATCCCCAGCGGCCTGCTCTTTTATTAGGAAAGTAAAAGCCATGACCGCTCTTGGCGTATATGTCGGCAACGACCCGGCTCTTCTGAACAAGTTCACTGGCTGGCTGGGCGATGCGCCCGATTACGTCCATGGAGTGGTCGGTTATTCCAACTGGAAGGATTAC
>NZ_PDOA01000089.1 GCF_003116135.1 Teichococcus aestuarii | reverse complement strand
GACCTGACGCAGTTTGGCCACGATCTCCTCCGGCTTGTGCTGCTTCCTCGCCATCTCAACCTCCTCCCCTCCGCGTCCCGCTAATCTCACATCAGCGGCGGTCCACTTTTAAGGGGGCAGGTCAAAGTCCATCATGAGCTGCGTACCGTCGCGGGTACCATCCGTCACCCACAGTTCGCTGCCCGCCGCGATGTTGCTCGCCACGAAGACGACACGGCCGTCGGCAAGCGCGGCGAAGTTGCCCGGCCGAAGGGAGCCATCCCCGTCATTGATGTCGTAGAGCAACGCCGTTCCGTCGGCGGTGCCGTCGGTCACCCAAAGTTCATAGCCGTGCTCGGGGTCCTGGGCGGTGAACAGGACGCGCCCATCAGGCAGGCGGGTCAGGTCGGCAATATCTGATCCGTGCGATCCCGGCCAGATGTCCTTGAGCAGGTGGGCGCCCCCTGCAGTAC
>NZ_PDOA01000088.1 GCF_003116135.1 Teichococcus aestuarii | reverse complement strand
CGCTGGCGTCGCCTGGTCCGTGACTACGAGCGCCGCTCCGACGTCTCCGAAGCCATGATCCACGTCGGCATGGGCGCGCTCCTCATCAGGCGCATCGCCCACCCATGACCATTCTCAAACGGGCACTAAGACCTTGTGGAGACTGACAAATTCGAGAAAGCTGGCCAAAAGATATCCTGCCTGGCGATGGATCTGGGCAGCGACAGTCTCGCCGGACATGCCCGGCCCGCACGCCCTTTGTGACCGACGCCGACGCCCCCGCACCCAAGCGGCGGCTCTCCGGGCTGCGCGTCGATCAGCGCCCTTCCGCGGGGCGGCGGCCTCGCCCTAGGCCCCACCCGCCGACGCGGCCCCGGCCCGCATTCCTGAACCCCCGCAGCCCCCGGCTCCGGGGGTTTTCTTTTGCCCGCACCCCGGAAGGACACCAGCATGAGCATTCGCGTCGGCATCGTCGGCATCAGCGGCTTCGGCG
>NZ_PDOA01000087.1 GCF_003116135.1 Teichococcus aestuarii | reverse complement strand
CAGGCGGCCATCGGTGTCCACCGCGATGTGGCGCTTGCAGCCCTTGAGCCGCTTGGCAGCATCATAGCCCCCACCGCCCGGCGCATGAGGCGACTTCACCGTCTGGCTGTCCAGAACCCCGGCCGAAGGACTGGCCTCTCGCCCGACCCGCTCGCGATCGAGCATGAGGGCAATGTTATGCAGGGTGACGAACAGGAACCGCCGCACGAGCCGCCGGAACCACCAGTAGATCGTCTGCCATGGTCCGAAGTGGACCGGCAGCATGCGCCAGCCGCATCCCGCCCGCGCCAGGTAGCGGATCGCGTTCAGCACCTCACGCAGGTCAATGCCAGGGCGCCTGCCGCGGGCACTGCTGGGCGGCAGCAGAGGCTGAACCACATGCCACTCCTGATCCGTCAGGTCTGTCGGATAGCGGCGCCGCTCGAAGGCTGCCTGGCGGGCACGGTGTTCCTTGGTCCACATCCAGCCCATCTGGGCACACGATGTCCCCTGAACACCTCAACACCCGCATTCTCAAACGGGCACT
>NZ_PDOA01000086.1 GCF_003116135.1 Teichococcus aestuarii | reverse complement strand
GGACGTGCCAGGCTGGATCATCGGTGACCGCGGCTATGCCTCCGATGCCTTCCGCGAGCGGATCTGGAACATGGGCGCACGTCCTGCCATTCCACCCAAGCGCACGGACGCGCCGGTCGCCTGTCCCACCTGGATCTACAACAACCGCTCGCGGGTGGAGAACCTCTGGGCGCGCTTGAAGGAATGGCGCGCCGTCGCCACCCGCTACGAGAAGACTGCCAGATCCTTCCTCGGTATCCTCTGCCTCGCAGCCGCCGCTGACTGGATCAAGCTCTAACAGACCCTAGATCAACATCCTCAGCTCTCGGCAGAGCAGCAGCTCGCCTCATAGCAAAGGCAAGTGCACTAAAAAATTCAGGCAATCATGTTCTGATTGTCTTTAATACACGATAATCAAAGGTTATAAGTGCCCGTTTGAGAATGCGGGTGTTGAGGTGTTCAGGGGACATCGTGTGCCCAGATGGGCTGGATGTGGACCAAGGAACACCGTGCCCGCCAGGCAGCCTTCGAGCGGCGCCGCTATCCGACAGAC
>NZ_PDOA01000085.1 GCF_003116135.1 Teichococcus aestuarii | reverse complement strand
TAGCCGTGCTCGGGGTCCTGGGCGGTGAACAGGACGCGCCCATCAGGCAGGCGGGTCAGGTCGGCAATATCTGATCCGTGCGATCCCGGCCAGATGTCCTTGAGCAGGTGGGCGCCCCCTGCAGTACCGTCGGTCCCCCAGAGTTCCGGACCATGGTCGGTGTCGATCGAGACGTAGATGAAACGCGATGGTCCAGGTGTGTCGCCGGGGGCGGGATCAGGTGCGGTCGGATCACTGGGCCGCCCAGGCACCTTGATAAGGCTGCTCCCGCCGGTGGTGGCGTCCAGCAGCGACAGGCCGCCGTTCGCCGTGCCACCTCCGGCGCCGCCGTCAGGATAAGTGTTCGAATCGGTCATGCGGGGGCAATCCGAGGCTGGAGTGGGGAGGGTCAGGCCCGGCGCGGCGACACAGCCGCGCCGGGGTTTCGCTCAGGCTGCGAAGATGTCGCGACCCTCGGCCCGGCCGAACTGCAGGTAGTGCTCGAGCGGGTTCAGCCCGGCCTCGGCCACGTCCGCGTTGGCGGCGAGGTAGGCGTCGCCGTCGAAGGCCG
>NZ_PDOA01000084.1 GCF_003116135.1 Teichococcus aestuarii | reverse complement strand
TGGATGCTGAGTGGCATCAGCCATGGCCGGCGCCTCCCGCCGGTGCTGGCCTGAAGGGCCTGCGCGATACCGTACAGACAGGCCGAGCTTCGCCCTTTATGTACGGCCCATCGCCCGCTGAGGTTTTCCGGCGCGGGTGGCTGAGAGACGCGTGCGCTCTTACCGACGCCATGTCGCAGGAGCCCATCATGGCCCGCTCTGCCCAAATCCCTACCACGCCCCGCAACCGCCTGCTCGCCGCCCTGCCGCCGGACAGCCTCGCCCGCCTCTGGCCGAAGCTGGAACGGGTGGAGATGCCGCTCCGCCAGGTGATGCACGACGTCGAGGTGCCCATCGAGCACGTCTATTTCCCGGAAAGCGGGTGGTGCTCCATGCTCTCCTATACGGAGGATGGAGATGCGATGGAGGTCGGGCTTATCGGAACCGAGGGGGTGGTTGGCCTGGCTGTCGTCCTCGCCGATGAGTTCGACGACCTGGAGGCCATGGTGCAGGCCCCCGGCGATGCCTTCCGCCTGAGCGCCGGCGCGCTGCGCGAGGCGATGGACGAGGACCGCGACCTGCGGCATCTGCTGCTGCGCTA
>NZ_PDOA01000083.1 GCF_003116135.1 Teichococcus aestuarii | reverse complement strand
ACTCGCGCCAAGCCATAGGGCCTGCCACTGCTGGGCGAGATGGTCAGGCTCATGGCCTCGGCCTCCGCCGGGCCAAAGGGCGGCCACCCTCCAGGGCTGCGACCTTGGCCTCCAGCAACTCGCGCTCGAGCAGCATCTCGCCCAGCCGCACCTTGAGCCGCTCGCTCTCGAGCGCCTCCCCTGCCGTGGGCCGCGTCGCAAGGCTCGCCTTGCCAGCCGCCAGGAAGGCGTCGCGCCAGCCGCTCAGCGTCGCGGCCGTGATACCCAGTGCCCGCGAGACCGTCTCCAGGTCCTCGCCCCGCAGCACCGCGGCCCGCTTGCGCTGCCGCGACATCCGCCTACCCCGGCCAGGACCAGCGGCATCCATTCTCTCTGTCGTCATCATGCACCCCATCGGCGGAACCGTCCGCTTGCGGGGTGTCTCGATCAACCGTGGAGCGGAGGATGGGCGTATGCCCAGGCGTAAGCCTAGGCTCAGGACCCATTGTCCGAGCCAGAAGGTGACGGTAGCGGCGAGGGTGATGGCGCTGAAGAAGGTGTGGGCACAGCGGTCGTAGCGCATGGCGATGCGGCGCCAGTCTCTGAGTTTGCCGA
>NZ_PDOA01000082.1 GCF_003116135.1 Teichococcus aestuarii | reverse complement strand
CTAGGGTCTGTTAGAGCTTGAATGCTGCTCCCATGTTTTGGGCATGGCGAAGGACAGGAACGAGCAGCTTCTCACGGATGCGGTCTGGGCGGTGTGGGAGCCGCTGATCGAGGCGGTCAGGCCTCGCGGCAAGACGCCGCCGAAGGAGCTGCGCCGCACGATGTCGGCCATCCTTTGGCGGCACCAGAATGGCGCCAAGTGGCGCAGCATCCCTGCTGAACTCGGGCCCTGGTGGCTGGCGGCCCAACTCTTCATCCGCTGGGCCAAGGCAGGCGTCTGGGAGCGCCTGCTGGAGTTGGTCCAGCAGCGTGGCGTGGCGCTCGGCATGACCTTCCTCGACGGCACCACCATCCGCGCTCACCAGAAGGCGGCGGGTGCGGAAAAAAGGGGGCCAATGGCAAGGAGCGAGATCTACGCGAAGCACTTGGCCGATCTCGCGGCGGCTATGGCACCAAAGCTTGCGTGATTGCGGATGGGCGCGGACGGGCCATCGCCTTCGCTCTCGCGCCTGGACAGGCGCATGAACTGCCGCTCGCATCCGGTCTGCTCGACAGCTTGCCGGACGTGCCAGGCTGGATCATCGGTGACCGCGGCTATGCCTCCGATGCCTTCCGCGAGCGGATCTGGAACATGGGCGCACGTCCTGCCATTCCACCCAAGCGCACGGACGCGCCGGTCGCCTGTCCC
>NZ_PDOA01000081.1 GCF_003116135.1 Teichococcus aestuarii | reverse complement strand
CTGCAGACGCACGAGATGCTGTTCGACGCCCACAACCACGGCTTCCGCGTGCTGGGTGGCGTGCCGCGGCGTGGCATCTACGACAACATGCGCACCGCCGTTGACCGGATTGGCCCGAGCCGGGAGCGGCAGATCAACGCCCGCTTCCTGGCCATGGCGAGCCACTACCTGTTCGAGCCGGAGTTCTGCAATCCGGCGTCAGGTTGGGAGAAAGGCCAGGTCGAGAAAAACGTCCAGGATGCCCGGCACCGGCTGTGGCAGCCCATGCCCCAGGTCGCCAGCCTGGAGGCGCTGAACGCCTGGCTGGAGCAGCGATGCCTCGCCCTCTGGGAGGAGATCCCGCATGGGGTGGAACCCGGCAGCGTCGCCGCGGCCTGGCGGCAGGAGATGGACTGCCTGATGCCGGTCCGGCGGGTCTTTGACGGCTTCGTGGACGAGACCAAGCGGGTCTCGCCGACTTGCCTCGTGCACTTCGACCGCAACCGCTACAGCGTGCCCGCCTCTTTCGCCAACCGGCCGGTCAGCCTGCGGATCTACCCCGACCGTATCGTGGTGGTGGCTGAGGGGGCAGTCGTCTGCAAGCACCAGCGGATCATCGAGCGGTCGCACCACGGGCAGGGCCGGACCGTCTACGACTGGCGCCACTACCTGGCCGTGGTCCAGCGCAAGCCCGGTGCCCTGCGCAACGGCGCGCCCTTCGCCGAACTGCCGGAGGCGTTCCGGCAGCTGCAGCGTCA
>NZ_PDOA01000080.1 GCF_003116135.1 Teichococcus aestuarii | reverse complement strand
GCGAGGCCTGACCGCCTCGATCAGCGGCTCCCACACCGCCCAGACCGCATCCGTGAGAAGCTGCTCGTTCCTGTCCTTCGCCATGCCCAAAACATGGGAGCAGCATTCAAGCTCTAACAGACCCTAGCCTCGGCCTTTTGGGCGGGGGCAGCGGGAGTGTTGGACATGGCGTTGTTGAGCGTTATCCGGCGCTGGCATTTCCGGGAGCACCTGTCGATCCGCGCGATCGCCCGCCGGACCGGCCTGTCGCGGAACACCATCCGCAAGTACCTGCGGTCCGAGGCAGTGGAGCCTGTGTTCAGGGCCCCCGAGCGCCCCAGCAAGCTGGATCCTTTCGCCGAGCGGCTGGCCGCCTGGCTGCGGACGGACGCCCGCAGGCCACGCAAACAGAAACGTACCGCGCGGCAGTTCCACGCGGAGCTGGCCGGGCTCGGCTACGACGGCTCGTACCGGCGGGTCGCTGCCTTTGTGCGAGCCTGGCGAGATGACTGGCAGCGCCAGCAGCAGACCTCCGGCCGCGGCGTCTTCGTGCCGCTGGCCTTCGGCCCAGGCGAGGCGTTCCAGTTCGACTGGAGCGAGGAGCATGCTGTCATCGGCGGCGAACGCACCAAGCTGCAGGTCGCCCATCTCAAGCTCTGCCACAGCCGGGCCTTCCTGGTGCGAGCCTATCTCCTGCAGACGCACGAGATGCTGTTCGACGCCCACAACCACGGCTTCCGCGTGCTGGGTGGCGTGCCGCGGCGTGGCATCTACGACAACATGCGCACCGCCGTTGACCGGATTGGCCCGAGCCGGGAGC
>NZ_PDOA01000007.1 GCF_003116135.1 Teichococcus aestuarii | reverse complement strand
CTTCGGCAAGGGCGCCAGCATCTACCACGAGGGCAGCAGCGTCTTCGCCATCAAGGCAGCCGATGGCTCGGTGGACCATGTCACCCTGCAAGGCGTCACAAACCTCGCCAGCTCCGACTACATGTTCAGCTGAGACGCGGCCGGGCGGCGCCTCCCGCGCGGAGGCCGCCGCCCGCCCCTTGCGCCGGCGGCGGCGCTGTATTCCCCTATCGGCACCGCCCCGGGCGGAGAGAGGCCCCGCGCCGCTCTCCGCCCTTCTCCGCCGAGGGACGACATGACCACCACCCCTTCCCCGCCCCGCCGCGGCATCGCCCGTGGCGGCAAGGCCGTCTATGGCGCGCCGCTCGGCATCCTGATGCTGGAGACGCGCTTCCCGCGCATCCCGGGCGACATGGGCAACGCCACCACCTGGCCCTTCCCCGTGCTCTACCGCGTGGTGCGGGGCGCCACCTCGGAGCGGGTGGTGCTGCGCGGCGCGGAAGGGCTGCTGCCGGAGTTCCTGGCCGCCGCCGAGGATCTCGTGCGCCAGGGTGCGGAGGCCATCACCACCACCTGCGGCTTCCTCTCGCTGTTCCAGAGGGAGCTGGCGGCGCATGTGGCGGTGCCCGTCGCCACCAGCAGCCTGATGCAGGTGCCCTGGGTGCAGGCCATGCTGCCGCCGGGGCGGCGCGTCGGCCTCGTCACCGTCTCCGCCGCCGCGCTGACGCCGCGCCACCTCGAGGCCGCCGGCGTGCCGGCCGACATCCCCATGGCCGGCACCGAGGAGGGGCGCGAGCTCTACCGCGTGCTGGTGCGGGCGGAGAAGGAGGAGCTCGACATCGACCTCGCCGAGCAGGACATCCTGGAGGCCGGGCGGGCGCTGGTGGGGCGGCACCCGGAGGTGGGCGCCATCGTGCTGGAATGCACCAACATGCCGCCCTATGCCGCGGCCTTGCAGCGGGCGCTGGGGCTGCCGGTCTTCGATGTCTACACGATGATCCGCTTCCTGCATGCCGGGCTGCGCCCGCGCGGCTTCCCCGCGCCCTGAGGCGGACCGGAAGGCGGCCCTTGACGGCGGGTGGCGGAATCGCGCACGCCCCACCGCCCCCTGCCGGCCCGAGGAGCAGCCTGTTGGATCAGCCCGCGAAGACCCCTGCCCCCCGTGCCGCGGTGAAGGAGCCGCGCTCCGCCCGCGCCATGGCGACGCGGGACAGCATCCTGGAGGCGGCGCGGGCCGAGTTCGCCCTGCGCGGCCTGGCCGGTGCGCGGGTGGACGAGATCGCCGCGCGGGCCGGCGCCAACAAGCGGATGCTCTACGCCTATTTCGGCAGCAAGGAGGCGCTCTGGCTCACCGTGCTGGAGGGCGCCTATGCCGCCAAGCGGGCCGAGGAGCGGGCGCTGGATGTCGCCGCCCTGCCGCCGGCCGAGGCCATGGCGCAGCTCGTGCGCTTCAACCTGCGCTACACCGCCGCCCACCCGGAATTCGTCGCCCTGCTGAACCAGGAGAACCTGCACCAGGCCGAGTATCTGCGCCACAGCGAGCGGGTGCCGGCGCTCTACTCCCCGCTGCTCGACACGCTGCGCGCCGTGCTGGCGCGCGGCGAGGCGGGAGGCGACTTCCGCCAGGGCGTGGACCCGTTGCAGCTCTACGTCACCATCGTGGCGCTGGGGCATTTCTACATCGCCAACCTGCACACCCTCTCCACCGTCTTCGGTGCCGGGCTGGGCGAGCCGGCAGCGCTGGCGGCGCGCGAGCGGCACTGCATCGAGGTGGTGCTGGGCTATCTGCGGGCCTGACCGCCCGGCATAACCATACAGTTACTTTTTTCCCGGGAGGCCGGCTTGCCGCTTGACGCCCGTCGTCGCGCGGGCGCAGAGTAACCGTATGGTTACCTTTCCGGTGCCAAAGCCGCCGGAAGCACGGGGGAACGACAGGATGGCAGACCGCCGCATCGGCATCGTCATGAACGGTGTCACCGGCCGCATGGGCATGAACCAGCACCTCATCCGCTCCATCGCGGCCATCCGGCAGGAGGGCGGGGTGCGGCTGGCGAATGGCGACCGGCTGATGCCGGACCCGATCCTGGTCGGCCGCAACCGCGAGAAGCTGGAGGCACTGGCCCGCGCCCACAACATCGTCCGCGTCACCACCGACATCGAGGCGGCGCTGGCGGACCCGCAGGACGAGATCTTCTTCGACGCCGCGGCCACCGCGCTGCGCGCCGGCCTCATCCGCCGCGCCATCGCGGCCGGCAAGCACATCTATTGCGAGAAGCCCTCGGCCGAGAACCTGCAGGACGCGCTGGACCTGGCGCGCCGCGCCAGCCAGGCGGGGGTCAAGAACGGCATCGTGCAGGACAAGCTGTTCCTGCCCGGCCTGCGCAAGCTGAAGATGGTCATCGACAGCGGCTTCCTCGGCCGCATCCTCTCGGTGCGCGGCGAGTTCGGCTACTGGGTGTTCGAGGGCGACCTGCAGCCGGCGCAGCGCCCGTCCTGGAACTACCGCAAGGCCGATGGCGGCGGCATCATCCTCGATATGCTCCCCCACTGGCGCTACGTGCTGGACAACCTGTTCGGCGAGGTGGAGAGCGTCTCCTGCCTCGGCGCCACGCACATCCCGCGCCGCATCGCCGAGGACGGCACGCCCTACGAGGCCGATGCGGACGACGCCGCCTACTGCACCTTCCGGCTGGCGGGCGGCATCATCGCCCAGGTCAACAGCAGCTGGACCACCCGTGTCCGCCGCGACGACCTCGTCACCTTCCATGTCGACGGCACGCAGGGCAGCGCGGTGGCCGGCCTCACCACCTGCCGCACCCAGGCGCGCGTCAACACGCCGAAGCCGGTGTGGAACCCGGACATCCCGCAGCCGATCGATTTCTTCTCGGCCTGGGAGGAGGTGCCGGACACCGAGCCCTATCCCAACGGCTTCCGCATGCAGTGGGAGATGTTCCTGAAGCATGTGGCGGGCGAGCGGGACGACTACCCGTGGAACCTGCTCTCCGGCGCGCGCGGCGTGCAGCTGGCCGAGGCCGCGCTGCAATCCTGGAACGAGCGCCGCTGGATCGACCTGCCCAAGCTGGAGGCCTGAAGCCCATGCCGCGTATCGACCTGCCCGTGGCCGGTGGCCGGCTGGAGCCTTTCGAGACCAGCCCGGCGCGCGATTTCGCCCGCGCCGAGCCGCCCTTCCCGCGCATCGCCCTCGCCGCCGCCCATGTGGTGGCGGACCCGCTGGCCGAGCAGGACCCGTGGCTGGACGTGGCCATCGACTGGGACCGCACCATCGCCTTCCGCCGCCATCTCTGGTCGCTGGGCCTCGGCGTCGCGGAGGCGATGGACACCGCCCAGCGCGGCATGGGGCTGGACTGGGCGGGCGCGCAGGAGCTGATCCGCCGCTCGTTCGACGCCATGCAGGACTTCCCCGGCGCCAGCATGGCCTCCGGCGCCGGCACCGACCATCTCGCCCCCGGCCCGGAGGTGACGGTGGACGACGTCATCCGCGCCTATGAGGAGCAATGCGCGGCGGTGGAGGCGATGGGCGGGCGCATCATCCTGATGGCCTCCCGCGCCCTGGCCAAGGCGGCGCGCTCGCCGGCCGATTACGAGCGCGTCTATGGCCGCATCCTCTCCCAGGTGCGGCAGCCGGTGATCATCCACTGGCTGGGCGAGATGTTCGACCCGGCGCTGGAAGGCTACTGGGGCCACCACGACCACATGGCGGCGATGGAGGTGGCGCTCGACGTCATCCGCGCCCATGCCGACAAGGTGGACGGCGTGAAGATCTCGCTCCTGGACAAGGACAAGGAGATCTCGATGCGCCGCCGCCTGCCGCGCAACGGCCAGGGCGGCGTGCGCATGTACACCGGCGACGACTTCAACTACGCCGAGCTGATCGCCGGCGACGCGCAGGGCCATTCCGACGCGCTGCTCGGCATCTTCGACCCGATCGCGCCGGCGGTGGGCGGCGCGCTGGCCAGCCTCTCGCGCAACGACCTCGCATCCTTCCACGAGATCCTGGCGCCGACCGTTCCGCTCTCCCGCCACATCTTCAAGGCGCCGACGCGCTTCTACAAGACAGGCGTGGTGTTCATGGCCTGGCTGAACGGGCACCAGGACCATTTCGTCATGGTGGGCGGCCAACAATCCGCCCGCTCCCTGCTGCACTTCTCCGAGCTGTTCCGCCTGGCCGACAAGGCCGGGCTGCTGCGGGACCCGGAGATGGCGGTGACGCGGATGCGGTCGCTCCTGGCGACGCACGGGGTGGCGTGAGATGTTCCCCCTCTCCCTTAACACCGTGACGGTGAAGGAGAAGTGGGATCTCGCCGCCTGCATCGAGGGCTGCGCGCGGCACGGCATCCCCGGCATCTCGCCCTGGCGGGACGTGCTGCAGGCCATGGGCGTGGGGCAGGCGGCGCGGCGCATCCGCGATGCCGGGCTGCGTGTCACCGGGCTGTGCCGCGGCGGCATGTTCCCGGCCGCCGACCGCGCCGGCCGCGCCGCCGCCATCGAGGACAACCGCCGCGCCATCGCCGAGGCGGAGGCGATCGGCGCCTCCTGCCTGGTGCTGGTCTGCGGCGGGCTGCCGCCCGGCTCGAAGGACCTGCCCGGCGCGCGCGAGATGGTGCGCGAGGGACTGCACGCCATCCTGCCCGAGGCGCGCGCCGCCGGCGTGACGCTGGCGCTGGAGCCGCTGCACCCGATGACCTGCGCCGACCGCAGCGTGCTCTCCACCCTCGGCCAGGCGCTCGATCTGTGCGACGCGCTGGGCGAGGGCAGCGGCGTGGCGCTCGATGTCTATCACGTGTGGTGGGACCCCGAGCTGGCGCGGCAGGTGGCGCGCGCCGGGCGCCGCATCGCCGGTTTCCACCTGTGCGACTGGAAGGTGCCGACCACGGACCTCGTCTTCGACCGTGGCATGCCGGGCGAGGGCGTCATCGATATCGCCGGCATCCGCGCCATGGTCGAGGCCGCCGGCTACCGCGGCTTCGCCGAGGTGGAGCTGCTCTCGCACGCCTGGTGGAAACGGGACCCGGACGAGGTCCTGGCCATCATGAAGGAACGTCACGCCACGGTCTGCTGAGGGGCAGGCCGGGCCGGAGGGAGGAACCCAGAATGCGCCTGACACGCCGCGGCCTCGGCGCCGCATTGCTGAGCTTGCCGCTGCTGCCCGAGGCCCGCGCCGCCGCGCCGGGCTGGCGGCCCTCGCGGCCGCTGCGCTTCGTCGTGCCCTTCCCCGCCGGCGGGGCGACCGACGTGGTGGCCCGCGTGCTGGCCGAGCACATGAGCGCCAGCCTGGGCCAGCCCGTGGTGGTGGAGAACCGCACCGGCTCGGGCGGCAATATCGGCATGGAGAACGTGGTGCACAGCGCGCCGGACGGCCACACCCTGGTGATGGCCACCACCGGCACCCTCACCATCAACCCCTATCTCTACAGCACCATGAGCTTCGACCCGCGCCAGAGCCTGGCGCCGGTCTCCATGACCTTCACCACCGACCATGTGCTGATCGTCAACCGCGCCCTGCCGGTGAGCACGGCGCAGGAGCTGGTCGCCCTGGCGCGGAGCCGCCCGGGCAGCCTGTCCTTCGGCTCCGCCGGCTCCGGCTCCTCCACCCACATGGTGGCTGAGCTGTTCAAGCTGGCGGCGCGGCTCGACATCCAGCACGTGCCCTACCGCGGCAGCGCGCCGGCGCTGAACGACACCATCGCCGGCAATGTGCAGATGATGCTGGACCAGCTTCCCTCCGCCATCGGCCAGATCCAGGCAGGGGTGGTGAAGGTGCTGGCCATTACCGGCCCGCGCCGCTCGCGCCTTCTGCCGGAGGTGCCGACCATGGCGGAGATCGGCCTGCCCGCTGCCGAGGCCGCCTCCTGGGGCGCGGTGATGGTGCCGGCCGGCACGCCGGAGCCGGTCATCGCCACCCTCAACGGCGCCCTGCTCGCCGCCCTGGGCAATGGCACGGTGCAGGAGCGGCTGGCGGCGGCGGGCGCCGATGCGCGGGGCTCCACCCCCGAGGCGCTGACGGCCTACATCGCCAGCGAGAGCGACAAGTGGAGCCGCGTGATCCGGGAAGGCCGCATCACCGTCAACTGAGACGGGCAACTGAGGCGGGCAACTGAGGCGGGCAACCGCGGCAGCTGCGGCTTTGCAAACAGGTGGGGCCGGGCGGCGTTATGGTCTCATGTCACAGATGGAGGCCGCCATGACCACGCCCTTCCCCGCGCCTGTCACGCGCGCCGCCGACGAGCCCGCCGCGCCGCCGGAACTGCCGGGCCTGCCGCCCTATCGCGGCCCGGATGAGAACCCGGCCTCGCCCTCCCCCGGGCCGACGCCGGAGCTGCCGGGCCTGCCGCCCAGCCCCGCGACGCCTGGCGTGCCCGGCCCGGAAGTGCCCGCGCCGACGCAGCCGGCCGAGGTGCCGCCCCTCTCGCCCCCCGGCCCGCAGACGCCGCAGCCCCAGGCCTGAGCCAAGCCGGCCCGGTCGGGCCGGCCCCTCAGCCGCCGGCGCCCGCCAGGCCGGCCACCGCGCCCGCCGCCAGCAGCCAGAGCGGGTGCAGCCGCGTCAGCAGCGACAGCGCCGCCACCCCCGCCGTGACGCCGAGCAGACCCGCCGTGCGGCCCGTGGCGCCGCTGATCAGCACGGCGCTCGCCGAGACCAGCCCCACCGTCAGCGGCACCAGCCCGGCCTGCACCACGCGCCGCCAGGGGCGGTCCTTGAAGCGCCGCCACAGCCCCACCACCACCCCCGTCAGCACCGAGCAGGGGCCGAACTTGGCCAGCGCCGAGACCAGCAGCCCCGGCAGGCCCGCAACATGCCAGCCCACCAGCGGCACCACCATCATGTTCGGCCCCGGCGCCGCCTGGGCAAGCGCGAAGAGGGCGCCGAACTCCTGCGCCGACATCCAGCGGTGCACCTCCACCACCTGCCGCTGCATCTCCGGCAGGATGGTGTTGCCGCCGCCGAAGGCCAGCAGGGAGAGCTGCGCGAAGATGATGGCCAGCGCGGCCAGCGTGCCCATCACCGCCCGCGCCGCCCGCAGAGCAGGATGCTGGCCGGCGCCAGCACCATCAGGCTGGGCAGCAGCGGCCAGCGCGCCACGGCGATGGCGATGAGCGTGGCGGCCACCACCAGCAGCGCCCGCCCGTTGCGGCGCAGCGGCGCCAGCATCTTCAGCGCCGTCGCGACCAGCAGCCCGGCGGCGGCGGCGGCCAGGCCCGCGAACATGTGCTGCAGCGTCGGGTCGTCGCGGAAGCGGTCATAGACCACGCCCAGCCCGATGACGACGGCGGTCGGGCCCAGCACCAGCCCCAGCAGCGCCGAGGCCGCGCCCGCCGCGCCGCGGAACTCCATCCCCACCGCCACGGAGAGGTTGATGACGTTGCCGCCGGGCAGGAACTGGCAGAGCCCCAGCAGCTCGGTGAAGGATTCGGCGGAGAGCCAGCGCCGCTCCTCCACCAGCATGCGGCGCGCCATCGGCAGCACGCCGCCGAAGCCGATCAGCCCGAGGCCGAGGAATCCCAGGAACAGCGCCCCGCAGGAGGGCGCCGGGGCAAGGGCCGCCCCGGGCGGCGGCGGGGCGGCGGCCTCGGCCACGGCCGTCATGCCTGCTGGCGGCGCGGCCGGGTGGAGCGGGGTGCCACCCACGCGCTCAGGCGAGATGCGCCTGCGGACCCAGGATCGCCTCGCGCATGCGCGCCTGCAGATAGGCGCCCTCGCGCGGCGGCAGCACCAGCTTCAGCGCGTCGGCCTTGATCTTGACCTGGGCGAAGAGCGGGCCGGAGGCCTCGTGGATCGCCGCGCGCAGCGGCGCCACCTCCGCCTCATCCCGCACCGCATGGACGCGCGGAATGCCGGCGCCGCGCGCCATGGCCGCCAGGTCCACCCCCGCCCCGGTGTGGGTGCGCTGCATGCCGGTCTCGCCATAGTGCTCGTTGTCGAGCACCACGATGGAGAGGTTGGGCGGCCGCGCCACGGCGATGGTGGCGAGCGTGCCGAGCCCCATCAGCATCTCGCCATCGCCGGTGATGACCAGCACCGGGCGGCGCGGCTGCGCCAGCGCCAGCCCCAGCCCGATGCTGGCGGCCGAGCCCATGCCGCCCCAGAGCGGCAGGTTGCGCGGGTGGTCCCCCGCCGCCGTGATGTCCCAGGCGGGCGCGCCGAGCCCGGCGATCACCGCCAGCTCCCCCCGCTCGGCCAGCAGGGCGTTGACGACGGCGCGGCGGTCCAGCGTGCCGGAGGATATCATCGCCATGGGCTCACTCCTTGCCGAAGGTCTTGGCGCCGAGCACCCGCTGGCCGATCAGCGTCGCGGTGGGGCGGAAGGTGTTGAAGGCCATGCGCAGCGTGGCGTCCACGGTGGGCACCACGTCCTCCCGGTGGTCGGCGCGGCGCACCAGCGTGCCCATGGCCTCCAGCACGGTCTGGGTAGCGTTGCCCATCGGCACCTGGGCCGGGTTGAACTCGCCGAAATCGCCGCGCATCGTCACGATCATCGGCATCGGCGTGCGGTGCAGCGTGGCGAGCGAGAGCATGTTGATGCAGTTGCCCACGCCCGAGCTCTGCATCAGCAGCACGCCGCGCTCGCCGCCGAGCCAGGCGCCCAGCATCAGCCCGATGCCCTCCTCCTCGGTGGTGAGGACGACGGCCTTGATGTCCGGGTCCTCCTCGCAGCGGCGGATCAGGTGCGAATGCCCGGCATCCGGCACGAAGGCGACCTGCCGGATGCCGTGGGATTTGAGCAGGGCGAACAGCGCACCGGGCCATTCCTCCGTCGCGGCCGGAGCCACGTCCATGCCATGTGCGTCCACCATGTCCTCCCATTGTCCGGTGCGGGGCGGCCTTTTCCGGTGCCGCTTCCCGCCGCCCGCCACTCTCGGCCCCGAGGGAATTGTCTGTCAATCCGCCCCCCCCCGCGCGGCAAGGCCTCCGCGCGGCGTGAAAGCGGCTATGCTGGGCCGCAGGGAAGAACATCCGGGGAGGAACCATGCCCACCGAATCCATGGCCGCCGTCATCCACGCGCCGCACGACCTGCGGGTCGAGCCGGTGGAGACGCCCGCCCCCGGCCACGGCGAGGTGCTGGTGCGCATCCGGGCGGGCGGCATCTGCGGCTCGGACCTGCACTACCACCAGCATGGCGGCTTCGGCGCGGTGCGGCTGCGCCAGCCCATGGTGCTGGGGCACGAGATCGCCGGCGAGGTGGCGGAGACCGGCCCGGGGGTGACGCGGGTGAAGCCCGGCGACGCCGTCGCGGTGAATCCGAGCCGCCCCTGTGGCGCCTGCCGCTACTGCCGCGAGGGCGCCGCGCATCATTGCCTGGAGATGCGCTTCCTCGGCAGCGCCATGCGGATGCCGCATGTCGATGGCGGCTTCCGCGAGCATCTGGTCTGCACCGAGGCGCAGGCGGTGCCGCTGCCGCCCGGGCTCCCGGTGCAGCGCGCCGCCTTCGCCGAGCCGCTCGCCGTCTGCCTGCACGCGGCGCGGCAGGCGGGGCCGCTGCTCGGCCGCCGGGTGCTGGTGACGGGGGCCGGCCCGATCGGCGCGCTGACCATCCTGGTGGCGCGGCTGGCCGGCGCGCGCGAGGTGGTGGCGACCGACATCGCCGAGGCGCCGCTCCGCCTCGCCACGCGCCTCGGCGCCGACCATGCGCTGAACACGCGCGAGGCACCGGAGGCGCTGGCGCCCTACGGGCGGGAGAAGGGCCATTTCGACGTGGTGTTCGAGGCCTCGGGCGCGGCGGCGGCGCTGCCGGCGGCGCTGATGGCCGCACGCCCCGGCGCCACGCTGGTCCAGCTCGGCATCGGCGGCGAGGTGCCGCTGCCGGTGAGCCTGCTGGTGGCCAAGGAGATCACCCTGCGCGGCACCTTCCGCTTCCTGGAGGAGTTCGAGCAGGCGGTGGAGGTGCTGGCGCGCGGCGCCATCGACGTGATGCCGCTGCTGACGGCCACCTTTCCCCTGGCCGAGGCGCCGCGCGCCTTCGCCGCGGCGGCCGACCGCGCGCGGAACGTGAAGGTGCAGCTGGCGCTCTGAGCGCCGCCCTCAGCCGCCGCGCGGGCGGGCGCGCATCCCCCCCGCCGGCCGCACGCCGAGCGGCGCCAGCGCGGCCGTGACCTGCTGCAGGAAGCGCCGCGCCAGCAGCGGCAGCGGCCGCCCCGGCGGCGCCAGGACATGGATGTGGAACACCGTGCCCGGTACCAGCCGCACCGGATGGGCCGTGCCGGCGAAGCCGCTCGCCGTCACCGGGTCGGTCACCGCGAAGCCGAGGCCGGCGGCGACCATGGCGCAGGCGGCCTGGGCGTTCTGCGTCTCCGCCGCCATCAGGCGGGAGACGCCGTGCCGCTCGAACAGCTCGTCCGCCAGGTGGCGCAGCCGGTACTGGCCGCCGAGCGAGATGCAGGGTTCCCCTTCCAGCTCGCGCGGCGCCACCTCGCCGCGCCCGGCGAGCGGGTGGCCGGGCGGCAGCAGCACCATGGCGGGCAGCCGGTAGGGCGGCGCGGCGTGCAGCGCCGGCATCGCCGGCACCGGCAGGGCGAAGCCGAGATCGGCACCGCCCCGCCGCACCATCTCCACCACCTCGTGCGAGCTGTTCACCGTGAGCGCCACGCGCGGCCGGCCGCTGCCCTGCGCGAAGCGGGCGAGCTGCGACGGGATCAGCGCCGCCCCGAACAGCGGCAGGCAGGCCACGCGCAGCTCGCCCACGCCGGTGGTGCGCATGTCGCTGGCCAGCTGGTCCACCCGCCTTGCGGCGGCGAACAGCGCCTCCACCTCCGCCTCGAAGCGCCGCGCTTCCGGCGTGGGGGAAAGGCGGCGCCGGCTGCGGTCGAACAGGGCAAGCCCCGTCTCCTCCTCCAGCGCCCGCAGCAGCTTGGTGACGGCGGGCTGCGAGAGCGACAGCAACTCCGCCGCCGCGCCCACGGAGCCGGCCCGCAGCATGGCGCGGAAGGCTTCGAGCTGGCGGAGACGGGCCGGCGTCATGGGCGGGGGTTTCGCTACTTTCAGGAATGGAACCGCGAGCATTATGTATTTGCCGCGCGGAGGCAACGGGTGCCAGCCTTCCCGCACAGGCCGGGACGGCGCCTGAATGGCACATCACCCTATCGGCCGCGACCAGCCGCGGCCCAGATGCCACGCGCCGACTTCCCGGTTCAGGAGAGGCAAAGGAACGGGACCATGAAAAGACTGCTTCTGGCGGCGACGTCGATGCTCGCCCTCGCCACGGGCCAGGCGATGGCGCAGCAGCGCCTCGTCGTCGCCGCCTATGGCGGCAGCTACGAGAAGGTGATGCGGGAGCAGGTGATCCCGCCCTTCGAGCGCGCCAACAATGTGCGCGTCGACTATCTCACCGGCAACTCCACCGATACGCTGGCGAAGGTGCAGGCGCAGAAGGGCAACCAGCAGATCGGCGTCATCGTCGTCGATGACGGGCCGATGTTCCAGGCGATCGGCCTCGGCTTCTGCCAGAAGGTGACGGACCGCGCGGCGGTCGATGCGCTCTACCCCATCGCCGTGCTGGGCGATGGCGCGGCGCTCGGCACCGGCTTCGGCTACACCGGCCTCGCCTACAACGAGAAGCTCTTCCGCGAGCGGAACCTGCCGGTGCCGACGAGCTGGAACGACCTGACGCGCGCCGACCTCAAGGGCCGCATCTCCATCCCCGGCATCGACAACACCTATGGCGTGCACACCGTCGCCATGATGGCGCGGATCAATGGCGGCTCGGAGCGGGAGCCCGGCCCCGGCTTCCGCGCCATGCGGGAGAAGGTGAACCCCAACGTGCTCGCCTATGAGAGCAGCCCGGGCAAGATGAGCGAGATGTTCACCTCGGGCGAGATCTGGATGGCGGTGTGGGGCTCCTCCCGCGCGCGGGCCATGCAGGTGGCGGGCTTCCCGATGGGCTTCGTCGCCCCCAAGGAGGGGGGCGTGGCGCTGATGACGGCGACCTGCGCGGTGGAGGGCAACCCGGCGCCGGAGCTGGCGCAGAAATTCGTGGCGCACCTGGTCTCGCCGGATGTGCAGGCCGCCTTCTCGAAGGAGTACGGCTCCGGCCCCACCAACCGGAACACCCAGTTGCCGCCCGAGGTGGCGCAGCACGTCATCTATGGCGAGGAGCAGGTGAAGACGCTGATCGGGCTGGACTGGAGCGTGATCAACCCCGCCCGCCAGGAATGGACGCGCCGCTGGCAGCGCGAGGTGGAGCGCTGAGCATGGCCGGGGGAGATGCCTTCCTGGTCCTGGACGGGGTGGGCAAGAGCTACGGCCCCGTCCAGGCGGTGCGCGGCATCTCCCTGCGCGTGGCGCAGGGGGAGTTCCTCGGGCTGCTCGGGCCGTCCGGCTGCGGCAAGACCACGACGCTGCAGATGATTGCCGGCTTCGAGGCGCCGACCGAGGGCGCCATCCGCCTCGCCGGGCAGGACCTCGCAGCGGTGCCGGCCAGCCGGCGCAACATCGGGCTGGTGTTCCAGTCCTACGCGCTGTTCCCGCACATGACGGCGGCGGAGAACGTGGCCTTCGGCCTGGAGATGCGCCGCGTGCCGAAGCCCGAGCGCGCGGCGCGCGTGGCCCGCGCGCTGGACCTCGTGCATCTCTCGCATCTGGCGGACCGCTTTCCGCGCGCCATGTCGGGCGGGCAGCAGCAGCGCGTGGCGCTGGCCCGCGCCCTCGTCATCGAGCCGCGCCTGCTGCTGCTGGACGAGCCGCTCTCCAACCTCGACGCCAAGCTGCGCGAGGAGATGCAGGTGGAGCTGCGCGAGCTGCAACGTCGCGTCGGCGTCACCACCATCCTCGTCACCCATGACCAGCAGGAGGCGATGGCGCTGTGCGACCGCGTGGCGGTGATGCAGGGCGGCCGCATCGTGCAGATCGACGCGCCCTGGCGCGCCTATGACGCGCCGGCCGATGCCTTCGTGGCCGACTTCCTCGGCCGCAGCAACCGCATCGTGGCGCGTGCGGCGGGCGGCGTGGCGGAGGCCGCCGGGCACCGCTTCGCCCTGCCGGAGACGCTCGCGGCGCTCTCGGGCGAGGTGGCGCTGGCCATCCGGCCGGAGCGGCTGATGCTGCGCCCGCAGGGGAGCGCGGGCCTGCCGGGGCAGGTGCATTCGCGCGTCTTCCTCGGCGGCTTCTGGCTCTACCGCGTGGCGACGCCGGCGGGCGACATGCTCGTCACCGCGCAGAACACCGGCGCGCCGGCGGCCGAGGAGGGCGCCCCCGTGGCGCTGGCCTGGGAGCCGCACAGCCTGCGGATGACGGAGGCCGCGGCATGAGCGCGGCCCTTCCTAGGGAAGCCCTGGCCCCGCCCGCGGCGACGCCGGCGCGGCGCGCGCGCTTCCGCCTGCCCGCGCCCTTCCTGCTCTCGCTGCCGGCGCTGCTGGCGCTGGGCGGCGCGCTGCTGCTGCCGCTGCTCGGCGTGGCCATGCTGAGCTTCCAGGGCTTCGATTTCGACACGGGCATCACCCCCGGCTGGAGCCTCGCCAACTATGCCGAGCTGGCGCGGGATTCGCTGTTCCACGAGGCGCTGGCCCGCACCTTCCGCATCGCGCTCATCGTCACGGCGCTCTGCGTTCTGCTCGGCGTGCCGGAGGCCTGGATCATCCACCGCATGGCGCCACGCTGGCGCGGGCTGATGCTGCTCGTCGTCGTCGGGCCGCTGCTGGTCTCGGTGGTGGTGCGCACCTTCGGCTGGATGGTGCTGCTCGGCACCAACGGGTTGCTGAACCAGGCGATGCTGGCGCTCGGCATCCCCGGCGCGCCCTTCCGCATGATGTTCACCGAGTTCGCCCTCATCCTCGGCCTCGTGCACGTCATGGTACCGCTGGTGGTGCTCTCGGTCTGGGCCAGCCTCGGGCGGCTGGACCCGGCGCTGCTGCGGGCCGCCGAGAGCCTCGGCGCCAGCAAGGCCGCCACCTTCCGCCGCGTGGTGCTGCCCAACATCATGCCGGGCGTGCTGGGCGGCGCGCTGATGGTGTTCTGCCTCTCCGCCTCGGCCTTCGCCACCCCCGCCATGCTGGGCGGCAAGCGGCTGAAGGTGGTGGCCAGCATGACCTACACGGAGTTCCTCAACACGCTGAACTGGCCGCTCGGCGCCGCCATCGCCGTGCTGCTGCTGCTGGCCATCCTCGCCGCCACCCTGCTCTGGACGCGGCTGGTCGAGCGCCCCGCCCTGCGCCGCCTGGGTGCCGCGTGATGGGCCGCAACAATGCCCTGGCGCTGGGCTTCCACGCGCTCTTCGTCACCTTCATCCTGGCGCCGCTCCTGGTGGTGTTCCTTGTCTCCCTCACCGACAAGGGCTTCCTCGCCATGCCGTGGGAGGGCGCCTCGCTGCGCTGGTGGTGGGCGATCCTGGACAACCCGCGCTTCCTGGAAAGCTTCTGGGTCAGCGTGAAGCTCGCCTTCGTCGCCGCCACCCTGGCGGCGATGGTGGCGGTGCCGGCGGCCATCGCCATCGTGCGGATGCGCTTCATCGGGCGCGACGCGCTGATGGCGCTGCTCGCCTCGCCGCTGATGGTGCCGCATGTGGTGCTGGGCGTCGCGCTGCTGCGCTTCTTCTCCGGCCTCGGGCTGGTGGGCAGCTTCGGCGCGCTGGTGGCCGCGCATCTGGTGGTGGTGGTGCCCTACATGGCGCGCCTCGTCGCCGCCGCGCTCACCGGGCTCGACCCGCGCATCGAGCGCGCGGCGGAGAATCTCGGCGCCGGGCGGCTCACCGTGTTCCGCCGCATCACCCTGCCGCTGATCGCGCCCGGCATCGCCGGCGGCTGGACGCTCGCCTTCATCACCAGCTTCGACGAGCTGACGGTGAGCCTGTTCCTCGCCTCGCCGTCCGAGACGCCGTTGCCGGTGCGCCTCTTCACCTATATCGACCAGATGACGGACCCGCTGGTCGCTTCCGTCTCCGCCGCGCTGATCCTGGTGACGGCGCTGGTGCTGGTGGTGCTGGACCGCTTCTACCCCATCGACCGGCTGCTGACCGGAGAACGCCGCGCATGAACAGTGAGAACCACGACGCCCTGGTGGTGGGCGGCGGCCTGGTGGGCGCCGCCATCGCCTATGGCCTGCAACGCCAGGGGCTGCGCACCCTGCTGCTGGACGAGGGCGATGTCGCCTTCCGCGCCAGCCGCGGCAATTTCGGCCTGGTCTGGGTGCAGTCCAAGGGCCTCGGCGCGCCGCACTACCAGCGCTGGACGCGCGGCTCGGCCGAGGAATGGCCCTCCCTCGCCGCCGAGTTGCAGGAGCGGACGGGCATCGGCACCGGGCTGCACCAGCCGGGCGGCGTGCATATCTGCCTCTCCGGGGAGGAGTTCGAGAAGCGCGGCGACTACATGGCCCGCCTGCAGCGCGAGGCCGGCAATCTCGGCATGGAATACCGCATGATCCCGGGCGCCGAGGCGCGGGACATGCTGCCCGGCCTCGGCCCGAAGGTGGCGGGGGTGAGCTGGACGCCCTATGACGGCCATGCCAGCCCGCTTTATTTGCTGCGGGCGCTGCACACCGCCTTCACCGGCCTCGGCGGCCGCTACCAGCCCAATGCGCGGGTCGAGCGCAGCACGGCGGCGCCGCAGGATTTCAGCGTCGAGGCCGGCGGCATCCGGCACCGCGCGCCGCGCGTCGTGCTGGCGGCGGGCCTCGGCAATGCCGATCTGGCGCCGCGCTTCGGCCTCTCCGCGCCCGTGCGGCCGGAGCGGGGGCAGATCCTCGTCACCGAGCGCGCGCGGCAGGTGCTGCCCATGCCCACCACCACCATCCGCCAGACGGAGGAAGGCTCCCTCATGCTGGGCGACAGCAAGGAGGATGCCGGCTTCGACCTCGGCCAGAACCCCGAGATCATGCGGCAGATCGCCCGCCGCGCCGTGCTCTCCTTCCCGTGGATCGCCGAGCTGAACCTCGTCCGCGCCTGGTCCGCGCTGCGCGTCATGGCGCCGGATGGGCTGCCCATCTACGACCAGTCCGAGCGCTTCCCCGGCGCCTTCACCGCCAACTGCCATTCCGGCGTGACACTGGCCGGCACCCATGCCAACCGCCTGGCGCCGATGATCGCCGCCGGCGCCCTGGAGCCCGAGATGGCCCCCTTCACAGCGAGACGCTTCGATGTTCGCCACGCGGCCTGAAATCCGCCCCGCCACGGTGGAGGTGCTGGTGGATGGCCAGCCCTGCCGGGTGCCGGAAGGCGCCTCCGCCGCCGCCGCCCTGCTGCTGGCCGGCCTGCCCGCCAGCCGCGAGACGCCGGTGAGCGGCGCCCCCCGCCTGCCCTACTGCATGATGGGCGTGTGCTTCGACTGCCTCGCCAAGATCGACGGCGTGGCCAACCGCCAGGCCTGCATGGTCACGGTGCGGCCGGGCATGCGCATCGCCCCGCAGCGCGGTGCGCGGATGGCGGGGGTGGCCTGATGGAATACGATCTCGCCATCCTCGGCGCCGGCCCGGCCGGCATGAGCGCGGCGCTGGAGGCGGCCGGGCTCGGCCTCTCGGTGCTGGTGCTGGACGAGCAGCCCGCCCCCGGCGGCCAGATTTTCCGCGGCGTGGAGCGCGCCGCCGCCGACCCCGCCCTGGCCGGCGAATACGCCGCGGCCGGGGCCGAACTCGCCCGCCGCTTCCGCGCCATGCCGGGCATCGACTACCGGCCGGAGACGCAGGTCTGGCACATCGACGCCGAGGCCGGGCTGCTCTCGCTGCGCGGTCCTGAAGGCGCCCCACGGGGTGGTGGCACCGCCCGCGCCGCGCGCATCCTGCTGGCCACCGGCGCGCAGGAGCGGCCGGTGCCCATCCCCGGCTGGACCCTGCCCGGCGTGATGAGCGCGGGGGCCGCGCAGATCCTGCTCAAGCAGGCGGGCGCGGTGCCGAAGGGGCGGCTGGTGCTGGCCGGACAGGGGCCGCTGCTGTGGCTGCTGGCGGCGCAGCTCGCCCGCGCCGGCAAGGCCCCGGCCCTGCTGCTGGAGACGACGCCGCGCGGCGCGCTGCGCCATGCATTGCGCCAGGGCGGGCTGTGGCAGGGCCGCGCCATGCTGGCCAAGGGCGCCGCGCTGGTGTGGGAGGCCCGCCGCGCCGGCATGAAAATCGTCTCCGGCGTGCGCGGCCTGCGCGCCGAGGGCGAGGGCAGCCTGCGCCGCGTCGCCTGGGAGGGCGGCGGCACGGAGTGCGACACGCTGCTGCTGCATGAGGGCGTCATCCCCGCCACCCATATCTCCCGCGCCCTGGGGCTGGCGCATGAATGGGACGCGGCGCAGCGCTGCTGGCGGCCGGTGCTGGATGCCTGGGGCGCCAGCAGCGCGCCGCGCATCGCCATCGCCGGCGATGGCGCCGGCATCGGCGGCTGGCAGGCGGCGGCGGAGGCCGGCAGCCTCGCCGCGCTGGATGCCGCCCACCGCGCCGGCAAGCTGGACGCCGCCGCACGCGACCGCCGCGCCGCACCGCACCGGGCGGCGATGGCCGAGGCCCTGGCGCTGCGCCCCTTCCTCGATGCGCTCTACGCCCCGGCGCCCGAGGTGCTGGCGCCGCGCGACGACGCCACCACCGTCTGCCGCTGCGAGGAGATCACCGCCGGGCAGGTGCGGCAGGCGGCGCGGCTCGGCGCCACGGGGCCGAACCAGGTGAAGGCCTATTTGCGCGCCGGCATGGGGCCGTGCCAGGGGCGGATGTGCGGCACCACCGTCGCCGCGCTGATCGCCGAGACGCGCGGCGCCTCGATGGAGGAAACCGGCGTGCTGCGCCCCCGCGCCCCCTACAAGCCCATCACCGTGGGCGAGCTGGCCGACCTGCCGGAGGAGGAGTTGGCGTGAGCGTGGTCATCATCGGCGGCGGCCCGGCCGGGCGCGCGGCGCTCGCCCTGCTGCCGGGGGCGCGGCTGGTGGCGCGGCCCGCGGTCACCGCCTGGCACGCCACGCCGGGCCGGATCTGGGTGGAGGATGCGTCGGGCGTGCATGCCCTGCCCTTCACCCGCCTCCTCCTCTGCGCCGACGAGCCGCTGCTGCTGCTGGCCCTGGGCTGCGCCTTCGCCCATGGCCGCCCGGTGGTGGACGGGCGCGGCGAGACCTCGGTGCCCGGCATCTTCGCCGCCGGCGCCATTCTCGGCGCGGCGACGCCCGAGGCTGCGGCCCTTCAGGCGGGCATCGCCGCCCGCGCCCTGGCCGGGCAGCCGGTGCAGGGCGCCATCGCCCCGCCCCCGCCGCGCCCGCTGCCGGAGGCACCCCGGCGCGACCCCGGCGCCATGGCCGCGCTGCTCGGCACCCCGCCCGGGCCGGCGCGCAACGCCGCCGCCCTGGCCGAGGCGCTGCGGCAATCGCCGCCCGCGCCGGCGCGGCCGGTGGGCTTCGCCGCGCTGGCCGCCCTGGCCGGCGCCCCTCCCGATCCCCTCCCCGCCCAGGCCGACCAGGAGGCGCTGGCATGAGCAACCCGGATGTGCTGGTCATCGGCGGCGGGCTGCACGGGCTTTCGGCGGCGCTGCACCTGGCACGGCGCGGCCGCCGCGTGCGGGTGCTGGAGAAGGAGGTGGCCGGCGCCCATGCCTCCGGCTTCTCGGCCGGCGGGGTGCGCACGCTGGGGCGGCACCCGGCGGAGGTGCCGCTGGCCCTGGCGGCGCTGGATCTCTGGCACGGCATCGCGGCCCTGGTGGGCGAGAATTGCGGCTTCCAGGCCACCGGCCAGATCAAGGTGGCCGAGGATGCCGCCGAGCTGGCCGTGCTGGAGCGGCGCGTGGCCGGGATGCGCGCGCAGGGCCATGCCCATGAGGAACTGATCGGGCCGGAGGCGCTGCGCCGCTGGCTGCCGGCGCTGGCGCCGCATTGCGTGGGCGGCATCCTCTGCCGTCGGGACGGCTTTGCCGAGCCCTACCGCACCACCCTCGCCTTCCGCCGCGCCGCCCTGGCGCTGGCGGCGGAGGTGGTGGAGGGCGCCCGCGTCACCGCGCTGGAGCGGCACGGCGGCCTCTGGCACCTTCGCTGCGCCGATGGCGCCCGCCATGCCGCCCCGGTGCTGGTGAACGCCGCCGGCGCCTGGGCCGGCCGCGTGGCGCGTGCCGCGGGCGAGGACATCCCGCTCGGCTTCAACGCCTTCATGATGATGCTGACGGCGCCGATGGCCCCCTTCGTCGCCCCCGTGGTGGGCGCGACGGGCCGGCCCATTTCCTTCAAGCAGAGCGCCTCCGGCCAGGTGATGATCGGCGGCGGGCACAAGGGCGTGGCTGACCTCTCCACAGGCCGGGTGACGCTGGACGTGGAGCGCCTCGCCTTCTCCGCGCGCACCGCGCTGGAGCTGTTCCCCATCCTGGCGGAGACGCGCATGGTCCATGCCTGGGCCGGCATCGAGGGCGTGCTGCCGGACGACATCCCCGTCATCGGCCGCTCCGCCGTGGCGGAGGGGCTGGTGCATGCCTTCGGCTTCTGCGGCCATGGCTTCGCCATCGCGCCGCTCATCGGCGGCATCGTCGCCGATCTGGTGGTCTCGGGCGGCACCAGCCATCCCATCGCCGCCTTCGCGCCGGACCGCTTCGGGCGGGCGGCGGCCGAGGCCGGGGCGGCGCTGCCCCAGCCCGCCGGATAGTGTCAATCATTTAAGAACAGTCTTTTAAGAGCCGTTCTGAATTCTCGACATGAGAAAGATCCTGGCGCGCTGGATGCATCCAACCGGCGCGCCAGGGACGGGCTCAGTCCACCCGGACCTTGGCCGCCGAGATCACCTCGCCCCAGGCGCGCCGGTCCTGCTCGATGCGGGCGGCGAAGGCGGTGGGTTCCTCGAAGCGCGGCGTCAGCCCGTTCTCGCGCAGGCGCTGCTGCAGGGTCTTGTCCTGCAGCGCCGTCTCCACCGCCCGGGCCCAGGCCCGGATCGCCGGCTCCGCCATGCCGCTGGCGCCGCAGAGGCCGAACCAGCCCACCACCTCCAGCCCCGGCACCGTGTCGGAGAGCAGCGGCGTCTCGGGGAAGGCGGGCTTCATCGAGGCGTCGCCCAGCGCCACCAGGCGCAGCTCGCCGCCGCGGATCTGCCCCACCACGTCGCCCAGGTTGGTCACCATGAAGTCGGCGCGGCCGGCCATCACGTCCATCGCCGCCGGCGCGGCGCCGCGATAGGGCACGTGCAGCATCTGCACCCCGGCCATGCGCTGCAGCCGCTCGCCCGTCAGGTGCTGCGCCGTGCCGATGCCGGCGCTGGCGTAGCTGATGGCGTTGGGCTTCGCCTTCGCCGCCTTCAGCACATCGGCCATGTCCTGGTAGGGGCCGCGCGCCCGCACCACGGCGCCGTAGCTGGAGAGCGCCACATTGGCCACCGGCACCAGGTCCTTGCGCGGGTCCACCGGCATGATCATGCCGGGCAGCTCGGGGCTGATGGTCATGGTGCCCATCGGGCACTGGAACAGCATCGAGCCGTCCGCCGGGCCGCGCACCACCGCATCGGCGGCGAGGAAGCCATTTGCGCCGGTGCGGTTCTCCACCACCACCCGGCGGCCCGTGACGGCGCCGACGCCATCGGCGATCAGCCGTGCCACGAGGTCCGAGGTGCCGCCCGCGGCGAAGCCGGCCATGATGTGCAGCGTGCGGTCCGGCAGCGCCGCCTCGGGCGCCTGGGCGCGGGAGGGCACGGGGGCGGCGGCGAGGGTAACGGCGAGGGCGGCCGGCAGCAGGTGTCTCAGCATGGCGGTGGTCCTCCTGAGGGATGGTGGGTCTGGGATCCTGCGGCGCGCGCTCATTCGACGCGGATGCCGCCGGCGCGGATCACCGCGCCCCAGTCGCGGTGGTCCTGGGCGATGGTCTCGGCGAAGCGCGCCGGCTCCTCCAGGCGCGGGGTCAGCCCCAGCTCCTGCAGGCGCCGTCGCATCTCCGGCGTGTCCATGCCCTGGCGCACCGCCGCGGCCCAGCGTGCCACCAGCCCGGCCGGCATGCCGCGCGGGCCGCACAGGCCGAACCAGCCGCTGACGGCATAGCCCGGCACCGTGGCCGAGATCTGCGGCGCCTCCGGGAAGAGCGGCGAGCCGATGCCGTCGGCGAAGGCCAGCAGGCGCAGCCCGCCGCCCTGGATCTGCGCCACCACGTCGCCGAGATTGGTGATGATGGTGTCGGCCCGGCCGGCCACCACGTCCACCACGCCCAGCGCGGCGCCACGATAGGGCACGTGCACCAGGCCGAGCCCCGCCTGCTGCGCCAGCCGCGCGCCGGAGAGGTGGGAGACGGAGCCGATGCCGGCGCTGGCATAGCTCAGCCGCCCCGGCTGCCGCCGCGCCGCCGCCAGGAAGCCCGCCACGTCCTGGTACGGGGATTGCGCGGCCACCACCATGACCTGGGTGGAGTGTGCCACGTTGACGATCGGCACCAGCTCCTGGGCGGGGTCGAGCGGCATCTGCGCGCCGGGCAGCTGCGGCGTGATGGTGAGCAGGCCGGTGGCGCATTGCAGCACCGTGTGGCCATCCGGCGCCGCGCGGGCCACCGCCTCGGCGGCGATCGCGCCATTGGCGCCGGTGCGGTTCTCGACCACCGGCCGCTGGCCGAAGGCGGGGGCCACCGCCTCGGCCACGAGCCGCGCCACGATGTCGCTGGTGCCGCCGGGCGCGAAGCCGCCGATGATGCGCGGCGGCCGGTCGGGGAAGACCCCCTCGGCCGCCCGGGAAAGCGCCAGGGGGGCGGGCGCCAGCAGGGCGGCCAGACCCAGCACCCTGGCCGTGCCGGCCAGGGCGGTGAACATCCTCATCGCGGATCCTCCCGGGGCAGCCCTGCATGGGAGCCGCCCTCTTCCGGTAAACCGCCGCCCGGCCGGGCGGCGGAACTCAGGGCCGCATCTGGAACCGCCCGGGCTGCGCCGCGCGCAGCGGCCCGGCCAGCTGCGTGAACTCGCAGAGCAGCCGCCGCGTCTCGCGCGGGTCGATGATCTCCTCCACCCAGAAGGTCTCGGCCGTGCGGAAGGGCGAGCGGAGCAGCCCCAGCCTGTGCTCGATCTCGGCAAGCTTGGCGGCCGGGTCGGGCGCCGCCTCGATCTCGGCGCGGTAGGCGGCCTCGATGCCGCCCTCCAGCGGCAGCGAGCCCCAGCGCGCCGAGAGCCAGGCATAGCGCAGCGAGAGCCGCCCCGCCGGCGTGTGCGCCGCCCCCGCCACGCCGAAGGCGTTGCGGATGATGATGCTGCACCAGGGCACGGTGGTCTGGTTCATCGCCGCCATGGCGCGCACGCCGTGGCGGATGGTGGCGGCGCGCTCCGCCTCCAGCCCGATCATGAAGCCGGGGCAGTCCACCAGATAGACCACGGGCAGGCGGAAGGTCTCCGCCATGTCGAGGAAGCGCACCACCTTCTGGCAGGTCTCGGCCGTCCAGGAGCCGCCGTAGAAATACGGGTCGCTCGCCATCAGCGCCACGGCGCGGCCGCCGAAGCGGGCGAAGCCGGTGATCAGCGAGCGGCCGAACATCTTCCCCTGCTCGAAGAAGCTGCCCTGGTCGACGACGGCCTCGATGATCTGGCGCATCTGGTAGACGCGCCGCTTGTCGCGCGGGACGATGGAGAAGAGCTTCTCCTCACGCCTCCCGGGATCGTCCTGGCAGGCGGTATCGGGCGGCAGCCCGTGCACCGAGGAGGGCAGGTAGGAGAGGAAGCGGCGGGCGCAGTCGAAGGCCTCCTCCTCCGTCTCCACCGCATGGTCCACGGCGCCGGACCTGGTCTGGATCTCCCAGCCGCCCAGCTCCTGCTTGGTGAGGTCCTGGCCGAGCCGCTTCACCACCGGCGGGCCGGCGACGAACATGGCGGCGCTCTTGGTCATCACCGAGTAGTGGCTGGCGGCCAGCCGCGCCGCGCCGAGGCCTGCCACCGAACCGAGCCCGAGCCCCACCACCGGCACGGCGCTGAGGTTGAGCGTGGTGTAGTGGAACAGGCCGGTGCCGCCGACGCCGCCCGGCAGGTTGGCCCGCCCCGTGGTCTCGATGGTCTTCACCGAGCCGCCGCCGCCCGAGCCCTCGATGACGCGGATGATGGGCAGGCGGTATTCATTGGCCATCCGCTCGGCCATCAGCGGCTTCTCGCGGATGGTGGCATCGGCCGAGCCGCCGCGCACGGTGAAGTCGTCCCCCACCACCACCACCGGGCGGCCGTCGATCTCGGCGCGGCCGAAGACGCAGTTGGAGGGGACGAGCTGGCGCAGCGTGCCGTCCGGCTCGTATTCCGCGCGGCCGGCGATGGCGCCGATCTCGTGGAAGCTGCCGGGATCGGCCAGGCGGTCCACCCGCTCGCGCACCGTCAGGCGGCCGCCCTCGTGCTGGCGGCGCACCTTGTCGGCGCCGCCCATCTCGCGCGCCATGGCTTCGCGCCGGCGCAGCTCGTCCAGCTCGGGCTGCCAGTTGCTGGCGGGGGGCGTGTGGGTATCGGGCATCGGGGGGCGCTCCTGTTCGCGTCCAGGGTCAGGCGGCGGCGTCGCCGGCCAGCAGCCCGGCGCGGGCGCGTTCGAGGAAATGCGTGTCCATCTCGGCCGCGCGCATCGCCGGGCTGCGCAGCGCGGCGGCGAGGAAGGCGGCGTTCAGCGCCACGCCGCGGGCCGTGCAGCCTTCCAGCGCGGCGGCGAGCTTCGCCAGCGCCTCGGCCCGGGTCGGGGCGTGGGCGATGACCTTGGCGATCATCGGGTCGTAGAAGGGGGTGAGGGTGTCGCCCTGGCGCACCCCGGCATCGACGCGCAGCCCAGGCGCCGCCCCGGGCAGGATCAGCTCCGCCAGCCGCCCCGGCGAAGGCAGGAAGCCGCGCGCCGGGTCCTCGGCGCAGAGCCGGGCCTCCACGGCATGGCCTTCCAGCCGGATCTCCGCCTGCGTCCAGGGCAGCCTCTCGCCCCGGGCGACGCGGATCTGCCACTCCACCAGGTCGAGCCCGGTGACCATCTCCGTGACCGGGTGCTCCACCTGGAGGCGGGTGTTCATCTCGATGAACCAGATGCCGTCCGCCTGCGGCGTGGCGCCCGCCTCGGCGACGAACTCCACCGTGCCGGCGCCGACATAGCCCACCGCCCGCGCCAGCGCCGCGGCACGCCGGCCGAGTTCCGCGCGCAGCGCCGGATCGACGCCCGGCGCGGGGGATTCCTCGACCAGCTTCTGGTTGCGGCGCTGCAGGGTGCAGTCCCGCTCGCCCAGGTGCAGCACGGTGCCATGGCCATCGGCCAGGATCTGCACCTCGATGTGCCGGGCGCGCGGCACCAGCTTCTCCACCAGAACCCGCTCGTCGCCGAAGGCGCCGGCCTCGCGCCGCGCCGCCGCCAGGGCGGCGGGGAAGCCCGCGGCCTCGGCCACGGCGCGCATGCCACGGCCGCCGCCGCCCGCCACGGCCTTGATCAGCACGGGGAAGCCGATCGCCTCAGCCTCCGCCAGCAGCCGGCCCTCGGACTGGTCCTCGCCCTCATAGCCCGGCACGGCGGCGACGCCGGCCCGGCGCGCCACGGCCTTGGCCGCCGCCTTGCCGCCCATGGCGCGGATCGCCTCGGGCGAGGGGCCGATGAACACCAGCCCCGCCCCGGCGCAGGCCGCGGCGAATTCGGCGTTCTCGCTGAGGAAGCCATAGCCCGGATGCACCATGCGCGCGCCCGAGCGCCGCGCCGCCTCGATCAGCGCCGGGATGGAGAGGTAGGAATGGCGCGGATGCGCCGGGCCGATCGGCTCCGCCCGGTCCGCCGCGGCGACATGCATCGCCGCCGCATCGGCCTCCGAGAAGACGGCCACGGTGGGCAGGCCCATGCGCCGGCAGGTGGCGGCGATGCGGCAGGCGATCTCGCCCCGGTTGGCGATCAGGACGGCATCGGCGGCCATGCTCACGCCTCCAGCAGCGCGACGGTCTGGCCTTCCTCCACCGCCTCGCCTTCCGCCACCAGGATGGCGGCGAGGCGCCCGGCGCGCGGCGCGGTCACCGGGATCTCCATCTTCATCGATTCCAGCAGCAGGACGGTGTCGCCCTCGGCCAGCGTGTCGCCCGGCCGTGCCTGGATCTGCCAGACGGAGGCCGCGATCTCAGCGGCGATTTTCACCTCGGCCATGGTCGTTTCCCCCAGGAGCCTTTATTTTGTTGTCACAGATCACAGCATGGCGGCAGGACTGTCAAGCAGCCCCGCCCCATGGCAGGAAGCCTCCATGCCGGACACCGCAGACGCCCCGCCCCTTCCCATCACCGCCGAGAGCATCGGCGCCAAGGTCTATCAGCGCCTCCGCACCGAGCTGATGCGCAGCCGCTTCCGCCCCGGCGAGAAGCTGAAGCTGCGGGACCTGGCGCAGGAGCTGGGCGTCAGCGCCACGCCGGTGCGGGACGCTCTGGCGCGGCTGGTGAGCGAGGGCGCGCTGGAGCAGTTCGACCACCGCTCGGTGCGCGTGCCGGTGCTGTCCGACGAGCGCTTCCGCGAGATCGCCGAGCTGCGCGGCGAGCTGGAGGGCAAGGCCGCAGCCCGCGCCGCCGAGCGCGCCACCCCCGCCGATGCCGAGCGCCTTGCCGCCATCCATGCCCGCATGACCGAGGCACGGCTCAGCGGCGAGGGCGTCGCGATGCTGGTGGAGAATGAGCGCTTCCACATGGAGATCTGCGCGCTCGCCAACATGCCGGTGCTGGCGCGCATCATCGAGGGGCTGTGGCTGCAATGCGGGCCGCTGGTGGCGGGGCTGCGGCAGGTGCGCTTCCTGCACCACCCGGACGCGCATCCGCACAACGACATCATCCGCGCGATGCGCACGCAGGACGGGGCGCTGGCGCGGCTCGCCATCCAGCGGGACATCAGCGTCTATGCCGAGGTGCTGCTGCGGCGGCTGCCGGAGATCAATGTCGGGGCGCTGCCGCGGCCGCGCCCGGTGCTTGACGCGGCGGATTAGGCGGGATTTAGTTGTCACAAATCACAAAATAGGCCGCCCGCCTCGCACCGCGGCCTCGGGAGGATGCGCATGCCCCGGCCGCCGGACGCCCCCCTGCCCTTCGCGCATCTGCGCGTGCTGGAGCTGGGCGAGGGCGTCGCCCTCTCCTACCTCGGCAAGCTGTTCGCCGATTTCGGTGCCGAGGTGCTGAAGCTGGAGCCACCGGGGGGCGATGCGCTGCGCCGCGAGCCGCCCCTGGTGGAGAGCGGGGAGGGCGCGGAATCGGCGCTCTTCGGTTGGCTCAGCACCAACAAGCGCAGCCTCACCGCCGATCTCGCCGGCCATGCCGGGCTGGAGCGCGCCCGCGCCCTGCTGCCGGGCTGCGACGTGCTGCTCGACGGCCGCGCCCCGGCGGCGCGGGAAGGCACGCGCCTCGGGCTCGACCAGCCGCATCTGGTCGCCGCCGAGATCTCCTGGTTCGGCGAGAGCGGACCCTACCGGGATCTCGCGGCCACCGATGCGGTGGTGCGCGCGCTGGCGGGCGTCTTCGCCTGCACCGGCCCGGCGGAAGGGCCGCCCTCCCTGCTGGGCGGCATCGCCGGGGCGGTGACGGGCGCGCTCGCCGCCTTCAACGCGGTGGCCGCCGCGCTGTGGTCCGGCGCCGGGCGCCGGCTGGAGATCAGCCTGCACGAGGCCAACATCGCGGTGGCCGAGTACCAGGCGGCGCAGAGCGTCACCAACCCGGAGGTGGAGCGGCGCTACGGCGTCAACCGCTTCGCGCCCAGCTCCCCCCTCGGGGTGTATCGCTGCCGCGAGGGCTGGCTCGGCGTCACCATCGTGACCCCCGCGCAGTTCCGCGCCTTCTGCGAGATGGTCGGCCTGCCGGAGCTGGCGGAGGACCCGCGCTTCGTCATCGGGCTGGACCGGCTGCGCCATGCCGATGCGCTGGAGGCCCTCTTCGCGCCGCGCCTCGCCGCGCGCAGCGCCGAGGAGTGGTTCGCCGAGGCCATCCGCCGCCGCTTGCCCTTCGCCGTGGTGCCGGAGATGGCGGCGCTGCTGGCCACCCCCACCCATCGCGCGCGCGATGCCTTCGGCACGGTCACGCTCGGCGCGGCGCGCTTCGAGGGGCCGACGCTGCCGCAGCGCCTGACGCGCACCCCGCCCCTGCCTGGCGGCCCTGCCCCGCGTGCCGGGGCGGATGACGGCCGGCTGCCCCCGCCCGCCTCACGCCCCCGGCCTACGCTGAAGCCGGCACCCCTGCCGCTCGCGGGGCTGCGCATCCTGGACCTTTCCATGGGCTGGGCCGGACCGCTCTGCACCCGCCAGCTGGCCGATCTCGGCGCCGAGGTGATCAAGGTGGAGGCGTGCCAGTATCCGGACTGGTGGCGCGGCGTCGATCCGCGCCCGGCTTTCTTCGCCGAGCGGCGCTACGAGAAGGATGTGCGCTTCGGCATCCTCAACCGCAACAAGGCCGGCATCACGCTCGACCTCGCCACGCCCGAGGGCAAGGCGCTGCTGAAGCGGCTGGTGCGCGACGCCGACGCGGTGGTGGAGAACTATGCGCGCGAGGTGCTGCCCAAGCTTGGGCTCGATTATGCCGCCCTCTCGGCCGAGCGGCCGGGGCTGGTGATGCTCTCCATGCCCGCCTTCGGGCTGGAAGGGCCCTGGCGCGATGCCCGCGCCTATGGCTCCACGCTGGAGCACGCCTCCGGCCTGCCCACCGTCTCCGGCGCGCCGGACTGGCCGCCCACCACCAACCAGCTCGCCTATGGCGACCCGATCGGCGGGCTGAACGGGGCCGCCGCGCTGCTGGTGGCGCTGCTGCACCACCGCCGCACCGGCGAGGGACAGCAGATCGACCTCGCCCAGGTGGAGTGCCTGTTCCCCCTGGCGGCGCCCTGGATCGTCGCCACCTCGGCCACCGGCACGCCCGGGCCGCGCCTGGGCAACCGCCACCCCACCCAGGCGCCGCACGGCGCCTTCCCCTGCGCGGAGCAAGGCTGGGTGGTGGTGGCCACGCAGGATGATGCCGCCTGGCCCGCCCTGGCCCGCACCATCGGCCGCCCCGACCTGGCCGGCGACCCCGCCCTGGCCACCGCCGAGGGCCGCCGCGCCCGCGAGGCGGAGCTGGAGGCGGCGCTCGCCGCCTGGACACGGCCGCGGGCGCCAGAGGCCGCCATGCAAGCGCTGCAGGCGGCGGGCGTCGCCGCCGGCGCGGTGCTGTGGCCCAGCGCGCTGAAGCGCGACCCGCACCTCGCCGCGCGCGGCTTCTGGCAGGTGGTGGAACGGCCGCATCTTGGCCGGCACGAGCAGCCCTCCGCCCCCTTCCGCGAGGCCGGGCGCGGCCCGTACCCGGTGCAGCGCCCGGCGCCGACGCTGGGGCAGGACAATGCCGCGGTGCTGGGCGGGCTGCTCGGCCTCGGCGCGGCGGAGCTGGCGCGGCTGGAGGCGGCGCGGATCATCGGCCAGGAGGCGGTGCCGGTCTCGGAGCGCCGCGCCCGCGCGCCCGCCGGCTGAAGGAGGCTTTTCGGACACGGCCCCCCGCAAGCCGCGAGAGAGGGCCGGCACGGAGGAGGAAGCATGTCCATCACCCTGGCCCGTCGGGCGCTGCTCGGCGCCCTGGCCCTGCCTGCCCTGGCCACCCCGCGCGCGCGGGCCGAGGCGGCGCCGTTCCCCAGCCGCCCGGTGCGGCTGATCTATCCCTTCGCCCCCGGCGTGGGCGACGGGCTGGCCCGGGCCGTGGCCGAGGCCGCGCGCGAGACGCTGGGCCAGCCCATCGTCGTGGAAAACAAGCCCGGCGCCAACACCATGATCGGCGCCGAGGCGGCGGCGCGGGCGGCGAAGGATGGCTACACGCTGGGCTGGGTCGCCACCAGCACCCTGGCGCTGAACCCGCATTTCTACCCCAACATCACCTACCAGCCGGCCGATTTCGCGCCGCTCACGCTGGTCTACCGCGCGCCGGTGGCCTTCGCCGCCGCGGCGGAGGTGCCGGGCGGCGGCCTGGCCGGCACGCTGGCCTGGCTGAAGAACAACCCGGGCCAGCCCTTCGGCAGCGTCGGCAATGGCAGCACGCCGCATCTGGTGATGGAGATGCTGCAGGGGCGCACCGGCCTGCGCATGGTCAATGTCGCCTACCGCGGCGAGCAGGCCGCGCTGGCCGACCTGATGACGGGCCGCATCCCCTTCTATGCCGGCTCGCTGAACACGCTGCTGCCGCATATGGAGAACCGGCGCTTCCGCGTGCTGGCGCTCTCCGCCCCCGAGCGCCTGGCGGCGACACCGGAGGTGCCCACCTTCCGCGAACTGGGGCATCCCGACCTCGTGCTGCGCTACTGGCACGGCATCTGCGCCCCCGCCGGCACGCCGCCGGAGGTGCAGCGCATCCTGGCCGAAGCCCTGCGGAAGGCGGTGCGGAGCGAGATGGTGCGGCAGCGCGCCACCCCCGACATGACGCTGGACCCGCTGACCCTCGAGGAGTTCGCGCGCCTCATCCGCACGGATCACGAGAGCTATGGCCGCCTGATCCGCGAGCGGAACATCAGCGTCGGCTGAGCAGCCGCACAATGTGCCGGCGGGGCGGGGCGAAACGGCACGATCTTCGCTCCGCCCGGCGGCGACGGCGCTTCCATGCCCGGCGGCGCCTCCTAGCATAGCGGCATCGGACAACCCGGCGGCGCCGGACCGGAAGGATGCCCCTGATGCCCCTGCGGCCCAAGTTCATCACCTTCGACTGCTACGGCACGCTGACGAATTTCCAGATGGGCCCGGTGGCCCGCGCGCACTTTGCCGGCCGCGTGCCGGAGGCGCGCATGGAGGCGTTCCTGCGGGACTTCACCGCCTACCGGCTGGACGAGGTGCTCGGCGCCTGGAAGCCCTATGCCGAGGTGCTGGAGAACGCCATCCGCCGCGCCTGTGCCCGGCACGGCATCGGCTGCGAGCCGGGCGATGGCCGCGTCTTCTACGACGCCATACCGGGCTGGGGCCCGCACGCGGACGTGCCGGCGCCGCTGACGCGGGTGGCGAAGGAATTCCCCCTCGTCATCCTCTCCAACGCGATGGACGAGCAGATCCACCACAACGTGGCGCTGCTGGAGGCGCCGTTCCACGCCGTCTTCACCGCCGAGCAGGCGCAGGCCTACAAGCCGCGCATGCAGGCCTTCGAATATATGCTGGGCCAGCTCAACGCCCGGCCGGAGGAGCTGCTGCACGTCTCCTCCTCCTTCCGCTACGACCTGATGACGGCGCACGACCTCGGCATCCGCGACAAGGCCTGGGTCAACCGCGCGCACGAGCCACGTGGCAACGCCTTCTACGGCTTCCATGAAATCCCGGACATCGGCGGGCTGCCGGGGCTTCTCGGCCTCTGAGAAAGCCGCCACCCTCTCCGCCACGAACACAGGAACGGTCCCGCCCCATGTCGCCTCCCGTCGATCCCGTCGCCAGTGACACCGCCCTGCCGCAGGAGGTGGATGTCGCGATCATCGGCGGCGGCATCGCCGGCGTCTGCGCCGCCTACTTCCTGGCCCAGGCCGGGCAGCGCGTGGCGCTGCTGGAGAAGGGCGTGATCGCCGGCGAGCAGTCCAGCCGCAACTGGGGCTGGTGCCGGGTGCAGAACCGCGACGAGCGAGAGATCCCCGTCATGCTGAAGAGCATGGAGCTGTGGGACACGCTGCCGCGCGAGGCGGGCATCGATGTCGGCTTCCGCCGCACCGGGCTGACCTATGTCACGCGCAGCGAGGCGGAGCTGAAGAGCTGGCGCCGCTGGGTGGAGATGGCGCGCGGCTACCAGGTGCACAACCAGATCCTCACCGCCGCCGAGGCGGAAGCGAGGAACCCGCACCACGCCCCGGGCGGCGGCTGGATCGGCGGCGTGCATTCCCCGCGCGACGGCATGGCCGAGCCGCGCAAGGCCGCGCCCGCCATCGCCGCCGCGGCGCGCCGCCTCGGCGCGACCATCCACCAGCGCTGCGCGGTGCGCGGGCTCGACATCCAGGGCGGCCGGGTCGCCGGCGTCATCACCGAGCACGGCACGCTGCGCGCGGGCGCGGTGCTGCTGGCGGGTGGCGCCTGGTCGTCGATGCTGCTGCGCCGGCACGGCATCGACCTGCCGCAGTCGAGCATCCGCTCCACCGTCTTCCTCACCGAGCCGGCGGCGGAGGTGACGCCCGGCGGCCTCTACACGCCGGACGTGACGATCGGCCGGCGGGAGGATGGCGGCTACATCATCGCCGCCAACAACCGCGGGCAGATCGAGATCACGCCGCAGGGCATCCGCTACGCGCGCAAGTTCTGGCCGACCCTGGTGGCGCGGCGGAAGATGGTGAAGTTCGGCCTCGGCGGATCCTTCTTCCGCGGCCCGCAGGCGATCACCGGGCGCTGGCGGATGGACCGCCCCACCATCTTCGAGGCGGAGGACATGCGCACCCTCGACCCCACGCCGAACGCGGCCATCGTGGCGCCGGCGCTGGCGCAGCTCGGCCGCTCCTACCCGGCGCTGGCGGGGGTGAAGATGGCGAAGCTGTGGGGCGGCTGGATCGATTCCACGCCGGACGCCGTGCCGGTGATCGGCGCGGTGGACCCGCTGCCGGGGCTGTTCCTCTCCACCGGCTACAGCGGGCATGGCTTCGGCATCGGCCCCGGCGCGGGGCGGCTGGCAGCCGATCTCGTTCTGGGCCGCGCCCCCGTGGTGGACCCCACGCCCTTCCGCTACGCGCGGCTCGTCGATGGCTCGCGCATCCAGAAGCCGGGGATGATGTGACGTGAGGATGCTGCCCTACTGGCTGGACACCGCCCCGCCCTTCACCGGCGCGGAGCCGGGCCCGGCCGAGGGTGGCGTCGATGTCGCCGTCATCGGCGGCGGCTTCACCGGCCTCTCCGCCGCGCTGCACCTGGCGCGCAAGGGCGCCAGCGTGGCGCTGCTGGAGGCCGGGCGCGTCATGGGCGCGGCCTCGGGCCGCAATGGCGGGCATGTCAACAACGGCACGGCGCACGACTTCGCCGGCCTCGCCGCCAGCCTCGGCCTCGACCACGCCCGCCGCCTCTACCACGCCTTCGACGATGCGGTGGACACGGTGGAGCGCCTCGCCCGCGAGGAGCAGATCGCCTGCGACTTCCGCCGCTGCGGCAAGATCAAGCTGGCGGCGAAGCCCGCGCATTACGAGAAGATGGCGCGCGGCTTCGACCTGCTGCACCGCGAGGCCGATGCGGAGACCGAGCTGGTGCCGCGCGAGCGGCTCGGCGCCGAGATCGGCTCGGAGCGCTTCTTCGGCGGGCTGGTGTTCCGCCGCAGCGCGCAGATGCATGTCGGCCGCTTCGGCACCGGGCTGGCCGAGGCGGCGCGCCGCCAGGGCGCGCGCATCTTCGAGAACACGCCGGTGCTCTCCCTGAAGCGGCAGGCGGGCGGGCACGCGGTCGCCACGGCGCGCGGCACGCTGCGGGCGCGGCAGGTGCTGCTGGCCACCGGGGCGAGCCGGCTCGGCCCCTTCTACTTCCGCCGCCGGCTGGTGCCGCTCGGTTCCTTCGTCATCGTCACGGAGCCGCTGGGCGCGGCGCGGCTCGCCGCCCTCATGCCCACGGGCCGCAACGGCACCACCACCCGCATCATCGGCAACTACTTCCGCACCACGCCGGACGGGCGGCTGGTCTGGGGCGGGCGGGCGCGCTTCGCCCTGCCCTCCCGCGCCTCGGACGCAAGGAGCGGCCGCGTGCTGGAGCGCGGCCTGCACGAGACCTTCCCGCAGCTCGGCCGCGTCGGCATCGACTATTGCTGGGGTGGCATCATCGACGCGACGCAGGACCGGCTGCCGCGCGCCGGCGAGCAGGACGGGCTGTTCTATGCCACCGGCTACAGCGGCCATGGCGTGCAGATGTCGGTGCACATGGGGGGCGTGATGGCCGCGGTGATGGATGGCAGGCCGGAAGCCAACCCGTTCCGCGGCCTGGCCTGGAAGCCGGTGCCCGGGCATTTCGGCCCGCCCTGGTTCATGCCGCTGGCCGGCCTCTACTACCGGCTGCAGGACCGGATTTCCTGAGGGCGCGCGGCGGCAGGGCCTGCCGCGCCGCCGGCCGGAATCGGTATTTTCTTCGCAACGATCCGCCGCAATCGGCATGATCCTGGCCGCACGCGCGGCGCACAATCGCCGCGTTGCAGATGCAAGCCGGCGGCAAGCCCGGCGGCCTCTGCGGGGGACGATCCCGTCACGCCGCGCCGCCTCCGTGGCCGTGCGGCGCGTGTCGGGCACAGGGCAAGAACGAGCGCGCTCCCGGCCGCGGCTTGCGGCCCGGCCGCGGGCGCCACAGCGGGGGCTGACCATCATGGACAACATCCGGAACATCCTGTCACGCCCGGCGCTGGGCCGGCGCGGGCTGCTGGCGCTGGGCGCGGGCGCCACGCTGGCGGGCAACGGGGCGCGGGCGCAGCGCGCCGTGCCGCCGCCGCCTGCCACCCGCAAGGGGCAGGCGGTCGTCGGCATCTCGCAGGAACCCACCGTCTTCAACCCGCTGATGCCCGGCATCGAGGTGGACGAGACGGTGTGGATGAACGTGTTCAGCACGCTGTGGTACCCGGAGCCGGACGGCACGCTGGTGCCGGACCTGGCGGTGGAGGTGCCCTCCACCGCGAATGGCGGCATCAGCGAGGATGGCCTAGCCTGGACGGTGAAGCTGCGCGAGGGCGTCGTCTGGCACGATGGCGCGCCCTTCACCGCCGAGGATGTGCGCTACACGCTGGAGCTGATCAACAACGCCGCCTTCCGCACCCGCACCCGCCAGGGCCACAGCCTGGTGCGCGAGATCGTGGTGAAGGGGCCGCACGAGATCGCCTGGCGGATGGAGAAGGCCTATGCGCCCTATCTGGCGCTGCTCTCCAACACCTACATCGTGCCCCGGCACATCCTGGAGAAGGCGGCGGACCCGAACACGGCCCCCTTCAACGCGGCGCCGGTCGGCACCGGACCGTTCCGCTGGAGCAGCCGCGTGCCGGGCGACCACATCCAGCTCGCGGCCAATGAACGCTACCACGGCAAGGGGCCCTACCTGGAGCGGGCCATCCTGAAATACATCCCGGACCAGACGGCGCTCTACGCGCAGTTCCGCACCGGACAGGTGGACCTGATCATCGGCACCGGCATCCCGGCCAATTTCTACGCCGAGGCGGTGAAGCTGCCGGGCCGCAAGGTGACGACCATCCCGAACGCCTCGCTCGAGGTGCTGATGCCGAACCTGGAGCTGCCCGCTCTCTCCGAGAAGGCGGTGCGGCAGGCGCTGTACCACGCCATCAACAAGAAGGGCATCATCGACATCATCTACTACGGCCTGCACAAGCCGACCGAATCCTTCGCCCCCCGCGAATCCTGGGCCTACAACCCGGACCTTCCGGCGCACAGCTTCGACATCGGCCGCGCCAACGCGCTGCTGGACGAGGCGGGCTGGGCGCGCGGCGGCAACGGCATCCGCCAGAAGAACGGCGTGCCGCTGGAATTCGCCGTCTCCACCACCACCGGCGCGGCGCTGCGCGAGCAGTGCCAGCAGCTGATGATGCAGGACTGGCAGAAGATCGGCGTCTCCATGAAGATCAACAACATGGCGGCGGCGGTGATCTGGGGCGAATTCTATGTGCGCTCCAAGTTCCAGTCGCTGCTGGTGGGCACCGCCTTCCGCACCGGCATCGACCCCGACCCGGCGACGCGCTTCGCCAGCGACGCCATCCCCGTGCGCGGCGGCAGCGGCGGCAACTACATGCAGTGGGTCAACCCGGAGGTGGACAGGCTGCTGATCGAGGGCCAGACGAGCTTCGACCAGGCACGCCGCAAGGCGGTGTATTTCCGCCTGCAGGAGATCGTGCGCGAGGAGTTGCCGATCCTGCCCATCTTCCAGTACGCGCCGGTGGAAGGCACCAAGGACCAGCTGATCGGCTACCGCCCCAACATCAACGCGCGCCAGAACACCTGGAACATGCGCGAATGGTACTGGGCCACGTAAGGCCGCGTGCGGGCCGGGAGGCGCTCCCTCCCGGCCGCGTCAGGCGGAGGCCGCTTCCGGCAGCGTCACGGCATCGCCCGCCGTGATGGGGCCGGGCCGCACCACCTCACAATAGAGGCCGAGATCGCGCCCGAAGCGGTGCAGCAGGGCGCGCAGCACCTCGCGGTCGTCCGGCAGGCCCGGCTGCTCCAGCGTGGTGAAGGCGCAGCGGGCACAGGGGATGGTGCCGCGCAGCACGGCGCCGCCGAGCTGGAACTCCCGCCCGACCCAGCCATATTCCGGGATGCCCTGCACATCCTCCGGCGTGTCGATCAGGATGTTGGGGCGGAAGCGCCGCTCATCCAGCACGCTGGCCGGAATGGCGGCCTGCAGGGTGCGCAGCGCGGCGGTGGTCAGCAGATGCAGCGGCGCCCGTGCGTAGCGCGGCCGCGGCCCCGCCTCGCCTTCCCCGGCATAGGGGCGGATGGCGGCGGGGAAGCCATAGAGGGCGGAGAGCGGCGCGAGACCGCCCGGATCGTCGATGCCGGCCCAGCCCTGCCCATCCGTGCTGATCTCCACCGCGCCATCCGCCGCGCGGCGGGAGAAGGCGCGCGGCAGCGCCATCCATTCGCGCTTCCGGCCGGGATAGGCGATCTCGCCCGTCCCGGCATGGAACACGCCATGGGTGCGGTCGCCCGCCGCGCCAGAGGGCAGCAATTCCATCCGCTCCAGCCGCTCGCCGCCCATCGAGCTGACCGGGTAGCGCCACAGCGCCGAGACGCGCCCGGCGGCGCTCATGCGTCGAGCCCCGTCGGCGCCACGAGGTGCAGGTCGTCGCGGATGCAGGCCTTGAGATGGCCCGGCGCCACCTCGCGCAGCGCCGGCACCGCGCCCGCGCAGGCCGGCAGGGCGTAGCGGCAGCGCGTGCGGAAGCTGCATCCCGACGGCGGATCGAGCGGGCTCGGCATGTCGCCCGCCAGCATGATCCGCTCCCGCTGGATGGTGGGGTCGGGGATCGGCACGGCGGAGAGCAGCGCCTCGGTATAGGGGTGGCGCGGCATGGTGAAGAGGGCGCGCGTCGGCGCCACCTCGACCAGCCGGCCGAGATACATCACCGCGATGCGGTCCGAGATGTGCCCGACCACGGCGAGGTCGTGCGAGATGAAGAGGATGGTGAGGCCGAGCCGCTCCTTCAGCTCCAGCAGCAGGTTCACCACCTGCGCCTGGATCGAGACGTCGAGCGCCGAGACCGGCTCGTCGGCGATCAGCAGCTGCGGCTGCATGATCAGCGCGCGGGCGATGCCGAGGCGCTGCCGCTGGCCGCCCGAGAACTCATGCGGGTAGCGCGCCGCGTGCGACGGCAGCAGCCCGACCAGCGCCAGCGTCTCCGCCACGCGCTGCCGCCGCGCCGCCGCGGACAACTCCGGCGCATGGATCTCCAGCGGCGCGCCGACGATGTCCTCCACGGTCATCTTCGGGTTGAGCGAGGCGTAGGGGTCCTGGAAGACGAGCTGCATCTTCTGGCGGAAGGGCCGCAGCGCATCGCGCGAGAGGCTGGTGATGTCGTCGCCGGCGAAGCGGATCTGGCCGGCGGTCGGCCGGGCCAGCCGCAGCACGGTGCGGCCCACCGTGCTCTTGCCGGAGCCGGATTCGCCCACCAGGCTCAGCACCTCGCCGTGCCGGATGTCGAAGGAGACGCCATCGACGGCCTTCACCACCGCCCGCTTGCGGAACAGGCCCGGGCGCGGCCCGTCGAACCATTTGCGCAGGTCGCGCACTTCCAGCAGGGGGGCGGTCATGTCCGGGATCATGCCGCCTCCCCCGTCAGGGCGGACCAGCGCACGCAGCGCACCTGGTGGCCGGGCAGCGCCTCCTGCAGGGGCGGTATGGCGGTGTCGCAGCTTCCCGGCAGGAAGGCGCCGCAGCGGGGGCCGAAGCTGCATCCCGGCGGCGGTTCCAGCGGGTCCGGCACGGTGCCGGGGATGGCAGCCAGCTTCTCCCGCCCCAGCCCCGCGAAGTCGAGCCGCGGCACGGAGCGCAGCAGGCCGCGCGTGTAGGGCATCAGCGGCGCCCGGAAGAGCGGGCGCACCGCCGCCTGCTCCACCACGCGGCCGGTGTACATCACCATCACCCGGTCGGCGATCTCGGCGACGACGCCGAGATTGTGGGTGATGAAGATGACGGCCATCCGCGTGCGTTCCTGCAGGCGGCGCAGCAGGTCGAGGATCTGCGCCTGGATGGTGACGTCGAGCGCCGTGGTCGGCTCGTCGGCGATCAGCAGGCGCGGCTCGCAGGCCAGCGCCATGGCGATCATGACGCGCTGGCGCATGCCGCCCGACATCTCGTGCGGGAAGGCGCCGAGCCGCCGGCGCGCATCGGGGATGCCGACCAGGTCCAGCAGGTCGGCCGCCTTGCCGAGCGCGGCGCGGCGGCTGAGCCCCTCGTGGAAGCGGATGGATTCCGCGATCTGGTCGCCGACGCGGTGCACCGGGTTCAGCGAGGTCATCGGCTCCTGGAAGATCATCGCCGCGTCGCGCCCACGCACGCCGCGCATCTCCGCCTCGGGCAGAGCGACGAGGTCGCGCATCGTGCCGTCCCGGCCGCGCAGCAGCACCTGGCCGCTGATCGAGCAGAAGGGCGGCTTCGGCGTGAGGCGCAGGATGCCGAGGCTGGTGACGCTCTTGCCCGAGCCGGATTCGCCCACCAGCGCCAGCGTCTCGCCGCGCCGGACGCGGAAGGAGACGTCGCGCACCGCCGGGATCTCGCCGGCCGGGGTGTGGAAGGAGATGTTGAGGCCGCGCACCTCGAGGACGTCGTCCTCGCCGGCGGCCGGGCGGGCGGGGGCCTGTGTCATGGTGGCCGTCTCCATCACCGGCCATCCATGCGCGGGTCGAGCGCGTCCCGCAGCCCGTCGCCGATGAAGTTGAAGCTGGTGACCGCGAGGGTGATGGCGGCGCCCGGCAGGATGGCGAGCCAGGGTGCGCTGGTGAGGTAGCTCTGCGCGCTGTCGAGCATGTTGCCCCAGCTCGGCGTCGGCGGCTGGATGCCGTAGCCGAGGAAGCTGATGTAGGATTCGGCGAGGATGGCGTGCGCCACGTTCAGCGTGGCGGCGACGACGATGGGCGCAATGGCATTGGGCAGCAGCTCGCGGAACATCACGCGCCGGTCGCTGGCGCCCAGCGCCTCGGCGGCCACGGCGAAGTCGCGCGCCCGCAGCGCGCGGATCTGCGCCTCGACGATGCGCGCCACCTCCATCCAGGAGGTGACGGCGATGAGGATGATGATGGAGCTGACCGAGGCGTTGATCAGCGCCGAAATGGCCAGCAGCAGGAAGATGCTGGGGAAGCACAGCATGGCGTCGACGAAGCGCATCAGCACCGTGCCCAGCACGCCGCCGTAATAGCCCGACACAATGCCCACGGTGATGCCGATGACCATGCTGATGGCCATGGCCGAGAAGCCCACCAGCAGCGAGATGCGCCCCGCCATCAGCAGCCGCGCCAGCATGTCGCGCCCCAGCGCGTCGGTGCCCAGCACATGCGCGCCGGAGAAGGGTGGGGCGAAGCGCTGCATGATGTCGATATAGGTATCGGTGAAGGGCAGCAGGTAGGGGCCGATGGCGCAGGCCAGGGTGAGGAAGAGGATGATGCCGGCGCCGAACACCGCCAGCTTGTGGCGGGCGAAGCGGCGCAGCGCGCCGCCACGGCGGCGGGCGGGCTGGGGCGGGGCGGCGGGCGCCACCACGCTGCTCGATGCGCTCATGTGGGGTTCGCTCCGAGGCGGGGGTCCGCGACATGGTAGAGGAGGTCGGCCAGCAGGCTGCCCAGCAGCACCAGCACGGCGGTGAACATCAGGATGCCCATGACCACCGGATAGTCGCGGTAGTTGATGGAATCGAGGAACAGACGGCCCATCCCTGGCCAGGTGAACACCGTCTCCGTCACCAGCGCGCCGCTGAGCAGCGTCGGCAGGTGCAGGCCGGTGATGGTGATCATCGGCAGCAGCGCGTTGCGCACGGCATGGTGGATCAGGATGCGCCGCTCCGGAATGCCCTTGGAGCGCGCGGTGCGGATGTAGTCCTGGTGGATCACGTCGAGCATCGAGGAGCGCATGTAGCGGCTCCACACCGCCGTGCTCACCAGCGCCAGCACCATGCAGGGGCCGATCAGGTGGTGGATGCGGTTGGCCAGGGATTCATCGCCGATCGTGTAGCGGTTGCCCGAAGGCAGCCATTCGAGGCCGACGGAAAACACGTAGATCACCACCAGGCCGAACCAGAAGGTCGGGATGGACAGGGCGATCATGGCGCCGATGGTCGCCAGCCCGTCGAACAGCGAGTAGCGGCGGATGGCGCCGAGGATGCCGACCCAGGCGCCGATCGCCATGGCCAGCAGGGTCGAGGTCAGCATCAGCTCCAGCGTCGCGCCCAGATGCGAGCCGATGACGGAGAGCACCGGCTGCTGGTCGCGGTAGGAAACGCCCCAATCCCCCTGCAGCATCCGCCACAGCCAGTCGAGATACTGGATCGGCAGCGGCCGGTTCAGGCCGAGCTGCTCCGCGACGCGGTCGAGATCCTCCTGCGTCATGTCGCCGCCGGCGGCGAATTGCGAGAGCGGGCCGCCGGGCGCCAGATGCAGGATGGCGAAGCCGATCATCGAGACAAGCAGCAAAAGGCCGGCACCCTGCAGCAGGCGGCGTATCACGTAGCTGCTCATCGTCCGGGCATTCCACTATCCAGGGTTGGCCACGCGGCATGGCGGGCCGCATCGCGGTTCGCGCGGTGTCGCAACAAGGCGGAGACGCTGCTCAAGCCCGTTTCCTTCGGCATGGCGTTGCGCCGCGTGACACAGGCCTCCCCCGCCTTCCGCCCCTCCGCGCGCATCCGGCGCAGATCGGCCCGAAAGACGGAATGGATCGTTTCATTATATTGAAACACCGGTCAAGCCGTGTTCTGCATCCCTGGCGCGGCAAAATGGCGGAAGCGCCCGATTCGCGACTCTCCCGCCGCGCAGAGGAAAGGATCGCACGGGATGACAGTGGCGGAGACAGCAGCGCTGGGCGCGGATGGCGCGGTGCGCATCGGCATCCGGCTGCGCGCGCTGCGTGCCGAGCAGGGGCTGACCATCCCCGCCCTGGCGGCGAAGGCCAGCCTCTCCGCCGGGCTGATCAGCCAGATCGAGCGCGGCCAGTCCAATCCCTCGATCAAGACGATCCAGCGCCTGACCTTGGCGCTCGGGGTCAATCTCTGGGCCTTCCTCGGCGCGGCGGAAGCCGAGCCCGGCGGCGAGCCCGGCCCGGAGGCGGCGGAGACGCCTCCCTTCGTGCAGCGCCGCGCGCAGCGCCCGCGGATGCTGGTCGGGCCGTCGCGGATGGTGAAGGAGCTTCTCTCGCCACGCGGCGAGCGCGGGCTGCGCTTCCTGATGGTGACGCTGCCGCCCGGCGCCGCCGCCGAGGAGATGCTGACCGGGCCGGGCGAGAAGGGCGGCTATGTCGTCTCCGGCCGCGTCGTGCTGACGGTGGACGGGCAGCAGGCGGAGCTGGCCGAGGGCGACAGCTTCCAGTTCGACAGCCGCCAGCCGCACGGCCTCGCCAACCGCTCCGGCCGCGAGGCCACGATCCTCTGGATCATGAGCATCCTGCAGCCGGACCCCTGAGCGGGCGCCTCATTCCGCGCGCCTCATTCCGTCCGGTTGAGGAAGCCCTCCAGGTCGTGGTGCTGCTTCACGAAGACCGGCTTCATCACGACGTAGGAGAAGTACTTCTCCACGCCGATGTTCATCGCCAGCATCCGCTCCATCGTCTCCTGGTAGTGCTGGATGGAGAAGGCGACGAACTTGATCAGGTAGTCGTAGCCGCCGCTGACGAGGTAGCACTCCGTCACCTCGCTCATCTGCCGCACGCGGGATTCGAAGCGGGAGAAATCCTGGCTGCGGTGGTCGGCCAGGGTGATCTGCGTGTAGATGATGACGGTGCTGCCGAGCTTCTGCAGCTGCACCTGCGCGCTGTAGCCGGTGATGTAGCCCGCCTTCTCCAGCCGCTTGACGCGCGCCAGGCAGGGGCTGGCGGAAAGCCCTACCGCCTCGGCCAGCTCGACATTGGTGGCGCGGCCGTTCTTCTGCAGATGCGACAGGATGCGGATGTCGATGCGGTCCAGCTTGGGGGCGCCAGGCACCATGCGGCGTGTTTCCGGTTGTCGGGGAGACCCTCCGGGGGCCAGGCCCGACTCTAGCGAGGCGGCGGCGCGGCTGACAAGGCCGCGGCCTCAGCCGAGGCTCTGGCTGGCCAGCGCGTAGCAGCGCGGCGCATCCGCCGCCGGGCGCGGCACATCGCCCAGCGCCATACCGGTGACGATGCCGGCATCGTCGAGGCCGAGCGCCTCCAGCCAGGCCGGCAGGCCGCTCTCCGCCGGCACGTCCAGGCGCACGAACTGCCCCTGCTGCACGCCCAGCCAGTGGCCGATCAGCGCCTTCGCCGTCGCCTCGTCCGGCGCCACCACGGGGCCGATCACCTGGCCCTGGCCGAAGCGGCGCAGCAGCGCGAAGCCCGCCACCTCCCCCTCGCGGTCCAGCGCCACGCCCTTGGCGCCGTCCAGCAGCGCCCCGACCAGCGCGGGACGGGGGAGCCCTGTCGCCGCCGCATCGAGCGCCGCCAGCGCCGGGTGGTCCCGCCGGCCGATGGGCCGCAGCCGGTGGCCTGGCGGCAGCGGCACGAGGCCGATGGAGAAGGAGGCGCCCTGGTACTGCCGCACCACGCCGGTGGGCGTGAAGCCCAGCGCGGTGTAGAGCGGCAGCCCCGCCGGCGTGGCGTTGAGCAGGATGCCGGGCCGCTCCAGCCGCGCCACCAGCGCCTGCATCAGCAGCCGGGCCAGCGCCGCGTCGTAGCCGGGCGGTTCGGCCAGTACCATGCCGATGCGCGCGAAGCCGGCGCCAAGGCTCCAGCCCATGGCGGTGCCGACCAGCCGCCCGCCGCGCTCGGCCGCCAGACCCTCGCCGAGGCGGCGCAAAAAGGCCCAGTCCTCCAGGCGGTGCGGCCAGCGCATCCGCGCGCTCAGCCGCTGCGCGGCGGGCAGGTCCTCCGGCGCCAGGGGGCGCAGCGTGGCGGCCGGCGTCCCGCTCTGGGCTGTTGTCGTCATGCCTCGCGCCTCCTGCCGTGATCCTGCCAGCATAGCCGCCCGTGGCTGCCGCGCACCCCCTGCCGGGCGTCCGGCGCCGCCCGCCGCCTTCAGCCCAGCGACTGGCTGACCAGCCCGTAAACACCAAGCTCCGGCGAGCGTGCCGGCGGCGCGCCGCGCATCATGCCAATGACGCCGCTCACCTCGGGCAGGCCCTGCGCCGCCAGCCAGGCGCCGAGGCCGCTTTCCGGGGGCACGTCGAGCCGCAGGAAGCGCCCTGTGCGCGCCGCCAGCCAGTGGCCGATCAGCGCCCGCGCCGCCGCCACGCCGGGCGCCACCACCGGCCCCACCACCTCGCCCCGGCCGAAGGGGCGGATCAGCGCGAAGCCCGCCGCCCGCCCGGCCCGCTCCAGCACCACCCCCTCGGCCAGCGGCAGCACGGCGTGCAGCAGGGCGGCGCGCGCCATGCCGGTGGCCTCGGCGTCGAGCGCCAGCAGGTCCGGCACGTCCTCCGGGCGCAGCGGCCGCAGGCGGAAGCCGGGCGGCGGCGCTTCCCCGCCCGCGGCCACGACCAGGCCATTGTGCTGGCGAATCTCCCCCACCGGCCGGAAGCCCAGGCTGCGATAGAGCGGCAGGCCGGGCTCGGTGGCATGCAGCAGCACCCGGCAGCCCTCGCCCAGGCGGTCCAGCACGCCCTGCGTCAGCCGGCGGCCGATGCCCCGGCCCTGCAGGGCATCGTCCACGATCACCAGGCCGAGCGTGGCGAAATCCGCGCCATGCCGCCAGCCGAAGGCGGTGCCGGCCAGCCGGCCCTCCACCTCGGCCGCCAGCGCCTCGCCCAGGGCCAGGGCGAAGGCCCAGTCCTCCACCCGGTGCGGCCAGCGCAGCGCGGCGGTGAGGGCCTGCGCCGCCGGCAGGTCGTCGGGCGTCAGCGGGCGCAGCGAGAAGGCGGCCATGCAGGGGTGTCCTCGTCCATCCATCCGGGGGATGGCGCCGATCCTGGCCCACGCCGCGCGGCAGGAGCTTCCGTTCTGCGCGGCAAATCGGCAGCTTCCACCGCTAGCCCAGCCGCTCCACCGCGGTCAGCAGGCAGCCGGGGCGGGCGGTGTGGATGTTGACGAAGCGGGTGCGCGGATCCTCCAGGGCGCGCGCCAGCGGCGCGGCCACCGCCGCGCCCTCGCAGACATGGCCGAGATCGTAGAGGCACAGCTCCGCCGCGTCATAGGCGCGGATCGAGACCAGCCCGTTGGCCAGCACGATGGGGGCGATCTCGTCCTCCGCCGCGTAGCGCGGGCATTCATCCGCGTGCAGGAAAATGGGGCTGGGCGTCCAATAGGTGCCGAGCGGGTGCGGCAGGTCGTAGCTGCCGAGCAGCATCGTCTCGCCGGGCAGGCCGAGGCGCAGGCAGTGGCGGCAGGGAAAGCCGGGGCCGTCCACCGCCCGGCGGTGCAGCGTCAGGCCGCGGTCGTCGCGGCCGGTCTGGCGGAAGCGGCGCGCCGTCCCGGTCGGCATCGGCACGCAGCGGAAGCGGGGCATGGGGTCTCTCCCGGAGGTCTGGAGCCGGGAGGATGGCGCCCGGGCGGGGCCCCCGGCCATCCGGCCATTGCGCCGGCATGCGGCCGGAACTCTCGCGCGGCGCGCTGGTTAGCCACGCAGCCCCTATGCGAGGAAGACCGACATGACCATCGAGAACCCCCTGCCGAAGCAGCAGCAGGAGATGCCCGGCAGCACCGAGGCGATGCGCCCGCGCCCGGACCATGGCGAGGAAAGCTACAAGGGCAGCGGCAAGCTGCAGGGCCGCGCGGCGCTCATCACCGGCGCAGATTCCGGCATCGGCCGCGCTGTCGCCATCGCCTATGCGCGCGAGGGGGCGGACGTGCTGATCTCCTACTACAACGAGGAGGAGGATGCGCGCGAGACCGCCCGCTGGGTGGAGCAGGCGGGGCGCAAGGCCGTGCTGGTGGCGGGCGACATCAAGCAGGAGGCGCATTGCCAGGCGCTGGTGCAGCGCGCGGTCCAGGAATTCGGCCGGCTCGACATCCTGGTGAACAACGCCGCGCACCAGGCGACCTTCTCCGGCATCGAGGACATCAGCGCGGAGGAGTGGGACGTCACCTTCCGCACCAACATCTACAGCCAGTTCTACCTGTGCAAGGCGGCGATGCCGCACCTGAAGCCGGGCGCCGCCATCATCAACACCAGCTCGATCAACGCCAAGACCCCCTCGCCCAGCCTGCTGGCCTATGCGACGACGAAGGGCGCCATCGCCAACTTCACGGCCGGGCTGGCGCAGCTGGTGGCGGAGAAGGGCGTCCGCGTGAACGCCGTGGCGCCCGGCCCGATCTGGACGCCGCTGATCCCCTCGACGATGGATGGCGAGACGGTGCAGAGCTTCGGCGAGAACACGCCGATGGGCCGCCCCGGCCAGCCGGCGGAACTGGCCGGCGCCTATGTGCTGCTGGCTTCCGACGAGGGCAGCTACATCAGCGGCGCGCTGATCCCGGTGACCGGCGGCCGCCCGATGCTCTGAGGCCCGGCGGGGGAGGCCTCCCCCGCCCTTCCCGGCCTCAGACCGGCAGGTTCTTCACCGCGGCAAGGGCCGCGATGACGCCACGCAGTTCGGCCAGCCCGCGCATCCGGCCGATCGCCGGGTAGCCCGGGAAGGTCGGCTTGCCGACATCGTCCAGCAGCTCGTGCCCGTGGTCCGGGCGGAAGGGGATGCGCCAGTCGGCGATGCCGGCCTCCTGGCGGCGCTTCTGCTCGGTGAGCAGCGCCTCGACCACGGCCACCATGTCCACGTCGCCGCCGAGATGGTCGGCCTCCATGAAGGAGCCGTCCGGCTCTTTGGCCACGTTGCGCAGATGCGCGAAGCGGATGCGGTCCGCGAAGCGGCGGGCGATGGCCGGCACGTCGTTGCCCGGCCCCGCGCCAAGCGAGCCGCTGCACAGGGCGCCAAGCGAGCCGCTGCACAGGGTCAGCCCGTTGGCCGGGCTGTCCACCATGGCCAGCAGGTCCGCGATGTCCTGCTCGTTGGAGACGATGCGCGGCAGGCCGAAGAGCGGGCGCGGCGGATCGTCGGGGTGCATGCAGAGGCTGATGCCGACCTCTTCCGCCGTGGGAATCACCTCCTGCAGGAAGCGCTTCAGGTTGGCCTGCAAATCGGCGCGCGTCATCTGGCCGTACTCGGCCAGGATGCGGCGCAGGCCGGGGATGTCGTAGCGGTCGAAGGCACCGGGCAGGCCAGCCATGATGGAGGCGAGCAGCGTGTCCTTCTGCGCCGGGGTGGCGGTGTCGACCCATTCCTTGGCATGGGCCAGCAGCTCGGGCGCCACGCCTTCCGCCGCGCCGGGGCGCTCCAGCATGAACACGTCGAAGGCGACATACTGGTGCGCGTTGAAGCGCAGCGCCGTGCCGCCGCCGGGCAGCGGATGCGCCAGTTCGGTGCGCGTCCAGTCCAGCACCGGCATGAAGTTGTAGCAGATGACCTTGACGCCGCAGGCGGCGAGGTTGCGCATCGAGGCGCGGTAGTTCTCGAAGAGCGCCGCGCAGTCGGCATCGCCGCGGCGGATCTTCTCATGCACCGGCAGGCTTTCCACCACGCTCCAGGAGAGGCCGAGCGAGGCGTCCTCCGCCAGGATCGCCTTGCGCTTCTCGATCTCCTCCACCGACCAGACCACGCCATAGGGGATGTGGTGCAGCGAGGTGACGATGCCGCGCGCGCCGGTCTGCCGGATGTGGTTCAGCTTCACCGCGTCGTCGGGGCCGAACCAGCGCCAGGTCTCTTCCATGGGGGAAATCCCTCCTTGCGGGATCGTGTCAGGCCGAGGCGGCGGCGCGGGCGCCGGCGCTCAGCAGGGTTTCATAGGCCGTGGTGACGGCGCTGACGAAGGCCGGGTCGGCCGGCAGGTCGGTACCGAAGAGGGCCTCCACCGCCAGCAGCGCGGCGATGCGCGCGGCGGGCACGGTGCCGGCGGCATCCAGCCGTGCGCGCAGCGCGGCGGCCATTGGGTCGCGCACGTCGATCGGCGCGCCCGTCTCGTCCGTGCCGCCGGCGTAGCGCGCCCAGGCGGCGATGGCGAGCGCCAGGGCCGGGATGGGCAGCCCCGCGGCCCGCCGCTCCCGCACCGTGGAGAGCAGGCGCTGCGGCAGCTTCTGCGAGCCATCCATCGCGATCTGCCAGGTGCGGTGCCGGATGGCGGGGTTGCCGAAGCGCGCCAGCAGCGCTTCGGTGTAGGCTTCGAGATCCTGGCCGGGCGGCGGCGGCACCATGGGCCGGATCTCGGCCCAGAGCCGCCGAAGATAGGCGGCGAAGACCGGGTCCGAGACGGCGTCGACGATGGTCTCGTGCCCGGCGAGGTAGCCGAGATAGGCCAGCGCCGAATGCGCGCCGTTCAGCAGGCGCAGCTTCATGTGCTCGAAGGGCGCCACATCGGCCACGAGCTGGGCGCCCGCCATCTCCCAGGCCGGGCGCCCGGCGGGGCCGAAGCGGTCCTCGATCACCCATTGGCGGAAGGGCTCGTGCCCCACCGGCGCATGATCGGCCAGGCCCGTGGCGGCCTCGGCGGCGGCGAGGTCGGCCTCCGCGAGGGCGGGCACGATGCGGTCCACCATGGTGGCGGGGAAGCGCACCTCGGCGGCGATCCATTCGGCGAAGGCCGGGTCGCGCCGCGCCGCGAAATCGCGCACCAGCCCGGCCACCAGGGCGCCATTATGCGGCAGGTTGTCGCAGCACAGCACGGTGAAGGGTGCCTGCCCCGCCTCCCGGCGGCGGCGCAGCGCGGCGGCGAGGAAGCCCACCGCGCTGCGCGGCGCTTCGGGGTTCTCCAGGTCGTGCGCGATGTCGGGGTGGGCGAGGTTCAGCCGGCCCGTGGCGGGGTCGTGGCAGTAGCCCTTCTCCGTCACGGTCAGGCTGACGATGCGCGTCTCCGGGTCGGCCAGACGCGCCACCACGGCGGCGGGGTCCTCGGGCGCCACCATCACGCCCAGCAGGCAGCCGACGATGCGCGCCCGCTCGCCGTCCGGCCCGCGTTCCAGCGTGGTGTAGAGGCCGCCCTGCGGCGCCAGCCGGTCCCGCTGGTCCGGCCGCTGGAGGGAGACGCCGAGGATGCCCCAGTCGCCGCCGGCCTGGTTCAGCACATCCTCGGTGTAGTGGGCGCCATGGGCGCGGAAGAAGGCGCCGAGGCCGAGATGCACGATGGCGGGGCGCAGCGCCGCGCGGTCGTAGCGCGGCAGCAGCACGGCGCCGCCCGGCGCGAGGCGGCCGAGGGTCGCGGGGGAGAGGCGGGGCGCGGCTTCGGTCATCGGGGCACCGGAGGGAAGGAGGTGGGACGGCGGCCCCGGCGGGACCGCCACGCGGCTCACTTGAAGTAGAGGCTCGGCAGCCAGAGCGAGATGCCGGGGATGAAGCTGACCAGCATCAGCACGATGATGTTGCAGATCAGGAAGGGGATGATGGCCCGGCTGACCGCGCCCAGCGATACCTTGGCGATGTTGGCGGCGACGAAGAGGCAGACCCCCACCGGCGGCGTCGTCAGCCCGATCATCAGGTTCAGCACGACGACGATGGCGAAGTGGATCGGGTCGATGCCGACCGCCGTGGCCACCGCCAGCAGCGGCGGGAAGAGGATGATCAGCGCCGCGATCGTCTCCATGAAGGTGCCGACGATCAGCAGCAGCACGTTCACCATCAGCAGGATGAGGTACTTGTTGTCGGTGACCGAGAGCATGGCCTCGGCGATGCGCTGCGGAATCTGCTCGCTGGTCAGGATCCAGCCGAACACGTTGGCGAAGCCCACCAGCAGGATCAGCGCGCCGGAGCCGATGGCGCTCTCCAGCAGGATGCCGGGGATGTCGCGCAGGGTGAAGCCCTTGTAGATGAACAGCCCGACGACGAAGGCGTAGAGCGCCGCGACCACCGAGGCCTCGGTCGGCGTGAACAGGCCGCCCACGATGCCGTAGAGGATGACGGCCGTCATCAGCAGCGCCCAGAAGGCGCCGCGGCTGGAACGCAGGATCTCGCCGAAGCCGGCCCACTGACCCTTCGGGTAGCCGCGCCGGCGCGACAGGATGTACACCGTGATCATCATGCCGAGGCCGAGCAGCAGCCCGGGGATGGCGCCGGCCAGGAACATCTTGCCGACCGAGAGGCCGGAGAGGGTGCCGACGATGATCATCGGCACGCTGGGCGGGATGATCGGGCCGACGGTGGAGGCGGCGGCGGTGACGGCGGCGGCGAAGGGCGCATCGTAGCCCGAGCGGCGCATGGCCGGGATCATCACCGAGCCGATCGAGGCCGTCTCGGCGACCGCGGTGCCGGAGATGCCGGCGAAGATCATCGAGCCCGTGACGTTGGCAAGCCCGAGGCCGCCGCGGATGTGGCCGACCAGCGAATTGCCGAAGCGCACGATCTGGTCGGTGATGCCGCCGCCATTCATCAGGTTGCCGGCCAGCACGAAGCCGGGGATGCAGAGCAGCACGAAGCTGTCCATGCCCGCATAGGTGAACTGCGCCACCACCGAGAGGTCGATGTCGGCGCCGATCAGGTAGACGGCGCCGGCGAGGCCCAGGGCGATGCCGACCGGCGCGCCCAGCACCAGGCAGAGGGCGAAGGTGGCGAAGAGCAGCGTGACGAGCATCAGGTGAGCTCCCCGTGCGAGGCGGGCGGGGTCTCGGCATGGCCGAGCAGCCGGAAGGCGGAGAAGAGGGCCAGCGACACCGGGATCAGCAGCATCACCGCGTAGATCACGATCATCGGCATGTCGATGGAGCGGGCGCGCTCGCCCATGCTGAAGGTCACGTAATCCCAGGCGCCGGGGATGATGAGCAGGCTGAAGGCCAGCACGATCGCGTCCACCAGCCGCTCGATGGCGCGGCGCAGGCCGGCCGGCAGCGGCGCCACGAAGAGGTCGACATTGACCATCTCGCCGCGCAGCAGCGCCAGGCCGCAGGAGAAGCCGACCAGATAGACCAGGGCGAAGCGCGCCACCTCCTCCGTCCAGGAGAAGGAGGGGAAGCCGGGGATGCGGCCGAGCACCTGAATGGTGACGACGCCGATCAGCACGGCGAAGGCGAGCAGCGTGCCGGCGCGGCACACCGAGCGGATGGCCGCCAGCACGGCGGCGAGGACGAGGCGCATGGAGTTTCCTTCCGCGCGGGAGGCGACGGGGGCCGGCCCCCGCCGCCCCGGCCGGGGCTCAGGCGGCGATGATCTGCTCGTAGAGCGGGCGGATCTCGGCGTTCAGCGCGCCGGCCACCGCCTCCTTGCCCTTGCTGGCGAAGGCCGCCTTGTCGACGTCGACGAACTTCATGCCCTTGGCGGTCAGCTCGGCGGCGAGGTTCTTCTCGTCTTCCAGGAACAGGGCGCGCTCATATTCCTGCGCGGCCTTGGCCGCCTCGGCGATGGCCGCCTGCTGCTCGGCCGGCAGGCGGCCCAGCTTGCGCGTGCCGCCGACGATGTAGATCCAGCTCAGCACATGCTCGGTGCGGTTGATGGTGCTCTGCACCTCGCTGAAGCTGGCCGACTTGATCAGCGCCAGCGGGTTCTCCTGCGCGTCGATGGTGTGGTTCTGCAGCGAGGTGAACACCTCGGAGAAGGCCATCGGCGTCGGCTTGGCGCCCAGCGCCTCCCAGAACTTGACGAAGAGCGGCACGTTCGGCACGCGCAGCTTCAGCCCGTTCAGCTCCTCGGGTCGGGTGATCGGCCGGTTAGAGGTGAGGTAGCGCGGGCCGCGGGCGAAATAGGCCAGCGTCTTCAGCTGCGTCTTGGCCGCGATGTCCTCGGCGATCTTGGCGCCGATCGGGCCGCTGACGACGCGGTCCATGTGCGCGAGGTCGCGCACCGCGTAGGGCACGGCCAGCAGCGCGGCGGAGGGCGCCCAGTTCTGCAGCGACTCACCGGTGATGGTGAAGTCCACCGTGCCGAGCTGGATGCCCTTGATGAGGTCCGTCTCCTTGCCGAGCTGCTCGTTCGGGAAGACGCGGATCTCGATGGCGCCCTTGGTGCGGCGCGCCACCTCCTCGGCGAACTTCAGGCTGGCCTTGTGCCAGGTGTTGTCCTCGTTGCCGAGATGGCCGAGCTTCAGCGTCGTCGCCGCATGGGCCTTGTGGGCGGGGGCGACGCCCGCGGCGAGGATGCCGGCGAGGCCGCCCAGCACGGTGCGGCGGCGGGGGGCGAGGGTGATGGCCATTCTTGCTTTCCTCCGAAGGGCGGATGTCAGGCGTCGAAGGCGAGCTGCACCTTCACGGTGCTGCCCGGGTCCTTCTCGATCAGCTCGAAGGCGGCGGGCGCGTCGGCCGCCGCGAAGGTCTGGGTGATCATGGCGGCGGGGCGCAGGCGGCCCTCGGCCAGCCATTGCACCACCTGCGGCAGCAGCCGCCGGTTCAGGCGGGAGCCGACCAGGGTCAGCTCCTTCTTGACGATCTCCTGCTGGCTCACATTGCAGGGCGCGGGCGAGAAGCCGAGGATGCCGATGCGCGCGGCGGGGCTGGCCACGCGGCAGGCCTCCTCCAGCAGCGTGGGCACGCCGGCGCCGTCGATCACCAGCGAGGGGCCGAGCCCGTCATGCTCGCCGGCCACCGCCTCGGGCACGGAGTGCGTGGCGGAGTTCACCACCACATCGGCGCCGAAGCTCCGCGCCCGCTCCAGCCGCGCCGCGTCGAGGTCGGCCACGATGCAGCGGGCGCCGTGCAGCTTCGCCACCTGCAGCACCGTCAGCCCCACCGTGCCGGCGCCGTAGATCAGCACGGAATCCCCCGCGTCGATGCCGGTGCGCGTCAGCACGTTGGCGGCGATGGAGAAGGGCTCGGCCAGGGCGGCGAGTTCGATGGGCAGCCCGTCCGGCACCTTCACGGCGTTGGCGGCGGGCACCGTCACGCGGTCGCGGAAGCCGCCGTCGCGATGGACGCCCAGCACCTCCAGCCTGCCGCACACATTGGAGCGGCCGATGCGGCAGGCGTAGCAATGGCCGCAGGAGACCACCGGGTCCACCACCACGCGGTCGCCGGGCGCCAGGCCCTCGACGCCCTCGCCCACCGCCTCCACCTGCCCCGCGAATTCATGGCCGATGATGCGCGGATACTTCGCGAAGGGGTTGCTGCCGTGGAAGATGTGCAGGTCCGAGCCGCAGATGCCGGCGCGCTGCACGCGAATCTGCACCTCTCCCGCCTGCGGCGGCAGGGGGGCGTCGTCGAAGAGTTCCAGCACATGCGGCCTGGCGACCGAGATGGCGACCATGGGGATTCGTCCTGGCTGCGCCGCTGTCAGCGGCTGGGCGCGAAGAAATGGGGCTTGCTCGCCATCAGGCGCTCGATGGCGGTGAAGACGGTGCGCAGGTGCTCGCGCATGATCGCCTCGGCGCCGTCGGCGTCGCGGGCGATGACGCGTTCCACGATCCGCTCATGCTCGGCGAAGATCTTGCCGAGCCAGTCGCGGCTCTCGAAGGAGAGGTAGCGGACGCGGTCGAGCTGCGTCTTGACGTCCTGGATGACGCTCCAGATGGCGGCGCGTCCGGCCATGCGGATCAGCTCGACATGCAGCGCCTCGTCGGCGGGGAAGAAGGCGATGTAGTCGCCCGCCAGCACGGCCGGGCGCTGCCGCTCCAGATGCGCGCGGAGGGCCGCGTCATCCTCGGGCCGGGCACGCTCCACCGCCATGCGCACGGTGCGGCATTCCAGCGTCTCGCGCACGAACTGGCTGTCATGCACCGCGGTCAGGCTGATGGCGGCGACATAGGTGCCGACCTGCGGCCGGACCTCCAGCAGCCCCTCATCCGCCAGGCGGCGGAACACCTCGCGCACCGGGGTGCGGCTGACGCCCATCTGCCCGGCATAGGAGGTCTCGGAGATGGTGGTGCCGGGTTCCAGCGCGCCGGTGAGGATGCGCTGGCGCAGCACCGCGTACAGCTCGCGGGCGATCGGCGCACGGTGCTCCAGCACCAGACCCGTCATGGTCCCTTCCCTCACTCTTGGACTTGTATACTAGTATTCTTGTATCCAAGGTGCGTCAAGCGCCCCCCTTTTGATCCTACCTTGACCGTCGCCGTCATCCCGCCGCATGGCCAGGAGACCGGCACGCGGAGCGGGAGGACAGGATGGGCATGGCGTCTGGGCAGGCGGGCGAGCCTCTCCGCTTCCAGGCGGCGGATGGCATGATGCTGGGCGGCCATCTCTGGCCGGCCAGGCAGCCGGTTCCGGGCCGCTCCGTGGTGGTGGTCAGCCCCGCCACCTCGGTACGCAGCCGCTACTATGGCCGCTTCGCCGCCCATCTCGCCGGGGCCGGCTTCGATGTCGTCACCTTCGACTACCGGGGCATCGGTGAATCCCGCCCCGCCCGGCTGCGCGGCTTCCGCGCGGACTGGCGGGACTGGGGCGAGCTCGACCTGGAGGCCGCGCTGCGCCTGGCCATGGCGCGCTTCCCAGGGCGGCCGGTGGATGTGGTGGCGCATTCCATCGGCGGCTTCGCGGTGGGGCTGGCACCCTCGGCGCGGCAGGTGCGGCGCATCGTCACCGTCGGCGCGCAGTATGCCCATTGGCGGGACTACGCCCCCGCCGCCCGCCTGCCCATGCTGCTGCGCTGGCATGTGGCGATGCCGGCGCTGGCCGAGCTGTTCGGCTACCTTCCCGCCCGCCGCCTGGGCTGGATGGAGGACACCCCCGCCGGCGTGGCGCGGGACTGGAGCCGCATGGCCGCCCGCTTCGAGTGCACGCTGCGGGATGGCGCCGCCCTGCCCGCCCGCTTCGCCGCCATCGGCGCGCCGATCCTGGCAATCGGGCTGGAGGACGACCCCTTCGGCACCATCCCCGCCATCGAGCGGCTGCTGGCCTATTACCGCGGCAGCGCGCGGACGCATCTGCGGCTGGCGCCCGAGGAGGCCGGGGTGGCCGCCATCGGCCACTTCGCCTTCTTCCACGAGCGCTTCCGGGAGACGCTGTGGCCGCTGGCATGCCACTGGCTGGAGACGGGCGCCCTGCCCCCCGGCGCGCCCGGGCGGATCGTCCCGGGCGGGGCCGCCCGCCCGGGGTGAGGCTCAGCCCGGCGGGGCGGCGCCACGGGCCGGCAGCGGCGCCGCGGCGCGGCTGATCGTCCAGGCCAGGGCCAGCACCGCCAGCACCACGGCCAGCCGCCCCGGTGCCGGCAGCACGTGGACGAAGGCGGCGACCATCCCCGACGCCCCCAGCAGCAGGCGCAGCGGCAGGGCCAGCGGTCCGGCGAGGAAGCCGGCATAGGACGCCGTCAGCGCCGTCAGCGCCGCCATCTGCACGCCGAAGGCGAGCAGGATGTCGGGCAGGCTGCCCTGCATCATGATGCCGGGGTCGTAGACGAAGGCGAAGCCCACGGTGAAGCCGGCGATGCCGAAGCGCGTGGCGTGCAGGCTGGTCAGCGTCGGCGGCGCCTTGGCCACCGAGGCTGCGGCGAAGGCGGCGGCCGCCACGGGCGGCGTCGCATCCGCCAGCACCGCGAAGTAGAACAGGAACAGGTGCGCCGGCAGCATGCCGACCCCCATCTCCATCAGCTGCGGCACGCCGATGGCGGCGGCGATGATGTAGGAGGGGGTGGTGGGCAGCCCCATGCCCAGCACCAGCACGGTGAGCGCCAGCAGCACCAGCAGCAGCGGCAGCGAGCCGCCGGCGATGTCCTTGATGATGCCGCCGAAGGCCACCACCATGCCGGTGGCCGTCAGCGCCGAGACGACGATGCCGGCACCGGCGATGGCCACCGCCAGCGGCGCCATGGTCAGCCCCGCCTGCACCAGGCTGTCGAAGATGGCGTGCGGCGACATGCGGGTGCGCCGACGCAGCATGGCCACCGCGATCATCGCCATGGTGGCGCAGAAGGCGGCGAAGTTGCCGCTCCAGCGCTCCATCATCAGCCAGACCAGCACGGCGATGGGCAGCAGCAGGTGGCAATCGGCCAGCACCTCCCGCCAGGAGGGGATGTCGGCCTCCGCCATGGCCGAGACGCCGAGGCGCCGCCCCTCGAAATGCACCGCCACGTAGATGGCGAAGTAGTAGAGCACCGCCCCCAGCGTCGCCGCGATCAGGATCTCGCCATAGGCGATGTTGGTGATCTCGGCCATGACGAAGGCGGCCGCCCCCATCACCGGCGGCATCAGCGCGCCGCCGACGCTGGCCGCGCTCTCGATGCCGCCCGCGACCGCCGCCGGATAGCCGATCCGCTTCATCAGCGGGATGGTCATGGCGCCGGTGGTGATGACGTTGGAGACGGAGGAGCCGCTCATCGTGCCGAACAGGCCGGAGGTGATGACCGCCACCTTGGCCGGCCCCGCCGTGTAGCGCCCCGCCGCCGCGGCGCCGAGATTGCTGAACAGCCGCCCCGTGCCGCTGCCCTGCATGAAGGCGCCGAAGGTGATGAACACCGCGATGGTGGTGGCAACGATGCCGGTGAGCGGGCCATAGACGCCGCCCGCCGTGGGCACCAGCCAGGAGGCTTCCAGGATCTCCTCCAGGCTGAACACGCGGGTGTTCAGCACGCCCGGCAGGTGGTTGCCGAACACCATGTAGCCGATGCTGACCAGCACCATCACCGCGAGGCCGGGCTCCACCGCGCGCCGCGTCGCCTCCAGCAGCGTGACGATGGCGAGCAGGGCGAGCACCACCATCTCCTGCCCGAAGGGATCGACATACTCCATCCGGTCGGAGACGGCGGCGGCATTCAGCCACACCCACAGGTGCGGCGCCGCCGCCAGCGCCGCCCACAGCCAGTCGAGCGCGCTCGGCCTGTCCTTCGGGCTGCTGGCGAGGGCGGGCCAGAGCAGGAAGATCGGCGGCACGAAGGCCAGCAGGTGGAAGCCGCGCATGGCGATCGGCTCGGGGAAGCCGAAGCCGCCGAAATAGAGATGGAGTGCCACCACCCCGGCCAGCCAGGCCGGGAGGATGACGCCGAGCGGGCCGCGAAGCTGGCGCACGCCTCCTTCAGCCCTGCATCACGCCGGCTTCGCGGTAGGCGCGCTCGGCGCCCGGGTGCAGCGGCACGCCGGCATACTTCCAGGCCACGGCGGGGTCGTAGGCGCCCATCGAGGCGTGGATCTGCGTCAGCCGCGCGCCCTTGGCCTTGATCAGGGTGCGCGTCACCGCATAGGCCACCGGCTCGGGCAGGGTGTCGTGCACCAGGATGACGCTGTCCATGGTCGTCACCGGCACGTCGGCATCCTGCAGCGCCGGGTAGGTGCCGGCGGGGATGACGCCCTGGTTGTAGGCGTAGGTGTCGATCAGGTGCTTGCGCACATCCTCGGGGAAGGCCACCAGCTTCGCCGCGCGCCGGCCCTGGCCGATCTCGGTGAGGATGGCGGCGGGCTTGGCCAGCGCCACGTAGAGGTAATCCACCTGCCCGTCGCCGAAGGCGCCGGCGATGTCGTTGTAGGAGCCGTTCAGGTAGCGGCCGCCCTCGTCGCGGATCTTCTCGGGCGAGGTGCCGCAGAACTTCAGGATGCGCTGCAGCGTCATCTCGTCGGTCGAGGAGCGCTGCGGGCAGCCGATGCGCACCCCCTTCTGCGTCAGGATCGCCTTCATGTCGGCCGGGCCGCCATCGGCGCGGCGGAGGAAGTTGTGCTCGGTGGGCGAGTAGCCGGTGCCGAGCGAGCGCAGCCGCTCATGCTTGGCCTTGTAGGGCTCCTCGCCGCGCGCGGCGGCGGCGGTGAAGGCATCGATGCCCCAGCCCATCTGGCTCTGCCCGTTGTTGACGCGCGTCGGGTTGGCCAAGCCGCCGCCGGGCACGACGCGGATCTGGATCTCGGGGTTCTCGTCGCGCACCAGGGCGGCGACGCCAGCGGCCATGGTGTACCAGCCGCCGCCCAGCGAGCCGGCCACGAATTCCAGGGTCTGCTGCGCGGCGGCGCTGCGGATGAAGGGCAGGGCGAGGGCGGAGCCGGCCAGCGCCGCGCGGCGGGAGATCCGGAAATCCATGGGGAAGCCTCCTGAGCAACTGTTTCCGCATGATGAACAGAGTTCGGAAGGCGGGGCAATCGGCGGGAGGGCGGGCACCAGCCGGCGCGGCGCCGGAAATGCCCCGGAAAGGCGCATCGCGCGGCGCGCCTGCCGGCTTGCGCGGCGCTCAGAAGAATTCGGGGAAGCGGTCGCGGATGCGCGCGAGCTCGGCGAAGGTGTTGGAGAGGTGGTCCCGCAGCAGCCGCTCGGCCTCCGCCGGCTGGCGGCGCAGGATGGCAGCGGCCAGCTCCGCGTGCTGGCGCAGCACGGCCTCGGCCTTGCCGGGGCTCGGCAGGTGCAGGCGGCGCAGCCGGTCCAGGTGCCCGCTGCGGCTGCGCACCAACTCGTGCAGCCCCGGCACGCCGGCGGCGGCGTAGAGCACGCCGTGGAAGGCCGCGTCGGCGGCGGTGAAGCCATCCTCGTCGGTGCTGGCGCGCATCCGTGCCAGCTCGGTCTGCAACGCCGCCTCCAGCCCCGGCGGCGGCGCCTCCGCCAGGCGCCGCACGACCGCCAGCTCCAGCGCCAGCCGCAGGAAGCCAGCCTCGCGCGCGCTGGCGAGGTCGATGCGGGCGACGCGTGTGGCCGATTGCGGCACCACCGCGATCAGCCCCTCCTCCTGCAGGCGGATCAGGGCTTCCCGCACCGGCGTCTGGCTGACGCCGAGCCGCCGGGCGATGGCGGTGCGCGAGAGGGCGGTGCCCGGCGGCAGGGCCAGCGAGATCACCGCCGCGCGCAGCGAGTCATAGGCATTGTCCGCGGCGGAGCGGCGGCGGGCCATGGGCGCCAGCGTGGCGCCGGCCTCGGGCATGTCGCGGTCCGGCGGGGCGGGAGAGAGGCGCATGGGGACAGGCTTAGCAAAGCGCCGGCCCCAGGGCCACGGAGCGCTTGACGACCAAAATCTAATATATCAGTTTGCATCCGGGCGCCGCCCTGTCGCGTGCGCCGCCCGCAATGCGTGCCGCCAATGGCACCACGAGGAGGAACTCCGCATGTCCCGCCTGTCCCGCCGTGGCCTGAGCCTCGCGCTGATGTCCCTGCTCGCCGCGCCGGCCGGGCTGGCCCTGGCGCCCTCCCCCGTGCAGGCCCAGCCGGCCTACCCGGCGCAGCCGATCCGCCTGATCGTGCCCTTCGCCGCCGGCACCTCCGACACCCTGGCCCGACTAGTCGGGCAGGAGATGAGCAAGGCGCTGGGCCAGCCCATCGTGGTGGAGAACCGCCCCGGCGCCGGCGGCAACATCGGCAGCGAGGCCTGTGCCCGCGCGACGCCGGATGGCTACACCTTCTGCCTCGGCACCATCAGCAGCCACGCCATCAATCCCGGCATCTACCCGAAGATGCCCTATGACGTGCAGAAGGACTTCGCGCCGGTCACGCAGCTCGCCTCGCAGCCCAACGCGCTTGCGGTGAGCAACGACAACCCGGCCCGTACCCTGCCGGAGCTGATCGCGCAGCTGAAGGCCAAGCCCGGCGCGGCCAGCTACGCCACCTCCGGCGTCGGCACCTCGATCCACCTGGCCGGCTCGCTCTTTGCCCAGCTCACCGGCACGCAGATCGAGCACATCCCCTATCGCGGCAGCGGCCAGGTGACGACCGCCCTGTTGACCGGCGAGGTGCCGATGGCGTTCGACAACCTCTCCTCCGTGCTGCCCTTCGCGCGGGAGGGCAAGCTGCGCATCCTCGGCGTCACCTCCACCGAGCCGGCCGCCGTGGCGCCGGAGATCCCGACGGTCGCCAGCGTGGTGCCGGGCTTCGAGAGCCTCTCCTGGCACGGCTTCTTCGCGCCGGCGGCGACCCCGCCCGCCATCGTCGCCCGGCTGCACAAGGAGGCCGTGGCGGCGCTGCACAGCCCCGCCGTCTCCGGCCGGCTGAAGGATCTCGGCATCACCCCGGTGGGCAGCACGCCGGAGGCGTTCCGCAGCTTCGTCGCCGCCGAGACGGCGCGCTGGGCCGAGGTGGCGCGCAAGGCCAACATCCGCATCGAGTGACGCGGGCTCAGCGCCGTTTGCGGCCCCGCGCGGCCGGGGCGGCGCCCTCCTCCTCCCGCTGGTAGTCGGGCCGCAGGTCCCACACCAGCGTGGGCCAGTCCTGGCGCAGGCGCAGCAGCGCGCGCCAGGGCGACCAGTCGGCCGACCAGAACTCCACCGCCATCCGGTCCGTGCGCGTGCTGCGCCCGTCCTCCATGCCGGGCAGGGCGCGAACATGGCGCAGCGCCCGGGTGGTGCCCCACTGCGCCCACAGCCAGCGCCGCGCCGCCGGGTCGTCGGGCCCCAGCGCCAGGATGGCGGCGGGCACCGGCACCAGGCGGTGCAGGTCGAAGGGGCAGCCGCGGTCCGCCGCGGCGCGGGCCAGGGCGGCCTGGTGGTTGGCCGCCGCCGCGTCCCGCAGGCGGCGGGAGAGGATGCGCGCGCCGGCCGGGCTGATCGCCGGCTCGCCCTCCGGCGGCGCCAGCAATTGCAGCCGCCAATCCTCCTCCATGCGCCCGAGATCCAGCACCCAGGGGATCAGCCCCGGCCCCGCCGCCGCGGCGCGGAACCGGGCCATGGCATCGGCCGGGCCGCTGATGGTCAGGCGGTGACGCAGCCAGTCGGTATAGGGCGGCGCGGGCGAGGACATCGGCGCCGCATCGGGGGCGGCAGCCTTGTCCGGGTTCTGGCGGCTGTGCAAGGAGGCCTCCTCATCGGCTTGGCTGCGGCCCGCCTGCTTGGCCATGACCCGGCGCTCCTGGCAAGCCGCGGGACGAAAAGACAGGTCTTGGAAAGGTCACGCAAAGGTGTGCTACCAACCGGATCTCTCTCCCAGAGGGTTGTGGTCATGCGAAGCCCTCTGAGGCTGATTGTCGCCCCCCAGATCCAGGACCGGCGCGGGCTGCGCCGCTACGTGGCCGGGGCCACCACCGCCGCCGTGGTCGCGGCGCTGCTGATGGATGTCGTCAACCAGCTCGTCTTCTTCATCGACTGGACCGCCGCACTGCGCTCCTGGGCGGTGACGATCCTCATCGCGCTGGTCGTCGCCGCGCCCATCCTCTCCTGGATCGGGCGGGCGCATCTGGCGCTCGCCGAATCGCGCCGGCAGTTCGAGCAGCTCAGCCGCACCGATTCGCTGACCGGCCTGCCCAACCGCCGCGCCCTGATGGAGGAGGCCGAGCGCGCCGGCACCGCCTGGATGGTGCTGGTGATCATCGACATCGACCACTTCAAGCGCGTCAACGACACGCATGGCCACCGCACGGGGGACGCCGTGCTGTGCGCCGCCGGCCGGCTGATGGCGGAGATGCTCGGCGAGTTCGGCCTGCTCGGCCGGCTGGGTGGCGAGGAATTCGCCCTCATCTCCACCACCCAGCCCTGCCGGCGGGTGCTGGAGCGGCTGGAGGCGCTGCGCGACCGCTTCGCCGCCCGGCCGATGCTGGCCGAGGGCGCGGCCATGCGGATCACCATCTCGGCCGGTGCCGCCATTGGCGGCCAGCGCGGCTTCGACGCGCTGTATTCCGAGGCCGACCGCGCCCTCTATGCCGCCAAGCGGGCAGGCCGCAACCGGATCTGCCTCTCGGGCGAGTTACAGGCCCTGCAGGCGGTGGAGGAGGGGCGCCCGGCCGCCTGAGCGGCAGCCGGCGCTCAGCGGCGCAGCGGGTCGTAGGGCGCCAGCGGTATGTCGGCGCCGCCCTGCAACAGGTGCTGCGCCAGCAGCCGCCCGGCATAGGGGCCCATGGTCAGCCCGCCCGCGCCCAGCCCGTTGCCGATGACCAGCCCCTCCACCCCCGGCACCGGGCCGAGCAGCGGCTTCAGGTCGGGCCCCATCGGCCGCATGCCGATGCGCATCTCGTGCAGCGTCGCCGTCTCCAGCCCGGGCGCCACGCCCAGCGCCTGCCGCAGCACCTGCATCACGCCGCCCGCCGTCAGCCGGTGGTCGAAGCCCGACCCCACCTCCCGCGTGGCGCCCACCACGATGCGGGAATCGTCGAAGGCCAGCAGGTAGTGGCTGCTCATGGGCAGCAGCACCGGCCAGTCCCGCGTCTGCTGGCCGGGCAGCAGCAGGTGCAGGATCTGGCCGCGCTGCGGCTGCACCGCCAGATCGATGCCGAGCGGCGCCAGCAGCGGCGGCGCCCAGGCGCCGGCCGCGAGCAGCACCGCATCGCCGCCGAACAGCCGGCCGCCCACCCAGGCGCCACAGACCCGGCCGGCCTCGGTGGCCAGCCCCGTCACCACGTCCCGGTGCGCCACGGCGCCGTGGCGCTGCGCCGCGCGCAGCAGCGCCGCCGCCAGCAGCCGCCCGTCCACCCGCGCCGCGCCGCTCAGATGCAGCGCCGGCTCCCCCGGCCGCAGCGGCGGGAACAGCGCGCGTGCCTCCTCCGGCGCCAGGCGGGAGAGGGTGCCGGCCTCCGGCGCCGCCGGCAGGCGGGCGCGGATGCGCGCCTCGGTCTCCTCCAGCCCGGCTTCCTCGCCGGCGATGCACAGCGCGCCGACGCGCCGGTAGCCGAGATCCGTCTCACCATCCTCGGCAAGCTGCGCCACCAGCGCCGGATAGTCGCGCGCGCCGCCGCCAGAGAGCCGGTACCAGTCGGCATCCGTGACGCGGGAGGACCAGGGGCAGACGATGCCGGCCCCGGCCGCCGTCGCGCGTCCCTCCAGCATCGGGTCGAGGATGACGACCTCCGCCCCGCCCCGGGCCAGATGATAGGCCGCGCTGGCCCCCAGGATGCCCGCGCCGACGACGATCACCCGCATTCCGCCTGCTCCCCTGCTGTCGCCCCATATCCTGCGCCGAATGGCGCCCCGCGCAAGCCGGCGGCAGTGGATTGCCAGCCCGCCGGCAGGGCCGCAGGATGCCGCCGCATGAGCCCCCTGCCCCGCCGATGAACCCGCGCGCGCTGCGCTACTTCCTGGCGGTGGTGCGCGCCGGCTCGGTGCGCGGCGCGGCGGAGGCGCTGCATGTGGCGGCCTCGGCGGTCAGCCGGCAGGTGGCCGAGCTGGAGGCGCATCACGGCACCGCGCTGCTGGAGCGCCTGCCGCGCGGCGTGACCCCCACCGAGGCCGGCCGCATCCTGGCCGAGCATGCCGAGCGGCAGGCCGAGGAAGCCGCCTTCCTGGAGGATCGCCTGCGCCGGCTGCGCGGCGCGCCGCAGGGCACGGTGCGGCTGCGCTGCGGCGCCGGCTTCCTGCCCGACCTGCTGGAGAACGGGCTGGCCGGCTTCGCCACGGCGCATCCTGGCGTCGCCTACCGCGTAGCGCTCGGCACCACGGGCGAGATCCTGCGCGCCGTGGCCGAGGGAGAGACGGATCTCGGCCTGGCCTACAACCCGCCGGCGCATGCGGGGGTGGTGTCGCGCCGTCTGGCGCCGCAGCCGCTGGCGGCGCTGCTGCCACCGGGCCACGCTTTGGCCGAGGATGGCACGCCCCGGCCGCTGCGCGCCTTCGCCACCCTGCCCGCCGCCCTGCCGCCCGAGGACCATGGCGTGCGCCGCCTGCTGGCGCGGGTGGAGGCGGATGAGGGTTTCCGCCTCTCACCCCGGCTGGAGACGGAGGCGTTCGAGCTGCAGCGGCGCTTCGTGCGGGCGGGGCTGGGCGTCGCCTTCCTGCCCGGTTTCGCCGCACTGGAGGAGCTGCGCGCGGGCCAGCTCGTCGCCGTGCCGCTGGCCGACCCGCTGCTGCGCCACGCCACGGCACACCTGCTGGCGCGCGCCGGCCGCCGCCTGCCCGATGCGGTGGAGCGGCTGGCAGGCTGGCTGGAAGGGCGGCTGGCGGCGCTTTCCTAGCCGGCCGCGTCCAGCGCCGCCGCGTTTGGCATGCCGGCCTGCGCGCCCGGGTCGAGGCAGGCCATGGAGGCCCCGGCGCAGGCGCGCGAGAGGGCTGGCGCCAGCGGCATCCCCTCCGCCAGCGCGGCGGCCAGGATGCCCATGAAGGTGTCGCCGGCGCCGGTGGTGTCCACCGCTTCCACGGGCAGGGCGGCGGCCCGCAGCGTCTCGCCCGCGCCAGTGAAGGCCACGGCGCCGGCCCGGCCAAGGGTGACGATGCCGGCCTCGCCGCAGCGCATGGCGAGGCGCCGCATGGCCGCTTCCGGGTCCGTCTCCGCCTCGCCCAGCAGCGCCAGCGCGGTGAGCGCCTCGTGCTCGTTCGCCACCAGCAGGTCGGTCTCCGCCAGGAGGGCGGGCAGCAGCGCCGCCTCGGCCTCGCCCGGCGCGGGGGCGAGGTTCAGCAGCACCCGGGCGCCGCGCGCGCGGGCGCGCCGGGCCACCGCCAGCGCCTCGGCCGGCGGCACCTCCATCTGCAACACCAGGACCCGCACCCCCTCCAGCAGCGCATCGGGCAGCGCCGCGCTGGAGACGGCGCGGTTGGCGCCGCTGGCCACGGTGATGGCGTTCTCCCCCGCCGCGCTGACGGTGATGAAGGCGCAGCCCGTGGGCAGGCCGACGGCGCGCACCGCCGCGATGTCCACCCCGTTCCGCGCCAGGTTGTCCAGCGCCGAGCGGCCGAAATCATCCTCGCCCACGGCGCTGGCCATGCGCACGGCGAGCGCCGTGTCTTTCCGGGCGCGCGCCGCGGCCACCGCCTGGTTGGCGCCCTTGCCGCCGAAGGAGAGGTCGTAGCGCTCCGACAGCACCGTCTCCCCGGGGCGGGGAATGGCGCGCACCCGCGCCACGAGGTCGAGATTGATCGAGCCGAAGACCAGGATCATGCCATGCCGCCCCAGGGAGTGATGCTCAGGCGCCCGTGCCGCGCATATGCTCGGGCAGCTCGGCGCCGTGGTACTTCTTGTAGATGGCGTTCAGCTTGCCGTTGCGGATGTTGGTGTCGATCCAGGCATTGACCTTCTCCATCAGCGCCGTCTCGCCCTGGCGCAGCCCCATGGCGAGGTCGAAGTTGCGCAGCACGAATTTCGGCTCGAAGTTCTTGGCCGGGATGCGCTGGCCGATCTGCGCCACCAGGGTGGCGGAGGTGGCCACCATCTCCGCCTGCCCGCTCACCGCCGCCGTCACCATGGTGGCGTCGTCGTCGTAGCGGACGACGCGGAAGCCGTGCTCGCGGGCGAGGCCGGTCAGCTCGGTGTCCTGCGTCGTGCCGCGGGTGACGGTGACGGCGCGGCCGCGCAGGTCGGCCAGGCCCTTCACCGGCAGGTCGCGCGCGCCGCCCACCACCGATTGCAGCGCCGCATACGGCTTGGAGAAGGCGACGACCTTCGCCCGCTCCGGCGTGACGGAGAGGGTGGAGATGATGATGTCGGCCTTGTTGGTCTGCACGTTCGGGATGCGGGTGGCGCCCGTGGTCTGCACGAACTCCAGCTCCAGGCCCCAATCCTGCGCCAGCAGCTTGGCCACCTCCACGTCGGAGCCGATCGGCTCCATCTGCGGGCTCATCATGCCGGAGGGCGGGATGGCGAGGTCGGTGGCCACGCGGATCTTCTTGGCGCGCATGATGTCGTCGAGCTGGTCGGCGCGGGCGGGGCGGCCGCCGAGCGCGACGAGCGCGGCCAGCGCGGCGCCGCCGCCGAGGAACTGCTTGCGTGTGACGTTGCTCATTCTGGAACTCTCCCGTGTCCTGTTTGTGGAATCAGAGGCCGCTGCCGACGAACTGCCGCAGCTCGGCCGTCTCCGGCGCCTCGAGAATCGTGGCCGGCCCGGTCTCCCAGACCTTGCCGCGGTGCATGAACACGATGCGGTCGGCAACGCGCCGGGCGAAGCCCATCTCGTGCGTCACCATTACCATCGTCATGCCGCCGGCGGCGAGCTGCTCGATGACGCGCAGCACCTCCCCGGTCAGCTCCGGGTCGAGGGCGGAGGTCACCTCGTCGAACAGCATCACCTGCGGCTCCATCGCCAGGCTGCGGGCGATGGCGGCGCGCTGCTGCTGGCCGCCGGAGAGCTGCTCGGGGTAGGAATCGAGCTTGTCGCCGAGGCCCACCTGGCCCAGCACGCGGCGCGCCGTCTCACGCGCCTCGGCGCGGCGCCGTCCCTTCACCGTCACCGGCGCGAGGCAGATGTTCTCCTCGATGGTCAGGTGCGGAAACAGGTTGTAGCTCTGGAAGACGATGCCGACATCGAGCCGCAGCGCGCGCAGCGGCAGCTTCGGGTCGCTGACGCGGTGGCCGCAGACGGTGATCTCGCCGGATTCGATGGTCTCCAGCCGGTCGATGCAGCGCAGCGCCGTGCTCTTGCCGGAGCCGCTGCGGCCGATGATGGCCAGCACCTCGCCGCGCGCCACCTCGAAGGAGACGCCGTCGAGCACCTTGAGGCTGCCGAAGCTCTTGTGCACGTCGCGCAGCGCGACGACGGGGCCGGCGGAGGAGGAAGTGGGCTGGCTCATGGGGTCACCACCTGCTGCCGGCGCGCATAGCCGGTCCTGCGTTCGAGCCGCCGGCTCCAGCGGGAGAGCGGATAGCACATCGCGAAGTAGAGCAGCGCGATGATGAGATAGACGAGGAAGGGCTCGAACAGGCTGTTGTTGATGATCTGCCCGGCGCGCGCCAGCTCGACGAAGCCGACCACGGAGGCGAGCGAGGTGTTCTTGACGATCTGCACCAGGAAGCCGACCGTGGGCGGCGTGGCGATGCGCACCGCCTGCGGCAGCACCACGTAGAACATGCGCTGGGTGCGGCTCATCGCCAGGCACTCGGCGGCTTCCCATTGCGGCTTCGGCACGGATTCGATGCAGCCGCGCCAGATCTCGCCCATATAGGCGCTGACATAGAGGATCAGCGAGGCGCTGGCGGCGGTGAGCGGCGAGACGTTGATGCCCAGCGGCGGCAGGCCGAAGAACACCAGGAACATGATGACCAGCAGCGGCGTGCCCTGCACCACCTGCACATAGACGCCGGACGCGATGCGCACGGCGCGGCTGGCGGAGACGCGGCACAGCGCCACCAGGAAGCCCAGCAGCCCGCCGCCCACCAGCGCGATGGCGGAGAGCACCACCGTCCACAGCGCGCCCTGGAGCAGGAACTGGAGATGCGAGGCACCGAGTTGGGTCGCGATCATGGCGTCCTCCTCACAGCGGCGTGCCAAGGCGGCGGCGGCGCGGGAAGAGCAGCAGCCCCAGCCCCCAGAAGCCCAGCCGCATGACGAAGGACAGCGCCAGGTAGAACACCGCCACGGTGATGTAGGATTCGAAGGCGCGGTAGGTGTCGGACTGGATGTAGTTGGCCACCGCCGTCAGCTCCTCCGCCGAGATCTGCGAGGTGACGGAGGAGGCCAGCATCAGCAGCACGAACTGGCTGGTCAGCGCCGGATAGACGCGCTCCATCGCCGGCAGCAGCAGCACGTGCCAGTAGACCTGCCGCTGGGAGAGGCCGAGGCACTCCCCCGCCTCGAGCTGCCCGCGGGGGATGGAGTCGAAGCCCGCGCGCATGATCTCGGTGGTGTAGGCGCCGACATTGATGGTCAGCGCCAACGCCGCCACGGTGAAGGCGGAGAGCGAGAAGCCGAGGCTGGCGAGGCCGAAATACACCAGGAAGATCTGCACCAGCAGCGGCGTGTTGCGGATCGCCTCGACATAGGCGCCGCAGAGCCCGGCCAGCCAGGGCGGGCCGCTGCGCCGCCCCACGGCGCAGAGCGCGCCGAGGGCGAAGCCGAACAGCGTCGCCAGCACCGCCAGTTGCAGCGTCATCCAGGCGCCGTCCACGAACAGCGGCCAGCGCTCCCAGACGACGCCGAAATCGAGCCGGAGGTTCATGGCCGCGCCCCCATCCGGCTCAGCCCGCCGCCTGGTTCGTCATGCGGTCATAGACCTTGAACAGCGCCTGGTTGCCGTTGCCGCCCTCGCCATGCGCGCGGGCCTCGACATACTGCGTCGTCACCAGCGCGGTGCCGGGCAGCGGCACGGCCAGGGCATCGGACAGCTCGCGCACCAGGCGGAGGTCCTTCAGCATCAGGTCGATGCGGAACCCCGCCCCCGTCTCGCCGGCGATCATGGCCGGGCCCAGCCGGTCGAGCATCCAGGAGGCGGCGGAACCGCCCAGCAGCACCTCGCGCATCTGCGACAGGTCGACGCCGGCGGCACGGCCGAGGGCCAGCGCCTCGCACACCGCCTGCAGGTTGATGCCGCAGATGAGCTGGTTGCACAGCTTCACCGTCTGGCCCGCGCCGCTCTCCCCCACATGGTTGATGGTGGTGCCCATGGCCGCCAGCACCGGCCGGGCGCGGGCGAAATCCGCCGCCTCGCCGCCCACCATGATGCTGAGCGTGCCGGCCTTCGCCCCCTGCGGCCCGCCGGAGACGGGCGCGTCGAGGAAGCCGGTGCCGGCCGCCTTCAGCCGGACGTGCATCTCGCGCACGGCGGTGGGGGCGATGGTGCTCATGTCCACCACCAGCCGCCCGGCGGGCGGGTTGGCCAGCAGCCCGCCCTCGCCCAGCACCACCGCCTGCACATGCGGCGTGTCCGGCAGCATGGTGACGACGATGTCGGCGCCCGCGGCGGCCTCCGCCACGCTGGCGGCGGGCACCAGCCCCTCCGCCGCCATGGCCTGCGCCGCGCCTTCGCGCACATCGTGGCCCTGCACACGCCAGCCGGCCTTCAGCAGGTTGCGCGCCATGTCGCAGCCCATGGTGCCGAGGCCGATGAATCCGACGGTTCCCGTCATGCCATTCCCTCCCGTGTCCGCCCCCGCCGGGGGCGGCGGATCAGTCCTCGTTTTCCATGGCGTGCAGCTTCTGCACGCGGCGCACATGGTCCTCGGTCGCGTGGAACTCGGCGGCGAGGAAGCTCGCCACCAGGTCGCGCGCCAGCCAGGGGCCGACGATCTGCGCGCCGATGCACATGACGTTCACGTCGTCATGCTCCACCGACTGGTGGGCGGAATGCGCGTCGTGGCAGACGGCGGCGCGGATGCCGCGCATCTTGTTGGCGGCGATGACGGCGCCGACGCCGGTGCCGCAGACCAGCAGGCCGCGCTCGGCGCCACCCTTCCGCACCGTGTCGCACACCGCGCGGGCGATGTCGGGGAAGTCCACCGGGTCGGGCGTGAAGGAGCCGACATCCTGCACCTCGTGGCCGAGGGCGCGGATATGGGCGATGACGTCCGCCTTCAGCGGAAAGCCGGCATGGTCGCTGCCGATGACGATCTTCATTCGGTGTTCTCCTGCGGCGCCGGGGCCCGGCGCGCCGCCTCCATGGCATTGCGGAGGCGGAATTCATGGCCGATGGCGAAATGCTCGCGCAGCGTCTCGTCCACCTGCCGCTCGTCGCGCGAGAGCAGCGCGATGTAGATGCGGCGGTGGTCCTCGACGAGATGCGCGCGCATCTCGGGGCTGACCCGCACCACCTCGCGCCGGGCGATGTGGGAGCGGGTCAGCAGGTCGCTGATGGCGCTGTAGACGCTGCGCAGCGTGGCGGAATGCGCGGCCTCGACGAGAAGCTGGTGGAAGGCGAAGTCGGCCAGGCCACCGGCCACCGGCTCGTCGATTGTCGCCTCGATCCGCGCCAGCGCCTCGCGCAGCCGGGTGAAGTCGGACTCCATGGCGCGCTGGCAGGCCAGCCGCACCGCCTGGCACTCGATGGCGATGCGTGCCTGCATCACGTCGTCGGTGATGTCGGATTGCTGCGCCAGCACAAAGGTGAAGAACTCGCCGAGCACCGAGACGTCCGGCCGGCGCACCACCGTGCCCATGCCCTGGCGGATCTCCACCACGCCGAGCATGGCCAGCGCCCGCAGCGCCTCGCGCAGGACCGGGCGGCTGACGCCGAGCTGCACGGCCAGCTCGCGCTCCGCGATGAGGCGGTCGCCGGGACGGATGGTGCCGTTCAGCAACTGCTCGCGCAGGAAGGCGAAGACCTTGTCGAAGCCCTTGGCGCCCGCCTCGTCGGGGCGGGTGATGCGCAGCGTTTCCTCCAAGCGTTCTCTCTCCGGGCCATTCGGGGGCCAACTGGTAAGACCACGGTATGGCGCCGGTCAGTGCCCGTCAAGACCAGCCAGCCATGCCTTGACCCTCCGGCGATACGCTGCCTAGCCTCCCGGCAACCGCCCAAAGACGGGGATCAGGGAAGGAATACGCCATGCAACGCCGCTCGCTCCTCCAGGGCGCCGGGCTGGGGGGTCTCGCCCTCGCCCTGCCGCCGCTCGCATCGCCCGGTCTCGCCCAGGCCTCGCGCGCCGCCACGCTGCGCTTCGTGCCGCAGGCCAACCTCACGGCGCTGGACCCGATCTGGACCTCGGCGATCGTCACGCAGATCCACGGCTACCATGTGTACGACACGCTCTACGCGGTGAACGCCGCACAGAAGCCGCAGCCGCAGATGGCCGAGGGCCACACCGTCTCCGACGATGGCCGCGTCTGGCGCATCCGCCTGCGCGAGGGGCTGCGCTTCCACGATGGCGAGCCGGTGCGCGCGCAGGACGCCGCCGCCAGCCTGGAGCGCTGGTCGAAGCGCGACCCCTTCGGGCAGTTGCTGGCCAAGGTGGTGGAGCGCTGGGGCGCCGCCGACGACCGCACGGTGGAAATCCGCCTGACGCGCCCCTTCCCGATGCTGCTGGACGCCATCGCCAAGCCGGACGCCAACGTGGCCTTCGTCATGCCGGAGCGGCTGGCGCGCACCGATGCCAACGCGCAGGTGAGCGAGGTGGTGGGTTCCGGCCCGTACCGCTTCAGGGCGGATGAGTTCGTCGCCGGCAGCCGCGCCGTCTACACGAAGTTCGACGGCTACCGGCCGCGCCAGGAAGCGCCGGAATGGGCCAGCGGCGGCAAGGTGGCGCATTTCGAGCGCGTCGAGTGGCACATCATGCCCGACCCGGCGACCGCCGCCGCGGCGCTCCAGGCCGGCGAGGTGGACTGGGTCGAGCAGCCGCTGATCGACCTGCAGCCCACCCTGCAGCGCAACCGCAACATCAAGCTGGACACGCTGTTCCCCGCCGGCTTCATGAGCCTGATGCGGCTGAACCACCTGCAGCCGCCCTTCAACGACCTGAAGACGCGGCAGGCCGTGGCGCTGGCGGTGAACCAGGCCGACTACATGCAGGTGACGATCGGGCAGGACAAGGCGCTGTGGCGCGAGTGCCGCAGCCTGTTCCCCTGCGGCACCCCCTACGGCACGGAGGATCTCTCCGAACTGACCCGGCCGCCGCGCGGCCTGGACAGCGCCAAGGCCCGGCTGGCGGAATCCGGCTACAAGGGGGAGAAGGTGGTGATCATCAACCCCACCGACTTCCCGCTGATCGGCCCGCACGGCCAGGTGACGGCCGACCTGCTGCGGCAGATCGGCATGAATGTGGAGCTGGCCGAGACGGACTGGGGCACGGTGGTGCAGCGCCGCGTCAGCCGCGAGCCGGTGGAGAAGGGCGGCTGGAGCATCTTCCACACCTATGGCTCGGCCATGGGCTATGCCAATCCGGGCGTGTCCTCGCTGGTGAAGGGGCCGGGGGCGTCGGGCTGGTTCGGCTGGTATGAGAGCCCGCGCATGGAGGCGATGATCCAGTCCTGGCTGGAAGCGCCGGACGAGGCCTCCCGCAAATCCCTGGCCGACCAGATCAACGCCCTGGCGCAGGACGATGTGGCCACCATCCCGCTCGGCCAGTTCGTCGCCCGCACCGCCTACCGCAACAACCTGAGCGGCTTCGTGCAGGGCAGCATGCCCTATCCCTGGGGCGTGCGCCGCGCCTGAGGCCGTGCCGCGCCGCGTTCAGCCCAGAACGCGGCGCAGCCAGGCCCCGGCCTGCGCGAAGGCCCGGTCGGCGGCGCCGACATGGCCGGCGGCGCGCAGGAAGCCGTGCACGGTGCCGGGGAACGCCGCCGCCTCCACCGCCACGCCCGCCGCGCGCAGCGCCCCGGCCATGGCGAGGTTCTCGCTGGCCAGCACGTCGAGCTCCGTCAGCGTCATGTGCACGGGCGGCAGGCCGCGCAGGTCGGCGCGCAGCGGCGCGGCGAAGGGGCCGTGGCGGTCCGCCTGCTGCGGCGCGTAGGCATCCCAGTAGAAGCGCATCCGCGCGCGGGTCAGGCCGTAGCCCTCGGCGAATTCCTCGTAGGAGGGCGTGTCGAGCCGGCTGTCATAGACTCCGTAGCCAAGCAGCAGGCCGCGCAGCACCAGCTCCGGCGCCTGCTGGCGCAGCAGCAGCGCGGCGCCGAGGGCGAGGTTGGCGCCGGCGGAATCGCCGCCCAGCACCATGCGGGTGCCATCCAGCCCCCATTCCGCGCCGCGCGCGGCCAGCTGCCGCGCCACGCCGGCGCATTCCTCCAGCGCCTGCGGGAACACCGCCTCCGGGCTCAGCGCGTAGTCCGGACCCAGCACGGCGCAGCCGGCGGCGGCGGCATACTCGCGCATGGTGCGGTCATGCGTGTCGATGCTGTTCCACACCCAGCCGCCGCCATGCAGATAGACCAGCACGGGCAGCGGGCCCTCGGCGCCGGCCGGCCAGTGCAGCCGGCAGGCGATGCGGCGGCCGCGCACCAGCAGCCAGATGTCGCGGCTCTCGGCCATCTCCGGGCCGCCGCCGAGGGTGAGGTTCAGCGCGTCGTTGCTGGCGCGCGCCGCGTCGAAGGGGCGCTCCAGGCGGATCGGCGGGAAGTCCTTGGCCCGCTCGTCCATCATGGCCTGGAAGGCGGCCATCTCCGGGTCCATGCGGGGGTCGGTGCGGTAATCGGGCATTGGCGGCGCCTCCTCGGTTGCGGCGGCATGGAAGCAGCCGGCGGCCGCGCCGCCAAGCCGCGCCTCAGCCGGCCAGGGCGCGCGCGATGCCGAGCAGCCGCGCATCCTGCCCCCGCCAGGCCAGCAGCGACAGGCCGACCGGACGCCCCGCCACCTGCGCCAGCGGCAGGCTGAGCTGCGGCACGCCGGTCAGCCCGGCGAAGGAGGTCAGCAGCCCGATCCGCTCCGACAGCGCATCCAGCTCCTGCAGCGGCAGGCCCAGGGGCGGCGCGGTGAAAGGCGTGGTGGGGATGCAGAGGATGGCGCCGCCTTCCAGCAGGCTGCGCGCCCGCTCCCGCACCCGGTGCCGCAGCGCGGCGGCGACGGCGATCTGCGCCTCCGTCAGGCTGGCCGCGAAGCTCAGGTTGCGCGCCACGTTGAAGGCGAGGCGCGGATTCACCGCGTCGATCCAGCCGCGGAAGGTCTGCCAGCCCTCGGCGCGCTGCAGCACGTTGCGCTGCGAGCCCCAGGCGGCCAGCTCCCCCGCCTCGCCCAGCGTCATGGCGCGCGGCGCGCCGCCGAGCAGCGCTGCCACCCGCGCCGCCTGCGGGCGCAGCGCCGCCTGCACCGGCCCGTCCGCCAGGGCAAAGGCGTCCTCCGCGAGCAGCAGGGGCGCCGGCGCCGGCTCCACCGGCGCCTCGCCCAGCAGCACGGCGCCGGCCCGCGCGAAGGTCTCCGCGTCGCGGGCGAACCAGCCGGCGGTGTCGAAGCTCGGCGCCTGGGCGCAGACACCCTCGAAGGGGATGCGCCCATGGGTCGGCCGCAGCCCGTACAGGCCGCAGAGGCTGGCCGGCACCCGCACCGAGCCGCCGCTATCCGTGCCGAGCGCGATGTCGGCCAGCCCCGCCGCCACGGCCGAGGCGGAGCCGCTGGAGGAGCCGCCCGGCAGGCAGCCGGGCGCCGCCGGGTTGGGCGGCGTGCCGCAATGCGCGTTGAAGCCCAGGATGCCGAGCGAGATCTCGCAGGTGACGGTCTTGCCCACCAACCTGGCCCCGGCCTCCAGCAGCGCCTGCACCGCCCAGGCATGGCGCTGCGGCAGCGGCCGGCCCCGCGCCCAGTCCGGGTTGCCGGCGGCGGTCGGGTGGCCCGCCACGTCGAACAGGTCCTTCGCGGCGAAGCGCAGCCCGGCGAGCGGGCCCTCCGCGGCGCCGGCGATCTCCAGGCGTGGGCCTGGCAGGAAAGCGCCCGTCTCCGATTCCATCCCTATGTCCCCTCAGCGCCGCACCGCGCGGCGCGCGGCCGGCAGCATCACCGTCCCGCGGCCGCGCGTAAATCCAGGTAGCGCTTTCACGGGAACCTTCGCGGGGCGGCCCGTTTGCTGAGGGGCGATGCCCATGATCAGGGCCACTCGAAGCAAGGGAAATCCGCATGTACTTCCACGACAAGCGACTGCAGTATCCGGTTCGTGTCGAGACGCCGGACCCGCTTTTCGCCCGCCAGTTGCAGCAGGCGATCGGCGGCGTCGAGGGTGAGATCCGCGTCTGCCTGCAGTACTTCTTCCAGGCCTGGGGCGCGCGCGGTCCGAACACCAAGTACCGCGACATGCTGCTGCACACGGCGACGGAAGAGATCGGCCATATCGAGATGCTGGCCACGGCCGTGGCGATGAACCTTGAGACCGCGCCGCTCAGCCTGCAGGAAAGCGCCGCCGAGGCCAACCCGGTGGTGAACGCGGTGATGGGCGGCGAGCGGCCGCGGCACATCGTGGAGGGGATGCTGCAGCGTCACCTGCTGTCCACCGGCCTCGCCGCGATGCCCACCAACGCGGACGGCGTCCCCTTCGACTGCTCGCATGTCTATGCCAGCGGCAACCTGGCCGCCGACATGTACGCCAATGTCACGGCCGAGGCGACGGGCCGCACCCTGGCCGTCCGCCTCTACAACGCCGCGCATGATCCCGGCATGAAGGACATGCTGAGCTTCCTCATCGCGCGCGACACCATGCACCAGCAGCAATGGCTGGCGGCGATCGAGGAGATGGGCGGCAGCGCCGCGCTGCCGATTCCGAACAGCTTCGACCAGGCGCTGGAGCGGCAGGATTTCAGCTACGTCTTCCTGGGCACGGACGCGACGGGCGCGCCGCCGCCGGAGGGGCGCTTCACCACCGGCCCGTCGATGGACGGCAAGGCGCAGTTCAGCGTGATGCAGAACACGGCGCTGGGCGAGGAGCCGGTGCTCGGTCCGGCCCGCGCCGGGTCCGGCGCCCAGGCGGAGCAGATCGGCAAGCCGCCGGGCATGTGAGGGCTGCGCCGCAGCCCCGCCCGCAAGACGACTCCGCAACAACGACAAGGAGAGCACCATGGTCACCACCGTCGGCACCGAGAGCACCCTGCCCAAGCTGGTCAAGAACCTGCTGCTGCTCGAGCATGACGCCATCGCCGCCTATGAGCAGGTGATCGCGCGCCTCGACAACCCGGCCTACAAGCAGCAGATCGCCAGCTTCAAGGGCGACCATGACCGGCATGTGCAGGAGCTGACGCAGATGGCGAACCAGCTCGGCACCGACGCCCCCATGGAAGGCGACATGAAGCAGCTGCTCACCACCGGCAAGGTGGCGATGGCGAGCATCATGGGCGATGGCGCCATCCTGCAGGCGATGCGCAGCAACGAGGAGGACACCGTCACCGCCTATGAGCGCGCCAGCGCGCACAGCGAGGCGCCGGCGGAAGTGCGGCAGGTGTTCGAGCGGGCGCTGCAGGACGAGAAGCGGCACCGCGCCTGGATGATGGAAACCTCGCAGGCCGCCTGAGGGTGAAAACGCGGCGCCGCCCCGGCTTCCGGGCGCGGCGCCGCCCCGCTCAGTCCTTGCGGTTCCGCAGGGCCTCGGCCTCGGCGTAGAACTTCTTCTCCCACGCCTTGTGGTTGTCGAGCCCTTCGCGGATGAAGGGGGTGAACACCGCCATGTTCAGCAGCAGCCAGTTCGCCAGCCGGGCCGGGAAGCGCAGCGGCTTGACGAAATCCACGAACAGCACCACCCGGGTCTTGTCGGTGTGGTTCCACGCCTCGTGCTCGTAGGCGTCGTCGAAGATCAGCGCGTGGCCCTCATGCCAGTGGCAGACCTGCTTGTCGACGCGGATGGCGAGGCGGTCGCTCTGCTCCGGCACGATCAGGCCGAGATGCAGGCGCAGCACGCCGTTATAGGGCCCGCGGTGCGGCGGCAGGTGCTTGCCCGGCTCGAAGATCGAGAACATCGCCGTCTTGAGGCCGGGGATCTTCTGCACGATCCGCCAGGTCTCCGGGCAGCGCCGGATGTTCTCCTGCGAGGACAGGCCATAGCCGGCCAGGAAGAAGGTCTTCCACGCGCTGTCCTTGCTGATGGTCTGCACGTCGGTGGAGATGTCATGGAAGCTCGGCAGCTCGCTCTGCCGCAGCAGCACCTGCTCCAGCTCGCGGCGGATCAGCGGCCATTCGCGCTCGATCTCGGCGGCCCAGGGGAAGGTGGCGTTGTCGTAGACGGGCGGGTTGCCGACCTTGGAACAGCGCAGGTTCAGCCGCTCCGCCGCCGCGACGATGCCCATGAAGAAGCGCGTGGTCGCGCTTGGGCGCTCCAGGGGCGCGATGTTGGCGGTGCCGAAGGTCTGCTGGGGTGCCTCCTGCCGCGCCGCCGCGGCCGGGTCGTGAGTCATGCGGTCGGTCCTTCGTGTCTGGCGTGCCCCGGTGGACGGGGGCGGGCGCTCCGGGCCGCAAATGAAGGCGGCCGGCGCTTCCGTGTCAAAGGACCTTTCCCTCCCGGCCGGTCAAGGGGTGGCGCGCCGCGCGCCATGAAATCTGCGGCAGACGGTAGCCAGAAGCCGGCAATGCTGCGCATCTTGCCGCCGAAGGCGGGCGGTATCCGGGCCTCCATCGGGCCGCGGCCTGGTGGCGGCCGGTCCGGCCCGGGGCACAGGTGCCCAGGGGGCGGGTCGGCCCCGCACCGCAAGCAACCCACCAACGCTGGAGACAGAACTGCCATGTTCACGCTGGAAATCGCCGGCCGGCCCATCGCCGTCATCGGGGCGGATGAGGAGGAGGCCCGCGACATCGTGGAAAGCGAGGCCTTCCAGGCCGACCTGCGCCGCCTGCTGCACGATGCCACGCCGCTCTGGGACGGTCAGGCCGCCCTGACGCTGCGCCCCGCCACGGAGGAGGAGGCCGCCGACTTCCAGTCCGACGAGGGCGAGGACGAGGAGGAGGACGAAGAGGATGAGGATGAGGACGACGAGGACGCCCTCGAGGTGATGTTCCTGGTGCCGATTAACGACCCGGACGAGCCGGAGGCCTGAGGCTACGCCGCGCGGCCCCGGCCGCGCGGCTCCCACTGCTTGACCTGCGTCAAGGCCGCGTGGCCGATGCTGGCGCAGGATGGTCCTGTTTCGGGAAAGGCCGTGCCATGGGGCTTGTCGTGCGCGTGATTCTGCTGCTGGGTGGCGCGCTGGCCACGCTGCTGGTCGGACGCGAGGCGGAGAACTACCCGGTGGTGCAGGCCATGATGGGCCTGCTGGCGGCGGCGGCCGTGCTGGTGGCCTTCGTGCTGCTACGCCGCCGCTGAGGCTTCGCCCGCCGCTTCCCCGGCGCCGAAAAGCCACCCTTCCAAGGAACGAAGTTCCCTCGCCTGGGTTCACAAGCCAGGGCGGCGTCGCGCTTTGTGCGGCCGGCGCCCCGTCATGGAACCTGGGTGCATCATGCAGACATCGCGCACATCATCATCGGGCTGGGCGCCACGGCTGCTGGCCATCCTCCTGGCGCTGCTCGGCCTGGCCGCCCTGGGCGGCGGGCTCTGGCTGATCGTCCTGGGAGGCTCCTGGTATTATTCGCTCGCCGGTGCGGCGATGCTGGGCACGGCATGGCTGCTCTGGCGCCGGCGACCGGCGGCCCTCCTGCTCTACGCCCTGCTGACCCTGGCCACGCTGGTCTGGGCGGTGTGGGAGGCCGGGCTCGACTGGTGGCCGCTGGCGGCGCGCGGCGACGTGATCTTCGTGCTCGGCGCGCTGCTGCTGACCCCGTGGGTGACGCGGGCCCTGGGCGAGCCGGGCGAGGCGCGCCGCGTCAGCGCGCTGCGCGGCAGCGGGCTGGCGCTTTCGGTGGTGCTGGTGCTGGCGCTGGGCGTCGCCGGCGCCGCCCTGTTCAACGACCCGCACCGCATCGAGGGCCGCCTGCCCGAGGCGCGCGCGACGCTGCCGCCCGAGGCCCGCACCATCCCCGAGGGCGAGTGGCACGCCTATGGCCGCACCGGCATGGGCCAGCGCTATTCGCCGCTGGACCAGATCACGCCGCAGAACGTGGACAGGCTGGAGGTGGCCTGGCAGTACCGCACGGGCGACATCCCCGGCCAGCCAGGCGACCCGGTGGAGACCACCTTCCAGGTGACGCCGCTGAAGGTGGGCGGGCGGCTGTATCTCTGCACCCCGCATCAGAACGTCATCGCCCTCGATGCCGATACGGGGCAGGAGATCTGGCGCTACGAGCCGAAGATCCGGGACGGCCTGGCACTGCAGCACCTGACCTGCCGCGGCCTGTCCTACCACGACCCGGCCGCATACCCGGCGGGCGCCGCCGCCGCCACAGCGCCCGAGGGGGCCCGCCCGGCGATGGAGAACACGGCCGCCACCTCCGTCTCCGTGCCCGCGGCCACCGAAGGGGCGCGCGGCGTGGACAACTGCGCGCGCAAGCTCTTCATGCCGACCGCCGACGGCCGGCTGATCGCGCTGGACCCGGAGACGGGCGGCGTCTGCACCAGCTTCGGCGAAGGCGGCCAGATCAATCTCTGGGCCAACATGCCCAACCCCAATCCAGGCGGCTACTACTCCACCTCGCCCGTGGTGGTGACGCGCAACCTCGTCATCGTCGGCGGCACGGTGCTGGACAATGTCTCGACCCGCGAGCCCTCCGGCGTCATCCGCGCCTTCGACGTGAACAGCGGCGGGCTGGTGTGGAACTGGGATTCCGGCAACCCGGAACAGACCGAGCCGCTGCCGGCCGGCCAGACCTATACGCCCAACTCGCCCAACAGCTGGTCGATCTCCAGCGTCGACGAGGCGCTGGGCCTGGTCTATGTCCCGATGGGCAACCAGCCGCCGGACCAGTGGGGCGCCAACCGCGACGAGGACAGCGCCCGCTATTCCTCCGCCGTGGTGGCGCTGGAGCTGGCGACGGGGCGGGTGCGCTGGGTGTTCCAGACCGTGCACCACGATCTGTGGGATTACGACGTGCCCTCGCAGCCCAGCCTGCTGGACCTCACCGTCAACGGCCGGCGCGTGCCGGCCCTGGTGCAGCCCACCAAGCAGGGCGAGCTCTACGTGCTGAACCGCGAGACGGGCGAGCCGGTCCTGCCGGTGACCGAGCAGCCCGTCCCGCAGGGTGCCGTGGAGGGCGACCGCACGGCGCCCACCCAGCCCGTCTCCCGCCTCTCCTACGATCCGCCGCCGCTGACAGGCGCCGACATGTGGGGCGCCACGCTGTTCGACCAGCTCGCCTGCCGCATCCAGCTCCGCCGACTGCGCTACGAGGGGCGCTACACCCCGCCCTCGCTGCAGGGCTCGCTGGTCTATCCGGGCAATTTCGGCGTGTTCAACTGGGGCAGCGTCGCGGTGGACCCGGCGCGGCAGGTGGCCTTCACCACCCCCGCCTACCTCGCCTTCATCTCCCGCCTGGTGCCGCGGCATGACGACACCACGCTCTACGTGCAGGGCAGCAACCGGCCGGATGGCAGCCTGCCGGCGCTGAACGAGAATTTCGGCGCGCCCTACGCCGTGCAGCTCTATCCCTTCACCTCCGCCCTCGGCCTGCCCTGCCAGGCACCGCCCTGGGGCTACGTGGCCGGCGCCGACCTGACCACCGGCGAGATCGTCTGGAAGCACAGGAACGGCACGACGCGGGATGCCGCGCCGGTGCCCCTGCCGTTCCGCATGGGCGTGCCGAACCTCGGCGGGCCGATGGTCACGGCCGGCGGCGTCGCCTTCCTCTCCGGCACCATCGACTACTATGTGCGGGCCTATGACGTGACGGATGGCCGCCAGCTCTGGGAAAGCCGCCTGCCAGCGGGCGGGCAGGCCACGCCGATGACCTATCGCGGGCGGGACGGGCGGCAGTACCTGCTCGTGGTGGCCGGCGGGCATGGCTCGCTGGGCACCAAGACCGGCGACCACGTGATCGCCTACGCGCTGCCGCGCGGGTCATGAAGAAAGGGCGGGGGGATCGCTCCCCCCGCCCTTTCCATCTCGCCCCTCGGCTCAGGGCTTGAGGACGACCTTCACGCAGCCATCCTGCTTGTCGCGGAACTTCTTGTAGAGCTCGGGGCCGTCTTCCAGGCCGGCGCGGTGGGTGATGATGAAGGAGGGGTCGATCTCCCCCTTCTCGATGCGCTCCAGCAGCTTCGGCATGTAGTGCTGCACCGGGGTCTGCGCCATGCGGAAGGTGAGGCCCCGGTTGATGGCCGAACCCATCGGCACCTTGTCCAGCAGCCCGCCATAGACGCCGACAATGGAGACAGTGCCGAAGTTGCGGCAGCAATGGATGGCCTGGCGCAGCACATGCGGCCGGTCGGTGCCCAGATAGACGGCGGCCTTCACCCGGTCGACCACGGAATCGATGCTGGCCGTGCCATCCGCCTCGGTGCCCACCGCGTCGATGCAGGCATCAGCGCCGCGGCCATTCGTCAGGTCCTGGATGCGCTCGTAGATGTCCTCGTCATGGAAGTCGAGGGTGAGCGCGCCGGCCTGCCGCGCCATCGCCAGCCGCTCCGGCACCGTGTCGATGGCGATGACGCGCCCCGCGCCGAGCAGGAAGGCGCTGCGGATGGCCATGAGGCCCACCGGCCCGCAGCCCCAGATGGCGATGGTGTCGCCCTGCTGGATGTTGCAGAAATCCGCCGCCATGTAGCCGGTGGGGAAGATGTCCGACAGGAACAGCACCTGCTCGTCCGTCAGGTGCGAGGGCACCTTGATCGGGCCGACATCGGCATAGGGCACGCGCAGGTATTCCGCCTGCCCGCCCGCATAGCCGCCCAGCATGTGCGAGTAGCCGAACAGGCCCGCCGGCGAGTGGCCCCACATCTTCTCGGCCATGGCGCGGTTGGGGTTGCTGCGCTCGCAGCCGGAGTAGAAGCCGCGCTTGCAGAAGAAGCACTCGCCGCAGGAGATGGTGAAGGGCACCACCACCCGGTCCCCCACCTTCAGGTTCTTGGTCTCGGGCCCGACCTCGACCACCTCGCCCATCGTCTCATGGCCGAGCACGTCGCCGCTCTTCATCGAGGGCATCACGCCGTCGAACAGGTGCAGGTCCGAGCCGCAGATCGCGCAGGCCGTGACCTTGATGATGGCATCGCGCGGATGCTCGATCCGGGGGTCCGGCACGCTGTCGCACCGGATGTCGCCCTTGCCATGCCATGTCAGCGCTTTCATCGGCAGCTCCCTTGCTTGCGGGGGGTTAACCCACGGCGCAGCGCAAGGTTCACGTGGCCTGCCAGTCCCCGTTTCCAGGCGCTGGGGCTCGTGTCCCATGGCCTCCCGCACCGGTGCCCGCCGGCGCCCCCCCGGTTCTGAGCGGAAGCGGAACAGACCGGCCGGCGCCGGGCTTGCGGGGCGGGCGCCGCCTCCCCCATGCTGGGCCTTCGCACGGGAGGGCTGGTCATGAGCGTTGAGAACGACCCTGCCGGGAAGCTGCCGCCCCTGCCGGCGGGGGTGGAAGCCGTGCTGCTGCCGCGGGCGCATGACGTGGGCGGCTTCGAGGTCCGCCGCGCCCTGCCGGCGCGGGGGCGGCAGATGGTCGGCCCCTTCATCTTCTTCGACCAGATGGGCCCCGGCGAGTTCCTCTCCGGGCGCGGGCTGGATGTGCGGCCACACCCGCATATCGGCCTCTCCACCGTCACCTACCTGTTCGAGGGCGCCATCCAGCACAAGGACAGCCTGGGCAGCGACCAGCCCATCCGGCCGGGCGACGTGAACTGGATGACGGCGGGCCGCGGCATCGCCCATTCCGAGCGCACCGCCCCGGCGCTGCGCGCCAGTGGCAGCCGGCTGTTCGGCATCCAGTCCTGGGTGGCGCTGCCGAAGGCGCAGGAGGAGCGCGCGCCGGATTTCGCGCATCATCCTGCCGCCGCCCTCCCCGTGCTGGAGGAGCCGGGGCTGCGCCTGCGGCTGATCGCCGGCGAAGGCTGGGGCGGGCGCTCCCCCGCCGGCGGCCAGGACGGGCTGTTCTACGCCGATGCGGTGCTCGCCGCCGGGGCCGCCCTGCCCCTGCCCGACCACCATGAGGAACGCGCCGCCTATGTGCTGGAGGGTTCGGTGAGCGTGGCGGGCGAGGCGTTCGATCCCGGCCGCATGCTGGTGTTCCGCGCGGGGGACCGCCTGGCGCTGCGGGCCGGCCCGCGCGGCGCCCGGCTGCTGCTGCTGGGCGGCGCGGCGATGGACGGGCCGCGCTACCTGTTCTGGAACTTCGTCTCCTCCTCGCGCGAGCGCATCGAGCAGGCCAAGGCGGACTGGAAGTCCGGCCGCTTCGCCAAGGTGCCCGGCGACGAGCAGGAGTTCATCCCCCTGCCGGAGGAGCGCCTGCGGGTGCGGGCCGGCGTGCAGTCTCCCGCCGCCGGCTCCCCGACAAGCTAGAGCGGATCGCAAGCGGGCCGCTTCGCCTGACCGCGTGAAGATGCTCGTGGAAACGACGAGCCAAAAGCCTTTTCCGTGAGCCGGTGCGAGCGGAAAAGGCTTCAGGCCGCCGCCCGGTCCGCCGGGGCGGCGTGCAGCGCGATGGCGCCGAAGGGCGCGGCCTGGGACAGCGTTGCCTCGCCCAGCCGCTCCAGCTCGAGCCCGGCCAGGAAGGTGCTGGCCCAGGCCGAACGGCGGCGCAGCCGGCCCGCCGGGCGGCCGGCGGGCGCGGCGGGCGGCAGCGCCTCGGCCAGCGGCAGGGGCATGGGGCGCCCGGCCAGCAGGGCCCGCAGCCGCTCGAGCGCCTCCGGGATGCGCCAGAGGTCGAGCGGCGCCACGCGTGCCGGGGCGGCGGCCTCCGCCCCGCTGCCGGAGCGCGGGCGGCCTTCCAGCAGCACCAGCGTGGCCTCCAGGAAGGCCAGCAGCAGCTCCGGCTGCGGGCGCGCGGCACGCCGGACATCGCCCCGGCCATGCACCTCCTGCCGCAGCTGCGGCCTTGCGGCCAGCCAGGCGGCGGCGGCGCGCATCCGTGCCAGCTCGCTCAGCATCTCCAGTCGGCGCTCCGCCTCCTGCTCCGCCTGTGCCGCCTCGGCCAGGCTCGCCGGGGTCAGCAGCTGCGACCGCAGCAGGATGAGGTCACTGGCCATGACCACCCAGGCGGTGCGCCGCTCCAGCGGCACGCGGCCGGCGCTGGTCTCCAGCGCGGCGACGAACTGGTCGGTCAGTGTCACGATGGACAGCCGGCCCAGATCGACCCGGTGCCGCCGCACCATCTCAAGCAGGAAATCGAGCGGCCCCTCGAAGCCTTCGACGCTGAGCGCCGGCGCATCGGACATGGCCGCCTCGGGAACCGGCGCCTCAGCCATGCCACGCACCGGAGCAGCTTCGCCTCTGTGCCATGCGGCCCTCCTTTGTTCCCATTCTGCCCGCAGGCGGGGCGCGGCGAAAGTCCGTCCGCCTGGCGGGGCGGCTCAGGCGTCGCAGGCCTTCTCCTGCCGTCGATCCTGCTGCGGGCCATGCACGCGGCTGGCCGCCAGCAGCACGCCCACCTGCGCAATGACGGCATCCGGCGAGGCCGGCTTGCGCAGCACCGCGAAGGGGCCGGAGCGCGCCGCATCGGTGAAGGCCGCGACGCTGGCATCCCCGGCGAAGCCGGTGAACAGCAGCGCCGGCAGCGCGGGCAGGCGCTGCCGCACCGCATCCAGCAGGGCGAGCCCGTCCATCCCGGGCATTGCCAGATCGGTGACCAGGATGTCGATGTGCCGCGCGGCGGAAAGCTGCGCCAGGGCGGCGACGCCGGACTCCGCCTCCAGCACCGCATGGCCCTGCTCGCGCAGGCAGGCGGCCAGCGTCTCGCGCAGGCTGGCCTCGTCATCCACCAGGAGGAGGCGCCCGGTGGGCGTTTCCGCCGGCGCTTCCGCGGGGTCCTCCGCCACGTCGCCCTGGCCGGTCAGCGGCGCGCCAGGGGCCGGCCCGGAGGCCGGCACCTTAGGCACCGGCACCTCAGGCACCGGAATCTCGGGCACCGGCAGCCAGAGCCGCACGATGGTGCCACGCCTGGGCTGGCTGTCGATGACGAGCATGCCGCCGGATTGCTCGGCGAAGCCCTTGGCCATGGCCAGGCCGAGGCCGGTGCCCTTGCCCTTCGGCTTGGTGGTGAAAAAGGGCTCCATGGCGCGGCCGAGCGTCGCCGCATCCATGCCGATGCCGGTGTCGGCCACTTCCAGCCGCAGGTAGGGACCGGACCTCAGGCCCGCTGCCTGCGCGCGCGCGGCCGCCAGCGTGTCCATCGAGACCGCCAGGGTCAGCTGGCCGCCGCCCATCGGCTCCATCGCGTCCCGCGCATTCACCGCGAGGTTGATCAGCACCGTCTCGAGCTGCCCGCGGTCCAGCAGGGCGGGGGGCAGGTCCGGGGCGATGGACAGCCGCACCTGCACGGAGGGTCCCAGCGTATGGCTGAGGATCTCGTGCAGCCCGGCCAGCAGCTCGCCCACCTGGACGGGCGTGGCATGCAGCTCGGCCCGCCGCGCGAAGGTGAGCAGGCGGCGCGAGACGGAGGCGCCGCGCTCCGCCGCCTCGGTGATCATCCGCGCCAGCCGCTCGACCTGGGCGGCGTCCTTGGACCGGCGGCTGATCAGCTTGGTGCCGCCCAGCACGGCCTGGAGGATGTTGTTGAAGTCATGCGCGATGCCGCCCGCCAGCCGGCCCAGCGCCTCCATCCGGTCGGATTGGGAGAGGCGCTGCATCGCCGCCTCGTTCTCCCGCCGGGCGCGCTTCAGGTCGCGCAGGGCACGGCGGCGGTCGAGCCACAGCAGGCCGAGCGCCATGGTGGCCAGCAGCAGCGCCGCGAAGGCCGCCGCCGCGACCCGCAGGGAGGGCGCCACGAAGGCCGTCGCCGCCATCTCGGACTCAACATCCATGGCCGCGCAGACAATGATCGGCGCCTCCGCCAGCTTGCGGAAGCCGACGAATTTGGGCCGGCCGTCGATGATGCTGACCGTCTCGAAGCTGCCTGCCGGACGGGCGGAATGGAGCTGGAACAGGGCCGATTTGGCGCCGAGGCTCTTTCCCAGCAGGGGCCCGACATCGTGGCTGTAGGCCAGCACCCCGCCATCCTCGCGCAGCAGGAGCGACGAGCCCTCCGTGCCTTTGCGCAGCAGGGCGAGATCCTCCGACAGCTTCAGCGGATCGATCGAGACCACCACCACGCCGCCGAAGCCGCCGGTCAGGCTCTGCAACGGCCGGGTGAACTGCACGCTCCAGCGCCCCGAGGCGCGCCCGACCAGCGGCTTGCTGACGAACAGCGCCGGAGGACGGTTGAGATGGACGGTGAAATGCTCCCGGTCGCCCAGATAGACGCGGTCCCAGCCCGGCACGGAGGACCAGGCCAGCCATCCATCGGCGCCGATCACCCCCACCTGCAGCAGCCCGAAGCGACCGGCCTCGGCGACGGAGGCGAGGTGCTGCTCCAGCATGACGGCCATCGTCCCCCGGTGCTCCGCCACCAGGTTCTGGCGGGTCTGGGCGAGGTCGTACAGGCCGTGGACGGCCTCCAGCAGCCGCAGCATGTTCTGCTGCACCGCCTCCGCCGCCACCTCCACCCGTGCCAGCGCGGCGCTGCGTGCCTCCCGGTCGATCCGGGCGGCCGAATGCTCCGCAACCCACCAGGCCGCGAGGGAGCAGAACAGCCATCCGCAGAAAGCTCCGCTCCAGAGCAGGCGGCGGGACAGGAGGTTCCGGCTTCTGCTGCCGAGATCAGGCATGTCGCTCCGACCCACACGCTCCACGAGGCATCCCCCTCCCCCAATGGCGGATGAACGCGGATATCACTGCCTATGACAGCAGATTATTCCATCAATGGCCTTATAAGGCAAAACGCGCGCTGTCACAGCCGGCGCTGCGCCTCACCCGGGCGGCGTTGCCACGGAGCCCGGCCGGCGCGGCTCCCGCAGCGCAAAGGTGGCTACAGGGAGCCGCGCATGCGCTCCACGCCCCTGTCATGGTGGCGGCCGACCACCGCGGCCAGCCCGGCGCCGTCGCGCCGCGCGAGGCATTCCATCATCTCCTCATGCTCGGCCATGGCGGCGGCCCATTTGTCCGCCCCCTCATGGCCGATGAAGCGGATACGCTTCATCTGCGCCTGCAGCATGTCGTAATGCCGTGCCAGGGTCTGGTTGCCCGAGGCGGCGACGATGGCTGAGTGCACGGCCTGGTTCAGCTTGAAGTAGGGCAGCCGGTCGCGCGCCGCGTAGCGCTCGCGCATCATCGCGTGCAGCGCGAGGATGCGGCCGATCTCCGCCTCCGGGGCGTGCTCGCAGGCGCGGCGGGCGGCCTGCTGCTCCAGCACCTTCAGCACCTCCATGCTCTCCGCCACGTCCTGCATGGTGAAGGCGCGCACCACGGCGCCGCGCGCCGGCACCAGCTCCACCAGCCCTTCCCCGGCCAGGGTCTTCAGCGCCTCGCGCAGCGGCGTGCGGGAGACGCCGAGCGTCTGGCCCAGCGCCACCTCGTTGATGCGCTGGCCAGGCGCCAGCCGGCCATCGGTCACCATGTCCCGCAGCCGGCTCGCCACCTGCTCGTGCAGCGTCTGCCGGGCGATGGGCGCGTTCTCGGCGGCCCCGGCGGAAGAGGCGGCAGTGCTGGGCGCGAGGTCGGCGTCTTGCATCGATAGGGTCTTGTTCCTGCAGCGGAAAGGGCGCCGCCCGGCGCATTATGCCGCATCGGCGGCGGCGATGCGATGCCTCTTGCAATCATACTACATACAGAGCACAAAACTCCGACAAAAAATTCCTCCGCCACGCACCGGACGAACCGGCCCGGCCGCATGGGAGGAGGGGAGACATGGATGCGTGGTCCGGGGCAGCCATTCCCGCGCCACCCGTCATGAGGAGGAGGAACAAGAATGATCTCACGTCGTGGTCTCGCCGGCCTGGCCGGAGCCCTCGCCTTGCCGGCCCTGCTGCCGGGCCGCGCGCGGGCGCAGTCCTGGCCTAGCCGGCCCGTCACCATGGTGGTGCCCTGGGCGGCCGGCGGCGGCGCCGACACCGTCACGCGCATCCTCGCCTCCGGGCTGGAGCCGGAGTTCGGCCAGCCGGTGAACGTGGTCAACCGCACCGGCGGCAATGGCATCGTCGGCCACGCCGCCATCGCCAACGCCGCGCGCGATGGCTACACCATCGGCTGCGGCACCTCGGAATTCGTCAACTTCAAGACGCTGGGCCAGTCCGACATCGGGCCGCAGAGCTTCGACCTGATCTCGCGCATCGCCAGCATCCCCGCCGGCATCACGGTGAAGGCGGACGGGCCGTGGCAGGACTTCAAGTCCTTCGCCGCGGCGCTGCGCGAGGCGCGCAAGGGACAGTTCACCGGCTCGGGCGTCTCCACCGGCGGCTCCTGGCACCTCGCCGCCGCCGGCCTGGCCAAGGCGCTGGGGATGGAGGCGGACAGCATCCGCTGGATCCCGAGCCAGGGCGGCGCGCCGGCGCTGCAGGACTTGGTGGCGGGCGGCATTTCGGTCTTCACCGGCTCGCCCATCGAGGCCAAGCCGCTGGTCGAGGCGGGGCAGGTGCGCGTGCTGGCGGTGATGGCGGAGAAGCGCGTGACCTCCTTCCCCGACGTGCCGACGCTGAAGGAGCTGGGCGTCGACTGGATCTATGAGAACTGGTTCGCGATGGTGGCGCCGCGCGGCCTGCCCGCCCCGGTGCGCACCCGGCTGATCGAGGCGGCCGGCCGCGGCCATGCCCGCCCCGAGGTGCGCCAGACCATGACCGCGCGCGGCATCGTGCCGGTCTGGGAGACGCCGGAGGCCTTCGCCGAGTTCACCACCCGCTTTGGCCGGACGGCGGCCACGCTGCTGGGCGAGCTGGGCCTGGCGCGGGGCTGAACCACATGCGGCTGAACGACCGCGCGCTGGGCGTGCTGACGCTCGGGCTGGGGGGGCTGCTGCTGGCGGCCTCCCTGCGCCTGCCGGGCGTGCCGGGGCAGGAGCTGGGGGCGGGGTTCTTCCCCGCGCTCCTGGGCGGCGGCGTGATGGCCGCCGGCACCGGCCTGCTGCTGGCCGCCGGCCGGCAGCCGGGGGAGCCGTGGCTGCGCGCCCCCGCCTGGATGCGGGACCGCTGGGCGGCCACCAATGTGGCGCTGCTGGTGGCCAGCATCGTCCTCTTCGCCCTGCTGGCCGAGACGGTGGGCTTCATCCCCCTCGCCATCGCCATCCTGCTGGCGGTGCAGCTCCGCCTCGGTATCGCGCCGGTGCGCGCGGCGGTCACGGCGGTGCTGGGCGCCATCGGCTTCCACCTGCTCTTCGTCATGGTGCTGCGCGTGCCGCTGCCGCCGGGCCTGCTGGAGGGCTGGCTCTGATGGACAGCCTGCTGCTCGCCTTCGGCCATGTGCTGAGCCCCGGCACGCTGGGCGTCATCCTGCTCGCCAGCGGCCTTGGCATCGTGCTGGGCGCCGTCCCCGGGCTGACGGCGGTGATGGGCACGGCGCTGCTGGTGCCCTTCACCTTCTTCATGGAGCCGGTGCCGGCCATCGCCTCGATCGTCGCGCTGACGGCCATGGCCATCTTCTCGGGCGACATCCCGGCGGCGCTGCTGCGCATCCCCGGCACCCCGGCCTCCGCCGCCTATGCCGACGAAGCCTACAAGATGACGCAGCGGGGCGAGCCCTGGCGCGGCCTTGGCATGTGCATGGTCTCCTCCGCCATCGGCGGGGTGTTCGGCACGCTGGTGCTGATCATGGCGGCGCCGACGCTGGCCATCTTCGCCACCCGCTTCTCCTCGCCCGAGTATTTCTGGCTCGGCATGCTGGGCCTCACCTGCGCCGCCTTCCTGGCCGTCGGCTCGCCGCTGCGCGGGCTGCTGGCGCTGCTGCTAGGCCTGTTCCTCTCCTGCGTCGGCATCGACGTGGCGACGGGCGTCACCCGCTTCGCCTTCGGCTCCACCGAGCTGATGGGGGGCGTGGATTTCGTGCCGGCGCTGATCGGCTTCTTCGCCATTCCGGAGCTGATCCGGCTGATGACGGTGCGCGGCGGCGCGACGGTGCGCGTGCCGCCCTACAGCAGCCCGCTGCGCGGCATGATGCGCGACGCGTGGACCTGGCGGAAGCAGATCCTGCGCGGCAACATCGTCGGCACGCTGATCGGCGCGCTGCCTGGCGCCGGGGCGGACATCGCCGCCTGGATCTCCTACGCCATCAGCCGCAAATTCTCGCGCACGCCGGAGAAGTTCGGCACCGGCCATGTCGAGGGGCTGGCCGAGGCTGGCGCCTCCAACAACTCGGCGCTGGCCGGCGCCTGGGTGCCCACCATCGTCTTCGGCATCCCGGGCGATTCCATCACCGCCATCGTCATCGGCGTGCTGGTGCTGAAGGGGATGGAGCCGGGGCCGGCCATCTTCGTCAAGTCACCGGACCTGATCTACGCCGTGTTCATCGTCTTCATCCTGGCCAACCTGCTGATGATCCCGCTCGGGCTGCTGGTCATCCGCGCGGCGCGGCACATCCTGGCCGTGCCGCGCGGCATCATCGCGGCCTTCATCCTGGTGGCCTGCATCGTCGGCGCCTACGCCATCAACAACGCGCTGTTCGATGTCGGCATGATGCTGGCGATGGGCGCGCTCGGCTGGTTCATGGAGGAGAACGACATCCCCGTGGCGCCGGCCATCCTGGGCCTGGTGCTGGGCAAGGTGGTGGAGTTCAACTTCATCCAGACGCTGATGAAGGGCGAGGGCGATCCGCTCACCCTCGTCTCCCGCCCGATCGCGGCCGTGCTGGCGCTGGCCGTGCTCGGCCTCTGGCTCGGCACCGCCTGGAAGACCTTCCGAAGCCGCCCCGCCCATGCGTGACCTGCCGGTCATCGACGCGCACCACCATTTCTGGGACCCGGTGCGCAACGACTACCCCTGGCTGGACCCTCGCCGGCCGATGATCCCCTTCCGCTATGGCGACTATGGCGCCATGCGCGGCCGGCCCTTCCTGCCGGAGGATTACGACGCGCTGACCGGCCACCACCGCGTCGTCGCCAGCGTGACGATGGAGGGGGAATGGAACCCGGCCGACCCCACCGGCGAGAGCCGGTGGATGGCCGGGCTGGCGGCGCGCACCGGGCGGCCGGCCGCGCATGTCGCCCAGGCCTGGCTGGACCGGGCGGATGTGGAGGCGGTGCTGGCCGCCCAGGCCGCGCTGCCGCTGGTGAAGGGAGTGCGGCACAAGCCGCGCGCCGCCCCCTCCCCCGCCCAGGTGGAGCGCGGCGCCCCCGGCTCGATGGGCGACCCGCGCTGGCGCGCCGGCTATGCGCGCCTCGCCGCGCACGGGCTGCACTTCGAGCTGCAGACGCCCTGGTGGCATCTTGACGAGGCGCTCGACTTGGTCGCGGCGCACCCGGAGACGCCGCTGGTGCTCAACCACACCGGCCTGCCCTCCGACCGCAGCGAGGAAGGGCTGGCCGGCTGGCGGGCGGCGATGCGGCGGCTCGCCACGGCGCCGCAGGTCTGGGTGAAGATCTCCGGCCTCGGGCTGCCAGGGCGGCCCTGGCGGCTGGAGGACAACCGCGCCATCATCCGCGAGACGATCGAGATCTTCGGGGCCGGGCGCTGCCTGTTCGCCTCCAACTTCCCGGTGGACGGGCTGTGCGGCAGCTTCGAGACCATTTTCGACGGCTTCCGCGCCGCCGTCGAGGACCTGCCCTGGGCAGAGCAGCTTGCGCTGTTCCACGACAACGCCATCCGGCTCTACCGGCTCGGCCTTCCGGCAGCGGGATGAAGAAAGGCTGGGGGAGAATGAATTCTCCCCCGGTGCCCCCTCTTCTTTTCTCTGCCCGTCTTCAGCGCATCCAGCGCAGCGGGCCGAGCACCAGCCAGGGCATCATCACCAGCGCCAGCAGCACCACGATCTGCGCGGTGAGGAAAGGCATCACGCCCCGCACCACCGCGCCCATGCGGACCCGCCCCACCGAGCAGACCACGTTCAGCACCGTGCCCACCGGCGGCGTCAGCAGGCCGATGGCGTTGTTCATGATGAACAGCACGCCGAAATAGACCGGGTCGATCCCCGCCTCGCGCACGATGGGCATCAGCACCGGCGTCAGGATCAGGATGGTGGGGATGAAGTCGAGCGCCGTGCCCACCACCACCACCAGCAGCATGATCGCCAGCATCAGGAGGATGCGCTCGCCCATGAAGGGCTCGAGCAGGCCGCGCACCTCGCCGGGGATGTCGGCGATGGTGATGAGGTAGGCGGAGACAGCGGCCGCGGCCACCAGGAACATCACCGCCGCGCTGGTCCGCACGGCGGCCAGCATGACCTTCGGCAGGTCGCGCGGGTGCAGCTCGCGATAGACCAGCATGCCCACCGCCAGCGCATAGACCGCCGCGACCACCGCCGCCTCGGTGGGCGTGAAGATGCCGAAGCGCAGGCCGCCGATGATCAGCGCCGGCAGGCCGAGCGCCAGCCCCGCCTCCTTCAGCGCCTGCAGTCGCTCGGCCCAGCTCGCCCGCGGCAGCACCGCCGCCCCCTCGTTGCGGGCGCAGACCGCCCAGGTGACCGCCAGCGCCAGCCCCATCAGGATGCCCGGCACGATGCCGGCCAGGAACAGCGAGGTGATGGAGACATTCGCCGCCACGCCGAAGACGATGTAGCCGATCGAGGGCGGGATGACGGGGGCGATGATGCCGCCCGCCGCCATCAGCCCGGCCGAGCGCGGCACGTCGTGCCCGGCCTGCTTCATCACCGGCAGCAGCACCGCCGCCAGCGCCGCCGTGTCGGCCACCGCCGAGCCGGAGAGGGAGGCGAGGAAGATGGCGGCGATGACCGCCACATAGCCCAGCCCGCCGCGCACATGGCCGACCAGCTTCATCCCCAGCCCGACCAGCCGGCGCGAGAGGCCGCCGGCGTTCATCGCCTCGCCGGCCAGCATGAAGAAGGGGATGGCCAGCAGCGGGAAGCTATCCGCGCCGTTGATCATCTGCAACGCCAGGCCCTGCGCGTCGAAGGCGTCCAGGTGCCACATCAGCGCCAGGGATGAGACCATCAGCGCGAAGGCGATCGGCATGCCGAGCGACATGGCGGCGAGCAGCACGCCGGCGAAGATGAGGAGCGTCATGCCCCCGCCTCCCCTTCCATGTCGCGCGCCGGCGGCTCGCGCCCGGCCAGGGCCGCGGCGAGATCGGCCAGGGCGACGAGGCCGAGGCCGGCCCCAGCCACCACCGCCGCCGCATAGGTCCAGCCCAGCGGCACGCCGGAGACGGGCGCCAGGTTGCCCATGTTCATCGCCGCCTGCGCCCAGGCGCCCCACAGGAAGACGCCGCAGCAGAGCAGCATCAGCAGGTCGGAGACGATGCGGCAGACACGCCGGCCCGCCTTCGGCAGCGCGTTCGTCACCAGGTCGAAGCCCAGATGCCCGCCCTGCCGCAGCACCACCACGGCGCCGAGGAAGGTGAGCCAGACGAACAGCAGGCGCGACAGCTCGTCGCTGACGGTGATGCCGGAATCGAAGGCGTAGCGCAGCACCACATTGCCGAACACCATGATCACCATGGCCCCCAGCGCCAGCACCAGCAGCCACTCCGCCAGGGAGAAGGCGCGGTCGGCCAGGCGCCCGATCATGCGGGAAGGCCCTCCGGCAATCCCTCGATGGCGAAGATCCGCGCCGGCGCGCCATCGGCGCCCGGGATCAGCAGCGGCGCGGCGCAGAGGAAGGTGCGCGGCCCGGCCAGGGCGCTGGTGTTCACCAGGTACTCGATGAGGGTGACGCCGTGGCGCAGCAGCACGTCGTGCGTCACGTGCTGGTCGAAGGGCACCTCCTGCTGGTCCAGCAGCAGGCGGATGGGGAAGTCCTGCGGGAAGTCGAAGGCCACCGCCTTCGGCCGCAGCGTGGCGAGGTGCTCCGCCGCGTCGCGGGTCAGCCAGGGGGCCTCGGTCCAGAATTCGCGGGTGTTGTAGTCCCGCTGGCGGTCCCAGCCGGCGGAGAGCAGCAGGATCTCGCCCTCCGGCCCGCCGGGATCGGCGGCGCGCAGCCGCGCCGCGTCGATCGCCGCGTTGGCCGGCGCGTCGCGCAGGTTCAGGATGCGCGCCGGCCCCACCACGCGGTCGAGCGGCGTGCTCTCGATAGTGGGGGCATCGGCCAGGATGTGCGCCTGCGCGTCGACATGGCTGAAGCCATGGCAGGGGCCATCCAGGCGGCTGATGCGGAACTGGTCGCCGGCGGCGATGTCGCCGGCGATGGCGATCTGCGTACGCCAGCGGAAATGCGGCGCGATGGGCATGGAAAGGTCGATCAGGCGCATCGCGCCGCTACTCCCAGGCTGGTGCGGCGATTCAGGCGCCGGTGGAGAGGATGGCTTCGGGCAGCTCGGCGCCGTAGCGGCCGGCGTAGTCGTCGCGCACCGCCTCGGCGACGATCTTCGCCATGGAATCGCGGTCCGGCGCCTCCACCACCTGCATCCCCTCCTGCTTCAGCTTGGCGATGGAGCCGGGCTCGGCCTCCTCGTTCATCTGCCGCTGCTTCGGCGTGACCTCGGCAGCGACGGCGCGCACCAGATCCTGCTGCGCCTTCGGCAGCGCCTCCAGCCGCTGCTTCGACATCGCCAGGATGCCGGCGGTGTAGGCATGCCGCGTCAGGCTGAGATGCTTCTGCACCTCGTGGAAGCGCGCGTTCAGGATCAGCGTGGTCGGGTTCTCCTGCCCGTCCACGGTGCGCGTCTCCATGGCGGTGAACAGCTCGGTGAAGGGCATCGGCAGCGGGTTGGCGCCGAGCAGCTGGAAGGCCTTGATGTGCGCCGGGTTGGGCGTGGTGCGGATCTTGAGGCCGCGCACATCCTCGGCGTTCTGCACCGCGCGCCGGGAATTGGTCAGGTTGCGGAAGCCGATGTCCCAGAAGCCCAGCGTGACCAGGCCGGAGGCTTCCAGCTCGGGCTTCAGCTTGTCGCCGATCGGGCCGTCCAGCACGGCGGCCACATGCTTGCGGTCGCGGAACTGGAAGGGCAGGTCGAGCACGTTCAGCTTCGGCGCCAGGCCGGTGAAGAACGGGTTGCCCGTCAGCGCGATGTCGAGCGTGCCGCCGCGCGCGGAGGAGATGGTGGTGGGGTCGCTGCCCAGCGCGCCATTTCCGAAGACCTGCACGGTCAGCGCGCCGTTGGAGCGTTCCTTCAGCGTCTGCGCGAAGAGCAGCGCGGCGCGGTGCCAGCTGTCGGATTCGGGGTGGGGGTGGGCGAAGCGCAGGCGGGTGGCCTGGGCGCGGGCGGTGCCGCCCAGCCATGGCAGGGCCAGGCCCGCGGCCAGGGCCGCGCGGCGGGTGATCTTCGTCATGAACGTATCCTCGTCTTTTGGCCTGATACACTCGGCGGTATACAGAATAATGCCATTCTGACGCGGCGATGCAAGCGTGCTCCGGGACCGCGAGGCCAGCCGGCGCCAGGATTCACCAGCCTGTCGCGGCCGGCGGAAGCAAAGTTGATGGAGATGGCGGCGCTGTCATCCGGCCCGCGCCGCCCACCACCTGCCGCCTGCCACGCCGGCAGCGACATGGCGGGGGCGGCGCGAAAGGGCCGCCGGAGGCGGCATGGCCTCTGGCAGCCTCGGGCGGCCGTACGAGAACCGGGAAGCGCGCTTCGCCCCCCGGCGACCCTCTACCCGCGGCCGGCGTGATCCGGCGCGGGCACCGGATGCTCCAGCCGGAACACCGTCACCGGCTCCTGCGCGACGGGGCGCGGCACCCGCAGCAGCTTCGCGGCCGCCTCCAGGTCCATCACCATGCGCTCCAGCGGCGCGATCTCGCTCTCGGGCACGGAGAGGCCCAGGGCGCGCAGGCGCTGCGCGAAGCCGTCGCTCATGCCGCCATCTCCGCCATCGCCAGCGCGGGGCGCCGCGCGCGGGTGCCGAGCGCCCGCTCCACCGCGCTGCCCACCTTCAGCACCAGCGGGTCCTCGAAGGCACGGCCGCCGATCTGCAGGCTCACCGGCAGCCCCTCCGCCGAGAAGCCGCTGCATACCGAGACGGCCGGGCTGCCCGTCAGGTTGAAGGGCCGGCTGAAGAAGGGCGGCAGCGCCGCGCCCAGCATGTCCACCCCCATCGGCCCCGCCACGTCGCGCGCCGAGGGGAAGACCAGCACGTCCACCTCGCGCAGCGCCGCCCGCACCTCCTCCACCAGCCGCCCGCGCTCGCGCTGGGCGTTGATGTAGTCGGCCGAGGAGACGAAGGCGCCGGCCATCAGCCGGCGGCGGCCATAGCTGCCATACAGCTCCGGCGTCGCCTTCAGCGATTCCGCGTGCACGGCGTAGGATTCGGCGCGCGAGATCAGGTTGCCCACCGCGCTCCACAGGCCGAAGGGCGAGAGCCGCACATCGGTGAGGGTGGCGCCGAGGCCGCGCAGCGCGCGCAGCGCATCCTCCACCCCCGCCAGCACCGCCGGCTCGCAGGGCACGTCCTCCTCGTAGAAGTGGCGCACCACGCCGACGCGCAGCCCGGCGAGGCTGCCCGGATCGCCGAGCGCGGCCGAGAAATCCGGCACCGGCACGTCGGCGCTGCCGGGGTCCAGCGGGTCATGCCCCGCCAGCACCGCCATCATCAGCGCGCAATCCTCGGCGGTCCAGCACATCGGCCCGGCATGATCGAGCGAGAAGGCCAGCGGCAGCACGCCGCGCCGGCTGACCAGCCCGTAGGTCGGCTTGTGGCCGGCGATGCCGCACCAGGCGGCGGGGGCGCGGATCGAGCCGCCCGTGTCGGTGCCCATGGCGCCCGGGCACAGCCCCGCCGCCACGGCCACCGCCGAGCCGGTGGAGGAGCCGGTGGGGTCGCGCTCCGTGTCCCACGGGTTGCGCGCCGGCGGCCAGGGCAGGTCGAAGGAGGTGCCGCCGATGGCGAATTCCCAGGTGGAGAGCTTGCCGAACAGCACCGCCCCCGCCTCGCGCAGGCGGCGGATGGTGGTGGCGTCCTCCGCCGGCACATGGTCGCGGAACAGGGCGGAGTGGCCGGTGGTGGGGATGCCGGCCGTCTCGTAGATGTCCTTGATGCCGATGGGAATGCCGTGCAGCGGCCCGCGCCAGCGCCCGGCGGCGATCTCCGCCTCCGCCTGGCGCGCCGCCGCCAGGGCCGGCTCCTCCAGCAGCAGCAGCACACTGTTCAGCCGCCCGTCCAGCGCGTGGATGCGGTCGAGGCAGCTCTGCATCAGTTCGACCGGCGAGAGCCGCCGGTCGCGGATCAGCGCCGAGAGCTCGGCGATGGTCCTGAAGTGCAGCGGGGTCTCGCCGCTCATTTCATGTCCACCCGCGTCAGGTCCTGGAACCAGGACTGGGCCGAGACGAAGCCGGTGACGCGGCTGGACATGGCGCGCGGGTTGAGGTCGTGCACCACGTAGAGCCAGGGGGCGCCATCGACCAGGCGCTCATGCGCGGCGCGGATGGCGGCCTGGGATTCCGCCGGGTCGCTGGTGGTCTCGATGCGGCGGAACGCCTCGTCGAAGGCCGGGTCTATCCAGTGGCCGGCATTCGAGCCGCGCGGCGCGGCGTTGGCGCCGAGGAACCAGCGCGCCATCTGCGACGGGTCGGAGGAGACGAGCGAGATGTTGACCGCATCCGCCCCCAGCCAGGCCGGCTGGTCCGGTGCCGCGCGCTGCGCGCCGAGCAGCGTGTTCCACTCCACCGTGCGGAAGCTGACCTCCACGCCGCAATGCTCGCGCAGCGATTCCTGCAGCGCCTCGTTCATCGGCAGCGGCAGCATCTGGCCGGAGCCGGAGGTGGAGATGCCGACCACCAGCTTCAGCGGCTTCTGCGGGCCATAGCCGGCCTCGGCCAGCAGCGCGCGGCCGCGCTTCGGGTCCAGCGTATAGGCGTTCTCAGGCTTGCCGAAGAGAGGGTTGCTCTTGTTGTAGAAGCCCACCGCCGGCTCGGCCGTGCCGTTCAGCAGGCCCACCAGCCCCTCGCGGTCGAAGCAGTAGTTCAGCGCCTGACGCACCCGCACATCGGTCACCGGGCTGCCCGCCTTGCCGGCGGCGAAGACCCAGGGCCAGACATGCGGGTAGGAATTGGTCACCACCTGGAAGCCGGCCTGCTTCAGCGAGGGGATGCCATCCGGCGGCGGCACCTCGATCCAGTCCACCTGCCCGCTGCGCAGCGCGGCCAGGCGCGCGGTTGCCTCCGGAACGGGCATCAGCACGATGCGGTCGAGCTTCGCGCGGCGCGCCGTGTCCCAGTAGTTGTCGTTGCGCGTCAGCTCGACGCTCTGGCGCGGCACGAAGCGGGTGATGCGGAACGGCCCCGTGCCGGCCGGGGCGAGCGCCACCTTCGCCCAGTCCCGCCCCGCATCCTCCCACGCCTTGGGCGAAGCGAAGAGGATGTAGACGGAGAGGTAGGGGAAGTAGGAGATCGGCCGCGCTGTCTCGATCTCCACCGTGAAGTCGTCGATCTTGCGGTAGGCGGCGAGGCCGGCGACACGGCCGCGCGTGATGGCGGCGCCCTGCGCCTCGGCCTGCGGCGCGCCTTCCCGGAAGAAGCGGTCCATGTTCCAGATGACGGCATCGGCGTCGAACGGCGCGCCATCGTGGAAGCTGACGCCGCGGCGCAGGTGGAACACCCACTTCTTCGGGTCGGAGGGGTCCTGCTCCCAGCGCTCGGCGAGGCCGGGGCGCAGGCCGGCCAGCCTGTCGGGGCTGGAGAGGTCCCACAGCACGAGGCTCTCGAACACCGGGTAGCCGAGGAAGCGCATGCCCTCGTAGCCATTGTTCGGCATGCCGGTGGTGGTCGGCACGTCGGCGGCGGTCATGGCGATGCGCAGCACCTTCTGCGGTGCCTGCGCCTGCGCGCCGCCCATTCCAGCCCAGCTGGCCGCGGCCATCATGGCGGCGGCGGCGATGATGCTCGTCTTCATCACGTGCGGTCTGTCCCTGCATGAGGATACGCAGGGCACAGCAAGTTCCATGCCGCCGGTCGCGGCGCCGCGCGTGAAGCGGCCGTTCATAAACGGCCAAATATATAAGCGCTCCGTTCTGAAACTTGATGCAGCGCAAGGCCCCCGCCAAGCCCAGGTTCTAAAGCAGCGCCGCGCAACCAAGGATGTTCCGGCGTGGCCCCGCGCGAGACCGCCTCCCTCAGCTTCGAAGCCCCTCTCCTGCCGCAGGCGCCGGGGCAGGTCCCGCAGGCCGCGCCCGTGCCCGCGGCGGCCCCCTCCCCCCCGCGTCGGCCGCGCGCCACCCCGCTGCCCGCCGGCGTGCGGCGCGGCGCGCTGCTGCAGGCGCTGGCCGGGCTGCTCTGGCTGCCGCAGGCGGCGCTGCTGGCGCTGGCCGTGGCACGCCTCGCCGAGGGTGGCGGGCTGGCGGAGATGCTCTGGCCCGCCGGGCTGGTGGCGCTGCTCGGCCTCGCCCGGGCGGGGCTTGAGGCGCGCGGCGGGCGCATCGCCTTCGCCGCCGCGCGCGCCCTGCTCGGCACGCTGCGGGCGGAGGCGCTCACGGCGCTGGCCACGCGCTCGCCGCTCGACGCCACCCGCCCCGCCTCCGGCGCCGCCGCCAGCGTGCTGGCCGAGCAGGCCGAGGCGGTTCTGCCCTACCTGCTGCGCTTCCGCGCCGCGCGGCTGCGCGCCACGCTGCTGCCGCCACTCATCCTGCTCGCCATCCTGCCCTTCTCCTGGCTGGCGGCGCTGGCGCTGCTGCTGGCGGCACCGATGATCCCGCTCTTCATGGCGCTGATCGGCCTGCGGGCGAAGGCCGCCAGCGAGGCGCGGCTGCTGGAGCTGGGCGGCATGAACGGCTTCCTGCTGGACCGGCTGCGGGGGCTGGCCAGCATCCGTGCCCTCGGCGCCGTGGAGGCCACCGCCACCCGGCTGCGCGCCCAGGCGGAAAGCCTGCGGGAGCGGAGCATGGCGGTGCTGCGCATCGCCTTCCTCTCCTCGGCGGTGATGGAGCTGTTCTCGGCGCTCGGCGTGGCGCTGGTGGCCGTCTATGTCGGTTTCCACCTGCTCGGGCAGTTGGAGGCCGGAAGCTGGGGCGCGCCGCTCAGCCTCGGCGGCGGGTTGTTCATCCTGCTGCTGGCGCCGGCCTTCTTCGAGCCGCTGCGCGAGATGTGCGCCGCCTGGCACGACCGCGCCGCCGGCGAGGCCGCGCTCGGCGCCCTGCGCGCCCTGGCCGCGCCTGATGCGCTCGCCCTGCCCGGCGCGCTGGAGGCCGCCCCCGCGCCCCGGCCGGCCCCGCCCCCCGCCCTCCTGGCCGAGGGCCTGCGCTTCCGCCACCCCGGCGCGGCGCGCGATACGCTGGCGGAGATCTCCCTCTCCCTCGCGCCCGGCGAGCATGTGGCGCTGCTGGGGCCGAGCGGCACCGGCAAGTCCACCCTGCTCGCCCTGCTGGCAGGGTTGGCGGAACCCGGCGCCGGGCGCATCCGCATCGGCGGCGTGCCGCTCGACGCGGCGAATGCCGCCGCGCTGCGCCGCCGCATCGCCTGGGTGGGGCAGCGGCCGCACCTCTTCGCCGGCTCCCGCCATGCCAATGTGGCGCTGGGCCGCGCCGGGCTCGGCCGCCCGGAGACGGCGCGCGCCCTGCGCCTGGCCGGCCTCGGCGCGGAAGGCGGGGTTGGCGAGGGCGGCGCCGGCCTCTCGGGCGGCGAGGCGCTGCGCCTGGCGATGGCCCGCGCCCTGGCCGACCCCGCCGCCACCCTGGTGCTGGCCGACGAGCCCACCGCGCATCTGGATGCCGCCACGGCGGCCGCCCTCACCGAGACGCTGCTGGCGCTGTGCCAGGGCCGCACCCTGCTGCTGGCGACGCACGACCCCGTGCTGGCGGCGCGCATGGACCGGGTGATCACGCTATGAAGGCACTCCTCCCCCTGCTGGCGCTGTTCTGGCGGGAGCGGCGCGACGCGCTGCTCGGCGGCGCGGCGCTGGCGGCGCTGACCACCCTGGCGGGCGCGGCGCTGCTCGGCCTCTCCGGCTGGTTCATCACGGCCACGGCCCTGGCCGGAGGAGCCGGCGCGCTGGGCTTCGACGTGTTCCGCCCCGCCGCCGGCATCCGCCTGCTGGCGCTGGTCCGCACCGCCGGCCGCTATGGCGAGCGGCTGGTGACGCATGACGCGACGCTGGCCCTGCTGGCGGCGCTGCGCGAGCGGCTGTTCCGCGGCTGGGCCGCGCCCGGCGCCGCGCGCCACCTGCTGGCCCGCCCCGCCCGGCTGCTGTTCCGCCTCACCGCCGATGTCGATGCGCTGGACGGGCTCTATCTCCGCCTGCTGGTGCCGGCCGGCGCGGCGCTGGCCGTGGCACTGGCCACCGGTCTGGCGCTCGGGCTGCTGCACCCGGCGCTGGGGGCGGGCATGCTGGCGCTGCTGCTGGGGGCGGGGCTCCTGGTGCCGCTGCGGGCGGCGCGGGCGGGGGCGCGGCCCGCACGCCGCCGTGCCCTGGCAACCGAGGCGCTGCGCGCCCGCGCCATCGACCTGCTCTCCGGCCAGCCGGAGCTGCTGATGGCCGGCCGCCTGCCGGCGCAGCACGCCGCCACGCTGCGCGCCGAGGCCCGCCTCGCCGCCGCCGAGGACACCGCCCACCGCATCGAGACCCAGGCCGGGCTCGGCTTTGCACTGGCCGGCACGGCGGCGCTCTGCGGCACGCTGCTGGCGGTGGGCGCGCTGGCAGAGGCCGGGCGCATCACCGCGCCGCAGGCGGCGCTGGCGCTGCTGCTGGCGCTTGCCGCGCTGGAGCCCTTCGGCGCGCTGCGGCGCGGCGCGGTGGAGTTGGGCCGCACCTTGCTGGCCGCCCGCCGCCTCGCGCCGCGCCTGGCGCCCGCGGCGCCCCCCGCCCCCCTGCCGCTGCCCGCCACGGGCGAGGCGCTGCGGCTGGAGAGCGTCACTGCCGGACACGAGGGCGCCGCCCACCCGGCGCTGCGCGGCATCAGCCTGCGCGTGGCGCGGGGTGAGCACGTGGCGGTCATCGGTGCCAGCGGCGCGGGCAAATCCACCCTGCTGGCGCTGGTGGCCGGCGAGCTGGCGCCGTGGGAGGGGCAGGTGGCCGCCCTGCCCGCCACCCTGCTGACCCAGCGGACCGAGCTGTTCCAGGACACGCTGCGCGGCAACCTGCTGCTGGCCGACCCCACGGCCGACGATGCCCGCCTCTGGCGCGCGCTGGCCGATGCGGGCCTCGCCGCGCATGTCGCCACCCTGCCCGAGGGGCTGGAGGCGCGCCTCGGCGAGGGCGGCGCCGGGCTTTCCGGCGGCCAGTCCCGCCGCCTGGCGCTGGCCCGGCTGCTGCTGCGCGGCGCCCCCCTCTGGCTGCTCGACGAGCCGACCGAGGGGATGGACGGCGCCCTCGCCGCCGATGTGCTGGCCCGCCTCGCCGCCCGGGCGGAGGGCGCGAGCCTGCTGATCTGCACCCATCTGCGCCGCGAGGCCGCGCTGGCCGACCGGCTGCTGCTGCTGGAGGAAGGCCGCCTCGTGGGCGAGCACCGGCGGGGCGAGGCGGGCTTCGCCGCCGCCCTCGCCGCGCTGCGCCCCGGCTGAGGCGCCGCCCCGGGCTTCACGGCCGACGCGCTCCGGCGCCGGCCGCAACATCGAGAGGACGCCGGCTGCACCCCGGCGGGATCGGATGGAACTCGACGTCGTCGCGTTGTCACGGCTGCAATTCGCCCTGACCGCGCTCTACCACTTCCTCTTCGTGCCGCTGACCATCGGCCTGTCGATCCTGCTGGCCATCATGGAGACGGTCTATGTCATGACCGGCCGCGCCGTGTGGCGGGAGATGACGCGCTTCTGGGGCACGCTGTTCGGCATCAACTTCGTGCTCGGCGTGGCCACCGGACTGACCATGGAATTCCAGTTCGGCATGAACTGGAGCTACTACAGCCACTATGTCGGCGACATCTTCGGCGCCCCGCTCGCCATCGAGGGGCTGATGGCCTTCTTCCTGGAGGCCACCTTCGTCGGGCTGTTCTTCTTCGGCTGGGACAGGCTCTCGAAGCTCGGCCACCTCGCGGCCACCTGGGCCGTGGCGCTCGGCTCCAACCTCTCGGCGCTCTGGATCCTGATCGCCAATGGCTGGATGCAGAACCCCGTCGGCGCCGCCTTCAACCCGCAGACCATGCGGATGGAGGTGGCCGACTTCTGGGCCGTGCTGTTCAACCCGGTGGCGCAGGCGAAGTTCGTCCACACCGTCTCGGCCGGCTATGTCACGGCGGCCCTCTTCGTGCTCGGCGTCTCCGCCTGGTACCTGCTGAAGGGGCGGCACGTGGCGCTGGCGCGGCGCTCGATGACGGTGGCCGCCTCCTTCGGCCTCGCCGCCTCGCTCTCCGTCGTCGTGCTCGGCGACGAGAGCGGCTACCTGGCCACTGAGCACCAGCAGATGAAGCTCGCCGCCATCGAGGCGATGTGGGAGACGGAGCCGGCGCCCGCCGCCTTCACCGCCTTCGGCTTCCCCGACCAGGAGGCGCGCGAGACGCACTACGCCATCCACATCCCCGGCCTGATGGGGCTGATCGCCACCCGCTCGCTCACCACCGAGGTGCCGGGCATCAAGGCGCTGGTGGCGCGGGCGGAGGAGCGGGTGCGCCAGGGCATCCTGGCCTATGACGCGCTCCAGCAGATCCGCGCCCTGCCGCGCGGCGCGGCGGTGCCGGCGGCGTTGCAGCAGGCCTTCGAGGCGCATGGCCGCCAGCTCGGCTACGCCTACCTGCTGCGCCGCTACCTCGACGACCCCCGCGAGGCCACGCCGGAGCAGATCAGCCGCGCGGCCTGGGACACGGTGCCGCAGGTGGCGCCGCTGTTCTGGTCGTTCCGGATCATGGTCGGGCTCGGGATGTTCTTCATCCTGCTCACCGCCACCTTCTTCTACCTCTCTGCCCGGCACCGGCTGGACCGGCACCGCTGGCTGCTCTGGGTGGCGGTGTGCAGCATCCCGCTGCCCTGGGTCGCCGCCGAGTTGGGCTGGATCGTCGCCGAATACGGCCGCCAGCCCTGGATCATCGAGGGCGTGCTGCCCACCGCCATGGCGGTCTCGCATCTCGGCGTCACCGAGGTGCTGCTGACCATCGCCGGCTTCACCCTGATCTACAGCGTGCTGGCGGTGGTCGAGATGGGGCTGATGCTGAAGGCCATCCGCAAGGGACCGGCATCCTCGGCTCCCGCGCATCCCGCAGCTCCCGCGGCGCCGCTGCGCGCCCTGCCGGCGGAGTGACGTGCCATGATCCTGCATGAACTGCTCGACTACCCCACCCTGCGGCTGATCTGGTGGGCGCTGCTCGGCGTGCTGCTGATCGGCTTCGCCGTGGCCGACGGCTTCGACCTCGGCGTCGGCGCGCTGCTGCCCTTCGTCGGCCGCACCGACATGGAGCGGCGCGTCGCCATCAACAGCATCGCCCCCACCTGGGAGGGCAACCAGGTGTGGCTGATCCTCGGCGGCGGCGCCATCTTCGCCGCCTGGCCGCCGCTCTACGCGGTGTCCTTCTCGGGCTTCTACCTCGCCATGTTCGTGGTGCTGGCGGCGCTGATCCTGCGCCCCGTCGGCTTCAAGTACCGCGGCAAGCGCGACGACCCGCGCTGGCGCATGGCGTGGGACTGGGCGCTGTTCACCGGCGGCTTCGTCCCCGCGCTGATCTTCGGCGTGGCGGTGGGCAACGTGCTGCAGGGCGTGCCCTTCCGCCTTACCGAGGAATACGGCATCCGCTACGAGGGCAGCTTCTTCGGCCTGCTCAACCCCTTCGCCCTGCTCTGCGGCGCGCTCTCGCTCTGCATGATGGTGATGCATGGCGGCGCCTGGCTCTCGCTGAAGGCCAGCGGCCCGGTCGCCGAGCGCGGCCGGCGCTACGGCGGCGTGGCGGCGCTGGCGGCGATCGGCCTGTTCGCGCTCGGGGGCGTGTGGGTGGCGCTGATGGCGGGCTACCGCATCACCAGCCCGATCGATCCCGCCGGCCCCTCCGCGCCGCTGCTGAAGGAGGTGGCGCGGGAAGGGGCGGCTTGGCTCGCCAACTACGCCGCCCACCCGTGGATGCTGCTGGCCCCCGCCTGCGGCTTCCTGGGGCTGCTGGGCGCCCTGCTCGGCCTGCGGGCGGGGCGGGAGGTGAGCACCCTGCTGTGCAGCAAGCTCGCCAATTTCGGCATCATCAGCACGGTGGGGCTGTCGCTCTTCCCCTTCCTTCTGCCCTCCTCGCTCGACCCCCGCTCCAGCCTGACGGTGTGGGACAGCTCCTCCTCGCACCTGACGCTGTTCATCATGCTCGTCGCCACGGTGCTCTTCCTGCCGCTCATCCTCGCCTACACCGCCTGGGTCTACCGGGTGCTGTGGGGCAAGGTGGACGAGCACAGCGTGCGCGGCAGCGCCGACAGCTACTGACCGGAAAGGAAACCGCCCGATGTGGTACTTCGCTTGGCTGCTGGGCCTCCCCCTCGCCGCCGCCTTCGCCGTGCTGAACGCCATGTGGTTCGAGCTGATGGAGGAAGGGCGCGGCGCGCCGGAGACATGAGCGGGCGGGAGGCCATGCCGGCGCAGGCCGAGGCCCTCCAGCTGCAGGCCAGCGCCACCCAGGCGGCGGCGCTGCTGCGGCAGCTGGCCAGCGAGCCGCGCCTGCTGCTGCTCTGCCACCTGACGGAGGCGGGCGAGATGACGGTGGGAGCGCTCACGGCACGCCTCGGCCTGTCGCAGCCGGGTGTCTCGCAGCATCTGGCCCGGCTGCGCGAGGATGGGCTGGTGGTGGCGCGGCGGGAAGGCACCACGCTCCACTACCGCGTGGCTGACCCGCGCGTGGCCCGGCTTCTCGCCCTGCTGCGGGACATGTTCTGCACCCCGCGATAACGGCTTCCGAAGCCGCTCCGGCGTCGTCCGGGCACGGAAAGGACTCTTTGTGCCTCTTTAACCAATTGGAGCGGGCACTTGCCTACCCCTGCCTCCTGCACAGCAGGCAGGAGGCAGGTGGTGGCACAGTCCTTCAACGACCCCGGATACGCCGCGCAGTGGGAGCTTCAGGACGGCACGGGCATCAACGCCACACCGCTCTATGCGCAGTACACCGGCGCCGGCATCCGCATCGGCATCGTCGATGCCGGCGTCAACTACGCGTTGCGCGATCTGGGCGGCCAGATGGACGTGGCGGCAGATTACGACGCCCTCGAGGGTGATGACGACGCCAGCACCACCTCCGGCGACCAGCATGGCACCACGGTCGCGCTCATCATCGGCGCGCGGGCCAACAACGGCATCGGCGATATCGGCGCCGCCTTCGGTGCAAGGCTGGTCGCCTACCGCTTCGACACGCGGGATGCGCGCACCGTGGCGCAGGAGACGGCGCTGCTGGCCCTGCAGCATCAGGTCGATATCTCGCAGAACTCCTGGAGCCGCTCGGGCGAGTACTTCCGCGACGATTTCGGTAGCGCGGAGTATGCCGGGGCCGCCGCCGCCATCCTGCACGCGGCGTCGGCGGGGCGTGGCGGCCTCGGCACCGTCATCGTGCGCTCCGCCGGCAACAACGGCGCCACGGGCGACGACGTCAACAGCCACAGCTACCTCAACAACCGCCACAGCATCGCCGTCGGCGCCACGGATTCCACCGGCGCGGTGCAGCCCTTCTCCAACCCCGGCGCGGCGTTGCTGGTGGTGGCCCCGGCCAGCGCCACCTCCTGGGCGGCGCCGCTGGTCTCGGCCACCGTGGCGCTGATGCTGGAGGCCAACCCCGCCCTCGGCTACCGCGACGTGCAGACCATCCTCGCCCTCAGCGCCAGGGTGACGGACGCCGCCGGCGCCGGCTGGCTGGTCAATGCCGGCACCGGCTGGAATGGCGGCGGCCTGCATGTCTCGCGCGGGGCCGGCTTCGGGCTGGTGGATGCGCAGGCCGCGGTGCGGCTGGCCGAAAGCTGGCGCACCGCCCCGGCCACCGAGGCCAGTCTCCACACCGCCAGCGCCACCTCCGGGGGGGTGCTGGACCTGCCCGATCTCGGCACCGCCAGCCAGGGTGTGACGATCGAGGGTGATCTGCTGGTCGAGCGGGCGGAGATCTCCGTGGACCTCCTCCACGCCAGGCCCGGCCAGCTCCGGATCACCCTGATCTCCCCGGGCGGCACGGAGAGCGTGCTGCTCGATCAGCTCGGCCTCGGCCGCTACAAGGAGGTGGATGGCCATCTGGTCTTCACCTTCAGCAGCGTGCAGTTCCTCTGGGAGCAGGCGCGGGGCGAATGGACGCTGCGGGTGGAGGACCTCGCCGCCGGGACGGGCGGCCGGCTGGCGAGCTGGTCGCTGACGCTCTACGGCGCGCCCGCCAGCGACGACACGGTGCATGTCTTCACCGATGAGTATGCCGCGCAGGTGGCCGCCGATCCAGGCCGGACGCTCCTGCAGGATGACGCCGGCACCGACACGCTGAACGCCGCCGCCGTCACCACCGCCTCGCTGATCGATCTCTCGCCGGGCGGGGCCAGCCGCATCGCCGGGCAGGTGCTGGTGCTGGCGCCCGGCACGCGCATCGAGAACGCCGATGGCGGCGATGGCGGCGACACGCTGATCGGCAATGCCGCCGCCAACCGCCTCGACGGCCACCGCGGCAATGACACGCTGCGCGGCATGGCGGGCGACGACACGCTGATCGGCGGCGAGGGCGAGGACCGCCTCGATGGCGGCAGCGGCAACGACCTGATGGCGGGCGGCGCCGGCAACGACACCTACATCGTCGATTCCACGGGCGACCGTATCGAGGAGCGCGCCGGGGAAGGCCTCGACACGGCGGAAGCCAGCGTCAGCCACGTGCTGTCGGCGGGCGTGGAATGGCTGCGCCTGATGGGCGCCGAGCGGCTGAACGGCACCGGCAATGCCGGCGAGAACGTGCTGATCGGGAACGAGGCGAACAATGTGCTGGATGGCGGGGCCGGCGACGACTGGCTGCTGGGCCGCGGCGGCGACGACACGCTGATCGGCGGCGCGGGGAATGACCGGCTGGATGGAGGCGCCGGGCGCAACCGCCTGGCCGGCGGCCCGGGCGACGATCTCTACCTGATCGCCGCCGCCGGCAACGAAGTGGTGGAGAAGGCCGGCGAGGGCACGGACACGGTGCAGAGCTGGGCCAGCTTCGTGCTGCCGGCGCATGTCGAGCATCTCCAGCTGATGGGCAACGCGAAGATCCACGGCACCGGCAACAGCCTGGCCAACACCATTGCCGGCAATGCCCAGAACAACATCATCACCGCCGGCGCGGGCGACGACACCGTGCACGGCATGGCGGGTCACGACACCCTCGATGGCGGCGCCGGTGCGGACCGGCTGGAGGGCGGCATGGGCGACGACATCTACATCGTCGACGACAACGGCGACCTGGTGGTGGAAAGGCCGGGGGAAGGCCTCGATGCGGTGCGAAGCTGGATCAGCCACATCCTGGCGGCGAATGTCGAGCAGCTCCGCCTGATGGGCGAGCAGGCGCTCGATGGCGCGGGCAATGCCGGGAACAACATCCTCTACGGCAATGCGGCCGGCAACATCCTCTCCGGCGAGGATGGCGACGACATCCTCTATGGCGAGGGCGGGAACGACACGCTGTTCGGCGGCGCCGGCAACGACCAGTTCCATGGCGGCGCCGGAACCAACCAGATGATCGGCGGGCTTGGCGACGACATCTTCCACGTCGCGCACTCCAAGGATTCCGTGATGGAGAACGCCGGCGAAGGCTGGGACACGGTGCAGAGCTGGATCAGCCACACCTTGCCCGAGGCGGTGGAGGCGCTGGTGCTGCGCGGCAGCCAGCCCCTGCGCGGCACCGGCAACGCGCTGGACAACCTCATCCTCGGCAATGCCCAGGCCAACCGGCTGTCCGGCGGGGGCGGCAACGACACGCTCGACGGGGGGCATGGGCCGGACATCCTGACAGGCGGCAGCGGCGCGGACCGCTTCATCCTCCAGGCCGGCCAGGGCACGGACCACATCACCGATTTCCGCCCCGCCGAAGGCGATGTGGTGGTGCTGCAGGGCTTCCCGCCGGCGGCGGCGGACGGCTGGCCGGCGGGCTACTGGCTGCAGCAGGCCGGCGCGGACGTGCTGCTGCAAGACGCCAGCGGCACCGCGCTGGTGCTGGACGGCATCCAGCTCTCCGCCCTCTCGGCGCAGGATTTCCTGCTGGGCTGAAGCGGCCGTGGGTCAGGCGGCGATGCGGGGCTCCCGCAGCTTGGTCGACCAGGCGAACTGGTCGTCCGAGCCCTTCTCGTCGAAGCCGGAGGCGAAGCAGCCACGGCGCAGCACGAACTCCGCCGCCCCGTCCTGCAATTCCAGAGGGATCTCCACCCGCTCCTCCGCGGGCCCGGCGGTGAGCAGGCATGGATAGCCCTCCGCCTCCCCGCCGAACACCTCCAGCGCGCGCCAGCCCGTGGCGTTGTGGAGCTGCGGCGCCTCGGCGCGGAAGGACAGGGTGCAGGCGCCGTCCGGGCCGGGCACGGTCCGCCGCAGGCTGCCCAGCACCAGCGGGCCCAGCACGGTGGTGCCGCCGATCTGCCGTGCCTCGGAACTCCGGAAGCTCAGCTCCCAGCCTTCCTCCACGGGGACGGCAACGCTGCGCCCGGGAAGATGGCGCGCCTGCCGGGCCACGGCTTCCACCGCGCTGCCCTGCGGCGCACCGAGGCCGAGGCGCAGCAGGGACAGCAGCGACAGATGCGGCGAGGCCTCCCCCACCGCCCAGCGCGCCAGGTTGAGGCAGTGGTCGGCCTCGACCATCTCGCCGCGGTAGAGATGCGCCCGCGCGCGGAGCATCTGCACCGCGTGGCAGGCGCCATAGGCCGGGTAGGCCCCGGCCACGGCCGCCAGCTCCTCCAGCGGCGCGGCAGCGGCCAGCCGGTCCATGAACAGCGACATGCGGCGCTGGCGCTGCAGCGTGGCGCCGATGTTGTGCTCACCCCCCGGGCAGACGAACAGGCCGGGAAAACCGACCGCCTGGAACCGCTGGAGGTTGAGGATGTCGATCGGTTCCGCATCGCCGAACAGGATGAGGTGCTCGTTCTCGCCGGGCGTGTCGAGGTCGGTCGGCGCATGGAGGGCGTTGGCGTCCAGCCAGCGCTTGTGGCGCACCACGTTGCGCCCGTGCCGGGCGGTGTCCAGCGAGAAGGGCGGCGACATGGCCAGGATGCGCGCGCCCGGGAACAGCCGGCCCAGGCTCAGCGCGCCATAGGCCCCCATGCTGATGCCGAGGAAGGTGACTGTCGCATAGCCGCCCCCGTTGACGATGCCGCGGCAGGCCTCGATCAGCGCGTCCCGCCCGGCGGGATTGTGGAACCAGCTGCGGCTCTGGTCCCGCAGCAGCAGGCTGTCCGCCTGCGGGCGGTTGGTCAGCGTGCGGTAGAAATCGTAGGATTTCAGACGTTCCCGTACGTCGCCGACGCCCGTCAAGGCAACCACGAGATGGGTGGCCGAAGCGGAAGCGAAGTATTCGCCCTCATAATCCCCGAAAGACAGCAGACGGGGCAGGGAAGAACGGGAAGCGGGCAGTGCCATGCGTGGGCATTGCAATGGAATAACGGCAAAAATCAAGTCGCGAAGCTGTGCCCCGTCAACCGCGCGGCGGATTTTTCCCTCACCATGGCAAAGCCAGGGTTGCGATGCGCTCGGCGGCGGCACGCAGGGCGGGTAGCATCTCCCGCCGCATCTGGGCCAGCGAGACCCGCGCCGCCGAGGCGCCGATGTTGAGCGCCGCGACCGTGCGCCCCGCGGGGTCCGGCACCGGCACGGCGATGGAGCGGCTGCCCAGCTCGGTCTCGCCATCGATGATGGCATGGCGCTGCCGCCGCGCCTCCTGGATGCGCTGCCGGAACAGGGCGGGGTCCACCACCGTGCGCTCGGTCCAGGGGGCCAGCGGGTAGCGCGCCATCCAGGCTTCCAGCGCCTCCGGCTCCAGCCCGCCCAGCAGCACCCGGCCCAGCGCCGTGCAATGCGCCGGCAATCGCGTGCCGATATCGATTCGCGAGGAGAAGACGCGCCGCGCCTCGACCCGCGCCACATAGACCACCTCCGCCCCGTCCAGCACCGCCAGCGAGCAGCTTTCGTTGAAGTGGTCGCTGATGGCCTGCAGGTGCGGCCGCGCCGCCTCGCTGCGGCCGAAGGAGGCGAGGTAGCCATGGCTGAAGCGCAGCACCTTCGGCGTCAGCCAGAACAGCTTGCCGTCGCTGGCCAGGAAATCCAGCTCCGCCAGGGTCAGCAGGAAGCGCCGCGCCGTGCCGCGGCTGAGGCCGGTGAGCGCGGCCACCTGGGTCAGCGTCATCCGCTCCCGCCCCGGCCCGAAGGCGCAGAGCACGGCCAGGCCCCGCTCCAGCGACAGCACGAACTCGAGCCCGCGCGCTCCCCCGCCCCCCGCCGTCTCGCCGGCGTCCTGCCCGCCGCTGTCCTGCCCTGTCTCCGCGAGGTCGGGATCCGTTCGCACGCCCTGCCTTTCCGCCACGCGCCGCCCTGTCATGCGCGACAAGGAGCGCCGCCGGATTAACGCCGCCTCATGCGGCGGGGCAAGAGCGAATGCTTGTTGCGCCGCAAAGGAACTTCACTCTTGACAGGCCTTGCGCGAGGGTCCGAGGTTGCGGTCGGAAACGGACACTTGTCCGTCTGCCGGACATTTGTCCGCAGATGGACCATGCGGCGAACAGGCCGCGCGACAACGAAACAGCGTCCCGCGCAGCAAGCGCGGGCGGGGGAGGAAGGTGCGCCATGCGCGGAACCGCAGCGGAAGGAGGCATGGCCGCGTCCGGACGGGATGGCTCCTGTGCCCGCCCCGCCAGGCCCTCTTCCCCCGGCAGACAGCCAGAACACGTCCAGGAGGAGAAGCAGATCATGAACAAGCATGTCCTGAGCCGCCGTGGCTTCGTCGCGGCCGGCGCCGCGGTGCTGACGGCGCCACGGCTCGCCAGCGCCCAATCCGCGCCGCATGTGGTGGGCACGCTCTTCCCCATGTCGGGGCCGAACGCCGAGTATGGCGGCCTGTTCACGAAGGGGATCGAGCTGGCGCTGGAGCATATCCGCGCCGACAACATGCTGAAGCGGCCCATCACCATGGCGGTGCAGGACAGCCTGGCCACGCCGCAGGGCGGCGCGGTGGGCATGACCAAGCTGGCCAATGTGGACAAGGCCGTGTGGGTGATGATCGGCTTTACCGGCGTCTCCAAGGCGGCGGCGCCGATCGGGACGCGGGCCAAGGTGATGATGGTCAATGGCGGCGGCGTCGGCCCCGACCTCGCCGGCCTCTCGCCCTACTACTGGAACGTCATCCCGCTGGTGAACCAGGAGGTGCGCGCCCTGCTGCCCTGGCTGCAGAAGGAGAAGCTCAAGCGCATCGCCCTGATCTATGTGGACGACCCGCTGGGCAACAGCGTGGTGCAGGAGCTGCGCAAGGGCCTGGCCGAGACGGGCGGCGAGCTGGTGGGGGCGCACAGCATCCCGCCCGCCACGCAGCAATTCGCCGCCATCGCCGCGCGGGTGCGGGATTCGAAGCCGGACGCGGTGTACTTCGCCAGCTATGGCGCGCAGCAGTCGCAGATCATCAAGCAGCTGCGCGACAACGGCATCACCCAGCAGATCATCACCTATTCCGCCGGCACCATCCCCTCCGTCGTGGGGCTGCCGGAGAGCGAGGGGCTGATCGTCACCAGCCAGGTCTCCGACTGGGACCAGGGCGACCCGGTGACGCAGCGCTTCGTCAAGGACTGGCGCGCCAAGCACAATGGCGACCCGACCAGCTACAACCAGAACTACTACAACGCCATGCGCCTCTTCGCGCTGCTGGCGCAGGGGCTGGAGAAGGCCGGCACCGAGGTGACGGGCGAGAGCCTGCTGGCCGAGCTGCAGCGCGTGCGGCGCTTCGCGCTGGTCGGCGGCGAGGGCGTGCTGGAGGATGGCGGCACCATGGCCATGCCGCTGCAGATCGGCCAGATCCGCGGCGGCCGGTTGCAGAAGATCGCCTGATTCGATGCTGTTTCTTCAGCTTTTCATCAGCGGCCTGCAGACGGGGGCCATCTACGCGCTCACCGCTGCGGGCTTCGCGCTGATCTTCGGCGCCACGCGGGTGTTCCACGTGGCGCATGGCGCCACCTTCGCGCTGGCGGGCTACGCCTACCTCGCCTGCACCGATGCCGGCCTGCCCTGGCCGGTCGGCATCCTGGCCGCGCTGGCCCTTGCCGTGGCCTTCGGGCTGGCGATGGATGCCTTCGTCTACCGGCCCATCCAGCGGCATGAGGGCTCCTTCTTCACCGTGTTCGTCGCCGCCTTCGGCATGAGCATCGTGGTGCAGAGCGTCATCGAGCTGGGCTTCGGGCGCGGCTTTGTCAGCGTCAGCTCGGAGCTGACGATGGCGCGGCAGGTGGCGCCCGGCATCTATCTCGCCGACATCTTCTGGGTGGCGGCGGGCGTCGCCATCGCGCTGTTCGTGCTGGTCACGCTGTTCCTGGAGCGGACGCGGGCCGGCATCGGGCTGCGCGCGCTCTCGGAAAACCCGGAGCTGCTGCGCGCCTACGGCCTCTCCTCCCGCCGCCTCTCCATGCTCGCCTTCGGGCTGGGCTCGGCGCTGGCGGTGCCGGGAGCGATCCTCACCACCATGACCTCCGGCCTGCAGCCGGCCATCTCGCACCAGGTGATGCTGATCAGCCTCGCCGCCGCCGTGGTGGGCGGCATCGGCAGCCTGCGCGGCGCGGCGCTGGCCGGGCTGCTGCTGGGCGTGGTGGAGAACCTCGTCATCGGCGTGCTGGACACGCAGTGGAGCGCGGCGGCCGGCTTCGTCGTGCTGTTCGCCTTCATCCTCTTCAAGCCCAGCGGCCTGTTCGGCCAGGCGGTGACCCGATGACCGCCTATCTCCTCAACCTCGCCACCCTGGCCACCATCTTCGGCATCCTGGCCGCCAGCCTGAACCTGCTGATCGGCTATGCCGGCATCTTCAGCGTGGCGCACGCGGTGTTCTTCGGCCTCGGCGCCTATGCCGGCGCGCAGGTGGCCATGCTAGTGGTGCCCGACGTGCTGCTGGCCTGCCTCGCGGGCGGAGCGCTGGCCGCGCTGCTCTCGCTCGGCCTCGCCCTGCCGGCGCTGCGCGTAAGGGGCGAGTATTTCGTCGCCGCCAGCCTCGGCCTGCAGATGATGGCGGTCACGGTGTTCTCCGAGGCGCACGGCTTCACCGGCGGGCATGGCGGGCTGGTCGGCATCCCGCTGCCCACCCTGCTCGGCTTCGATGTCTCGGCGCAGGGCACCTTCCTCACCCTCTGCCTCGTCATCCTCGGGCTGATCCTGCTCGCCATCCGCCTGCTGATGCGCGGCAGCTTCGGCCGCGCGCTGATGGCGATCCGCGACAGCGAGAGCGCGGCGGAGGCCTTCGGCAAGGATGTGCGGCAGCTCAAGACGCTGGTGGTGGTGCTGGGCTGCGCCCTGGCCGGCGTCGGCGGCGCGCTGTTCTCCTTCTACATGATGTTCGTCAACGTCGAGAGCTTCACGCTGGAGCAGTCGATCCTGATCATGGCCATGGTCATCATCGGCGGCACGGCGACGCTGGCGGGGCCGCTGGTCGGCGTGCTGCTGCTGCTGCTGCTGCCCGCCGCCCTCTCCTTCCTGCCCTTCATCCCGCCGACGCAGATCGGCGCGGTGCAACAGTTCATCTACGGTCTGGCCATGGCACTGCTGATGATCTTCCGGCCCGCGGGCATCGCCGGCCAGTCGGCGGGGCGCCGATGAGCGCGCCGCTGCTCTCCGTCCGCGGGCTGGACAAGAAGTTCGGCGGGCTGGCCGCGGTGCAGAAGGTCGACATGGACCTGCGCCCCGGCGTGCTCACCGCGCTGGTCGGGCCGAATGGCGCGGGCAAGACCACGCTGTTCAACCTCATCACCGGCAACATCGAGGCCGATTCCGGCGAGGTGCTGCTCGACGGCGCCTCGATCCGCGGCCGCTCGCCGCACCACATCGCCCGCATGGGCGTGGCGCGCAGCTTCCAGGACCTGCGGCTGTTCGGCCGCATGACGGTGCGGGAGAACGTGCTCGCCGCCATCGAGCACACCGCCTGGCTGTGGCAGCCGGGCGGGCGCTCCGCCCGCCGCGCGCGGGAGGCGGCGGTGGACCAGGCGCTGGAGCGGACCGGCCTCACCGCGCAGGCCGGGGCGCGGGCCATGGACCTCGCCTATGCCGAGCGGAAATTCCTCTCGGTGGCCCGCATCCTGGCGACGGGCTCGCGCATCTGGCTGCTCGACGAGCCGGCCTCGGGGCTCGACGTGAACTCGCGCGCCCGCTTCGTCTCGCTGGTGCGGCAGGCGGCGGCGGAGGGCGTCACCATCTGCCTGATCGAGCACAACCTCGACATCGTCACGGAGCTCGCGGACCGCATCGCCTTCCTCGACCGTGGCGCCAAGCTGGCCGAAGGCGAGCCGCAGGAGATCCTGCGCGATCCGGAGCTGATCGGCATCTATTTCGGGGAGCGCCGCACATGAGCGCCTCACTCCAGCCGCAGGCGGCGCCGCCGGCGCTCGCCGTGCGCGGCCTCGGCGCCGGCTATGGCGGGCGCGAGGTGCTCTCGGGCCTCGACCTGGAGGTGCCGCAGGGCGAGGTGCTCTGCCTCGTCGGCCACAACGGCGCCGGCAAGTCGACGCTGATGAAGCTGCTGTTCGGCCTGCTCACGCCGAACAGCGGCAGCATCCATCTGCGCGGGCAGACCATCGTGCCGCGCCCGGACCAGATGGCGCGCGAGGGCGTGGCCTTCGTGCCCGAGGGGCGCGGCGTCTTCCCCGGCCTCGCGGTGCGGGAGAATTTCGAGCTGGCGCTGTGGTCCGCCCGGCTCGACGCCGCCGAGGGCGCCCGCCGCACCGAGGAGGTGCTGGAGGTGCTGCCGCGCATCCGCGAGTTCTGGACGCGGCGCGCCGGCACCCTCTCGGGCGGGCAGCAGCAGATGGTCTCGATCGGCCGCGCGCTGCTCTCCCGCCCTTCCATCCTGCTGCTGGACGAGCCCTCCATCGGCCTGGCGCCCAAGACCTTCCAGGACCTGATGACGCCGATCCGCGCGCTGCAACAGCGCAGCGGCATGACGATCCTGCTGGTGGAGCAGAATGTGGGCGAGGCCTTCGCGGTCTCCGACCGCGTGGCGGTGATGAAATCCGGCCGCATCATCTTCCGCGGCGTGCCGGCCGACCTGTCCGACCATGCGAAACTGATGGAAATGTTCTGAGGAGACGACGCGATGCTGTTTCATGTGCAGATGGAAGTGCGCCTGCCGCACGACATGCCCGCCGCGCAGGCGGATGACATCAAGGCGCGCGAGAAGGCCGTGGCGCAGGACCTCCAGCGCCAGGGCAAGTGGCCGCATCTGTGGCGCGTGGCTGGCCGCTACGCCAACATCTCGATCATCGACGTGCCGGACGCCGATGCGCTGCACGCGCTGCTGAGCAGCCTGCCCCTGTTCCCCTACATGGACATCCAGGTGACGCCGCTGGCCCGCCACCCCTCCGCGATCTGAAACTTGCAGAAAGAAGATGGGGGCGCGGGGGAATTCCTTCCCCCGCACTTTGACTGGCTTGAGGAACGTCGAACATGTCTGAGTTGAAGGTTCTGGCCGAGGGGCTGCGCTTCCCCGAGGGCCCCGTGGCGCTGCCCGACGGCTCCATCGCCCTGGTGGAGATCGCCGCCCAGGTGGTCAGCCGCGTCGCGCCGGACGGCACGCGCAGCGTCATCGCCCGCCCCGGCGGCGGCCCGAACGGCCTGGCGATGGGCCCGGACGGCCAGCTCTACCTCTGCAACAATGGCGGCTTCGGCTGGCACGAGGAGCCGGGCATCCTGCGCCCCACGCACCAGCCCGAGGATTACTCGGGCGGCCGCATCGAGCGCATCGACCCCGCCACGGGCGCGGTCACGGTGCTCTACACCGAATGCGATGGCCGCCCCCTGCGCGGCCCGAACGACCTGGTGTTCGACAACCAGGGCGGCTTCTGGTTCACCGATCTCGGCAAGGTGCGGGCGCGGGACCGCGACCATGGCGGCGTCTACTGGGCGGCGGCGGATGGCTCGCGCATCGTCGAGGCGGCGCACCCCATCCCCGGCGGCGGCAACGGCATCGGCCTCTCGCCCGATGGCCGCACCCTGTACGTGGCGGAGACGGAGACGGGACGCCTCTGGTCCTGGGAGATCCTCGGCCCCGGTAAGCTGCGCAAGAACCCTTGGCCGGTGGTGCATGGCGGCACGCTGGTCTGCCAGTTCCCCGGCTTCCGGCGGCTGGACAGCCTGGCCGTCACCGCCGCCGGCAATATCTGCGTGGCGACGCTGGTGAGCGGCGAGATCACCACCGTCTCGCCCGCTGGCCAGATCCTGCATGTCGAGAAGATGCCAGAGGTGATGCCCACCAACATCTGCTTCGGCGGCGCGGACCGGCGCACCGCCTACATCACCCTCTCCACCACCGGCAAGCTGGTCTCGATGCCCTGGCACGAGGCCGGGCTGGTGCTGAACCACGAGACGGCCTGAGAGGACGACACCCCCTTGCCCCCGCTTCCCACCGAGCAGGTTCCCGGCCTGCACCACCTGCGTGTCGGCGAGATCGTCGTCACCGCCGTCAGCGACGGCTTCCTCAACGCCTCCAACGCGGTGCTGCAGAACATCGCGCCGGAGGAGATCGACCGGCTGCTGACGGAGAGCTTCCGGCCGACGCCGCGCCGCACCTCGGTCAACACCTTCCTCATCCGCGCGGGCGGGCGGGCGGCGCTGGTGGATACCGGCTGCGGCGGCAGCCTCCAGGCGAGCGCCGGGAAGATGCTCGGCAACCTCGCCGCCGCCGGCGTGGCGCCGGGCGAGATCGACACGGTGCTGCTGACCCATCTCCACCCCGACCATTCCAACGCGCTGGCGGATGCCTCGGGCCAGGCCATCTTCCCCGGCGCGACGCTCGGGATGCACGCGGCGGAGCTGGCCTACTGGGAGGATGACGGCGCCGCCAGCCGCGCCGGCGCCAGCGGCCAGGGCGTGCCCTATTTCGCCGCCGCCCGCACCCAGGTCGCGCCCTACCGCGACCGGCTGGCCCTGTTCGCGGACGGGGCGGAGATCTTCCCCGGCGTCACCGCCGTGCATCTTCCCGGCCACACGCCGGGGCATTGCGGCTACCTGATTGCCTCCGGCGAGGACAGCCTGCTGATCTGGGGCGACATCGTGCATGTGCCGGAAGTGCAGGTGGCGCGGCCGGAGGTGACCATGCAGTTCGACGTGGACCCGGCCCAGGCCGCCGAGACACGGCGCCGCGTCTTCGACCGGGTGGCGGCCGACCGGCAGCGCTTCGTGGGGATGCACGTGCATTTCCCGGGCTGCGCCCGGCTGGCGAAGGACGCCCAGGGCTACCGGCTGGTGCCGGAGGCCAGGGACCTCGCCTTCTGAGGAAGACCAGGGAGAGAAGGAATTCTCTCCCCGGACCCCTCTCATCTTTTTCTGTCAGTTCAGCCGCGGCGTTCCAGCAGCTCGATGCGCACCTTGTCGGGGGCGTCGATGAAGGCAATGCGCAGGCCGGGGCGCACCTCGCGCGGGCCGGAGGTGAGCGGCACGCCCTTCCCCGCCAGTTCGGCAATGGCGGCATCCAGGTCCGGCACCGTCAGGCCGATATGCTCGATGCCCTGGAAGGGCGCCGGCGGCGGCTTCGGCGTCTCGGGCGGCACGGCCTCGATGAACAGCATCAGCCCGCCGAGATCCAGCATGATCCGCAGCGCGCCATTGACGTCCTGGCGGCCGGTCTCCCGTGCCTCCAGCGCCGAGACGTAGAAGCGGGCGGCCGCCTCCGGGTCGGGGCTGCGCAGGTGCAGGTGGTCGATGCGGCAGGCGGTCATTCCCGCGTCCTCCTTGGATGAGCCTCCACTTGTCCGACAAGCACGGCCCAGCGTCAAACCGCCGCGGCGGGGCTGACGCGGGGCGCGGAAGCGTGTAGCTGCTGCCGCTCCGCTCCCGACTGGAAATCCACCCTCATGTCCCAGCCCCGCCTCCGCCTCGTCACCCACAGCGGCAAGTTCCATTGCGACGAGGTCTTCGCCTATGGCGTGCTGCGCCTGGCGCTGGGGCTGGGCAAGGCGGGCGAGGACCATGAGCTGACCCGCACGCGGGACGCCGCCCTCATCGCCGCGGCGGATATCGTCTGGGATGTCGGCGCCCGCTACGATGCCGAGGCCCGGCGCTTCGACCATCACCAGCGCGGCGCCCCCACCCGCGCCGATGGCACCCCCTACAGCGCCGCCGGGCTGATCTGGCAGACCCATGGCCATGCCGCCGTGCGGGCGATCCTGCCGCCGGAGGCCGCCGGCCTCGCCGCCGCCATCGCCGCCGAGATCGACCAGGCGGTGGTCCGCCGCATCGACGAGATCGACAACGGCACGGCGCCGGAGCGGGACGTGCTGGGCCTCGCCGCTCTCGTCGGCGACTTCAACCCGGGCTGGGATTCCGCGGGCGGCGACGCCGCGGCCGATGCCGCCTTCCTGGAAGCCGCCGCCCTGGCCGAGGGCGTGCTGCGCCGCCGGGTGGAGGTGCTGCGCGGCCGCATGGCGGCCGATGCCGAGGTGCTGGCCGCCCATGCCCGCTCCGCCGACCAGCGCGTGCTGGAGCTGGAGCGCGGCATGCCCTGGAAGGGCGCCGTCTTCACCCACAACCTGCCGGTGCTCTTCGCCCTCTACCCCGCCTCGAACGGCAACTGGATGGTCGATGCCATGCCGCCCGAGCCGGGCTCCTTCGCCCAGCGCCTGCCGCTGCCGGAGGCCTGGGCCGGGCTGCAGGACGCGGCGCTGGCCGAGGCGAGTGGCGTGCCGGATGCGGTGTTCACGCATCTGCGCCGCTTCGTCGGCGCCGCCCGCACGCGGGACGGCGCGCGGGAGATGGCGCGCAAGGCCATCGCCCTGGGAAGCTGAATCCTGGGGAGCTGAATGCGGAAAGGGCCGGGGCGTCCCCGCCCCGGCCCTTTCCCGTCCGCTGCGCGCAGCCTCAGGGATGCTTGTGGATCGGGTCGATCCAGGGGACGTTCTCCGGCTTCTCCGCCGGCTCGATGTCGAGGTTCACCACCACCGCCTCGTTGTCCGAGCGCACCAGCACGCATTCCAGCGTCTCGTCGGTGGAGGCGTTGATCTCCTGGTGCGGCACATAGGGCGGCACGTAGATGAAGTCGCCCGGGCCGGCCTCGGCCACGAATTCCAGCTTCTCGCCCCAGCGCATCCGGGCGCGGCCCTTGACCACGTAGATCACGCTCTCCAGCGGGCCGTGGTGGTGCGCGCCGGTCTTGGCGTTGGCATGGATGTGAACCGTGCCAGCCCAGATCTTCTGCGCGCCCACGCGCGCCGCGTTGATGGCGGCGGCGCGGTTCATGCCCGGCGTGCTGGCGGTGTTGGTGTCCAGGCTGTCGCCCGGGATCACCCGGACGCCGCTGTGCTTCCAGCCATCCTCGGGGACGTCATGGCTGTGGTCGTGGCCGTCATGCGGCATGGTGTCTGGCTCCCTCTCGATCCGGCGGCGGGTCTCAGGCCGCCGCGTTGCCCGCGGCAGGTGTTATGCCGCCGCGTTACCCGCGGCGATCGCCGCCGCGAAGCTCCGGTCGAGGATATCCTCGGCGCGAACCCGCCGGCGCACCAGCCCCGCGCGGGTATAAAGATCGATATTCCCCTGCTCGTCCGCCACCACCGCGTCGTCGATCGGCACCACGCGGGTGCGGGCGCGCTCGAACCATTGCAGGGCCACCGGCTCCGGCACCTTCATCAGCTCGGACCAGCTCTTCGCATAGGCCGGGATGTTCCCATTGGCCCAGGCCCGCGCCCGGGCGAGGCGGCGGACGAAATCCTCCAGCTCCGGACGGCGGGCGGCGATGGCGTCGTCCCGCGCCGCCTGGAAGCTGAGGCCGGGGGTGATGCCGTTGCCGTCCTGCACCCGGCGGGAGCCGGCCAGCACCTCCTCCTGCGAGACATAGGGCTCCCAGGTGGACCAGGCCTCGACCGCGCCGCTGCTGTAGGCCGCCTTGGCATCCGAAGGCAGCAGGAAGACGAAGGTCACGGCATCCTGCGGCAGCTTGTTCGCCTCCAGCGCCGCCAGCACCAGCTGGTGGCCGATCGAGCCGCGCCCCGTGGCGATGCGCTTGCCCTTCAGGTCGGCGAAGGAGCGTGCGGGGCTGTCCTTCGGCACCAGGATGGCCAGCCCGTCCTGCTTCTGCCGCGTGGCGGCGATGGCCTTGGCCGGCACGCCGGCGGCGGCGCCGAAGGTGAAGGGCGCGTCCCCCACCAGCCCGGTGTCGATGGCGCCGGCGTTCAGCGCCTCCACCAGCGGCGCGGCGGCGGGAAATTCGCTCCAGGTGATGAGGCCCTCAAGGTCCTTCAGCACGCCGGCGGCCTCCATCACCGCGCGGGCATTGCCGCGCTGGTCGCCGACGCGCAGCGGGGACTGGGCGCGGAGGAGGCGGGGGGCGGCCAGCGGCGCCGCCAGCGCGGCGGCGCCCAGCAGCAGGGCGCGGCGGTTCAGGTGCAGGCTCATGCCGCGAGGTCCTTCTTCTTCAGCCGCTCCGCCAGCAGGCGGCGCGTGGCGGGCAGCAGGGAGCGGCCGTATTCCACCGCATCCTCCAACGGGTCGAAGCCGCGGATGAGGAAGGTGGAGACGCCGAGCTCGTGGTATTCGAGGAAGGCTTCCGCCACCTGCTCCGGCGTGCCGACGAGGGCGGTGGTGTTGCCCCGCGCCCCGGTCTCCCGCGCGATGGCGGTGTAGAGGCGCCCCTCCGGCCGGTCGCCCAGCGCGGCGGCGTCCAGCAGGCGCTGCGAGCCGGCATTCTGCGGCGCCGTACCGCCGGCACCGAGCGCCGCCTGGCCGCGTACCTGGCGGATGCGGTGCAGGATGCGCTCCGCCTTCTCCCAGGCCGCGCTCTCCGTCTCCGCCAGGATCGGGCGGAAGGAGAGGCTGAAGCGCACCTCCTTCTCGCGCCCGTGCTTCGCCGCCTCGGCCCGCACCCGCGCCACGATCTCGCGCACCTGGGCGCGGGTCTCGCCCCAGAGGGCATAGACATCGGCGTGGCGGCCGGCCACGCGCAGCGCCGCCTCGGAGGCGCCGCCGAAATAGAGCGGGATGCGCGGCTGCTGCACGCTCCGCACCTCGGGCGAGGCACCCTTGATGCGGTAGTACTCCCCCTCGTGGTCCACCGGACCCTTGGCGGTCCAGATGGCCTTCAGGATGGAGAGATACTCGTCCGTGCGGGCGTAGCGGTCATCCTTGTTCAGCCAGTCGCCGTCGCGCGCCTGGTCGGTGTCGTCGCCGCCCGAGATGGCGTGCAGCGCGGCACGGCCGCCGCTGAGCTGGTCGAGCGTGGCGAAGGCGCGGGCCGCCGTGCTCGGCGCCTGGAAGCCGGGGCGGTGGGCAACGAGGAAGCCCACCTTCTCGGTGTGCGCGGCGGCATGGGTGGCGAGCTGCAGCCCGTCCGGCCCGTTGCTGTACCAGCCGATCAGGATGCGGTCGAAGCCGCCCTGGTCATGCGCCTGGGCGGAGGCGCGCAGATAGCCGGGGTCAATGGCCGGGCCGCTGGCCGGGTGGATTTCCGACTGCTGGCGCGGCTGGATCATGCCGATGAATTCGAGCGGATGGCTCATGGCGGTCCTCCGGTGTTCAGGCCAGGCCGAGGGCGAGGCGCCCGGCGAGGGTGTGGGCGGCGTCGGGCTGGGGCGTGTGGATGCGGGCGCAGAGCACGTCGCGCAGGTGCCGCTCCAGCGGATTGGCGCGGGCGAGCGCATGGTTGCCGCAGAGCGCCACGGCCTCCTGCACCACCTGGATGGCGTTCTCGGCGGCGAGCGTCTTGATCAGCCCGCTCTCGGCGGCGGAAGGCCCCTCCCCCGCATCCTGGGCGGCAGCGGCCGAGGCGATGATCCGGTCATTGGCCAGCAGCAGCGCCTCGATGCGGCCCACCGCCTCCTGCATCCGCGGCAGGGTGGCGAGCGGCGCGCCGAGGCTGCCTGGCACGCGATCGCGCAGGAACCGCACCAGCCAGTCGCGCGCCGCGCGGGCCACGCCGGTGTAGAGCGCGGCGATGGGCAGGGTGTTCCAGGCCGCCACGGCGGCATCCGGGCGTGCCCAGTCGGCCGGCGGGCGCAGGTCCGGCGCCTGGGCCAGCGGCAGGGCCACCTCCTCGAACACCACGTCGTGGCTGCCCGAGGCGCGCAGCCCCGCCTGGTCCCAGCTTTCCTCGATCCGCAGGCCGGGGGTGCCGGCCTCGACCAGCGCCAGGCCGGTGCGCGGGCTGGCCTCGTCCGTGCGGGCCCAGACCAGCATCCAGCGCAGCGCCGGCGCGCCGGTCGAGTAGATCTTGCGGCCCGAGAGGCGCCAGCCTTCCGGCGAGCGGCGCAGGATGGTGGCGGGCAGGCCGCCGCGGGCGGGGGTGCCGAGCTCAGGCTCCACCCGCAGCGCGTTGAACAGCGCACCCTCCTCCACCGCCTCGCGCGCCAGCCGGGCGCGCAGCGCCTCGGGCCAGGCGGGGTCGGCCAGCAGGGTGCGGAGCTGGATGAGCTGCATGGCCAGCACCAGCGCGGTGGCCGGGCATCCCTCGGCGAGGGTGCCGATGACGGCGGTGCAGCGCGCGAGGCCCGCCTCCTCGCCGCCCCAGCGGCGCGGCACGGTCAGGCCGGGCAGCCCGGCCTCGCGCAGCAGCGCGAAATTCTCGTGCGGGAAGCTGCCGGCGCGGTCATGCGCGGCGGCGCCAGCGGCGAAGGCGCGGACCAGATCGGCCAGCGGCGCGGGCTGGGCCAGGCCGTCCATCACGCCGCCTCCTCCAGCGAGACGCCCAGCGCCTCCAGCAGCCGCCGGCGCAGCGCGGCGAAGCCGGGGTCGGCATGGCGGCGCGGGCGCGGCAGCTCCACCGCCACATCCTCGGCGATGCGCCCGTGCTCCAGGACCAGCACGCGGTCGGCCAGCAGCACGGCCTCGTCCACGTCATGCGTCACGATCAGGGTGGTGGGGCCGTGGCGGCGCCACAGCTCCAGCACCAGCGCGTGCATGCGGATGCGGGTCAGCGCGTCGAGCGCCGCGAAGGGCTCGTCCAGCAGCAGCAGGCGGGGCGAGCGCACCAGGGCGCGGGCCAGGGCGGTGCGCTGCGCCTCGCCGCCCGAGAGGGTGGCGGGCCAGGCCTCGACGCGGTGGGAGAGGCCCACCTCCTCCAGCGCGGCCTCGGCGCGGGGGCGGGCGTCGCGGCCGGGCAGGCCGAGCGAGACGTTCTGCCACACCGTCTTCCAGGGCAGCAGGCGCGGCTCCTGGAAGGCCACGGCCACCGGGCGGGGCAGCTCCAGCCGGGCGCCCTCCGGCGCCGGGTCCAGCTCGGCCAGCGTGCGCAGCAGGGTGCTCTTGCCGGAGCCGCTGCGGCCGAGCAGCGCGGTGAAGCTGCCGGGGGCGAGGTCGAGGTCCAGCCCGTGCAGCACCGTGTTCTCGCCGAAGCGGCGGGTCAGGTTGCGGACGCGGAGCGGGGCGGCATTGTTGTTCTGCGGCGCCATGGCGGCGGTCACTCCTTCACCAGGCTGGGGCGCCAGGCCAGCGCCCGGCGCTCGACGAGGCGGACCAGCGCATCGGCGCCGAGGCCGAGCAGCGCATAGACCAGCAGCCCCACCACGATGACGTCGGTGCGCAGGAACTCGCGCGCGTCGTTGACCAGGAAGCCGATGCCGGCGGTCGCGTTGATCTGCTCGGCGATGACGAGGCTGAGCCAGGCGCTGCCCAGCGCGTAGCGCAGCCCGACCAGCGCAGAGGGCAGCGCGCCGGGCAGGATGACGTGGCGTATCAGCCCGCGCCGGTCGAGGCCGAAGATGCGCCCCGCCTCCACCAGCTTGGGCTCCACGCCGCGGATGCCGGAGAACAGCGTGAGGTAGACCGGGAAGGCGGCGCCGAGCGCCACCAGCGCGATCTTCGGCGTCTCGCCGATGCCGAACCACAGGATGAACAGCGGCACCAGCGCCAGGAAGGGCATGGTGCGCAGCATCTGCATCGGCGCGTCGACGATCTCCTCGCCCAGCTTCGAGAGGCCGGCGACCAGCGCCAGGGCGATGCCGGCGGAGAGGCCGATGCCGAGCCCGGACAGCACCCGGCCGAGCGAGACCAGCAGGTGGGAGGGCAGCTCGCCCGAGAGGGTCAGCTCCCAGGCGCTGGCCAGGATGGCGGTGGGCGCGGCCAGGGTGCGGGGCGCGATCAGCCCGGCCATCGAGGCCGCCTGCCACAGCAGCACCAGCACCAGCGGCGAGAGGAAGCGGCGCAGCTTCGGCGGCAGCGCGGAACGGCGCAGGGTGGGGCGGCGGAGGCCGGCGGCGGCGCCGGGCAGGAGGCCACGCGGCGCGGGAACCGCCTGGGTGTCGGACATGCTGGCTCCTTCGCGGCCCGGGTGGGGCCGTCGGCAGGCGGGATCGTGTTGCGTAGGCGAGGTGGCGGGGGCCGGCTCAGCCCCGACAGCGCGCGGCGCGGCGGCGGCCGGGCATTCGGCCCGGAGCGACGGGGCGCGGCGGCGGGTTGATCGGGTGCTGAATCATCGCCGGAAAGCTAGGACCGCCGCCGGCGGCGGGAAAGAGTTGTGTTTCCCAAAGTTGCCGCCCGCGGGAGCATGCCCGTCCCGCCGCCGGGGCGTTGCGGGGAATGCTATTCCTCGGCCGCCGGCGGCGCCGTGCGGTCGCGGAAGGCGGGGCCGTTCAGCGGGTAGGCGGTGGTGTGCTTGATGCGCTCCATGGCGAAGCGCGAGGTGACGTTGCGCAGCGGCACCGCGTTGATCAGGCGCTTGTAGAAGCCGTCGAAGGCGGCCATGTCGGCCACCGCCACGCGCAGCATGTAGTCCACCTCGCCGGCCATGCGGTAGACCTCCATCACCTCCGGCATGGCGGAGACGGCGGCGTTGAAGCGGGCGAGCCAGTCCGGCGTGTGGTCCCCCGCCTCGATGGCCACGAACACGCTGAGGCCGAGGCCCACCGCCTCCGGCGCCACCAGCGCCACGCGGCGGGTGATCACCCCCTGCGCCTCCAGCTTCTGCACCCGCTTCCAGCAGGGCGTGGCGGAAAGCCCGACGCGGTCGGCGAGCTGCGCCACGGAAAGCGTGGCGTCCTCCTGCAGCAGGCCGAGGATGCGCCGGTCCACTTCGTCCATGCTGGGGCCTCCCGCTGTTCCGGCCGGTGGTGTCGCGCGGGCCGCCCCGGCTGGCAAGGGTCACATCTCCATGGCCCGGCCCCGCCGCTCCGCCCGCAAGGGCGCCGAGGAAGGCCACGAAGCCGGCGGCCGCCGCCAGGGCGGGGCCGGGGCCGATGGCCGGCGAGCGCCGCGCACAGCGCGCCCAACGCCATCTGGCTGCAGCCATGGAGCCCCGCCGCCGCCCGCGGCAGGGCCGGCACCAAGATGTGGCTGCCGAGCGTGCCGGAGGTGGTGATCAGCACCAGCAGCCAGAGCGGCGGCCGAGGCGGGGCGGTCTCACCCCGGAGCGCGGCCGGGAATGCAGCGATGTCCTGCATGGCGGCGATGTCGTGCCCGCCACAGGGGCAGCGTCACCCCCCCTCGCGCCGGCCGCCCCGTGCCGGCGGGTGCGGGGCCCAGGCTGTTGACAGGTCTGCGATATCTCCATCTGATCCAGGGGCTGCGCACCGGAGCGCACGGTCTGGAAGAGAGGAGCGCCGCATGGCCATTCCGAGGCAGGCGCCGGAGACGGTGCTGCTGGCCACGGATCTGAGCGCGCGCTGCGACCGCGCGCAGGACCGCGCGGTGCAGCTGGCGGGGCAGTGGGGGGCGCGGCTGGTCGCGGTGCACGCGCTGGAATCGATCGACATCGTGCTGCCCCGCGCCCCGGACGGCACCGCCCCCGAATGGCGCCGCCCGCGCGACCCGGATGCCGAGGCCCGCACCCTGCTGGAGGCGGAGCTGGCCGGCACCGGGGCGGAGGTGGTCGTCGGCCATGGCGACCCGGCGGCGCTGGTGCTGGCGGTGGCCAGGCGGCAGGCGGCGGGGCTGGTCGTCACCGGCCTGGCCCGCGCCGAGCCGCTGGGCCGGCTGCTGACGGGGGCGACGGTGGAGGAGGTGGTGCGCCAGTCCGCCGCGCCGGTGCTGGCGGTGCGGCAGCGCGCCCGCGCCCCCTATGCCCGCGTGCTGGTGGCGACCGATTTCTCCGACTGCTCGCGCCATGCGCTGCTGGTGGCGGCGGCGCTCTTTCCCGCCCTGCCGCTGACGCTGTTCCATGCCTATGAGGCTCCCTTCCCCGCCCTGCTGGGCCGCGCCGCGAGCCGGGAGGAGGCCGCCGCCGCGGCCGCCGCGGAAGGCCGCGCCTTCCTGGCGCATGCCGACATCCCGCCGGCGCTGCGCGGCCGGGTCGAGACGGTGGTGGAGCCGGGCAATATCGGCTGGCTGCTGCAGGATTATGTGCGCCATGCCGGGATCGACCTGCTGGTGCTGGGCACCCATGGCCGCAGCCGGCTGATGGAGATGCTGGTGGGCAGCACCGCCGGCTGGCTGCTGCAGGCCGCGCCCTGCGACGTGATGCTGGTGCGCGAACCCGCCCCCGCCTGACGGCCGCCGCTGCAACCCCGCGCGGGGGGCGCCGCGTTCCGGACCTGGGGCGCGGAGACGCCCCCCGTCCCGCCCGAACCGCCGGAGTGCCCCGCCCATGCCGCGCATCACCACCCTGACGCTGAACCCGACCATCGACCTGGCGAGCGAGGCGGCGGCGGTGCATCCCATCCGCAAGATCCGCACCTTCGCCGAGCGGCAGGACCCGGGCGGCGGCGGCGTGAATGTGGCACGGGTGGTGCGCGAGCTGGGCGGCGAGACACTGGCGGTGATCCTGGCCGGCGGCGTCACCGGCCGCTTCCTGGAGGAGCTGCTCGACGAGGGCGGCATCCCGCGCCAGACTGTGCCGATCGCCGGCCGCACCCGCATCAGCCAGACGGTGCTGGACCGCTCGACGGGCCAGGAATACCGCTTCGTGGCCGAGGGGCCGCGCGTGGCGGAGGCCGAGTGGCAGGCGGCGCTGGAGGCGCTGGCGGCGCTGCGCGAGGGCTGGCTGGTGGCCAGCGGCAGCCTCGCCCCCGGCGTACCGGAGGATTTCTACGCCCGCCTCTCGGCCCGTGCGCGGGAGGCAGGGCTGCGCTTCGTGGTGGACACCTCCGGCGCCGCGCTGCGCGCCACGCTGGAGGCGGGCGGCCTCACCCTGATCAAGCCGAGCCTCGGCGAGTTCGAGACCCTCATCGGCCGCAAGCTGCCCGAGGCGGCGGCGCAGGAGCAGGCGGCGGCGGAGCTGGTGCGGAGCGGCAAGGTGGAGATGGTGGCCCTCACCCTGGGCCGGGACGGCGCCATGCTGGCCACCGCCGAGGGCACGCTGCGCCTGCCGGCGCTGGAGGTGGAGGTGCGCGGCGCCGTCGGCGCCGGCGACAGCTTCCTGGCGGCGATGACCCTGGCGCTGGCCCGCGGCCGCACGCCGCGCGATGCCTTCGCCTGGGGCGTGGCGGCCGGCGCCGCGGCGGTCTCCAACGCAGGAACGGCGCATCCCGGGCGGGCGGAGGTGGCGGCGCTGCGCCGGCGCATCGCCGGCGTGCCCATGGAAGGAGACAGCCTGTGAGCCTGAGACTGGTCGGCGATATCGGCGGCACCCATGCCCGCTTCGCGCTCTGCGGCGCGCCGGACGGGCCGGATGGCCTGCCGCGCGCGGAGCGCAAGCTGGTGGTGGCCGAGCATGTCGGGCTGGTCGAGGCGGCGCAGGCCTATCTCGCGGCCCTTCCGGCGGCGGAGCGCGCGGCGGTGACGGAGGCGGTGCTGGCCGTGGCCACGCCGGTGCTGGGCGATGCCGTGGCCTTCACCAACAGCCCCTGGCGCTTCTCCGTCGCCGCGGCGAAAAAGGCGCTGGGGCTGGAGCGCCTGACCGTGATCAACGACTTCGTGGCGCAGGCCGCCGCCGTGACGGTGCTGGGCCCGCAGGACCTGGTGGAGCTGCGCCCCGGTAGCGCAAAACCGGGCAGCACGAAGCCGGGCGACGCGAAAACGGGCGGCGCGGCCGTGGTGCTGGGGCCGGGCACCGGCCTCGGCGTCGCCTTCGTGCTGCGCGAGCCGGGCCGGCCGCCCCGCATCCTGCCCAGCGAGGGCGGCCATGCCTCCTTCTCGCCGCAGGACGAGACGCAGGACGAGATCCTGCGCCGGCTGCGCCTCCGCCATGGCGGGCATGTCTCGGTGGAGCGGCTGCTCTCCGGCCCCGGCCTGCTGCACATCGCCCTCGCCCTGGGGGAGATGGCGGGCCAGGACCTGCCCCTGCGCGAGCCGGCCGACGTCAGCCGCCGCGCCGCGAGCGGCGAGTGCGCCATCTGCCGCCGGGCGCTCGGCCTGTTCTCCGCCATGCTCGGCGCGGCGGCGGGCGACCTGGCGCTGACGCTGCTGACGGAGGGCGGCGTGTTCCTGACCGGCGGGCTGTGCCGCAACCTCGGCCCGCTGCTGGACCGGGAGGCGCTGGCCGCCGCCTTCCTCGCCAAGGGGCGCTTCGACGGCTACCTGTCCGGCATTCCCGTCTGGCAGGTGGTGCGCCCGCATGCCGGGCTGCTCGGCGCCGCCGCCTATCATCCGCCGGGCTGAGGCCGGAAACGCCGCTCACGGGTTGCGGAGCGTGCCGCCCTCCTGTCTGATGCGCCCCGGGACGCATGAACGACAGGAGGGGAAGCACATGACCTTGCAACGCCGCGGACTTCTGGCGGGCGCCGCCGCCGGCCTCGCCGCCGGGGTGGCCGCCCCGCCGCTCTCGCGCGTCGCCATCGCGCAGCCGGCGCGCAACCGGGTGCTGAAGCTGGTGCCGCAGGCCAACCTGACCAGCCTCGACCCGGTCTGGACGACGGCCAACATCACCCGCAACCACGCCTACATGATCCACGACACGCTGTTCGGCATGGACGGGCAGTTCAACCCGCAGCCGCAGCTGGCCGAGGGGATGGTGGAGGAGGAGGACGGAAGGCGCGTCGTCATCACCCTGCGCGACGGGCCGCGCTTCCACGATGGCGAGAAGGTGCGGGCGCAGGACGCCGTGGCCAGCCTGCAGCGCTGGATGAAGCGCAGCCCCATCGGCCAGAAGCTCGCCACCTTCGTCGAGGAGGTCTCGGCGCAGGACGACCGGCGGCTGGTGTTCCGGCTGAAGCAGCGCTTCCCCATGCTGAAGGCGGCGCTGGCGCAGGTCAGCAACAGCCCGGCCTTCATCATCCCCGAGCGGCTGGCCAAGACCGACGCCTTCACCCAGATCCGCGACACCACCGGCTGCGGCCCGTTCCGCTTCAAGGCGGACGAGTTCAACTCGGGCAGCATGGTGGTCTATGAGCGCAACGCCGACTACAGCCCGACGCCGGTGGGCCAGCCCAGCCTGACGGCGGGGCCGAAGCAGGTGCATTTCGACCGCGTCGAGTGGCACATCATCACCGACGCCTCCACCGCAGCGGCCGCCTTGCAGACGGGCGAGATCGACTGGTTCGAGCAGCCGCCGCCGGAGATCCAGGAGCTGCTGAAGCGCAGCCGCCAGCTCTCCATCGAGGCGATCGACCCGCTGCCGCTGGTCGGCATCCTGCGCGTCAACCACCTGCACGCGCCGTTCAACGACAAGAAGGTGCGGCAGGCGCTGCTGCCGGCCATCAGCCAGTCGGACTTCATGAGTGCGGTGGTGGGCCCCGACCCCTCGCTCTTCTTCGACGAGGTGGGCGTCTTCACCCCCGGCACGCCGCTCGCCACCAAGGCGGGGCTGGAGCCGCTGATGGGGCCGCGCAGCATCGACCGCGCCAAGGCGCTGCTGAAGGAGGCCGGCTACACCGACCAGCTGATGCGGCTGATCGGCCCCACCGACATCCTGGCGCCCTCCGCCATGTCGCAGGTCGGCGCCGACCTGGTCCGGCGGCTCGGCATGAACGCCGACATCGCCTTCAGCGACTGGGGCACGGTGGTGCAGCGCCGCACCTCGCGCGAGCCGGTGGACAAGGGCGGCTGGAGCATGCTGTTCACCGCCTTCTCCTCCTTCGACTTCGTCGACCCGGCGGCGCATTTCCCGCTGCGCGGCAACGGCACGGCGGCCTGGCCGGGCTGGCCGGACATCCCGAAGCTGGAGGAGCTGCGCGACCGCTGGTTCCTGGCGCCCGACCTCGCGGCGCAGAAAAGCCTCGCCGAGGAGATGCAGCGCGTGGTGATGGACGAGGTGCCCTACATCCCCGTCGGCGCCTACAAGTCGATGACGGCGATCAACCGCAACCTGCAGGGGCGCGTGCCGGGCTTCGCCATCATGTGGAACATCAGGCGCGCCTGAGAGGGTGCGGCCGGCGCGGGTGGAACTCCCGCGCCGGTCCGGGTGTTCTCCTGGCGGTCAGCAAGGAGAACACGCATGAACCCGGTCCCCCACTCCCGCGAGTATTACAGCCCCGCGCAGTCGCAGCAGCGCGGCAATCTCAGCGTTGCCGAACAGGCGATGTATGTCGTGGGCGGGCTGGCGCTGGCGGCCGCCGGCACCAAGCCGCGGCCCAATTTCCTGCTCAACATTGTGGCGCTCGGCGCCGGGGCCTATCTCGCCTGGCGCGGCACGCAGGGCTACTGCCCGATGAAGGCGGCGATCGACGGCCACACCAGTTGAGGCCACCGCATGAAAAAAGCCCGGGGAAATCGCTTTCCCCGGGCTTTCCGCATGGTCTCCGGCCTCAGGCGCGGCGGCGCGCCACCATGCCGTAGATGGCCAGCACGATGATGGCCCCGACCACGGCGCCGATGAAGCCCGCTCCTTCTCCCGCACGGTACCAGCCGACCGCCTGGCCGAGATAGGAAGCGACGAAGGCGCCGATGATGCCCAGCAGCGTGGTCAGGATGAACCCGCTCGGCTCCTTGTCGCCCGGCATGATCCACTTCGCGACGAGGCCCGCGAGGAAGCCGATGATGATGGTCCAGATAATGCCCATGGCGCTGCGCCCTGTTCCGCTCGGGTTTTGGCCGCCGCGCGGCAGGCTTTCCCTGCCGCGCCGGATCGGCCCGATGGGTCAAGAAGCTCCGGGAGGCCGGCGGGTTGCACCGGTTGCACCGGAAGGCAGGCTGAACGGCGTTATTCCGGGCGGATGTTGCCGCGCCGTATCAGCTCTCCCCACAGCCTGGTGTCCTCGGCCAGGATGCGGCGCATGGCCTCGCCATCCCCGGTTTCGATGGCGACACCCTGTGCCGCCATGCGGGCGCGCAGGTCCTGGTCCTCCGTGGCGTTGCGCAGCGTTTCGGTCAGGCGCTGCGCGATCGGCGCCGGCAGGCCGCGCGGCGCGAACAGCCCCTGCCAGAACACCGCCTCGAAGCCCGGTAGGGTGTCGGCCACCGGCGGCACGTCGGGGAAGAGCGGCATCCTCTCCTTGCTGCTGACGGCGATGGCGCGGGTGATGCCTTCCTGCACCACCGGCAGGGCCTCCAGCGCCGCCTGGAACATCGCTTGGATCCGGTTGGTCCGCAGGTCGGTCAGCGCCGGCACGCCGCCACGATAGGGCACGTGCAGCACGTCGATGCCCGCCTGCTGCCGGAGCAGTTCCAGCGCCAGGTGGTTGACCGCGCCCGTGCCGCTGCTGCCGAAGTTCAGCTTGCCGGGATTGGCCTTCGCATAGGCGATCAGCTCCGGCACCGACTTCACGGGCAGGCTGGGATGCACGTGCAGGACAAAGGCGGTGCGGTAGGCAAGGCCGAGCGGCAGCAGCTCCCGCATCGGCTCGCGCGGCGTCAGGTCAGGCTGCAGGGCCGGGTTGATGGCCAGGGAGGATGCGCCCATCAGCAGGGTGTACCCGTCGGGCGCGGCCTGGGCGACATGGGTGGAAGCCACCGAGGTCGCTCCCCCGACCCGGTTCTCGACCACGATGGGCTGCCCCAGGTCGCGCTCCATGCGCTGTGCGATAGCGCGGGTGGTCACGTCGGTCAGGCCGCCGGGGGCGTAGCCGGTGACGATCGAGATTGCCCGTGTCGGCCAGGATGGCTGCGCAAGGCCCGGCCGGGCCAGAAGCAGGGCCGGGGCCGCCAGCAGGCCGCGGCGGCCCAGCAGGTGTCGCACCAAGTTCGTTTCCTCCAGGTTGTTCTGCGGCGAGCTTGGACACAAGCGCGCCGCGGCGCAACCTTGCCCGCCCCCCCTGCCGGGCGCGGCGGGCGGTGCGGGGGAAACGAACCAGACCGCGCGGCTCAGTCCTTCTTGGACTGCTCCGGCCGGTTGGCACCGGTGATGGCGGCCTGTTCCGCGACCTCGGTGTTGTAGGCCTTCTCCGGCTGCCGCCGCGTCGTCGCCTCGGTTTTCTCATCCTTCTGCACGTCGTGCGGGCCGACATTGTGCGGGCGCACCGAGCGATATCCTGATGTGTCGGCCATGGAGCGGGCCTCCTTTGTTATGAACCTCTCGTTGCAAGCCCTGAACGGGGGATGAGGTTGCACGAAGGCGGGAACCTTGCCCCCCGCCCGGATGTTCTGGCCCTGGCGACATCGCGCTGCGCCCCGCCACGGGCGCGGCGTCAATCAGGAGATCAGACATGGCCACTATCAAGACGTTGGACGACCTCTTCCTGCACACGCTGAAGGATGTCTACTACGCTGAACGGCAGATCCTGAAGGCGCTGCCGAAGATGGCGAAAGTCGCCCAGGACGAGGCGCTGAAGGCCGCCTTCCTCAAGCACCGCGAGCAGACCCAGGGCCAGATCGAGCGCCTGCAGCAGGTCTTCGAGGCGCTCGGCAAGCGCGCCCAGGGCGTGACCTGCGAGGCCATCAACGGCCTGGTCGAGGAATGCGAGGAGCTGATCGAGAGCGCGCAGGGGCCCGGCCCGGTGCTGGATGCGGGGCTGATCGCCTCCGCCCAGGCGGTGGAGCACTACGAGATGGCGCGCTACGGCACGTTGCTGGCCTGGGCCAAGGCCCGCGGCGACAAGGAGGTGCTGGGGCTGATCGAGGCGACGCTGGCGGAGGAGAAGGAGACCGACAGCCTGCTGAACGAGATGGCGAATTCCGCCATCAACCCGCTGGCGGTGAAGCAGGCGGCCTGAAGGCTGGCCGTGGGCGGCAGCCATGTGGCGGCTCCGCCTGCGGGCCGCGCGCCCGGCAGCGCCCACCGTTTGTAAACAGTTCGGGAACCGGCACGGGCGCTTTCCTCCGTGCCGGCCTGCCGCGGCGGGCCACGCAGCCCGCCGCGGCCGCTTTTTCCCAGGGCGAGAGCCAGAAGCGTGGTCTTGACGTCACGCGCGAATGTCCGTTGAAGGGACGGAGCATCACCGCACTGGCCGGGCATGGTCCAGAGGACCGGGCCGTGGTCGCGCCCGGGCGGTTCCAGAGGATCATATCCCATCCGTTTCGCGAATGATCCGCCCTCCGGACTCTCAGCAAGGCGAACCCCATGGAACAACTTCCCCGGATCGAAAGTGGGATCGCCGGCCTCGATATCCTGCTGAAGGGCGGGCTGGTCGCCGGCTCATCCTATATCATCCAGGGGCGTCCCGGCTCCGGGAAGACCATCTTCGCCAGCCAGATCGCCTTCCACCACGCCAGCCGCGGCGGGCGCGTCCTGTTCGCCACCCTGCTCTCCGAGACGCATGAGCGGCTGTTCCAGTTCCTGTCGACGCTGAGCTTCTTCCGGCGGGACCGGGTGGGCGCGGAGATGCAGTTCGTCAGCGCCTTCGACACGCTGGAGAATGAGGGGCTGGACGAGGTGGTCAAGCTGCTGCGGCGCGAGATCAGCCGGCAGAAGGCCTCGGTGATGGTGGTGGACGGGGTGCTCAACGCCCGTTCCCGCGCCGAGACGCAGCTCGACACCAAGCGCTTCATCGCGGAGCTGCAGGGCCATGCCGCCTTCGCCGGCTGCACCGTGCTGTTCCTCACCAGCGCCCGGCTGGATGATGGCAGCCCGGAGCACACCATGGTGGACGGGGTGATCGAGCTGGGGGAGGAGCTGGTCGGCAGCCGCTCCCTGCGCCGCATCCACCTGCGCAAGACCCGCGGCAGCGGCGCCCTTGCCGGCCTGCACGAGTTCGAGATCAACAGCCAGGGCGTCGTGGTATATCCCAGGCTGGAGACCGTCTGGGGGCAGATCGCCTCGCAGGAGCCGGTGAGCGTGGCGCGGGAGAGCAGCGGCATCCCGGTGATGGACGAGATGCTGGGCGGCGGCCTGCCGCCTGCCTCCATCACCCTGGTGCTGGGGCCTTCGGGCAGCGGCAAGACCTCGCTCGGCCTGCATTTCCTGTCACGCTGCACGCCGGAGGAGCCGGGGCTGCTGTTCGGCTTCTACGAGACGCCGGAGCGCCTCTGCCTGAAGGCCGCCAACCTGGGCATCGACCTGCGCGGCCTGGTCGCCTCCGGCGCGGTCGAGATCATCTGGCAGCCTGCCTCGCAGCGGTCCCTGGACCGGCTGGGCCATCAGCTGCTCGGGGCCGTCGAACGGCGCAAGGTGCGGCGCGTGATGATCGACAGCCTGAGCGGCATGGCCCGCGCCGCCGCCCGCCCGGACCGGCTGATCGACTTCTACACGGCCCTGACCAACGAGTTGCGCGAACGCGGCGTCACCACCGTGTCCACATGGGAGATGCGCGGCCTGTTCGGAGCGGAGATCAATGCGCCGGCGCCGGAACTCTCCAGCCTCATGGACAATCTGCTGATGCTCCGTTTCGTCGAGGTGGAAGCGGATGTGAGGCGGGTGCTGACCATCCTGAAGGTGCGCGACAGCGACTACGACCCCTCCCTGCGCGACGTCACCATCACCAGCGATGGCATCCTCCTCAAGCCGAGCTTCGAGAAGATGTCCATGGTGCTTTCCGGCTCCCCTACGAAGAAGGGGAGCTGACCGCGCGAGCGTTCAGAGCGGTACCACATCATGACAACGATCTTGGTCGCGGACGACGAGTTCCTCATCACGGACGTGCTCGCCTTCGCCCTGGAGGATGAAGGGTTCATGGTGGTCCGTGCCAGCAACGGCAGGAAGGGGCTGGACGTGCTGGACCGCGAGCGCCCCGATCTCGTCATCACCGACTACATGATGCCGGTCATGAACGGCGTGGAGTTCGCCCAGGCGATCCGGGGCCGCCTTGGCACCGGCATGCCGATCATCCTGATGAGCGGCGCGCATGCCGACCTCGCCCGCGAGAGCGGACATTTGTTCGCCCGCATCTTCGAGAAGCCCTTCATCATCGGCGAGGTGATCGAGGCGGTGATCGCCCTGGTGGGCCGCCCGGGCTGAGGCAAGGCGCCGCCGCGCCGCCCCCTGGTCAGCCTCCGGCGGGCGCCGGGGCCAGGCGGGCGGAGGCGGCCAGGGCCGGTGCCTCCAGCGCATGCAGCGCGTCGAGCAGCGCGACCTGGAAGCTGCCGGGGCCACACGCCTGCCCCGCCGCCCGCTCGGCCGCCACGCCCAGCGTGGCCAGCCCGGCCACCGCCGCCGCCATCCCCGGCAGCCCGGCGCCCAGGAAGGCGCCGATCAGCGCCGTCGCGGTGCAGCCCATGCCGGTGACGCGGGTGAGCAATGGGTGGCCATTGGCCACCGCGACGGCCCTCTCCCCGTCGGTGACATGATCCACCGCCCCGGTGACGGCGACCGTGATGCCGAGCGCGCGCGCCAGCCGCGCCGCCGCCGCGTGCGCCATCGCCGTGGGATGCGCGCTGTCGACGCCGCGGGAGGCGAGGCCGGCCTCGCCGGCCACGGCCAGGATCTCGGAGGCGTTGCCGCGCAGCACGGCGGGGCGCAGCGCCGCCATCTCCTGCGCCGCCGCCAGCCGGAACGGGGTGGCGCCGGCCGCCACGGGGTCGAGGACCCACGGCACGCCCGCCGCCCGCGCCGCCGGGACGGCGCGGCGCATGGCCCGCAGCTGCGGCGCGGTGAGGGTGCCGATATTCACCACCAGCGCGGCGGCGTGGGGGGCGAAATCGGCCACCTCCTCCTCCGCCTGCACCATGGCCGGCGAGGCGCCCACCGCCAGCAGGGCATTGGCCGTGACATTGGCGACGACGACATTGGTGATGTTGTGGACCAGCGGCGTGGCGAGGCGCAGCCGTTCCAGGGCGGCGGCGGCCTGCCGGGGCAGGTCCGTCGCGGTGGTCTCCGGCACGGGTGGAACTCCCTTGGCAATCCGGCGGGCAGGCCACGGCGGGCAGGCCGTGGCGGGCCGGCATGTTGCGGCGGCCGCGGGCCGGCCACAAGCGGCGGGGCCGCCGGGCAGCGGCGCAAAAAAGGCCGGGGAAGCGGATGCTCCCCCGGCCGGCCTCCGGCGCGGTCCGGGGCTGGTCGCCCCGGCGCGCGCGGCGCGTCACTCGGCCGGCTGCGCCAGCCCGATGGCCTCCGGCGCCTCCGGCAGCGCCTTGCCGCTGAGCGCCAGGCGCAGCTGCTTCTGGTCCAGCTCGCCTTCCCAGCGGGCGACGACGATGCAGGCCACCGCATTGCCCACCAGGTTGGTCAGCGCCCGGCACTCGGACATGAAGCGGTCGATGCCGAGGATCAGCGCCATGCCGGCCACCGGCACCGCCGGCACCACCGAGAGGGTGGCGGCCAGGGTGATGAAGCCCGCGCCGGTGATGCCCGCCGCGCCCTTCGAGGAGAGCATGGCCACCAGCAGCAGCAGCACCTGGTCCCACAGGCTCAGCTCGATGCCCGTGGCCTGAGCGATGAACAGCGCCGCCATGGTCATGTAGATGTTGGTGCCGTCCAGGTTGAAGCTGTAGCCGGTGGGCACCACGAGCCCCACCACCGACTTGCGGCAGCCGGCGCGCTCCATCTTCTCCATCAGCGTCGGCAGCGCCGCCTCGGAGGAGGAGGTGCCGAGCACCAGCAGCAGTTCCTCCTTGATGTAGCGGATCAGCGCCAGGATCGAGAAGCCGTTGTAGCGGGCGACCGCCCCCAGCACGACCAGCACGAAAATCAGCGCCGTGAGGTAGAAGGTGGCGATCAGCAGCGCCAGGCTGGCAATGGAGCCGATGCCGTAGCGGCCGATGGTGAAGGCCATGGCGCCGAAGGCGCCGATCGGCGCGGCCTTCATCAGGATGGCCACCAGCTTGAACATGCCGGCCGAGGCGGAGTGCAGCACGGCCATGACCGGCTCCGCCTTGTCGCCCACCGAGGCGAGGGCGATGCCGAACAGCACCGAGAAGAACAGCACCTGCAGAATGTCGCCCGAGACGAAGGCGGCTACCGGCGAGGCGGGGATGATGTTGGTCAGGAAGCCGACCAGCGTCGTCTCGTGCGCCTTGGCGGCGTAGCCGGAGACGGCCTTGGGGTCGAGCGTGGCGGGGTCCACGTTCAGCCCGGCGCCGGGCTGCACGATGTTGGCCACGATCAGCCCGACGATCAGCGCCAGGGTGGAGAAGACCAGGAAGTAGAGCATCGCCTTGCCGGCGACGCGGCCGACCTTGCCGATGTCGCGCACCCCGGCGATGCCGGTGACCACGGTGAGGAAGATGACGGGCGCGATGACCATCTTCACGAGCTTGATGAAGGCGTCGCCCAGCGGCTTCATGTCCGCGCCGGTCTGCGGATAGAAGTGCCCGAGCAGGATGCCGACGGCGATGGCGAAGAGAACCTGCACATACAGGTGCTGGTAGAATTTGCGCGGCGCGCCGGGCGCGGTCGCCGCTTGGATGGGTGCATAGGCCATGGATATCCCCCCCTGCCTGAAGTTCCGGCGTGGCCGTGCCGCCGCGCCGGCGGTGTCGTTCCGTGGTGTGGACCGCCGCGAGGGCGGTGCTCGGAACCCCCATGGCAAGGGGGGTGCCAGAGCGGGCAGGGTCCGGCCGCTCTGGCTTACTCCTTGATCTTATACATGTTTGTGCGGCGGCGTGGCCGGCACGCCGGCGCTGATCGTGCGGATTTCCGCACAGCTTCCAGAGGCGTTGTGCGGTTTTCCGCCCGGCCTGACGGGCATCCGGCATGAGCGCCGCGCCCGGCGCGGCCCGCCTATGGCGGAGCCTGTTCCAGGTTGTCGCGGCCCTGGCCGTGCTGCTCGCGCTCGACCGTGGCGCCGACCATCTGGCGCGGCGCTGGGTGCTGGCCGACCTCGCCGCCTCGGCCGGCGCCGCCGCCGAGCTGCGCGGCGCCGTGCTGCAGGCCGAGATCGAGAAGCAGCGCAGCCTGCCCCTCATCCTGGCGCAGGACCCCGACCTGCGGGAGGCGCTCGCCGCCCCCAGCCCGGCGCGGCTGGAGGCGCTGAACGCCAAGCTGGAGGCGCTGGCCCAGGGCACCCGCACCGCCGTGATCTACGCGCTGGACCGCACCGGCGTGGCGCTGGCCGCCAGCAACTGGCGCACCGGCACCAGCTTCGTCGGCAGCGACTATGCCTTCCGCCCCTATTTCCGCGATGCGCTGCGCGAGGGCGCGGCGGAGCACTTCGCCCTCGGCACCGTCAGCAACCGCCCCGGCCTCTACCTGGCGCGGCGGCTGGACGGGCGGGACGGGCCGGTCGGCGTCATCGTCGTCAAGGCGGAGTTCGAGGCGGTGGAGGAAGCCTGGCGCCGGCTGCCCGGTCCCGTCCTGGCCACGGACCCGCGCGGCATCGTCACCGTCACCAGCGTGCCGGCCTGGCACTTCCTGGCCACCCGGCCGCTGGCGGGGCCGGAGCGCGAGGCGATCCGCGAGAGCCTGCAATTCGGCAATGCGCCGCTCGGCGACCTCCGCCTCGCGCCGCTGGCCGGCGATGCCACGCTGCGCCGCCTGCCGCCCGGCGCCCGGCCGGAGGACAGCCCGGCCCTGCCCGTCACCCGCCCCGTGCCCGGCACCGGCTGGACACTCACCCTGCTGGCCCCGGTGCGCCCGGTGCTGGAGCCGGCCCGGCTGGCGGCCCGGCTGGGCGCGCTGCTGCTGGGCGGGGCGGGGCTGGCGGGCATGGCGCTGGCGCTGCGGCGGCGCGGCCGGCTGCGCCGCGACCTGGCGCGCGACGCCGCCCGCCGGCAGGAGCTGGAGGAGCAGGTGAGCCTCCGCACCGCCGAGCTGCGCACCGCCAATGCAAGGCTGCGCGCCGAGGCGGTGGAACGCCAGCGCGCCGAGGCCACGCTGCACGGGCTGCGCGACGAGCTGGCCCAGGCCAACCGCCTGGCCATCCTCGGCCAGATCACCGCCAGCGTGGCGCATGAGATCAACCAGCCGCTGGCCGCCATCCGCACCTTCGCCGACAACGCGCTGAAGCTGCTGGGGCGCGGCGACGCGGCCACGGCCGGGCGCGCGGTGGAGACGATCGCCGGGCTGACAGGGCGGATCGGCACCATCACCGAGGGGCTGCGCGGCTTCGCCCGCAAGGGTGGCGGCGAGAGCGAGCCGGTGGCCCTGCGCGCCGCCATCGAGGGGGCGCTGCTGCTGGTCGGCCACCGGCTGCGGCAGCACGGCGTCGCGGTGGAGGTGTCGGTGGAGGGCGAGCCCCGGCTCCGCGCCGAGCGGGTGCGGCTGGAGCAGGTGCTGGTGAACCTCGTCCAGAACGCCATCGAGGCGTTGCAGGGCCGCGCCGATGGCCGCATCCGCATCAGCGCCGCCGCCGCGCCGGAGGGCGGCGCCACGCTGCGGGTGGCCGATAACGGCCCCGGCCTCGCCCCCGTGGTGCGCCGCTCATTGTTCATGCCCTTCACCACCACCAAATCCGCCGGTCTCGGCCTGGGGCTGGTGATCTGCCGCGACATCGTGGCCGATCTCGGCGGCACGCTGGAGGCGCCGGAACGCCCGGAGGGCGCGGAAGGCGCGGAATTCGTCATGACCTTCGGGAAGGCGCTGTGATGGACGTTGTGTTCGTCGACGACGACGACACCCTGCGGGAGGCCAACCTGCAGAGCTTCGCGCTGGAGGGGCTGACGGCCATGGCCGTGCCCTCCGCCGCGCGGGCGCTCGACGTGCTGGACGCCGAATTCCCCGGCGTGGTGGTGACCGACATCCGCATGCCGGGCATGGACGGGCTGGCCCTGTTCCGCCGCCTGCGCGCCCTGGACCCGGACCTGCCGGTCATCCTCATCACCGGGCATGGCGACATCCCGATGGCGGTCGGCGCCATCCGCGAGGGGGCCTACCACTTCCTGCCCAAGCCCTACCCGGCCGAGCAGCTCCTCGCCGCCGTGCGCCACGCGCTGGAGAAGCGGCGGCTGGTGCTGGAGAACCGGCGCCTGGCCCGGGCGGTGGAGGCGGCCGGGGCGGAGGACGGGGCCTTCCTCGGCGCCGCGCCGGCCATGCGCCGCCTGCGGGAGACGCTGCGCCAGGTGGCCGACGCGGCGGTGGACGTGCTGGTGGAGGGGGAGACGGGCAGCGGCAAGGACGTGGTGGCGCGCCAGCTCCACGCGCTGAGCCGCCGCGCCGCCCGCCCCTTCGTGGCGCTGAACTGCGGCGCCCTGCCCGAGAGCGTGATGGAGAGCGAGCTGTTCGGCCACGAGGCCGGCGCCTTCACCGGCGCGCAGAAGCGCCGCGTCGGCCGCATCGAGCATGCCGATGGCGGCACGCTGTTCCTCGACGAGATCGAGGCCATGACGCCCGCCATGCAGGTGAAGCTGCTGCGGGTGCTGGAGAGCCGCGAGATCGCCCCCCTCGGCACCAACGAGGTGCGGCGGCTCGACCTGCGCGTGGTGGCCGCCACCAAGGTGGGTCTGGCCGAGCTGGTGCGGCAGGGCGCCTTCCGCGAGGATCTCTACTACCGGCTGCATGTGGTGACGCTGCGGGTGCCGCCGCTGCGCGAGCGGCGGGAGGATATCCCGCTGCTGTTCGCGCATTTCCTGGCCCGCGCCGCGGCGCGCTTCGAGCGGCCCGCGCCGGCGATCGACGCCGCCACGCGGCGCCATCTGGAGAGCCATGCCTGGCCCGGCAATGTGCGCGAGCTCTCCCACTTCGCCGAGCGGGTGGCGCTGGGCCTGGCCGATCTGCCTGCCGCGGCCGGGGCGGCCCCGGCTGGGGCGATGGCGGGGGCTGCCTCCCTGCCGGAGCGCGTCGATGCCTATGAGGCGGCGCTGCTGGCGGAGGCGATGGCGGCGCACCAGGGCGATGTGCGGCAGGCCGTCGCCGCCCTCGGCATTCCGCGCAAGACCTTCTACGACAAGCTCAAGCGCCACGGCATCGCGCCGCAGGACTACCGCGGCGGCAGGGAGGAGGGCGCGGCCGGGTGAGGCGCCCCGCCCGCCGCCGGGCGTTCAGTCGATGCGGCGCAGCCCCTTGGCGAAGCGGCGCCAGTTCCGCACGTAGTTCTCGGCCGAGGCGCGCAGGCCGGCGATCGCCGCCTCGTCCAGCTCCCGCGCGGCCTTGGCGGGCGAGCCGATGATCAGCGAGTTGTCGGGGAATTCCTTGCCCTCGGTCACCAGGGCATTGGCGCCGATCAGGCAGTTGCGGCCGACCCGCGCATTGTTCAGCACCGTGGCCCCCATGCCCACCAGCGTGCCGTCGCCGATGGTGCAGCCATGCACGATGGCATGGTGGCCGACCGTCACCCCGGCGCCGATGGTCAGCGGCGCACCGGGATCGGCGTGCAGCATCGCGCCCTCCTGGATGTTGGTGCCGGCGCCGACGATGATGGGCGTCCGGTCCCCGCGCAGCACGGCGCCGAACCAGATGCCCACATCCTCGCCCAGCGTCACGTCGCCGATCACATGCGCGTCGGGGGCGATCCAGTAGCGGCCGGCCTCCGGCAGGCGGGGCGCGATTCCATCCAGTTCATAGAGCGGCATGGCGTTTCCTGTGTTCTTCCCGGCGGGGTGGCCCCCGTCCGCGCGGCAGGATGCGTCAGGGGGCGGCAATGGTCCAGCACCCCCCTCCCCCGCGCGCCAGGGCCCCTTGCCCCTGCCGCCGGAAGCCTCTAGCGACGGCGGCATGACCCGGTCCGCCTCCGCCATCACAGTGCTCGGCGCCTCGGGGCGCACTGGCGCGGCCCTCTGCCGCGCCCTCCTCGCCCGCGGCGACAGCGTCATCCCCGTGGTGCGCAACCCGGCCCGCTGGGCGGCGCGCGGCATCCCGCTCGAGCCCCGCCTGGCCGAGATCGGCGACCACAAGGCGCTGGCGCGGGCGCTGGAGGGGGCGGAGCGCATCGTCTCCACCGCCCATGCGCGCTGGGCGGCCGCCATCCAGCGGGCGGCGCCGCCGGGGGCCACGCTGGTGCTGATCGGTTCCACGCGCCGCTTCTCGCGCTGGCCGGACGCGCATGGCGATGGCGTGCGTGCCGGGGAGGCCGCCTTCCTGTCGGGGCCCCAGCCGGGGGTGATGCTGCACCCCACCATGATCTACGGCGCCCAGGGCGAGAACAACGTGCAGCGCCTGGCGGCCCTGCTGCGCCGGCTGCCCGTGGCGCCGCTGCCGGGGGGCGGCCGCGCCCTGGTGCAGCCCATCTACCAGGACGACCTGACCGCCTGCCTGCTGGCGGCGCTGGACCGCGACTGGCCCACCCCCCGCACCCTGGTGGTGGCCGGCCCGGAGCCCGTCGCCTACCGGGATTTCCTGGCGGCGGTGGCCCATGCCGCCGGGCGCCGGGCGCCGCCGGTGCTGCCCATGCCGCTGGCGCCGCTCGTCCTGCTGGGCCGCGTGGCCGCGCTGGTGCCCGGCCTGCCGCGCATCGGCCCGGACGAGTTGCGCCGCCTGACCGAGGACAAGGCCTTCGACATCGCCGAGATGCGCGCCACGCTGGGGGTCTCGCCCCGGTCGCTGGCGGAAGGGCTGGCCGAAACCTTCGCCCACGCCACGGGTTGAGGGCGGCGGCCGCCCGGGCCGGTGCTGTGGCAGAAAGGTTACGCCTTCTGCCATGTCGGTCATCATGACGGTGCAGCCGCAACCGTACGTTGTTCCGCTCCGTTATCCTGCCGAGACGCAAGCGCCCGGGAGGGCGAAGCCCGTGACTGATGACAGGCCACAGACGATGAAGACGCAAGCTCCGCCCGCCCTCCGCAGCCTGCCCGACCGGGCGCTGGATGCCTGGCTGCGGGCCAATCTCGAGCAGCCTGCCGCCCTGGAGCAGGACGAGGATCTTCCGGCCGAGCTGGTGGCGCTGGTGCGCCATGCCAGCTTGAACTGACCGCCGCCTCCGCCTGAGGGAGAGCCACGCCGCTCTCCCTCCTCTCCACGCCTTCAGCGGGTGGCCGCGCAGAGCAGCTCCACCGCCTCGGCCCGCCCCAGCACCACGGGCCGGCGCCAGCCCGCCAGTTCCTCGGCGGCGCCGAACCCCGCGAAATCCTCCCACCCTTCTGCGCCAAGGGTGCGGATGGTGCCCCCCGCCGCCTGCACCAGCGCGAACCCGCCGGCCACGTCCCAGGCATTGGGCCGCTCGAACCGGGCCACTTCCAGCAGCCCCGCCGCGATGAAGGCGCATTCGATCGCGGCCGAGCCGGTCCGCCGCACCTCCCAGGCGGAGGGGATGTTCGGCGCATGGTTGGCCAGCCCGGCGAGGCGCCGGCGGATCGCTGGATTGTAGGCGCGGGCGACGGGCTCCTCCTCGAAGCGCAACGTGCTCTGCACCGTCGCGTGATAGACACCGGCGCGCAGCGCGTGGCTCGAGGCGCACCACACCGCGCCCGCGATCGGCCGGCCGTCCAGCAACACGCCCACGGAGCCGGAGAAAAGCGGAAAGCCGTTGATGAAGTTGGCGGTACCGTCCACGGGGTCCACAGCCCAGACGAAGCGGCTGCCGAAGGCGGGGCGGTCCGGCATCTCCTCGCCGAGCACGTCATGGTCGGGAAAGCGCTCCGCCAGCCGGGCGCGCATCAGCACTTCCACGGCGCGGTCCACTTCCGAGACCGGGTCGCGCAGGCTGAGCTGCCCGGCGGGATCGCTCTTGTATTCCACGGCCAGGGTATGGCCCAGCGCCTGCGCCATCTGCGTCCCGGCCAGACGGGCCAGTTCCAGCGCCATCGCCTCGATCTCGGCCAGAAGGGCGGGGCTCAACCCATCCGGCAGCCCGGCTCCGGCGGCGCTCATGCCACGCCCTCCGCCGCGGCGGGAACCAGCACGGTGAGCGCCTCCTGCTCCAGCCCCAGGCGGATTTCCTCGGGCAGCGTCTCGTCGCGGCACGTGTCGTCCTGCCGCACCGGGCCGGCGGGCCATGAGAGGACGATCTCATGCGCGGCGCGGCTTAACGTCGGCGGCGGCCCCTGCTCGGGGGCGTGCAGCCACGCGATCATGGCCTCGCGCCGCTCGGGTGGCAGCACCACAAGGTCCAGCCGGCCGTCTCCGGGGCGGGCCTGCGGCGCGATGGCCAGGTTGGGGCCGAAGAGCGGGATGTTCATGGCTTCGGCGAACAGGCTTTCCCCTTCCCATGGCTCGCCGTCCAGCAGGGCCCGGAAGCGCCGCGGCTCGGCATGGGAGAGGATGGTGCGGAAGGCGGCACGCCCGGCCTCGATGCCTTCCGTGCCGCTCTTGTCGGCATGGTCCACAGCGCGCGCGAGCGCACCGAAGCCCACCGCCTCCAGGAAGCGCTGGCGCTCGCCCAGGCCTTCCACGAAGGCGCGGTCGAGCCGGACCTGGCGGGCCTGCCTCCAGGATTCGGCGAAGGCCCGATGCGAATCCCACAGCCCCAGGGAGCGTGCCAGGTTGTTGGCGGTGCCGAAGGGCAGGATGGCCAGATGGGCCCTGTTGGGCATCCGCGTGGCGATGCGCCCGACCGTGCCGTCGCCGCCGGCCACGATGACCAGATCCGGCGCCGTCTCCAACGCGCTGGCGACGGCCTCGCCCTTGCTGGGACAGACGCGCAGGGAGAGGCCGGCTCTCTCGAGCGCCGCCGTGAGCTCCCGCAGGGAATGGTCGCCCTGCCCCGCGGAAGGATTGTGGAACAGAAGAGCTTGCATGCCGAGGTAACACAGCATGGACGCCGCCGTTCCCCGGCCCCTTGAAGGGAGGAGGGGATGGCGCTTCTCAACTTCGCGCGCGGACCGCAAACAACTGTAGAAAAAAACGGACGAAGCGCGTTAATTCATCGCCATCAAAACAAATTCTATCAATTCTTCCGCGCATGCGGTTATCATGTCGCTTCACCAGTCATGTTAGTATCCAACAGCGGGCCGCCGAGAAGCGAACCCACCGCTCCCGCACGGACCGGCTTCGGAGGACAAAAGTTTCGTGAACCTGACGCCTGAAGAGGCCGCCATTGCGAAGGCGCGCGGCTGCCGCCTGATCGCGGCTGATGCACAACAGGTGGCTGTGTTGTCGATGCAACGGCGCGTGTTCTGGATCCAGGGCGAGCCCTGGCTGATCATGCGGGAGGATGGCTTCTTCGAAACGGCCGCCACGCTCCGGCATCTTCTGGAACAGCCCGGGCCCGTGGCGGTTCCCGCGCCCGAGGCGCCCGCTGCTCCTGCCGCGCCGGCTCCCGCCGCCGCGGATGCCACCGCTTCCGACATCGCCGCGTCCGAGCCGCCCGCCGCCGAGCCGCCCGCCGCCGAACCACTTCCGGCGGCAGTCCCTGCCGGCATGGCCGCGGCGCAGGAACCGGCGGAGATGCCGGCGGATGCCGGGGCGCCGGAAGCGGAGGACACGCCGCCCCTGCCTTCTCCGCCGCTGCCTTCTCCATCCCTGGCTTTTCCGCCGCTGCCCGTGCCGCCGGACCTGCCGATCGCCGGTGGCATCCTGGCGCTCGGGGCGCAGGATGCCCCGCCACGGACCATTCCGGCGGCGCTGGTGATCACCGCGAACATCGTCTCGCGCTATGTCGCCGCCACGCCGGTGGACACGAAGGACCTGCCGGACCTGATCCGCAGCATCCATCGCAGTGTTTGTGCGTTGCAACCAAGCAAGGAAGGGGCCTGATCCCGGCTTCCTTCCGCGCGGTTTCCTCCGCGGTGCCGGGAGCAGCCCTGCCGCCCGGATGATCGGAGGCGCGCACAACGCTGAAAGGATGACCGTGACGCTTGCGCTGCATGGCCTGGACAGGTTGATCCGCCTGCGCCAGCGCTGGAGCCGCCTGTTCGTCGGCGCGCCGGAAGGCCCCGCGGATGATGGCCGCCTGAACGAGATCGCCGATTTCGGCGAAAACCCGGGCGCGCTACGGATGCTCGTCCATGTGCCGGCCGCGCTCCGCCCCGGCGCGCCGCTGGTGGTGGCGCTGCATGGCTGCACCCAGACCGCTGCGGGCTATGACCGCGGCTGCGGCTGGTCCGCCATGGCGGACCGCCTCGGCTTCGCCCTGCTGCTGCCCGAGCAGCGCAGCGAGAACAACCCCAAGCGCTGCTTCAACTGGTTCGCCCCGGACGATACGCGCCGCGATTCCGGCGAGGCCGCCTCCATCCGCCAGATGGTGGACCACATGCTGCGCGAGCACCGGCTGGACCCGCACCGCGTCTTCGTCACCGGCCTGTCGGCGGGCGGCGGCATGAGCTCGGCTCTTCTGGCCTGCTATCCGGAGGTGTTCGCGGCCGGGGCCATTCTCGCGGGCCTGCCCCATGGCGCCGCCGCCAGCGTACCGCAGGCCTTCGAGGCCATGTTCCAACCGAAAATCCTGAGCGCCGAGGAACGGGCCGCGCCGGTGCGGGCCGCGTCCGGCCATGCCGGGCCCTGGCCGCGGATATCCGTCTGGCAGGGTGCCGCGGACCGGACGGTGGCCCCGGCCAATGCCGACGAGATCCTGAAGCAGTGGCTGGCGCTGCACGGGCAGGACCTGGAGCGGCCGGCCGGCAGCGCCACGGCCGATGGCGTGACGCACCGTCTGTGGCTGGCGCCGGACGGCCGGCGGCTGGTCGAGGCCTACAGCATCGACAGCCTGGCGCATGGCGTGCCGCTGCACCCGCCCGGCGAGGCGCAGGAGCATGAGGGCCGGATCGGCGAGGCCGGCCCCTACATGCTGGATGTCGGCCTTTCCTCCACCCATGCCATCCTGGATTTCTGGGGTCTGGCACCGGCCCCGCAAAGGGCTTTCGTGGTCAGCCGCGGCGGCGAGGCACGGGAGGTGACGGAGCGCCCCTCCCTGGCCGCCCGCCTGCTGCGCAAGGCCCGGCGTCTGGCCGGGCTGGGGAGCGATTGACCGACCCGCCCGGCCCGCGCCACAAAGCACGCGGGCGCCATGACGGGGCGTCCGCAACCATGGCGGGTGGACCCCTTGACGAATCCCTATCTCGGTCTTCCGGACCACGCCTTCTGGTCGCGCGCCGTCTCGCGCCCGGCGGCGCGGGATGCGGTCGATCCGCTGGCCGGCACCCCCTTCACCATCGGCCCGCGCGACGCCGTGGCCACGGCCGGGAGCTGCTTCGCCCAGCACATCGCGCGGCATCTGGTGGCGCAGGGCTTCAGCTATCTCCGCGCGGAGAGCGGCGGCGACCCGGAGGCCGACCCGCATGGCTACGACCTGTTCTCCGCCCGCTACGGCAACATCTACACCTGCCGGCAATTGCTGCAGACCTTCAACCGCGCCTACAGCCTGTTCGAGCCGCAGGACGATGTCTGGCAGCGGCCGGACGGGCGGTATGTCGACGCCTTCCGCCCGCGCATCCTGGAGACGGGGCATGACAGCCCGGAGGCGGTGCGGCGGGCGCGGGAGCCGCATCTGCAGGCGATCCGCCGCGCCTTCGAGGAATGCGACGTCTTCGTCTTCACCCTGGGGCTGACGGAGGGCTGGGTCAGCCGGCTGGACGGCGCGGCCTATCCGCTGGCGCCCGGCGTGGTCGGCGCGGGCCGGCCGGCGGAGGACTACGCCTTCCACAACTTCACCGCCGCCGAGACGCGCGCCGACCTCGCCACCTTCCTGGCCCGCCTGCGGGCGGTGAACCCCCGGGTGCGGGTGATCCTGACGGTCTCGCCCGTCTCGCTGATCGCCACCTACACGGCGCAGCACGTGCTGCCGGCCACGGTCTACAGCAAGTCCGTGCTGCGGGTGGCCGCGCAGGAGGTGGCCGACGGCCTGCCGGGCGTCCTCTACTTCCCCTCCTTCGAGATCATCACCGGCCCGCAAGCCCGTGGCCGGTACTACGAGGAGGATCTGCGCTCCGTGACGCCGGAGGGCGTGGCGGCGGTGATGGACGTGTTCAGCCGGCACCTGCTGCGCGCGGCGGAGGAGGAGGATGGCGAGGCCGCGGCGGCCGAGCCCTTTCCGCTGCCGGAGGAGCCCCCCGCCGGGCCGCCGCCGTCCGATACCGGGGCTGGCACGGTGCCGCCCTCCCTGCGGCAGGACTATGCCGCCGAATACGCGCAGAACCTCGACATCATCTGCGACGAGGAGGAGATCGAGCGCAGCCTGCGCTGAGGCGCCGCCGGTTTCCTATGTTTTCCTGCCCGGCCGAAGGCGCCGGGCGATGCGCCACGGGTCCTGAAGAGGTGTCAGACGTCGAGATGAAAATTCTGCTCATCGGCAATTGCCAGACGGGCTCCTTCCGGGACGCGCTCCAGATCTGGCTGCCGGGGGCGCGGATCGACCACTTCCCGACCACGCGCCCGGATACCGCCCGCCAGGCGAAGGAGATCGCCGCCGCCATTCCCGGCTACGACCATGCCTTCGTCCAGCCGATCGGCGGCGCCCGCTTCGGCCCGCTGCGCCGCCAGGCGCTGGCGCAGGCGGCGCACGCCAACCTGCACTTCATCCCCGGCGTGACCTTCGGCGGCTACCATCCGGACTGCGTCTCCCTCGGCGACACCGCGGGGAACATCCAGGGGCCGATGGGCACCGGCAATTCCGCCCTGATCGCCGCCGCCTTCGTGGCCGGCCTGCCGCCCGAGCGCACGGCCCGCATGTTCAACAGCTTCGTCTATGCCCGGCTCGGCTATTTCGACGAGTTCGCGCTGGCGAGCCAGGCCTTCACCGCCCACATGGCGGGCTTCGGCCTCGACGGCGCCGCCCTGCTGCAGGGCTGGCGGGGCCGCGCCTTCATGCACACCGTGATCCACCCCAAGCCCTACGTCATCTCGGACATCGCCCATGCGGTGCTGCGGCGGCTCGGCCTGGTGGAGGAGCACACCGGCGAGCTGGGCGATGCGCTGGGCGACCGGCTGCTCAATCATCCGGTCTGGCCCGTCTATCCCGAGATCGGCCGCCGGCTGGGCCTCCGGGGGCACCTGCATTTCCGCGGCTCGATCACCGGCAAGGGGGACCGGGAGCTCAACGTGATGGACCTCCCGGCCTATATCGCGCGCAGCTACGAGCATTACGCCACCATGCCGGAGCGGGTGGCGCAGGCGGTGGCCGGCCACCGCCGCGCCGCCGCCGCGCTGGCGCTGCTGCGCGCCGAGCTGAACCTGGCGGAGGCCGCCATCGGCGCCGCCTGAGCGCGGCGCCGCGGCACGCTCAGAACATGGCGGTGGGCGCCACGGTGGAGCCGGTGCCGCCGCTGATCTTCAGCGGCTGCAGCATGAAGGCGAACTCCGACTGGCCGCGCCGCGCCAGCTCGTCCAGCTTCATGTTCTCCAGCAGGTGCACGCCATGCACCACCAGCGCCAGCTGATGCACCGGCAGGCTGGCATCCGGCATGGTCTTGGAGGGCGCGCATTCCACCGGCCAGTTGTCGGAGCCCATCAGCATCGGGTTGCGCTGCAGGATCCACTGCGCCGCCGCCACGCCGATGCCGGGGCAGCCGGCGACGTAGCGCGCATTCTCGCGGCCCCAGAGCAGGCCCCAGCCGGTGTGGATGATGACGGCGTCGCCCTCCTCCAGCGCCACGCCCTGCCGTTGCAGCGCCTGCTCCAGGTCGGCCACGGTGATCTCGTAGTCGTCGGGCAGGGTCTGCACCCCCTTCAGCCCGGCCACGTCGATCAGCACGCCGCGGGTGAAGATGGTGCCGACCCGGTCCACCCCCATCTCGCGGAAGCCGTCGCGGCCGGCGATGTCCTCGTACTTGACGCAGTTGTACACCTCGTCGCCGATGGTCTGGTGCGGGAAGGCGTCGAGCTGCGTGCCGACCTGGCCGATCTCGGAGACCACCAGCTCCTCGTTGCTGCCGCGCCGGTTGGCCTGGGGGTTCATGAAGGTGCGCTTCAGGTGCACGTCGAAGCGGCGGGTGCCGAAGAAGGGCATGGTCTGCGCCAGGGTGTGGCCCAGCTCCACCATGGTGCCGTTGCGCACCAGCCCGGCGGCGCGCTTGGCGCGCTCCGGCGTCATCAGGTTCATGCTGCCGCGCCGGTCCTGCGGGCCCCAGCGGGAGGGGCAGCGCTCACCCGAGGCCGGCGGGCTCCAGCGCGGGGAAGAGGTGGACTGGGCCTGGGCCGGCGTGGCGCGCAACCCGAGATGCGCGCCGCCACAGCCGAGGCAGGCCGCGCCGAGCAGGAACCGGCGGGAGAGGGATTTCACGGCATATCCTCCACAGGGCTTGCTTCATGGGCGGCCTCTTGCGGGCCGCGCCTTCAGCCTGCGGGCGTGGCGGGAGGATGGCCAGAGCCAAGCCGGGGCGGCCGGGCCCGCTCAAGATTTTGTGACGAGTCCGAACCGAAAAGGCTCAGCGGCGCGTGCTCCGGTAGAGCGTGCCGTTCCAGGCGGCGCGCCGCCAGGGGCCGTTGACGAAGCGCATCTCCAGATCCTGCCAGCCCTGGCTGCGCTCGCCGGCCAGCCGCACCCGGTCGGCGAAGAAGGTGCCGATCTCGACATGGCGGCCATCGGGCTGGCGCTGCAGCACCAGCATCGGGCAATCCGCCCGGCCGAGCGGCGCGCAGCCGCGCGGGGTGGAGAGGCGGGCCAGGATCTCCGGCTCGCCATCGCCGTTCAGGTCGAGGCGCAGAGTCTCGACCTCCACTGGCAGGCCGTTGGCCCGGACACGGACCAGCAGGGGGCCGCGCGCCTGCTCCACCGCCGACAGCGCCGCCGGGTCGGCCGCCGCGAAGCGGGGCATGGGCGCCTCGGCCCGGGCCGGGCCGGCCGCCGTGAACCCCTCCAGCGCCGGGCCGAGCCCGGTGCCCAGCACCGCGCCCAGCGCCAGCATCCCCAGGCCCCGCATCATCCATCCGCCGCGCATCGCTCCGCCCTCCTGGCCCGGCATCGTCCGCCCGGCCGGCAGGATGGCGCGGCAATGCTTGCGGCGCGGTGAAGGCGGCGCCGCGCGCGCTCAGCCCGCGCGGTGGAACAGCGGCATCAGGTTGTTGGCCGGCATCTCCTCCACCGGGCCGGGGCGGAAGCCGGCGGCGACGGCGGCGGCGGTGACCGCCTCCAGGTCGCGCACGCCCCATTCCGGGTCGCGCTGGCGCAGGCTCTCGTCGAAGGCGGCGTTGCCGGGGGCGGTGTGGGCTCCGCCCCGCCGGTAGGGGCCATAGAGCAGCAGCGGCGCCCCGGGCGGCAGGCAGCGCGCGGCGCCCGCCATCAGCGCCGGCGTCGCCGCCCAGGGGGCGATGTGGATCATGTTGACGCAGAGCACGGCATCCGCCCGCGTCACCGGCCAATCCGGCGCCCGCACGTCGAGCGCCAGGGGCGGGCGGAGGTTGGGCAGGCCCGTCTCGGCCAGCCGGGCGGCGAGGCTGGCGCGTGCCTCCGGCGTCGGGTCGGTGGGCTGCACCGTCCAGCCGGGCAGGTGGGCGGCGAAGTGCACCGCGTGCTCGCCGCCGCCGCTGGCGATCTCCAGCAGCAGCCCGGCGGGCGGCAGGTGGCGGCGCAGCACCGCCAGGATGGGGTCGCGGTTGCGCAGCGCGGCGGGGGAGGAGATGCGGGGGTCTTCGCTCATCCCCCTCACCTTCCCCGCCCGGGCGGCGCCGTCAAGCGGCGCGGCTCAGCCGCGGCCGAGCAGCGCCGCGCCCATGCGGCGCAGGCCGAGCACCTGCTGGCGCCACCAGCCGCCGGTGGCCAGCGCCTCCGGCAGCGAGGATTCGCCGGTGGGGCGGAACACGTCGCGGCGGAAATCGGCGGTGCCGAACATCCAGTCCCACACCGGCAGCAGCACGCCGTAGTTGCGGCCTTCCTCGCCCGGCGCCAGCTCGCTGTGGTGCAGCCGGTGGAAGCGCGGCGAGACCAGCAGCCGCTCCCCCACCCGGCCGAAGGAGAGGCGCACATTGGCGTGGCTCAGCGCCTCCGCCAGCCGCAGCACCAGCACCACGATGGGGAAGTGCCCCGGCGGCACGCCGATCAGCAGCGCGATGCCGCCGAACCAGACGGCGCCGATGACGTCGTCCAGGATGTGGTTGCGGTCATCCGTCCAGAAGGTCATCTGGCGCTGGGCGTGGTGGATGGAATGCAGCGCCCACCACCAGCCGAAGGTGTGCTGGAAGCGGTGCCGCCAGTACTCGCCGAAATCCAGCACCACGATGTAGACGGCCAGCGCCAGCAGCGGCCAGTCCCGCAGGATCGGGAAGAGGGTCTCCAGCGTCGGCGGCACCCAGCCGCTGTCGGCCACCGAGGCCTCCCACCAGGCGCCGAGCGAGGCGAAGGCGATGAAGGCCAGCAGCGGCAGCAGCCCGAGCCGGGTGAGCACGGTGTAGAAGACATCCGTGCGGATGCTGCGCCCGTCGGTGCGCGGCTCCACCGGCTTCCAGGCCTCCAGCGGCCGGCACACGGCGTAGATCACCAGCACCTGCACCACGCCGAACAGCGCGAAGTTCATCCACTCGAAGGCGTCCTCGGCCCATTCCATCAGGCCGAGCGCGTAGAGCGCGGGCTGGACCAGCACCTCGAACAGCCAGCCCTGGCCCATGTTCCAGGCATCCTGCAGCGCGTCGATCATGCGCGCCCTCCTCTTTCCTCAGGCACCGCGTGTCGTCTCAGGCACCCGGCCTTCTCAAGCACCCGGTCTTCTCAAGCACCCGGTCTTCTCAAGCACCCGGTCTTCTCAAGCACCTTGGGCCGGCAGGGTGGCGAAGCAGAAGCCCTTCGCCAGCAGCCCGTCCAGCAAGGCAGGAAAAACCAGCCCGTAGGGCTCGCGCCGGCTGCGCACGCCCCAGTGCATCACCAGCACCTCGCCATCGCGAATGGCGCCCAGGGCGCGGGCGAGCAGCGCGGCGTTGGGGTGGGCGGCGCTGTCCAGCTCGTCGCCCAGGAAGCCGTTCGCGGTCCAGCCCTGGTGGCGCAGGCCGCAGGCGGCGGCCAGGCGCAGCGCGTTGGGGCTGGTGCGGCCGCCCGGCGCGCGCCACAGCGGCAGGATCCGGGCCTCCGGCGCCATGGCGCGCAGCGCATCGACCGGCCGCGCCAGCTCGGCGCAGAGGCCGGCGCCATCCAGCACCACCGCCCCCTCCCCCCGGCGGGAGGCGTAGCGCACCCGCCCCAGCCCGGGATCGGCGCCGAAATACCAGTGGCGGAAGGTGTGGCTGGCGAAGGCGTGGCCCTCCGCCGCGCGGGCGCGCCAGAACGGCGCCCAGCCCTCGCCCAGGGTGCGGCCGCCGCGGTAATCCGGCTCGTCGGCGACGAAGAGGGTGGCGCGCACGTCCCGCGCGCGCATGGCGGCGGCGATGTCCTCCGCCTCCCGGCCCCAGCCCGTGTCGATGGTGAGGTAGAGCGTGCCGGCGCGGCATTGCGCCAGGGCCGGCCTGGAGAGGGGCGGTTGCGCCAGGGCCTGGCTGGCGGCCGGCAGGGCGGCCAGCCCGCCCAGCGCCACGCGCAGCAGGCCCCGGCGGGAGGATGGCACCGGCATGCCGCTCAACGGGCCGGGGCGGCCGGCGCCCCGGCGGCGGGCGGAGCGGCCACTGCGGGCGCGGGCGGCGGAGCTGCCGCCGGGGCAGCCCCGGGGGCCGTGCCAGGCGCCTTCGCCGGAGCCGTGACAGGGGCCACGGCGGGCGCCGGCGCCGGGCTTGCGGTGGCCGCCGGCGTGGCGGGAGCGGCGCTCCCGGCGGCCGTGTTCCCGGCGGCCTCCGGCGCGGCGCTGGCCGCGGCCGCGTAGAGGATGCCGTGCGGCGAGCGGCCGACGCGCTGCGTCTCCAGCTTGCCGGTCTCGACATCCAGCACGCCGATGCGGCCCTGCCAGCGCAGCGTCACCCAGAGCCGGCCCTGCGGGTCGATGCTGATGCAGTCCGGCCCGCCCGGCACCTTCAGGCTGCGCACCACCTCGAGGCTGGCCGGGTCGAGCAGCGTGATGCGGCTGTCCACCCGGCTGGTGACGTAGATCGTGCTGCCGTCCGGCGAGGGGAACAGCGCGTGCGCGCCGCGCCCGACCGAGACGGTGCGCTCCACCGCCTGGGTGGCGGGGTCCAGCACCGCCACGTGGTCGCTGCCCATGATGCCGACCAGCAGCCTGTCCCGGTGCCAGATGATGCCGGCCGGCTCCGGCCCCACCGGCACGGTCCAGAGCGGCTCCAGCGTCTCCAGGCTGATGGCGGCGACGGTGCCGCTGCCCTGGAGGGTGACATAGACCACGCGGTTGTCCGGGCTGTAGGCGAGGTGGCTCGGCATGTCCGGCATGCCAAGCCGCTTGGCCAGGGTCAGCGCCGCGCCGTCCCAGCGGTAGATGTCCACCTGGTCCCGCCGCAGGCTGGTGATGACCAGGAAGCGGCCATCCGGGCTGAAGCCCAGGTGGTAGGGGTTGGAGAGCGCCTCGCGCCGGATCAGCTCGCCCGTGGCGGGGTTGATCATCAGCATCTCGTTGGCGCCGGAATCGCCCACCATCAGAGTGCCGCCATCCGGCGTCAGGGCCAGGTGGTGCACCTCGCGCAGCACGGGGATGCGGCGCACCTCCGCCCGCGTCTCGGCATCCAGCACCTGGATGGTGGCGTCGCCCGAGTTCAACACATAGACCAGCCCGGCGGCGCGCGGCGCGGCGGGCGCGCCCAGCAGCAGCGCCAGGGCCGGCAGGGCCGCCAGCCAGGGATGGGTCAGGCGCAGTCGGGGCATCCGCATCAGGCGAGGCTTTCGGGAAACGGCGGGCCGGGAGGACCAGGAGGAAGCACAGGAAAGGCGCGGCGGCCAGGATAGCAGCTTCGCCCCCCGGCCTGCCAGCGAGGCCATTCGCCTCGCCCACGCATGGTGGCCGCGCTCAGCCGCGGCCGAGGCGGCGCGGCTCCACCGGCTCCGGCAGCGCCGCCGCGACGGCGAAGCGCCCGACATTGGCCGAGGCGGCATGATGCGCCGCCACCTCCCCCACCGTCGCCACCCAGGCCTCCGGCTCCGCGGTGACGCGCGCCAGCAGCCGCTCCAGCAGCACCAGCTGCTGCGCCCGGCCGGAGATCCAGTCATGCACCGTCACGGTCATCATCTGGCCCAGCCGGTGCAGCGCCGCCCATTCGTCCAGCCAGCCCTCCAGCACCGGGCCGGGCGCCATGGGCGGGCCGCGATCCGTTGGCAGGGCGGAGAACTTGAAGTGCACCGCGTCGTCGATCGCCCACTGCACCGGCACCTCCACCACGCCCTCCATCTCGTAGGGGTGGTCGGCGCCCATCAGCGAGCTGTCATAGAGGCCGTGGCGGCGCAGCTCGGCCAGCATGTGCGGCGTCATCTCCCAGGCGGGGGAGCGGAAGCCGCGCGGCGCGGCGCCCGTCTGCCGGCGGAACAGGCCGAGCGAGGCCTCCAGCGCCGCAGTGAACTCGGCATCGCTGCTCTGCGCCACGATCTCGTGGAACCAGCCATGCAGCCCCACCTCGTGCCCGCGCTCCAGGAAGGCGGGCAGCAGGTGCGGGTTGGCCTCGGCCACCACGCCGGGGACGAAGAAGCTGCCCTTCACCCCGAAGCGGTCCAGCAGGTCGAGCAGGCGCCAGATGCCCTGCCGCAGGCCGAAGCGGCGCTGCTCCAGCTGGCCCAGCATGCGGGCATCCTCCGGCCGGCGCTGCGCCCAGAGATAGGGCGCGTCCGCGTCGACATCGACGCTGAGGCAGAAGGCACTGCGCTTCCCCTCCGGCCACTGGTAGGCCGGCCAGGGGCCCCGCTCCGCCCCGCTCACAGCGCCGACTTCTTGTCCTGGTGCACGGCGAGCGAGCCGATGGAGTTGCCGCCATCCACCGTCATGGTGCCGCCCGTCATGTAGGCGGAGGCGCTGCTGGCCAGGTAGACCAGCGCGTTGCCGACATCCTCGGGCGAGCTGCCGCGGCCGAGCGGAATGGCCGCCACGGTGGCCTCCACATGCGCCGCCGTCAGCGGGCTGGCGGTGCTGCCGGGGGCAAAGCCGGGCTCCAGCGCGTTCACGCGGATGCCGTATTCCGCCAGCTCGATGGCGAAGCCCTTGGTCAGCCGGTCCAGCGCCGTCTTGGAGACGCAGTAGGGCACCACCGAGCGGCGCATCTTGCGCGAGGCGCCGGAGGAGATGTTGATGATGCTGCCCTTCACCCCCTGCCCCACCATCTGCCGCGCCAGGGCGCGGGTCAGCACGAAGGGCGCGCGCAGGTTGACATCCATGATGCGGTCCCACTCCGCCGCGTCGATGTCGAGCAGGAAGCCGCTGGGATAGACGCCGGCATTGTTCACCAGCACCTCGGCCGCGCCCCAGCGCGCGCCGATCTCGGCGGCCAGCGCCTCGATGGCGGCGGCGTCGGTCAGGTCCACGGCGCGGGCGAAGCCGCCCTCGCCCAGCGGCGTGGCGGCGGCCAGCGCCTCCAGCCCGGCGGCGTCGGCGTCCGTCAGGCAGAGCCGCGCGCCGGCGCGGGCGAAGGTATCCACGATCCAGCGGCCCACCACGCCGCAGGCACCCGTCACCACCACCCGCCGGCCGGCCAGTTCCTGCGTGAAATCCATGGAGGTCGCTCCTCTTGCTGGCGAAGGCTCCGGGGCTATCCGAGCGAGAGAGAAGTGAAAAGGGCGGGGGAAGGAATTCCCCCGCGCCCCCATCTTTTTTCTGTCAGGTGCGGCGGGGCCAGTCGCCGGATTCGAAGCGGGCCGCGTCCATGGTGGGCAGGTCGAAATGGTCGCGCGTGCGGGCATAGGCGTGGCCGCCCATGCGGCCCACCGCGTCCAGCCCCGCCGGGTCCACATGCAGGCTGTCGTTGACGATGCCGGCGTGCAGATGGGCGTGCACCACCTCGCCCAGCACGATCTCGCGCGAGGCGCCGATCTCCAGGAAGGAGTGCAGCCGGCATTCCAGCGCCGCCGGCGCGGCGGCGATGCGCGGGCTGGCCACCGCCGTGCCGGGCAGCAGCGCCAGGCCCGCGCGCTCCAGCTCGTCCACCCCCGGGGGGAAGGGCACGGCGCAGACATTCATCGCCTCCAGCAGCGCGTCCGAGACGATGTGGACGGTGAAGCAGCCCGTCTCGCGGATGTTGCGCCCCGTGTCCTTGGGCGAGCCGTCGGCGCGGAACTCGATGCCGAGCGCCACGATCGCCGGGTCGGCCGAGAGGCAGTTGAAGAAGCTATAGGGCGCGGCGTTCGGCCGGCCGGCACCGTCCACCGTCACCACCCAGGCGATCGGGCGCGGCACCACGGTGCCGATCAGCAGCTTGTAGCGCTCGCGCGGGGTGAGGCTGGCGAAGTCGAAGTCACGCGTCTCGGTCATGCGGCGGCCCTGGGCTGGGTGGGGAGGGTCGGGAGGGGATGGGCGGGCGCGCGGGCCGGGGCGGTTCCGCCCCCTCCTGGCAGGGCCTGCGGGAATCGCATACCGTGCCCGGGCCGGGCGCGCCAGGGCGTGGCCGCGGCCCCACCCCCGACGCCGTCCTGGCCCTGCCGGAGCCTGCCCGCCGCATGACCGCGCTGCCCGTCACCTCCCTCTACGCCGCCCTCTCCGGGCTGCTGCTGCTGGCGCTCTCCCTGCTGGTGATCCGCGCGCGGCTGGCCGCGCGCGTGGCGCTCGGGCTCGGCGAGGATGTCCGGCTGCTGCGGGCCAGCCGGGCGCAGGGCAACTTCACCGAATACGCGCCGCTGACCCTGCTGCTCCTGCTGCTGCTGGAGGCCGCCGGCAGCGGGCCCGCCCTGCTGCACCTGCTGGGCGGCCTGGCGCTGGCGGGCCGGGTCCTGCACGCCATCGGCATCTCGCGCGAGCCGGAGACGCTGATCCTGCGCCAGGCCGGCATGGCGCTGACCTTCGCGGTGCTGGGCCTGGCGGCGCCGCTGCTGCTCCTGCGGCTCGCCGCCGGCTAGCCGCGCCCCGCACCCCCTTTGTCCCCGCGCGGCGCCGCCGCCAGCCCCGGAAGGCCCCATGACCCAGGATCTGCTGATCACCGACATCCGCCCGATGGGCGGCACCCCCGCCGCCCTGCTGATCCAGGGCGGCCGCATCGCCGGCCTCGGGCCGGAGGTGACGGCGCCGCCCGGCGTGCCGGTGGAGGCCGGCGGCGGCGCCCTGCTGATCCCCGGCCTGGTCGAGGCGCACACCCATCTCGACAAGTCGCTGCTCGGCATGGGCTGGCGGCCGCACCAGGCCGGCCCGGCGCTGATCGACAAGATCGACACGGAGCGGCGGCTGAAGCGCGAATGGGGCATCGACCCGGCGCGGCAATCGGCGCGGCAGGTGGTGCAGTCGCTGCGCCACGGCACCACCCATATCCGCAGCCATGTCGATATCGACACCGAGCTGGGGCTGGAGGGGCTGGAAGGCGTGCTGGCGACGCGCGACGCCTACCGGGAGGCGATGGACATCGAGACCGTCGCCTTCCCGCAATCCGGCCTGCTGGCGCGCCCGGGCACGCTGGCGCTGCTGGAGGCCGGGATGCGCATGGGCGCCGACGTGGTGGGCGGCCTCGACCCCTGCGCCATCGACCGCGACCCGAAGGGGCATCTCGACGCGGTGTTCGGCCTGGCCGAGCGCTTCGGCAAGCCGGTGGACATCCACCTGCACGAGCCCGGCCTGCTCGGCGCCTTCAGCCTGGAGCTGATCTTCGAGCGCACCCTGGCGCTGGGCATGCAGGGGCAGGTGGTGGTCAGCCACGCCTTCTGCCTGGGCGATGCCGACACCGCCATGGTGGACGGGCTGCTCGACCAGATCGCGGCGCTCGACATCGGCATCATGACCACGGGCTCCGCCAGCCGCCCCGTGCCGCCCGTGGCGCGGCTGCGGGCGCGCGGCATCCGCGTCTGCTCGGGCTCGGACGGCATCCGCGACACCTGGGGCCCCTACGGCAATGCCGACATGCTGGAGCGCGCCATGCTGCTCGGCCTGCGCAACAACTTCCGGCGCGACGACGAGGTGGAGATGGCGCTCTCCGTCTGCACCGAGGGCGGCGCGGCGGTGATGCGCCTGCCGCATTACGGCCTGCGCGTCGGCGATTTCGGCGATGTGGTGCTGGTGGAGGCGGAGACGCTGGCCGAGGCGGTGGTGGCCCACCCGCCGCGCCGGCTGGTGGTCAAGCGGGGCCGGGTGGTGGCGCGCGGCGGCGTGGCGCTGGTGCAGGCGCCCTGACGCGCCGGCCTGCCCCTGGTCAGGCCGCGCGCCGCCCCCAGATGCGGCGGAGAGGCAGGGCAAGGGGAACAGGGCCATGGATCGTCCGCAGCGCGTCGAGCCGGGGCCGGGGCAGGAATCGGTGTGGGACTATCCGCGTCCGCCCCGGCTGGAGCCGGTGCCGGAGCGGCTGCGCGTGGTCTTCGCCGGGCAGGTGGTCGCCGAGACCACCGCCGGGTGGCGCGTGCTGGAGACCAGCCACCCGCCCGTCTACTACTTCCCGCCAGCCGACATCCGCCCCGGCGTGCTGCAGCCCGCCCCCGGCCAGTCCTGGTGCGAGTGGAAGGGCCGCGCCGCCTACTGGACCCTGGCGCTGGACGGCCACACCGCCCCCGAGGCGGCCTGGAGCTATCCGGAACCGGTGCCCGCCTTCCGGCCCATCGCCGGCCACCTCGCCTTCTATGCCGGCCGCGTCGACTCCTGCTGGGTGGGGGAGGAGCAGGCGCGGCCACAGCCCGGCGGCTTCTATGGCGGCTGGGTGACCAGCCGTGTCACCGGCCCCTTCAAGGGCGAGCCGGGCACGCGCGGATGGTGAGCCGCCGCGCCCTGCTGGCCGGCCTCGCCTTCTCCGCCACGGCCCGCGCCGAGGCGCCCGACCTCTGGGCGGCGCTGCGCGCGGGCGGCCATGTGGCGCTGATGCGCCACGCCACGGCCCCTGGCGTGGGCGACCCGCCCGGCTTCCGGCTGGAGGAGTGCGCCACGCAGCGCAACCTCTCCGAGGCCGGCCAGCAGGAGGCGGCGCGCATCGGCGCGGCCTTCCGCGCGCAGGGGCTCGGCGCGCTGCCGGTCTGGTCCAGCCAGTGGTGCCGCTGCCTGGAGACGGCCCGCCTGCTCGGCCTCGGCCCGGTGGAGGCGCTGCCGGCGCTGAATTCCTTCTTCCGGGACAGCGCGGCGCAGCCGGAGGCCACCGCCGCGCTGCGCCGCTGGATCGCCGACCGCGCGCCGCGCGGCGCCGCCCTGCTGGTGACGCACCAGGTGAACATCACCGCGCTGACAGGCCTCTTCCCCGCCTCCGGCGAGGTGGCGGTGCTGCGCGCCGACAGCAGCCCGCTCGGCCGCTGGCGCCTGCCCGGCTGAGCCGCGCCCCTCCCGCCCCGGCTCGACGGCCGCGCCGGAAGCCGACATGGTGGCCGCCGGAGCACCCGGGAGGACACCACACCGCATGACGACGCAGGGCGCGATCCTGGCGCTGGACCAGGGCACCACCTCGACCCGCGCCATCCTGTTCCGCCCGCCGGCGCTGGAGCCGCTGGCCGTGGCGCAGGAGGAGTTCCCGCAGCACTACCCCGCCCCCGGCTGGGTGGAGCACGACGCGGAGGACCTCTGGCGCACCGCCCTCTCGACCCTGCGCGGCGCGCTGGCGAAGGCCGGGCTGGCGGCGGGCGCCGTCGCCGCCCTCGGCATCGCCAACCAGCGCGAGACGGTGGTGATCTGGGACCGCGCAACGGGCCGCCCCATCCACAACGCCATCGTCTGGCAGGACCGGCGCACGGCGCGGGCCTGCGCCGAACTCCGCCGCGGGGGCCATGCCGGGGCGGTGGCCGCCAGCACCGGCCTGCTGATCGACCCCTATTTCTCCGCCACCAAGATCGCCTGGCTGCTCGACCATGTGGAGGGCGCCCGCGCCGCCGCCGAGGCCGGGCGGCTGGCCTTCGGCACGGTGGACAGCTTCCTGCTCTGGCGCCTCACCGGCGGAAGGGTGCACGCCACGGACGCCACCAACGCCGCCCGCACCCTGCTCTACGACATCCATGCCGGGCGCTGGGACCCGGCGATGCTGGACCTGTTCCGCGTGCCCGCCGCCCTGCTGCCCGAGGTGCGGGACTGCGCCACGGAATTCGGCCACACCGAGCCGGGGCTGCTCGGCGCCGCCATCCCCATCCGCGGCATCGCCGGAGACCAGCAGGCGGCCACCATCGGCCAGGCCTGCTTCACGCCGGGCATGGTGAAATCCACCTACGGCACCGGCTGCTTCGCGCTGCTCAACACGGGGGCCGAGCCGGTGCGCTCCGGACACCGGCTGCTCACCACCATCGCCTACCAGTTCCACGGGCGGCGGGCCTATGCGCTGGAGGGGGCGATCTTCGTCGCCGGCGCGGCGGTGCAATGGCTGCGCGACGGGCTGGGGCTGATCCGCGCCGCCGCCGAGAGCGGGGAGCTGGCGGCGCGCTCGGAGGCCGCGCGGCGGCTCTACATGGTGCCCGCCTTCGTCGGCCTCGGCGCGCCGCACTGGGATGCGGAGGCGCGCGGCGCCGTCTTCGGCCTCACCCGCGATTCCGGCCCGGCCGATTTCGCCCGCGCCGCGCTGGAGAGCATCGGCTACCAGACGCGCGACCTGATCGAGGCTATGCACGCCGACTGGGCCGCGAGCCAGACGGCGCCGGGCGAGATCCCGGTGCTGCGCGTCGATGGCGGCCTCGCCGCCTCGGACTGGACGATGCAGTTCCTGGCCGATGTGCTCGACGCGCCGGTGGACCGCCCCGCGGTGCAGGAGACCACGGCGCTGGGCGCGGCCTATCTGGCCGGGCTGCAATCCGGCCTCTGCCCGGAGCCGGAGGGCTTCGCGGCGGGGTGGCGGCTGGAGCGGCGCTTCACGCCCGACATGCCGGCCCGGGCGCGCGCGGCCGCCTATGCCGGCTGGAAGGATGCGGTGCGGCGCACCCTGTCCTCCCCCGGCTAGGCAAGGGCGCGGGCCGCCGCCTGTTGCCCCGCCGCGTGCAGGCCGCGTAAGGACGGGCGACCATGCGCCACTTCCCCATCTTCCTGGACCTCCAGGGCCGCGACGTGCTGCTGCTGGGCGCCGGCGAGGCGCTGGAGGCCAAGGCCGCGCTGCTCGCCGCCGCCGGCGCCCGCCCGCGCCATGCCGCCCGCTTCTCGCCCGCGCTGCTGGAAGGCATCGCGCTGGCCTGCGCCGCCGGCGCGCCGGAAGAGGATCTGCGCGCCCTGGCGGAAGCCTGCCGCGCCCGCGGCATCCCGGTGAACGTGGTGGACCGGCCGGAGCTGTGCGGCTTCATCACCCCCGCCATCGTGGACCGCGACCCGATCACCATCGCCATCGGCTCGGGCGGCGCGGCGCCGGCGCTGGTGCGCATGGTGCGGCAGCGGATCGAGACGGTGCTGGCGCCGGGCCTCGGGCGGGTGGCGGCGCTGGCGCGGCACTTCCAGCGCGCCGTGCGCGCCCGCCTGCCCGACCTCGCTGCGCGCCGCCGCTTCCTCGACGCCGCGCTGACCGGCCCCGCCGCGCAACTGGCCGAGGCCGGGCGCGAGGCCGAGGCGCGCGCCGCCTTCGCCGCCGCGCTGGATGCGGCCGAGGCGGCGCCGGCCGGCAGCGTGCATCTGGTCGGCGCCGGGCCGGGCGCCGCCGACCTCCTCACCCTGCGCGCGCTGCGCCTGCTGGGCGAGGCCGATGTCATCGTGCATGACCGCCTGGTGCCGGCGGAGGTGCTGGAGATGGCGCGGCGCGACGCGCGGCGCATCTATGTCGGCAAGGTGCGGTCGCATCACTGCGTGCCGCAGGCGGAGATCAACGCGCTGCTGGTCCGCCTGGCGCGGGAGGGCATGAAGGTCGTGCGGCTGAAGGGCGGCGACCCCTTCATCTTCGGCCGCGGCGGCGAGGAGAAGGAGGCGGTGGAGGCCGCCGGCCTTGTCTGCGAGGTGGTGCCCGGCATCACCGCGGCGCTGGCCTGCGCCGCGCAGGCGGGCATTCCCCTCACCCACCGCGACGCCGCCCGCAGCCTCACCCTCGTCACCGGCCACACGCGGGAGGGCCGGCTGGATGTGAACTTTGCCAGCCTGGCCCAGCCGGGGCAGACGGTCGCGGTCTATATGGGCGTCACCACCCTGCCGGCGCTGTTCGCGGGCATCGTGGCGGCGGGGGGCGACCCTTCGCAGCCGGCGGCCTTCATCGAGCGCGGCGGCACGTCGCGGCAGCGCGTGCTGCGCGGCAGCTTCGCCGAGGTGGCGCGGCAGGCGCAGGGCTGGGTGGAGGACGGCCCCGCCCTGCTGCTGCTGGGCGAGGCCTGCGCGCGCGGCGGCCTGCCGCTGGCCGCCGCCGCCGAGGAGCACGCGAGCCCCGCCCCTTGACCGCACCTTGACCGCTCACGCAACCGGGCCCATGGCCGCGCGTTGCCAATGGCCGGTGCGCCGCCGGCGGAACAAGGATGAACGACAATGCGGCTGGATGGTCCGGAAAGCCGGAATATCGAGGATCGGCGGGGCCAGGGTGGCAGCCGGGGCGGCGGCCGGGGCCTCGCCGTGGGCGGCGGGCTGGGCGGCGTGGTGCTGGTGGTGATCTGCCTGGCGCTGGGCATCGACCCTTCCGTGCTGTTCATGGATGAGGGCGGCGTGCCCACGCAGCAGACCCAGCAGACCCAGCAGGCCCGCCCCGGCCCGGGCGGCGAGGCCACCGCCGGCGGCGATGCGGAACGCCGCTTCGTCGCCCAGGTGCTGGGCGACACGGAGCTGGTCTGGAAGGCGCAGTTCCGCCAGCTCGGCCGGCCCTACCAGGACCCGGTGCTGGTGCTGTTCAACGGCGCCGTGCAGTCCGGCTGCGGCGCGGCGCAGTCCCAGGTCGGCCCGTTCTACTGCCCGAACGACCAGCGCATCTACATCGACCTCGACTTCATGGCACAGCTGCAGCGCCAGCTCGGCGCCAATGGCGATTTCGCCGCCGCCTACATCGTGGCGCATGAGGTGGGGCACCATGTGCAGCAGCAGCTCGGCATCCTCGACCTGACGCGCTCCCTGCAGCAGCAGGCGGGCGAGCAGACGGAGGCCAACGCCATCCAGGTGCGGGTGGAGCTGCAGGCCGATTGCTTCGCCGGGCTCTGGGCCAGGCAGGCCGACCAGGCGCGCGCCATCCTGGAGAAGGGCGACGTGGAGGAAGGGCTGAACGCCGCCGCCGCCGTGGGCGACGACCGCCTGCAACGCCGTGCCCAGGGCCAGGTGCAGCCCGAGAGCTTCACCCACGGCTCCTCGCAGGACCGGGTGCGCTGGTTCCGCACCGGGCTGGAGCGTGGCGAGCTGGCCGCCTGCGACACCTTCGCGGGCCTGCGCTGACACCACCGGCCTTGACGCCTGCCGGCGCGTGGTGGCCCATGCTGCCACCACACGCCGGATGCCGACTCTTCCCATGACCCTACCGCCGCCCCTGGCCCTGACGATGGGCGAACCCGCCGGGATCGGCGGCGAGATCGCGGCGCGCGCCTGGGCGGCGCTGCGGGAGAGCGGCCCGGCCTTCCTGTTCCTGGGCGACGTGGCGCTGCTGCCCGGCATCCCCACCCGCACGGTGACGGAGCCGGCGGAGGCTGCTGGCCTGTTCCGGGAGGCCCTGCCGGTGCTGCCGCTGCCGCTGGCCGCCCCCGTGCGGCCCGGCCGGCCGGATGCGCGCAACGCGCCCCCCGTCATCGCCGCCATCGAGCGGGCCGTGGCGCTGGCCCTCGAAGGGCGCGTGGGCGGGGTGGTGACCAACCCGATCCAGAAATCCGTGCTCACCGCCGCCGGCTTCCGCCACCCCGGCCACACCGAGTTCCTCGCCGCCCTGGCGCCGGGAGACGGCCCGCCGGTGATGCTGCTGACCGCCGCCGGGCTGCGCGCCGTGCCGGTCACCATCCACCAGTCGCTGCGCAGCGCCATCGAGAGCCTGACGGTGGAGAGGATCGTCGCCATCGGCCGCGCCACGGCGGCCGGGCTGCGCCAGGATTTCGGCATCGCCGCGCCGCGTCTGGCGCTGGCCGGGCTGAACCCCCATGCCGGCGAGGACGGCACCATGGGCACGGAGGACCGCGACATCGTCGCCCCCGCCGTGGCCGCGCTGCGCGCCTGGGGTATCGACGCGCGCGGCCCCTACCCGGCCGACACGCTGTTCACCCCCCAGGCCCGCGCCGGCTACGACGCGGCGCTCGGCATGTATCACGACCAGGCGCTGATCCCGGTGAAGACGCTCGACATGCATGGCGGGGTGAACGTCACCCTCGGCCTGTCGGTGGTCCGCACCAGCCCGGACCACGGCACGGCGCTCGACATCGCCGGCCAGGACCGGGCCGATCCCGGCAGCCTGATCGCCGCGCTGCGGCTGGCCGCAGAGCTCGCCGCGCATCGCCAGAGGAGAGAGTGTCCGTGAAGCCGCTGCGCCTTTCGGTCAATGTCGACCACGTCGCCACGCTGCGCAACGCGCGGGGCGGCCGCTTCCCCTGCCCGGTGGAGGCGGCGCGCGCCTGCCTTGCCGCCGGGGCGGACGGCATCACCATCCATCTGCGCGAGGACCGGCGCCACATCCGTGACGAGGATGCCCGCCGCATGGCGGCCGAGCCGGGGCTGCGGCTGAACTTCGAGATGGCGGCCACCGAGGAGATGGTGGGCATCGCCCTCTCCCTCGCCCCCGCCGCCTGCTGCCTGGTGCCGGAGAAGCGCGCCGAGCTGACCACCGAGGGCGGGCTCGACGTGCTGCGCGCCGGCCCTTCCCTGGCCGAGGCGGTGCACCGGCTCGCGGGCGCCGGCATCGAGGTCTCGCTCTTCGTGGAGCCCGACCCGGCGCAGATCGACGCGGTGGCCGCGCTCGGCGCGCAGGCGATCGAGCTGCACACCGGCACCTATGCCGACACCGCGCCCGGGGCGCGCGGCCCGCTCCTCGCCCGGCTGCGCGCCGCCGCCGGGCACGCCGCCGGCCTCGGCCTCGCCTGCCATGCCGGGCATGGGCTGGACTATGAAAGCGTGGTCGGCATCGCCGCCATCCCGCAGGTGGAGGAGGTGAGCATCGGCCACTTCCTGATCGGCGCCGCGGTGTTCGAGGGGCTGCCGGGCGCCGTGGCGCGGATGCGCGCGGCGATCGCCGCCGGCCGCTCGGAAACCGGCCATTGAGGAAAGAAGCACCGGGGCAGGAACGCCCAGGTTGAAAATTGTCTCGCGGATTTATAGCATTCGGATGTCGAGACTGCGTGGCAAAGCGAGTACGATCACACTGACCGTGTCGCCGGGCAGAGGCTGAGCGGCACCAGACCTTCCAGAAAGGGGGCCGGGTGGAAGCACAGGGTAGCCGCCATGCAAGGCGGAGCGGGTGGGCGAATCGCCCGGCCCGGCTTTGCCGGAGATGCCCTTGCCCGATCCATCCCTAGGACCGGGCCGGGGGCGGCCAGCACCGGGCGCCGTCGGGCGCCGCCCCAGGCGCTCCCTCGCCTTCTATCTGTTCCTGCTGTGCTTCGTGCTGCTGGTGCCGGTCGTGTTGCTCTCCGGGTTGATGCTGCACGGCCTGTTCGAGGCCGAGCGGGAGCGCCTGTGGCGCGCCGCGCATGACCGCGCCCGGGCCATCACCATCGTGCTGGAGCGGGATCTGGCGAGCCGCATTGCCGCGCTGCAGGCGCTCGCCGCCTCGCCGGAACTGGACGAGGCCGTGCCGGAGCCATCCATGCTGGAGGGATTCGCCCGCCAGGCGCGCGCCATCGAGACCCTGCTGGACGGCAGCGTCACCCTGCTCGACCCGGCCGGCCACTTCGCCGACCCGCGCGGCACGGCTGCGGCGGACGGGGACAGGCCAACACTGCCCGGCTTCCTGGAGGTGCGGGCCGATGAAGGCGCGCCGCTGCGGCTGGTCGTGCCGGTGTCGCGGGGGGGCCGGCTGCTTCGGGCGCTGAGCCTTGACATGAGCCCGGACTGGCTGCGCCGGCAGTTGCTGCAGGCCCGGCTGCCACCGGGCTGGATCGCCGTGGCGGTCGACAGGGACGGGCGGCTGATGGCGCGCACGGAACGGCAGGAGGAGTTCCAGGGCCAGCGGATCGACGCCGCGCTGGTGCTGGCGGATGAGCAGACCACCCTCTGGCAGACCCGCAGCCTGACCGGCGAGCGGGTGCTGGTGGGCTATGCCGTTTCCGAGCTGTTCGGCTGGCGGGTGGGCGTGCTGGCCCCGGTGCGGCTGGTGGAGGACGCCCTCTATCCCTCCAGGACCTTCATGGGTGCGGCCTTCCTGCTCCTGGCGCTGGTGGCGGTCCTGCTGGCGCTGCTCTTCGCCCGGCGGATCGCCCGGCCGGTGCGGGCCCTGGCGGAGGCGGCGAAGGCGCTGGGCCAGGGCCGCGCGGTGCGGCTGCCGAACCTGCCGGTGCGGGAGCTGAACGATGTGGGGGCCGCCCTGGCCGAGGCCAGCCAGGCGCTGCAACGCCGGACCGCCGCCCTGGCCGAGAGCGAGGCGCGGCTGGCGCGCGCCCTGAAGGCGGGCCGGATCGCCACATGGGAATGGGAGGCGGCGGGCGACACCCTCACCGGCTCCCCGGGGCGGGAGGCGCTCTATGGCCGCCCGCCCGGCAGCCTCGGGGACCACGCGGCGCTGCTGGCGGCAACCCATCCCGAGGATCGGCCCCGCCTGCGCGCGACCATCGCCGCCGCGCTGGCGCCGGATGGCCCCGACCTCTACGACGTGAAGTTCCGCATCCTCCGCCCGGAAGGCACGGTGCGCTGGCTGCGCAGCCAGGGCGCGGTGGTGGAGCGCGAGGCCGACGGCCGCCCGGCCCGGCTCAGCGGCGTGGTGATGGACATCACCGCCGCGCAGAAGGCGATCGAGCGCGAGCAGGTGTTGGTGAGCGAGGTGGACCACCGCGCGCGCAACGTGCTGACCGTGGTGCAGTCGCTGCTGCGCATGAGCCGGGCCGACGACCCGGCCGACTTCGCCGAGGCGGTGCGCGGCCGGGTCGGTGCCCTGGCCAAGGCGCACACCCTGCTGGCGCGGGAGCGCTGGAGCGGCGGCGAGTGGCATGCCCTGCTGCACGAAACCCTGGCCGCCTACCAGGCGGGGAAGCGCGTCCTGCGGCAGGGGCCGCCACTGACGCTCGCGGCGCACAGCGTGCAGCCCCTGGCGATGGTGCTGCACGAGCTGGCCAGCAATGCCGCCCGGCACGGCGCCCTCTCGCACGAGGGCGGGCGGGTGGAACTGTCCTGGTTCGTGCGGGAGGGCCGGCTGACCCTGCTCTGGGCGGAGCATGGCGGACCGGCCCTGGCCGGGCCGCCCCTGCCCGGCTTCGGGCTGCGGCTGGTGGAAAGCACCATCCGCCGGCAGTTGGGCGGCGGGGTCGAGCTGGGCACAGCCGGCAACGTCCTGACCTGCCGCATCAGCCTGCCGGCGGAGCGGGTGCTGCGCGACGACAGCATGCCGCCGACCGCCTTCAGCCCCAGCGAGGCGGCTATCGCCCGCTTCGGCTGAGGCGGCGCGCCTCGGCGGCGTTCACAGCGCCTTCGGGCAGGGTGCCGGCGGCGAGGGCGGCCACCTGCCGCACCGTGTCCATCGCCTGGTGCTCGGTGGCCGCGCGCGTCAGGCCGCCGATATGCGGGGTGGCCACCACATCCGGCCGGTGGGCCAGGGCGGGGCTCGGCATCTGGTCCGGCGCGCGGCCGACATCGAGCGCGGCACCGCCGAGGTGGCCGCGCTCCAGCGCCGCCGCCAGGGCGGCCTCGTCCACCAGCTCGCCGCGCGCCAGGTTGATGAAGAAGGCACCGCGCCGCATCCGCGCGAAGGCGGCCTCGTCCATCAGGTCGCGGGTCTCCGGCGTGGCGGGGGCGAGGCAGACGACGAAATCGGCCTCGGCCAGCAGCGCCGGCAGGTCCAGGAAGGTCACATCCTCCGTGGCCGGCGGATGGGGGTCGTTGGCCAGCACCCGCATGCCGCAGGCCCGGGCCAGCGCCCCCAGCCGCTGCGCGATGCGGCCATAGCCCACCAGCCCCAGCGTGGCGCCGCGCAGCTGCGTGCCCATGGCCGGCACCATGGCCTGCCCGGCCCGCGCCGCCCGCACGGCGGTGGAGACGCCGCGCGCCAGGTCGATCATCAGCCCGAGGCCCAGCTCAGCCACGGAATCGGTGAAGCCCGGCGTGGCCCGCGTCACCAGCACCCCGGCCGCCGAGGCGGCGGCGACGTCGATGGTGCTGATGTCGACCGCGCAGCGCAGGAAGGCCACGAGATCGGGCGCGGCGGCGAAGGTCTCGGCCAGGCCCGGCGTGGCGCGGTCGGCCACGATGGCGTGGCAGCCGGCCGCGGCCTCGGCCAGGGCGGCGCCCTGCAGCACGCGGCCGGTGGGGTTGCGCACCACCTCGGCGTGGCGGCGCAGCGCCGCCAGCGGGCGCTCGCCATAGTAGTTGGCGAAGGCCGTCTCGGTGTGGGTCAGGAAAACCTTCATCGGACGGCCCCCTCGCCGCTCAGCCCAGCGCGCCCGCGCGCGGGTCGTGGCGCGCCACGCGGGCGAGCAGGTACTCCACCTCGGCCTTGGCCTTGGCGGTGAGGCTGGCGCCCGGCTTGCGCTGCGCGTCGGAGGCGATGATGCCGCGCCGCGCCATGACGTACTTGCGCACGGCCAGCCCCGTCGGGCCCTGCTGCTGCTCGTAGCGCAGCAGCGGCAGGTGGGCGTCGAACAGGTCGTGCGCCGCGTCGCGCTGGCCCTCGGCCTGCAGCCGCACCACGTCGCACAGCATGTCGGGGAAGGCGTAGCCGGTCATCGCGCCATCGGCGCCGCGCTCCACCTCGAAGTCGAGGAACAGCCCGCCATTGCCGCAGAGGATGGAGATGGGGCGCATCGAGCCATCCGCCTGGAAGCCGCGCAGGGCGGAGATCTTCTCCAGGCCCGGCCAGTCCTCGTGCTTCAGCATCACGCAGGCCGCGTTCTCCTGCACGATGCGGCGGATGACGGCGTTGGTCATCACCACGGAGAAGGTCTGCGGGAAGTCCTGGATGACGAAGGGCACGTCCTCGCCGATCGCCTCGGAGGCCTGGCGGTAGTAGGTGGTGATCTGGTCGTCCGTGCGCAGCGTGTTGGGCGGCGCGATCATCACGCCGGCGGCGCCGGCCTCCATCGCGTTGCGGGCCAGGGCGCGCATCGCCGCGAAGCCGGGGGCGGAGACGCCGACGATCACCGGCAGCCCCTCGGCGCGGCGGATGAAGCGGCGGGCGATCTCCAGCGCCTCGGCGCCGTCGAGCTTCGGCGCCTCGCCCATCACGCCCAGCACCGTCATGCCGGTGCTGCCGACCGAGCGGTAGAAATCCGTCATGCGGTCGATCGAGGCGTAGTCCACCTGGCCATCGGCATGGAACGGGGTGGGAGCGATCGGGTAGACACCCTTGGCGGTGTGATCGAGCGGCATGCGGGAATTCCCTCCGGTACGGTGCGGATTCCTTTACCCGAGAAGCACCGGCAGGCAAACCGCGCCCCGGCGCGCCACTCTTGCGGGCGCGCAGCGCTGTGGCAGGGTGGGGGCATGGCCAGACGCAGCAAGGATGCGCTCGGGAAAGCCGCCCGTCACGCGGCGATTCTCGAGGCGCTCGCGACCGACCCCACCGTCCGCATCAGCACGCTGGCGGATGGCTTCAACGTCTCCGCCGAGACGGTGCGGCGCGATGTGGAGGAGCTTTCCGCCCGGGGCATGGTGCGCCGCACCTATGGCGGCGCCTCCGCCTCGCACCCCGCTGTGCAGCCGGGCCTCGGCGAGCGCGAGCGCGTGCTGGTGGCCGAGCGCTCGCGCATCGGGCGGGAGGCGGCGGCGCTGGTGGAGGAGGGCGCGGTGGTGATGCTGGATGCCGGCAGCACCACCACCCATTTCGCCCGCGCCCTCGCCGCGCGCGGCGTGCGCGCCACGCTGCTGACCAACAGCCTGGACGCGGCGCTGGCCGCCGGCACCTCCGAGGCGCTGCGCGTGCTGGTGGCGCCGGGGGAGCTGAGCGTGGTGGAGCGCGGCCTCTACGGCGCCGAGACCCATGCCTTCCTGCGGCGCTTCAACGTGGACATGGCGGTGATCGGCGCCTCCGGCCTCACCGAGGAAGGGCCGTGCGAAGCGGAGAGCCGCGCCGCCTGGGTCAAGCGCGCCATGCTGGAGCGGGCGGAGCGGCGGCTGCTGCTTGTGGACTCTTCCAAGTTCGGCCGCGCCTTCCTGGAAGTGCTGGCACCGCTGGAGAGCCTGACCGACGTGGTCACGGAGGCCCCGCCCCCGGCGGCGCTGGAGGCGGCGCTGGGGCGATGTGGGACTCGCCTCACAATCGCCGTGGAATCCTGAAAAACCTGTTTGACCTGCCACATTGAAGCGTGGCAGTTGTGTCATATATATGACACAAGAATCCGCCCCTCCCCGGCCGCTCAGCGACGCCCCCGCCACAGGGCTGGCGGGGCTGCGCTACGTGCTGACCGACATCGACGACACCCTGACCACCGATGGCCGCCTGCCGGCCGAGGCCTATTCGGCGTTGCAGGCGCTGGACGCCGCCGGCATCGCCGTCATCCCCGTCACCGGCCGCCCGGCCGGGTGGTGCGACGCCATCGCCCGGCATTGGCCGGTGGCCGCGGTGGTGGGGGAGAATGGCGCGCTGTGGTACGCGCTGGACCGCCAGGCGCGGCGGATGCTCCGCTGGCAGGCCCAGACCGAGGCGGAGCGCCTGGCCAACCGCGCGCGGCTGATGGCGCTGGCCGATGCGGCCATGGCCGCCGTGCCGGGCGCCGCCATCGCCGCCGACCAGCCCTTCCGCCTCTTCGATGTGGCGGTGGATTTCTGCGAGGATGCCGGGCCGCTCGACCTCGGCGCCGCGCGGCGCATCGCGCAGGTGTTCCTGGACGGCGGCGCCGAGGCCAAGGTCTCCTCCATCCACGTCAATGCCTGGATCGGCGGCTGGGACAAGCGCGCGGGCATCGAGGCGCTGTTCGCCGCCCGCTTCCGCCCCTTCGCCGCGCTGCGCGACAGCGTGGCCTTCGTGGGCGACAGCGGCAATGACGCGCCGCTCTTCGGCGCTGTGCCTTTCTCCGTGGGGGTGGCGAATGTCGCCCCCTTCCTGGCCGGCATGGCGACGCCGCCGGCCTACATCACCCGTGCCGAGGGCGGCGCGGGCTTTGCCGAATTCGCCGACGCGCTGCTCCAGGCGCGTGGCGCGATGCGAGAGGAAACGGCCGCATGAAGAACACGATCCTGGCGAGCACCGCGCTCGCCCTCACCCTCTGGGCCCTGCCCGGCGCGGCGCCCGCCCTGGCGCAGGACGGCGCCTGCGCCTTCCGCGGTTCGCTCGACGAAGGCTATTGCGACGCCAACCGCGACATGGTGGCCGACACCCCGGCCGACGCCTCGAAGCTGCGCGACCCCTCCACCATCGTCTTCACCTACACCCCCGTGGAGGACCCGGCGCTCTATTCCAGCCAGTTCCGCCCCTTCCTGGAATACCTCGGCAAGTGCACCGGAAAGCGCGCCGTGTACTTCCAGGTGACCTCGAACGCCGCCCAGGTGGAGGCGATGCGCTCCGGCCGGCTGCATGTGGCGGGCTTCTCCACCGGCCCCACCGCCTTCGCGGTGAACCTCGCCGGCGCCGTGCCCTTCGCCGTGAAGGGCAACGCGGATGGCTTCGAGAGCTACAAGGTCGTCATGCTGGTGAAGGCGGACAGCCCCTACAGGACGCTGGCCGACCTCAAGGGCAAGCGCGTGGCGCACACCTCCGCCACCTCCAACTCGGGCAACCTGGCGCCGCGCGCCTTCTTCCCCGGCCTCGGCCTGACGCCGGAGACCGATTACCAGGTGGTCTATTCCGGCGGGCATGACCGCAGCGTGATGGGCGTCAACGCCGGCGACTACGATGCGGCGCCCGTGGCCTCCGACGTCTGGACCCGCATGGTGGCGCGCGGCCAGGTGAAGCGCGAGAACTTCCGCATCCTGTGGGAGAGCGAGCCCTTCCCCACCAGCGGCTTCGCCGTGGCGCACGACCTGAAGCCGGAACTCTCCCAGAAGATCCGCCAGTGCTTCCTCGACTACCGCTTCCCCGAGCAGATGGCCAAGGACCTCGGCGGCAATGACCGCTTCTGGCCCGCCACCTATGCCGAGCAGTGGGCCCCGGTGCGCGCCGTGGCCGATGCCGTGAACGCGCCCTACAACCGCGCCGCCTTCGACGCCGAGGCCCGCAAGGAGCTGGAGGCCGAGGCCCGCAAGCGCGCCCAGCAGCAGCCCGCCGCCCCCACCCATGTCGCGCCCACGGGTGCCGCCCCCGCGGCACGCTGAGCGCCGGAAAGCCAACGCCATGTCCGCCACGCTGACCGCCGCGCCGCCGCCGGCAACCCGCCTCGAGCATGCCCTGGAGATCCGGGGCCTGTTCAAGGAGTACACCGCCGGCAAGCCGGTGCTGAAGGGCATCGACCTCGCGGTCGCGGCCGAGGGGATCACCGCCATCATCGGCCCCTCCGGCACCGGCAAGTCCACCCTGCTGCGCTGCATCAACCGGCTGGTCGAGCCGACGCGGGGCGAGATCCGCCTGCGCGGCACCGAGCTGACCGGGCTGCGCGGCAGGGACCTGCGGCTGGCGCGGCGGCGCATCGGCATGGTGTTCCAGGAATACAACCTGGTGGAGCGCCTGACGGTGATGGAGAACGTGCTGAGCGGAAGGCTCGGCTACGTGCCGTTCTGGCGCGCCTGGCTGCGCAAGTACCCGGAGGCCGACATCCAGCGCGCCTTCATGCTGCTGGACGCGGTGGGCCTGCCTGAGCACGCCACCCGCCGCGCCGACGCGCTCTCGGGCGGCCAGCGCCAGCGCGTCGGCATCGCCCGCGCGCTGATGCAGCGCCCCGAGATCCTGCTCGCCGACGAGCCCACCTCCTCGCTCGACCCGCGCACCGCGGTCGAGGTGCTGGAGCTGCTGGCGAAGCTGACGGCGGCGGAGAACGTGCCGGTCATCATCAACATCCACAACGTCGATCTCGCCAAGCGCTACGCCCGCCGCATCGTCGGCATGGCCGGCGGCAGCGTGATCTTCGACGGCCCGCCGGAGGCCCTGCAGACCCACCACCTGCAGGCCATCTATGGCGGCGAGGATTGGCTGTGAGCGCCACGCATCCCTCGCCGGAGGCGGCGCGGCGCGTCGCCTTCGCGCCCAACTGGCCGATGCGGCTGGCGCTGCTGGCGATCGTCGCCTACGCCATCTGGGCCAGCTCGCGCCTGGGCCTTAGCTGGGACCGGCTGGGGCACGGCCTCGGCGAGGGCGGGCGGCTGCTCGCCCGCATGGTGCCACCCAATTTCGAGCGCTGGGGCCTGCTGCTGGAAGGCATGCTGGAAAGCCTGCAGATCGCGGTGCTGGCCTCGGCCATCGGCATCGCCATCTCGCTGCCGCTCGGCGTGCTGGCGGCGCGCAACCTCTCGCCCTGGTGGATCTCGGGGCCGGTGCGCGCGGTGATCGCCGTCTGCCGCTCGCTGCACTACGTCATCGTCGCCATCCTCTTCGTCAAGGCGATCGGCTTCGGCGCGCTGGCCGGCACGGCGGCGCTGGTGGTGGCCTCGGTCGGCTTCATCGCCAAGCTCTTCGCCGAGGCGATCGAGGAGATCTCGATGAAGCAGGTGGAGGCGATCCGCGCCACGGGCGCGGGCGTGATGAAGGTGCTGGCCTATGCGGTGCTGCCGCAGGTGGCCTCGCGCTTCATCGGCTTCTGCCTCTACCAGCTCGACAGCAACCTGCGGAACTCCACCCTGGTCGGCATCGTCGGCGCGGGCGGCATCGGCGGCACGCTGTTCGCGGCGTTCAAGCGCTTCGACTACGACTTCGTCGCCGCCATCCTGCTCTCCATCATCGCCCTCATCTTCCTGGCCGAGATCATCTCCGGCCGCGTCCGGGCCGCCCTGCGATGAACAGCATGACCTCCCCCTCCTTCGGCGACCCGATGGCGCCGCTGCGGCGTGAATGGACGCGCCACACGCCGGGCCAACGGCTCTCGCGCTTCGCGGTGTGGCTGGTCTGCGTCGCCGCCATCGTCTGGGCGGTGCGCAGCATCGACATCATCCCGGAGTTCCTGGCCGACGCGCCGGAGCAGATGGCCGACCTGCTGATCCGCATGTGGCCGCCCAATGTGGCGCACTACTACCCCGAGGTGCACAACGCGCTGATCGAGACGCTGCACATCGCGACGCTCGGCACGCTGTTCTGCTTCATCCTCGCCGTGCCGCTGGCGCTGATGGCGGCGCGCAACATCTGCCCGATCAAGCCCCTCAACGTGGTGGCGCAGTTCAGCCTGGTGGCCTCGCGCTCGGTCAACTCGCTGGTCTGGGCGCTGCTCTTCGTCGCCATCTTCGGCCCCGGCGCGGCGGCGGGCGTCTTCGCCATCGCCTTCCGCTCGGTAGGCTTCGTCGGCAAGCTGCTCTCCGAGGCGCTGGAGGAGACCAACCACGGCCCGCGCGAGGCGCTGCGCGCCGCCGGTGCCTCCTGGGGGGCCGAGATGCTGAAGGGCGTCTGGCCGCAGGTGCAGCCGGCCTTCTGGGGCATCGCCCTGTTCCGCTGGGACATCAACGTGCGCGAGAGCGCCGTGCTGGGGCTGGTGGGCGCCGGCGGCATCGGGCTGGTGCTGGACGACGCCATCAACTTCTTCCAGTGGGACCGCGTCTCCACTGTGCTGCTGGCGATCCTGGCCGTGGTGCTGGTGGCCGAGATCATCGTCACCCGTCTCCGTTCGAGGCTTCTCTGATGACCACCGACACTGTCGATCTGCTGGTGATCGGCGGCGGCGCCAATGGCGCCGGCATCGCGCGCGACGCGGCGGGGCGGGGCCTCTCAGTTCTGCTCGCCGAGCGCGGCGACCTGGGCGGCGCCACCTCCTCCGCCTCCTCCAAGCTGGTGCATGGCGGCCTGCGCTACCTGGAGCACTACGAGTTCCGCCTGGTGCGCGAGGCGCTGGGCGAGCGCGAGGTGCTGCTGCGCCTCGCCCCGCACATCGTCTGGCCGATGCGCTTCGTGCTGCCCCACCTGGCGGGCATGCGCCCGCGCTGGATGCTGCGCGCCGGCCTCTTCCTCTACGACAACCTCGCCCGGCGCGTGACCCTGCCGGCGAGCGAGGCGCTGGATTTCCGAACCCACCCCTGGGGCGCGCCGCTGAACGGCGAATCCCGCCATGGCTTCGCCTATTCCGATGCCTGGGTGGAGGATGCGCGCCTCGTCATCCTCAACGCGCGGGACGCTGCGGCGCGCGGCGCCACCATCCTGGTGCGTACCGCCTTCACCGGCGCGAAGCGCGATGCCCAGGGCTGGACCGCCACGCTGCGCGAGGAGGGCGGCGAGGTACGCACCGTGCGCGCCCGTGCCATCGCCAACGCGGCCGGGCCGTGGGTGATGCAGGCGCTGGGCGAGACGGGCGTGGCGGCGAAGGACCGCATCCGCCTCGTGCGCGGCAGCCACATCGTGGTGCCCGCGCTCTACGAGGGCGACCAGGCCTATATCCTGCAGAATGACGACCGCCGCGTGGTCTTCGTCATCCCCTACGAGGGCCGCTTCACCCTGATCGGCACCACCGACGTCCCGCACGACGCCGATGCCGGCGCGCCGCGCTGCACGCCGGAGGAGGCGGCCTATCTCTGCCGCGCCGTCTCCCGCCAGTTCCGCCGCCCCGTCTCGCCCTCGGACATCGTCTGGAGCTATTCCGGCGTGCGGCCGCTGCACGATGACGGCGCCGAGAACCCCTCCGCCGTGACGCGCGACTACGTGCTCAAGATGAACACGGACGGCGCGCCACTGCTCTCCGTCTTCGGTGGCAAGATCACCACCTACCGCCGCCTCGCCGAGGATGCGGCAGGGCAGATCGCCACGGCGCTCGGCCATGCGGGGGCGGCCTGGACGGCGGGCGCCACCCTGCCGGGCGGCGACCTCGGCGGCCGCTCCAGCGCCGAGTTCCTGGCCGAGGCGGCGCGGCGCTACCCGTTCCTGCCGGCGGCCCAGCTCCGCCGGCTGTTCCACTGCTATGGTGGCGAACTGGATGCCGTACTGGGGCAGGCGCGAAGCGCCGCCGACCTCGGCCGCGACCTCGGCGGCGGCATCACCGAGCGCGAGCTGGACTGGATGGTGCGCCAGGAATGGGTGCGCACGCCCGAGGACGCCCTGTGGCGCCGCACCAAGCGCGGGCTGCACATGACGGAGGCGGAGCGCCAGGATTTCGCGCGCAGCTTCCAGGAAGTGCGGCAGGCGGCCTGAGGCAGGCTGGGGGAAGGAATTCCCCCAGACCCCCATCTTTTTTCTGCAGGTTCAGTCCGTGCCGGCGCAGTGCAGGCGGTTGCCGGAAAGACGGCTGATCCAGGCAGGGGCATCGGGCGTCATCTGCCGCACCGCCTCCAGCTCCAGGTCGCGCAGGATCACCACCAGCGCCTCGGGCGTGCGCGGGCCGCGCGGCATCGGCACCATCGGGCTGAACAGCGTGCCGACGCCCTGCACCAGCACGGCTAGGCCGGGCTGCTCGGGCGGGTGCAGGAAGCCCTTCACCCGCAGCAGCCGGTCCCCGGCAAAGGCGGCGAGGTTCTCCAGCCAGTCCATCCGGTCCTCCCAGCTCGCCTCGGATGTGAACCTTGCCAGCAGCACCGAGACGCGGGGATGCGCGCCCGCCTCCCCCTCCGGCAGGGCGGAAGGGCGGCCGGGCGGGGCGGTGAAGGCGGCCAGCGCCCGGCGCGCGCAGTCCGCTTCCAGAACGGTCGTGGCCAGCGGGTTGATCGATTCCACCAGGGCCAGGGCGGCCTCGGGCGGAGTCTGGTCCAGCTTGGTGAAGACAACCGTATCGGCGGCGGCGATCTGGGCGGCGAACTCCTCGAAATGCGCGGCGCGCTCAGCGGCCTGGGCGGCGTCGCAGGTGGCCACCACACGCACTCGCAGCCCGTGTGGCGCGAGCGGCCCCAGCGAGCGCAGGATCGGCCCCGGCCTCGACAGGCCGCTGCATTCCAGGATGATCCGGCGGAAGGGCGCGCCCCCCGCCTCCTGCCGCTGGCGCAGCAGGTTCTCCACGGTGAAGACGAGGTCGTTGGTCAGCGAGCAGCAGACGCAGCCATTGCTCAGCAGCGCCAGCGGCAGCGTGCCCTCCGCCGCGATCACCGCGCCATCGACGTCGATCTGCCCCGCCTCGTTGACGATCACCGCCGTGTCCGCCGCCTCCGGCAGGCGCAGCCACTCGGTCAGCAGCGTGGTCTTGCCGCTGCCGAGGAAGCCGGCGAGCAGGATGAACTCCGCCGGCGCGTCCTCCGCCTCCCTCATGCGGGCGTGGGCGCCTTCGCCGCCTCCGCCTCCACCGCCTTCTGCTCGGCCACCATGCGGCGCAGATCGGCCAGCAGCTCCGGCACGTCCAGCACCAGACCGGCGCGGATGGTGTGGCGCAGCGCCTGGCGCCATTCGGGCTGGCCGGTCGCGTCATTCAGCCGCAGCGCGCCGGTGCCGTAGAGCAGCTTGAAGTCCTCCAGCGGGTTCTCGTCCAGCACCAGCAGGTCGGCGCGCTTGCCGACCTCGACGCTGCCCGTCTCGCCATCGATGCCGAGCAGCTCGGCGCCCTGCAGCGTGGCCGAGCGCAGCACCTCCAGCGGGTTGAAGCCCGCCTCCTGCAGCAGCTCCAGCTCGCGCACATAGCCGAAGCCGAAGGTCTGGAAGATGAAGCCGGAATCGCTGCCGGTGCAGACCCGCCCGCCACGGTTCTTGTACTCGTTGAGGAAGGTCATCCAGAGCTTGTAGTGGGTCTTCCAGTCCACCTCGTTGCCGATGGTCCAGCGGAACCAGTAGGAGCCGTGGCCGCCGCGCGCGGGCTGGAAGAAGCGCCACATGCTGGGCCAGGTGTAGGCATCGTGCCAGTCGGCGCGGCGGGTGCGCATGACGTCGCGGTTGGCGTCGTAGATCGTCATGGTCGGGACGAAGGTGAAGTCGAGGTCGAGGAAGCGCTGCATCACCGCGTTCCACTTGGCGCTGCCGGGCTCGGCCGCCTGCTGGAAGGTCTGGCCGGCGGAGGAGAAGCGGAAATACTCGTCGTTGTAGTTGTAGCCGTTGGGGTAGCTCTGGACGATGCGGTTGTCGTAGAGCGCCTCGGGCAGGCCGTAATAGTGCTCCGCGCTGGTCAGGCCCCATTCGGCGGTGGTTAGCGCGTTCATCCGCGTCACCGCCTGCTGCGCGTGGTGGCAGCCGCTGCGCAGGCCGAGGCTGCGGCACTCCTCCAGCGCCGCCTTCATGATGGCGGGCGGCGCGCCGAAGAACTTCACGCCATCCGCGCCACGCTCGGCCAGGCGGCGCAGCCAGGCGCGCCCCTCCTCCGGCGTGTGGATGGTCTTCAGCATGTCGTTGACGGCGGGGAAGTAGGAATGCGCGACGATGTTGGGCGCGGCGATGCGGTTGGCCGCTGAGGCCGCCTTCTGCTCCAGCATCCAGCCCAGCCCGCTGAAGCTGCCCATCTCGCGGATGGTGGTGACGCCATGCGCCAGCCACAGCTTGTACACGTAGTCCGCCGGCGCCGGCGTGCCGTGCAGCGCGTGGTAGGGCACGCCGGTGTGGGTGTGGCAGTCGATCAGGCCCGGCGTCACGAACTTGCCGTGGCAGTCGATCTCCACCTCGCCCTCGGGCGGGCGGCGGGAGGGGCTGATCGGCTTGCCCGGCACGCCGACCGCGACGATGGCGGCGATGCGGTCGCGCTCGATGACGATGTCGGCTGGCCCCCAGGGTGGCGCGCCGGTGCCGTCGATGATGGTGGCGCCGCGCAGCACCAGCCGCCCATAGGGCCCCTGCCCGCGGTCGCGCGACGTCGCCGCCGGGACCGGCGGCATGCCCATCTTCAGGTTGCGCCCGGTGATTTCCTCACCGACATTCGTCATCTCCGCCATGGTTGGCGTTTCCTTCCAGGCTGTGGGCGTCACGCCGCGCGGTAGCGGCGGCCGAGCAGGGTGCTGCCGACCACCGTCAGCACCAGGGTCACCGCGAGCAGGATGAAGGCCAGCGCCGCGCCGAAGGGCCAGTTGTTGCCGCGCACGAACTGGTCGTAGACGGCGGGCGCCATCATCTTGAACTGCGGCCCGCCGAGCAGAACCGGCGTGGCGTAGGCGTTCATGCACAGGATGAACACCAGCACCGAGCCCGCCACCACGCCCGGCAGCGCCAGCGGCAGCACGACGCGGCGGAACACCGTCATCGGCCGGCCGCCGAGATTGGCCGCCGCCTCCTCCGCCTGGCGCGGGATGCCCTCGATGACGGCAGCCAGCGTCAGGATCATGTAGGGCAGCACCACGGCGACGATGCCCACCACCACCGCGCCGCCATTGTAGAGCAGCGGCAGCGGCCCGCCGGTGATGCCGGCCCCCATCAGCGCCGCGTTGATGGCGCCCTCATTGCCGAGCAGCGCCATCCACCCGGCCGAGCGGACGACGTTGCCCACCAGCAGCGGGAACAGCACGAGGATGGTGGCGAGGCTCTTCCAGCGGCTTTCCATCCGCGCCAGCCAGTAGGCGGCGGGAAAGCCGAGGGCGAGGGCCAGCACGGTGCAGCCCAGCGCCACGCCCAGCGTGGTGCCGAGCACCTGCTGGTAGTAGGGGTCCTGCACCGCGCGCCAGTAGTTCTCCGCGGTCGTCGCCTCCACCATCAGTTCGGTCGGGCTGAAGCGGTTGAGCGAGATGCGCGCCAGCAGCGCCATCGGCGCCACCAGCAGCATGACCACCAGCAACCCGGCGGGAAGGACGAGCGCGGCCATCGGTTACGCCTTGAACTGCTTGTTCCAGAAATCCAGGATCTCGCTGTGCGACTTCAGCAGGTAGTCGTAGTCCGGCGCGCGCAGGCGCTCCTGCTCGGCCTCGCTGAGGCTGATCTGCTGGGCGATCGCGGCCGGCAGCGGCGCGTCCTTCACCGTGGGCAGGTAGCCCATGCGGTCGGCGAAGGCGGCCTGGGCGGAGGGCTGCAGCATCGCGTCCAGATAGGTGTAGGCGTTGTCCTTGTTGCGGCTGTTCTTCGGGATCGCCGCCTCGAAGACGATGGCGTAGGCGCCCTCCTTCGGCACCACATGCTTCACTGGGATGCCGGCCTTCTGCCACATGAAGCCGCGCGCCAGCCACATCGGCGTCAGCCACACCTCCTCGGACTTCAGGGCGCCGGCCAGCGCCTCGTTCGAGGGGTAGATGCGGGCATCGAGCGAGCGCATCTCCATCAGCTTCTTCTTGGCGGGCTCGTAATCGCTGAAGCTGCCGCCGCCGGCCATGGCGGCAGAGAAGGTGTTGGTGCTGTAGAGGATGTCCGAGAAGCCGACGCGGCCGCGGTACTTCGGGTCCCACATGTCGGCGAAGCCGGTGGGCGGCGTGGTCACCTTGCTCGGGTTGTAGAGCAGCACCAGCGCGGAATAGATGTGCGGCACCGCATAGGGCTTGGCCAGCGCCGGCAGGATGGCGGAGCCGCGCTTCAGCTTGCCCATCTCCAGCGGCTCGAACACGTTCTGCGCCGCCACCATGTGCATGTCGGTGTCTGACAGGCAGGCGATGTCGTAGGTGCCGCGGCGGGCCTGGCGCTCGGCCAGCAGCTTGGTCTTGCGCGGGTCGGCCACCGCGATGTCCTGCAGCACCTCGATGCCCTGCGGCACCACCAGGGGCTGGTCGATGTTCTGGCGCAGCAGCTCGCCATAGTCGCCGCCCCAGGTGCCGACCACCACCTGCTTCGACTGGGCGCGGGCCAAGCCGGGCAGGCCGGCGGTGAGGGATGCGAGGGCGGCAGCGCTGCCGGTCAGCGCCGCGCGGCGGGTTGTCGTCATGCCTTGTCTCCCGTTGTTTTTGGGCATCGTCGTCGTCATTCGGCGGGCAGCAGCCGCGCGGCGGCGGCATCCCAGCTGAGCACCACCGCATCCCCCACCGCAAGCCGCCGCAGCGGGTCGCCGAGCGGCGCGGTCGGGCGGGCCACCAGCAGCGCCGTGCCGTCCTGCTCCACATGGTACTCGGTCTGCGCGCCGAGATAGGTGACGGCGGTGATGCGCGCGCGCCCCGCCGGGTCCGGCGCCAGCCCGATCCGCTCCGGCCGCAGCGCCAGCAGCGCCGCGCCGGTGGGGGCGGGGCCGGGGGCGGCACCGCTGTCGCAATGGAGCAGCGCGCCGCTCTCGGCGCGGAAGGCGTCCGCCGCCTCCAGCCGCCCGGGGATCAGGTTGCAGCGGCCGACGAAGCCGGCCACGAAGGGGTCGGCCGGGTGCTCGTAGAGCTCCTCGGCGGTGCCCACCTGCCGCACCCGGCCGCGCTCCATCACCACCAGCCGGTCGGCCATGGTCAGCGCCTCCTCCTGGTCGTGCGTCACGATCAGGGTGGTGAGGCCGAGGCGCTGCTGCAGCGCGCGGATCTCCATCCGCACCTCGCCGCGCAGCTTGGCGTCGAGGTTGGAGAGCGGCTCGTCGAGCAGGAACACGGCCGGGTTCACCACCAGGGCGCGGGCCAGCGCCACGCGCTGCTGCTGGCCGCCCGAGAGCTGGCGCGGCAGCCGGTCCGCCAGATGGTCGAGCCGCACCAGGCGCAGCGCCTCCATCACGCGGGCGTCGCGCTCGGCGCGACCGACCTTCCGCATCTCCAGCCCGAAAGCGACGTTCTGCGCCACGCTCATATGCGGGAACAGCGCGTAGGACTGGAACACCATGCCCGTGTCGCGCGCATAGGGCGGCGTGTGCGTCACGTCCTGGCCGCCGATGATGACGCGGCCGGCGGTGGGCGGAATGAAGCCCGCCACCATGCGCAGCGTCGTCGTCTTGCCGCAGCCGGAGGGGCCAAGCAGCGCCACCATCTCGCCTTGCGTCACCTCCAGGTCGACCCGCTCCACCGCGGTGGAGGAGCCATAGCGCTTGCTCAGCGCCTCCAGCACCAGGCTGCCCATCAGCTCTCGTCCTCAGCCCGGTGTGGCACGGTCAGACAACCCTCGACAGTTTCACGAAGCGGTCGGTGATGAGCATCAGCCCGGCCACCAGCACGATCTGCACCGTGGCGACGGCGGCGAGCGTCGGGTCGATGCGGAATTCCAGGTAGCTCAGCATGGCCACCGGCAGGGTGGTGCGCCCCGGCCCCACCAGCAGCAGCGTCAGCTCCAGATTCTCGAAGCTCTGGATGAAGGAGAACAGCGCGGCGGCGACGATGCCGGGGCGGAGCATGGGCAGCGTCACGCGGCGGAACACGGTGAGCGGACGGGCGCCGAGATTGGCCGCCGCCTCCTCCGCCGCGCGGTCCAGCCCCTGCAGGCTGGCCGAGACCAGCCGCACCGTCCAGGGGATGGTCAGCAGCACATGCGCGGCGACCAGCCCCTCCAGCGTCGCCGTCAGGTCCCGGTCCAGCCAGAACTCGGCGCGCAGGTAGAACATGTAGAGCGCGGTGCCCGCCACCACGCCGGGCACGGCCAGCGGCCCCAGCAGCAGCGTGTTCAGCGCGCCCTTGCCGCGGATGGCGCTGCGCTGCAGGGCCAGCGCCGCCGCCGTGCCCAGCGGCACGCCGATGGCCGTGGCCAGCAGCGCCACCTGCAGGCTGGTGACGAAGCCGCGCGCGAATTCCTGCCGCGCCCAGGCGTTCACGTACCATTCCAGCGTCAGGCCGGGCGGCGGGAAGCTGACGATCTCCTGCCGGAACACGCTGATGACCATCACCATCGCGACCGGCGCCAGCATCAGCAGGAAGGCCGCGCCGATCGCGGTGCGGAACAGCAGGGTGCGGGGAGCGGGCAGAAGCATGCGGTGGAACCTCCGGGCCGTAAATTGCCCGTGCCGGCCGCCCGCGTCGAGGGCGGCGCGGCCGGCGCCGGCCATGGCCGCCGGGTCTCGCAATTGCCGTGCCGGTTTGCAAGCGGCGTGGCCGGCGGCATCATGCCGGCATGACCGCCCCGGCCCTGAACCTGCTGACCGACATCCCCGGCCTCGCCGTCGGCCATGCCACCGACCTGCGGCTGGGCTCGGGCGTCACGGTGGTGCTGTTCGATACCCCGGTGGTCGCCGCCGTGCGAATCAGCGGCGGCGCCCCCGGCACGCGGGACACCGCCCTGCTCGACAGCGACGCCACGCTCGACCGGGTGGACGCCATCGTGCTCTCCGGCGGCTCCACCTTCGGGCTGGACGCGGGGGGCGGGGTGCAGGCCTGGCTGCGCGAGCAGGGGCGCGGCCAGGTTTTCGCCAGGATGCCCATTCCGCTGGCACCCCAGGCCATCCTGTTCGACCTGCTGAATGGCGGGGACAAGGATTGGGGCCGCTTCCCGCCCTATCGCGAGCTGGGCTACGCGGCGGCGCGGGAGGCGGCGCCGGGGGCCTTCGCGCTGGGCAGCGTTGGCGCCGGCACGGGCGCCACCACCGCCACGGTGAAGGGCGGGCTAGGCTCCGCCAGCGGCGTCACCGCCAGCGGGCATTGCGTGGCGGCGCTCGTCGCGGTCAACGCCGTCGGCTCGCCGCTGGTGGGGGACGGGCCGCATTTCTGGGCGGCGCCCTTCGAGCAGGGGGCGGAGTTCGGCGGCCTCGGCCTGCCGGCGCGCTTCACGCCGGCGGATCTCGCCCCCCGGCTGAAGGGCGGCGCGCCCAGCGCCACCACCATCGGCCTGGTCGTCACCGACGCGGCGCTGAGCAAGGCGCAGGCGAAGCGCCTCGCCATCATGGCCGATGACGGGCTGGCGCGCGCCGTGCTGCCGGCGCATGCCCCCAATGACGGCGACACGATTTTCGCCGCCGCCACGAGCGCGAAGCCGGGCGCCGACCTCACCGCGCTCGGCCATCTGGCGACCCAGGTGATGGCGCGGGCCATCGCGCGCGGCGTGCATGCCGCCACGGCGCTCCCCTGGGCGGGGGCGCAGCCCGCCTGGTCCGACCGCTTCGGCGGCTGATGGCCGGGGCCCAACCCGGCCCCCGCCCTCAGGCGCTCCGCCGCGCTAGGCGCCAGCCGGCGCCGTGCCCAGCCGGGCCAGCAGGGTGGCGGCGAGGCGGCGCTCCGCCTCCGTCACGCCGTGCAGGTCGCCATCCCGGAGATGCAGGGTCACGTCGGCGCCGAGGCGGCCCAGCGCATCCTCCGTCTCCAGCACGCGGGCGAGCGGGATCTGCCGGTCCTCCCTGCCGCCGGCGAGCAGCACCGGCAGGCCGGCCAAGCCGGGCTCCGGCGCCGGGTCGGGTGGCGCCGCGCCCATCAGCCCGCCGCTCAGCGCAATCACGGCGCCCAGCCGCGGGCGGCGCCGCACCACATATTCCAGCGAGACGCAGGCGCCCTGCGAGAAGCCCATCAGCGCCACACGCTCCGGGGGCAGGCCGGCCGCGGCGATCAGCCCATCCACCACGGAGAAGGCGGAGTCCAGATGCGCCGCATTCTCCGCCAGCGGGCGGACGAAGCGGGCGGGATACCAGCTGCGCCCCTCCGCCTGCGGCGCCAGCAGGGCGAGGTCCGGCTGGCCCAGCACCCGCGCGTGGCGCAGGATGGCGTATGGGTTGCCCGCCCGGCCGTGCAGCAGCACCACCGCCGCGCGGGCCCTGTGCAGCGGCGCCCCCTCCAGGGCGACGGGCAGGCCGGCATGCGCGCCGGTGCCGCGCGACAGCCAGCTCAAAGCGGCTTCAGCCCCCGCTCGATGGCGGCGCGCCGCGGCTCCAGGAAGGGCGGCAGGGCCAGGCGCTCACCGAGCGATTCCTTCGGCTCGTCGGCGTCGAAGCCGGGGCCGTCGGTCGCGATCTCGTAGAGGATGCCGCCCGGCTCGCGGATGTAGAGGCTGCGGAAGTAGTAGCGGTCCACCGGGCCGCTGGAGGGCAGGCGGTAGCGGTCGAAGCGGTCCACCCAGGCGCCGTAATCGGCATCGGGGATGCGGAAGGCCACATGGTGCACGGCGCCGGCACCCTGGCGGGCGCGGGGCAGGTGCGGCTCCACCCGCATGTGCAGCTCGGCCGCCGGGCCGCCCTCGCCCATCGCGAAGACATGCACCGTCACCGGGGCGGCGTCGTCCGACTGGTAGGTGCGGACGCGGCGCATGCCCATCACCTCCGTGGCGAACGCCTCGGAATGGGCAAGGTCGGCCACGCTCATGGTGATCGGGCCGAGGCCGCGGATCTGCATCTCCGCCGGCACCGGGCTGCGCGCCCAGGGGTGGGCAACGCCCGCGCCGCCATCATCGACCAGCGCCAGGCGCTGGCCCTCGGGGTCCTCGAAATCGAGTTGCAGGCGGCCATCGATCTCGCGCAGCGGGCCGGGGGTCACGCCGTTCCCCGCCAGGCGCTCCGCCCACCAGGCCAGGGCCGCCTCGCCCGCCACCCGAAGCCCGGTGCGGGTGACGCTGGCGGTGCCGCGCCGCTCGCGCTCCACCGGCCAGTCGAAGAAGGTGAGGTCGGTGCCGGGGCTCGCCTCGCCATCGGCGTAGAACAGGTGGTAGGCGCTGGTGTCGTCCTGGTTCACCGTCTTCTTCACCAGACGCATGCCCATCGGGCCGGTGTAGAAGGCGTGGTTGCCCCGGGCATCGGCCGAGACGGCGGTCAGGTGATGGATACCGTGCAGTTGCATGGCGGGGGTTCCTTTCCGCTGTCACGGCTCATGGCCGGGGCCGGAGCGATGGCCGGGATGGGGGGCGGGGTTGATGGTCGCTGCCAGGAGGCGCCCCGGGGAGGAGGGGGGAGAGCGCCTCCTGGCCTTCGCGCGTCAGCCGGCGCGGCCGCGAACCAGGGCGGAGGTCACCTCGGCCACATGGCGGCCCTGGAACTTCGCCATCTCCAGCTCCGCCTCGGAAGGCTGGCGGGAGCCGTCGCCATTGGCGATGGTGGAGGCGCCGTAGGGCGTGCCGCCATTGACCGTGCTGATGTCGGTCAGGCGCTTCTCGCTGTAGGGCAGGCCGACGATCGTCATGCCGAAATGCATCAGGTTGACGATGGTGGACATGATCGTCGTCTCCTGCCCGCCATGCTGGCTGGCGGTGGAGGTGAAGACGGCGCCGACCTTGCCCACCAGCTTGTCCTGGAACCACAGCCCGCCCGTCTGGTCGAGGAAGCTGGCCATCTGCGAGGCCATGCGGCCATAGCGGGTGGGGGTGCCGATGATGATGGCGTCGTACTCCGGCAGCTCCTGCACGGTCGCGACCGGCGCCGCCTGGTCGAGCTTGAAGTGGGCGGCCTTGGCCACCGCCTCCGGCGCCGTCTCCGGCACGCGCTTGACCACCACCTCGGCGCCGGGCACCTGCCGGGCGCCCTCGGCGATGGCGCCGGCCAGGGTCTCGATATGGCCGTAGGTGGAGTAGTACAGGACCAGGATCTTGCTCATCGGCGGGTGCTCCTCTGCGTTGCTCCCAAGGTGCGTTCGCACGGCCGGGGCAGCAACGGCTTGTATGGAAACGCTGCGTTCGCTATCCGCGAACGATGCGCCCTGATGTGGATGCCCTCGCCACCTTCGTGCAGGTGGTGGACAGTGGCTCGGTCACCGCCGCCGCCGCCCGGCTCGGCCTTGCCAAGTCGGTGGTCAGCAAGCGTGTCACGCAGCTTGAAGCGCAGCTGGCCACCCCTTTGTTGCACCGCGCCCCCCGCCATGTTTCCCCCACCGAGGCGGGCGCCCTGCTGGCCGAGCGCGCCCGCGCCCTGCTGGCGCAGCTCGACACCGTGGCCGACGACGTGATGGCGCAGTCCGGCGCGCTGCAGGGCCTGCTGCGGCTGGCGGCGCCGCTCAGCTTCGGCAGCCGGCATCTCGGGCCGCTGGTCGCCGCCTTCATGGCCGAGTATCCCCGCATCGAGGTCTCGCTCGACCTGGACGACCGGCATGTGGACCTGCTGGGCGGCGGCTACGACCTGGCGCTGCGCATCGGGCGGCTGGCGGATTCCGCGCTGCGGGCGCGGCGGCTCGGCCTCAGCCGGCGGGCGCTGTGCTGCAGCCCGGACTACGCGGCGCGGCACGGCCTGCCCGCCACGCTGGACGCGCTGCCGGGCCATTCCTGCCTTGGCTACGCCAACACCACGGCGGGGCATCTCTGGCGCTTCGCCCCCGCCGGGGAGCCGGAGGGCGAGCCGCGCTCGCTGGTGCTGCGCGGCCGCCTCACCGCCAACAGCGGCGAGGCGCTGCTGGACGCCGCCATGGCCGGCATCGGCCTGGTGGTGCTGCCCCGCTTCCTGCTGTGCGACGCGGTGCGGCAGGGCCGGCTGCTGCGGGTGGAGATTCCCGGATGGGAGCCGGTGCCGGACGTGATCCAGCTCGTCTATCCGCCCACCCCGGCCCTGCCGCTGAAGACGCGCCGGCTGCTGGACTACCTGACGGCGCGCATCCGCGAGCCCTTCGCCTGGGACATGCCTTTCCAGCCGGGCGCTTCCACGGCAGGCTGCGGGGCAGGATGAGGAGACCCGAATGAGCGCCACCAGCCTCGTGCCCGATGCCGAAGTCGCCGCCGCCCAGGCCCGCTGCCGCGAGGCCGGGGTGGCGAATGGCGACGTGCTGACCCAGCCCATCGCGGCGGCGCGTGCCAGCACCCAGGCCTACCAGGCCTTCCTGAACGCCGGCGGGCCGCAGATGGCGCGGGTGGAGGAGGTGGTGCTGGACCACGCCACGCCGCCGCTGCGGCTGCGCCTCTACCACCCGCGCGGCGGCAGCGCGCCGCGCCCGGCCTATCTGCACATCCATGGCGGCGGCTTCGCCGTGGGCAGCCTGGACTCGCTCGACCGCTGGAAGCGCGAGATCGCCGACGAGGCGGACATGGTGGTGGTGGGGCTGGACTACGCCCTGGCGCCCGAGCACCCCTACCCCACCGCCATCCACCAGGTGCTGGCGGCGCTGCGCTGGCTGCGGGAGCATGGCGCGGCGCATGGCATCGACGGCGCGCGGCTGGCGGTGGGCGGCGACTCTGCCGGCGGCAACATGGCGCTGAACGCGCTGCTGCGGCTGCGCGATGCGGGCGAGCCGCTGCCGGCGCTCGGCGTCATCGTCTATGGCATGCTCTCGGCGCGGCACGGCACGCCTTCGCACCGCGACCGGGGCGATGGCCGGTTCGGCCTCTCCACCGAGAAGCTGGACTGGTTCTGGACGCAGTACCTGCCCGACCCCGCGCTGCGCGAGGATGCCGGCGCCGCGCCCCTGCTGGCCGATCTCCACGGCCTGCCCCGCCTGCTGCTGCAGGCCGCCGCGCTGGACCCGCTGCTGGACGACACGCTGGACCTCGGCAGGCGCCTGACGGAAGCCGGCGTACCGCATGGCATGACGGTGTATGAGGGCGTGCCGCACGGCTTCATCGGCCAGACGGCGCTGCTGGGCAAGGCGAACGCCGCCCGCCGCGAGGTGGTGGCTGCGCTTCGCAAGGCCTTCCCCGCCCACTGACAGAAAAGAAGGGGGTGCGGGGGAACTCCTTCCCCCGCCGCTTTCTTCCTCAGGCCAGTGCCTGCGCCAGATCCTCGACAAGGTCCTGCGGATCCTCCAGCCCCACGGAGAGGCGGAAGGTCCCCTCCCCCGTCCAGTCCCGGTAGGCCTGCGCGGCCTCCCCTTCCAGCTTGAAGGAGGCGCGCAGCACGTCCTCCGTGGGGATGTGGAAGAGCAGGCTCTGCGCCTTGCCGAGCGAGACGGCGTAGGTCCAGACCTTCAGCCGCGCCGCGAGCTGCCGGGCGAGGTTCCTGTCATCCTCGGCGACGAAGCCGACCATGCCGGAGAAGTTGCGCATCTGCCGCCGCGCGAGCGCGTGGTGCGGGTGGCTGGCAAGCCCTGGCCAGTAGACGCGCCGGATGCGCGGATGGCCCTCCAGATACCCGGCCACCACGCGGGCATTGGCCTCGTGCAGCGCCATGCGGGCGGGCAGCGTCTCCAGCCCGCGCAGGATCAGCCAGGCGGCGAAGGGGCTGATGGCGCCGCCGAGATGGATCACCGCCTCCTTGCGCAGCGCCTCGATGCCCGTGGCGCGGCCGATGACGGCGCCGCCGAGTGCGTCGCCATGGCCGCAGGCGTATTTCGTCAGCGAATGCACCACCCAGTCCGCGCCCAGCGCCAGGGGCTGCGTGGCGATGGGCGTGGCCATGGTGGAATCGACCGAAAGCTCCGCCCCGCCCGCATGGGCGATATCGGCCAGCGTGGCGATGTCGGCCAGCTTCAGGATGGGGTTGGCGGGGGTCTCGACATGCAGCAGCCGCGTCTCCGGCCGCATGGCGGCGGCGACGGCGGCGGGGTCCGACATGTCCACCGTGGTGACGGCCACGCCGTAGCGCGCCAGCGTCTCCTGCGCGAATTCGGCGACGCCGGCGTAGCAGACATCGCTCAGCAGCAGGTGGCTGCCGGGGGCGAGGCGGTGCAGCAGCAGCCCGGCGGCGGCGGCCATGCCGCTGGCGAAGGCGAGGGCCGCCTCGCCGCCTTCCAGCGCCGCCAGCCGCTGCTCCAGCAGCGCCACGGTGGGGTTGCCCCAACGCGTGTAGAACATCGGCGCCGCCGCGCCGAGGTCGTTGGCGGAGAAGCCGATGGCATCCGGGCCGGTGTGGAAGCTGGTGGCGGCGACCAGCGGCGGCGTGACCGGCGCGCCGATCTCCCGCGCGGGGGCGGCGGCGTGGATGGCCTGGGTGGCGGGTCGCATCATTCTCCCTCCCGTTTTCGGCGGGCGGGCGGCGAAGGCGCGGCCCGCGCCGCGTTCAGCTGCGCGACGGCTTGCTGCCGTGCGAGACATCCGGCGTGCCCCGGAACAGCGACATGTGCGTGTGCGTCGCCACCCAGGGTTCCCCCAACGCCGCGCGGGCGAAGGAGATGGTGGCCCGCCCGCGCCGGTCGAAGGGCGTGCCATCGGGCAGGTAGCCGGTGGAATCCCAGATGGCCAGCCCCATGGCGAAGAGGCGGTCCGGCGAGACCAGCGCCTTCACCTCGTCCAGCCGCCAGGTGAATCCGTCGATGGTCGGCCACACCTTGCGCCACTGGTTGGCCTCGGCATGGTCGCGGCCATAGACGAAGTCGCTGAAGGTGCCGAAGGCCAGGAAGTCCTCGGCGAAGAGGTGGCGGGCAGCGGCGAAATCGACCGCCTGCACATGCTCGGAGAGTTCGCGGAACCAGTCCTGGACCTTCTGGTGGTCGCCGGCATCGACCGGGGCGGTGGCACGCACGCTCATGCTCGCATCCTCCTCTGGCGGAGCCGCAGCCTGCACCGGGCGCGGCGAAAGCTGAAGGGGCCGGGCTTCCTGCCCGGCCCGGCAGGAGACGCCAGCGCGCCGGCGGCCAGGGTCAGGCGACAGGCTGCAGGCGCGGCGTGCGCTGGGTGCCGCGCTCGCGTTCCAGCAGCAGGCGTGCGACGCGCGCCGCCTCGGCCGGGCTGCTGAAGCGGGCGCCGTCGAGATCGTCCACCTGCGGGTCGATGGCCTTGAAGTGCCAGCCATCATGGCCGGAGACGGCGACGCCGACGAAGCGGCCACTGATATCGACGGGACGGGAGGTGATCATGGCTGTTCTCCGCGCCGCGCGGCGGCGGCGCCCTGTGCGGTCCGGGAAAGGTGCGGGAGCGGCGGTGTTGCCGGGTTCAGCGACAACAGCGGCGCATTCGGCGCGCCACGGACCACTCGCCACAGGACCGGCGGGAGAACGGGAGGCGCTTTAGCGTTTGGTGTCGCGGTGCAAGCTGCATGGGTCAAATCCCCGCGGGGCGGCCGATCCGCCCGGTGACGGCGCCGAATTCAACATATTCAAACGGTGCTTTCAAGCTATTTCATCATTTGAATTCGGATGATCTTGCGGGTTGCGGCCCCGCCGAAAGGCATGACGCCGCGCCGCCTGTCCGCTAGGCCGCCCTCCAGCGGCAGCCGCGCGGGATGACCGATTGCCGGGCCATAATTGGCCAGGGCATCGCGGCAAGGCGGCACTGACCGGACCCGCCACAGGGAAGCCGCCTTCGGGAGCGTGAATTAGCGACAGCGACTGGCCGGCCATGGGGCGGGCGGCCGGGGGCAACCCGCCGGCACGGGCCGGGGTTCTCCCCGCACAACCCCGAACCAGAGGAGGCCCGCATGGCCGAGCAGGACAAGCCGAAGAAGACGGATGACGCGCCGAAGATTGGCGAGATGACCAGCATGCTCACCGGCAACGAGACCAAGGATGCCGAGACCACCCGGCCCGGGCACGAGAACCATGGAGCCGGCGAAGTGGGGAACCTGCTGAAGAACCAGAAGGACAAGTGAGGAAACGGCCGGGGGAGCTCCTCCCCCGGCCTTCCGCGCCGCCAGACTTCACGCCGGTTGGGCGGCCCCTTCGGGCGTCTCTTCCCGCGTCTCGGGCATCGCCAGCCATACCAGCAGCACGCAGAGCAGGCCGATCACCCCCAGCATGGCGAAGGCCACGCCCGGGCTGATCCAGCTCGCCACGGCCCCCGCCAGGCTGGTGCTGATGGTGCCGCCGATCCCGACCGACAGGCCGAACAGCCCCATGCACAGGTTGAAGCGGTTGCTGCCCCGCGTCAGGTCGGCGGCAATCAGCGGCAGCATCACGTTCAGCGTCGCGGCGCTGATGCCGTCCAGCGCCTGCACGAAGATCAGCCCGACCGGCGCCTCCACCAGCGCCAGCAGCGCGCCGCGCAGCGGCAGCATGCTGAAGCCCACCATCAGCACCAGCCGCCGGCCGCGCGCCTCCGCCAGCCACCCCACCGAGGGCGAGATGGCCACCACCACGAGCTGCGGCACAACGATGGAGGCGGCGATGATCAGGCTCGCCTCCTCGCCGGACTGGCGCGTCACCGCCGTGCCGGCCAGCGGCAGCATGGCGGCGTTGGACAGGGTGAACAGCGCGCAGCAGGCGGCGAAGACCAGGATGCCGCGGTCCCGCAGCAGGTCCAGCAGACCCCGCCCCTTCCTCTCCTGCTGCGCGTGCGCCGCCGCCACATTGGCGGCGAGGTCGGCGGGGCGGATGCTGAGCAGGCAGAGCAGGCTCGGCACGGCCAGCGCCGCCGTCAGCCAGAACACGGCGGCCGGGGAGAGATAGGTGCCCACCAGCCCCATCACGCCCGCGGCGATGGCGCCCCCCAGTGCGGCGAAGCGCGTATTGCGCCCGAGCCGCTCCCCCAGCCTCGCCCGGCCCACCAGCGCCAGGCTGATGGCGGCGATGGAGGGCGTGAGCACGCAGCTGGCAAAGCCGTGCAGCACCTCAGAGAGCAGCACCGGCAGGGTGGAAGGCCAGGCCGCCAGCAGGACCGCCGCCGTGGCGATGGCCAGCAGCGCCAGGATGGCGGTGCGCCGCTTGTCGTACACGGCGTCGACCAGGGCGCCGGCCGGCACCTGGCTGATCATCGCCGTCATGGTGCCCAGGCTGAGGGCGAAGCCGATCTGCACCTCCGTCCAGGCCTGCGTCGTCAGATAGACGGCGACAAACGGGCCGAAGCCGGTCTGCACATCCGCGACGAAGAAGTTCAGCCAGTCGAGGCCGCGCCTGCTGCGTTCGGCAGCCATGCGCGCCTATTCCGCCTTGCCGGGGCTGGGCGGCGCGGCGGGTGGCGGCTCCTTCGCCGGGTCTTGGCCCGGGGCCGGCTCCGGGGGAGATTTTGGAACCGCCGCGTCCGGGGTGGACGGCGCACCGGACCGTGCTGCGGGCGCCGGGGCGGGGACCGGGGCCGGGGCGTCCGATGCGGGCCTAGCCGCAGGGGGTGCGGCCGGCTGCAAGGCCATCTGCACCGCCTCGCCCTCCTTGTACTCAGGAAAATTCTTCAGCTGGTCACGGCTCAGCGACAGCTGGATGCCCTCCGGCGTGAAGCGCAGCACCGACCAGGACACGGCGATGCGCCGCCGCCCCACGCCGAGGAAGCCGCCATAGTCCAGCACGGCGGCGCGGGGCTGGCCGGCCTCGTCCACCAGGACGTTCACCACCTGGCCGACCACGATGCCGGTCACGCCCTTCACATCCTGGCCGAGGACGCGGAAGGCGGTGCCCTTGGCGAGGGTTTCGCGCTCCGCCAGGGGCGTGGTGCCGGTTTCCGCTTCCTGCGCCTGGGCGGGCACGGCCGGCAGCGACAGGGCGAGGGACAATACCAGGGCCGATGGCCAGGCGGGGCGACCGGCCGGGCAAGACTGAATGGACACGATACAGCGCTCCGGAAGCAAGGTCCCGGCCCCGAAGGACCAGGGGGGCGACCCAGCGCCCCCGCAAGCCATAACGGCGCCCGGGCGCGTCGGTTGACCCAACGGCCCAGCTTAGCGCGCCCCGCGCGACACAGGGCCAGGCCCTCGTGCCTCGCGCCCCGGACCCCCTCCCCGGACGGCCCGGGCTCAGCGCGCCAGGGCGCGCATCCACACCAGCACCGCCGCGGCGCCGGCATCGGGCGTGCCCAGCGCGCGCGCGCCCAGGTAGGAAGCGCGGCCGAGACGCGGCGTCATCTCCTGCGTGGCGCGCAGCCCGGCCTCGGCCGCCGCCAGCGCCGCCCCCCAGGCGGGGCCGAGGCCCTGGCCGGCGGATTGCTCGAAGGCCTCGGCCGCCGGCAGCAGCGCGTCCAGCATGGTGCGGTCGCCGGCCCTGGCGCCGCCCAGCGCGCCGATGGCATCGGCCGCCGCGCGGAAGGCGCCGGCCCAGGCGGCGGCGTCGGGGCTGGCCTGCCCTTCCAGGGCACGCGCCGCCCGCAGCAGCGCGACCGCGTAGAACGGCCCGGAGCTGCCGGCGATGGCGCGGCGCAGCGCCTGCCCGGCCTCGGCCAGCATTTCGGCGGGGTTGGCGTGGGCGCCTTCCGGCAGGGCGCGGAGCGCCGCCGCGCCGCGCGCCATGCTGATGCCGAGGTCGCCATCGCCGGCGGCGCTGTCCAGCGCGGTCAGCTCCGGCTCCGCGGCCTCCAGCGCCGCCGCGACGCGGAGGAGGGCGGCACCGATCGCGGGGGCCAGCGGGCCGGGTTCTGGCGGCGGCGCGGCTGGCGCCGCCGGCGGGGCGGGCAGGATGTTGGGCGGCGCGACGCGGCCATCGCCCGTCCAGGCCGGCGCGGCGGCGGGGGCGTCGAGCAGCGCCAGCCGCGCATCGTCCACCTGCATCACGGAGAGCGAGCAGCCCGGCATCTCGATGGCGGTGAGGTAGTTGCCGCACCAGGCGCGCTCCACCACCAGGCCGCGCGCGCGCAGCCCGGCCAGCGCGGCGCGGGCGACGATGGCCAGCTCCATCGGCGGCGTGCCGCCCAGCCCGTTGACCAGCAGCACGACCCGCGCCCTCGGCTCCGTGCCGAGATCGGCCAGGATGCGCCCGAGCAGCGTCTCCACCAGCGCGTCGGCCGGCTGCAGGGCCTCGCGGCTGACGCCTTGCTCGCCATGGATGCCGAGGCCCAGCTCCACCGCGCCCTCCTCCAGCGCGAAGCCGGGGCGGCCGGCGGCGGGCACGGTGCAGGCGCCGAGCGCGACACCCATCGAGCCCAGCGCCGCCGAGGCCGCGCGCGCCTGCGCCGCCACCTCCTCCAGCCCCAGGCCGCGCGCGGCGGCGGCGCCGGCGATCTTGTGCACCAGCACCGTGCCGGCAATGCCGCGCCGCCGCTCCGGCGGCACCGTGTCGCGCAGCGCCACGTCGTCGGCCACCACGACGATCTCGGCGGGAATGCCCTCGGCGCGCGCCAGCTCGGCGGCGAGGCCGAAATTCAGCCGGTCGCCCGTGTAGTTCTTCACCACCAGCAGCGCGCCCGCCGGCCCGGCGACGGCGCGGATGGCGGCCAGCACCGCATCGGTGCTGGGCGAGGTGAAGACATCGCCGGCGACCGCCGCATCCAGCAGGCCGGCGCCGACATAGCCGGCATGGGCCGGCTCATGCCCCGCGCCGCCCCCCGAGAGCACCGCGACGGGCCGTGCCTCCGGCGCGGCGCGCGCCGCGCGCACCACCACGTCGGCCTCGGCCAGCAGCGCCTGATCCGGGCAGAGCGCGACCAGCCCCTCCAGCATTTCCCGCACCACGCGGCGCGGGTCGTTGATCAGTTTCTTCATCTCGCGGCCCTTCTTCCAATCGTGCGGGAGGTTGGGCGGCGCGGACACCGCCATCAAGACGGTTTCTTTCAATGACAGGCACATTGAGGACTTCACGCCGGGCGCGGCCTGTGCTTTGGGTGGGGCCTTCCGCGAAAGGGCAGCGAATGTCGAAGAAGTTTCTGGCCGATGCCATCCAGAATTCGATCGAGATCACCGGCGTGGGCGCGAACGCCCTGGCCGGCGACATCATCGAGGCGATCAAGGGCGAGATCGTGAAGAATGGCCGCTTCACGATTCCTGACTTTGGCGCCTTTATCGTGCGTGAGACGCCGAAGCGCACCGCGATGAATCCCCGCACCGGCGAGAAGGTTGCGGTGAAGGCTGGCGCCACGGTGCGCTTCAAGCCTTCTCCCGCGCTGCGCGATGCCGCCTTCGCGGCGATGAAGAAGAGCAAGCGCAAGGCCGCCAAGGCCTGATCCGAGGCCCCGCCCGCCCGGCGCGGCGGGCGGGGCTTATTCCCGGCCCAGGAAGTCGAGCAGCGGCCGGCCGCCTTCCTCGATATCCTGCACCACCGCGGCGCGCACCATCGCCGCATCCTGCCGCCGCAGCCCTTCCAGCGCCTCCAGATGCCCGTGCCGCGGCCGGTTCTGCGGGCCGCCCGCATAGAGATGGCTGAGCAGCGGGCCACACTGCATCCACAGGATCTCGACGAGACCCAGCAGCACCGGCATGTCGGCGAGCCGGCACAGGCCGAAATGGAACTGCTCATTGCAGTGCAGCGCCGTGGGGAAGTCGCCACGCGCCTCGGCCTCCAGCAGCCTGGCATGGATCGCCGCCAGCGCCCCGATCGCCTCCGGGGTGGCGCGCGCGGCGGCCGCGGCGCCGGCCTGGCCCTCGAGATCGCAGCGCAGCGCGCGGATCTCCAGGAAACGCTCGCGGCCGATGCTCGGCACCACCACCGTGCCGCGCTCGTCCATCTGCAGCGCCTGCTCGGAGACCAGCCGCAGCAGCGCCTCCCGCACCGGCGTGGCGCTGATGCCGAGCCGTGCCGCCAACGGCCGCAGCAGCAGCTTCTCCCCCGGCCGCAGGCGGCTGAGCATCAGGGCCGCGCGCACCTCCTGGTAGGCGCGCTCGCTCAGGCTGTCGCGCGGGATGCGGCGGACAGGGCCGTCGGCGGCAGGGTCGATGGCGGCAGGCCGGCTCGGCAACGTGTTCACGATTGACATGCCCCGCGTAACGTCCTCAGTGTTATATCAAATGACGCATAACAAGCGTCGTGACCAGGGAAGGAAGAAGTCCATGGACACCGCCGCGCACGCCCGGCCGGGCGTGGATCGGGCCGTCACCTTGCGCCCGGCCTCCGCCGGCCGCCGCCACGGCTCCCGCGCCACATCCTTGCGCCCCTGACGCCATGCTCGCGCTCCGCAAGACCCGTGCCGCACCCGGGCTTGAAGCGCAGGAGGTACGACCCCCCGCCGCGCCGGGGCCGGGCGAGATCGGCATCCGCGTCGCCGCCGCCGGCATCTGCGGCAGCGACATCCATGCCTATGAATGGACGCCGGGCTACGAGTTCATGGCGCCCCACATGCCCTTCACGCTGGGGCATGAATTCGCCGGCCATGTGACGGCGGTGGGAGCGGGTGTGGAAGGCTTCGCCCCTGGCGACGCGGTAACCGCCTGGCCCACCATCGGCTGCGGCCAGTGCCGCGCCTGCTGCGAGGGGCGCAACCAGGACTGCCAGGCGCGCCGCATCCTCGGCCTGCACTGCGATGGCGGCTTCGCGGCGCATGTGGTGGCCCCCGCCTCCCACTGCTTCCGCCTGCCCGACGGGGTCGATGCCGAGATGGGCGCGCTGTGCGAGCCCCTCAGCATCGCCGACAACGCGGTGGAGGTGGCGGAGATCAGCCCCGGCGACGCCGTGCTGGTGCTGGGCCCGGGGCCGATCGGCCTCGGCATCGCCTGGATGGCGCAGCAGCGCGGCGCGCGGGTGCTGCTCGCCGGCTTCGACGACACGCTGCGGCTCGACTGCGCGCGCCGCATGGGCATCGGCCACACGGCCGACCTGGCAGGCACGAGCCTGGCCGCCGCGGTGCAGGCCTGCTTCGGCGAGAAGGTGGACCGCGTGATCGAGGCCACCGGCGTCACCGCCTCGATCACCGAGGGGCTGTCGGTGCTGCGCTCGAGCGGTGTGCTGGTGATCACCGGCATCCATTCGCGCTCCCTGGAACTGCCGGTGACGACCATGGTGCGCAACAAGCACCAGCTCCGCGCCGCGCACGACACAAGCTGGGCCGCCTGGCCGCGCGTGCTGGCGCTGCTGGCGGACCCGGCGCACCGGGCGCAACTCGCCCTGATGATCACGCACCGGCTGCCGCTGCGAGAAGGGCCGCGCGGCTTCGAGATGGCCCGACGCAAGGACGCCGTGAAGATCCTGCTGCGGCCCGGCGACGGCTGAGCCGCGCCGGCGGGCGCAACGACTGGGGAGGGAAACAAGAATGTTCAGGACGACACGCAGGGTGGCGCTCGGCCTTCTGGCCGGGCTCGGCATCGGCCTCGGGGCCGGCGCGGCGCAGGCGGAGATCCGCCTCGGCGCGCTCTACCCCTTCAGCGGCGAGCTGGCCGTGCTCGGCGACGAGAGCTGGCGCGGGCTGGAGCTGGCGGTGGAGGAGCGCAACGCCGCCGGCGGCATCAAGGGCGAGAAGATCACCCTGGTGCGCGGCGACGCGGTGGACAACAACCAGGCCGTGGCCGAGGCCCGCCGGCTGATCTCGGTGGCCCAGGTGAAGGCCATCTTCGGCACCTACTCCTCCGCCCGCAGCCAAGTGGCGAGCCAGGTGGCCGAGCTGGCGCGCATCCCCTATTTCGAGATGGGCGCGGTCTCCGATTCCATCACCGAGCGCAAGTTCCGCTACCTGTTCCGCACCAACCCCACCGCGCGGAACATGGCGGAGCGCTCGATCGAGATGGTGGTGAACTCCGTGGCCCCCGCCTTCTCGGTGGAGCCGAAGGCGCTGCGCATCGCCATCATCCACGAGGACAGCCTCTACGGCACCACGGTGGGCCGCTTCCAGGCGAGCTACGCGAAGGAGCGCGGCCTCACCATCGTCGAGACCCTGCCCTATCCCGCCAACATCGTCGACATGTCCTCGCTGATCCTGCGGCTGCAGGCGGCGAAGGCCGATGTGGTGCTGCAGACCTCCTACCAGAACGACACCGTGCTGTTCTTCCGCCAGGCGCGCGAGGCCAATTTCAGGCCGCGCGCCATCATCGGCGGCGGCGGCGGCTATTCGCTGCGCGAGACGATGCAGGCGGTGGGGCCGGAGGTGATGGACGGCGTGCTGAACGTCGACTTCACCCAGTACGCCATCAACCCGAAGGCGGCGCCGGGCATCGAGGATTTCGTCGCCGCCTACCGCGCCAAGTACGGCATGGAGCCGCGCTCGGGCCACAGCCTCGGCAACTATGTGGGCGCCAAGGTCTTCCTCGACGCCATCGCCGCGGCGAAGTCCCTCGCGGCGGACGACATCCGCGCCGCGGTCGCGGCGGTGGACGTGCCGGACGGCACCACGCCGGAAGGCTGGGGCGTGAAGTTCGGCCCCGACGGGCAGAACGAGCGCGCCAAGATGATGGGGCTGCAATGGCAGGATGGCCGCCTCGTCACCGTCTATCCGCCCGAGGCGGCGGTGTCCGAGCTGCGCCTGCGCCGCTGACGCCAAAGCGGCTGACGCCGGAACCGCGGGCGCCCGGCGGCGCCCGCGAAACGCACGGCCCAAGGGCACGGCAAGAGGAGCGTCCATGGAAACCTTCGTGCAGCTCGTCCTCAACGGGCTGATGCTGGGCGGGCTGTTCGCCATCATCAGCGTTGGCCTCACGCTGATCTTCGGCATCATCCGCCTGGTCAACTTCGCGCATGGCGAGCTGCTGATGGTCGGCATGTACCTGACCTGGCTGGGCACCTCCCAGCTTGGCCTGCACCCCTACGTGCTGGCGCCGCCGCTGGTGCTGGTGCTGTTCGTCATCGGCGTGCTGATCCAGCGCTTCATCCTGCAGCCGCTGCTGGATGCGCGCGACGCGCATGTGCAGATCTTCGCGACCGTCGGCCTCTCCACCGCGCTGATCAACCTGGCGCTGCTGGTCTTCGGCGCCGATCTCTACGCCACCCCTTCGAGCGGCGTGCGGGACTCCCTCACCTTCGGCCCCTTCCGCATCCTGATCGGCCAGCTGGTGATGTTCGTCTGCGGCATCGTCGTGGTCGGCGCGCTGCACCTGTTCATGGAGCGCACCTATCTCGGCCGCGCCATCCGCGCCACGGCGCAGCACCGCGCCGCCGCGCAGCTGATGGGCGTGGACGTCAAGCGCATCTACATCATCACCTTCGGCATCGGCGCCGCCTGTGTCGGGCTGGCGGCGGCGCTGGTGGCGCCGATCTATCCCGCCTCCCCCACCGTCGGCACCTATTTCGTGCTCACCGCCTTCGTCGTGGTGGTGCTGGGCGGCATGGGCAGCCTGCACGGCGCCTTCATCGGCGCGCTGCTGATCGGCCTCGTGGACAGCCTCAGCGCCTTCTACATCGCCCCCGACCTGAAGGAGGTGGTGATCTTCGGACTGTTCATCCTGATCCTGCTGTTCCGGCCGACCGGCCTGTTCGGCCTGGGCCGCGGCTCGGAATGAGGAGACTCGCATGAGCGACCTCGCCCTCCCCGCCGCCCGCGCGCCCCGCCGGCCGGACCGGGGCCTGGTGGCGGCCCTGGCGCTGCTGCCTCTGATCTTCCTCGTACCGCTGCTGATCGGCGACGATTTCGTCTTCCACGTCTTCATCACCATCTGCCTCTACGGCGCGCTGGCCACGGCCTGGAACATCGTCGGCGGCTTCGCCGGGCAGCTCTCGCTCGGCCACGCCATCTTCTACGGCATCGGCGCCTACACGGCGGGGCTGCTGGTGCCGCTCGGCGTCTCGCCCTGGCTCGGCATGCTGGGGGGTGCCGCCATCTCGGCCATGGTGGGGGTCGCCATCGGCCTGCCCTGCTTCCGGCTGCGCGGGCCGTTCTTCGCGCTGGCCACCATCGCCTTCCTGCAGGTCATCCGGCTGCTGGCGCTGCACTTCACCGGCCTGACCGGCGGCGCCGTGGGGCTGATGGTGCCGCTGCAGACCGGCTGGGAATGGATGATCTTCTTCGAGCGCTGGCCCTCGCTGCTGATCGCCTTCGGCCTGCTGCTGCTGACGCTGGGCGTCACCGCCTGGCTCCGCCACGCGCGCTTCGGCTACTACCTCGTCGCCACGCGCGAGCGGGAGCCGGCGGCGGCGGCGGCGGGGGTCGATACGCTGCGGGTGCGGCTCTACGCCGTGGCGCTCTCGGCGGCACTGACCTCGATGGTCGGCACCTTCCACGGCATGTACCTCACCTTCATCGAGCCGGAGGCGATGTTCTCGCTCGCCTTCTCCGTGCAAATCGCGATGTTCGCGCTGATCGGCGGCATCGGCACCGTCATGGGCCCGCTGCTCGGCACCCTGCTGGTGGTGCCGCTGACGGAGCTGGCGCGCGGCTGGCTCGGCGCCTCGGCGCTCGGCCTGCACGGCTTCGTCTACGGCACGGTGCTGGTGCTGATCGTGCTGTTCGTGCCGGACGGGCTGGTGGGCCTGTTCCGGCGCGCGCCCAAGGGCAGCGCCGACGCGGCGGAGCCCGCCGCGCCCGCCACGGTGCCGGCCACCGCGCGGGAGGACATCCGCCGCGAGATCGGCGAGCCCATCCTGGTGGCCGAGCACCTGCACAAGCATTTCGGCGGGCTGGCGGTGACGCAGGATGTCAGCCTCTCCCTGCGGCAGGGCGAGGTGCTCGGCATCATCGGCCCCAACGGCGCCGGCAAGACCACGCTGTTCAACCAGCTCTCGGGCTTCCTGGCGCCCGAGAGCGGCATCGTGCGCATCCGCGTCGAGGGCGAAGGCTTCATCCGCCCGGCCACGCCGCATGCCTTCGCCCGCGCCGGCGTCGGCCGCACCTTCCAGATCGTGCAGCCTTTCGCGGCGATGACGGTGCTGGAGAACATCATGATCGGCGCCTTCCACCACCATCCCGGCCGCGCCGCGGCGCGCGAGAAGGCGCTGGAGACGGCGCACCGCATGGGCCTCTGGGCGCAGCGCGACGTGGAGGCGCGCTCCCTCACCATCGGCGGGCTGAAGCGGCTGGAGATCGCCCGCGTCATGGCGATGGAGCCGCGCATCCTGCTGCTCGACGAGGTGATGGCCGGCCTCAACCAGACCGATGTGCAGCGCGCCATCCGCCTGGTCGAATCGATCCGCGACAGCGGCGTCAGCATCATCGCCATCGAGCATGTGATGCAGGCGATCATGGCGCTGTCGGACCGCGTGGTGGTGCTGAACTCGGGCCGCGTCATCGCCGAGGGGCGGCCGCAGGAGGTGGTGCGAGACCCGGTCGTCGTCGAGGCCTATCTGGGGGAGGATTTCGTCCATGCTCACTCTGCATGAGGTGCGGGCCGGCTATGGCCGCACCACCATCCTGCACGGCATCGACGTCACGGTGGGCGCAGGCGAGGTCGTCACCATCGTCGGCGCCAACGGCGCGGGCAAGACGACCACGCTGCGCACCATCGCCGGGCTGGTGCGCCCCACCGCGGGCCGCATCACCTTCGAGGGGGAGGAGATCGGCCGCCTCACGCCGCACGAGGTGGTGGCGCGCGGCATCACCCTGATCCCCGAGGGGCGCCAGCTCTTTCCCTTCATGACGGTGCGCGACAATCTGCGGATGGGCGCCTACACGCCGCATGCGCGCGGCCGCATGGCGCAGACGATGGACGAGGTGATGGATCTCTTCCCCCGTGTGCGGGAGAAGCTGGAGCAGCATGCGGGCTCCCTCTCGGGCGGCGAGCAGCAGATGGTGGCGATCGCGCGCGGGCTGATGGCGCGGCCGAAGCTGCTGATGTTCGACGAGCCCTCGCTCGGCCTGGCGCCCATCATCGTGAAGCAGGTGTTTGACGTGGTGGAGCGCATCGTGGCCACCGGCGTCACCGTGCTGCTGGTGGAGCAGAACGTGTTCCGCACCCTCAGCCTCGCCGACCGCGGCTATGTGCTGGAGAATGGCGAGATCGTCATGACCGACACCGGGGCCGCCCTGCTGCGCGACGACCATGTGCGCCGCGCCTATCTCGGCATCTGAGGAGCAGGACATGGAGCAGGATCTCGCGTGCCGGCCGAGCCATGCGGGCTGCCGCGTGCTGGTCACGGGCGCCGGCCAGGGCATCGGCGGCGCCATCGCCGAGGCCTTCGCGCGGCGCGGCGCCCGGGTCGGTGTGCTCGATGCCGATGCGGCGCGCGCCGGGGCGATGGCGCAGCGCATCCGCGCCGCCGGCGGCATCGCCGCCCCCGCCTGCGCGGATGTCTCCGACTATGCCGCGCTCGGCGCCGCCGTCGCCGCGCTGGAGGAATCGCTCGGCGGCCATTTCGACACGCTGGTGAACAATGCCGGCATCTCGCCCAAGCACGAGGGCCGCGCCCATGCGGTGTGGGAGATGGCGCCGGAGGAATGGCAGCGCGTCGTCGGCGTCAACCTCAATGGCTGCTTCAACGCCATCCGCCTGCTCACCCCGGCGATGCGCGCGGCGCGGCGCGGCTGCATCCTCAACATGTCCTCGGTCGCGGGGCGCACCTATTCCGTGGTGGTGGGCGCGCACTACGCCGCGACCAAGGCGGCGCTGATCGGCCTCACCAAGCACCTCGCGGGCGAGCTGGGGCCGGACGGCATCCGCGTCAACGCCATCGCTCCCGGGCGGATCGACACGCCGCTGATCCGCACGGTGGACGAGGCGGTGAATGCGGGCCAGGTGGCGGCCACGCCGCTGCGCCGCCTCGGACGGCCGGAGGAGGTGGCCGACCTTGCGCTCTACCTCGCCTCGGAGGAGGCTTCCTTCGTCACCGGCCAAGTCGTGGACGTGGCCGGCGGCATGATGATGACCTGAGGGATAGGCGCGTGGACGAGGTTGCGGACTACATCATCGTCGGCGGCGGTTCCGCCGGATGCGTGCTGGCGGCGCGGCTTTCGGAGGATCCTTCGGTCCGCGTGCTGCTGCTGGAGGCGGGGCCGGAGGACCGGGACATCTGGATCCATGTGCCGGCCGGCTATGCCCGCCTCTTCGCCAGCGGCCGCTACGACTGCAAGTTCGCGACCGAGCCGGAGGCGGAGCTGAACGGCCGCAGCATCAACTGGCCGCGCGGCCGCGTGCTGGGCGGCTCCGGCTCGGTCAACGGGCTGGTCTTCCTGCGCGGCTCGCCGCACGATTTCGACCGCTGGGCGCAGGCGGGCGCACGCGGCTGGTCCTATGAGGACGTGCTCCCCTATTTCCGGCGCATGGAGGACTGGCAGGGGCCGCCCGGCGAGACGCGCGGCCAGGGCGGGCCGCTGCCGGTCAGCCAGGTGCGGCGGCTCTCCCAGGGCGCGGCCGCCTTCATCGAGGCCTGCGCCGCGCTCGGCCTGCCGCGCAACGCCGACATGAATGACGGCCCGCTCGACGGCGTCATGCCGATCCAGATGAACGTGCGCGGCGGCCGGCGGATGAGCACCGCGCGCGCCTTCCTGCAACCGGCGCGCGGCCGGCCCAACCTGCGCGTGCTGACCGGCATCGAGGTGCGGCGCGTGCTGCTGCGCGAGGGCCGCGCCATCGGCGTCGCCGCGCGGCGCGAAGGAGAGACCGGCGAGGTGGAATTCCACGCGGCGCGCGAGGTGGTGCTCTCCGCCGGCGCCATCGCCACGCCGAAGCTGCTGATGCTCTCCGGCATCGGCGATGGCGCGGCGCTCGGCGCCTTCGGCATCGAGACGCGGGTGCACAGCGCGGGCGTGGGCAAGAACCTCCAGGACCACCTGATCGCCCGCCTCGCCTTCCGCACCCGCCCGGCCGGCACGGTGAACGAGATCATGGCCAACCCGCTGCGCCTGGGCTGGACGGCGCTGGGCTACGCGCTGCGGCGCAGCGGCCCGCTGGCGGTGGGCGCCACGGAGGCCACCGCCTTCGCCCGCGTGACACCGGGCGCCGAGGAGGCGGAGGTGCAGTACCAGTTCATCAACTTCAGCCTCGCCGGCGCGGGCTACGTGCTGCCGAAGACGCCGGGGATGATGATCAATTTCGGCCAGTGCCGCCCCGACAGCCGCGGCGAGATCCGGCTGCGCAGCCCGGCGCCGGAGGACAAGCCGCTCATCCTCGCCAACTATCTCACCGCGCCGGGCGATCAGCGGGTGATGCTGGAGGCGGCAAGGCTTGGCCGCCGCATCGGCCGCACCGCGCCCTTCGCCGGGCTGGTGGAGGAGGAGATCGCGCCGCCCCGGGGCCAGGATGACGAGGAGACGCTGCTGGCGCATATCCGCGCCGCCGGCACCACCGTCTACCACCCCTGCGGCACCTGCCGGATGGGCAGCGACGACGCCGCCGTGCTCGACCCGCAGCTCCGGCTGCGTGGCATCGAGGGGCTGCGGGTGGCCGATGCCTCGGTGATGCCGCTGGTGCCCTCCACCAACATCCAGCCCGCCGTCATCATGGTGGCGGAGCGGGCGGCGGCGCTGATCCGGGCCGGCAGGTAGGGGTGCTCCCCCGCCGGCTCAGCCCTGCAGCAGCTCGGCCACGCAATGCGCCAGGTCGGCACGGCGGAAGGGCTTGCGCAGCACGGGGTAGCCCTCGGGCACGCGGGCGGGGTCGGCATAGCCGGTCAGCAGCAGGATCGGCAGGGCGGGGCGCAGGCTGCGGGCATTCCGGGTCAGCTCCACCCCGCTCATGCGCGGCATCACCAGGTCGGAGACCATCAGCCCGATGCCAGGGTTGTCGCGCAGGCTGCGCAGGGCGGCCTCGCCATCCGGCACCTCCACCACCCGGTGGCCGAGATCGGCGAGGAAGGTGGCGGTGACGCGGCGCACCGCCGGGTCGTCATCCACCACCAGCACCGTCACGGGGTGCGCGGCGGGTTGCGGCACGCCGTCCTGGCTGGCCTGCGCCTCGGCCGGCCGCAGCGCCCGCGGCAGGAACAGCTCCACCGTGGTGCCCTCGCCCGGCACGCTGGTGATGACGGTGGTGCCGCCGGACTGGCGCGTCAGCCCATAGACCATCGAGAGGCCGAGCCCCGTCCCCTTCCCCACTTCCTTGGTGGTGAAGAACGGCTCGAAGGCCTGCGCCATCACCTCCGGCGGCATGCCGCTGCCGGTGTCGGAGACGGCGATGGCGACATAGTCGCCGCCGGCGAGGTCGCCGACCTCCTCCTCCCCCACCGATACGTTGCGGGTGCGGAGCGTGATGCTGCCGCCCTCCGGCATGGCGTCGCGGCTGTTGATGCAGAGGTTGAGCAGAGCCAGGCCGAACTGCTCGGGGTCCACCATGGCGGGCCACAGCGCATCGGCGAGCTGCCGGTGCAGGGTGATGGCATCGCCCAGGCTGCGCAGCAGCAGGTCCTCCACATCGGTCACCAGCCGGTTCACGTCCGAGGCGCGCAGCTGCAGGTCGCGCTTGCGGCTGAAGCTCAGCAGGCGCTGCGTCAGGGTGGAGCCGCGCTCGGCCGCCAGGATGGCGTTCTTCACCAGCCTCTCCTGCCGCGGCTGCGCCATGCCGCTGTGCAGCAGCAGCTCCAGGCTGCCCAGGATCGCGGTCAGCAGGTTGTTGAAGTCGTGCGCGATGCCCCCGGCCATGGTGCCGAGCGCCTGCATCTTCTCGGCCTGATGCAGCCGCTCCTCCAGGGCCCGCTGCTCGGTCATGTCGTGCTCGACCGTGGCCAGGTGCGTCGGCTGCCCGTCGCGGCCGAGGATCGGGATGCGGCTGATCCGCACCCAGCGCGGCGGCGCGCCGGCTTCCTGCCGCTGCTCCACCACCTCCACGGGGCGGCGCCGGGCCATCGCCTCCGCATCCGCCCGGCGCAGCGCCGCGGCGGCGGCGGGGCGGTCCAGCATCGCCGCTTCCTCGTGGTGCAGGCATGCCTCCAGCGGGCGGGCGAGCGCGGCCGCCTTGGCCGCGTTCAGGCGCACGAAACGGCCCTGCGCGTCCTTGAAGCTGAGAGGGTCGGCGGAGGATTCCAGCAGGCCCTGCAGCAGCGCCTGCTCCGTCTCCAGGCTGCGGCCGAGGCGGAAGCGCTCGGCGGCGTTGCGCACCATGCTCAGCAGCGCCGCCGGCTCCCACGGCTTCGGCGCGTATCCGGCGATGCGGCCATGGTTCAGCGCATTGATCACCGCCTCGAGGTCGGCATAGCCGGTCAGCAGCAGCGCCTCGGCCTGGCTGACCTGCCGCGCGCGCCCGAGAAAGGCGTCGCCCGTCATCTCCGGCATGCGCTGGTCGGAGATGATGACATGCACATCCGGCTCCGCCGCCAGGATCTCCAGACCATGCGGGCCGGAGGGGGCGGTCAGCACGCGGAACTCGTCCTCGAACAGGTCGGCCAGGGCGACGAGGATCTCCGGCTCGTCATCGACAAGCAGCAGGGTGGCGGGGGTGTCCAGATGCATCGCTTGCACGCTCAGCGCCCTGCTTTCATCGGCACGCTGACCGTGAAGGTCGCGCCGCCCGACGGTTCGTTCTCGACCGAGATGCTGCCATCATGCGCCTGGATGACGTTGTAGGCGATGGCCAGCCCCAGCCCCGTGCCGGACCCCACCGGCTTGGTGGTGAAGAAGGGCTCGAAGATTCGCTCGCGCAGCGCGTCCGGCACACCCGGGCCGCTGTCGGTCACGGCTATACGATACATCTTCTCGTCGTTCGAGGTGGCGATGCGAATATGGCCACGCTCGGGGATGGCATCGGCGGCGTTGCTGACAATGTTCATCACCACCTGGTTCAGCAGGGCGGGCGAGCAGCGCAGCTCCGGCACCGCCCCGTAATGGCGCTCCACGGCGATGCGGTCGCCGAGCTTGTGCGCCAGCAGCGCCAGCACCGTGTCCAGCGCATCCGGCACGTTGACGCGCTGGAAGGCGTCGTCCTGGCGGGAGAACTTGCGCAGCTTCAGCACCAGGTCCTGGATCCGCCCCAGCCCCAGCGCCATGGAGCGGGAGCGGTCGCGGCAGCGGGCGACCAGCGGATGCGCTGCCGAATCCTCGCCCAGCCCGGCCTGGATCTGCCCCAGCAGCCGGTCCACCGTCCCCTGGTGCGCGATGATGAAGGCCAGCGGGTTGTTGATCTCGTGCGCGATGCCGGCCACCAGCTCGCCCAGCGAGGCCATCTTGGCGGCCTGCACCAGCTTGGTCTGGGTCTCGCGCAGCTGGCGGTTGGCATCCTCCAGCTCGCCATTGGCGCGGGCCAGCGCCTCGGCCAGGGCGGCCTTGGCCTGGGCGGCGGCGGCCTCGGCCTGGGCGCGCTCCATGGCCAGCTCGCGGTCGCGCAGCTCGGCGGCGCTGCGCCGGTCCTCGTCCTGCAGCAGCTTCCGGCGCAGCGCGGCGCGGATGCGCACGCTCATCACCTTGGCCTCGGCCATGGCCGGGATCAGGTCGTCCGCCCCCGCCTCGAAGACATGCGCCAGGGTCTCGCGCTCGGCCGGGTTGTCGCTGCCGAGCGCGACGATCTGGAAGCCCGCCCCGTCCCCCGCATTGCCGGAGGCGGCGGCGCGCAGCGCGTTCAGCCGGGCGCAGAGGGTGACGCCGTCGAAGCTGTTGCTGAAGGCGTTCAGCACCACGCAATCCCAGCTCTGCGGTGCCGCGGCCGCCGCCTCCAGCGCCGCCTCGGCATTGGCCACGGCCTCCACCATGTAGCCGTCGCGGCTCAGCAATCCGGCAAGGTAGGTGCGGTAGGTGACGCTGTCGTCCACCAGCAGCATCCGCGCCCGGCGGAACGCCGCCACGCCCTGCCCGCTCCCCGCCGGCCCGGCGACGGCGCGGCGGCGCAGCAGCGCCTTGATGCGCAGCAGCAACAGGTCCTGGTCGGCCGATTTCGGCACATAGGCATCGGCGCCGCTTTCCAGGCCCTGGCGCTCCAGGTCGCCCTCGCGCGCCTCGGTCAGCATCAGCACAGGAATGGCACGGGTGCGGCTGTTCAGCCGGATCTGCCGGGCCAGCTCGTCGCCATTCATGCCGGGCAGGTGGTAGTCGGCGATCACCAGGGCGGGCAGCGCCTCGTTCAGCGCCTCCAGCGCCAGCTCCGCCGTGGCGGTGCGGCACACGGCGAAGCCCTGGCTTTCCAGCAGCCGGCGCATCTGCAGGGCCTGGGTCTCGGAATCCTCGACCAGCAGGATGGGCGTGCCGGGAGGAACGGGCTGGGCGGGCATCAGAGCGATGCCCGGGCGAGCTGCTGCAGGCGGGGGCCGATCAGCGGCAGCGGCAGGCTGATGCTGGAGCCGCCCATCCGCACCGCCGCCGCCGGCATGCCATAGACCACGGCCGTGCTCTCATGCTCGGTGATGGTGAAGGCGCCCTCCTGGCGCATCTGCACCAGCCCCACCGCGCCATCCTCGCCCATGCCGGTGAGCAGCACGCCGAGGCCGCGCGGCCCCAGCGTCTCGGCCATGGAACGGAACAGCAGCGTCGCCGCCGGGCGCTGGCTGGCCACCGGCCGGTCCTTCGTCACGCGCAGGTAGCCCTGCGGCGCCAGCATCAGGTGGCAGTCGCCGGGCGCGACGTAGACATGGCCCGGGCGCGGCGTCTCGCCATCCCGCGCCAGGGCCACCGGCAGCGGCACCACCCCGCCCAGCCACTTGGCGAAGCCCTCCATGAAGGCGGCCCCCATGTGCTGCACCAGCAGCACGGGCAGCGGGAAATCGGCGCTCAGCGCGCCCAGCACCTGGGCCAGGGCCGGCGGGCCGCCGGTGGAGGCGGCGATGCCGAGCAGCGCCGCCGGCTGCCGCGCCGCCGGCTCCGGCCGCGGCGCGGCGGGCGGGGCGGCGCGGAAGCCCGCCATCATCCGCCGCCGGATCACCGGCACCTCGCTCATGATGTAGAGCTGCGTGCAGATCGTCTCCGACACCCGCTCATGCCCGCCGGTCTCCATGCCGACCGGCTTCTCCACCACCGAGAGCGCGCCGGCACGCAGCGCGTTCATCGAGATGCGCAGCGAGCTGTCCTCCACACTGTCGGCGATGACGACGATGGGGGTGGGCTGCTCCGCCATGATCCGCCGCGTCGCCTCCAGCCCGTCCATGCCGGGCAGGCGGATATCCATGGAGATCACGTCGGGCCGGACGCGCGGCAGCTCCTGCAGAGCCTCCTCGGCCGAGGCGACGGCGGCGACAACGGTCAGGCGCGGGTCGCGCGAGATGATGTGGTTGAGGAGCCGGCGCACCACCAGCGAATCCTCGACGATCATGACACGCACAGGCTGGGAGGACATGGTCAGAGCATCTGGCTGATCGTCGCCAGCAATTCACGCTGGTCGAACTTCTGCTTGGTGATGTAGGCGCCGGCGCCGAGGTCGAGGCCGCGCCGCACATCCTCCGCGCTGGCGCGGGAGGTCATCAGGATCACCGGCACCGGCGCCAGGCGCGGATCGTTCTTCATGGCCTGCAGCAGGCCAAAGCCGTCCAGCCGGGGCATCTCCACATCCGCCACCACCAGATCGACGGCCACCTCGCCGCTGCGCAGCAGGTTCAGCGCATCCAGCCCGTCGACGCTGAGCAGCACGCGGAAGCCCTGCGCTTCCAGGATGCTCTTCTCCAGCGTCCGGGTGGTGATCGAATCGTCCACCACCAGGATCGTCGCCGCGGCCCGTAGCTGCGGCGCCGGTACCAGGCCCAGCCCGGCCGAGGCCAGGCGGCCCTCGTCGCGCAGCCAGCGGCTCACCAGCCCTTCCGGGCTCAGCACCAGGGCCAAGCGCTCCCCCTCCTGCATCGCCACCCCGGCCACCAGATCCACCTCGGACGCCGGGGCATCGAGCGCCTCCACCGTCAGGGTGCGGACATCGCTCAGCATGTCGACCGCCAGCGCGCAGCGGCGCTCGCCGCTGCGCAGGAGCACAAGGCTGACATGCCCGGCCTCCACGGGAATCGCGGAGGCAGGCCGGCCGAGAAGGGTCGGCAGAGCAATCACGGGGGCAATAACGTCGCGTCCCTCGATTTCGATGCGCGTCACCGGCTGTGCCTCGACACTTTCGATAGCGGCGGCAGGCAGGCGCAGCAGCCGCTCCACGCCGCGGGTGGGCAGGCCATAGGCCTCGCCCCCCACCTCCACCAGCAGCAGCGGCTGCCGGGCGGCGGAGAAGGGCACCACGATCTCCACCTCCGCCCCCCAGGGGCGGCGCTGGCGCAGCGCCGCGGTGCCGCGCAGCCGCCGCGCCGCCTCGGCCACCACCGACATGCCGATGCCGCGGCCGGAGAGGCGGTCGGCCGTCTCGGTGGTGGAGAAGCCGGGCTCGAACACCAGGGAGAGCAGGTGCTCGCCGGGCGGCGGGGGGGTATCGGCGGGGCGCGGCGGCAGCAGGCCGCGCCGCACCGCCTCGGCCTCGATCCGCGCCAGGTCAGGGCCGCGCCCGTCGTCGAACACGGTCAGCGACAGCAGCCCGCCCCGCGCCACCAGCCGCAGCCCGATCTCGGCCTGCGGCGGCTTGCCCTGGCGGACGCGCTCCGCAGCACTCTCGAGCCCGTGGCTCACGGCGTTGCGCAGCAGGTGCGTCACCGGGTCCTTCAGCGTCTGCAGCACGCGGCGGTCGGCCTCCAGCTCCAGCCCTTCCATCCGCACCGCGGCGTTGCCGCCGGCTTCGCGCACCAGGTCGCGCGTCATGCGGGCCAGCGAGCCGAGCACCGCCTCGGCCGGCACGAGGGCGATGCGCTCCACGCGCGCGCGGAGCTGCGCCGCGGCGGCATCGGTGGCCCAGGCGACCGCGCGCTGCTGCCGCGCCAGATGGCCGAGCTGGCGGAACATCGCCAACAGGCCATGGCTGAAATCCTGCAGCCGCGTCGCGCTGCCCTCCCCCCGGGGGGCCTGGGCCATGCCACGGCCCAGCCGGTCCCATTCCCGGCGCAGGCCACGCATGTCGGCCTCCAGGGCGCGCAGGACGGCATCGACCTCCGCCTGCCGCGACAGGGTGTCGGACAGGGCATGCACCGCGCCGGCAAGCTCCTCCAGCTGCTCCGCCCGGACACGAAGGTACTCCACCCCGCCGCCGGCCGGCTCGGCTGCCGCCGGAGGGGCGGGCGGAGCAGCCTCGGCCGCCTGCGGTGCGGTGGCAGCGGGCGCCGCGGCCGGCGGCGGCGTGGCGGGAAGGGCCGCAGCGGGAGAAGCGCCGGCAGCTTGTGCCAGCGGGCGCGAGCCGCCGAGCAGGCCGTCGAGCGCCTCCAGCGCGGCGATGGGCAGGGCCGGGTCCGGGTCGCTCCCCAGCGCCGCCACATAGCCCTCGATGGCGTCCAGACCAAGCTGCACCGTGCCGATGCTGGCCGGGCCCAGCGACAGCGCCCCCTCCCCCACCCGCATGAACACGGCTTCCAGCCGGTGCGACAGCTCCTCCACCGCCGGCAGGTCGACCGCGCGGGCGGCGCCCTTGAGGCTGTGGGCGCGGCGGAAGATGTCGCGCAGATCGAAGGGCCGGCCGGCCTCGGCCTCGGCCAGGGCGGCGCGGATCGCCTGCAGGTGCTCCTGATGCTCGATGGCGAAGGCGGCCAGCAGCTCCTGGCGCAGATCGTTCATGCGGCACCGCCCCGCAGGCGGGGCGCGGACGGCCGATGGCCCGCCCTGCCCCGCCGCTCACCCGCCGATGGCAGACGCATGGCCAGCCCCCCGCTCAGAGCCGGTAGCGGTCGGCCAGGGCGACGAGCTGCTGCGACAGCTGCGACAGGTTCGCCGCCGCCGTGTCCAGCTGCCGCGTGCCGGCCGCGGTCTGCTGGCTGGCCTGGCGGATGTTCTGCAGCGCGCTCATCACCTGCTCGATGCCGAGCTGCTGCTGGTTGGTCGAGGCGACGATCTGCTGGAAGGTCTGCACGCTCTCCTGGATGCGGCCGGTGATCTCGGTGATGGTGCTCTGCGTCGTGTCGGTGCGCTCGCGCCCGGTGGCAACACGCTTCACCGCCTCCTCGGTCAGCATGACGGAGGCGTTGATGCCGCGCTGGATGTCGCCCAGGATCGAGCGCACCTGGCTGGTGGCCTCCTTCGCCTGGTCGGCCAGCGTCTTCATCTCGGCGGCGACGACGGCGAAGCTGCGCCCCTGCTCGCCGGCGGCGGCGGCCTCGATGGCGGCGTTCAGTGCCAGCAGGTGGCTGCGCTCGGAGATGTCGTTCACCGTGGCGATGATCTCGCCGATCGCCTGCGTCTTCTCGGAGAGCGCGACGATGTTGGTGGCCACCGCCTCGGCCTGCTCGCGGATGGCGTCCATCGCGCGCACCGTCTCGTCCACCGCGCGCAGCCCGGCGGAGGAGGTCTGCGCCGTGGCCTGGGCGGAGGCGATGACCTCCTGCGCCCGCTTGCCGATCTGCACGCCGGAATGGGTGATCTCGTCGACCGTCGCGGCGGTCTCCTGCACGGCGGCGAGCTGCTCCTCGACGCTGGCGGCCTGCTCCTGCGTGCTGGCGCGGATCTCGGCGGCGGCGGCGTTCAGGTTCTCGGTGGCCTCCCGGCTCTGGCCGGCGAGCTGGCGCAGGCCCTCCACCATGGCGTTGAGCGTGCCGCCGAGGCGGCCCAGCTCGTCATGCCCGGTCGAGGCCAGGTCGCCGCCGAGGTCGCCCCGGCCGACGCGCTCGACGAAGTTCATGAAGGCCGAGAGCGGCCGCACGATGGAGCGGCGGATCAGCACGGTGATGGCGATGCCGAGCAGCACCGCGCCGATCATGACCATGATCACCGAGAAGCGGCTCTCGAGATAGATCTCGTTGCTGCGCCGCTGGCCGCTGCCAATCACCTCGTTCAGCGCCTCCTGCAGTTGGCCGGTGAGGCGGTAGAATTCCTGCCGCGCGGGCAGCAGGGCGGCGCCCAGGCCCTGCACCGCGTCCAGGTTGCCGGCCTGGATGGATTGCAGCTGCTCCTGGCTGCGCTCGCGGATCTGCCGCAGCGGCAGCGCCGCCTGGGTGACGATCTGGGAGATCTGCTGCCAGCCGGCCTGCCGCTCCGTGGAGGCGGCGTTGGCCAGGTTCTGGCTGGCCTGGGCCTGGATCTCGTTCAGCAGGCGCTCTGCCTCGGTGACATAGCGCGGCACCAGCGGGGCCGGGTCCTCGGCTGCCGTCTCCCGGCCCAGGCTGCGCAGCAGGAAGCGCGAGACGGCCCGGCTGCGGGCGTCCTGCAGGTCGTGCTCGGCATCCTGCAGGTCGATCAGCTTGCGCAGCATGGCCATGTCGCGGGTGACCGTGACCTCGGAGGCACGGGTGACCACGCTGATCTGGTTCAGGCTGTAGAGACCCAGGCCGACCAGCAGCAGCGTGATGGCGGTGAAGCCCAGAAGGATACGGTTGGCGATGCTCACGGCGTCACGCTCCGGAAAGTCTCGGGAGAAGACAGGTAGGGTTGCAGCAGGCGGTCCATGTCGATCAGGCCCAGCACCGGCCGGCGGCCGCCGGCCAGGGCGGGAGGCAGCCAGGCATGGCCCGCCACCATCCGCTCCGCCACGGGCTGGCCGGGCTGTTGCAGCGGGGCCACCTCGGCCACGCCCAGCACACGGTCCACGCGCAGGGCGAAGCGGCGCGGAGCGTGGCGCAGCAGCACGACATGCCCCTCCATCATCCGCCCGTGAAGCGCCGGGTCGGCCGCCGCGTCGGGCCGGGCGGCGGGGCGGCCAAGCGCCAGGCCAAGATCCAGCACGCTGAACACCTGCCCGGTGCGGCCGAGCAGCCCCAGCATCGCCGGCGGCGCACCGGGCAGCGGCACGCAGGGCGCGGCAGGCAGCACATGCGCGGCCATGGCCAGGGGCAGGCCGTAGAACTCGTCGCCCAGCGCACACGCGATCACGGACAGGACCGGATGGGCCGCGTCCTGCGCGGCGTCGGCGCGGGCCCGGCCGGCCAGGCTGCGCGTGCGCTCATCCATCAGCCGCTCCGCACGGGCGCGCAGCGACGGCAAGGCCGCGGCGGGGGTCCGGCCGGGCATCAGCGGGCCGTCCCTGCGGGATGGGTGTCGAGATGCAGCCGCGCCGTCTCGCGCAGCGCCCGTGCGGTCATGCCGTCGCCCTCCTCCACGGTCTCGTCCGGCGGCATCGCATGCGCGATGCGCGACGCCACGGCGAGGGCGCGCCGTCCGGCGGCGGCCTCTCCCTCGTCGAGCAGCAGCAGGCCCAGCTGATAGTGCGCCATGACGAAATCGTTGCGCAGGTAGAGGGCACGGCGGAAGGCCCGCTCGGCGGCGGCACGCTGGCCGAGGGCCCGCTGCACCAGCCCCTCGTAATAATGCAGGGCGGCGTCGAGCGGCCATTCCCGCAGGCCGGCCGCGCAGGCCTGGCTGGCCGCGAGAAGGTCGCCCCTGTCGGCCTGGGCGCGCACCTGGTCCAGCCAGCCGGCGCCGCTCTGCCGGGCGGCGCCGCTGTCCTCCTGCGCAGCCGCGGTGGAGGGCGGCGCGGCAGGGCGCGGCGGAGCGGCCACTGGCTGGGCTGGCCCCGGAGGGAAAGCCGAGGCGGGTGCCACCGGCACCCAGGGTGCCGGGTTGGTGACGGCAGGCGGGCTGCCCGGCCACCCGGCCGGCAACGGCCGTGCGGCAGCCGTGGCGGCGGAGGGGGGCGCCAGGCCCGTCTCCCCACGCCGCCGATAGGCGACGGTGCCCGGCAGGTTCACGACCTCCAGGAACTCGGCGAAGTCCGGGTTGGGCTCGGCATGGCCCAGCAGCAGCCAGCCCCCCTCGTGCAGCCGCTCCGACAGGGCCCGGACGATGCGCAGCACCACCTCGGGGTGGAAGTAGATCAGCACGTTGCGGCAGAGGATCAGGTCGTAATCCGTGAACTGGAGCGGAGAAGTGCCGTCCAGCAGACTCAGCAGGTTGTGCTTCTCGAAGCGCACCATGGCGCGGTGCTGGGGCCGCAGCAGCCAGTGGCGGCCATCGGCGGCGGGGATGAAGTCCCGCTGCAACTCCTCCGGCGAGAGGGTCCGCAACGCCCAGCGGCTGAACCGCGCCTGCCGTGCCGTCTCCAGCACCGCCTCGTTCAGGTCGGTGCCCAGGATGGACAGCCGCCAGTCCGGCAGGGCCTCGCCCAGCAGGCGGCGCAGCAGGATGGCCACCGAGTACGGCTCCGCGCCGCTGGCGCAGCCGGCGCTCCAGATGCGCAGCCGGCTCCGCGGGCGGGCCCGCTCCAGCAGGGCCGGCAGGATGGTCTCGCCCAGCGCCGCGAACTGCTCGGCATAGCGGAAGAAGAAGGTCTCGCCGATGGTGATCTCGGCCTCCAGCGCCGCCCATTCGGCCTCGCCCTGCGCCATGTCCCGCAGCCGGGCCAGGTACGCGCCCGCGCCGACCAGCCCGGTGGCATGCAGCCGGCGCCGGACCCGCTCCCACAGCAGCTCGTCCTTGTCCTGGTAGTAGTGGTGGCCCGTGCGGGCGACGATCTCGGCCTTCAGCGCCAGGAAATCCGCGTCCGGCAGCAGGGTGGCCGTGAAGGGCCCGGGCGCCGCGCGCGTCATGCCGCGCCCTCCCTTCCCGCGCCTTCCCACTCCGCCAGCCGGGACTGCGCGCCCTCGCGCAGGGTGGCCAGGGTGGCGGCTTCCTGCGCCAGCAGGATGCGGTCCGGTGCCAGCAGGTGGATGAAGCCTTCCGGCGTCTCGATCTCGGCCGTGGCACAGCCATTCAGCGTCGCCTCGGGCGGCACGGGGCGCAGCCGCTCCGGCGGGATGCGCCGCATGTCCAGCACCCGGTCCACCAGCAGGGCCAGGAGCGGCTTCCCCTCCCCGCCAGTCAGCAGCAGGTGGCGGTACAGCGCGTCCTCGGCGTCGCCGGATGCGGCAAGGCCGAAGAGGCGCGGCAGGTCCAGCACCGGCACCGCCTCGCCGGCGAGATTCATGAAGCCGGCCAGAGGGCGCGGCAGGCCCGGCGGCCGCCAGAGGCGCGGCAGCGGCAGCACCTCGCGCACCGCGGCGCAGGGCAGGGCACAGCGCCGGCTGCCCAGACGCATCACCACGTAATGATCCGCTGGAAGGGCCGTCATAGCGCGCCAGTTCACGAAAGAGGATTTCCCGCTGCGGCGTTTTGGTTACCACCGGTTGTATCGCACGCCAACCGGCTCCCCTCGACCCTGCGGCGTGGGCGCGGCAGGATAGGGCATAACATTCCGGAGATTTCGCTCATGGCCACAGACCTTGCCGCCGCCGCAGCCGCCCTGCTGGAGGCACGCCGCAGCCGCCGCTGGCTGGCCGCGCTGCCCGAGGGCGCCCGGCCCGCCACGCAGGAGGAGGCCGTGGCGATCCAGGCGCTGGTGGCGGAGGCGCTGGGGCCGGTCGGCGGCTGGAAGGTCGGCGCCGCCACGCCGCAGGCCACGCCAAGCGGCGCGCCGCTCTACGCCAGCAATCTGCGCTTCGACAGCACGCCCTTCGCCGCGGCCGATTTCAACATCACCGGCATCGAGGCGGAGATCGGCTTCCGGCTGGGCGCCGACCTGCCCCCGCGCGAGACGCCCTACAGCCGGGAGGAGGTGATGGCGGCGGTGGCCAGCCTGCACCCCACCATCGAGATCGTGGACACCCGCTTCACCGCGCTCAACTGCACCGACGCGCTGAGCCATGTGGCGGACCAGGTCAACCACGGCGCGCTGGTGGTCGGCCCCGCGCTGGAATCCTGGCGCCACATCGACCCGCCGAACGAGCCCGTGCGGCTGACCTTCAACGACGAGGTGGCGGTGGAGCATGTCGGCGGCAACACGGCGGGCGAGCCCACCCGGCTGCTGCAATGGCTGGCCAATGAGGGCACGCTCGGCCTCGGCGGGCTGAAGGCCGGCATGGTGGTCACCACCGGCAGTTGCACCGGCCTGCTGCTGGTGAAGCCCGGCACCCGGGTCCGCGCCAGCTTCCGCAATGCGGGCACGGTCGAGACCGCGATCGTCTGAGCGGGCACGAAAAAAGCCGGGGGCGTTGCTTCCCCCGGCCTCTGGCGACGCTCAGGCCCGGCCTATCAGGCCAGGAAGCTGCGCAGCGACTTGCCGCGCTTCGAGACCTGCAGCTTCTTCAGCGCCTTCGCCTCGATCTGGCGGATGCGCTCGCGGGTCACGTTGAAGGTCTTGCCGACCTCCTCCAGCGTGTGGTCGTTCTCGCCGCCGATGCCGAAGCGCATGCGCAGGATGCGCTCCTCGCGCGGCGTCAGGTCGGAGAGGATGCGCATGGTGGCATCCCGCATCGAGGAGCGCGCGGCGGCCTCGAAGGGGATCACCGCGTTCTCGTCCTCGATGAAGTCGCCGAGGCGGCCGTCATCATCCTCGCCGATCGGGTTCTCGAGGCTCACCGGCTCGCGCGCCAGGCGCTGCACGGCGCGCACCTTGTCCACCGACATGCCCAGTTCGCCCGCCAGCTCCTCCGGCGTCGGCTCGCGGCCGGCCTTCTGGGCGAAGCGGCGGCTCATCCGCGCAACCTTGCCCACCGTCTCCGTCATGTGCACCGGCACGCGGATGGTGCGCGCCTGGTCGGCCAGCGAGCGGGTGATGGCCTGCCGCACCCACCAGGTGGCGTAGGTGGCGAACTTGAAGCCGCGGCGCCAGTCGAACTTGTCCACCGCGCGCATCAGGCCGATGTTGCCCTCCTGGATCAGGTCGCCGAACATCAGGCCGCGGTTGCGGTAGCGCTTGGCGATGTGCACGACGAGGCGCAGGTTGGCGCGCGTCAGCTCCTCCTTCGCCTTGCGCATGTCGCGCTCGCCCCGGCCGACCTCGGCACAGACACGGCGCAGCTCCAGCACCGCCAGGCCGCTCTCCGCCTCCAGCTTGCCGATGGCGGCGCGGATCTCGGGCAGGCCCTCGCGCAGCTCGCGCAGCGCCACCTCGCGCTTGGCGGAGCTGGTGCGCAGCTTCTGCGCCGCTTCCAGCAGCGCCGCCGCCCCCGCCTCGGTGCCATTCCAGACGCCGAGCACGAGATCGCGGTCCAGCCGGGTGGCCAGCGCCAGGCGCACCGCCTTGCCGTCCAGCGCCATCAGGCGGCGGCTCACCTCCCGCACCTCGCCCACCAGCAGGTCGAGGCGCGCGGGACGCAGGCGCAGCGCGCCGAACAGCCCCACCATCTCCACCCGCTCCGCCTTGGCGGCGGCGCTGCCGATGCCGAGCGCGCAGAGCCGCGCATGCGCATCGAGGGCGGCGTTGAAGGCGGCCAGCACCTCGGGCTTCATCTTCTCGTCGAGCGTGGCGTGCGGCGCGGCCTCGCTCTCCTCGCCTTCCTCGAGCTCCGGCAGCGGCGCGGCGTCGGCCGCCATGGCCTCGAGCTCCACCACCTCGCGCAGCGGCATCTCGCCTGCCTCCAGCGCGGCCTTCCAGGCGGCGATGTGGCGGAAGGTCATCGGGTTCTCGCACAGCCCGGCCAGCATGGCGTCGCGCCCGGCCTCGATGCGCTGGGCGAGGGCGATCTCCTCGTCGCGCGTCAGCAGCTCGGTGCCGCTCATCTCGCGCAGGAACATCCGCACCGGGTCGTCGGAGCGGGAGAGGCTCGCCTCGTTGACGTTCCCGCCCTCCGCGGCCTCCTCGCTCGGCTCCTCGCGCGCCTCCTCGGCGTCGGGCGAGCGCTCCTCATCCTCCGCCGGCTCGTCCTCCGCCGCATCGCTGCGCACGTCGATCGTCTCGGGGCTGTCGAACTCCTCCCCGAATTCGGCACGCCAGCCGCGGCCATTGGTCAGCACAGGCACAACCCGTTCCGCCTCCTGCCCTTCCCGGGCCAGGATGTCCCCATAGGTGCCCGCCCGTGCCTTGAGTTCCGCGCCATTCTCCGCGTCACCCTGATCCGCCGCGCCGTAGGTAAACATCCCGTCCATCGATTCACCTGTCTCGTTCGTGCTGGGGGACCAGGGAAGGCCCCATCTCGTATCGTGTCTCGCCGGAGTGTCCCGGGCCTGCCGGCCCGCAGGCCATAGCCCGCCGCCGCGCGGCGGCGCGACTTTAGAGGGCGAGATCATAAGGAAAGCTGGGCGTCCGCTCCGCCAGACGCCTGCCTCATCTAGGGAGCCGTTCCCGCTCCCAAAACCCCCGCCGCCTGCAAGGCGGCGATGCGGTGGCATGCCAGGGGTGCCGCCGGCCCGCCGCCAAGGGCTTCAACCGCCCCGAAGCCGAGCTGCTCATGCGCGCTCCTCTTGGCCGTGCCAGACCCGAAGGATGACCACCGTTCCCGCCTCCCCCAGCTGGTAGCGCAGCCCGAATGCCGTTCCGGCGAAAGGCACCACCAGCTCCCGCCGGCCCGTGCCATCGGCCAGGGGGCGGCCGATGGCGCCTTCGGCCAGGCGGTCCGCGGCGCGGGCGACAGCCTGGGCGGCACGCCGCGCCGCCTCGGGATTTCTCTCGTGCAGAAGGAGAAGAAGGCGCTCAAGAGCGCCGACCGCCTCCGGCAGCCAGGTCAGGACAGCCATGTCGTGGTCCGGCGCTCACTCAGGGCGAGGTCGCCCGCTCTCCGTTCCGAAGCTGTCCAGCCACTCCCGCACCGAGGCGTGCGGCACGCCGCGCCCGGCCAGGCGGTACTGTTCCCAGCGCGCCAGATCCTCCTGCTTCTCCTGCTCGTAGCTTTCCTCGCGGTCGAGATACTCGAGCACGGCCTTCTTCATCAGCCAGTGCGGCGAGCGGTCACGCAACTGGCCGAGCGCCTGCAGTCGCCTGCGGGTCTCCTCATCCAGCTTCAGCGCGAGGCTGCTCGACATCGGCCATGCTCCGGGGTGCCACTCGGTCATACTCGTCTATACCGTTGCCTCCTGTCACAGCAATGAAATCTGTGCAGGGCTGTCCCCACGCCCACGCTCAAGCCGGCGGTGCGCGAGGCAGAGGCGCGGCCGGCATATGTGAACCTTGCCAGCCGAGGGGCTCTGCCTCCCTCCACCGATTCGCGTGCCCGGTGTGAACTTTGCCAGCCGGCGCAAAGCGGGCGGCCAGGGGTCTCTTGTGAACTTTGCCAGCCGGCCGGGAGGCGCCGGGAAGCCCGGGATGTGAACCTTGCCAGAACCCGGATTTCCCGATTTATCGTCTTTTTACAGAGAGTTGTGGAGTTATCCACGTGAACCCTGCCAGCCCTTCTTCAATAACAATCTCTCCTCTACCCCTAGGCTTGCTCTGGGCTGGCAAGGTTCACAGACCTGGGAAGGACCCGTGACGGGGCTGGATGGCAAGGTTCACATCGACGGACGAGAAACGGCGTTGCAGGGTGCGGCGCATGGTCGAGCCAGATGACAAGCCGGGCAGCAGCGTCGAGCAGGGAGACCTGTTCGGGCCTAACAACAGCGTGCACCGGATTGTCGCGGCCAAGGGGGCCAAAGGAGCCGTGAAGGCAGCCCAGACAGCCATCCTCGAGCCGCGCCCGCCCAGCCTGCCGAAGGCGCTGGCCGGGCGTATGGGGCGGCAGATCGCCGACACCGCCTCCTCCGCCATCGTGCGCGAATTCGAGGGCACCAGCGAGATCGGCTACAGCTACTCCGCATGGTGCCTGGCCGGCCTGCCGCACCGGGACCAGCCCCGGGACCAGAACTGGCTGATCGAGACCGATTTCGCCCGGCTCCTGGTCCGCCCCGGCGTGCGGCTGCGCGACGACAACAGCCAGGAATATGTCGGCGTGCCCTTCGGCAGCTATGCGCGGCTCCTGCTGATCGACTGGCAGACCGAGGCGCTGGAGCGTGGCAGCCGGGAGATCCACATGGGGCGCTCGGCCAGCGCCGTGGTGGCCCGGCTCGGGATCAACCGCGGCGGGCCGAGCAACGGCAAGGTGGCCGAGCAGCTGGAGCGCCTCGCGAGCTGCACCGTCGACTTCAGCTTCGGCAACGACAAGAAGGGCGTCATCGTCAACCAGCGCCTCGTCGATGCCTTCAGCTATGTGGGCGAGCCCGATCCACGCTCCAAGAAGACGGCCAGGCTCGTGGAGCGCGTGGTTCTCTCCCAGGCCTTCTTCGACGAGTTGCGGCGGCACCCGGTGCTGGTGGACCGCGCCGCGGTGCGGGACCTGACCACCTCGCCGCTGGCGATCGACATCTATCTCTGGCTGGCCTACCGGCTGCACTCCCTGCAGAAGGAAACGCCGATCGGCTGGGACAGGCTGTGGCGGCAGTTCGGCTCCAAGGTGGGCGCGCTCAAGAACTTCAAGACGCAGTTCGAGGGACCCCTGCACCTGGCATTGTCCGCCTACAAGAACGCCAAGGTGCGCGTGAGCGACCGGGGATTGCTGCTGGAGCCCTCCCCTCCCCCGATCCATCACTGAGCGGCTTGCAGGGATCACACCCTGCCGCCCCCCCGCCGCTGGGAAGGATCACAGGCAGCCCGCCCCGTCTGCCCTAGCCGCCCGAGCGGCGCGGCTTCTGCAGCCCTGCCGCCAGTTCCGGCAGGCGATCCGCCATGGCGTGCACCGTCTCATCGGTCAGCGAGGTGGCGAAGCGGAACACCCATTGCCCGCCATTGCGGGTCAGGGTTCCGATGCGGCGGCCCTCATGGACGATATGGCGGCGTTCGGGCGGCTCGGGCTGCGCCGCCGGCTGGCGGCTGCCGCGCCCCTCGGCGGCCCGCATCAACACCGCGATCTGCTCATCCGGGTCGAAGGCGGATTGCGCCTGGCGCCGATAAGCGTCGAGGGCCTCCAGAATGCGTGCCAGCGCGTCCGGGCTGGCCTCGACGGCTTCCATCACCCGGCGGGCCCGCAGCACGGCCAGGCGCCGTGGCTCCTCCAGCCGCTCGATGATCTCGGCGGGAAAGCGCGAGAGCCGGAGGTAGAGGCTGAGCGTCGAGGGATCGAGGCCGAACTGCGCCGCAAGCTCCCGGCCCGGCCCCTCGAGCCGGGCGCGGACCTCGGCGAACCAGCGGGCACGCTCCAGCGCCGAGATGTCCTCGCGCCGCTCGTTCTCCGAGAACTGCACCCGCAGCATCGCCGCATCGTCAAGGGCACGGATGCGGGCGAGGACGGAAAGGCCCAGGCGGCGGCAGGCTTCCAGCCTCCGGCGGCCGGCGGCGATCTCGTAGCGCCCCTCCGGCTGGCGGCGGACGGTGATGGCGTCGTTCTGGCCGTTGTGGCGGATGTCCTCCAGAAGCGCCGTGAACTCCGGTCCTTCGAAGGCACCTGGCAGCCTGTCGCGCGGCAGGGGATCGGCGATCACGGAAGGGTCCAGGAAGAGGAACTCGTCGGCCGAGTCCCCTGCCCTGCCGGCCGCATCACGGGCATGGGCGAGCGCACGCTCCAGCCCGGCATTGGCGGTGCTGGCCTTGGCCAGCTCGGCCTCCAGCCGCACCACCCGCTCCCGCAGGCCCTCGGCCGCGAGGTTCAGCGCCGCGGCAGGCCTGTGCACCCCGGCCCCTTCCGGCGCCGCAGGGCGGCCGGACGCGGCGTCGGTCATTGCGGTCCGGTCGCGGACAGCCTGGGCCAGGGTGCCGAAGCGGGAGGCGGGGGGCTTCATGGTTGCGTCTCCTTCACCATCGCGTCGCGGCCCCAGGCCCGCCAGACGTCCCGCTCGATCGCGCGGCTGACGCTGTTGGCGCTGGCCAGGACACGGTTGTAGGCGGCCCGGTCCGTGCTGGGCTCGTACTCGTAGAGGGTTTCCTTGCCGAAGCCGGCGGTCCCCATGATGCGCGAATGCAGGAAGGGATCCGGCAGCACCATGTCGGTGAAGCGCTCGCGCAGCAGGTTCAGCAAGGCTTCCTGGCTGCGGTCGGTCGGATCATAGGCAGTCACCAGGATGCGGTTGAAGGCCAGCTTCAGCCCGTGGCCGAAAGCCTCCTGAAAGGCGGTGGTGTAGCCGGCGAGGTGGGCGAAGAACTCCCCCGTCGATGCCAAGTCGGTCATGGTGGCGCGGCTTGGCACCACGATCCCGGTCGCCGCGTGCAGGGCGGTGGTCATCAGCATGTTGACGTCCGGCCGTGTGTCGATGACCGCCACATCATAGTCGCCGGCAACCTCTGCCAGGAAGGCGGACAACTCCTCGAAATAAAGGGTTTCCTCCGCTTCACCGCTGGCTGCCCGGCGTGCCAGCATCTCCTCCGCCTCCGACAGGGCCGCACCCGCGGGGACGAGGTCGATATTGGGCCAGTAGGTCGGCTGGCAGAGGGCCTTGGCGGAGAGTGGAACATGCTGCCGCGCCACCCAGCCGGCAAAGCTGTTGCCAAGCCCCACCTCCTCCGCCGGGTCCATCCCGAACTGCGCCGTGGTACTGCCCTGGCTGTCCAGATCGATCAGCAGGATACGGTAGCCCGCAAGTGCCATGTACTGCGCGAAGTGCACGCTGCTGGTGGTCTTGGCGGAGCCACCCTTGAAGTTGGTGAAGGCTATGGCCGCCAGTTCCTCGCCTTTCGCTGCGTCACGTCGAGGCAGGAAGGACAACTGCCCGGTGCTTTCATAAAGTGCCGCGCGCGCCGCCATGATCTCGGCGAAATCCACGCGGGCCCGTGGCGCGATCCCCTTGCCCGCCGGCTTCAGGCCGCTGGCCTGCCGCAACTGCCGAGGCGTCACGCCCAGCAGTGCAGCCACCTCCTGGGTCGAGAAACGCCGCAGCCGCTTGCGCTTGTCCGGGGCATTCTCCACCTCGATGGCCATGCGCTGCGCGGTACGCAACACCTCGGCGACGTGGCGGAACCTGGCGGCCTGATCCATCGCACTACCTTTGAATCCGTCTTTTTCTCCTTAATGGCCTATGGTGGCTTGTGGAAGCCCCTATGGCATTGGATGCATCCAACATCGGCCAGAAGGCCCATTGGATGCATCCAATTCCGCCGCCCTGCCATCCCGCCGGACCCATGGTATAGAGCGCCGCTGCGAAGGAGCTGGGCCATGATGCAACGCGATGAACTCACCCGTGTAAAGGCACGCATCAAGGCCCTGACCGAAAAGACGGTGTCCAATGGCTGCACCGAGGCAGAGGCGATGGCCGCCGCCGAGATGGCCGGGAGGCTGCTCGAACGCTACGCGCTGAGCATGGACGAGATCGAGGTCCGGCAGGCGCGCTGCGTACAGGCCGAGGTGCCTTTGGCGGGGCGGCAGAGACGGCCCATCGATGGCTGCGTCCCGGCCGTGGCGCGGTTCTGCGGTTGCAAGGTCTGGCTGAGCCGCGACGAGGATGGGGCGCGCTATGTCTTCTTCGGCTTCGAGAGTGACGTGGCCCTGGCCACTTACCTGTTCGCGGTGATCGAGCGGGGTATGCAGACGGAGCTGGAGCACTTCCGCCACGCCCATCCCGCCCTGCGCGGCGTGCCGCTGCGTCAGGCCTCCGTCAGCTACCAGCAGGGCATGGCCGGGCGGATCGCCGAACGGCTGGAAGCGATGCTGGCGGCGCGCGAGGCCGAAGTGGCCGCCCAGCGCAGCGACAGCACCGCGTTGATGATCGTCAAGCACCGGGTGGTGGAGGACGCCTTTCGGGAGACCACCATACGGCTCGTCGCCACGCGCCGGGCGGGGATCCGGGCCAATGGCGCCTACCGCCAGGGCTATGCCGCGGGAGACCGGATCAACCTGAACCGGCCGGTCGGCGGAAGGACGCGCGACGTACTGCCATGAGCCGCGCCAGGGATACGCAGCGCGCCCGCGTCTATGCCTGGGAGGACCGCTTCGTCGCGCCTTTCGGCGGCGGGGCGGTCGGCTTCGCGCAGGCCGCGCGCATGGTCGAGGCGATCTGGGCGGATCTGGGGCTGCGATATCCTCCCAGGGTCGAGCCTCTGCCCGCCCAGGCGCGCCGGCGCCTGGCGGATGCCGACCGGATGCGGCTGCGGCTTCCCGAATCCGTGCCGGACTGGGTCCTTCTGCATGAACTGGCCCATGCCCTGAGCGCCACGCATGACGGCCAGTCGGATGGCCATGGTGCCCGGTTCCTGGGATTGTATGCGCAACTTCTGATCCGTTATCTCCGCATTCCGGAGGAAGCCTTGTTTTCCTCGATAGCCGAGGCCGGGCTGCGCGTCGATCGGGCGGCGCGGCCGCCGTTCCTGGATCCTGTCCGCGCATGACGGAGACCCTGTCTCACCTGGCCGGCCTGAACGAGGCGCAGGCCGCGGCCGCCATGGCCACGGCGCCGCAACTCGTCCTGGCGGGCGCCGGCTCCGGCAAGACCGAGACCCTGACCCGGCGGGTTGCCGATCTGATCCTCCGGCGTGGCGAGGCACCCGAACGCCTGCTCTGCATCACCTTCACCACCAAGGCGGCGGGAGAGATGCGGGCCAGGCTGGCCGCGCGGCTGGGGGCGGGGAGGGTGCCCCGCTGGGTCGGCACCTTCCATGCCGTCATGGCCCGGCTGATGACCGAAGAGGCGTCGCAGGTGCCCGGCCTGCCGCGCGGCTTCGCCATCCTGGGGCAGTCCGATGCACGGGCCGTGCTGATGGCGCTCGCCGGGCTGAAGGATGCGCGCGAGGGAATGGCGCTGCAGGATGCGGTGTCGCTGCTGAAGGGATCCCTTCTCGGCGCACGGGATGCCTGCCCGCAGGGTCCTGCCTTCGCCCGCTTCGAGGCGGAGACCCTGCGGCAGGCGCAGGCCCTGCTCCCCGCCTATCGCGCGGAACTGGACCGCCGCGCGGCGCTGGATTTCGACGACCTGATCACCCGCCCCGTCGAGGCCATGCAGGCGGACCGCGCCCTGGCGCAGCGCTGGGGAACGAGATGGTCGGAGCTGCTGGTCGACGAGTACCAGGACACCAACCTGGCCCAGCACCGGCTGATACGCCTTCTGGCGGGGGAACAGGGAAGGGTCTTCGCCGTGGGCGACGACACCCAGTCCATCTATGGCTGGCGGGGCGCCGATGTGTCGCAGATCCGCCGCTTCCGCCGCCAGTATCCGGGGGCGGGGGAGACCATCCGGCTGGAGATCAACTACCGTTCCGCCCGTGCCATCCTGCTGGCGGCGAATGCCGTCGCGGCGCGCGACCCGCAGGCGCTGCGCAAGACTCTGCGGCCGGCCCGGCCCGATGCGGACTGGGGCACGCCCCTGCTGCTGCGCGAGGCGGAGACGCCGGAGCAGGAAGGCCGGGCGGTGGTGAAGCATCTTCAGGCGCTGCGCGCGGGGGAGGAGGGTCTTCCCTGGAGGGAATGCGCGGTCCTGCTGCGTGCGGGATTTCTGGCGGAGCCTATCCTGGCGGCCCTGGCCGAGGCAGGAATGCCGTTCCGCCGCGTCTCGGAGCGGGAGCCGGAAGTGCCCCGCGATATCCTGGCCGCCCAGGCCTGGCTCCAGCTGGCCATGAGCCATGACGGGCATGGCTGGAACGCCGCCGCCGATGATGCCTTCCGCCGGGCCTGCGCCCATCCGCCCAGAGGGATCTCCGGGCGGCTGTTCGCGCAGCTCCGCCAGCATGCCGCGGAGACCGGCCTGGCCCTGGCCGCCGCGGCGGAGGACCTGCCCGGCTCCGACGAGGACCGCCTGCGGCTGCGGGCAGTCGCCGATCAGGCGCGGGCACTTGCCGCGGACATCCACAGGCGCCGCCTGCCGCCGGAGGATGCGCTGCAACTGGCCGCCGAGCGGGCCGGGCTGGCCGCCGGGCTGCGGGAAGCGGGGCAGGCGCATCTGGCGGCCTGGGAGGCGGCCTTCAGCGCCGCCAGCCGCTTTGGCAGCCCCGCCGCCTATTGCGAGGCCACGGCGCTGGGAGAGGCGGCGGATGCCGACCTGCAGGCCGACGTCGTGCCGGTGATGACGCTGCACCGCGCGAAGGGCCTTGAATTCGACCATGTGCTGATGCCCGGCCTGGAGGACGGCGTTTTTCCCAGCTACCGGGCGGAGGCGCAGGGCAGCCTCGCAGAGGAGCGCCGTCTTTTCTATGTCGGCCTGACGCGGGCCCGGCGCAGCCTGTGGCTGAGTTGGGTGCGGCACAGGCGGGACTGGGCAGCCAAGCCTTCCCGCTTCCTTGCGGAGATTCCGGAACAGCTTTTCAAAGGCCCGCCCGGCGCCGGGGCGCCTCCCGGCCCGGTCAAGAGGACGCTGCCCCCTCCGACCCAGGCGGAGACGGACCGCCTCGTCGCGGAATTCCACGCCCGCAGGAAGCCTCCCGGATCGGGCCGCAGGAAGAGGGAAGGGTAGGGGCGGCTCGTGGCCGGAGCCGGATCCTCTACCTGGCCTTGCCGATCATCTCCTGCACCTTCGCGGCGAGGGCGCCGAGTTCGAACGGCTTGGTCATCAACATCATTCCGGGTGCCAGGGGCTCCTTCAAGGCGTCCCCGGCATAGCCCGTGATCAGCAGCACCGGCAGGTCTGGCCAGCGCTGGCGTGCGGCGTCGGCCACCTGCCGCCCGTTGAGGCCGTTCGGCAGGCCCAGATCGGTCACCATCAAGGCCACCTGGGGTGCCTCCTGGCCGTAGAGGATGCGCAGCGCCGAAGGGCCATCGGTGGCCTCCAGCACCCGGTAGCCCAGTTCGCGCAGATATTCGGCCGAGACCGAGCGCACCGGCGCCTCATCCTCGACCAGCAGCACGACGCCTTGCCCGGCCGGTTCGGCGAAGCGCCTCCCGGCCGCCGGCTGCGGCACGGCGGCAACGGAATGCTCGCCCTGCCGGTCCGCACGCGGGAGGTAGAGGCGCAGCGTCGTGCCCTGGCCAACGGCGCTGTCGATATGCACCGCGCCATAGGATTGCCGCACGAAGCCGTAGATCTGGGAGAGACCGAGACCCGTTCCCTGGCCGAGCGGCTTCGTGGTGAAGAACGGCTCGAAGGCGCGCGCCTTGGTCGCCTCGTCCATTCCGGTGCCGGTATCCGTCACCGCGATCTCGACATAGTCGCCGGGCTGGGCGCCCTCCTGGTAGGCGATCTCCGCCGCGTCTAGATGGACATTGCGGGTGGCGATCGCCAGCCTGCCGCCTTCCGGCATGGCATCGCGCGCGTTGATGGCCAGGTTGAGCAGGGCATGTTCCAGCTGGTTCGGGTCGCACAGCACGGGCCAGGAGCCGTCGCAGAGGCGCAGCTCGACCCGCACCTCGGGCCCGACCGTGCGCCGGATCAGCTCCGTCATGCCCGTGGCCAGCAGATCCGGATTCACCGCGCGGGGATGAAGGGCCTGGCGGCGGGCAAAGGACAGCAGGCGGTGCGTCAGTGCCGCCGCACGCTCCACCCCCTGCCGCGCCGCATCCACGAAGCGTTCCGCCTCCGCCACACGCCCCTGCGCGACGCGGTGCTGCATCAGCTCCAGGCTGCCCATGATTCCCTGCAGCATGTTGTTGAAGTCATGCGCGATGCCGCCGGTCAGCTGGCCCACCGCCTCCATCTTCTGGGCCTGGCGCAGCGCCTCCTCGGCCTGGATGCGGTCCATGGCCTCGGCCTGCAGGGCATCCAGCGCGCTGCGCAATTCTGCGGTGCGCGTGTCCACCTGCACCTCCAGCGTCTCGTTCAGGTTGCGCAGCGCCGCCTCGCTTTCACGCAGGCGGCCCTCGGCGGCACGGCGCTCGGTCACGTCCTGGCCAATCTTGAGGAAGCCCTGCAGCTTGCCGTCCGGCCCTCGCAGAGCGGTCCTGCTGCCCTCGATGAACACCCGGGAGCCGTCGCGGCGGAGGTGCCAGCGCACATTCGGCGCCGAACCCTTCTCCCGCGCGACCGCAGCCTCCCATTCGGGCACACCCTGCTCGCGGTCCTGCGGTGTGTAGAGCAGGGAGCCCGGCTGCCCCACCGCCTCCGCGGCGCTCCACCCGAACACCACAGCCGCGCCTGGCAGCCAGTCCGTGATCCGGTCCTCCGCATCGGTGAGGAAGATCGCGTAGTCGCGCGCCTTCTCGACGATCAGGCGGAAGCGCTCCTCGCTCGCCGCCAGGGCCGCAGTGGCGCGATGCAGGGCTTCGTTCTGCGCCTCTGCCGGCGGTGCTTCGGCAGGGACGGGGCCGGCCCCCGGCCTCGCGCGGGCAAGCTCGGCGCGAAGCCGGGCCACCTCGGCGTTCAGCGCTGCCTCGCGGCTTGGCCCGAGGCCGTCCTGCCTATTCTCGCTCATCTGCCTGAAGAGGATGGGCGCCGGCTGTCCGTGCCGCAGGCGCGAACACCAGGGAAGGAGGCGCGATGAAGCGCGCCCTCCCGGAGCGGAGCCAAGCCGGCGCGGCCTGTCGCGCGGCAGAATGCAACGTGGATGAGCATGCCATGCAACCTTGATACCCAAGACCGATGCCAGACCTCGACGCGATCTGCCCCTCTAAAGTTGCAGCAGGCAGAAGGGTTGCGGCATGAGTCCCGATGCCGCATGGCCGCACACGCGCAACTGATGCCTGGCCGATCTCCGGCGACTGCAGACTATCACCATGGCCGCTATGGCCGCCCGCGCCTGCAGCAGGCGCCTGCATGCCGCCGGTTGTCCTGTTCGCCGGGGCCATTTCGAGACAGGCTCATGCGGGCCTATGGGAGCCAGGCTATCGTCCGCCGGCGCTTCCGTCCCCCGGCCACCCACAGCCGCCATGCCTTTGCCGTTGCCCCGAAGCTGCTGGGCTGGGCCAAGCGCGAGCAGTGGCGGGCGCAACTTGCCTGCTCGGCGCTCACCATGGCCATCCGGTGGCATGGCGCGCCCGGCTGGGCGTGCGGGAGCAGAGCGTAGGCAGGCCGAGCAAGGTGAGGCAGCTTGTATCCGGCGCTGGCGGGCGATAGCCCAAGGCACTGCGTGGCCGGACCGTGTTGTCGTGCCGCCGCCAGCGCTCGATCAGCACCTCGGCCTCGCAGAGCGAGCAGAAGATCTCCCGCCCCAGCCAACTGCGCACCGCCTTGGCCGCGAACGCCCGCCCGTTGCCAGAGCGGATGTGGTCCGGCGGACTGCGTTTTCGATAGGCAGCTCGGCCAGGACCCGAAGCACGTCATCTGCATGGCATGGAAGCCAATGCAGGGTTTCGACATCCGCGCCATGGGCGGCAGTGGCCAGGACACCAGACCGTAACCTTCATAGAAGCTGCGTGACTCTCGAAGAACGTCTTGCCATCCGTTGCGCCGCGCCCCTTCGGTATCCAGGCCAGCAGCTCTCGCGGAGGCCCTCATCGTGCCTTCAGTCCCAGTCGCCGCATGCGGTCCCACAGCGTGGTGCGCGAGACGCCGAGCGCCCGGGCAGCATCGCCGAGCCGGCCTCCATGTTCCGCCAGGACAAGGCTGATATGTTGTCGTTCAGCCAAGTCGCGCGCCTCAGCCAGCGATTGCCTACCTTCTTCGATTGAATCACTGGAGTTGGAGGACATCGGCTGGCCAACAGGATGCGGGCCTGCCGCAGCATCAGGTGGTTCGCCGCTCCGGGAACGCTCCGGAAAGAGATCCGCCGCGCCAATCTGCGAGGTGGCGGCGAATAGCGCCGCACGCTCGATACGGTTGCGCAATTCACGAAGATTGCCGGGCCAGGAATGTGCCCGCAGCGCCGCCAGCCCGTCCGCAGCGAAATTGAATGATGTCTCGGCTCTGCCGCCCGTGACGCGACGCAGGAAGTAGCATGCGAGCTCGTCGATATCCTCAGGCCGGTCACGCAGCGGCGGCACAATCAGGTCCAGGACTGAGAGCCGGAACCAGAGATCCTGCCGGAAGCTGCTCCTTGTCGTCATGGACCGCAGATCGGCATGCGTGGCCGCTACAATCCGAGCTCGGAAGGGGCGGGGCCGGCGGGCACCCACAGGTAGGAATACCTGCTCCTCGACCAAGCGGAGCAGACGAGCCTGAAGTGCCGTGCTCAGTTCGGCGATCTCGTCAAGGAAGAGCGTGCCGGCGCCGGCCTGCCCAACAAGCCCTGGGACCTCCTCGGCAGCAGATCCTTGGCCCACACCTTCCTGACCAAGCAGAACGGCTTCGGCCTGTGCCAGCTCGGCCGGCAGAGCGGCGCAATCAACCACCACGAAGGGTTCCTGCGCCCGCGAGCCCATGTCATGCAGCATGCGCGCCATGTAACCCTTGCCGGCGCCGCTCTCTCCGGTGATCAGCACCGGAACTCCTGTTTCTGCGGTGCGCCCAAGCAGGCTGTGCAGGGCCCGCATGGGCGGCGAGCGCCAGCCGGGCATGCCCTGCGCCCCTGCGGCGCCGGCCTCAGGATCCGCGCGTGCACGCTGCAACTCGGCAAAGCCGGACAGTTTGTGGAGGAGCTGCTGCACTGGGAAAGGCTTGGCCAGGTAGTCATCCACGCCAAGGCGCATCAGGCGCACGGCTTGCTCGATGCCCCCATAGGCTGTCATCACCACCACCGGTGTCGTACCGAGCTCCGGCATCAGCCGTGCGATGAGAGCTTCGCCGCTCTCGTCGGGCAGGCGGATGTCGCAGAGCACCATTGTCGGCCGATGGCGGCGCAGCAGCGCTTCTCCTTCTGCGGCAGAGCGTACCCAGTGCGTGGCAACCCCCGCAAGCCGCAGACGCTGCACCAGCGATCGGCCCAGAACGGCGTCGTCCTCGATCAGCGCCACGGAAAGCGCGGCTTCCTGGTTCATGCGAGAAGCTCCGGAGGCATTGGCTCGTTCTGCGACAATGTGGCGGCGGCCTGCAGGATGATACGCGTGCCACGCCCACCTGCTCCAGGCTGCACCGCGATCTCCACGGCCAGTTGCTGACCGAGGGCGGCAACCACCTCCAGCCCGAGCCCGAGGACAGGCGCCGCATCGTCCTCTGCGGGGGAAGCAGGGCTGCAAAGCCGCCGCTCGGCGGCTGGCGAAAGGCCCGCACCGCTGTCCTCGACCACAACGGCGAGCCGCGCATCGGTTCCCACCTTCACTTCCAGCCGGACGCGGCCACCCGCTGGCGTGGCCGCAACCGCATTCAGCAGGAGGTTGAGCACCATCTGCCGTAGACGCAGCGCGTCCACGGGGAAAGGTTCTGGCAGCGCCACGCACCAGTCGAGCGCAATGCCACGCCGCTGTGCGGCAGGGGTGACGAGCACGCGCAGATCCTCGAAATCCGCTGCGGCGAGGGAGCGTGGCGGACCCCAGTCACGGTGCACGGCCAGGGTCGAGGCAACGACCCGCTCAATCTGGCGCAAACCTCGTTCCAGAACGTCCAGCGCCTCATTCCGCTCGTGCTCGTCATGGCCGAACTGTCGCGCCGTCTCAACGGCGGTCAGCATGCCAGCGAGCGGGTTCCGCACCTCATGCGCGACGGTCCCGACGAGCCGGCCGAGCAATGCCGCCCGCTCCCGTTCGGCCAGACGCCGGGAGAGGTTTTCCCGCCTGGTGAGCTGCGCGACCATGCCGTTGAAGGCATGCCCCAGCCGACCTGCCTCGCTGTCCGAGGGCGGCATCATAGGCTCGGCAAGCGGTTCGAGCTGCCCGGCTCCGACCCGCCGCAGCGCCTGAGTGATGGCTAGCACTGGCTTGAGGGCATGGCGCGCGGCAAGTGCGGAGAAGGCCGCGCCGATCAAGGCGATGGCCAGGCCGAAGCTCAGCATCGCCAGGTCAAGCCGGCGCCGGCGCTCCGTGATGGAAGAGACGTCGAGCTTCGCTGCGACCACGCCGATCACCTGCCCACGGTCCTTGAGCGGGCGCTGCGCCCAGACCGCGTCGCCATCGGTGGCCAATTCCCAGATATGGCCACGCAGGCCGCGGGCAAAGGGGGCAGGCCATTCAGGGTTGGGGCCGATTCCGGCGGAGGCAAGCCGCTGGCCATCCGCAGAGCCGATGGCAATCCGCCGTTCCCGGATGCCTTCCTGAAATCCAAGCGCGCGCTGCAGGGCTTCCTGGAGCGCCTCGGCGTCACCATTCCGCACCGCTGGCAGTACCGCGGCGGCAAGACCATCGAGATACACCCGGCCCAGGCGCTCTGCCTCCTGATCCAATCGTTGCCCCATCGCCCAGCTGACGAGTTGTCCTGTCGTCACGGTGAACAGGAACACAGTGGCTGCCGTCAGGAGCGGCACACGAAGGGCAAGCGGCGGGAGAGGAAGACGGAATGCCATCGGGGAGAATCGCAATGTCTGCTGCCACTTCTGCTCAACGCCAATGCGGCGCTGTCGTCGCCTGCTCAGCGAAGGAGGAAGTCAGGGCGGCTTCGGGCCGGTTGCCGCCAAGGTCGCCTGCTGAACCGTAGAGCGAAGTATGAAAGCACGATGCGCCAAAGTATCGCAAATTCGAAACCGCCAATGTTCGGATTAATGAACACGCTTTCCGAATTCTGAACATGCATTTGAGGATCTTTTATAAATAAAATAATGAACAAGCGCAGGCTTTACTGCAACCTGTTCGCCGTGCCTTTTGTTATTGAATCGGTCGGGACAAACCATTGTCCGGCATCGGCAAAGGTCATGCCTGGCGTGGGCGGCCATTCCAGCTCTGACCGATCCGGCACAGGGTTTGACGGGTCTTCGCCCGCTCGACCGCGGGCAAGGAAGGTGGCCATGGCGCATGCGGCCCAGGACATAGAAGCCAGACGGCCGGAGATGACAGACAGCGCCCGTATGAAAGGCTCGGCCGAACAGACCGACGGCGCAGTGAAGAAGGACGCTGGCACCATGACGGGTGATGAGAAGATGAAGCGGAGGGCCGAATGAACCAAGAAGGTAAGGCTCGGAACGTTATTGGCCGCGCCAAGGTCGCCGCTCAGGGTGCGCTTGGGAAGAATCGCGGGCAGGCCGTCATCGCTCTTGGCCAGAGCGGAGAGCCTGCGGAGCAGGATACGTCACCGGCGCCTCAAGCAGAATAACGTCATGGCGGGAACGGCGTCCGGCTGACGCAACATCATCGAGTAGAAGCAGGCTGTTCCCGGGCCAAAATTCCTTGACCAAGGAGATGATTATGATTGGCGGCATTCTGAAGCTCCTCGGCGGCACCATCGGCCTGATCTTCCTGATCGGCCTGCTTGTCGTCATCGGGTTGCTTGCACTGATCTTCTAGGCCTTTGGGCGGCGCCATCCCCACAGGCGGCGACCAGCTGCGGCCCGAGGCGCTGCCTCGCTGTGCAGCCCTGCTGCAGCCAGGCAGGCGCGAGGGCGGCAAAGCACCCAGGAATACTCAACACCAGCCTGGAGAAACCCAAGACATGGCTTCAAAGCTTCACACGGCTGCTGCGGCGGCACTTCTTGCCGTTGCCCTCGGGGTAGCGGCTTGCGATGACGCTTCGGACTCTGGCGGCCAAGCCGATCAGACCTCCGGGCAGACCGGCACGACTGGCACCGGCACGACTGGCACCGGCACGACTGGCACCGGCACGACTGGCACCGGCACGACTGGCACCGGCACGACCGGCACCGGCACAACCGGCACCGGCACAACCGGCACCACTCCATAATCTCTGCTGGTCGCCGGCGGGAACATGCGGCTCTGCCGGCGGCACCAACGCCACTCTTTCGACTTGTGCGTGAAGCAGAAAGAGAAGCTCCGAGCTTGACCTTGGCGAACAGCCTAAGGTGGCCGACCTGCGCCGCCATTCCGCAATGGAGCTTCTGCAGATATTTTTGTGAGCGCGGCGGGGAAAGCGTTATTGGTAAGCAACCAATTTTCAAAAATAAGCTTCCCCACGCGAAGTCACTGCCTCGGAAGCTATGCAGTTTCCCACTGCACCCTTTGCTCGACCGGCTTGAGAAAGGCCTTTGCACCAAAGCTGGTTTCGATGGCGCCTGACGGCGTCGTTCACGCCGGTAACTTGAGAATTTGGAACATCGAACCGCGCAGCCCGCACGACCGGAGGTAGAAACAATGAGCGACAGACTTGCCGGCCGGCTCGAAGCGCTTTCTGCGCTGACAGGTATCCGTCTCGTCAGGCAAAGCGGCGAGCCGGCGCGGTTGCCAGCGGCGCTGCGCCTCCTCCGGCCGCATCAGTGGGTCAAGAACGCCATTGTCGCGTCGCCATTGCTGCTCTTCCCGGCAGATCTCACACTTGAAAACCTATACCTTATCATTTCGGCCGTGGTCAGCTTCTGCCTGCTGGCCAGTGCCGTCTATATCATCAATGATATCTGTGACCGGGAAGCCGATCGCGTGCACCCGGTCAAGCGGTTCCGCCCGATTGCCAGCGGCGCCATCAGCCTGCAGATCGCCCTCTTGCTTGCAGCCTTCGCGCTGCTGGCCGGCCTGGGTCTGGGATTGTGGCTAAGCCCCCGGTTCGCTGCCATCGGTGCCGTCTATTTTGCGGCCAATCTTGCCTACTCCTTCGGTTTGAAGAATGCCTCGATCATCGACGTCATGATCATCGCGCTCGGCTTTGTGCTGCGCATCGTGGCCGGCACGGTCGCGATCGGCGTCACCGCCGGGGTTTGGGTGATGGTCTGCGTTGGGCTGGCCGCCTTGTTCCTGGCCCTCGCCAAGCGGCGCGATGACGTGGTGCGCGCGCTCGACACTGCGCATCGCAGGAGCCTGAACGGCTACAACAAGCTCTTCCTGGACACCGCCATCGCCGTCGTGCTCGGCGCGCTGCTGGTTGCCTATGTCATCTACACGACAAACGAGGCCGCTGTGGCCCGGTTCGGCACGCCCGATCTCTACCTCACCTTGCCCTTCGTGCTCGCCGGCATTCTGCGCTACCTGCAGATCACGCTGGTGGAAGAACGTTCCGGCGCGCCGACGGTGATCCTGCTGACCGACCGTTTCATGATTGGCAGCCTGGCGTGCTGGGCGGTCAGCTTTGCCTTGCTGGTGCATCTGTGATGCTGGCCCTGGAGGCGCTGCCGGCGCCGAAGCTGCGCCGCCTGGAGTTCGGCATCATCGCCGTCATCGGTCTTTTCGCCATCGGCATGGCCGTGGCGGCGGCGCTAGCCGGCGGGCCGGAGGTCTGGTCGCATCTGCGGTCGCTCAGTCTGCCGCTGACGGCTGCCCTGCTCGGCCTGTCGCTGGCGAACTACCTGCTGCGCGGCCTGCGCTGGCACCTCTACAGCCGTCGGGTTGGCGCGGAAGTCTCGCTATGGCAGTCGCTGTTCTACTACATCTCGGGCTTCGCCCTGACCACGACCCCGGGCCGGGTCGGCGAGGCCTTCCGCCTCTGGATGATGCAGCGCTGCAACGGCACGCCCTATGAGCGGACGCTTCCGGTGCTGGTCGCCGACCGCCTTAGCGATCTCGGCGCGGTTGGCCTGCTGATGCTGTTCTGCCTTCTGACCGCCTCGCCGCAGCCCTGGCTGCTGGCCACCGCCCTTGTCGCCACCTTCGTCTCCTTTCTCCTGGCCTTGCGGCCACAGATAGCGCTGGCCGCGGTGGGCATGACCTTTCGTGCCACCGGCCGGTGGCCGCGGCTTTTCGGCCGGTTGCGCGGCATGGTTCGGCGGATGGCGGCACTTTTCTCGCCGGAGGTGTTGCTGCTGACCCTTACCCTGGCGTTGGCCGGCTGGCTGGCCGAGTGTTATGCCTTTTTCCTGATCCTGCAGGCTTTCGGCGCGGAGGTGCCTTTGCATCATGCCGTCCTCATCTTCACCGCCGGCATGCTGGTGGGTGCAGTCACCCTGATCCCTGGCGGCGTGGGCGGCACGGAGGCAACCATGCTGGCCCTGCTCGCAGCCCAGGGCGTGCCAATGGAGCTGGCCATTCCAGCCATCGCGGTGATCCGCGTGACGACGCTCTGGTTTGCCGTCGCTCTGGGCTGCCTCGCCCTGCCGCAGGCCCTTCGCCGCGCCCGGCAGGCTCTCTGATGGCCTGGAAGCGGATGGCGCTACAGGGCTGGGGGCGCGTCACGCGCGCCGAGACCCTGGCCAGCCGGCCCGAGCGGCAGCGCGAGGTTGCTCCGCTGCTCCTTGCGCCCGAGGCGGCACCGGGCCTGATCGCCTATGGTGGCGGCCGCAGCTATGGCGACGTGGCGCTGAACTCCGGCGGCGCGACGCTGCTGACCCAGCGCCTCAACCGCCTGCTGGATTTCGTGCCGGACACAGGCCTGCTGGTCTGCGAGGCCGGCGTGACCTTCCAGGACATCCTGCGCACCTTCCTGCCACGCGGCTATGCCGCGCCCGTCTCGCCGGGAACCGCCTTCGTCACCATCGGCGGCGCCATTGCCAACGACGTGCATGGCAAGAACCACGACCGCCACGGCAGCTTCGGCGACCATCTGGCCTGGATCGAGCTGGTGCTGCCCGATGGCCGGCTGGTGCGCGCCTCGCGCGAGGAGGAAGCGGAGCTCTTCGCCGCCACCATCGGTGGTCTGGGCCTGACCGGCCTGATCCTGCGCGCCGCCTTCCACCTGCAGAAAGCGCCCTCGACGCATTTCGTGGTGCACGAGCGCCGCCTGCCCGACCTGCAGAGCTTCATGGCCGCCTTCGCCGAGGTACGGCGCCAGGCCACCTACTCGGTCGGCTGGATCGACGGCGTGGCGCGCGGTGGGCAACTGGGGCGCGGCATCCTGCAGACGGCGGAATATGCCACCGGCGAGGTGCCGCGCGCACGGCCCGCCCGGGAGCGCCGCATGCCGGTGGACCTGCCGGCCCTCGCACTGAACCGCCACAGCGTCCGCCTGTTCAACGAGGCCTATTTCCGCCGCGTCCCGGCTGCGGGGCGCGAGCGCATCCTGCCGGTGGAGCAGTTCCTCTATCCGCTCGACGCGGTGCTGGACTGGAACCGCCTCTACGGCAAGCGCGGCTTCTACCAGTTGCAATGCGTGCTGCCCGACGCGGCGGCCGAGCGTGGCCTGCCGGCGCTGATGGAGCGGGTCGCCGAGGCTGGCGCCGCCTCCTTTCTGGCGGTGCTCAAGACGCTTGGTGAGCGTGGGCGGGGTTATCTTTCCTTCCCTCTGCCGGGCTTCACCCTGGCACTGGACCTTCCAGCCCGCCCGGAGACCCCTGCGCTGATGGCCCAGCTTGAAGCCATGATCCTCGACCATGGTGGCCGGGTCTACCTGGCCAAGGACGCCTGCCTCTCGCCTGAGGGCTTCCGCCGCATGTATCCCGAGCTGCCGCACCTGCAGGCGGTGCTGCAGCGGGTGGACCCCGCCGGCCGCATGCGCTCGGACATGGCGCGGCGCCTGCAGATCCATGGTGCGGCATGACGGCCGATCTCTGGGTGGTGCTCGGTGCCAGTTCCTCTGTCGCCCGCGCCTTCGCCCGCGCTGCGGCGGAAGGTGGGGCCGACCTCGTGCTCGCCGGGCGCGACCAGGCCGACCTCGCCGACACCGCCGCCGACCTGCGCCTGCGCACCGGGCGCCGGGTGGAGTGCCTCGACTTCGACGCCGCCGGCTTCGACAGCCATGACGCCTTCGTCGAGACCTGCTGGCGGCTGGCCGAAGGGCACCGCCTGAACCTCTTCTTCGCCGCTGGCAGCATGCCGGACCAGGAAGCGGCCATGCGCGACTTCCGGTTGGCGCGCTCCATCGTGGAGGTGAATTTTCTCAGCGTGGTCTCGCTGCTGAACCGGCTGGAACCCGGTCTGCGTGCACAGCGCGGCGGCGCCGTGGTGGTGCTCGGCTCGGTGGCCGGTGACCGTGGGCGGCGCAAGAATTTCCTCTACGGCTCGGCGAAGGCGGGGTTGCACGCCTACCTCCAGGGTATGCGCGGGCGCCTGCTGGCCGACGGCGTGCGCGTCGTCACCGTGAAGCCCGGCTTCCTCGACACGGCCATGACCTGGGGCCTGCCAGGCCTTTTCCTGGTGGCCTCGCCCCAGGCTGCGGCACGTGCCGGCCTGCAGGCTGCCGGAAAGGGACGCGACGAGATCTATTATCCCGGCTTCTGGCGCCTGATCATGCTGATCATCAAAGCCATTCCCGAGAGGCTGTTCAAGCGCCTTTCCATCTGACGCAGGAGCATCCGTGGACCTCACCTATCCGCTCGCCCCCCTGCTTGGCTATCTCGCTGCAGGCAGCCTGAAGTTCGCCATCAACACGCTGCGCGACCGCAAGGCCGCCTGGCGCGGCATCGGCCTCGGCGGCGCCGTCAGCACGCACACCACCATCGTCTGGACCACCTGCTGGCTGCTCGGCTTCCGTGACGGCTTTGGCCAGCCGGCCTTCTCGGTGGCACTGACCCTGGCGGTGATCGTGATGATCGATGCCATGGACCTGCGCCAGAAGATCGGCGCCCAGGCCCTGGCGCTGAAAGCGGCCTTTCCCGAGCGGCCTGATGTGGCGGCGCTGCGCGGGCGCCTCGGGCACAAGCCCCAAGAGGTTCTGGGCGGCGTCGCGCTCGGCGCCCTTTGCGCCGCGATGCTCAACTTGCTCTGAGCCTGCCAGAGGGCCACGCTGTGGCGGGCGCTGCTGTTTCTCCACACTCTCGTCACATTCCCGCCCTACCCGGGATCGGTCCGCCACTGCGCGGCATCCCTCTGCCCAGAGCCGGAAAAATGGCATGACTGGTCGCTTTCGCTTTGCGCATTCGTGGCGTTGGATGCTCCTGGCCCTCGCCCTGCTGCCGGTCCATCGCTCCTCCTCCGCGACCAACAGCACCTCGCATGCCAGCGGGCCTGAGATACGCAAGATCTGCCAGGTGGTCGGCGAGTTCGATCGCCAGCAGGGCATGCCCACCGTCAATGCCACGGAGCGCCGGTTCAAGTTCTGGGGGGCCGATCTCGGCGCCTCCTTCGAGCATAAGGGCAGGCTCTACTTCCTGTTCGGCGACACGCATCCGAGTGGCGGTCTGGTCCGCGCGCGAGACGCGGATTCCATGGCGGTCAGTGACACCACCAACCCGCGGGACTGCATCCGCCTGTCGTTTCTGACGGACCCGGATGGCGGCTTCCGCCAACTGCAGATCCCCGGCGTGTATTCCGGTGCCTTCGCGGTGCCGACAGGCGGCTTCAGCCTCAACGGCCGCATGTACATCCTGGCCACTGGCGATCATAGCGAGCGCGGAAATGTCGGCCGTTCCGTCCTCGCGCGGTCGGATGATGACGGGCACGAATTCCGCTACCTCTACGACATCTCGCGCGACAAGATGGTGCATGTCGCGCCGGTGCTTGTATCTGCAGGGCAGGTGCAGAACCTGCCGGCCCCCGACGGCGCCGGCGTGCTGCTCTGGGGCAGCGGCGACTTCCGCCGCAGCAACCCGCATCTTGCCTTCTTGCCTGCCGGCGCCGTCGAGGATACGAGCGCATTGCGGCATTTCGCCGGCCTCGACCCGGTGACGCAGGCGCCGCGCTGGAGCGCCGACGAGGCGGAGAGCGTGCCGCTTTTCGACCAGCCCTGCCTCGGCGAACTCTCGGCCGGCTGGAACGCCTTTCTCCAGAAATGGATGCTGCTCTATACCTGCGGCGGCCCGCGCGCCGCCACGTTCCTGCGCACCGCCGATCAGCCCTGGGGCCCCTGGTCGGCGCCGGAGGCGCTGGTCGATCCGGCGCGGGAAGACGGTGAATGCGGCTTCATCAGCGCCGGGCGGCCGCCGCAGCAGCAGCCCGCGTTGCTGCAGCTTGTCCGCCTCGGCCGCCGCTGCCACACGGTGTCGGATCCGCACACGCCTTTCACACCGGGCGAGGCATATGGGCCCTACCTGATCTCCCCCTTCACCGAGGGCGAGCCCGGTCTCTCCTCAACGATCTATTTCCTCGTCTCCACCTGGAACCCCTATACCGTCGTGCTGATGCAGGCGACGCTCCGCGCTGGCAACGGCCCCATCCTGCGCGACGCCGCGCCACTGGCGCGGCACCCCTGAAATCCGCCTTCGGCTGCTGGGGTGAACCAGCAGCCAGCTTGGACGTTAGTGTCGGCTGCAAGAGGCCTTCCCCAGCGAGAGCGAGCACCCCCCCTGATGCCCCTCAGCGATCTGTCTGTCGGAACGGCGGCCGTCCCGCACCGCTCCTGGCGCGTGCACATCACCAGCGCCGCCTGGGCGCATGTCACCCTGGCGCTCTGCCTCGTGGTGGCTCTGCTGCCGCTGCTGGCCACCAGCATGCCACCCTTGTTCGACTATCCCAACCACCTGGCCCGGGTTGACGCTATCAATCACTGGGCCAGCAGCCCCGGCCTGCAGGCGAACTACCGGCTTGCCAGCTTTCTGATTCCGAACATGCTGTCGGACGTGGTGATGCTGGCACTGATGCAGGTTGCCGATGCGCGGGCGGCGGGCCTTCTGCTGCTGGCCCTGACCTTCATCCTCACGCTGGGCGGTCTCTACCTTCTCAATCGGGCCGTGGCCGGCCGCTACAGCGTCTGGCCCCTTCTGGCCGGCGTCTTCCTGACCAACGAAATGTTCTTCTGGGGCTTTCTCAACTACAACCTGGGTCTCGCCCTGCTGCCTTGGGGCCTCGCGGCCTGGCTGCTGATGGAGGGACGGCCGCGCTGGCAGCAGGTGGTGCTGGGCGCATTCTTCGCACTGCTCATCTTTCTCGCGCACCTCGTCGCCTTCGGCCTCTACGCGGTGGCCATCGCAGCGCTGGAACTGCGGCACGCCTGGCTGCGGCGGCGCGAGGGGCTTGGCCCTGCCTTCCTGCGCCTCGTTGCGTCGGCTTCGCAATTCATCCCGGCCCTGGTGCTCTACTGGGCGATCAGCCCGTCGCATGGCCTGCCGCTGAGCCCGCACTTCAACTTCAGCGCCTTCGTCAAGCTCTCTCCCTTCACCCGCCTGCTTTCCTCCGGCAACCCGCATGCGGATGCCGCCGCCTCGCTGATCTCGGTGGCAGCCCTGGTGCTGGCGCTGACGATGCGGCAGGTCCGGCTACATCCCGGCCTGTTGCTGGTTGCCGCGCTCTTTGCCCTGCTGGTGCTGGTGCTGCCCTATTCGGCGATGGAGTCATTCTTCCTGGACTGGCGGATCGCCATCGCCGCGGCCTTCATGCTGCTCGCTGCAATCGTGCCACGCCGCCCGCGCCCGCTGGCGACGGCGATTGCTTCCATGGTCATCCTGCTGCTGCTGGGCTCGCGCAGCTACGTTCTGGCGCAGGACTGGCGCGTCCAGGGGAAGGTGATCGGCGAGATGGTCGCGGCCTTCCAGCGCATTCCGCCGGGAAGCTTCATCATTCCCGCCGCGCGCTACCCGATTGAACTCGGCGACTGGACGCAGACGCGCCGCATGCGGCCGCCGCCCGAACACATCGTCGCCTACGCGATGATTGACCGCCAGGCCATCATCCCCAGCCTCTTTGCCAAGGCGGGGCAGAATCCGCTCGTCTTCGAGCCGCTCCTGCCGGAGATGAAAGCCTTGGACCGTGGCCCGATCGCCCGCGTGCCGGACGCGGCGGCGTTCCGCCCGCTGGTCCAGAACGCGCTGGCCGTGGCCTCGCGGGCCGATGAGGTGCAGCCGCCGCTCGCGGGAGTCTATATCGCCATGTACCAGTGGGGCTGCGAGGACTGGCTGGCGGGCCTTGCCGTGCAGCCGGTGGCTTGTGGCCAGGACTTCTCGGTGATGCGTGTCGTGCCGCCGGCCGAGGCCTCAGAGGAGGCCCGGTGATGGCGGCGTCGCTCTCTCCTCCAGCGCGGCGCGCGCTGGCCGCTGCCCTGTGCCTGCTGCTGCTGCCGCTCATCGTCTGGAGCCTTGCGCGGGCACTGCCAACGCCGGGGCTTCTGGACTATGGCTCCTTCATCGCCTCCGGCCGGGCGGCCTCAGAGGGCCTTGACCCCTACGGCATCTATCCGCTGACGTTCCACGTGGCGTTGCCGGGCTTCGAATCCTGGAACCCCAACCTCAATCCGCCGGCCGCGCTGCCGCTGTTTCAGTTGCTGGGCTTGCTGGACCCGCATCAGGGCTTCCGCCTGTGGTGGAGCATTTCCGTGCTCTGCTACGTCGCGACGATCCTGCTGCTGGTGCGCCGCCAGGGCAGCGGCGATGGGCGCTGGCTGGCTGCTCTCTGGGCTTTCGCCCTTGCCGGGTTCTGGGACACGCTGGTGCTCGGGCAGATCTACCTGCCGCTGGTGCTGAGCGCGGCGGCTGCCTGGCTGCTGCTCGACCGGGGGCGGGGCCTGGCGGCGGGTGTTGCCATCGGCCTCGTCGTTGCAGTGAAGCCGAACTTCGCTGTCTGGCCAGTCTTGCTGTTCCTCTCAGGCTATTACCGGCCTGCAGTTTCTGCTGGCGTCACGGCGCTCCTGCTCAGCCTTCTGCCCGTGCTGCTCTACGGGCCTGAGGTCTACCAGCAATGGTTCGCAGTGCTCGCCGCGGAAGGGAACCGCGCCGTTTTCCTCACCAACGCCTCGCTGGCCGGCTTGCTGCAGCGAGGCGGGCTCGGTGCCTTTGCGGCGCCCGCCGGCGCCTTGGTGCTGGGCGCGCTTGCCCTCTGGGCCTGGCGCTGCCGGCCCAGCCTGGCACAGGCGAGTGCGCTGGGCCTGGTTGGTGCGTTGCTCGCCTCACCGCTCGCCTGGGTGCATTACACGCTTTTCCTGTTGCCTGTTTTTCTCCTCCGGCCGTTGAACTGGGCTCTCAGCTTGGCGGCGGCGCTTTTGTTGATCCCGGTCCCTTGGGTTCTGGCCTTCATGGGATCACCTGCCTGGGTCCAGGCGACGTTCGGCTCCATCTACGGATGGGCGGTGCTGCTGTGCCTTGTTGGCGCGATTGCCGGCATGGAGTGCCGGGCTGGCGGAGGGAGACGCCTGCGGCGGCAGGCCGCCTCCGCCGACCTTGCCCAAGGATCCGGAGCAAGCTGAAGCCTGCCCGGGAGAACCCCCTGCTGCCGTGTACGCCGAAATCTGCTGGCAGCCGGTGGGGCAGGGGGACGTCTCGGATCACCGGGGGCTACACGGCCCGTACTATATCCGTCCCGCTCGCGGGGCAGCGGCGGCTCCAGCCAGCGGTGCCGCACGCTCAGGCAGCACGCCGTTGAACAGCAGCCGCAGCACAGGGCGGCGACGGACCAGTTGCTGATGAAACCCCAGCGACAGGATCGTGGAAGCCGCCACCAGCAGCACGAACTGCAGCAGCACCGGAATCCCGCTGCCCATCATAAGCACCACGCCGAACACGATGAAAACCTGGTGCACCAGGTAGACGGTGAAGGAAGAGTCCACCGCGATCTGCACCAGCCTGTTGGCGCCCTGAAAGCAGGCCCGCATCCCCGACATCAGGATATGGGCGAACAGGATGCCGACGACGGGCATCAGGAAAAAGGTCACGGCCCGGTAGATGTCCTCGTCCCGCCACTGCACAGCGGCCAGTGCCGCCGCCAGGACAAGCCCTGCCGCCCACATCCACCAGTGTATGCGCGTGAAGCGGTCCAGCCAGTCGCGGCGCAGCGCAAGGGCGGCACCACACAGGAAGACGGGCAGATGGGCCGAGGTGCGCGCCAGCACCAACATGCCATGAAGGGTCGAGTTGAGGCCCAGGACACTCAGCGCCACCACCGTGCCTAGCGCAGCGACCCCGCTGAACAGCAGCAGGCCAGGCGCCACCCACCAGCGCGAAGCCATCAACCCGGCAACCTTGTCGGCGCGACGCGCCAGCGCTGGCATCCAGCGCAGGCGCAACAGCACCGCCAGGATCGAGGAATAGATCAGCAGATCGATCAGGAACCAGAGGTGCGACACCCAGGGCTCGCCAGGTGTCGCCAGCATGCTGAGCCACAGGTCCAAGACCTGGCTGGGCTCAGCCTGCCAAAGTGCCCTTCCCAGCATGAGCAGTGGATTGATCAGGATCGTTGCGGCAGCCAGAGGCACGCCGAGGCGGACCAGGCGGCTTCGCCACCATGATCCGGGACGCCGCTGACACAGCATCATCGCAAAGAACCCGGCGATCAGGAGGAACACCGGCATGCGGAAGGTGTGGCTGAACTGCGCCGCCCAGCTCAGCAGGGCCGAGTCCCGCTCCGCTTCGACGATCCAGGCCTGATGGGACGAGAAGGCCAGCGCCGCATGGTAGGGAATGCCCAGGAACATCAGAATGGCGCGCAGATAGTCCAGGTAGTGATGGCGCTCATTCTTGGATGGTTCGCAACTTCGATCAGCTGTCATTCCCACTCGATCCGCCAGGGCTGTTGTGCAGGGCGCTGTTGAGCAGCGCGGTGAAGATAGGTCTGCCCGAAACCGGACAGCAGCATCAGCAGGACGCCGGGAGGGCTGGCGAAAGCCGTGCAGGCTTTTCCCTCCCATGCCGGCGCGGGGCCTAGCGGAAGACCAAAGCCGGCACGCGGCACTCGCGCAGCAATGTGGAGGTGACACTGCCGAGGAACATCCGCGTCAACACACCATGGCCATAGGCGCCCATGACAAGCAGATCAGCCCCGCTTTCGGCGACCACGCGGGCTATGACGTCTTCCGGCCTTCCGGGCAGGATCTGCATATGAACGTCCAGGCCAGCCTCACCAAGCCTGAAGCGCGCCTCAGCCAGCCCTTCCTCGTCGGTACCGGCATTTCCGACGGTGAGTAGATGAACCGAGACACCATGCAGGAGCGGCCGCCGCGCCAGATATTCGACGGCCTTGCGGGAGGCGGCGCGGCCATCATAGGCGATCACCGCCCGGCTGATCGGCTTGAAGGCGCGTGAGGCGACCAGGACCGGGCAAATGCTGGTGCGCAGCACCCGCTCCAGGTTGCTGCCCAGATGGCCCTTGGCAAAGTCTGCCGCCTCGCCGCGCTTGCCGACGACAACCAGATCGGCGGCTTTCTCGAACTCCGGCAGCGCCTCCACCAGCGCCCCATGGCGGAGGGTGAGGGTGACCTCGGCAATGCCCGCAGCGCGCAACACCCACTCGGCGTCTTCCAGGATGGCTCTTGATCGCTGCTGTGCGAGGCGCCCCTGAGCCTCGTCCAGCTCGACCATCTTCCGGAGAAGATCCTGTGAGGCGTCAAATCCGATGGCGCCGCTCAACTCCGCTTCCCTGGCTGCGCCGGGGTGGCGGTCCAGCATGTGCAGAACCTCCACGGCCGCGTTCAGGCGGGAAGCCGCCCAGGCGGCATGCCCATAAATACTCGGCGCATAGATCGAGCCGTCGGTGCAGGCGAGTATTCTGGCCATATGATCCCCCCCTCAGTGTGCCGAGAGTTGCTCGAGCGCATCCGGCTTGTCGTGCATTGCCAGGCGGTCGACGAGTGAGATGCTCTCCTCGTTCAGCCCGACGATTTCCACCTGTGTGCCTTCGCGGCGGAATTTCAGCACCACACGATCCAGCGCGGCAACGCCTGTCAGATCCCAGAAGTGGCCTTGCGTGACGTCGATAGTGACGCGCTCCAACACTTCGCGGAAGTCAAAGGCATCGCCAAAGGAGGCTGCCGAAGCGAAAAAGATGTTGCCGCGGACGTAGTATGTACGCGCCTTGCCATCGGCTGAGAGTTCCGACCGGACGCGGACGATGCGCGCCACCTTCCGGGCGAAGAAGAGGCCGGAGAGCATCACGCCGACGAGAACGCCCTGGGCCAGATCATGCGTGGCGACCACCACGGCGACCGTGGCCAGCATCACGGTGCTGGAGCTCTTGGGATGCACGCGCAGATTGGCAACCGAACGCCAGTTGAAGGTTCCGATTGCGACCATGATCATCACCGCGACCAGGGCGGCCATCGGGATCTGCCGCACCCATTCGCCGAGCACCAGGATCAGGAAGAGCAGGAAGACGCCGGCGAACAGCGTCGAAAGTCGTCCGCGTCCACCGGATTTCACATTGATGACGGACTGGCCAATCATTGCGCAACCCGCCATGCCGCCAAAGAAACCGGACACGATGTTGGCGACGCCCTGGCCGTTGCACTCGCGGTTCTTGTCGCTGGACGTATCAGTAAGATCATCGATGATGGACGCCGTCATCAGCGATTCCAGGAGGCCGACCACGGTTAAGGTCACTGCGGTGGGCAGGATGATCCGCAGCGTCTCGAGGTTGAGCGGTATATCGGGAAACAGAAAGAACGGCAGCTCGGCCGGAAGCTCGCCCATGTCGCCAACCGTGCGCAGCGGCATGCCGCTGACGATGGCGAGGATGGTCAGCACGACGATGGCGATGAGCGGCGACGGCACCGCCGTGGTCAGACGCGGCAGCAGATAGATGATGGCCAAGCCCAGCGCTGTCATGGCGTAGGTCTGCCAGCCGTGACCCACCAGCTCGGGGATCTGCGCCATGAAGATCAGAATGGCCAGAGCGTTGACGAAGCCGGTCATCACTGAGCGTGAGACGAAGCGCATCAGGTCGCCGAGCCGCAGAAGACCCGCGATGATCTGGAGGATGCCGGTGAGAATGGTGGCAGCGAGCAGATATTGCAGGCCATGGTCCCGCACCAGCGTGACCATCACCAGCGCCATGGCGCCGGTGGCCGCGGAAATCATCGCTGGGCGGCCACCCGTAAATGCGATCACTACGGCAATGCAGAAAGAAGCGTAGAGGCCAACTTTCGGGTCCACGCCCGCGATGATGGAGAAGGCGATTGCCTCTGGAATGAGGGCGAGAGCCACGACCATGCCCGCGAGAAGATCCCCGCGGATATTGCCGAACCACTCGGCCCTTATATTGGCCAAGCTCATGGCAGCAATGCTCCAAGGCGGCGCCGGTGGGGCGCGCGGCGGCAGAGAGGCGACGCTCAACGTCGCTCACGGCAACTTATGTGGAATCGGGGGCAGATACGCGACAGAACGCGCCTGCCGGCGGCAGCAAGGTGTCTCGAAACGAAGGCTTGGCCTTCGTGATGGGTCTCTGAAGACCTACATCGGACTGATCACTGGACCTTGTTGCATGGCCTCCGCCTCAGCGAGGGCTCGATAATGCTCCCGGGAGACGATCTCCCGTCGAATTGGTCAATTCCAGTATCCAAGTTCCTCGCATCGCACAACCCACAAAAGGGTTAAGGCCTGTTAGAGCTTGAATGCTACTCCCATGTTTTGGGTATGGCGAAGGGCAAGGACGAGCAGCTTCTCACGGATGCGACCTGGGCGGTGTGGGAGCCGCTGATCGAGGCGGCCAGGCCTCACGGT
>NZ_PDOA01000079.1 GCF_003116135.1 Teichococcus aestuarii | reverse complement strand
CCTAGGCTCAGGACCCATTGTCCGAGCCAGAAGGTGACGGTAGCGGCGAGGGTGATGGCGCTGAAGAAGGTGTGGGCACAGCGGTCGTAGCGCATGGCGATGCGGCGCCAGTCTCTGAGTTTGCCGAACATGTTCTCGATGCGGTGCCGCTGGCGGTAGAGCTTTCTGTCATGCGGGATGCGCTTCTTGCGATCGCGACGTGAGAGAATGCAGGGCTCGATGCCTTGCGCGGTCAGGGCCTCGCGGAAGCGGTTGCTGTCATAGCCTTTGTCACCGATCAGGACGCGGGCGGGCGGCAAGGCGCTGAGCATCAGCGCGGCACCCTTGTGGTCGCTCATCTGGCCTTCGGAGAACAGCATGATCAGTGGGCGGCCATGCCCGTCCGAGACAACGTGCAGCTTGGAATTCGGGCCGCCCTTGGTACGTCCGATATGCCGGGGAACAGCCCCTTTTTGAGCAGGCTGGCCGCCGTGCGGTGCGCCTTGAGGTGAGTGGCGTCGATCATCAGTCGGTCCGGCTGGAACTTGCGCCCGGCCAAGCCTGCGAAGATGCGGTTGAAGACCCCCATGCGGCTCCAGTGGACGAAGCGGTTGTAGAGGGTTTTGTGCGGGCCGTACTCGGCAGGCGCATCGCGCCAGCGCAGACCGTTGCGGATGATGTGGATGATGTGGATGATGTGGATGATACCGCTGACGACCCGCTGGTCGTCGACCCGCGGCACACCATGCGAGAGCGGGAAGTAGGGCGTGATCCGCTCGATCTGTGCCTTTGTGAGCCAGAACAGGCCAGCCATGGCAGCACCTCCGGCCGCCATG
>NZ_PDOA01000078.1 GCF_003116135.1 Teichococcus aestuarii | reverse complement strand
CTCTTGCGCTTTGATTTTTCTGTGATTCCATGGCGGCCGGAAGTGCTGCCATGGCTGACCTGTTCTGGCTCACAAAGGCACAGATCGAGCGGATCACGCACTACTTCCCGCTCTCACACGGAGTGCCGCGGGCCGATGACCAGCGGGTCGTCAGCGGTATCATCCACGTCATTCGCAACGAGCTGCGCTGGCGCAACGCGCCTGCCGAGTACGGCCCGCACAAGACCCTCTACAACTGCTTCATCCGCTGAAGCCGCATGGGCGTGTTCAACCGCATCTTCGCGGGGATGGCCGAGCGCAAAGGCCAGCTGGATTGGCTGATGATTGATGCCACTCACCTTAAGGCGCACCGCACAGCGGCCAGCCTACTCGAAAAGGGGCTGTTCCTCGCCGTATCGGACGCACCAAAGGTGTCCTGAATTCTAAGCTGCACGCCGTCACCGATGGCCAAGGCCGCCCGATCATCATGCTGCTCTCCGAAGGTCAGATAAGCGAACACAAAGGCGCGGCGCTGATGCTCAGTGCCCTGCCGCCCGTGCGCGTCCTGATCGGCGACAAGAGCTACGACAGCAATTGCCTCCGTGAGGCCTTGACCACTCGCAGGATCGAGCCCTGCATTCCGTCACGCCGCAATCGCAAGCAGCCCATCCCGCACGACAGGACGCTCTACCGTCAGCGACACCGCATCGAGAACATGTTCGTCAGGCTCAAGGACCGGCGCTGCATCGCCATGCGCTATGACCGCTGCGCCCATACCTTCATGTCCGCCATCTGCCTTGCAGCCACCACCCTCTTCTGGATCAATGAGTCCTGAGCCTAG
>NZ_PDOA01000077.1 GCF_003116135.1 Teichococcus aestuarii | reverse complement strand
GAACCTTTGGGCCCGCCTCAAAGAATGGCGTGCCGTCGCCACCCGCTACGAGAAGACCGCCCGATCCTTCATCGGCATCCTCTGCCTCGCAGCAGCCGCCGACTGGCTCAAGCTCTAACAGGCCCTAGTCACCACGCCCACCGGCAGGCCAGCATGGTGGTTGTCGCGGAAGGGCACGAAGACGACCTTGTAGCCCCCCGGCTCGCTGCGGTTCCAGTTGCCGTGCTCGCCGACGGAGGCCGCCACGAAGCGCGTGCCCCTCCGGATGATGCAGAAACCAGCGCCAGGGGACGCGACAGGTGTTCGGGGCGCGCAACGGGTGGCCAGACACGGCGCCAGCAAGCGGGATCCAACGAGCGGGCGGGGGGAGATGCGCGCCGCTCCGAAACAGGGCGGTTCAGTTTCTAGGAATACGATCCTCCCACCAGAGACAACGGAGCGGCCATGAAAGCGCAAAACCGGCAGGCGCCACCGGATAGCTGCCGCCCTCCCCCACCCGCCCCCCCAAATGACCCTCCCCCCCCCGGACATTCCGCTTGACGATGAATGGGGGCAGCGACAGTCTCGCCGGACATGCCCGGCCTCCACGCCCTTTGTGACCGACGCCGACGCCCCCGCACCCAAGCGGCGGCTCTCCGGGCTGCGCGTCGATCAGCGCCCTTCCGCGGGGCGGCGGCCTCGCCCTAGGCCCCACCCGCCGGCGCGGCCCCGGCCCGCATTCCTGAACCCCCGCAGCCCCCGGCTCCGGGGGTTTTCTTTTGCCCGCACCCCGGAAGGACACCAGCATGAGCATTCGCGTCGGCATCGTCGGCATCAGCGGCTTCGGCG
>NZ_PDOA01000076.1 GCF_003116135.1 Teichococcus aestuarii | reverse complement strand
AGGTTGCGGGGCATGACTGCCCGCAAGCCGTACCCATCTGATGTGTCTGATGAAGAATGGGTGCTGGTCGCGCCCTATCTGACGCTCCTGCCGGAGGACGTCGGACAGCGGGAGCATTCATTGCGCGAGGTGTTCAATGGGCTGCGCTACGTGGTGAAGACCGGCGCACCCTGGCGCTGGATGCCCAATGACCTGCCACCTTGGGCGGCCGTCTACCAGCAGACGCAGCGCTGGCTGTCGGCAGGCTGCTTCGAGGCGTTGGCCGAGGACCTCCGAACCGTGCTGCGGCTAGCTGCTGGACGAAAGGCGCAGCCTACTGCTGCTATCCTGGACAGCCGCACCTTGCGCTCCACGCCGGAGAGCGGCGAACGAGCGGGCTATGACGGTGCCAAGCGGAAGAAGGGCTCCAAACTGCACCTGGCGGTCGACACACTGGGGCATCTGCTGGCGTTGCACGTCACGCCCGCAAGCGTCGACGACCGGGCCGAAGTCGGACGCCTGGCGCAGGCGGTGCAATCCTCAACAGGCCAGAGCGTCGATCTGGCCTATGTCGACCAGGGATACACCGGCCGGAAAGCAGCCGATGCCGCGAAAGCCCATGGCATCGAGTTGGAAGTAATCAAACTGCCGGAAGCCAAGCGCGGCTTTGTCCTGCTGCCGCGACGCTGGGTGGTCGAGCGCTCCTTTGCTTGGGCTACCCGCTTCCGCCGCCTGGTGAAGGACTACGAGCGCTACGCCAGCACCCTTGCCAATCTCCACCTCGTCGCCTTCACCTGCATCATGCTCAAGCAGGCGGCTCAACTGGCCGCAGGTCCATAACAACCTCTA
>NZ_PDOA01000075.1 GCF_003116135.1 Teichococcus aestuarii | reverse complement strand
GGCGGGAGATAAAGCAGGCTTGCCCCGGCGGCTTTGATTGCAGGCCTGACGCCCGCACCCTTGTGGCTGCCCAGGTTGTCCATGATGACGATGTCACCGGGCGCCAGTTCGGGTACCAGCACCTGATCGACGTAGGCTTGGAAGGCGGCGCCGTTGATCGGCCCGTCGAGCACCATTGGCGCGATCATGCCGCTGTTGCGCAGCCCAGCAATGAAGGTCGTGGTCTTCCAGTGCCCGTGTGGGATTGCGGCCCGCAGCCGTTGGCCACGACGTGCTCGACCATGGGTGCGCGCCATCTTCGTCGACGCCCAGGTTTCATCAATGAACACCAGGCAGTCCGGTTCGAGATCGGGCTGGCCTTCGAACCAGTCCCAGCGCCGTTTCAGGATGTCCGGACGGTCCTGCTCCGCGGCATGCGCCGTCTTTTTTGCGCGTGATCTGGCGCCGCTGAAAGAACCGCCAGATCGTCGTGATGCCTGCCGCCACACCGGCCCTGGCGAGCTCAGCCCGGATCTCCGTCAGCGCGATGTCAGACTTCCGCTCGACGAGCGCCAGGATTAGCGCTGCGTGGGCTTCGATGTGCGAGGACCGACGGTCGCCGCCCAGCGGTCCGGGTGCGACTGACCCCGCCTCCCGCGACAGAGCGCGCCAGCGGATTGCGCTGGAGGCACTCACCCCGAAGCGGGCTGCCGCCGCCCGGCAGGATGCTCCTGCCGCTATTGCCGCCACCACCCGCTCGCGCAGATCCACTGACAGCGCTTTCGACATGCCCGTCGCCCCTCCAATACCAGGGCAACTGAATCACCTTCCGCCCGGCGCCGGGATCACAAGCGATTCAGT
>NZ_PDOA01000074.1 GCF_003116135.1 Teichococcus aestuarii | reverse complement strand
AGGCCTGTTAGAGCTTGAATGCTACTCCCATGTTTTGGGTATGGCGAAGGGCAAGGACGAGCAGCTTCTCACGGATGCGACCTGGGCGGTGTGGGAGCCGCTGATCGAGGCGGCCAGGCCTCACGGTAAGACGCCGCCGAAGGAGTTGCGCCGCACGATCTCGGCCATCCTTTGGCGGCACCAGAACGGCGCCAAGTGGCGCAGCATTCCCGCCGAGCTCGGGCCCTGGTGGCTGGCAGCCCAACTCTTCATCCGCTGGGCCAAGGCAGGCGTCTGGGAGCGCCTGCTGGAGTTGGTCCAGCAGCGTGGCGTGGCGCTCGGCATGACCTTCCTCGACGGCACCACCATCCGGGCTCACCACAAGGCGGCGGGTGCGGAAAAAAGGGGGGCCATGGCCAGGAGCGAGATCTACGCGAAGCACTTGGCCGATCTCGCGGCGGCTATGGCACCAAGGCTTGCGTGATTGCTGACGGCCGCGGGCGCGCCATCGCCTTTGCTCTCGCGCCCGGCCAGGCGCACGAACTGCCCTTGGCGCCTGGCCTGCTCGACAGCCTGCCGGATGTGCCGGGCTGGATCGTCGGCGACCGCGGCTATGCCTCCGACACCTTCCGCGAGCGGATCTGGGATATGGGCGCCCGACCCGCCATTCCGCCCAAGCGCACGGACGCGCCGGTCGCCTGTCCCAGCTGGATCTACAACAACCGCTCTCGGGTGGAGAACCTTTGGGCCCGCCTCAAAGAATGGCGTGCCGTCGCCACCCGCTACGAGAAGACCGCCCGATCCTTCATCGGCATCCTCTGCCTCGCAGCAGCCGCCGACTGGCTCAAGCTCTAACAGGCCCTA
>NZ_PDOA01000073.1 GCF_003116135.1 Teichococcus aestuarii | reverse complement strand
CGCGGCCCCGGCCCGCATTCCTGAACCCCCGCAGCCCCCGGCTCCGGGGGTTTTCTTTTGCCCGCACCCCGGAAGGACACCAGCATGAGCATTCGCGTCGGCATCGTCGGCATCAGCGGCTTCGGCGGGGGAGAGGCGCTGCGCCTGGTCGCCGGCCACCCCGCCTTCGAGCTCGTCTACGCCGCCGGCGAGGGCAGCGCCGGCAGCCGGCTGGCGGAGCGCTTCCCCGGCGTGCCGGCCCGGCTGGCCGGGCGGGTGATCGAGAAGTGGGACCCCGCTTCCCTGCCGGAGCTCGACCTGCTGTTCGCCTCCCTGCCCACCGGCACCTCGGCCGGGGCGCTGGCGCGCGTGCCGCGCCCGGTGAAGATCGTCGATATCGGCGGCGACCACCGCTACGCCGAGGGCTGGGCCTATGGGCTGGCCGATGTCTGGCCGGAGCGGATCGGGGGCCAGAGCCGCGTCGCCAACCCCGGCTGCTTCCCCGCGGCGTCGCTGACCGCGCTGGCGCCACTGCTGGCGGAGGGGCTGATCGAGCCGGGCAACATCGTCATCGACGCCAAGACCGGCATCTCCGGCGCCGGGCGGGGCGGCGCCGACAGCCGGCTCGGCTATGCCGAGTGCAACGAGAACCTGGTGCCTTACGGCCTGCTCCGGCACGTCCACATGCCGGAGATGGCCGGCACGATCGAGCGGCTGAGCGGCGGCAGCGCGGCCGGGCTGGTGTTCACGCCGCACCTGGTGCCGATGACCCGCGGCATCCTCGCCACCCTCTATTGCCGCGGCCGCGCCAGCACGGGCCAGTGCCTGGCGGCGGCCCGGCGCTTCTATGCCGGGCGGGCCTTCGTCCG
>NZ_PDOA01000072.1 GCF_003116135.1 Teichococcus aestuarii | reverse complement strand
CTAGGCGGCGTGGACAAAGCTGATCCATAGGCGGATGGCAGCGAGTTGGACAAATCCGAGGAAACTGCTGGCGGTGTGGTCGTAGCGGGTAGCGACGCGGCGGCAGTTCTTCAGGCGGTTGATGCAGCGCTCGATGCGATTGCGCAGCGCGTAGAGAGGCCGCTGGACGCTGTGCTGGATGCGCCTGTTCCGCTTGGTTGGGATTTCCGGTTGGCCGCCACGGTCGCGCACATCTTGCCGTATGGCATCGCTGTCGTAGCCGCGATCCGCGAGCATGATGCCGGGGTCGCTGTCCCGCTCCTCCATCAGCACGCCGTACGCCGTGCTGTCATGCGCCTCGCCCGGCGTCAGCGTCAGGCTGATCGGCAGGCCATGGACATTGGTGCGAAGGTGGATCTTGGTCGAGAAGCCACCGCGCGAGCGTCCAAGACCCTGGCGATGAGGCCCCCTTTTGCGCCAGCCGCGCAGTGATGGGCGCGGACGATGGTGCTGTCGATCATCTGCAAGGTGTCAGCATCGCCGCCACCATCCGCCAGCGCCTGCAGCAGCACATCCCACAGGCCTGAGGTGGTCCAGCGCCGATACTGCCGGTGGACGGAGTTCCAGTTGCCCAGTTCAGGCGGCAGGTCGCGCCAGGGAATGCCCGTGCGCGCCACCCAGAAGATGGCATCCAACACCCGACGGTGACCACCCGGCGGGCGGCCGCGGAAGGGGCCGGTCTCGACCACGAAGGGCTCGAAGAAGGCCCATTCCTCGTCCGTCAGCAAACCTCGCAGCACCGGCGCCTCCCTTCAGGAGGCAGCCTTGAATCACCTCAGGTTCAGGGTGTGAAGCACCTTTGTCCACGTCGCCTAGG
>NZ_PDOA01000071.1 GCF_003116135.1 Teichococcus aestuarii | reverse complement strand
ACAGTTCCCGTAGCCGATCCGACAGGTCGAAGAACCCTGGTTGCCCCGCCATCGCCGCCTCCGCCCGCATCGCCACGCCAGTCAATCAGCAGCCGGAAGCCAGCGCGAGGGGTTTCTGGAGGTGTCCGACTGCTCTGGCGGAAGCTCATGGTGCGATCTGAGGGCGGACAAGGCGCTTGAGCGCCGTGAGTGAGGCTGCGCGGCGAGACGAGATGCGAGCCATCAGCGCAGCTCCGGCCACCGGCAACGGACAGGGCAGCTTCGGCTTCTTATTGCTACTGATAGAGGCTCCACAGTTTGGCGACCAAGCCTCATAAGCATTTCCTGACGCAGCGGGATGCCGACAGCGACCCGGGTCAAGCAGGGCCTCTGGGCAGAGACCATATTATCCGGATCCAGGAGATCGCTACGGGATCGGCGACGGTCCGCTGGCTGAGCAGGTTCTGCGGACCAGGCTTCAGGGCGGAAGGCAACACTCCCCCAAAGCCGCGCTGCCGGCACCGTTTCAAGTTCTCCCAAGCGAAGTACCAGGAGACATAGGACAGGAGAAGGCTCGCTGCATCCAGGACCAGCTGTGCCTCGTGCTGCTCACTCCTGAGGACACAGCTAGGAGCTTTAACAAGAGTCGCGCTCAACGGATCTTGCAGCACAGCGAGCGAGTGATCGGGCACCATCCGCAGCGTGATGAACCGCCAAATTCAGCTGCAGAGACAGAGCGGACCCCTCAGGCCGCGAGAGGCGAGTGCTTGCCGAGTAGAAGTGTGAAATACGGGCGCACCGGAGGAGGAGCCCACTGCGAAAAGTAAGCATGTGGCGGAACCCTTGCCCCGCCCGGACAGCCGCCAATCTGGCGAAGTGCAAAAGCAGATTATTCGTACAAAGACAACACAGCTACACTAGGGTCTGTTAGAGCTTGAATGCTGCTCCCATGTTTTGGGCATGGCGAAGGACAGGAACGAGCAGCTTCTCACGGATGCGGTCTGGGCGGTGTGGGAGCCGCTGATCGAGGCGGTCAGGCCTCGC
>NZ_PDOA01000070.1 GCF_003116135.1 Teichococcus aestuarii | reverse complement strand
GGACACCTCCAGAAACCCCTCGCGCTGGCTTCCGGCTGCTGATTGACTGGCGTGGCGATGCGGGCGGAGGCGGCGATGGCGGGGCAACCAGGGTTCTTCGACCTGTCGGATCGGCTACGGGAACTGTCGGCCAAGGGCGACGACCTGGAGCGCATCGCCTTGCTGGTGGACTTCGCGCAGTTCCGCCCTGACCTGGAACGGGCGGTGCCGCGCGGCGATGGCAGCAAGGGCGGCCGTCCCGCCTTCGATCATGTGCTGATGTTCAAGATCCTGCTGCTGCAGGCGATGCACGGGCTGTCGGACGAGCGGGCCGAGTACCTGATCAAGGATCGGCTTTCGTTCATGCGCTTCCTTGGCCTGGGATTGGCCGATGCGGTGCCCGACGCCAACACGATCTGGACCTACCGTGAGGCGTTGAAGCGCGCTGGCGCTATGCAGGCGCTGTTCGCGCGGTTCGATGCCACGCTGAAGGCGGCCGGGTACCTGGCGATGGGCGGGCAGATCGTCGATGCGACCATCGTCGCCGCGCCGAAGCAACGCAACACCGAGGCCGAGAAGGCGGCACTACGCGACGGCCGCCTCCCCGAGGATTGGGCGAAGAAACCCGCGAAACTACGGCAGAAGGACCGCGACACGCGCTGGACGGTAAAGTTCTCCAAGGCCAGGCCGCGCGAGGATGGCGCGGCCCAGGTTGATCTCGCCGTGCCGGCCTTCGGCTACAAGAACCATGTCTCGATCGACCGCGCCCACGGGCTGATCCGCGGCTGGCAGGCCACGCATGCCGCAGCCCATGACGGCGCGCGGCTGGAAGCGGTGCTGGATGCCGACAACACCGCCAGCGAGGTCTGGGCCGACACCGCGTATCGCTCGGAGAAGAACGAGGCGATGCTCGCCGCCCGCGGCCTGGTTTCGCGCATCCATCGCAAGAAGCCGCAGGGCCGGCCGATGCCGGAGCGCACGCGCCGAGCCAATGCCCGGAAGTCGGCGGTGCGCTCCCGCGTCGAGCACGTGTTCGCCCATCAGAAGGGCATTATGGGCCTGGTCGTGCGCACCATCGGCCTGGCCCGGGCCGAGGTGAAGATCGGCCTGGCCAATCTCGCCTACAACATGAAGCGGCTTGTCTGGCTGAGCGGCAAGGCCGCGCCAGCATAGCGATCCGCCC
>NZ_PDOA01000006.1 GCF_003116135.1 Teichococcus aestuarii | reverse complement strand
GAACCTTTGGGCCCGCCTCAAAGAATGGCGTGCCGTCGCCACCCGCTACGAGAAGACCGCCCGATCCTTCATCGGCATCCTCTGCCTCGCAGCAGCCGCCGACTGGCTCAAGCTCTAACAGGCCCTAGCGAGGCAGTCAGGGTGAGCAGGCGCCCGGCCTGGTCAGCCAGCGAGCGCACCAGCGGCAGCACCGGGAGCGCGCAGCCGCGCAGATGGGTTATCAGATATCAGCCAAATCGGCGCGGGCCACCAAACGGGCTGCGGCGGCCGTGAAATGGCGCCGCGCACTGCTGCGTGCGGCTTCCGCATCACCGGCGGCGATGGCGGCATGAACCGCAAGGTGCTCGGCCAGGACCGCGCCGCCAAGCTCCACCGCCATGGCGTTCTTCACCACCACGGAGGACAGGTGCATGCTTATCTGCACCGACATCATCTCGAGGAACACCCGGACGTGCTCGTTCCCTGCCGCTGAGGCAATGGCAGCGTAGAAGGCATTCTCCGCCGCAACCCAGTCGGCGGCGCCGTCCCGACCACGCGCATCGGCGGCGACCAGGTTTGCGAGTTCCGCCTCCATCGCTTGCAGGTCGGCGGGGCGCCGGTGCAGCGCGGCGAGGGCAGCGGCATCGGCCTCCAGCCCGGTGCGCATCTCCAGCAGCTTCGCCAGTTCCTGCCGCTTGGCGAAGCAGGCCGGCGAGATGCGGAAAACGCCGGAACGGGCCGGATCGGCGACAAAGGCGCCGCGTCCCTGCTGCTTCTCGACAAGCCCTTCCTGCTGCAGACGGGAGATCGCCTCGCGCACCACAGGGCGGCTGACGCCGAACTCGCTGGCGAGCTGCTGCTCGCCCGGCAGGCGATCCCCGGGCCCCAGGCGTCCGGCGCGTATCGCCTGTGTCAGTTCACCGGCCACGGCCTCCGGTAGAGTCGGGCCACGGCGGCGCAGAGACGGGAAGGAGGTTCGGGTCACGTAGTATCCCATGCGATGGAGGATCTGGCGGCCCGATGCCATCAAGGCGTCGCGCATCGCAAATCCACTTGTAAGACATCTTACGGTGTGCTGACGTCCACGCCAAGCATGACTGTTCCGGGCTTCAGGAGCAGAGCAGGGGAGGGTGACGGCAGGCATGTCCGACGACGCGCGCAGCATCGGCTTCATTGGACTGGGCGGCATGGGCGGCGGCCTGGTCCGCAACCTGCTGCGGAAAGGCCGCCAGGTCATGGTGGCCGACCGGCGCGAGGAAGCCGTGGCGCAACATGTGGCGCTCGGGGCGACTGCGGCCCCCTCGCTGGCCGCGATGGCCACCGCAGCCGACATCCTCGCCATCTGCGTCAACACTGCCGAGGATGTGGAGGCGCTATCGCTCGGCCCTGACGGGCTGCTGGCGGCGATGCGCCCCGGCAGCATCTTGCTGGACCACACCACCACCAACCCGGAGGCGGTGCGGCGGATGAGCGAGGCGGCCGCCGGGCGCGGCATCGCCTATGCCGAGGCGCCGATGACCCGCACCCCTGTCCATGCTGAGCAGGGCTGCGTCAACGTGCTGTTCGGCGGCGAGGCGGCGCTGCTGGACTCGCTGCGGCCGGTCTTCGCGCTTTACGCCGAGAACGTGTTCCATATCGGCCCCGTCGGCCACGCCATCCGGCTGAAGCTGATCCACAACTACGTGGCCTTCGCCAATGTCGCCGCCTGGTGCGAGGGCTTTGCGCTGGCCGCCAAGGATGGACTGGATCTGGGCCGCGCGGTCGAGATCATCTCCGCCGCCGGCGGCCGCAGCGGCATGCTCGACCTCTACGGCCGCAAGACCCTGTCGCGCGACTTCGACCCCGGCATCAGCATCGCACTGGCCCGGAAGGACGTGAAGTACTACGCGCGCTGGCTGGAGAGCGCCGGCCTCCCGGGCTTCATGGCGGACAGCATCCACCAGACCTACGCGATGGCCGAGGCGCTGGGCTTCTCCGAGGAGAACTGCGCGGCCGTCATCAAGGCTTACGAACATTTCACCGGCATCGAGGCGACACTGCCGGATGGCGCGAAAGCCGGCTGAGACCGGCCGCATCAAAGGGGAGTCCAAGGCAATGAACACCAACCGTCGCGCGCTGCTGCTGGGCAGCGCGGTGCTGGCCGCACCGGCCCTGCTTGGCCGCTCGGCCGCCGCCGCCACCACGCTGAAGCTGGCGCACCTCGCCGCCGACAGCCATCCCGGCCACAAGGCGGCGCTGCAGATGAAGGAGGCGGTCGAGCGCCGCTCCGACGGCGCCCTGAAGATCGACATCTTCCCGTCGAACCAGCTTGGCGCGCCGCCCGAGCAGCTCGAGCAGACCAAGCTGGGCGTCATCGACATGAACCTGCCCACGCAGGGGGCGCTCGACAAGTACGAGAAGGCCTTCGCAACCGTGATGGCGCCCTTCATCTTCCGTGATCCGGCGCACGCCTTCGCCGTGCTGGATGGCGCTTTCGCGGAGTGGAGCGCGCCACTGCTGGAGAAGCAGGGCCTGGTGCAGCTCGCCACGTGGGACTATGGCTTCCGCAACATCACCAACTCGCGCCGGCCGATCCTGACGCCGGACGACGTCAAGGGACTGCGCATCCGCACGCCGCCCGAGGTGCAACTGGTCGCCTGCATCGAGGCGCTGGGCGGCCGCGCCACGCAGATCGCCTTCACCGAGCTTCCCAGCGCGCTGAACCAGGGCGTGGTGGACGGGCAGGAGAACCCGGTCGGCGTCATCTGGCACATGAAGCTGCACGAGACGCAGCCGCACCTGGCGCTGACGCGGCACTGCTACAACAGCCTGGTGCATGTGATGAACCGCGGCCGCTGGCAGAAGCTCGACAAGAAGCAGCAGGAGCTTCTGCGCGAGGAAAGCACCAACGCCGCGGCGCTGATGCGCCGCCTGGTGGCGGAGCAGGAGACGGAGGAGCTGCGCAAGCTGGAGGCGGCCGGCGTCAAGATCACCCGGCCCGAGCTGGAGCCGTTCCGCGCCGCGATGGGCCCGGCCTATGACCGCGTCGCCGCCTATGCGGGCCGCGCCAACATGGACCGGATGCTGAAGATCGTGCAGAGCGCCAGGGCCTGAGGCAGGGGCGCCGCCATGACCGCCTTCCTCATCCTCGGTACCGTGGTGGCGCTGATCGCGCTGGGCCTGCCTGTGGCGGTCGCCATCGGCGGCACCGGCATCGTCCTCTACCTGCTGGCCGACCAGGCCATGGTGCTGCCGATGCTGCCGCAGCGCATGTACGCGGCCGGCACCAGCTTCACCCTGCTCGCCATCCCCTTCTTCGTCATGGCGGGCACCATCATGAACACCGCCGGCATCACCGACCGGCTGTTCCGGCTGGCCAGCGTGCTGGTCGGGCGGATGCGGGGCGGGCTCGGCCAGGTGAACGTGCTGGCCAGCCTGCTCTTCTCCGGCATGTCCGGCGCCGCGGTGGCCGATGCCGCAGGCCTCGGCCAGGTCGAGATCCGTGCCATGCAGAAGAGCGGCTACGGCCTCGGCTTCTCGGCCGCCGTCACCGCCGCCTCCTCCACCATCGGGCCCATCTTCCCGCCCAGCGTGCCCTTCGTCATCTATGGCGGCATCACCGGGCTCTCGGTGGTGCAGTTGTTCCTGGCGGGCGTCGTGCCGGGTCTGCTGATGACGGCGGTGATGATGGTCGCCGTCGCCGTCACCGCGCGGCTGCGCAACTACCCGCGTGAGGCACGGCCGACCCTGCGGGAGGCAACCGTCGCGGTGCTGGGCGGCGTGCTGCCGCTCGGTGCCCCGGCGCTGCTGATCGGCGGCCTGCTCGGCGGCCTGTTCACGCCGACCGAGGCCGGCGTGGTCGCCTGCGCCTATGCATTGTTCCTCGGCATGGTGGTGTACCGGGAGATCACCTGGCGCCATCTCCCGGGCATCCTGTGGTCCACCGCGCGCTCCACGGCCGTCATCATGTTCGTCATCGCGGCCTCCGGCTTCTTCGGCTGGATGCTGACGCACCAGCGGGTGCCGGACGCGCTGGTCTCCGGCCTGCTCTCCGTGGCCGATGGCCCCATGGCGGCCACCATGCTGATGCTGGCAGTGCTGCTCGTGCTCGGCATGTTCATCGAGGGTGTGGCCATCATCGTCATCACCACGCCCTTGTTCATGCCGGTGGTGCAGCATTTCGGCATCGACCCGCTGCAGTTCGGCGTCATGCTGGTGCTGACGACGGCAATCGGCCTGCTGACGCCACCTGTGGGCATGGTGCTGTTCGCCATCTGCACCGTCTGCCGTGTCCGCATGGGGGAGCTGGTGGCGGAACTCTGGCCTTACCTGCTGGGAATCCTTGTCGTGACCCTGCTGGTCGCTTTCATCCCCGCGGTCTCTACCCTGCTGCCGCATTACTGGGCCCGCTGACATGGAACAGCTCAAGACGATCGACCGCGGCATCGGCTTCGCGCTGCGCTTCCTGGCTGCGGGGGCGCTGGCGCTGCTCATGCTGCTCGTCGCGGCGAACATCCTTGGCCGCGCCGCCGGCATGGCCGAGATCGCCTGGGTGGGGGAGGGGGTGGAGTTCCTCTTCGCCTGGATGGTCTTCCTGGGCGCCGCCGAGCTGTGGCGGGAGGGTGGGCACTTCGCCGTCGACGTGCTGCTGCAGGCGTTGCCGCAAGGCCTCGCTCGCCGGGTGCTGCGCCTGCTCGTCACGCTGTGCTGCCTGGCCTTCGCGCTGATCCTGGGCTGGTACGGCCTGAACCTGGCGCTGGACGCCAGTGCCACCTCGCCGATTCTCGAGCTGCCGGTCGCTGCCTGGTACGCTGCCATCCCTGTCAGCGCCGCGCTGATGACGCTGGCCTCCCTGCGCGATCTCGTCCTGCTGGTCATCGAGCCTGCGGCCGAGGGGCACCCTGCCGGCGTTCCTGTTCAGGAGACGGCTTCGAAATGCTGATCGACCATCGGACCTGCATCTGCCGCCCTGGCGCCACCCGCAGGCACCTTGCCTTCCACGGAAAGCGGGGCTGAAGGGTGGCAGCGCCGCTGCACCGGAGAGCCGCTGGCATACGACCGGGACCGGCCCGGAATCGGCCCGGGACCAGCCCGGGACCAGCAATGTGAAGAGCTGCGCCCACATCCGGGCTTATGAGGACGCCGCCGACCGGGCAACGGAACGCCGATCATCCGGCGCCGGCTGGTCCACCCACCGCCGGGCGCTCCAGCCCCTGGCCCGGACCGACAGCCCTTCTTCGGCATAGAGCCGATGGCCTTCTTCGGCACAGAGCCGGTGGCCGCCCTTCCGGTCCTCCGGCCAGCCTTCCCGCCGGAGCGGCACGGGCAGGCGCCGCTAGCCGGACCAGGGCCGCGGCCGGCCGCTGAGCCCGGGAGAGTAGCGTCCCGAATGGAGCGGTTTCGCGGGCCAGGACCACATTCGTCACCCCCAAAGCCGGGGGGAGCCGCCATGCTCGGCAGCGCCTATCAATCTTTGACATTCCGCCTGAATTATCATTCCTTGCCGCATGCCTCGCCAGATCTGCAAGAACGTCTCCATCACTCCGGCCATGGACCGCTTCATCCTGGAGCGGGTCTCCTCCGGCCGCTACCAGAACGCCAGCGAGGTCGTTCGGGCAGCGCTCCGGGTCTTGGAACGGGAGGAGGCCATCGAGCAGGAGCGGCTCCTGAGGCTTGCAGCCTGTCCGGCCGAGATGGAGCGCTAGAGAGCCGTGCCGGAAGACATGTGTCTCGCCGGCGGCGGGGAAGCTGGGGCACGGCTGCGGGCGGTCGACTGGGCCAGCAACCCGCTCGGCCCTGTCGAGGGCTGGCCACTCTCGCTGCGGACGGCTGTCCGCATCATTCTCAGTTCCGATTTCCCCATGATGATCCATTGGGGCCCGGAGCTGGTCACCTTCTACAATGACGCCTACGCGCCCAGCCTGGGCCGGAAGCACCCGGGGAACCTCGGCCGGCCTGCCTACGAATGGTGGTCGGAGATGTGGGACCAGCTCACGCCCATTTTCAACCGCGTGCTGTCCGGCGAATCCTTCTTCGTCGAGAACGCCAGATATACGCCCGACCGTGACGGGGCGCCGAAGGACGCCTACTTCACGCACTGCCACAGCCCGCTGTGGGACGACCATGGCAAGATCACGGGCATCTTCCTGGTGGTGACCGAGACGACGCGCCAGGTGGTGGCGGAGCGCGACCTGCTCCAGGCCAACGCTGCACTCGCGCAGCAGAACGAGGCGCTGCAGGCCAGCAAGGCGCGGCTGGCCGCCGTGGTGAGCGCCTCCTCGGAAGTGCTGTACTCCATGAGCGCCGACTGGGCAGAGATGCACCAGCTCACCGGCAACGGTTTCCTGGTCGACACCGGCTCGGCCAACCCGCATTGGCTGGCCGACTACATCCCGGAAGACGAGCAGGCGCGTGTCACCGCGGCGATCCAGGAGGCGATCCGGAACCAGACGGTGTTCTCGCTCGAGCACCGGGTCCGGCTCGCGGCGGGCGGCGTCGGCTGGACACAGTCGAAGGCCGTGCCCCTGCTTGGCCCGGCGGGCGAGATCACGGAGTGGTTCGGCACCGCCAACGACGTCACCGCGCGCCGCGTGGCGGAGGAGGCACTTCGCCGCCTGAACGAGAGCCTTGAGCAGCAGGTCGCCGAGCGCACCGCCGACCGCAACCGGCTCTGGACCTTGTCGAAGGACATCATGCTGGTGGCCGGGTTCGACGGCACCATCCAGGCCACGAACCCGGCCTGGGCCGCGACGCTGGGCTGGACGCAGGACGATCTGGTCGGGCGCAACCTGCTCGACCTCATCCATCCGGAGGATCATGAGCGGACGGCCGAGTGCACCTCCGCCATCGCGGGAGGACAGGCCTTCCGGCGCTTCGAGAACCGCTACCGGCACACGGACGGCACCTACCGCTGGATCGCCTGGACGGGCGGGCCGGGCGATGGCCTGATCATCGCCGCGGGACGCGACATCACCGAGGAGAAGGCAACCGCCGACGCGCTGCGCAAGGCGGAGGAGCAGCTGCGCCAGGCGCAGAAGATGGAGGCGGTGGGGCAACTCACGGGTGGCCTCGCGCACGATTTCAACAATCTGCTGACCGGGATCATCGGCAGCCTGGAGCTTCTGCAGGCCCGGGTAGCGGAGGGCCGGATCGGCGCCCTGGACCGCTACATCGGCGCCGCCCGCGGTGCCGCCGATCGCGCGGCGGCGGTGACGCACCGGCTGCTGGCCTTCTCGCGGCGGCAGACGCTGGACCCGAAGCCCACGGACATGAACTGGCTGGTCGGGGATATGGGGGACCTGATCCGGCGCACCGTTGGCCCGGCCATCACGGTCGATATCGTGGGCGAGCCGGGGCTTCCGCCCGTCCTGATCGACCCGAACCAGCTCGAGAACGCTCTGCTGAACCTCTGCATCAACGCCCGCGACGCCATGCCGGACGGCAGCAGGCTCGTGATCGAGACTGGCCGCCAGGGGCTGGACGCGCGCGCGGCGGACGACCTCGGCGTCCCGGCGGGCGATTTCCTGACGCTCTGCGTCACCGACAACGGCACCGGCATGGCGCCCGACGTGATCGCCCGCGCCTTCGACCCCTTCTTCACCACCAAGCCTCTCGGTGAGGGCACCGGCCTGGGCCTGAGCATGATCTATGGCTTCGCGCACCAGTCCGGCAGCCAGGTGCACATCGCCTCCGAGCCGGGGCAGGGTACCAGGGTGTGCCTCTACCTGCCCCCGCATGCCGGCAGGCCGGTCACCGGGGAGTCTCCCGTCGAACTGGCCGAAGCACCGCGGGCGCAGCAGGGCGAGACGGTGCTGGTGGTGGACGACGAGCCCACTGTGCGCATGCTGGTCACCGAGGTGCTGGGGGAGCTGGGCTACACGGCCATCGAGGCGGCCGATGGCGCCGAAGGGCTGAACATGCTGCGCTCGAACGCGCATATCGACCTGCTGGTGACGGATGTGGGCCTGCCTGGCGGCATGAACGGGCGGCAGATGGCCGAGGCGGGGCGCGTGCTACGTCCCGGCCTCAAGGTGCTGTTCATCACCGGCTACGCGGACAGCGCGGTGCTCAGCCATGGCCATCTGTCCGAGGGGATGCAGGTCATGGTCAAGCCATTCTCGATGGAAGGGCTCGCCACCCGCGTCAGGGCCATGATCGCAGAAGCCTGACCACTGCCGGCCCACCCCCTGCCGGAAGGGGAGCGGAGGATCATGGCGGTGATGCTCCTGAGCGCGGCTCGGCACGCTGACGAGAGGATGACCGGGTTCCGCAGCCCTGCAGGCCGTGCTCACGCCAGGCCGTGGACAACAAGCCCGGCAGCCATGGCCAGCATCGTCAGCCCGATCATTCCATCCAGCACGCGCCATGCCGCGGGGCGCGAGAAGAGCGGCGCCAGCAGGCGTGCGCCATAGCCCAGGGCGGCGAACCAGAACGCGCTGGCCATGCCTGCTCCGGCCAGGAAGGCAGGCTGCCCGCCCGGCGGCTGCGCAGCGCCGATCCCGCCGACCAGCAGGACGGTGTCGAGATAGACATGGGGGTTGAGAAGGGTGAACCCTGCCGTGCGGGCCAGTGCCGCCCGCAGGGTGAGGGCCGCGGCCGGCTGGTCCGCCAACAGGCCCCCGGCCGGGCGCAAGGCACGGCGGAGCGCCCCGGCCCCGTACCAGGTTAGGAACAAGGCCCCGCCCAGGGTGAGAACCGTAACGAGGCCTGGCAGGCGCTCCAGCGCTGCGCCAAGACCGGCGACGCCGGCACCCATCAGGATGACGTCTGCCAGGGCGCAGAAGAGGACGACCGGCCCGACATGCTCGCGCCGCAGGCCCTGGCGGAGCACGAAGGCATTCTGCGCGCCGATGGCGACGATGAAGGCCGCGGAAAGGGCAAAGCCGGTCAGGAAGGGGGTGGCGGTGATCATGGGCGCTTTCCTGCCGCCACGCCTTCCTGTAGGCCAGATCATCTTTCTAACCTCGATGAAGCGGAGCTAAACCTGCTCGACTATCCGTCCCTGGCTGCCTTGGCCGCCGTGGTGCGCGAAGGCGGCTTCGAGCGCGCCGCCGCCGTCCTGGGCGTCACGCCCTCGGCGGTGTCGCAGCGCGTCCGCGGCCTGGAGGAGCGTCTCGGCGCGGTGCTCGTCATGCGCGGTCAACCGCCGGTACCGACCGAGGCCGGGGCGAAGCTCTGCGCGCATGCCGAGCGGGTCCGGCTGCTGGAAGGCGAGCTGGCCGCGCAGCTCCCCGGCATCGCCGGGCGGGGCGAGCGGAGTGAAAGCCGGGTCACGCTGCGCATCGCCGTGAATGCCGACAGCCTCGGAAGCTGGTTCCTGCCGGCCGCGGCGCGCTTCGCGGAGCGGACCGGAGCGCTGCTCGACCTCGTGCTGGACGACGAGGAGCACACGGCCGGCCGCCTGCGCTCCGGCGAGGTGCTGGCGGCGGTGACGACCGATCCCGCCCCCGTGCAGGGCTGCCGCACCGTCGCGCTCGGCGCCTTGCGCTATGCGGCGACGGCCAGCCCGGATTTCGTCCGCCGCCACTTCCCGCGCGGCGTGGACGCCGAGGCGATCACGCGGGCACCGATGCTGCGCTTCGACCGGCGGGACGGCCTGCAGGCACGCTGGGCAGGCGAGATCCTCGGCGCCGCCGCGCTGGATGCGCCGGTGCATTGGGTGCCGTCCACGCAGGGCTTCGTGGATGGCGCGCTCGCCGGGCTGGGCTGGGGCATGAACCCGCTGCCTCTCGTCGCGGACCATCTGGGCTCCGGCCGCCTGGTCGAGCTGGTGCCGGAACGCCGGCTCGGCGTCGCGCTGCACTGGCAGGCGGCCCGGATCGGCGCACGGCTCCTCGACTTGCTGTCCGGAGAGGTCATGGCCGCGGCGAGGGCGAATCTCCGGGAAGGACAGGCAGGCGCAGGCTGAGGCCGGGAAAGGATGCCGGCTTTGCGGGAACCCGCCCGTGGCAGGCGATGGCAGGCATGAGAGGCCCCTGGCACACACCGGCACTTCCGGCGCCAGGACCTGGCCGCCGGAACGTCCTTCAGGCGCCTTGCGGGCGGAAGGCCTTGCAGATGGCAGGGTCGGTCTCCAGCCGGGGGCCGCCGATCAGGTCGATGCAGTAGGGGATGGCAGGGAAGACCGCCTCCAGGCATTCGGCGATGGCCGAAGGCTTGCCCGGGAGGTTCACGATCAGGCTGCGCCCCCGCGTGCCGGCGGCCTGGCGCGACAGGATGGCGGTCGGCACGGCACGCAGCGAGACGGCGCGCATCAGCTCCCCGAAGCCGGGCAGGAGGCGGTCACAGACCGCCTCCGTCGCCTCGGGCGTGACATCGCGCGGGGCCGGCCCCGTGCCGCCGGTGGTGATGATCAGGGGGCATCGCTCCCGGTCGGCCAGCGCCGTCAGCGCCGACATGATCTGCGGCTGCTCATCCGGCACCAGCCGCGCGGCGGCGCGCCAGGGCGTGGCCAGGATGCGCGCCAGAACCGCGTGGATGGCGGGACCGCCCGCATCCGCATACACGCCCTGGCTGGCGCGGTCGGAGACGGTGACGATGCCGATCGGGACGGGGGCCGGCATGGCGGGTCAGGCCGAGAAGCGCGGGAACAGCACGTTGTTCTCCAGATGGACGTGCTCCATCAGGTCGTCGGCGAATTTGCGCGTGCCGGCGTAGAGGGCGCGCCAGGTGTTGCAGGCGCCCTCCGGCGGAACGCCGCTCTGCGTCAGCCCCTCCAGCGCCTGCAGATGCCCGCCATGGTCATCGTGCTCGGCGCGCATGACGCTGATCGGCTGGCCGATCATCGGGTGGCCGCCCTGGCGCATCAGCGGGAAGAGGATCCGCTCCTCCTTCTGCATGTGGTCTTCGAGCTCGGCGGCCATCCGCTCCAGCAGATCGGCCAGGCCGCGCGGCGCGAGGGGATGCTCGCCATGCACCGCCTCGACCCGGCGTGCTAGGCGGACCAGCTCCGGCAATTCGCGCCGGTGCGTCGCGTGGTAGCGCTGCTCGATCAGGGTGATCAGCGCGCCCGTCTCCTGCGGCACCGTGGCGGCGGCGGCATCGGGGAGGAGGGCGGCAAGCTCGCCCTCCACCGTGGCGAGGTCGACGCCACGCCGTGCCGCCGCCTCGGCGAGCGGAGCCTGCCCGCCACAGCAGAAATCCAGCTTGTGGCGGCGGAACACGGCCGTCGCGCCCGGCAGGGCGGCGGCGATCTCGGCGACGCTGCGCGGGCCGAAGACGGAAGCAGTGGAAGCGCTCATCGGGCGGCTCTCCTGGAGGCCCCGGAAGGGGCCGGTTCTGGCTGACGCGGCGCCGGCGGCTGCGATGTCCCGCCGGCGCGATGTTCCCTTGGTGGGAGAGGCGTGGCGCCATCCTCCCGCGCGGGCGTGCCTACTCCGCCGGGGAGGGCGCAGGCACGGGCGCCTTGCGGCCGCCGCGCTCCACGTCGTGCAGCAGGCCGCCGTGCCGGGTGTAGAACCACCAGGTCATGGCGATGCAGCTGACGTAGAAGCCGAGGAAGCCGTAGAGGGCCAGCTCCGCCCCGCCGGTGGCCGCGATGGAACTGCCGAACGACTTCGGAATGAAGAAGGCGCCATAGGCGGCCACGGCCGAGGTGAAGCCGATGATCGCCGCCGATTCCTTGTCCGCCTGCTTCACCAGCTCCGCCGCCGGGCGGCCCGGGTTCAGGCGCGCGACCTCCTTGCGCATGATCGCCGGGATCATCTGGAAGGTGGAGGCGTTGCCGACGCCGCTGGCGGCGAACAGGAAGAGGAAGCTGCCGAAGAAGGCCGGGAAGGCCGAGGTGCTGCCCTTCATGCCGATGGCGTAGAGGATGCCGAGCGTGCCGAGGCTCATCGCCACGAACACCCACAGGCTGATGCGCCCGCCGCCCACGCGGTCCGTCAGCCGCCCCGCCGCCGCGCGCGCCAGGGCGCCGACCAGCGGGCCAAGGAAGGCGTAGGAGAGGGCGTTGACCTCGGGGAAGAGGATCTTCGTCAGCAGCGGGAAGGCGGCCGAGAAGCCGATGAAGGAGCCGAAGGTGCCGGTGTAGAGCCAGCACATGATCCAGTTGTGCAAGCGGCGGAAGATGACCGACTGGTCGGCGAAGGAAGCCTTCATCGTGGCGATGTCGTCCATGCCGAACCAGGCGGCGATGGCGCTGGCCACGATGAAGGGGACGAAGACGAAGCCCGCATTCTGCAGCCACAGCGAGGCCTGCGCGCCGCCCGCGAGGGCGGCCTGCGGCGCGCCGCCCAGCCAGCCGAAGACGCCCGTGGTGATGACCAGCGGCACCACGAACTGCACCACACTGACGCCGAGATTGCCGAGCCCGGCATTGATGGCCAGCGCGTTGCCCTTCTCCGCCTTGGGGAAGAAGAAGGAGATGTTGGCCATGGAGGAGGCGAAGTTGCCGCCGCCCAGGCCGCAGAGCAGCGCCAGGGCCAGGAAGATCCAGTAGGGGGTGGAGGGCTCCTGCACCGCGAAGCCCATGCCGAGCGCCGGCAGGGCGAGCGACCAGGTGGTCAGCGTCGTCCACAGCCGGCCGCCGAACATGGCGGGCATGAAGGAATAGAAGACGCGCAGCGTGGCGCCCGAGAGGCCGGGCAGCGCGGCCAGCCAGAAGAGCTGCTCGTTGCTGAAGGCGAAGCCGATGGCGGGCAGCTTGGCCACCACCACGGACCACACCATCCACACCGCGAAGGAGAGCAGTAGGCAGGGCACCGAGATCCACAGGTTGCGGCGCGCGATGCGGCGGCCGTTGGCAGCCCAGAAATCGGCGTCTTCCGGCCGCCAGTCACGGATGGCGCCGCTCGCGGCCAGCGCGCCCTGCTGGGCTGGGCCATGGAGGGACTGCATCTCGGGCAGCTCCGGCAGGGCGCGGGCGGGCAGCCCGGCCTCGGCGGCGGCCTGCTCCATCCGGCGGATGGCCAGGTGCATCCAGAGCAGGGCCGAGGCGACGACGAGGAAGAGCAGCCAGAAGCAGCTCTGCCAGATGCCGGTGAGGTCGTTCAGCAGGCCGAAGGCGATCGGCAACAGGAAGCCGCCCAGCCCGCCCACCAGCCCGACCATGCCGCCCACCGCGCCCACGCGGTCCGGGTAGTAGATGGGGATGTGCTTGTAGACGGCGGCCTTGCCCAGGCTCATGAAGAAGCCGAGCACGAAGGCCACCACCATGAAGCCCACGATGCCGAGGCGGGCCGAGAACGCCACCGGGCCGCGGATGCCCTGGATGACATAGTGCGCGGGCGGGTAGGAGAGGATGAAGGCGCAGGCGACGCCGACAAGGAGCGACCAGTACATCACCCGCCGCGCGCCATAGCGGTCCGACAGGTGGCCGCCATAGGCGCGGAACACCGAGGCGGGGATGGAGTAGACGGCGCCGATCATGCCGGCGGTCTTGATGTCCAGCCCGTAGACGCCGATCAGGTAGCGCGGCAGCCACAGCGCCAGGGCGACGAAGCCGCCGAAGACGAAGAAGTAGTAGAGCGAGAAGCGCCAGACCTGGACATTGGCCATCGGCGCCAGCATCGCGGCCAGGGATTCCGGGCGGGCGCCCGCCGCGCGGCGGCGCTCCAGATCGGGGTCGTCGCGGGTGAGCAGGAAGAACAGCACCGCCGTGACGGCGAGCGCCGCCGCCCAGATCAGCGCCACGCTCTGCCAGCCATAGGCCACCATGACGCTGGGGGCGGCGAACTTCGTCACCGCCGCGCCGACATTGCCGGCACCGAAGATGCCGAGCGCGGTGCCCTGCTTCTCCTTCGGGAACCACTTGGCCACATAGGCCACGCCGACCGAGAAGCTGCCGCCCGAGAGGCCGACGCCGAGCGCGGCCAGCAGGAAGGTCGGGTAGTCGTAGGCGAAGGTCAGCAGCACCGTCATCGCGGCGGCCGAGAGCATGGTGAGGGTGAAGACCACCCGCCCGCCATACTGATCGGCCCAGACGCCGAGGATGAGGCGGATCAGCGAGCCGACCAGGATCGGCGTGCCGACCAGCAGGCCGAACTGCGTGTCGGTCAGGCCCAGATCCTTCTGGATCTGGATGCCGATGATGGCGAAGATCGTCCACACGGCGAAGCAGACCGTGAAGGCGAAGGTGGACAGCCACAGGGCGCGGCCCTGATCGGCCGGGGCGACCGGAGCGGTCGTCATCTTGGAACTCCCCTTGCCAGGAGCGGATGGAGGGTTTCGGGGCCGTCGATCAGCGGATCGAGGGCGAAGCGGGCGCGGGCCGCCACGAGGTCCTCGGCGTGCAGGAGGTCTCCCTCCACGCGCAGGCCATGGCGGGCCACCGCGGCGAGGGAGCGGGAGAAGGTCTCCCGCGTCATGCCGAGCTCGGAGGCGATCAGGCGCTTCTCGGTGGGCAGGCGCGCCGCCTGGCCGGGCGGCGTGGCCTCGGCGAGGCGGAGCAGGTAGCAGCCGACCCGCTCCTCGGCCGAGCGCAGCCGCACATTCTTGGCGAGCTTCACCTGGCGGCGGAACTGCGCCGCCTGGCAGGCCAGCACAGCCAGGCAGAAGGCGTGGTCGGAGGCCACTGCCTCGCGGAAGATCTCGGCCTGGATCAGCAGCAGGCGCGCCTCGCCGAGCACGCGGGCCCGCAGCAGGTAGGGCTGGCGGTTCAGCACGGCAGCCGGCAGCAGAAGGTCGACCGGACGGACCAGTTCGACAAAGGCCTCCTCGCGGCCGCGGATCCCCAGCAGCTCGACGCTGCCGCCGATCAGGATCTGCGCGAAGCTCGGCGTCTCGGCCTGCTCGAACACCACGCTGCCGACCGGCAGCCGATGCAGGATCGCCAGGCTCGCCAGCCGGTCCAGGAGCGCCTCCGGCACGGCGCGCAGCCAGGGCGTGGCGGCCAGGGCCTCCCGGGGCGTCGCGGGCTCGGTGCCGCTCTCGGACAGGGCCGCCCCTGCGGTCTCCGCAGGGTCATACGGCATCGTGGCATCCACCGAAGAGGTCTTTCGCTGTGCCGCGGAGCGCTGATCGTCGGGCTCGTTGGCGTGATTTGTATCAATCCGATTATGCATTTTGATCACTCCGGTTCCTTGACTCAGATCAATGAATGCCACGCCTGAGCTCATCCATAACCTGGGCACGCTTCGCGGTCCTCGCTGCCCGAGGCACCGCATACCGCAGGAAATCCAGGGATGAGCCACTTCCTTGACCGGCTGACCTTCTTCCGGAAGCAGGTCGACACCTTTGCCGACGGCCACGGGGTGGTCACCAACGAGCCGCGCGCCTGGGAGGACGGCTACCGCAAGCGCTGGCAGCACGACAAAGTCGTCCGCTCGACGCATGGGGTGAACTGCACCGGCTCCTGCTCGTGGAAGATCTACGTGAAGGGCGGCATCGTCACCTGGGAGACGCAGCAGACGGACTACCCGCGCACGCGCCCGGACCTGCCGAACCACGAGCCGCGCGGCTGCGCCCGCGGCGCCAGCTATTCCTGGTATCTCTACTCCGCCAACCGCGTGAAGCACCCGATGGTGCGCGGCCGCCTGCTGAAGCTGTGGCGCGAGGCGCGGGCGATCCGCACCCCCGTCGCCGCCTGGGCCTCGATCGTGGAGGATGCGGAGAAGCGCGCGAGCTACACGAAGAAGCGCGGCCTCGGTGGCTTCGTGCGCGCGGGCTGGGACGAGGTCAACGAGATCATCGCCGCCGCCAACGCCTACACCGCCAGGACCTATGGGCCGGACCGCGTGATCGGCTTCTCGCCGATCCCGGCGATGTCGATGGTCTCCTACGCCGCGGGCTCGCGCTACCTGTCGCTGCTCGGCGGTGTCTGCATGAGCTTCTACGACTGGTACTGCGACCTGCCGCCCGCCAGCCCGATGACCTGGGGCGAGCAGACCGACGTGCCGGAGAGCGCCGACTGGTACAATGCCGGCTACCTGATGCTCTGGGGCTCCAACGTGCCGCAGACGCGCACGCCGGACGCGCATTTCTACACCGAGGTGCGCTACAAGGGCACCAAGAGCGTCGTCGTCTCGCCCGACTACGCCGAGGCCACGAAGTTCGCCGATCTCTGGCTGCACCCCAAGCAGGGCACCGACGCGGCGCTGGCGCTGGCCATGGGCCATGTGATGCTGCGCGAGTTCTACCTCGACCGCACCGTGCCCTATTTCGACGATTACGCCCGCCGCTACACCGACATGCCGATGCTGGTGCGCCTGGTGCGGCAGGGCGACCGCTACGTGGCCGAGCGCCTGCTGCGCGCCGACGACTTCGTGGACGGGATGGGCGAGGCGAACAATCCGGCCTGGAAGACGGTGGCCTTCGACGCCGCCGGCAATCCGGTGGTGCCGAACGGCTCCATCGGCTTCCGCTGGGGCGAGCAGGGCAAGTGGAACCTGGAAGCCCGCGAGAGCGGCGGCGCCGATGTCACCCTGGCGCTGACGCTGGCGGGGCATGGCCCCACCGCGCGCGTCGCCTTCCCCTATTTCGGCGGCGCCGCCACCAACGGCTTCACGGCGACCGAGCACCCGGACGTGCTGGTCCGCAACATCCCCGTGCGCAACCTGCAACTGCGTGACGGCGAGGCGCTGGTCACCACCGTCTTCGACCTGCTCTGCGGCAACTACGGGCTGGACCGCGGCTTCGGCGGCGGCCATGTGGCGCATTCCTACGACACGGACGAGCCCTTCACCCCCGCCTGGGCGGAGCGCGTGACGGGCGTGCCGCGGCACCAGATCATCCATGTGGCGCGGGAATTCGCCTCCAACGCGGAGAAGACCAAGGGTCGTTCCATGGTCATCCTCGGCGCGGGGCTGAACCACTGGTACCACATGGACATGGCCTACCGGGGGATCATCAACCTCCTGGTCTTCTGCGGCTGCATCGGGCAATCCGGCGGCGGCTGGGCGCATTACGTCGGGCAGGAGAAGCTGCGGCCGCAGACCGGCTGGGCGCCGATCGCCTTCGCGCTGGACTGGAGCCGCCCGCCACGGCAGCAGAATTCCACCTCCTTCTTCTACGCCCACACCGACCAGTGGCGCTACGAGACGCTCGGCGTCTCCGAGATCCTCTCGCCCACCGCGCCCGAGGGCGACTGGAGCGGCGCGCTGATCGACTACAATGTCCGCGCCGAGCGGATGGGCTGGCTGCCCTCCGCGCCGCAGCTCCGGCAGAACCCGCTGACCATCGCGGCCAGGGCGCGCGCGGCGGGGATGGAGCCCAAGGACTATGTGGCGCAGGCCGTGCAGTCCGGCGAGCTCGAGCTCTCCTGCCAGGACCCGGATGATCCGGCGAACTGGCCGCGCAACATGTTCGTCTGGCGCTCCAACCTGCTGGGCTCCTCCGGCAAGGGGCACGAGTATTTCCTCAAGCACCTGCTGGGCACCAGCCATGGCGTGCTGGGCAAGGATCTGGGCGAGGAAGGACACGAGACGCCGCGCGAGGTGCGCTGGCACGACAAGGCGCCCGAGGGCAAGCTGGACCTGCTGGTGACGCTGGACTTCCGCATGTCCACCACCTGCGTCTACTCGGACATCGTGCTGCCGACGGCCACCTGGTACGAGAAGAACGACCTCAACACCTCCGACATGCACCCCTTCATCCACCCGCTCTCCGCGGCGGTGGACCCGGCCTGGGAGGCGCGCTCGGACTGGGAGATCTACAAGGGCATCGCCCGCAGCTTCTCCGAGGTGGCGCCCGAGGTGCTGGGAAAGGAAACCGACGTCGTGCTGACGCCGATCCAGCACGACACGGCGGGCGAGTTGGCGCAGCCCTATGAAGTGCAGGACTGGAAGACCGGCGCCGTGCCGCCCATCCCCGGCCGCACCATGCCGGCCGTCAGTGTCGTCGAGCGCGACTATCCGGCACTGTACGAGCGCTTCACCTCGGTGGGCCCGCTGCTGGAGAAGCTCGGCAATGGCGGCAAGGGCATCGGCTGGGACACCCGGCACGAGGTGGAGTTCCTGCGCGCGCTGAACGGCACCGCGCCGAACGGCCAGCCCAGGCTCGACGCCGATCTCGACGCCATCGAGGCCATCCTGAGCCTGGCGCCGGAGACGAATGGCGAAGTGGCGGTGAAGGCCTGGGAGGCGCTCGGCCGCTTCACCGGCCGCGACCACGCGCATCTCGCGCTCCCCAAGGAGGACGAGAAGATCCGCTACCGCGACGTGCAGGCGCAGCCGCGCAAGATCATCTCCTCCCCCACCTGGTCAGGGCTGGAGAGCGAGAAGGTCTGCTACAACGCCGGCTATACCAACGTCCATGAGCTGATCCCGTGGCGGACGCTGACGGGGCGCCAGCAGCTCTACCAGGACCACCTGTGGATGCGCGGCTTCGGCGAGAGCCTCGTCACCTGGCGCCCGCCGGTAGACACCAAGGCCGTGGCGCCGGTGCAGGGCAGGCACGGCAACGGCAACACCGAGATCGTGCTGAACTTCATCACGCCGCACCAGAAGTGGGGCATCCACAGCACCTATTCCGACAACCTGCTGATGCTGACGCTGAACCGCGGCGGCCCGGTGATCTGGATGAGCGAGGACGACGCGCAGCGCGCCGGCATCGCCGACAATGACTGGGTGGAGGCCTACAACGCCAATGGCGCGCTGGTGGCGCGGGCGGTGGTCTCGCAGCGCGTCAATCCGGGGATGGTGATGATGTACCATGCCCAGGAGAAGATCGTGAACATGCCGGGCAGCGAGGTCACCGGCCAGCGCGGCGGCATCCACAACTCCGTCACCCGCGCCGTGCTGAAGCCGACGCACATGATCGGCGGCTATGCGCACCAATCCTACGGCTTCAACTACTACGGCACGGTCGGCGCCAACCGCGACGAGTTCATCGTCATCCGGCGCATGAACAAGGTGGACTGGCTCGAGGACACCGCCGCGAAGGAGATCGTGTGATGAAGGTTCGCGCGCAGATCGCGATGGTGCTGAACCTCGACAAGTGCATCGGCTGCCACACCTGCTCGGTGACGTGCAAGAACGTCTGGACCAGCCGCGAGGGCGTGGAATACGCCTGGTTCAACAATGTCGAGACCAAGCCCGGCATCGGCTACCCGAAGGACTGGGAGAACCAGAAGCGATGGAAGGGCGGCTGGGTGCGCCGCGAGGACGGCCGGATCGAGCCGCGCATCGGCGCCAAGTGGCGCGTGCTGAGCAAGATCTTCGCCAACCCCGACATGCCGGAGATCGACGACTACTACGAGCCTTTCACCTTCGACTACGAGCACCTGCAGAAGGCGCCCGAGGCGAAGGCCATGCCGACCGCCCGCCCGCGCTCGCTCATCAGCGGGCAGCGGATGGAGAAGATCGAGTGGGGCCCGAACTGGGAGGAGATCCTGGGCGGCGAGTTCAGCAAGCGCAGCCAGGACGCCAATTTCGAGGGCGTGCAGAAGGAGATCTACGGCGCCTTCGAGAACACCTTCATGATGTACCTGCCGCGGCTGTGCGAGCACTGCCTCAACCCGGCCTGCGCGGCGGCCTGCCCCTCCGGCGCCATCTACAAGCGGGAGGAGGACGGCATCGTCCTGATCGACCAGGACAAGTGCCGCGGCTGGCGCATGTGCGTCTCCGGCTGCCCCTACAAGAAGGTCTACTACAACTGGTCCTCCGGCAAGTCGGAGAAGTGCACCTTCTGCTTCCCGCGCATCGAGGCAGGGCTGCCCACGGTGTGCTCCGAGACCTGCGTCGGCCGCATCCGCTACCTCGGCGTGGTGCTCTACGATGCCGACCGCATCGCGGAAGCCGCCTCGGTGCCGGACGAGGGCGATCTCTACGAGGCACAGCTGAAGGTCTTCCTCGACCCCGCGGACCCGCGCGTGCAGGCCCAGGCGCGGCTGGACGGCATATCGGACGCCTGGCTCGAGGCCGCGAAGCACTCGCCCGTGTGGCGCATGGCGATGGACTGGAAGATCGCCTTCCCGCTGCACCCCGAGTACCGCACCCTGCCGATGGTCTGGTACGTGCCGCCGCTGAGCCCGATCCAGTCCGCCGCCGCCAAGGGTGACCTCGGTGCCGTGGGCGGCATCCCGGACGTGGCGTCGCTGCGCATCCCTGTCGAGTACCTGGCGAACCTGCTGACCGCCGGGCGCACGAAGCCCGTGGAGCTGGCGCTGGAGCGGATGCTGGCCATGCGCGCCTACATGCGCGGCAAGACCGTCGATGGCGTGCTGGACGACAGCCTCGCCGAGCGTGTCGGCCTGACCGGGAACGACATCGAGGCGATGTACCGGCTGATGGCCATCGCCAATTACGAGGACCGCTTCGTCATCCCCACCGCGCACCGCGAGACGGGGGAGGATGCCTACCAGCTGCGCGGCTCCTGCGGCTTCTCCTTCGGCGATGGCTGCTCGGGCAAGACCGGCTTCAGCCTGTTCGACGGCAAATCTGCCGGCAAGACCCCGATGGAGGTCGAGTGATGGCCCGCACCTATCGCGCTCTAGCGGCACTGCTCTCCTACCCCACCGAGGCGATGCGGGCCGCCGTGCCGGAGATCGCCGCCGCGCTCGAGGCCGAGGCGATGCTGTCTGAGGCTTCCCGCACTGCGCTGGCGGCCCTGCTGCGGGATTTCGCCGCGCAGGACATCTATGCGCTGCAGGAGCGCTACGTAGACCTGTTCGACCGCGGCCGCGCCGTCTCGCTGCACCTGTTCGAGCATGTGCATGGCGAGAGCCGCGACCGCGGCCAGGCCATGGCCGACCTGATCGGCCTCTACGCGCAACACGGGCTGGAGATGGCGCCGGGCGAGCTGCCGGATTTCCTGCCGCTCTTCCTGGAGTTCCTCTCCCTGCTGCCGGAGGCCGAGGCGCAGGCGCTGCTGGCCGAGCCGGCCGCCATCCTGCGCGCGCTGGCCGGGAGGCTGGCGGCGCGCGATGCCGGCTATGCAGCGGTGATGGAGGCGGTGGCCACGCTGGCGCGGGCGCCGGCCACCGGCGCCTCGGCCATCCCGGACGAGGACCCGGACGATCTCGCCGCGCTCGACGCGGCCTGGGAGGAGGCGGCCGTCCGCTTCGGCCCCGGAGAGGCGCTGGACGGCTGTGGAACGGACCGGCTGCGCACCCGCCTGCGGGCGGCGACGCGCGACGCCGCGGCGGCCTGAGGAGGCACACACCATGGGCAACTGGATCAACAACGCCCTGTTCGGCTGGTATCCCTATGTCGCGCTGGCGGTCTTCCTGCTGGGCAGCCTGCTGCGCTTCGACCATGGGCAGTACACCTGGCGCGCCGGCTCCAGCCAGCTGCTGCGCCGGAAGCAGCTGCGGCTCGGCTCCAACCTCTTCCACCTCGGCATCCTCGTCATCTTCGGCGGCCATCTGGTGGGGCTGCTGACGCCCGTGGCGGTGTTCGACGCGCTCGGCATTGGCCACGGCTTCAAGCAGGGCATGGCGATGCTGGTGGGCGGCATCGCCGGCATCGCCTGCTGGATAGGCATCGCGCTGCTGGCGCACCGGCGGCTGCTGGACCCGCGCATCCGCGCCACCTCCAGCACCAGCGACACCGCCATCCTGCTGCTGCTCTGGGCGCAGCTGACGCTCGGCCTGCTCACCATTCCCGTCTCCGCCCAGCATATGGACGGGCATGAGATGGTAAAGTTCATGACCTGGGCGCAGGGCATCGTGACGCTGCAGCCCGGCGTGGCGGCGGAAGTCGCGGATGTCAGCCTGATCTTCAAGCTGCACCTGTTCCTCGGCATGACGCTGTTCGTCGTGTTCCCCTTCACCCGGCTGGTGCACGTCTGGAGTGCGCCCGTCTGGTATCTGGGCCGCACCGGCTACCAGGTCGTCCGCACGCGGCGCCCGGTGGCTCGCGCCATGGCCGATGCCACGCCGGCCGTGGCCGGCAGCACCGGGCGGAAGCCCGTGGCCGAGGCGCCTGCCCTGCCGGCCGGGGGGAACTGAGCCATGCGCCGCGTCACCCTCCGCGAGGCGGCGGCGGCGCCGCCGCCTGCCGTCGCCGTCAATGGCCATGTCATCGCGCATGCCGCCATCGCCCAGGAGGTGCAGCACCATGCCGGGGAGAGCGCCCGGCAGGCCTGGGATGCCGCCACGCGGGCGCTGGTCGTCCGTGCGCTGCTGGCGCAGCGCGCCCGGGCCCTGGGCGTGGTCGCCGCGCCCCAGCCGGGCGAGGGCCCGCGCGAGACGGAGGAGGAGCGGCTGATCCAGGCCCTCCTCCAGGCCGAGATCCGCACGCCGCAGGCCGATGAGGCGGCCTGCCGCCGCTACTACCAGGCCAACCCCGCCCGTTTCCGCGCCCCCGACCTGTTCGAGCCGGTGCACATCCTGTTCAAGGCCGCGCGCGGTGATGCCGCCGCCCATGCCGTGGCGGAGGCGCGGGCGCGCGCGGTGCTGGCCGAGGTGGCAGGCCACCCGGAGCGCTTCGAGGCCCTGGCCCGCGCCCTGTCGGACTGCCCCTCCGCCGCCGAGGGCGGCCGGCTGGGGCAGGTCGCGCGCGGCGAGACCACGCCGGAATTCGAGGCCGCGCTGCTGGCCCTGCGGCCGGGCGAGACCTGCGCCGCGCCAGTCTGCACCCGCTACGGCGTGCATGTGCTGCGGCTGGAGCGGAAGGTGGAGGGACAGGCGCTGCCCTTCGCGCAGGTGCGCGCGACGATCGCGCGCTACCTGGAGGAACATTCCTGGCGCCGCGCCGTCGCGCAGTATGTCGCCCTGCTGGCCGGGCAGGCCCGGATCGAGGGCTTCGACATGCCGGGCGCGGCGACGCCGCTGGTGCAGTGAGGAAAGGGGCCGCCATGCTCGGCGCAATTCTCGAGGGCCTGACCGATCCCGGCCGGGCCGAGGCGTTCCTCGCCATCGTCGGCCCCTCCGCGCTGCGGGAGCGCGTCGGGCAGGCGGCGCGGGCGGAAGGCGTGGCGGCCGGGCCGCTGCTGGCAGAGAGGGTCCGGCACCTGGTGGAGCATGGCGGCGAGGAGGTCTGGCTGGACCTGATGAGCGCCATGGCCGCCTCCCCGCAGCCCGCCGCCGCCGCGGTGGAGCGCCTGCTGCGCCAGGCCTTCCCAGATCCGGTGCGCGTCCGCATCACGCGGGTGCCGGCATGAACGCCATCACCCCCGGCTTCGCCCGCGCTGACCTCACCTGTCCCGGGGGCGGCATGCCGTTCGAGGAGGCGCGGGCGCGCGTCCTGGCCCTGGCGGAGGCGTCTCTGCCCGCCGAGACGGTGCCGCTGGAGGCGTGCTGCGGCCGCATCGCCGCCGCCCCCCTGCAGGCCCGGCTGGACCTGCCCCGCTTCGACCAGTCGGCGATGGATGGCTACGCCATCGCCATGGGCGCGGCCCTGCCGGGCGCCTGGCTGCCCGTCGCCGGCCGGACGGCGGCGGGCGAGGCGCCGGGATGGCTGGCGCCCGCCACGGCCCACCGCATCCTCACCGGCGCGCCGCTGCCGGAGGGGGCGGACGCGGTGATCGCGCAGGAGCATGTCGTCCTGCGGGAGGGCTTCATCCAGCTGGCCGGGCTGCCGGCACCCGGCACGAACCTGCGGCGCCGCGCCGAGGACATCCGCGCGGGCGAGGTGCTCATCCATCCTGGCACGCGGCTGGACTGGCGGCACGTCACCCTGCTGGCCGCGCAGGGCGTGGAGGCTGTCCCGGTGCGGCGCCATCCCCGGCTGGTGCTGCTCTCGAGCGGGCGGGAACTGCGCGGGACAGGCCAGCCCCTGGCGCCCGGGCAGATCCATGATTCCAACACGCCCATGCTCCGCGCGCTGCTGCGGAGCTGGGGCGTGGCGGTGCAAAGCCGCCCGGCCGTGGCCGACGAGGCCGGCGCCATGCGCGATGCCTTGCGCGAGGCCGCGGGCAAGGCCGACCTCGTGCTGACCACCGCCGGCATCTCGGTGGGCGACGAGGACCATGTCCGCGAGGCGCTGCGGGCGCTGGGCGGCGAGCTGGCGGTGCTGAAGGTGGCCATGAAGCCGGGCAAGCCGCTGGCGGCGGGGCGGATCGGCGGTGCCCTCTTCCTCGGCCTGCCGGGCAACCCGCAGGCGGCCCTGGCCGGCGCGCTGGCTTTCCTCCGCCCGCTGCTGGCCCGCATGGCGGGGGCGCCGGCGCCCCGCCCCGTGGTGTCGCGCGCCGGCTTCGCCCTGCGCCGCAGGCCGGGGCGCGCCGAGTTCCTGCCCGTCCGCCTGCACAGCCGCGACGGCGTGCTGGAGGCGGCGCGCACGGGGCCGGACGGCTCCGGCCGGCTGTCGCCCCTGCTGGGCGCGTCCGGCCTGGCCTTCCTGGAGGCCGGGCTGCAGGAGCTCCGGCCGGGGGATGCGCTGGACGTGCTGCCCTTCGGCGCGGAAGGGGAGGCGCTGGCATGAGCGGCCCGACGCACGGGCCGGAAGGCCGCGCAACCCGCGCCGCCGCCCTGATCGCTCGCCGGATGGCGGCAGCCCCTCCGGCGCCATGCCCGGCAGGGCTGGACGAGGCCATGCTGGAGCGGCTGCTCCGCGCCTTCTACGCCGAGGCGCGGCGTGACAGGCTGCTCGGCCCGCTCTTTGCCGGGGTCACGGACTGGGAAGCCCATATCGCCCGGCTGCGCGATTTCTGGTCCTCCGTGGCGCTGATGAGCGGGCGCTACCACGGCCAGCCCATGGCCGCGCATGCGGCGATGGAGTTGCGGCCGGAACATTTCGCCCAATGGCTGTCGCTCTTCGGGCAGACGGCGGAGGCGGTCTGCGGACCTGCGGCGGCGGCCTACCTGATGGAGCGCGCGCACCGGATCGCCCGCAGCCTTGAGCTGGGCATGGCCGTCCACCGAGGGGAACTGCCACGGGTGGCCGCCCGGGCGGCGGCTTCAACACTGGAGATACCCTCGCCATGAAAGTCTTCGGGATCATCGGCGGCTGCGCTGCCAAGGCAGGGCTGGCGCGCAACCTTGTCGCCGAGCTGTCGGCGCGGGGGCTGCGGGTCTCCACCATCAAGCACGTGCCGGACGATGTCGACCTCGACAGGCCGGGCACGGGCAGCTGGGCGCAGCGCGAGGCCGGCGCGCAGGAGATCATCCTGGCCAGCGGCACGCGCCAGATCCTGATGCGCGAATTGCCGGCGATGGAGGCGGAGCCGGATGTCGATGCCCTGCTGGCGCGGCTGCTGCCGGTGGACGTGGTGCTGCTGGAAGGCTTCCGGCTCTCGCCCTACCCCAAGCTGGAGGCCGTGCGGGCGGGGCAGGACCGGCGTCTGCAGGCAATGGACGACCCCTCGGTTTGCGCCGTCACCGGCAGTGCGCCGGTGGCAGCGCCCGTGCCCTTCCTCCCCTCGTCCGACATCGGCGCGCTGGCGGATTTCGTGCTGGCGCAGGCGGCCGAGGCCTGCCGGGCACCGGGCCTGCCTGCCGTTGCCCCGGCCTAGGAGCGGCATCGTCATGGCACGGAGCAGCCACTGGACCGACGCCTGCGATTGCAGCCAGCCCGGCCGGGCATTGCCTCCTTCCGCCGGCGGCCCGGCGCCGGGCAGCGCCGCCTGCGCCTCACCCGCCGGCCATGCGGCGTTGCGTCGCCTGGTGAGCGGCTTCAACCGGTTCCGGCACCAGCATTTCGAGGCGGATGAGGAACTCTACAGCCGCCTGCTGGAAGGCCAGCATCCGGAAGTGATGGTCATCGCCTGCTCGGACAGCCGCACCGACCCTGCGATCATCTGCGGCGCGCGCCCCGGGGACCTGTTCGTGGTGCGCAATGTCGCCGCCCTGGTGCCACCGCCGACGCCGGACCGCCAGCCCCATGGCACCGCCGCAGCCATCGAGTTCGGCGTCAGGGCGCTCGGCGTGCGCCATGTCGTGGTGCTGGGCCATTCCTTCTGCGCCGGCATACGCTGCCTGCTGGAACATGATCACGGGGCCGGGCGCTTCGAGTACGTCTCGGACTGGGTCGATGTGGTACGGACGGTGCGCGAGGAGATGGAGGGTCTGGTCACCGAGGCCGACCATGCTTCTGTCGCGCGCCAGGCTGAGCAGGCGGCAATCCTGGCAAGCCTACGGAACCTCGCGGCCTATCCCTTTGTTGCCGAGCGTGTGGCGCAGAGGAATCTCATGCTGCACGGCTGGTACTTCGATTTTGGATGGGGGGCGCTTCAAGCGGCCGCCGGCCCCTGCGGACCGTTCATGCAACTCGATCCGGAGGAGCCGCCACGGCCGGCCATATGCGCCTCCGGCGTGGAGGGCCCGGCGAGTGTGGCAGCCCGAGGAATTTGACGCCCGGCCTTTCATGATCTGCAGGCGATGACGATGGGCCGGGCGCCTGTCGGCAGGCATCCTGCCGTTGTTCATGGCATTGGAGAAATCAACGCGGCCGCCCGGTTTCTGGCCTCCGCTCGGCCCAGAGCGGCCGGGCGGACCAAGCCAGTGGATCGGCCGGCCGACAATCCTACGCTGCCATCAGCGTGGGCAGTGCGGGGCCCTGGTCGAGCAGATCCATCGTCGCGCTGCCGAACACCAGATTGTGCAGAGAAGCGTGGCGAACGGCCCCCATCACCAACATGTCGGCCTGGATCTCGCGTGCAACATCCATGACAGCGTGAACCACGCCGCGGCGGCCTCGTTGGACGGGGCGGAAGGTTGCGTGCGCACCGTGACGCGCCAGCAGATGCACCAACTCGACCCCAGACTGGCCGGGCCGGAACTCCTTGTCATCCGTGACGCTCACAACGGTCACCTCTTCCGCGCGCTTGATGAACGGGAGCGCTCCATGGACCGAGCGAACCGCCGCAGGGGAAGCATCCCAGGACAGGATGACGCGCGAGGGGTAGGAGGAAGCGGCGTGGCCGGGCGGCACGAGCAGCAGCGGCCGCCCGGACAAGAAGATTCCGCCGGACACCACGAAGCGCTTACCGATATCGACGCCCGGGCCGAACGACGCGATTCCAAGGTCGCTGACCCGCATCTGGTCAGCAAGGACTTCACCGACCCCGTAGGCGAAGTTGCTGCGGCCACGCACCTCAAACCGGATTCCCCGCGACTCCAGAACCTTCTGGACATGCGCGGCCACCCTCTCCTCGCGGGAAATGAGGTCCTGATCAGTCAGGAAGGTCGTGTCCGCGCCGGATGCGTCGCGAAACGCGCCTGCTCCGAACACGAGTGCGGTCACATGCGCGGCGTGGGCCTCGGCGATCGACATCGGCAGCGCAAGGCATGCGTCCACTGTTTCCGAAGCGCCGGGTTCGACATGGAGCGCAATTGTCGTGATAGCCACGGTATCTTCTCCTCGGGATTGACGCGGCTCCTGTGCACGGCCCTTCTGCGAGGTGGGCACGCACACGGAAGCAGGCTGATCTTGGCAGCGGCGCAATCTGCCAGTCGGACCAGACCTGACCGTTACCGTTGCCTCATCGTCGGCCGGGTTCCGCGGAGCAGCCTACAGGACGCTTACGCCTAGATGCATTCAATGATGCTCAAGCAGCATTGATGCATGTCAATCGCTCATTCCCATGCTCCGCCGATGGCGGAAGCAGCGCCTGGAATGGCCCCTGTTCCGGCGGGGCATCGGACATAGCCGCCGAGGGTGCAGGCTTACGCCTATGCCGGCCGACCCGGCGCGCGTACAAATCATAGCTGGCCGCGACCGCGACAGTGCCGGGCAGAAGCTCCGGGCTTGCAAGGGTGTGAAGCGCCGCTTCACAGCAGGCTGGAGGCGGGCTTCATCGAGGAAGCCTTCCAGCCGACCGGACCGCAAGGAGGCCTGCTGCCGCATGGATTCGTGCTGCCGCCGGATGGCCCCCGGCGAAGCCCGCCGCCAAGGCCCCCAGCCCCCGAGGATGCCTGGACGAGTCCGACGCCGCCTGCGACCGCGGCGAGCGGGTCCGGGTGGCGTTCACCCTCGGCTGCCGCGGCCGGGAAGCCGTCCCCCTTTGCCTACCCTGCCGGCGGCATCGACCCCGGAGCATGTCCGCAACCTGATGGTGGAGGCGGCCAAGCGCCGGTCCGGCCACATCAGCCCCGCCGGACATGGCCGAATGCTCCGGCGGTCACGGGAACTGCGGCATCGCTCGCGACGTCTCGCGGATCACACCGCCCAGAGCCCGCAGAGCAACAGCAGGGCGGAAGCCTTCGTCCGGATCTTCAGGCGTGACGACGCTCGCCTCCGGCCCGGATTCCCAGGCTGTCCTCCACGCATTTCCGGCCTGGTTCACCCACCCGACGAGGCCACCCATACAGCGCGCTCGGAGGCCGTCCCCTCACGGTTCACCGGTGCCACGTCAACGACATGACCCTGTCCGAGCATGCGGGGATGACAACACCGCCGGTGCCGTGGTGCCGGAGTGGCGGATCATCGCCGCCTCTGCTGCTCCACGTCGCGCACCGCGCCACGGGCGGCGCTTGTGGTCAGCGCCGCATAGGCCCGCAGCGCAGCGGAGACCGGCCGGTCCCGGTTCACCGGCTGCCAGGCCTGGGTCCCCCGCGCCTCCATGGCCGCGCGGCGTTGTTCCAGTTCCTCCTGGGGCACGGCCAGGCGGATGGAGCGGTTCGGGATGTCGATCTCGATCCGGTCGCCATCCTGCACCAGGCCGATCAGCCCGCCCTCCGCCGCCTCGGGCGACACGTGGCCGATCGACAGGCCGGAGGAGCCGCCGGAGAAGCGGCCATCGGTGACCAGGGCGCAGGCCTTCCCCAGCCCCTTCGACTTCAGGTAGCTGGTCGGGTACAGCATCTCCTGCATCCCCGGCCCGCCCTTCGGCCCCTCGTAGCGGATCAGCACCACGTCGCCCGGCACGATACGGCCGCCCAGGATTCCCTCCACCGCGGCGTCCTGGCTCTCGAAGATCCGCGCCGGCCCGTCGAAGACCAGGATCGAGGCATCGACGCCCGCCGTCTTCACGATGCAGCCATCCTCCGCGAGGTTGCCGTAGAGCACGGCGAGGCCGCCATCGCGGGAGAAGGCATGCTCCGCGTCGCGGATCACCCCCGCCGCGCGGTCGAGGTCCGGCGCATCCCAGCGGGCGGACTGGCTGAAGGCCTCGGTGGTCGGGATGCCGCCGGGGGCCGCGCAGAAGAACTCCCGCACGCCGCGGCTCTCCGTGCGCTTCAGGTCCCACCGCGCGAGGGCCTCGCCCATGGTCGCGGCGTGCACCGTGCCGACATCGCGGGAGATCAGCCCGGCGCGGTCCAGCTCGCCCAGGATGCCCATGATGCCGCCGGCGCGGTGCACATCCTCGACATGCACATTGGCCACCGCCGGCGCCACCTTGCACAGCACCGGCACGCGGCGCGAGAGGCGGTCGATGTCGCGCATGGTGAAGCCGATGCCGCCTTCCTGCGCCGCCGCGAGCAGGTGCAGCACGGTGTTGGTGGAGCCACCCATGGCGATATCCAGCGTCATCGCGTTCTCGAAGGCGGCGAAGGTCGCGATGTTGCGGGGCAGGGCGGCAGCGTCCTCCTGCTCGTAGTAGCGGCGGGCGAGGTCGACGATCAGCCGCCCGGCCTCCAGGAACAGCGCGCGCCGGTCCGAATGCGTGGCCACCACCGTACCGTTGCCGGGCAGCGCCAGGCCCAGCGCCTCGGTCAGGCAGTTCATGGAGTTGGCGGTAAACATGCCCGAGCAGGAGCCGCAGGTGGGGCAGGCCGAGCGCTCGATCACCGCCACCTCGGCATCGGTGATGTCGCTGTCGGCGGCGGCGATCATCGCATCGACCAGGTCGACCGAGCGCCGGACGCCGCGATGGACGACCTTGCCCGCCTCCATCGGGCCGCCGGAGACGAAGACCACCGGGATGTTCAGGCGCATCGCCGCCATCAGCATGCCGGGCGTGATCTTGTCGCAGTTGGAGATGCAGACCAGCGCGTCGGCGCAGTGCGCGTTGACCATGTACTCGACGGAATCCGCGATCAGCTCGCGCGAGGGCAGGCTGTAGAGCATGCCGCCATGGCCCATGGCGATGCCGTCATCGACCGCGATGGTGTTGAATTCCTTCGCCACGCCGCCGGCGGCCTCGATCTCCCGCGCCACCAGCTGGCCGAGGTCCTTCAGGTGCACATGGCCGGGCACGAACTGGGTGAAGGAGTTGGCGATGGCGATGATGGGCTTGCCGAAATCGCTGTCCTTCATGCCGGTCGCGCGCCAGAGGCCGCGCGCCCCCGCCATGTTGCGGCCATGGGTGCTGGTGCGGGAGCGATAGGCCGGCATGGGAACCCCGAATCTGTTGAGCGGCGCAGCGGTAGCTTGCCGCGTTCAGACTGTGAAATATATTTTAGGGGCCCGATTAGGTCGCAAGGCGTATCACCGATGGACGTCCGGCAACTCCGGCATTTCATGGCCGTGGCGGAGACCCTGCATTTCGGCCGCGCGGCCGAGCGCCTCGGCATGACGCAGCCGCCGCTCAGCCAGTCCATCCTGTCGCTGGAGCAAGCGCTGGGGGCAGCGCTGTTCACCCGCACGAAACGCACCGTCTCCCTCACGCCGTTCGGCGCGGCATGGCTGCCCCATGCGCGGGCCGCGCTCGAGCGGATGAACGCGCTGCCGGAGATCGCCCGGCGCCTGCGCGAGGGCGAGGCGGGGCGGCTGGAGCTCTCCTTCATCAGCACGGCGGATTACAGCATCCTCCCCGACCTGGTCCGCCGCTACGCGCAGCTCTGCCCCGGCGTCGAGATCGTGCTGACGGAGGCGACCAGCGACGTCCAGATCGCCGCCCTCCTGGCCGGGCGGCAGCATGCGGGCCTGATCATCCCGCCATCCGGCATGGCGCTGCCGGAGGCGCTGCGCTACCGGCCGCTGGTGTCGGAGCCGCTGGTCATGGCCCTGCCCGAGAGCTGGCTGCGGGAGGGGCGCCTCTCCCTCGCCGCCGGGCGCCTGCCGCCGGAGGCGCTGGCCGGGCTTCCCCTGATCATCTTCCCGCGCCGCTCGGCGCCGGCCTTCCATGATCTCGTGACCGGCTATTTCGCCGCGCATGTGGGCGGTGCCCATGTGGTGCAGGAGGCGATCCAGATGCAGACGATCATCAGCCTCGTCTCGGCCGGCATGGGGGTCGCCATGGTGCCGGCCTCGCTGCGCAACCTGGCGCGGGCGGGGGTGCGCTATGTGGACCTGGCAGGGCCGGCGCCCTGCCTGGAGACCGGGATCGTTTGGCGAGGCGGCGACACCTCCCCGACCCTGGAGCGCTTCCTCGCGGTCGCGCAGGCGGGCGCGGTGCCCTGACCGCGCCCTGGCGCCGCATCAGGCCGTCACGCTGTTCCGCTCCGTGCGGAAGGCGGCGGCGCGGCGGTGGCCTTCCAGCCCCTCGCGCGCGCTCTGGCGGATGGCCGGCGGGGCCACCGCCGCGACGCCCTGCGGCTCCAGCCACTGGTGGGTGCACACCTTGAGGTAGGAACCGACCCACAGCCCGCCGGTGTAGCGGCCGGCCCCCAGCGTCGGCAGGGTGTGGTTGGTGCCGCAGCACTTGTCGGAATAGACCACGCTGGCCAGCGGCCCGATGAACAGCGAGCCGTAGTTGCGCAGCTGCCGCGCCGTGGCGTGCGGGTCGCGCGTGTGCACCTGCAGGTGCTCGGCGGCGATGCGGTCGGAGCAGGCGAGCATCGCCGCCGTGTCGGCGCAGAGCACCACCTCGCCATAGTCGCGCCAGGCCTGGCCGGCGACGCCCGCGGTGGAGAGATCGGCCAGCTGGCGCTCCACCTCGGCGATGGTGGCCTCGGCCAGGGCGCGGTCGGTGGTGATCAGGCCGACGCGCGTCATCACGTCGTGCTCCGCCTGGGCCAGCAGGTCGGTCGCGATCATGCGCGGGTCGCCCGTCTCGTCGGCCACCACGTAAATCTCGCTGGGCCCGGCGAGCTGGTCGATGCCCACCGTGCCGAAGACCTGCCGCTTCGCCTCGTTCACATAGGCGTTGCCGGGGCCGAAGATCTTGTCCACCGCCGGCACGCTCTCGGTGCCATAGGCCATCGCCGCGATCGCCTGCGCGCCGCCGATGCGGAAGATGCGGTCGGCCCCCGAGAGGTGGCAGACCGCCACCATGTCCGGGTGCGCGGTGGGCGGCAGGCAGGCCACCACCTCGTCGCAGCCCGCCACGCGCGCCGGCACGATGGTCATCACCGGCGCCGAGAGCAGCGGGTAGCGCCCGCCCGGCACATAGGCGCCCACCCGCGCGATGGGGATGACGCGGTGGCCGAGATGCAGCCCCGGCAGCACCTCGGCCTCCAGCGGCAGCATGGTGGCGCGCTGGCGCTCGGCGAAGTCCCGCACGCGGGCGATGGCGAACTCGGCATCCTCGCGCGCGGCGCCGTCCATGCGCGCCACGGTCTCGGCGCGCTCGGCGGCGCTGACCTCGAAGCGCTCGAGGTCGGACTTGTCGAAGGCACGGCCGTAGTCGCGCACCGCCGCGTCGCCACGGGCGCGGACATCCTCCAGCACGGCCTTCACCGTGCCGGCCAGCGCGTCATTGTCCTGGAAGGAGTTGCGCCGCGCCGCCTTGAGGTAGGTCAGCGAATCATCGGGGAAGGGCATGCCAGTGTTCCGGTTGTGGGCGGTGCGCGGCGCGGGTCAGACGCGGCGGACATTCCAGGGGTAGCGGACGGAGCCGCCCAGCACGCCCTGCAGGTCGGCGCGGTAGGCGGTCTTGGGGAAGTAGATGCCGAGCGGCAGGCTCGGCACGTCGCGGAGCGCCAGGGCGTGGGCCTCGCGCATCAGGCGCTCCCGCTCGGCATCGGCGGTGGCCGAGAGCCATTCGGCGGTCAGCCGCTCCATCTCCGCGCTCTCGTACCAGCCGGGCCAGCCGGCGGCGCCCTCGCCGCGGATGGTGGTGTTCAGCACCGGGTTGGCGATGGCGATGCCGGGCCAGGTGCTGTGGTAGATGCTCCAGCCGCCCTGATCGGCCGGCGCCTTGGAGAGGCGGCGCTGCAGCAGCGTGCCCCAGTCCATGTCCTGCAGGTCGACGTTCAGCCCGGCCCGGCGCAGCCGGTCGGCGGTGACGAGGCCGAGCGGGGCGATGGCGGCGCTGTCGGCGGCGTTGATGATGACCACCTTCTCGCCGGCATAGCCGGTGCGCTTCAGCGCCTCGGCCATGCGGGCCGGGTCGCCGGCGAGGCTGCTGAAATCCTCGCGCCCCAGCTCCTCGACGCCCGGGATGGTGCAGGGGAACATCGCCTTGCACTCGCGCCAGTCCTGACTGTTGCCGCCGGTGACGGTGGCCAGGTAGTCCGGCTGCTGCACCACGGCCATGACGAAGCGGCGCAGCGCCGGGTTGTTGAAGGGTGCCACGCTGTGGTTGAAGCGCATCACCAGCTCGGTGCCGAGCGGGTCGGCATTCTCCACCTTCACCTGCCGGCTGCGCGCCACCAGCGGCTCAAGGTCGGCGGGCAGGTTCTCCACCCAGTCCACCTCCCCCTGCTGCAGCGCCGCGACGCCGGTGGCCTTGTCGGCGATGATGCGCCACTCGACGCGTTCGAAATTCGCCACCTTGCCGCCGGAGGTCCATTCCGGGGCGCCCGCGCGCGGCTTGTAGCCGTCGAAGCGCGCATAGGCGACGAGGTTGCCGGAATCCAGCTCGTCGGCCAGGAAGCGGTAGGGGCCGGAGCCGACCATCTCGGTGACGGGCTGGTCCGGCGCCGCGCGGGCCAGCCGCTCCGGCATGATGAAGGCGGGCGAGGAGTGCGGCTTGCCGATGGCGTCCAGCAGGCGCGGGAAGGGGCGCTTCAGGTGGATGCGCAGCACGCGGTCGTCGCTGCTGTCGTAGCGGTCCACCGCGGCGCCATAGGCGCGGCCGAAGGTGTCCCGCCGGCTCCAGCGCTCCAGGCTGGCGGCGCAGTCGGCGGCGCGCACCGGCGTGTTGTCGTGGAAGCGCAAGCCCTCGCGCAGGCGGATGCTCCAGACGCGGCCGTCGTCGCTGACCGAGGCGCCCTCGGCCATCTGCGGCTGCGGGCGCATCTTCGCGTCCACGCCGTAGAGCGTGTCGAACACATGGTAGCCATGCTGCACGGCGACGAGGGCGGTGGAGAAGACCGGGTCGAGCGAGACGAGGTCGGTGGAGGGCACCAGGCGCAGCGTGGCGGCGCGCCGGCTCTGCGCCAGGGCAGGGCGGGCGAGGGTGGCGCCGGCCAGCGGCAGGGACGCTGCGGCCAGCATCAGGTTGCGGCGTCTCAGGCTCATTCTTGGTTCCTCCGGTTGCGGTCAGCCTCCACCGCGTCGTCGTCGCGGCGCTTGCCGGCAGTCTGGCAGAGTTTCCGCGCCGGAAGGCCGCCCTGGGCCGGGGTGATGAGAATACTGAACAGCGGGGAAAGGGAGCACCCCTGCCGCTGCTGGCTTCCTCGGGGCGGGTGGAAGGGCCTTGTCGAGCATTCTGACCGGCTCCACCCTGGCCGCGGTCAGAGGTAAAGGAGGGACGGGCATGGCCATGGTGGGGGCGAAGCTGCGGGCGCTGCGGCAGCGGCGGGGTCTCGGCATGCGGGAGCTGGCGCTGCGCTCGGGGGTGTCGCACTCGGCCATCTCGCTGATCGAGCGCGAGCGGATGAGCCCGTCGGTGGACACGCTGGGCGCCATCCTGGCGGCGCTCGGCACCACCTTCTCCTCCTTCTTCGCCGACCTGGAGAGCGGATTGCCGAGCCGTCCCTTCTACAAGGCCGAGGAACTGGCCGAGATCGGCCGCGCCGACCGCATTTCCTACCGGCTGGTCGGCATGGACTATCCCAACCGCCGCATGCTGATGCTGGCCGAGCGCTACGCGCCCGGCGCCGAGACGGAGCTGATGATCACGCACAATGCCGAGGAGGCCGGCATCGTCACCCGCGGCGCGGTGGAGGTGACGGTGGAAGGCCGCAGCCAGGTGCTGCGCCAGGGCGACGCCTATTATTTCGACAGCCGCCTGCCGCACAGCTTCCGCAATGTCGATCCCGGCGTCAGCGAGATCGTCAGCGCCATCACGCCGCCCACCTACTAGAACCCTGCCCTGGCAGCCGGATGGGCAGGATAGTGGCCAGCCCGGCCGCCCCCGCTTGCGCGGCCCGCCTTGCCGGGCTGTCCTGCCACGACAGAACAAACTCCCGCGCGGCACGGCCGGCACGGGACAGGAAGCGGAGACGGGCAATGGGCAGAAGACGGATCCTGGCAGGCGGCATCGCGCAGGAATCGCACAGCTTCAACCCGGTGCCGACGGGGCGGGAGCGCTTCAACATCCAGTCCGGCGCCGCCGCCATCGCCGGCGCGCGGGGCAGCAACTCGCTGCTCGGCGGCATCCTGGACGCGGCGGCCGAGGCGGATGTCGAGGTGATCGTGCCGACGCTGTTCCGTGCCCAGTCCGGCGGCCCGGTGGAGGACGCGGTCTTCGCCGAGATGCGCGACATCCTGTGCGACGCGGCGCGGCGCGGCGATTTCGACGCCATCGTCCTGCCGCTGCATGGCGGCATGCTGACGCCGACGCTGCACGACCCCGAGGGCGCGCTGATGACGGCGCTGCGCGCCATCACCGGCCCGGACCTGCCGATGACGGCGGCCTTCGACCTGCACGCCCATGTCACGCCCGAGATCCTCGACACCTGCGACCTGCTGGCCGGCTACCTGACCAACCCGCATGGCGACCAGGGGGCCACCGGCCGCCGCGCCACCCGCGCCGCGCTCGACATCCTCTCGGGCCGGCTGCGCCCGGTGCTCTCCGCCGTGCATGTGCCGATGCTCACGCTCGGCAACGACCGCACCGACGAGGAACCGCTGCAGGGCCTGCAGGCCCGCGCGCGGGCGGCGGTGGAGAGCGGCGCCGCCTATGACGTCTCGATCTTCAACGCGCAGCAGTTCCTCGATGTGCCGGGGCTGGGGCAGTGGGTGCTCGCCTATGGCAACGGCCGCGATGCCGCGCCGGACGCCCTGGCCCTGGACCTGGCGCAGAGCCTATGGGACCAGCGCCGGGCGCTGATCGGCACCTATCCCTCGCTGGACTCCTGCCTGGACCGGGCGGAGCAGGGTACGCCCCGGCCGCTGATCCTGGGCGACCAGGGCGACCGCGTGGCCGGCGGCGGCCCCGGCGACAGCACCCATGTCCTGCGCGCCCTGCTGGCCCGGCCGAAGTTGCCGCCCTCCGTCGTGCCGCTGACCGACCCCGAGGCGGTGCGCGCCTGCCACGCCGCCGGACAGGGCGCCCGCGTGACCCTGACGGTCGGCGGCCGCCATTCCACCGTGGCGCCGCCGCTGGAGGTGACCGGCGAGGTGCTGGGCCTCGGCACCGAGGCCCATATCACCTATGACGGCCCGGCCGATGCCGGCTACAAGGCGCGGCTCGGCGCCTATGCCCTGCTCGGCCTGGGCAATGTGCAGGTGCTGCTGACCGACCAGCCCTATTCCTATCTCGACCCCGACTATTTCCGCGCCATGGGGGTGGACCCGGCGCGGATGGGCGTGGTCGTCACCCGCTCCGGCTACCACTTCACGCTGAACTTCGCGGCGACGGGCGAGTGCATCACCGTCGACACGCCCGGCATGACCTCCTACCGGGTGCAGGAGCTGCCCTTCACCGTGGCACGCCCCTTCTTCCCGCTCGACGAGATGGACTTCGCCCCGGCCCTGCACGCGCATCGCAGCCGGGCCGGCTAGGCCCGGCCCGCCGCGGGCTCAGCGCATCAGCCCGCGGCGCTCCATCCAGCCCTGGATGCGCGCGGCGACCTCGTCGCTGTTGCGGTCCATCATCAGCATGTGGCTGTTGCCGCGCACCCCCTCGGCGGGAAGGTCCAGGATGTCGGCCGTGCCGCCGGCATCGCGGATGGCGCCGGCCCAGCGCTCGACATTGCCGCGGATGCGCTGCCAGAAGGGCGAGTCCCCGAAATGGTCGCCCCAGACGATCAGGTGCGGCACGTCCTTCAGCGGCGAAGCGTCGGTCATCGCGGAGGGCGTGCCGGACGGCTCGATGGCGATCACCGCCCGCACCTTGCCGGGCGCCGCCAGCGCGGCGTTGAAGGCGAAGTTGCCGCCCTGGCTGTGCACGACGATGACGCAGGGGCAGACCTTCTCCACATAGTCGTTGTAGGCCGCCTGGATCTGGCTGTCGGTGGTCGACCAGCGCGGCACCGACTGCCGCGCGAAGGCATCCCACGCCGCGACCGGGAAGAGGGTGTCCGGAAAGGCCTTGCGGCGGGCGGGGTCGCGGCTCCAGCCCTCCTGCGGGCCGACGCGGAACAGGCCCCAGCCCTCGCCCATGGTGCGGAAGACCGGCTCGCCAGCGAAGATCTCGGGGAAGCGCGCCCAGCCCGCCCGGCCGCGCTCCACCGCGTCGCTGACATAGACGTCGTGGCCCTGCCGCAGGAAGTACATCTGCCAGCCCGGCCGCCCGTCGGGCGTCGTCTCCCAGGTGACGCCGGTCAGCCCGCCGCCATGCCAGAGCAGGAGGGGCTGGCGCGCGCGCGGCGCCGCCAGCTTCACATACTGCGCGTACATCCCCTCGACCATGAACTCGCCATTGGGATCGACCCGGATGGGCGGCGCGCCGGGGGAGGGCACCATCTCGCGCACCGGCATCCCGTCCAGCGCGCGGACCCGGCCGCCGACATGCAGGCTGCCGATCTCGCGCACCTGGAGTGGCGGGGCGGAGGTGGGCGGGGTGGCGGTGGAGGGAGTCTGGGCCTGCGCGGCGCCGATGCCGAGCGCGAGCGCGAGAACGGCTAGGTGATGCTTCAACGTTTTTCCTCCCGGTTGCCTTGGGGCGGAGGCTAGCAGCGCCGCCGGCGGGGTGGGAGCCCGGCGCCGCTCACCCCTGCGTGCCCGGCGCGGCGCCGCAATTCCGGCGAGCGGAATCGCCGCCTTGCGGCGGAGGGACCCGCATGACCCATACTTCGTTCCGCTGCCCCACCGGCACCGCGCCGCTCCGCCGGCCAGGGCGCGCCGGATGGCGCGCCACGGGGGCCAGCCGCACAAGCATCCGGGGAGTTGCTTCATGACAGACGAACCCGTCCGTGTCCGCGGACCCTTCGCCCGCATCGGCGCCGCTGCCTGCGGCGCCCTGCTCCTCGCCGCGCCGGCCGTGGCCGAGACGCTGCGGATCGGCGTCGGCGCGCCCGCCACCTCGCTCGACCCGCATTTCCACAACAACGGGCCGAACAACGCTCTGACCATGCACCTGTTCGACCGGCTGGTGGAGCGCGACGCGCGCGCCCGGCCGCAGCCCTCGCTGGCCGAGAGCTGGACGCAGCTCTCCCCCACGCTGTGGGAGTTCCGGCTGCGCCGCGACGCGACCTGGCATGACGGCCGCCCCTTCACCGCCGACGACGTGCTGTTCAGCTTCGAACGCGCGCCGGCTGTGCCGAACAGCCCGGGCGGCTTCGGCGCCTTCCTGCGCATGATCGCGCGCGCCGAGGCGGTGGACGCGCACACGCTGCGGCTGCACACGCGCCAGCCGCACCCGCTGCTGCCGGTCGATCTCGGCTCGGTCAGCATCATCGCCCGCCATGCCGCCGCCGGCGCCGGCACCGAGGACTACAATGCCGGCCGCGCCACCATCGGCACCGGCCCTTACCGCCTGGGCGAGTACCGCGCCGGCAGCGCCGCCGTGCTGCTGCGCAACGACGCCTACTGGGGCGGCGCCGAGCCGTGGAGCCGCGTCGACTACCGCTTCCTGCCGAATGACGGCGCGCGCACCGCCGCGCTGCTCGCCGGCGATGTCGACCTGATCGACCAGATCCCCACCAGCGACCTGGCGCGGCTGCGGCGCGACCCGGGCGTGACCGTCAGCGAGGTGGCCAGCCTGCGGACGATGTTCCTGGCCCCCGTCTACTCGATCGACGGCAACCACCCGCAGGTGACTGACCATGCCGGCCGTCCGCTGCCGGAGAACCCGTTCCGCGACCCCCGGGTGCGCAAGGCACTGTCCATGGCCATCCAGCGGGACGCGCTGGCCGAGCGCGTGATGGAGGGCGCGGCGCGGCCCACGGGGCAGTGGCTGCCGGAGGGCGCCTTCGGCTACAACCCGGCCGTGCAGCCGACGCCCTACGATCCGGAGGCCGCCAAGGCCCTGCTGGCCGAGGCCGGCTATCCGGAGGGCTTCCGCCTCACCATCGCCACGCCGAACGACCGCTGGCCGAACGATGCCCGACTCAGCCAGGCCGTGGCGCAGATGTGGACCCGCATCGGCGTCCGCAGCGGGGTGGAGGCGCTGCCCTACGCCGCCTTCGTGCCGCGCCGCACCCGGCAGGAGCTGCCGATGCAGATGGCCGCCTGGGGCAGTTCCACCGGCGAGGCGATCAACTACCTCGTCTCCATCGCAGGCACCTACGACCGCGCGCGGCTGAGCGGCGCGGCCAACATGTGGCGCTACTCCGACCCGAAGCTGGACGAGATGACGGCCAGGGCCGCCGCCACGCTGGACGATACCGGGCGCGAGGCGCTGCTGCGCGAGGCGGTGGCCTACTACGCCGAGACCATGCCCTACATCCAGCTGGTGCAGCTCACCACCAGCTGGGGCGTGCGCAAGGGCCTGACCCATGAGCCGCGGATGGACGAGCGCACCGTGGCCATGGGCGTCCGGCCGGCGCCGCGCTGAGGCGCCGGCCGGGCCCCGGCCCCGGCTGCCGTCTCAGGCCATGACCGGCCGCAGCGTCTCCAGCAGCCAGCGGGCGAGCGCCGTGGTGCGGGCATCCATGTGCGGCTGGCCGATGAGCTGGATGCCCATGGGCAGGCCGTGGACGCTGGCCAGCGGCACCGTCACCGCCGGCACGCCCAGCGCCGAGGTCGCGGCGTTGTAGGCGATGTCGCCGGTCGGGCGCGGATGGAGCGGCTGGCCGGGCACGTCCCCCGCCCAGGCGGGGGCGGGGCCGGGGGAGGCGGGGGCGATCAGCGCGTCCGCCAGCGGGGCGAGGGCGGCCATGTGGCGCCGCGCCTCCTCCCGTTGCAGCAGGCGCAGCCGGTAGCGCTCCAGGTCCATCCCCTCGCCGACGGCGTGCCGGCGCCGCAGCCGCTCGCTGACGCCCTCCGGCGACTGCGCCAGCAGGCTGCGGATCGTGCTGAGGTTCTCGAAGGCGCAGATCTCGTTGGTCATCGCCCGGGCATCGGCGATGCTGCGCTCGAAGGCCTCGATCCAGGGATGGTCGCCGCGCTCCAGGACCTCGACGCCGGCCGCGCGCAGCTGCGCCAGGATCTCCGCGAAGGCGCCGCGCGCGGCATCGTCCAGCATGGCCCAGCCCTCGGCCTGCAGCACGGCCAGCCGCGCCGGGCGGGCGGCGGCGGGTGGCGTGGCGGGGCCGAACAGGCCGGGCATGCCCGGGTCGCCGCCGACGCGGCGGGCGATCTCGATGGCCACCTGCCACATGTCCTGCGCGGCATTGGCGTGCACGCCCGCCGTGGCCTGGGAGAGGCCCTGCCGCTCGCCCCGGTTGATCGCCCCCTGGGTCGGCTTCAGCGCGACATTGCCGCAATAGCTGGCGGGGCGGATGATGGAGCCGCCCACCTGGGTGCCGATCGCCGCCGGAACCATGCCTGCCCCCACCGCCGCCGCCGAGCCGGAGGAGGAGCCGCCCGGGGTGTGGCCGGGGTGGAAGGGGTTGGTGGTGGGGCCTGGCTCCGACATGCCGAGCTCGGTGGTGACCGTCTTGCCGAGGATGACCGCGCCGGCGGCCCGCAGCGCCTGGATCATCGCCGCGTCGTTCTTCGGGAAGTGGCCGCGATAGGCGGCGCAGCCCATCTGCGTCGGCATGTCGCGGGTGGCGATCAGGTCCTTGATGCCGATCGGCATGCCGTCGATGGCCGAGAGCGGGTGCCCGGCGCGCCAGCGCGCGGTGCTGGCATCGGCCGCCTCCCGCGCCCCGGCCTCGTTCAGCACGACCCAGGCCCGGACCACCGGCTCCCGCGCGGCGATGGTCTCCAGGCAGCGCTCCAGATAGGCGCGCGGCGTGTCCGTGCCGGCCTGGAAGCCGGGCACCGCGTCGTGGAAGGTCGGTGCGATGCGCTGCCGGGCGTCGTACCGGGCCGGCTGGGGGTCCGCCATGGAGGCTCCTCCTCGATCAGGGGCGCGGGCGCGCCGCGCGGCAGGGGGCAGCCATGCAGCCCTGGTCGCGGCCATCGGGCACCGCCCCGCGCCGGGTGGGTGGATGGTGCGCAGACGCTAGGGGCGGGCGATGGGCACGGGCAATGCCGGGCGCCGCCCGGGTTCCGCCCAGCGGAATGCGGGCTCAGCCGCGGGCCGGCGGCGCCGGCTGGTACCCGTTCATGCGCGACAGGGCGGCGGCGCGCTGGGTCAGCAGCCGGGCGAAGCGTTCCTCATCGGCGGCGGAGAAGCGCGACTGCGGCAGGGTGAGGCAGAGATCGCCGACGATCTGGCGGCTGGCGCCGAACACCGGCGCCGCCATGCCCACGGCCTCCCGCGTCTGCTCGCCGCGCGTCAGCGCATAGCCGCGGCGGCGGATGCGGGCCAGCCGGTCGGCCAGCGCGGCGCCGTCGGGGGGCGAGCGGCCGTCGAGCGGCGAGGGCTCGCCACGGCGCAGCACCCGCTCCACCGCCGAGGGGCCGAGCCAGGCCAGCAGGCACAGCCCGGTCGCGCCCCAGAGCAGGGAGCGGGCACGGTGCATGCGGACCGCGTAGGGCAGGGGCCGGGCCGAGGCGGCCTTGTCGACGAACATCATGGTCAGGGTCTGGGGCAGCAGCATGCCGAGCATGCAGGTCTCGTCGGTCTCCCGCGCCACCTCCTGGATCACCGGGCGGGCCAGGCGCAGCACCCCGGCCTTGCGCGCCGCTAGGGCGCCGATCCGGCTGAACTCCCCGCTCACCCGGTAGCGCCGCCCTGGCGTGCGCTCGACCAGCCCCGCCGCCACGAGCTGGTCGAGCAGGCGGTGCACGGTGCTCGGCGCCAGGGCGAGCTGCCCGGCGAGGTCCTTGATGGACAGGCTCTCCCCGCCCTCGGCGAAGGCCCGCAGCAGCGCCACGACGCGCGCGACGACGCTGGTTCCGTCCTCGGCCTGCTCCACCGCCTGGGCCACCGCAGCTCCCTCCCCGCCGGGGGCGGCCGTGGCCGGGGCAGGGGGCTCACCGTGCCGGCTTCGTCGCGCGCCCCGCGCCCCGCGCCCCGCCTGGACCGCCCCGTCCCGGCGCCACGGAAGTAGACCGTGGCGGCCGCCGGATTTCAATGCCGGCCTTCCGCCCCCTCAGAGCGAGAGGGCGAAGCCGAGCCGGCCGGCGGCGTTGTGGATGTGCGCCGCCATGGCCTGGCGGGCCGCCTCCGGCAGGCCGGCGATGATCGCCTCGTGGATGGCGGCGTGCTCGGCGAGGGTGACTGCGATGACCGACGACACCGTGCTGCCGGGGCGCGTGCGGGCGACCATGATGGTCTCGCGGATCTGGTCCGACAGGAAGCTCACCACGCGGGCGATCTGGTCGTTGCCGGCGGCGCGGGCGACGGCGCGGTGGAAGTCGAGATCCGCGTCCACCCCGGCCGAATCTCCCTCCACCTCGCGCTCCATGTGGCGGAAGGCTTCGGTGATGGCGGCGATGCCCTCTGCGGTCCGCCGCGCCGCCGCCAGCCCGGCCGTCTGGATCTCGAGGAGCGCGCGCAGCTCGAAGAGGTTGCGGAAGGTCGTGCCGTCCTGCAGCGCCTCGGCGTCGAAGCGCAGAACGCCGGTGCCCTGGCGGCGGACGACGAAGGCGCCGACCCCCTGGCGCGACTGCACCAGCCCGTCCGCGCGCAGGCGCGAGACCGCCTCGCGCACCACGTTGCGGCTGACGCCATAGGCCTCGGCCAGCGCCTGCTCGGCCGGCAGGCGCTCCCCCGGCTTCCAGCGCCCCTCGGCGATGCCGGCGGCCACCAGCTCGGCGATGCGGGAGGGCAGCTGGGGCGGGCGGCTGACGCGTTCGCTCATGATCCGTCCCCGGCGAGGAGGCGCCCCGGGCTCATGCATCCCCGGGGGTCGAGGGCCGATTTGATGCCATGCAGCAGATCGCGGTCAACGGCGCCCAGCCTGCGCAGGAACGGCTCCCGCTTGACCCGGCCGATGCCGTGCTCGGCGCTGATCGAGCCGCCGAAGCGGTCCACCAGGGCGAAGACCAGCTCCTCCGCCCGGTGCAGCAGCGCATCCTGCGCGTCGTCGTCCAGGCCGGGCGGCGGCAGCACGTTGTAGTGGACATTGCCGTCCCCGACATGGCCATAGGCCACCGGCAGGGCCTCCGGCAGATGCGCGGCCATGGCGGCGTCCGCCTCGCGCATGAAATCCGGCAGGCAGGAGATCGGGATCGACACGTCGGTGCGCAGGTGCCGGCCGCGGCGGTGCTGCGCCTCCACCAGATCCTCGCGCAGGCGCCAGAACCCGGCGGCCTGCGCCCGGCTCATGGCCACCGCGCCGTCGAGGATGGCGCCCCGCTCCAGGCAGCCGCCCAGGAACTGCTCCATCAGCGCGGCGAGGTCGACCAGCCCGCTGGCCGAGGCCTCCATCAGCACATAGACCGGGGCCGGCGCCTCCAGCGGCTCGCGCAGGGCGGGGTGGGCCTCGAGGGTGATCTCGATGCAGCGGCGGGGCAGCAGCTCGAAGGCGGAGAGCAGGTCGGAAAGCTCGCGGCGCGCGGCGGCGTAGAGCCGCATGGCGTCGGAGACGGATGCCAGGCCGAGCATGGCGGTCTGCACCTGGCCGGGGCGGGGAAACAGCTTCAGCGCCGCCGCGGTGACGATGCCGAGCGTCCCTTCCGAGCCGATGAAGAGCTGCTTCAGGTCATAGCCGGTGTTGTTCTTGCGCAGGCTGCGCAGGCCGTTCCAGATGCGCCCGTCCGGCAGCACCACCTCCAGCCCGAGCACCAGGTCGCGCGCCATGCCGTAGCGCAGCACGTTCACCCCGCCGGCATTGGTGGCGACGTTGCCGCCGATCTGGCAGCTCCCCTGCGCGCCGAGCGAGAGCGGGAAGTGCAGGTCGTGTTCCTCGGCGGCGCGGTGCAGCGTCTCCAGCACGCAGCCGGCCTCGGCCACCATGCTGAAGTTCAGCGGGTCGACCGAGCGGATGCGGTCGAGCCGCTCGAGGCTGATGACAAGCTCCCGGCCCTCCGGCGAGGGCACGGCACCGCCCACCAGCCCGGTATGGCCGCCCTGCGGCACCATGGGGATGCCGGCCTCGGCACAGAGGCCGACGAGCCGTGCCAGATGCCCGACGCTGCCCGGGCGCGCCACGGCCAGCGGCCGGCCGCTGAGGTCGCCGGACCAGTCGCGGCTGTAGCGCGCCATCTGTTCGGGCGCGGTCAGCAGCCCCTGTTCCCCGAGCAGTTCCCGCAAACGGTTGATCATGCCACCGCCAGTCTCCAACGAGCGACCCTCCTGTCGTGCCGGCCCGGAATACCGCGCTAGCCGGGATCATGGATATCCGGCCTGGAATGAACTTGTCCAACAATAGGACATGTGCCAGGGTCCAGCAACAAGGAAGACCCGGGCGAGGCGCCCGGAAGGCCCGCGAGGGCAGGGAAGGAAACGAACGCCGATGGCCCGACACGCCACAAGCGCGGCCCGCCGCGCCGCCGCGAGCCTGCGCCCGTGACCGCCGCCGCGGAACGGGGCGGCCCGCCGCCCGCCGGCACCCGGCCGCGCCTCGGCTTCATCGGCATCGGGCTGATGGGCACGGCGATGAGCCTGCGGCTGCTGGAGCGCGGCTGGCCGCTGACGGTGTGGAACCGCGAGCGGCCCGCCCTCGACCCCGTGCTGGCGGCGGGTGCCAGCGAGGCCGGCTGCCCGCGCGAGGTGGCCGAGCGCAGCGACATCGTGCTGATGTGCGTGCTGGACACCCCCGCCGTGGAGGCCTGCGTCTGGGGCGAGCAGGGCGTCGCCGGGGCCGGGGGCGGCGCACGGCTGCTGATCGACTTCTCCACGATCGACGCCGGGGCCACCCGAGACTTCGCCGCGCGGCTGCGCGCGCGGACGGGCATGGGCTGGATCGACGCGCCGATCTCCGGCGGCCCTTCCGCCGCCCGGCAGGGCGCGCTCACCGCCATGGTCGGCGGCGAGGCGGCGGAGCTGGCGGCGGCGGCGGCGGTGCTGGCCGACCTGGCCGGGAATGTCACCCATATGGGCCCGGTGGGCGCCGGGCAGGTGACGAAGGTGGTGAACCAGGCGATCGTCGGCTCCGGCTTCATCGCCATGGCCGAGGCGCTGCACCTGGCCGAGGCCGCCGGCATCGACGCCGCGGCGCTGCCCGCCTGCCTCGGCGGTGGGCTGGCCGACAGCGTGCTGCTGCAGCGCATCTACCCGCTGATGCAGCGCCGCGCCTTCGACCCGCCGCTCGGCTATGCGCGCCAGCTGCTGAAGGACCTGAAGGCGGTGAAGGGCTTCGCCCACGGGCTCGGCCTTTCCCTGCCGGGCGTGGAGAATGCGGCGGAGCGCTTCGGCGCCTATGTCGGCCAGGGCAACGCCATGGCCGACATCGTCTCCATCATCCGCCTCTATGAGCAGGAGCGGCAGGCGGGCGGCGCGGCGGCGGAGCCGCTGCCGGTGATCGACGCGCACCAGCATTTCTGGGACCTTGGCGAGAATCACCACCCCTGGCTCTGCGACGCCGAGCCGATCCCGTTCCGCTACGGCGACTATGGCGCGCTGCGCCGCAACTACCTGCCGGCCGACTACCGCGCCGACACGGCGCGGCACCGCATCGCCGGCACCGTGCACATCGAGGCGGAGTTCGACCCGGCCAACCCCGTCGGCGAGACGGCGTGGCTGGAGCGCCTCGCCGCGCGCGAGGGGCTGCCGACCGTCTGCGTCGCCCAGGCGCGGCTCGACGACCCGGAGGTGGCGGCGGTGCTGGCGGCCCAGGCGGCGCGCCCCATGGTGCGGGGCATCCGCCACAAGCCCCGCGCGGCGGCGCGGCCGGAGGAGGCCAGGCGCGGCGCCCCCGGCTCGATGGACGACCCGGCCTGGCGGCGCGGCTACGCGCTGCTGGCGAAGCACGGCCTGAGCTTCGACCTGCAGACGCCCTGGTGGCACCTCGACGCCGCCCACGACCTGGCGCGCGACTTTCCGGAGACGCAGATCATCGTCAACCACACCGCGCTGCCGGCCGACCGCAGTGTGGAGGGGCTGCGCGCCTGGCGGGCGGCGCTGGCCGGGCTGGCGCGGGCGCCGAACGTGGCGCTGAAGATCTCCGGCCTGGGCCTGCCCGGCCAGCCCTGGCCTGCTTCGGCCAATGCGGCGGTCATCCGCGACGCCATCACCCTCTTCGGCGCCGATCGCTGCCTGTTCGCCAGCAACTACCCGGTGGACAGCCTGGTGGGCAGCTTCGACGCCATCATGGACGGCTTCCTGCTGGCCATCGCCGACCGCCCCGAGGCGGAACGGCGGCAGTTGCTGCACGACAACGCGGCCCGGCTCTACCGCTTCTGACCCGGCCCGGGGCGGCGAGGCCGCCCCGCGCGGCCGCGGCATCATCGATGGGAATTTGGCATATGGCTCGTATCGGATTCATCGGCCTTGGCGTCATGGGGCGCGAGATGGCGCTGAACCTCGCCAGAGCGGGGCACGCGGTCACCGGCCACGACGCCGTTCCGGGGGTCGCGGCCGGCCTCGCGGAGCAGGGCATCACGCCGGCGCGGGACCTCGCCCACGCGGCGGAGGGGGCCGAGTTCGTCATCCTCATGCTGCCCGACACGCCGCAGGTCGAGGCGGTGCTGACCGGGCCGGAGGGCCTGCTGCCGCGGCTGCGGCCGGAGCAGATGGTGATCGACATGAGCACCATCTCGCCCGTCGCCACGCGCAGCATGGGCGAGGCGCTGGCCGCGCGCGGCGTGGCCATGCTGGACGCGCCGGTCTCGGGCGGGGCGGCCGGCGCCAAGGGCGCGCGCCTGTCCATCATGGTGGGCGGCGAGGCCGCCGCCTTCGCCCGCGCGAAGCCGGTGCTGGAGGCGATGGGCACCAAGGTCGTGCATGTCGGCGAGATCGGCAACGGCCAGACCGTGAAGCTGTGCAACCAGCTGGTCTGCGCCATCAACATCCAGGCGATGTGCGAGGCCGTGGCGCTGGCCCGTGCCTCCGGCCTCGACCCGGCCGTGGCGCGGGAGGTGCTGATGGGCGGCTCCGCCAATTCCTGGATGCTGGAGAATCTGGGGCCAATGGTGCTGGCCAAGGATGCCAGCGCCGGCTTCCGCATCGACCTGAAGCTGAAGGATCTGCGGCTGGCCAACGACCTCGCCTTCCAGAAGGGCGTGCCGCTGCCCGGCACCGCCCTGGTGACGAGCCTCTACCTGGAGGCGCGGGCGCATGGCGAGGGCAGCAACGGCAACCAGGCGCTGTTCCGCGTCTACGACCGGATGACGGCGCAGGGAGGCTGAGACGCCCCGCCGGGCGCCTTCCGGCGGACAGGGAACTTCCAGGAAAGCAGGAGAAGAAAAATGTTCAGTCTCAAGGCGGCCTTCGCCGCGGCCGCGCTGGCTTCCTCCATCATGCTGCCGGGCGGCGCCTTCGCGCAGACCGTTCTGAAGCTCGGCCATGTCTGGCCGGCGGCCGAGATCCATGCCCGCGCCGCCGAGCGCTTCGCCGCCGATGTCGCGCAGGCGACCAATGGCGCGGTGAAGGTGGAGATCTACGGCGGCAGCACGCTCGGCAGCGACCGCGAGCTGGTCGAGGGCCTGCGCTTCGGCTCGAACGACATCTGGGTGGGCGGCGCCGGTGTCCTCACCGCCGCCTCGGACACGGCGAAGATCTTCGCCATGCCCTTCATGATCCGCGACGCGGCGCATTTCGGGCAGGTCTTCAACGGCCCCATCGGCCAGGAGGTCACCGAGGCCGTCCGCAAGGAATCCGGCCTGCAGATCCTCGCCTACTGGCTGCGCGGGCCGCGCTGGCTGACGACCAAGGCGCCGGTGCGCTCGCCCGCCGATCTCTCCGGCCTCAAGATCCGCGTGCCGGACAGCCCGGTGTCGGTGGCCTCCTGGAAGGCGCTCGGCGCCGCGCCGACGCCGATGAACTTCGGCGAGGTGTTCAGCGCCCTGCAGCAGGGCGTGATCGACGGGCAGGAGAACCCGCTCTCGCTGATCGAAAGCTCGAAATTCTCCGAGGTGGTCAAGTACCTCGTGCGCACCGAGCATTCCTACGAGCCCATCGTCATCGTGATGAGCGCCAGCCGGCTGAACCGGCTGCCCGAGGCGCAGCGCAAGGCGGTGCAGGCGGCCGCGACCGGCGCCGCGCAGGCCTTCGCCGCCGAGGAGGTCGCCAAGGGCGAGACCGCCTTCCTCCGGATGCTGCAGGAGCAGCGCATGACCCTGATCGAGCCGGACAAGGCGCCGTTCCGCGCCAAGGTGGGGCCCGCCTTCGTGAAGGCGTCCTTCCCGTCGATCGCCGCGCTGTACGAGAAGGTGGTCGCCGTCGGCGCCCCCGCCGCGCGCTGAAGGGAGGGGAGAGGAGCGCCATGAACCCCGCCCCACGCGCCGAGGCCGCGCCCGCGGCCACCGCCCCGGGCGCCCTGCCATGGGCGCGTGGGGTCCGGATCGTCGACCGCTTCAACGAGGCGCTGCTCGCCTTCCTGGCGGTGACGCTCGGCATCCTCGCGCTGCTGGCCTTCGCGCAGGTGATCGCCCGCTACATCGTCGGCGCGCCGCTCACCTGGTCGGAGGAGGTGATCCGCTACGCCCTGATCTGGTCGGTGTTCCTGGGCGTCGGGATCGGCGTCCGCCGGGGGATGCTCGCCTCGGTCGAGGTGGTCAACGCGGCCCTGCCGCCACGGCCCGCCCGGCTGCTCCGCTGGGCCAGCCTCTCTCTCTCGGCCGCCTTCTGGGCGGTCATGGTGAGCTATGGCTGGATCATCCTGGGCAATGTCGAGGGGATGCGCTCCGGCGCGCTGGAGATCCCGATGACCTATGTCTACGCGGCCGTGCCGCTGGGCAGCCTGCTCGCCCTGGTGAACACCCTGGCCATCGCTCTCGCGCCGCCCGCCGGCTTCGCAGAAATGCCCGTGGACTGAGGACACGCCATGAGCCCCATCACGATCGGCGCCGCCCTCCTCCTGCTCTTCGCGCTCGGCGTGCCCATCGCCATCTCGCTGGCGGGGACGGCCGCGCTCGCCATGCACGCCTCCGGCATCCCGCTGCAGGCGATGGTGCAGCGCATGTTCGCCGCCCTCGATTCCTTCCCGCTCACGGCCATTCCGTTCTTCATCCTGGCCGGCGCGCTGATGGAGGCGAGCGGCATCTCGCAGCGCCTCATCGGCTTCGCCCAGGCGCTGGTCGGGCGTGCCACGGGCGGCCTCGGCCTGGTGACGGTGGTCTCGGCGATGTTCTTCGCCGCCATCTCCGGCTCCAGCGCGGCGACCACGGCGGCGATCGGCGGCACGCTGATCCCGGCCATGGCGCGGCGCGGCTTTCCGCGGCCCTTCGCCACCTCGGTGCAGGCGGCCTCGGGCGAGCTGGGGGTGATCATCCCGCCCTCCATCCCGATGATCATCTTCGCCCTGACGGCCGGCGTGCCGGTCTCGATCGGCAGCCTGTTCATGGCGGGGGTGGTGCCGGGGCTGCTCGTCGGCGGCTCGCTGCTGGTCACCGTCTATGTCATCTGCCGGTTCCGCGGCTATGGCCGGGTCACGCCGCCCGCCGGCGGCGCGGCGGAGCCGGGCGTGCTGGGCGAGCCCGAGGGCATCGGCGCGGCCTTCCGCGCGGCGCTGCTGCCGCTGCTGCTGCCGGTGATCATCCTGGGCGGCATCTATGGCGGCATCTTCACGCCCACCGAGGCGGCGGCGGTCGCGGTGTTCTTCGCGCTCTTCGTCGGCGCCGCCGTCTACCGCACGCTGACGCCGGCGCGCCTCTTCACGGCGCTGCGCGTCTCGCTGCTCAGCACGGTGGTCATCCTGATCATCATCTCGGCCGCCAGCGTGTTCGGCTGGGTGCTGACGGCCAACCGCATCCCCGAGATGATCGCCCGCTTCTTCATCGCCCTGTCGGACGATCCGAAGGTCTTCCTGCTCCTGGTCAATATCTTCCTGCTGCTGGTGGGGATGTTCCTGGAGACGGGCGCCGCGATCACCATCCTGGCGCCGATCCTGACGCCGGTCGCGGTGGTGATGGGCATTGATCCCGTGCATTTCGGCATCATCATGATCGTGAACCTCGCGGTCGGCATGACGACGCCGCCGGTGGGGGTGAACCTTTTCGTCGCCTGCCAGGTAGCCGGGCTGCGGATCGAGCAGATCCTGAAGAGCATGCTGCCCTTCTACTTCGTGCTGCTGCTCGACATCCTGCTCCTGACCTACCTGCCGCAGATCTCGATGTGGCTGCCACGCGCCCTCGGCTGAACGGGCGGCCGGGCGGGGCCTCGCCGCCCCGCCCGCCAGCTTCTCGTTGCCGCCGGAAAACAGGTCTCAACCATGCAAGCCCATGGTTGCGCGGCCGGGCCATGCTGCGCGCAGCGCCAGAAGCCCCGCCGTAGAGGCGGTCGGGGTGAAGGCCGGACGCAACAGCGCGAGAGAACACCGCCATGGCCCCCACCGCGACCCCGACCCCCGGCAGGCTGCTGCTGAACCCGGGCGACCACACGCTGATCATGATCGACTTCCAGTCGCAGATGGCCTTCGCCACCAAGTCGATCGACCCGGTGCAACTGCGCAACAACGCCGGCCTCGTCTCCGCCGCCGCGGCCGGCTTCGGCGTCTCCACCATCCTCACCACCGTGGCCGAGAAATCCTTCTCCGGGCCGATGTTCGAGGAGGTGACGGCGCCCTTTCCCGGCCAGGCGCTGCTCGACCGCACCTCGATGAACACCTGGGAGGACGCGGCGGTGATCGCGGAGGTCAACCGCATCGGCAAGCCGCGCATCGTGCTGGCCGGGCTCTGGACCTCCGTCTGCATCGTAGGTCCCGCACTGTCCGCGCTCGACCAGGGCTTCGAGGTGTATGTCGTCGCCGATGCCTGCGGCGACATCTCGGCCGAGGCGCATGAGCGGGCGGTGGAGCGCATGGTCCAGGCCGGCGCGCGGCCGATGACGGCGCTGCAATACCTGTTGGAGCTGCAACGCGACTGGGCGCGCACCGGCACCTACGAGATGACCACCGGCATCGCCAGGCGGCTGGGCGGCGGCTACGGCCTCGGCATCACCTACGCCAAGACGATGTTCAACGCCCACGAGGGCTGACCCGACGCCGGGGAGGCCGCGATGAAGCCTTATCTCCTCTCGCTCGGCGCCGGGTTGCTGGTGGGCGTGGTCTACAGCCTGCTCAACATCCGTTCGCCGGCGCCGCCGGTGGTGGCGCTGGTCGGCCTCCTCGGCATCCTGCTCGGCGAGCAGGCCGTTCCTGTGGCGAAGCGCCTGCTGGCGGGGCATTCCCTTGGCGCCTCGGTGCTGCGCGAGGATTGCGCGCAGCACCTGTTCGGCCGGCTGCCGGGCCGGGGCAACCGCGACACCAGCGGATGACCGCCCCCGCGCGCCGCGCCGCCGCCGGGGGCCCCGCCGCCCCCGGCCCCGCCCTTTCCAGCCGGAGCCCCGCCATGGCCGCCGACACCGCCCCCGACATGATCCTGCACAATGGCCGGATCACCACGCTGGACCGCGCCAACCCGCAGCCCGAGGCGGTGGCCATCACCGCCGGCCGCTTCAGCGCCGTGGGCGCGGCGCGGGACATCCTGCCCACCGCCGGCGCCGGCACGCGGGTGATCGACCTCGCCGGCCGCCGCCTCATCCCCGGCCTGTTCGACAACCACCTGCATCTCATCCGCGGCGGCCTGAACTACAACATGGAGCTGCGCTGGGACGGCGTGCGCTCCCTCGCCGACGCGATGGCGATGCTGAAGCGGCAGGCCGCCACCACGCCGCCGCCGCAATGGGTGCGCATCGTCGGCGGCTTCACCGAGCACCAGTTCGTGGAGAAGCGGCTGCCGACGCTCGACGAGATCAACGCCGCCGCGCCGGAGACGCCGGTCTTCATCCTGCACCTGTATGACCGCGCGCTGCTGAACGCCGCCGCCCTGCGCGCCGTGGGCTACGACAGGGACACGCCGAACCCGCCCGGCGGCGAGATCCAGCGCGGCCCGGACGGCACGCCCACCGGCCTGCTGCTGGCCCGCCCCAACGCCACCATCCTCTACGCCACCCTGGCGCGCGGCCCGAAGCTGCCCTTCGACTACCAGCTCAACTCCACCCGCCACTTCCTGCGCGACCTGAACCGGCTCGGCGTCACCAGCGCCATCGATGCCGGCGGCGGCAACCAGAACTACCCGGAGGACTACCAGGTCATCCAGAAGCTGGCGGCCGACGGCCAGCTGACCGTGCGCATCGCCTACAACCTGTTCACGCAGAAGCCGAGGCAGGAGAAGGAGGATTTCCTCCGCTGGACGGCGGAGAACACCTACCGGCAGGGCGACGACTATTTCCGCCTGAACGGCGCCGGCGAGATGCTGGTCTATTCCGCCGCCGACTTCGAGGATTTCCGCGTCGAGCGGCCGGAGATGCCGCCCGCGATGGAACCGGAGCTGGAGCAGGTGGTGCGGGTTCTGGTGCAGAACCGCTGGCCCTGGCGGCTGCATGCCACCTACGACCAGACCATCGCCCGCGCCCTCGACGTGTTCGAGAAGGTCGATGCCGAGACGCCGATCGGCGGGCTGCACTGGATCTTCGACCATGCCGAGACGGTGAGCGAGCGGTCGCTCGAGCGCATCGCGCGGCTCGGCGGCGGCGTCGCGGTGCAGCACCGCATGGCCTACCAGGGCGAGTATTTCGTCGAGCGTTACGGCGCCCGCGCCGCCGAGGCCACGCCCCCCGTGGCGAAGATGCTGGAGATGGGCGTCAAGGTCTCGGCCGGGACGGATGCCACGCGCGTCGCCTCCTACAACCCCTGGGTGGCGCTGTCCTGGCTCACCACCGGGCGCACCGTCGGCGGCACCCGCATCACGCCCGAGCGCAACACGCTGGACCGCGAGACGGCGCTGCGCATGCTGACCGAGAAGGTCGCCTGGTTCTCCAACGAGGAAGGCAGGAAGGGCCAGATCGCGGAAGGTCAGCTCGCCGACCTCGCCGTGCTGGACCGCGACTACTTCGACGTTCCCGGCGACGAGATCCAGGACATCACCTCGGTGCTGACGGTGGTGGGCGGCCGCGTCGTGCACGGCACTGGCGGCTACGCGCCGCTGGCGCCGGAGCTGCCGCCGGCGATGCCGGACTGGTCTCCCGTGCGCCGCTTCGGCGGCTACCAGGACCGGCGCGGCCCGGAGAAGCGGGGCGCCTTCGCCCGGCTCGCGGCCTGCTGCGCCACGGCCTGCGGCGTGCACGGGCACGGCCATGCCCGCGCCTGGGGCGCCGCCACGCCCGCCGGGCAGGATGCCGGCTTCTGGGGCGCGCTCGGCTGCTCCTGCTGGGCCTTCTGAGCCATGCCGCGCCTGCTGCCCCACAGGCATCCCGCGCTGGCCCGGCTCGGCGCGCCGGCGCTCGGCGCCTTCGCCCAGGTTGCCACCTTCATCGCCAACCGCTGCCGGGCGCTGCCGCCCGGGCAGGAGCGTTTCATGACGGCCGATGCCTTCCACGAGCATCCGGGCCTCGCCGGCGCCTTTCTCCCGGTCGTCCCGTGGTACCACGGCCATGGCCGCTGAGCCGCGGGCACGCGGCGGCTTCGGGCCGCTGCTGCAGCCCACCTTCGCGCTGCTCTGGGGCGCGACCGTCATCGGCAACATCGGCAGCTTCATGCGCGACGTCGCCAGCGCCTGGCTGGTCACCGAGGCCGCCGCCGGCCCGGCCGCCGTGGCGCTGATCCAGGCCGCCGCCACGCTGCCGGTGTTCCTGCTGGCCATCCCCGCCGGCGTCCTGGCCGACATCCTCGACCGCCGAAAGTTCCTCCTCGCCGTGCAGCTGCTGCTGGCGGCGGTCAGCCTGTCGCTGATGCTGCTGGCGCAGGCGGGCCTCGCCTCGGTGGCCGCGCTGGCGGGGCTGACCTTCCTCGGCGGCATCGGCGCCGCGCTGATGGCGCCCACCTGGCAAGCCATCGTGCCGGAGTTGGTGTCCCCGCGCGACACGCGCGACGCGGTCGCGCTGAACTCGCTCGGCATCAACATCGCCCGCGCCATCGGGCCAGCGGCGGGCGGGCTGCTGCTGGCCAGCTTCGGGGCTGCCGTCACCTATGCGGCGGATGTCGCCAGCTATATCGTGGTCATCGCCGCGCTGCTGCTCTGGCGGCGGGCGAAGCGGGCGGAGGACCCGCTCGACGAGCGCTTCGCCGGCGCCTTCCGCGCCGGGCTGCGCTATGCGCGCGCCAGCCGGGAGCTGCATGTGGTGCTGCTGCGCGCGGCGCTGTTCTTCCTGCTGGCCAGCGCGGTCTGGGCGCTGCTGCCGCTGGTGGCGCGGCAACTGCTCGGCGGCGACGCCAGCTATTACGGCCTGCTGCTGGGCGCGGTGGGGGCGGGGGCCATCCTCGGCGCCATGGTGCTGCCCTGGCTGCGCGCGCGCCTCGACATCGGCGGGGTGTTGCTGGCCTCGGCCCTGCTCACCGCCGCCGTCATGGCGCTGCTCGCCTTCGCGCCGCCGCGCGCCCTGGCGCCGGCGGTGCTGGTGCTGCTCGGCATGGCCTGGATCGCCGCGCTGACCGGGCTGAACGGCACCGCGCAGGCCATCCTGCCCAACTGGGTGCGCGGCCGGGCGCTGGCGGTCTATCTCACCGTGTTCAACGGCGCGATGACGGCGGGCAGCCTGCTCTGGGGCGCGGTGGCCGAGGCGCTCGGCGTGCCCTGGACGCTATGGGTGGCCGCGCTGGCGCTGGCGGCCTCGGCCCTGGTGCTGCGGCGCATCCCCCTGCCGCGCGGCGAGGCGGACCTCACCCCTTCCAACCACTGGCCCGAGCCGCTGCTGGCCGCGCCCGTGGCGCAGGACCGGGGGCCAGTGCTGGTCCTCATCGAGTACCGTGTCGCGCCCGCGGCGCGGGGCGCGTTCCTGGCGGCCATCCATCGCCTCTCCGCCGCGCGGCGGCGCGATGGCGCCTATGGCTGGGGCGTGGCCGAGGATGCCGCCGATCCGGCGCTGATGGTCGAGTGGTTCATGGTGGAATCCTGGGCCGAGCACCTGCGCCAGCACCGCCGCGTGGCGCGGGCCGATGCCGACCTGCAGGCCGAGCTCCACCGCTTCCACACCGGCCCCGAGGCGCCGCGCGTGCGGCATTTCCTGGCCAGCCAGAGCATCCTCCGGCCCGGCTGATTCCGCCCGGCCGGAGGATGCTCCAGCGGGGCGCTTCACAGCTTTTCACGGCAGTTCACTCGCTCCCGCCGGGCACCGGCGGAACTCTCCCGGCAGCGGCGCCACGGGGCGCCCTTGCCGAGGACCGTGACCATGCCGCAAGCATCCCTCTCCAGCCGCCTGGCGCCCTGGCAGATCGGCAGGATCCTGCGCCATGTGGACGCGCATCTGGCCGAGGAGATCCCCATCTCCAGCCTGGCCGGGCTGGTGGGGCTCAGCGCCGGCTATTTCTCGCGCGCCTTCCGCGCCAGCCTGGGCACCTCGCCGCACGCCTTCATCCTCGAGCGGCGGCTGGCGCGGGCGCGGGCGATGATGCTGGGCACGGCGCTTGGCCTGTCCGAGATCGCGCAGGAATGCGGCTTCTGCGACCAGCCGCACCTGACCAAGCGCTTCCGGCGGGCGATGGGCGTCAGCCCGGCGGCGTGGCGCCGCAGCCAGGGGCGCCGGCCCGCGGCGGCGCGGGCCACCCCGCCGGAGTCCGTGCTTCAGGGTGCGGCCGCCTGATGCGCGTCCAGCGCCAGGGTCAGGCTGTCCACCCGCGCGTCGTAGGTGATGCCGGCGCGCATCGCCCAGGTGCTGGCCTGGTGGAACAGCGGCAGCAGCGCCACGTCCTCGTCGAGGGCAAGGCGCGCCGCTTGCCGCCACAGCGCGTTGCGCGGCCCGGCCCCCGGCGTGGCAAGGGCGGTGTCGATCAGCGCGTCGAGGCGCGGATTGCCGTAGCCGGTGCCGTTCAACGCGCCGCGCCCGCGCGCCGGGTCGCGGCTGGCGAGCAGGGCGGTGAGGAAGCTGTTCGGCTCGCCCGGCCCAGTCAGCCAGCCGAACAGGGCCATCGAGAACCGCCCGGCGCCGTAGCGCGGGAAGAAGCTGACGGCGGGCGAGGCCTCGACCGAGACCTCGATGCCCGCCTGCCGCCACATCTGCGCCAGGGCCTGCAACAGCTGCTCGTCATTGGTGAAGCGGTCGGTGGTGCCGGACAGTTCGAGCCGCAGCCCCCGGCTCCAGCCGGCCTCCTCCAGCAGCCGGCGCGCCCCGGCGCGGTCCGCTGGCACCGGCCGCAGGGCGGGGTCGGCTGAGTCACGCCCGGGCGGCATGATCTGCGCGGTCGGCGCCGCCTCGCCATCCATCACCTGGGTGGCCAGCGCGGTGCGGTCCAGCGCCAGGGAGAGGGCGCGCCGCACACGCGGGTCGGCCAGCGGGTTGGCCTCGCCGGGGCGGAGCTCCGGGCGGTGGTTGAGCGCCACATACATCACCCGCGTGCCGGGCTGGCGCACCAGGCGCAGCCCCAGGGTTCCGGCCACGCCCTGCGCGTCGCGCGGCGGCAGGTTCTCGATCAGGTCCAGCTCCCCGGCCAGCAGCGCGCCGAGCCGGGCGCTGTCCTGCGGCAGGACGCGCAGGCTGACCCGCTTCCATTCCGGTGCCGGCCGCCGGGCGACCTGCCACCAGCCCTCGTCGCGCTCCAGCAGGGCGCCCTCGCCACGGCGATAGGCGCGCAGGCGGAACGGACCGCTGCCCAGGACGGCGGCGCCGGCGTTGAACGCGGCCGGCGCTGCCGTGGCGGCGATGCGGGCGGGCACCACCAGGATGGTCGTCAGCCCGTTCGGCAGCAGCGGCGCCGGGCCGTCGGTGTACAGGCGCAGCACGTCCGGCGCCGCCACCTCCACACGCCGCAGCCCCACCAGGAAGGGCGTGTAGCGGCCGGGGCTGTCGGGGATGGTCATGGCGCGGTGCAGGCTGGCGGCGGCGTCCTCGGCCCGCACCGGCGTTCCGTCGGCGAAGCGCGCCGCGGGGTCCATCCGCAGCTCCCATCCCGCGCCGCCGGCCAGCGGTGTCCACTGGCGGGCCAGCATCGGCAGCAGGCGGCCGTCATGGCTCCATTGCAGCAGGGCCTCGAAGAGATGCCGCTGCAGGGCGAAATTGGCCGCGTCGGCGTGGAAATGCGGGTCCAGCGTGGTTGGCGAAACCGCCATGCCGATGCGCAGCTCCGCCGCGCCGCCGGCCGGCGCGGCCGCCAGGGCCGGCGCCAGGGCCAGGAGAATCCGCCAGATGGGCCGGCGGGGTTCATGCGTTGACATGCGCGCAAAATGCGCCGGGGCGCCTTGCCCTGCCAAGCCCGGCGACGGGTGGCCGCTCAGGCGCCGTAGCCGCCGTCGATCGCCAGCACCGCCCCGGTGACGAAGGAGGCCTCCGGGCTGGCCAGGAACAGGATGCCGGCCGCCACCTCCTCCGGCTCGCCGAAGCGGCCGAGCGCGGTGCCGCAGCGCTGCGGTGCCGCGAAGGGGCCGTCGGCCGGGTTGTGCTCGGTGTTGATCGGCCCCGCCTGCACCACGTTGACGGTGATGCCGAGCGGCCCGAGGTCGCGCGCCGCGCCCTTGCTGAAGCCGACCACCGCAGCCCGCGTGGCGGCATAGTCGGCCAGCCCCGCGCCGCCGACGAAGCCGGCCACGGCGCAGCCCATGGTGATGATCCGCCCGCCCGGCCGCATCAGCGGCGCCGCCGCGCGGATGGCGGTGAAGACGCCGCCGATGTTCACCGCCGCCTGCGCCGCCAGGGCCGCGCCGTCGATATCCGGGTCGTCCACCGGGCCGGTGACGAAATGCGCCGCGTTGTTGACCAGGATGTCGAGCGCGCCGAACTCCTCGCGCACGGCGCGCACCATGCGGTGGATGTCGTCTGCCCGCCCCTGGTCGGCCTGGTAGGCGGCGGCCCGCCCGCCGCGCCGCCCGATCGCGCGCACCACCTCGGCGGCGCGGTCGGCATCGTGGCGGAAGCTGATGGCCACCGCCGCGCCGGCTTCCGCCAGGGCCAGCGCCGCCGCCCGGCCGATGCCGCGCGAGCCGCCGGTGACCAGCGCCACCTTGCCGGCCAGCCTGCCCGCGCCGCCATTGCCCGCCCCGAACGACACGCCGCGATCCTCGCCCTGGCCATCACCATCCGCCATCCGGCGGAGGCGCAGCATGGTAAGGGGCGCGGGCGGTCCGCTTGGCCGATCCTGCCCTCAACCGTCGCCGAGCAGCGCGCGCGCCGCGCGCAGATCGGGCGTGTCGGCCCGCGGCGGGAAGCGGGCGACGATGCCGGCCAGCAGTGCCTCCGCCGCCGGATCTGACGCACACTCCCGCCGCATCCGGGCGAAGCTGGTGGCGGCGCGCAGCGACCAGGCGGGCGCCGCCTGTCGCGCCGCCAGCGCCAGCGCCGCGCGGAACGCCGCCGCCGCCGCGCCCGCATCCCCCAGCGCCAGCCGGCATTCGCCGCCCAGGCGGAGATATTCCGGCTCGAACCAGGCCTCGCCGCAGCCGCGCGCATCGGCCAGCGCGGCCTCGACCGCCACCAGCGCCTCCGCCGGCCGCCCCAGGCGCAGCAGCGCCGTGGCGACGCCGGCATGCAGGATCGGCAGCCGCGCGCTGAAGGCGGTGGGCGCCATGCCCGCCATGCGCTCGCGCAGCTGCGCCAGGCCCTCCTCCATCCGGCCGGCGGCAATCCACTCCAGCGCCCGGTAGCTCTCGCCCCAGAGCACCCAGGCCTGGGTCTGCCGCAGCTCGCCCAGCATCCTGGCGCGCACCGCGGCGGCGCGCGCCATGTCGCCCGCCAGGAAGGCCACCGGCCCCGCGCCCAGCGCCAGGGCGAAGAAATGGCTGAAGGGGTGCTCCAGCGCGCGCGCCTCGGCCGCCGTCTCGTCGGCCAGCGCCAGGGCCGCCTCCGTCTCGCCCTGCAGCCACAGGATGCGGGCCAGCACGCTCTTGGAGAGGATGCGCTGGTCGTAGAAGTTCAGCTTGCTCTGGTGCGGCTGCAGCGCCCGGCGCGGGTAGCGGGCGAGCATCGCCTCGGTCAGCCGGCGCGCCTCTGCCTGCTCGCCCTGCATGTGCAGGATGTAGCCCACCAGTCGGTCCCCCACAGGCCCGTCATCGGGCTGGCCGGAGGCCCAGGCGATGTCGCGGAAGCGGTGGGCATAGGCCAGCGCCTGGCCGTAGTCGCGCCGCATGGCGCCGAGCGCCAGCCCGTTCAGCGCGCGCAGCTGGTGCTCCACGTCGCCGAGCTGCTCGGCAAAGACCAGCGTGTTGACCCAGGCGGATTCCAGTGTGCCCGACTGGAATACCGTGATGGTGCCGAGCGCGGCGTAGAGCCGCATGCCGAGGCGCGGCTCCTGCTCCACCTCGGCGCGGAAGGCGGCGATGGCCGCGTCCAGCCGCCGCCGCGTCTCGTCGATCAGGCCGAAGGAGGACCAGAGCGGCACGCCGGCGAGGGTGAGGGCGATGCCGGTGCGCCGCTGGCAGGCGGGGCCCAGCGCCCAGTCGATGGCGGCGCGCAGGTTGTCGATGTCGGGCGCCAGCCGGGCGCGCGCCTCGGCCACCGGCACGGCGGCCCACAGCGCCTCGGCCCGCCGGAACACCGCCTCGAAATGGCTGGCGTGGCGCAGCGCGGTGGCCTCCGCCTCGCCCGCCTCCTCCAGCTTGCCGGCCAGGTAGAGCCGCGTCGTGTCGAGGCAGCGATAGGCCGTGCCGCCCGGCCGCGCCTGCAGGGCGAGGAAGGACTTGTCCAGCAGGCTGCCGAGGCGGTCGATGATCTCGGCCTCCGTCTCTCCCTCGTCGGCGCCGACGGCCAGCGCCGCCTCCAGCGTGAAGCAGCCCTGGAACACGGCGAGCCGGCGCAGCAGGCGCTGCTCCTCCGGCGGCAGCAGGCCGTGGCTCCAGTCCAGCGTGGCGCGCAGCGTCTGGTGGCGGGGCAGGGCGGTGCGGCGGCCCTGCATCAGCAGCCGGAAGCGGTCGCCCAGCCGCTCCGCCAGGGCCTGCAGGCCGAGCTGGGCGGCGCGGGTGGCGGCCAGCTCGATGGCCAGCGGAATGCCGTCCAGCTGGCGGCAGATCTGCGCCACCAGCCCTGCCTCCGCATCGGTGAGCGCCGGCATGGCGCCGGCGGCCTGCAACCGCTCGACGAACAGGGCGATGGCGGGGAAGCCCATCGCCTCTCGCGCGCCCGGCGCGGCGCCGGGCGGCGGCGCCTCCATCGAGGGCAGGCGGTAGGTCCATTCCCCCTCGGCCCGCAGCGGCTCGCGGCTGGTGGCCAGCACATGCAGCCGCGGCGCCGACTGGAGGAGGTGTTCCGCAAGGCGCGCGGCGGCGCCGATCACCGGCTCGCAGCTGTCCAGGATGACCAGCCGGTGCGCCCCGGCCAGCGCGGCGGCGAGGCCGCCTTCGGCCCGCCCCTCCGCCTCCAGCGCGGCGAGGACCCGGCCCTGCGCCAGCGCGCCGTCGGTCAGGGTGCCGAGGTCGATGAACAGCGGCGGCTGTGCGTATTCCGCCGCCAGCCGCCGCGCGACGGACAACGCCACGGTGGTCTTGCCGATGCCGCCCGCGCCGGTGACGCTGACGAAGCGGTGCTCCCGCAACCGCCCGGCGATGAGGCCGATATCGGTCTCGCGGCCCAGCACGGGCTGCAGCCGCACCGGCAGCGTGGCCGCCGCCGGCGGTGTGGCGGGGCGTGGAACGGGGGGCGCCGGCCCTGTCTCCAGCGGCGCGACGAAGCTGTACCCGCGGCCCGGCACAGTGAGCACGTGGCGCGCCTCCGCCTCGCTCTCGCCGAGCGCCCGGCGCAGCGCGGCGACCTGGGCGCGCAGGTTGGAGTCCTCGATGTGGCGGCCGGGCCAGACGGCGGGGAGCAGCGCGTCGCGGTCGAGCACCTCGCCCGGCCGCTGCGCCAGCGCGATCAGCAGGTCGAGCGCCCGTTGCCCGATGCGGACCGGCTCACCCTCCCGCAGCAGCCGCTTGCGGCGGGGGAGCAGGGTGAAGCCGCCGAACCGGATCTCCTCGCCGCTCTCCACACCCTCCTCCGATCGTCCCTGCGGACCCGGTGCCCGTGCGGGATGCGCGATATATGTCGGCTTCTCAGCCGGTGGCAATGTCAGCGCCGGCCATGGGCGCCCAGGCCACTTCCCCCGGGTCCGCTCCAGCGGGACGGGCGCTTCCGCTGCCCCCGCCAAAGTCCTCGATCCGCCAGGGCAGCGCGGCCTCCGCCGCACTGGCGCGCATCCATCGGGCAAGAATGCGGTGCCTCCGGGTGCCTCCGCCCGGCGCCGCGCCCCGGCAGGGCGGCCTCCCGGGCTGCCGCGGCGGCCGGCCCTACGGCGCTGCCGGCCTCCCGCCGGCAAGGTGAGGACTCTGGCGGGAGCCGCCCCGGCTGGCCGGGGCGGGGACTTGGGCGGGAAGGTTGGCGGCGGGCGCGTGCTCAGCCGGCCGGCGCGGCGGGCCGGGCCAGCATGTCCGCCAGCACGGCGCCATGCTCGCGCAGGTCGCGCTCCACGGCGGCGCGGGCGGCGACGGGGTCGCGCGCCGCCAGCGCGGCGAGCAGCGCCACATGCGGGTGGTCCTGCGGCGCCACGGGGCGCGGCACGGTGAACAGCAGGTTGATGGTGGGGCCGGCCTGCACCCAGAGGCTCTCCACCATGCGCTGCAGCACCGGCATCCGCGCCAGGGCGATGGTGTGGAAATGGAACAGCTCGTTCTCGGTCAGCACCATGCGCGCATCGTTGCGCAGCCGGCCCTCGGCGACGCGGGCATGGATGGCGCGCAGCGCGGCGATGTCCTCCGGCGTGGCCAGCTCGGCGGCGCGGGCGGCGGCGCGGCCTTCCAGCTCCACCCGCAGCTCCATGATCTCTTTGTAGCGCTCCGGCGCCAGGCGCGGCACCCAGGCGATGCCGCGCGCGTCGAGGTCGAGCCCGCCTTCCGAGACCAGGCGCAGCAGCGCCTCGCGCACCGGCGTCGGGCTCACCTGCATCTCCTGCGCCAGCAGCCGGTGCACCAGCTTCTGGCCGGGCGAGAGGCGGCCGGACATCAGCGCGGCGCGCAGGCGGCGATAGACCTTGCCGGCGAGGCTTTCCTCGCGGTCGACGGGGGCAAGCGGGGGAAGGGCATCCATGGCGGCGGGACTCATCGGGGGGCGCCCTTGACGTGTCAAGCAAACCGGCATTTGCTATAGCAAACACCAAATACCACGAGGAAACCTCCGGATGCCAGACAGCGCCCCCTCCCTCGCGGCGAACGCGACCGTCGCCCTGCGCCTGGCCGAGGCGCTCGCCCGCCACGGCGTCACCCTGACCTTCGGGCAGAGCCTGCCCTCGGCCTTCCACCTCGCCGCGCCGCATGCCGGCATCGCGCAGAAGGTCTACCGGCAGGAGAACATGGGCGGTACGATGGCCGACGGCTATGCGCGCATCTCGGGCAAGGTCGGCATCGTCACGGCGCAGAACGGGCCGGCCGCCACCCTGCTGGTGCCGCCGCTGGCCGAGGCGCTGAAGGCCAGCGTGCCGGTCATCGCGCTGGTGCAGGAGGTGACGCGCGACAGCGCCGACCGCAACGCCTTCCAGGAATTCGACCACCTGAAGATGTTCGACCCGGTGGCCAAGTTCGTCCGCCGCATCGACCGCGCGGACCGGCTGGAGGACTATGTGGACATGGCCTTCGTCGCCGCCACCTCCGGCCGGCCGGGCCCCGCCGTGCTGCTGCTGCCGGCCGACCTGCTGCTGGAGCGGGCCGCCCCCGTGGCGCGGCGCCGCGCCAATCTCGGCAGCTACCCGCTGGACCGGCCGCAGCCGGAGGCCGCCCGCATCGAGGAGGCGGCGGCGCTGCTGGCGGGGGCGGCGCGGCCCATCGTCATCGCCGGCGGCGGCGTGCATCTCTCCGGCGCGGCGGCGGAGCTGGCGGCGCTGCAGGAGGAGGCGCACCTGCCCGTGGCCACCACCTTCATGGGCAAGGGCAGCGTGGCGGAGACGCATCCGCTCTCGGTCGGCGTCGTCGGCAACACGATGGGGCAGGGCGCCCGCGCCCGCGCGCTGCGGCCGCTGGTGGCGGAGGCCGATGTGGTGCTGCTGGTGGGCAACCGCACCAACCAGAACGGCACGGACAGCTGGACGCTCTACCCGCCCGATGCCCGCTACATCCACATCGACCCCGATCCGCTGGAGATCGGCCGCAACTACGAGGCGCTGCGCCTGACGGGCGACGCGCGCGCCACGCTGGCGGCGCTGCGCGCGGCGATGGCGCGGCAGGACCTCGCCGCCCGCGCCGCCGCGCGCCCGGCGCTGGAGCGGCAGATCGGCGCCGCGGTCGAAGAGTGGCGTGCCCTGGTGGCCGGCGTCTGCGCGCGCGACGGCGGGCCGGTGCGCCCCGAGCGCGTCGCCGCCGAGATCGACCGCCGCCTGCCGGAGGACGGCATCATGGTGGCCGACGCCTCCTACTCCTCCAACTGGATCAACATCTACATGACGGCCCGGCGGGCCGGGCAGCGCTTCCTGACGCCGCGCGGCCTGGCGGGCCTCGGCTGGGGCGTGCCGCTGGCCATCGGCGCGCAGGTGGCGGCGCCGGAGCGGCGCGTGGTCTGCCTCTGCGGCGATGGCGGCTTCGGCCATTCCTGGGCGGAGCTGGAGACGCTGCAGCGGCTGGCGCTGCCCGTCACCGTGGTGGTGCTGAACAACGGCATCCTCGGCTTCCAGAAGCATGCCGAGGACACGAAGTTCGGCGAGCACACCATCGCCTGCGATTTCGGCGCGGTGGACCACGCCGCCATCGCCCGCGCCTGCGGCATCGCCGGGCACCGCGTGACGAAGGGGGAGGAGCTGGGCGCCGCGCTGGACGCCGCCTTCGCCTCCGGCGCGCCGGCGCTGATCGAGGTGCTGACCGACCCGGACGCCAAGCCGCCGCTCACCATGTATCACGGCCACTTCCCCGAGCCGTTCTGATGCTGGCGCTGCGCAAGACGCGCCCCGCGCCCGGGCTGGAGGCGCTGGACGCGCCGGAGCCCGGCGCCCCCGGCCCGGGCGAGGTGCTGCTGCGGATCGAGGCCGTGGGCATCTGCGGCAGCGACGTGCACGCCTATGAGTGGACCGAGGGCTATGGCCACATGGCGCCGCACCTGCCGCTGACCATGGGGCACGAGATGGCGGGCCGCGTGCTCGCCGCCGGCCCTGGCGCCGGCATCGCCGAGGGCACGCGCGTGGCGGCGCATCCCGGCCTCGTCTGCGGGGAATGCCCGGCCTGCCGGCGCGGCGAGCCGCGCGGCTGCGAGCGCCGCCGCACCCTGGGCCTGACCTGCGATGGCGGCTTCGCCCGCCTGCTGCGCCTGCCCGCCGCCAATGTGCTGCCGCTGCCCGCGGCGGTGGATGCGGAGCTCGGCGCGCTGGTCGAGCCGCTGGCCGTCGCCGCCGAGGCGGTGCGGGTGGGGGAGGTCTCGCTGGGCGACACGGTGCTGGTGCTGGGGCCGGGCACCATCGGCCAGGGGCTGGCGCTCATGGCGCGCGCCGCCGGTGCGGGGCAGGTGATCGTCGCCGGGCGGGCGGACGCGCCACGCTTCGCCGTGCTGGAGCAACTCGGCTTCACGGACCGGGTGGATGTGGCGGAGGGGCCGCTCGCCGCGCAGGTGCTGGCGCTGACCGGCGGCCGCAAGGTGGACGTGGTGCTGGAGGCCACCGGCCACCCGCCCTCCATCGCCGGGGCGCTGGGCGTGCTGCGGCGCGACGGCGTGCTGGTGGTGGCCGGCATCCACGCCGCGCCGCTCGCCCTGCCGCTCACCGACTTCGTCCGCAACCGCCACCAGCTCCGCGCCTCGCACGGCTCGGCGCGCGGCACCTGGGACCGGGTGCTGGCGCTGCTGGCGCGCGACCCGGAGGGGTTCCGCCCGATGATCACCCACCGCCTGCCGCTCGAGCGCGGCCTCGAGGGGTTCGAGCTTTCCCGCCAGCGTGCCGCCAGCAAGGTGATCCTGACGCCATGAGCCTTCCCGCCCTCCGCCCCGATGACCGCGTCGCCCTCGTCACCGGCGCGGCGCGCGGCCTCGGCGCCGCCATCGCCCGCGCGCTCGCCGCCGCCGGCCACCCCGTCATCCTGGCCGATGTGCTGGAGGGGGTGGAGGCGCTCGCGGCGGAGCTGAACGCCGCCGGCCACCGCGCCCGTGCCCTGCCGCTCGACGTCGCCGACGAGGCCGCCATCGCCGCCCTGCCGCAGGCGCTGGGCGCCTGGTGGGAGGCGCTCGGCGTGCTGGTGAACAATGCCGGCATCTCGCCCAAGGTCGATGGCCGCAAGCGGCTGGTCGAGGAGATCCCGACCGAGGAATGGCGCCGCGTGATGGACGTCAACCTCACCGGCCCCTTCCTGCTCTCGCGCGCCGCCATTCCGGTGCTGAAGCGCCGGCGCTGGGGCCGCATCGTCATGATGACCAGCCAGGCGGCGCATGTGCCGAGCAGCATCACCGGCGCCTATTACGGCGCCTCCAAGGCCGGGCTGATGGGCTTCGCCCGCAACCTGGCGGCGGAGCTGGGGCCCTTCGGCATCACCGTCAACAGCGTGGCGCCGGGGCGCATCGCGACCGACATGGTGGCCGGCGCCGCGCCGGGGATGAACGAGGCCTTCATCGCCCGCATCCCGCTCGCCCGGCTGGGGGAGCCGGCGGAGGTGGGGGCGGTGGTCCGCTTCCTCGCCTCGGACGACGCCGGCTACCTGACCGGCACCACCATCGACGTCGGCGGCGGCAGCTACATGCCCTGAGCGCGCCGCCCCTGGTCCAGGCGCGCCAAGCGCCGGGCCGCTCATCCCGGGAGGAAGGAAGAACCATGCAACGACGCACCCTGCTGGCGGCCGCGCCCGCCGCCCTGCTCGCCCCGCGCCTCGCCCGCGCCGCCACCTGGCCGGAGCGCGAGATCTCCGTCATCGTCCAGTACGGGCCGGGCGGCTCCACCGACGTCTCCACCCGCGCCATCGCCGCCGAGGCGGAGAAGATCCTCGGCGTGCCGCTGCAGGTGGTGAACCGCCCCGGCGGGCAGGGCACGGTGGGGCCGCAGCAGGTGGCGGCGGCGCGGCCGGATGGCTACACGCTGGGCACCACCGGCCTCGCCGGCCTGGCCATCGCGCCGCACATGCTGGACGTGCCCTACAGCGCCGACAGCTTCACCTTCCTGCCCGCCTTCGCGCGCTACCTCTACGGCATCGCCGTGCGCGCGGAATCGCCGCACCGGAGCATCGCCGACCTGCTCGCCGCGGCGAAGGCGAAGCGCACCACCTTCGCGGCGACCGGCGCACCCAACAACATCGGCATGTTCGACCTGGGGCGGAAGGCGGGGGCGCGCTTCCAGTTCGTCCCCTTCGGCTCCGGCGCGGAGGCGGTGACGGCGGCGCTGGGCGGGCATGTGGACGCGGTGATCCAGAACCCGCCCGAGATGCTGCCGGCGCTGCAATCCGGCCGGCTGCGCCTGCTCGCCTCGGCCAGCGCCGGCCGCTGGAAGGAGTACCCCGACGTGCCGACGCTGCGCGAGCAGGGCCACGACGTGGTGGTGGATTCCATGATCGGCTTCATCGCGCCCAAGGGCGTGCCGGAGGAGCGGCTGGCGGTGCTGAGCCGCGCCTTCCTGGAAGCCGCGCGGAAGCCGGCGCTGGCGGAGATCCTCGGCCGCTTCGGCATGGTGCCGGCGGTGATGCAGCCGGACGAGTTCGAGCGCACGGTGCGCGAGGCGCATGACCGCTTCGGCCCCGAGCTGCGCGAGGCCGGCCTGGCGCGGAAGCGTTGAGCGGCGGCATGACACGGACCGCGCGCTGGGTCGCCCTCGGCGGCCTCGCTTTCGCCCTACTCGGCTGGCGGGAGGCATCGCGGCTGGAGCGCTGGGGCTGGGACGGCCCCGGCCCCGGGCTGGTGCCGCAGGTGCTGCTGGTGCTGATCGGCCTCGCCGCGCTGGCGGTGCTGGCCTGGCCGGGCGACGCCACGGCCGAGGCGGAGGGCGGCGCGGCGCCGCACCGCAGCCGCACCTTCCTGGCCTATGCGGCGGCCATGCTGGGGGTGGCGCTGGCGCTGCCCTATGCCGGCTTCATCCTGCCGATGCTGCTGGCGGTGCTGCTGATGCTGCGGCTGGGCGAGGGTGCGCGCTGGCGCACCGCCGGCCCCTACGCCGTGGCGCTGACGGCGGGCACGGTGCTGCTGTTCGGCACGCTGCTCGGCGTGCCCTTCCCGCCCGGGCCGGTGGAGCACGCGCTCTCCGGCCTCGGCCTGCTGCGGGGGGCGTGAGGCCATGATGGACGGGCTGCTGCACGGCTTTGCCGTGCTCTCCACCTGGCAGAATCTGAGCCTCTGCCTGCTCGGCGCGGTGCTTGGCACGGTGGTGGGGGTGCTGCCGGGGCTCGGCCCCGCCACCACCATCGCGCTGCTGCTGCCGATCACGCTGAAGCTGGACCCGACGGGCGCCATCATCCTGCTCGCCGGCATCTACTACGGCGTGGCCTATGGCGGCACGCTGACCTCGGTGCTGATGCGCATCCCCGGCGAGGCCTCCTCCGTCGTCACCTGCCTCGACGGCTACGAGATGGCGCGCAAGGGGCGGGCGGGGGCGGCGCTCGGCATCGCCGCCATCGGCTCCTTCTTCGCCGGCACGGTGGGCATCCTCGGCGTCATGCTGCTCTCGCCGCCGCTGGCGGAGCTGGTGATCGCCTTCGGGCCGTGGGAATACGCGGCGCTGATGCTGGCGGGGCTGTCGCTCATCGCCTTCTTCGCCGCCTCGGGGCTGGCCAAGGCGGCGCTGATGGCGCTGCTCGGCCTGCTGCTGGGGGCGGTCGGCATCGACCCCATCGCCGGCACGCCGCGCTTCACCTTCGGCATCCCCGAGCTGGTGGACGGCATCAACATCACGCCGCTGGCGCTTGGCCTGTTCGGCCTGTCGGAGCTGCTGTTCCTGGCGCTGGTGCCGGCTGGCCGCTCGGAGATCCTGCGCCCGCCCTCCTCGCTGCTCGGCTTCCTGCCCAGCCGGGAGGAGGCGCGCCGCTCCGTGGCGCCGGTGCTGCGCGGCACCGGCCTCGGCTTCCTGGTGGGGCTGCTGCCCGGGGGCGGTGCGGTGCTGGCCTCCTTCCTCTCCTACGCGGTGGAGAAGCGGCTGGCGCGGCGCCCGCAGGAATTCGGCCGCGGCGCGGTGGAGGGCGTGGCGGGGCCGGAGGCGGCCAACAATGCCGGCACGGCGGGCGCCTTCATCCCGCTGCTCACCCTCGGCATCCCGGCCAATGCGGTGACGGCGCTGCTGCTGGGCGCGCTGCTGATCCATGGCGTGCAGCCGGGGCCGATGATCCTGGAGCGGCAGCCGGAGATCTACTGGGGCGTCATCGCCTCCATGTATCTCGGCAATGTCCTGCTGCTGGTGCTGAACCTGCCGCTGGTCGGGCTGTTCGTGCGGGCGCTGGAGATCCCGCGCCGCTTCATGGCGGCGGCCATCCTCTCCATCTGCGTCATCGGCGTCTACAGCACCAACCTCGCCAGCTTCGACGTGCTGCTGGCGGTGGGCTTCGGCCTGCTCGGCTTCGTGCTGCGGCGCGGTGGGTTCGACCTTGGGCCGCTGGTGCTGGCCTATGTGCTGGGGCCGACCTTCGAGCGCTCGCTGCGCCAGGGCCTGCTGATCTCGGATGGCGACCTGACGGCGCTGCTGGAGCGGCCGATCGCGCTGGGCTTCATCGCCGCCGCCACGCTGACGCTGCTGGCCGCGATGCTGCTGCGCAACCGCGCCCGGGTGGCGGACTGAGCCGGTCCGCCGCCCCCATCCGATCCTGCCACGCTTGCGCGCGGCCGGCCGGCGGCGGCATGATCCGCCGCCGGCCACCGACGGGCCGGCCCGGAGGAGGAGAGGGCCCATGACGCCAGCGTCCGAAGCGCCGAGCCCCGGCGCCACGCCACGGATCACGCCGTTCTTCGACAAGGAGAGCAACACCATCAGCTACGTGGTGCGTGACCCGGCCTCGCTGTCCTGCGCCGTGATCGACAGCGTGCTGGATTTCGACTACGCCGCCGGCCGCGTCTCCACCGCCTCGGCCGATGCCGTCATCGAGCACATCCGGCGCGAGAAGCTGCACCTCGAATGGCTCATCGAGACGCATGTGCACGCCGACCATCTCTCGGCGGCGCCCTACATCCAGCAGCGCCTGGGCGGCCGCATCGGCATCGGCGAGGGCATTCGCGCGGTGCAGGACACCTTCGGCAAGGTGTTCAACGAGGGCACCGAGTTCCGCCGCGACGGCAGCCAGTTCGACCACCTGTTCCAGGACGGCGACACCTACGAGATCGGCGCCCTGCGCGGCACCGCGCTCAGCACCCCGGGCCACACCCCCGCCTGCATGACGCATGTGATCGGCGATGCCGCCTTCGTCGGCGACACGCTGTTCATGCCCGATGGCGGCACCGCGCGGGCCGATTTCCCCGGCGGCGACGCCCATGCCCTCTACCGCTCGATCCGCCGCGTGCTGGCCCTGCCGCCGGAGACGCGGCTGTTCATGTGCCACGACTACGGCCCCAACGGGCGCCCGATCCGCTGGGAGACGACGGTGGCCGAGGAGCGGGCGCACAACATCCATGTGCGGGACGGCGTGACGGAGGAGGAGTTCGTCGCCCTGCGCACCGCGCGGGACGCGACCCTGGCGATGCCCCGGCTGATCATCCCCTCGATCCAGGTGAACATGCAGGCGGGCCAGCTCCCGCCGGCCGACGGCGCCGGCCGGCGTTTCCTCAAGGTGCCGCTCAACGGGCTCTGAGGGCGGCGGCCGGCCTCAGCCCGGCGGCCGGAGCAGGCGGCGGGCGGCCTCCACCACCGCCGCCCGGTGGAGCGCCAATGGGGGCAGCGCCAGCGGGTGCGGCGCCAGCGGCGGCTCCGCCGCCCCGGCCAGCTGGCGCACTTCCTTCGGCATGTGGCACCAGCTGCGGGCGAGGGCGATGAGAAGGCTGAGCAGCGCCGCCGGGTCCCAGCCCGCGTCGATCAGCCCCGCCTGCTGCGCGCCGCGCAGCTTCTCCACCTTGGCCCGGTAGGCGGCCAGCCGGGGATGGTCCTCCGGCAGGCTCTGGCCGGTGTCCTCCAGGGCGCACCAGGCGGCGATGCGGTGGTGGTCCGGGTGGCGCTGGAAGTGGTCGAACAGCCGGCCGACATAGCCGGGCAGGTCGGCGGGGTCCATCGGCACGGCACGGGCGATCTCGGCCATCTGCTGGGCCTTGATGGTCTCCAGCAGCTCCTCCTTGTCGTGGAAATAGGCGTAGAGCCGTTCCTTGCTGGTGCGCGCCGCCGCGGCGATGCGGTTGATGCGTGCGCCGGCGATGCCGTGATCGGCGAATTCCCGCAGGGCCGCCTCCAGGATGCGCGTGCGCGTCGTCTCGTCCGCCGGTGACATTGCCCTGACCCGCTCCCGTGGTGCCCCGCTCCTGCCGGGCTTCCGCCCTGACCGAACCATTTGGTTTGACATCCTGGCCGGGGCTTGGCTAAACCCGAACCGTCTGGTTCTGCCAGCCCGGCCCGCCCTCCTGTGTAGGGCCTCGCCGCCGGGCGCGACAGGGCCGCAACCGCTTTTCCCCTGGCCCCGCCCGGCCTGCCAGCCGGCGCCGCCAGCCTTCGCCCACCCCGCTTCCTGCTGCCCCGCTTCCCCCGAAGGACGGTCCCCATGGAACTGATCATCAACGGCACGCCGCGCCGCGTGGAGTCCGAGGCCGACACCCCCCTGCTCTGGGTGATCCGCGACGAGCTCGGCATGACCGGCACCAAGTATGGCTGCGGCGCCGCGCAGTGCGGCGCCTGCACCGTGCTGGTGGACGGCCAGCCGACGCGCTCCTGCGTCACGCCGGTGGAGAGCGTCGCCGGCCTGCCCGTCACCACCATCGAGGCGATCGGCGAGGACCCGGTGGGCCGGAAGGTGGTGGAGGCCTGGGTGGCGCAGCAGGTGCCGCAATGCGGCTACTGCCAGTCCGGCCAGGTGATGGCGGCCACCGCGCTGCTGAAGCAGACGCCGCAGCCTTCGGACGAGGACATCGCCGCCGCCATGACCAATCTGTGCCGCTGCGGCACCTACAACGCCATCGCCGCCGCCACGCGGCAGGCCGCGCAAGGCTGAGCGGGAAGCATCGCGCCATGAACGCCATCACGCCCCCCGCCCTGGTCGAGGCCCTCGCGCTGCGCGACGCGCTGCCCGAGGACCGGCCGCTCAACCTCTCCCGCCGCGGCCTGCTCGGCGCTTCGCTCGGCGCGCTGGTGCTGGGCGCCGCGCTGCGCGCCGCCCCCGCCCGCGCCCAGGCCGCAGCCGCCGCGGCGAAGCCCGGCACCCGCGTGCCCGCCTTCCTCGAGATCCGCCCCGACGGCGCCATCCTGCTCAAGAGCCCCTTCGTCGAGGGCGGGCAGGGTGTCTCCACCGCCATGGCGCAGATCGTCGGCGAGGAGCTGGACGCCGACCCCGCCCGCTTCACCGTGGAATGCGCGCCGCCCGGCGCGGACTACCTGGTGGTGAACGGCATGCGCATCACCGGCGGCAGCTACTCGGTGCGCAGCAGCTACGCCACCATGCGCCAGCTTGGCGCCAGCGCCCGGCACATGCTGCTGCAGGCCGCCGCCACGCGCCTCGGCGTGCCGCCGGAGAGCCTTTCCACCGCGCCGGGCCGGGTGGTCCATGCCGCCTCCGGCCGCACGCTGGACTATGGCGCGCTGGCCACCGAGGCCGCCGCGCTGCCGGTGCCCGAGGGCGTGGCGCTGCGCGCGGAGAAGGATTTCCGCTGGATCGGCAAGCCGGTCGCGCGGCTGGACGTGCGGGAGAAATCCACCGGCAAGGCCACCTACGCCATCGACATGGCGGTGGAGGGCATGTTGCAGGCCGCCGTGCAGCACGCGCCACGCCTGGGCGGCGAGCCCGGCGCCATCGCCAACGAGGCGGCGGTGCGGGCGATGCCGGGGGTGCACTCCATTCACCGCCTGCCGGGCGCCGTGGCCGTGGTGGCGGACCGCTGGTGGCGCGCCCGCCGCGCGGCGGAGGCGCTGGAGGTCACCTGGACCGCCCCCGCCGCCGAGGCGCGCAACGCCCTGCCGGCCGATTTCTCCTCGGAGGGGATGCGCGCCGCCCTGGCCGCCGCCCCCGGCCCCGGCAACGCCGCCGAGACGGAGGGCGATGCCGCCGCCGCGCTGAAGGGCGCTGCCCGCACCGTCGAGGCGACCTATGACGCGCCCTACCTGGCGCATGGCCAGCTCGAGCCGCCCTCGGCCCTCGCCCGCTGGAACGCCGATGGCACGCTCGACCTCTGGCTGCCCAACCAGGCGCCGGAGATGTTCCAGCGCGTCGCCGCGCAGCTGGCCGGCATCGCACCCGAGAAGGTGAGGATCCACTCGCCGATGCTGGGCGGCTTCTTCGGCCGCCACTTCCTCTACGACGCGGCCAACCCCTTCCCGCAGGCCATCCAGCTTGCCAAGGCGACCGGCCGCCCGGTGAAGCTGATCTGGAGCCGCGAGGAGGAGTTCCTGCGCGATGCGCTGCGGCCGATGGGGCTGGCGCGCTTCCGCGCCGGCCTCGGCGCCGACGGGATGCCCGTGGCGCTGGAGGCCGAGGCGGTGGGCGAGGGGCCGATCGGCCGCTACTTCGGCACGAAGCCCGGCGCGGCCGACCCCTCGGTGGTGGAGGGCATCGCCGGCAAGCCCTACGCCATCCCCAACCGCCGCGTGGCGCAGGTGCCGGTGAAGCACCCGGCGGTCATCGGCTTCTGGCGCTCCGTCGGCCACTCGATGAACGACTTCTTCTACGAGGCCTTCCTCGACGAGATGGCCGAGGCCGGCGGCCAGGACCCCTACGCGCTGCGCCTGCGCCTGCTGGCGGGGAAGCCGCGCCACAAGGCGCTGCTGGAGGCGGTGGCCGACCTCTCGGGCGGCTGGAAGCGCGGCCCCTACGAGGCGGCGGACGGCACCAGGCGCGCCCGCGGCGTCGCCATGGCCTCGCCCTTCGGCAGCGAGGTGGCGACCATCGCCGAGGTCTCGCTGAAGGGCGGCGAGGTGGTGGTGCACGATGTCTGGGTGGCGATCGACCCGGGCCGCATCGTCAACCCGGCCATCATCGAGGCGCAGGTGAACTCCGCCGTGGCGCTCGGCCTCTCCTCGGCGCTGCTGGAGGAGGTGGTCTATGCCGATGGCGCACCGCAGGCCCGCAATTTCGACGGCTACCCGATCCTGCCGCCGGACCGCATGCCGCGCGTGCATGTGCGCATCGTCGAGAGCGGCGCGCCGATGGGCGGGATCGGCGAGCCGGGCCTGCCCGGCGTGCCGCCCGCCGTGGTCAACGCGGTGGCCGCGCTGACCGGCCAGCGCATCCGCAGCCTGCCGCTTTCCAAGACCCGCCTCGGAGCCGCCTGATGATCGCCTGTCGCCTGTCCGCCGCCGCCCTGCCCATTGCTGCCCTGCTTGGCGCCGCCCTGCTCGCCGCCCCCTCCGCCCGCGCGGAGGAGGGGGATGCGGCGCGGGGCCGCACCCTGTTCCAGCGCCAGTGCCAGTCCTGCCACCAGGTGGCGCAGCCGCGCAACGGCGTCGGTCCCACGCTGCAGGGCGTGGTCGGCCGCGCATCGGCCAGCGTCGAGGGCTACAACTACTCGCCGGCGCTGAAGGCGCTGGGCCAGAGCTGGACGCCCGAGACCCTCGGCGCCTTCCTGGCCAACCCGACCGGCGTGGCGCGCGGCACCCGCATGGTGCAGCGCGTGGCGGCCGAGCAGGACCGCAAGGACATCATCGCCTTCCTCGCGGCGCCCTGAGGCCCGCCGCCCAGGGCTTTGCTGCCCAGGGCTTTGCAGCTCAATCCGCCGCCTCTGCCATGCCGAGGCGGCGCAGCGCGGCGCGCGGCCGCGCCGGCGGCAGGCGGTGGGCCAGCCCCATCGGCGCCTCGGCGAACAGGGCGGGGTCCATCTCCCGCAGTTCCGGCGCGATGCGCGGGCGGAAGCCCATCACCCCCAGCACGTCCTTCTCCAGATCCATCCCCGGCGCGATCTCGACCAGCTCCGGCCCTTCCGCGCCGAGGCGGAACACGGCGCGCTCCGTCACGTAGAGCACCGGCTGGCCGCGCTGGCGCGCATAGGCGCCGGAGAAGGTGACCTGCTCCACGCGCTGCACCGCCTTGGGCGCGCCATTGGCGGTGAGCGTGCCGCCGAAGATGACCGACTTCGCCCCCTGGCTGATGTTGACGAAGCCGCCCGGCCCGACGATCCGCCCGCCGAAGCGCGAGACGTTCACATTGCCCTCCGCGTCGAACTCGGCGAAGGAGAGGAAGGCGAGGTCGAGCCCGCCGCCATCGTAGAAGTCGAACTGGTAGGGCTGGTCCACCTGCGCGTCGGGCGAGCGGGCGGCGCCGGCCTCGTTGCCGCTGGCCGGCGCGCCGCCGATGTTGCCCTGCTCGTTGGTCAGGCAGACGCGGCGCAGCACGCCCTCCTCCGCCGCCACATTGGCCATGCCGGTGAAGATGCCGGAGCCGAGGTTGCAGATGGCGCCCTCGAACAGCTCGCAGGCGCCGCGCCGGGCGACAACGCGGCGCGGCCCCGGCGGCAGGCGGGGGATGTCCTCCAGCGCCACGCGCTGATGACCGGAATAGGCGGGGCTGTCCTCCGTCTCGAAGGTCTGCCACTGCTCCGGCTCGACCACCAGCGCATCGACCAGGATGCCCGGCACCTTCACCAGCTTGGGGTGCAGGCTGCCGCGCGGCACGATGCGCTTGACCTGCGCGATGACCAGCCCGCCCGAGCGCCGCGCCGCCTGGGCGATGCTCAGCATCTCCAGCGTCACCGCCTCGTGCTCCATGGAGATGTTGCCGTCCTCGTCGGCGGCGGAGCCGCGCACCAGCGCCACATCCACCGCGTAGGGGCGGTAGAACAGGTATTCCTCGCCGCGGAACTGCACCAGCTCGACCAGATCCTCCCGCGCGCTGGGGCTCTGCCGCCCGCCCTCCAGCCGCGGGTCGGCGAAGCTGTGCAGGCCGATCCGCGTCATCAGCCCCGGCCGCCCCGCCGCCATCTCCCGCATCAGCTGGGAGAGCGAGCCCTGCGGCAGGGTGTAGGCCTCGATCTTGTCCTCCAGCGCCAGCCTGGCGATGCCGGGGCTGTTGACGAAGGTGCCGGAGACGACGCGCTTCAGCAGCCCCTCCTGCGCCAGGTGCCCGGCGCCGCGCGTCTTGCCGTCGCCCAGCCCCACCGGATGCAGGGCGGTGATGCCGCGCGGGTGGCCGCTCTGGCGGAAGCGGTCGCCGATGGCGGCAAGCAGCGCATCCGGCACCGCGTGGCCGCCGCCCGAGCCGCCGATCAGCAGTGTGTCGCCATCCCGCAGCAGCAGGGCCGCCTCGGCCGCGCTCATCCGCCTCATGGCTTTCTCCTCCCCTGTGTCGCCTTGCCCGATTCATCCTGCATTGGAACGTTCCGATCAAGCCCGGCCGGGGCTTCCCCGCGCGCAAATTGGAACGTTATAATCAACGGCAGAAGAAACAGCGGGAGGGGGACGAGGCCATGCAGGGTGCGGTGACGCTGGACTGCGCCGATGGCATCGCCGAGCTGGTGATCGACCGGCCGGCGAAGCACAACGCGGTCACGCCCGAGATGGCGCGGCAATTCGCCGGCCATGTCCGCCGGATCAACGAGGATGATGCGGTGCGCGCCGTGCTGCTGCGCGGCGCCGGCGAGCGTGCCTTCTGCGCCGGCAGCGACCTCAACGCGCTGGCCGCCTATCCCACCGCCTGGCACTTCCGCAACCGCGTGGAATACGCGGCGGAGATCCGCCTCCTGCGCAAGCCGGTGGTGGCGGCGCTGCAGGGCTGGACGCTGGGCGGCGGCGCCGAGCTGGCGCTGGGCGCCGACCTGCGCGTGGCCGCCGAGGGCACGCGCATCGGCTTCCCCGAGGTGGAGCGCGGCTGGGTGGGCGGCGGCGGCGCCTCGCAATTGCTGCCGCGGCTGGTCGGCCAGGCGGCGGCCGCGCGGCTGCTGCTGCTGGGCGAGCCGGTGGAGGCGGCGGAGGCGCTGCGGCTCGGGCTGGTGCACGAGGTGGTGCCGCCGGCTGGGCTGCTGCCGCGCGCCCGCGCCCTGGCGGCGCGGCTGGCGGGCTTCAGCCCCGTCGCCGTGCAGGCGGTGAAGGCCTCGCTGCGGATGGCCATGGAAGCGCCGCTGACGGCCGGCCTCGCCTATGAGAACGAGATGAACGTGCTGTGCTTCAGCGCAGGCGACCACCTGGAGGGCATCCGCGCCTTCAACGAGAAGCGGCCGGCGGCCTTCACACGATGAGCGGGGTGGAGGCGGTGGGCGTCGGGCTGGTCGGCCTCGGCATGGCGGTGAAGCCGCACATGCTGGCGCTGCGCGAGCTGGAGGCGGAGGGCGCGGTGCGGATCATGGGCGGCCACGCGCCCTCGGCGGAGCGGCGGGCCGCCTTCGCCGCGCAGTGGGGCGTTCCGGTCTTCCCGACGCGGGAGGCGCTGCTGGAGCAGCCCGGCCTGGGGCTGGTGCTGGTCCTGACGCCGCCCGGCAGCCACCTGGAGGTGGCGCGGGCCGTCGCCGCCACGGGGCGGCACATGATCGTCGAGAAGCCGCTCGCCCTCGACGTGGCGGAGGGCGAGGCGCTGGCCGCGCTGGCGGAGGCGGCGGGTGTGCGCTGCGGCGTCTGCCTGCAGCACCGCTTCCGCCCGGCGGCGCTGCGGCTGCGGCAGGCGGTGGAGGCGGGCGCGCTGGGGCGGCTGCTCTCGGCCAGCGCCTCCATCCGCTGGTGGCGGGATGCCGCCTACTTCGCCACGCCGGGGCGCGGCATGCGCGCGCGCGATGGCGGCGGCGTGCTGCTCACCCAGGCGATCCACACGCTCGACCTGCTGCTGCACCTGGCCGGGCCGCACCGGCAGGTGATGGGCTTCGCCCGCACCTCGCCGCTGCGCCGCATCGACACGGAGGACATCGTGGCCGCGGCCATCGCCTTCGGGAACGGTGCCATCGGCGTGCTGGACGCCACCACCGTCGCCCGCCCCGGCTATGCGGAGCGGATCGAGCTGGCGGGGACGGAGGGCTCGGCGGTGCTGGAGGGCAGCCGTCTGGTGCTGCACGGGTGCGACGGCAGCACCACGCTGGGCGGCGCGCTGGAGGGCGGCGGCGGCGCCGACCCGATGGCCTTCGACCACGGCCCGCACAAGGCGATGATCGCCGAGGTGCTGGCCGCCATCGCGGAAGGACGCCCGCCGATGAACGATGCGCGCTCCGCCCTTCCGGTGCAGCGGCTGATCGAGGACCTGCTGGCCGATGCGGCGGGCCGCGCATGAGCGGCGGCATCACTGGTAGTATCACTGGCGCCACGCGCCTCTACGCCATCCTGGGCGACCCGGTGGCCCCGCTGCGCTCGCCGGCGCTGTTCAACGCCGCCTTCGCGCGGCTGGGGCGGGATGCCGCCTTCCTGCCCCTACAGGTGCCGGAGGGGGCCTTGCCGGAGGTCTGGGCCGGGCTGCGGCGCATCGGCAATCTCGACGGGCTGGTGATCACCATGCCGCACAAGGCGGCGGCGTTGCCGCTGCTGGACGCGCTGGGCCCGACCGCCACCCTGACCGGCACCGTCAACACCGCCCGCCGCCGCCCCGATGGCGGGTGGGAGGGCGAGATGTTCGATGGAGAAGGCTTCCGCGACGGGCTGGAGCGCGCCGGCCACACCCCGCACGGCGCGCGGGTGCTGCTGGTGGGGTGCGGCGCGGCGGGGCGGGCCATCGGCTTTGCCCTGGCGCGGGCGGGGGTGGCGCATCTGGCGCTGCGGGACGCGGCGCCGGGCCGGGCGGAGGCGCTGGCGGCCCGGCTGGCGGAAGCCTTCCCGGCGCTGCCCGTCTCCACCGGCGCGGCCGGGCCGGAGGGGCGGGACATCGTCGTCAACGCCACGCCGCTCGGCCTCCGCCCCGGCGATGCGCTGCCGCTGGACCCGGCCGCGCTGCGCCCCGGCCAGGTGGTGGCCGATGTCATCCCCAACCCGGAGGTGACGCCGCTGATCGCCGCCGCGCGCCGGCTGGGCTGCCCCACCGTCACCGGCCGCGCCATGCATGAGGGGCAGGCGCGGCTGGCGGCGGCCTATCTCGGCATCGCCGGCTGGGAGGAGGGGGCGCCGGGCTGAAGCGGGCACGGCGGCGCTAGCGCCGCCGGCCGGCCATCTCGTCCAGCGCCGCCTGCTCGCGCCGGCGGCGGCGCAGCGCCTCCGCCGCCGCCCGGCCCTCGCGCAGCAGCTCCACCACACGCTCCGCCGCCCGGCTCTCCGTCAGCGCCGCCCGGGCCGATTGCGCGGCCTGCTCGGCCAGCCGGGCCTCCGCCGCGCCGCGCTGGCGCAGCGACTCCCCGCGCGGCAGCCAGCGCGCCAGATCCTCGCCCGCGCCCAGTGCCAGCAGCGCCGCGCCCGCTGCGGCGATCTCGCGCGGGATGGCGGCCGCCGCCTCCTCCGCCCGCCGCGCGGCGAGAGCGGCCTGGGCCTGCCGCTCCACCAGGGCGCGGCGCGCCTCGGCCACCTCCAGCGCGCGCAGGCGCTGCAGCACGGCCAGCGGGTCAGGCGGCGGCAAGGGCGGCCTCCAGCCGCGCGAAGGCGCCCTCCACCGGCAGGGTGGGCTCCTCCTTGCGCTGCGCCAGGAAGGCCTCGATGCGCGGGCCGAGGCGCAGCGCCTCGTCCACCGCCGGGTCGGTGCCGGCGCGGTAGGCGCCGAGCCGCACCAGCTCCGCCATGTCCGCCTGCAGGGCGAGGATGCGGCGGGCGCGCTCCATCACCGCCCGCTCGGCCGGCGCCAGGCAGCCGGGCACGGTGCGCGAGAGGCTGCGCAGCACGTCGATCGCCGGCCAGCGGCCGCGCTCGCCGATGCGTCGGTCCAGCACCACATGCCCGTCGAGGATGCCGCGCACCGCATCGGCCACCGGCTCGTCATGGTCGTCGCCCTCCACCAGCACGGTGAACAGCCCGGTGATGGCGCCACCCACCCCCTCGGCGCAGGGGCCGGCCCGCTCCAGCAGGCGCGGCAGCTCGGCGAAGACGCCGGGGGTGTAGCCGCGCGTCGCCGGCGGCTCGCCCGCAGCCAGCCCGATCTCGCGGCAGGCCAGGGCGAAGCGCGTCAGGCTGTCCATCATCAGCAGCACCTGGCGGCCCTCGGCGGCCAGCGCCTCGGCCACCGTCATGGCGGCATAGGCGGCCTCGCGCCGCATCAGCGGCGGCGCGTCCGAGGTGGCGCAGACGACGACGCTGCGCGCCAGCCCCTCGGCGCCGAGGTCGTCCTCCAGGAACTCCCGCAGCTCCCGCCCCCGCTCGCCGACGAGGCAGAGCACGGCGGCGTCGCAATCGGCGCCGCGCGCCAGCATGGAGAGGAGGGTGGACTTGCCGACGCCGGAGGCGGCGAACAGGCCGAGGCGCTGCCCGCGCCGCATGGTGCAGAAGCCGTCCAGCGCGCGCACGCCGAGCGCCAGGCGCGGGCCGAGCCGGGCGCGCAGCCCGGCCTCCGGCGCGGCGCGGCGCACCGGCAAGGCGGCCGGCCCGGGCGGCAGGGGGCCGCGCCCGTCCATCGGCCGGCCGAGCGGGTCCACCACCCGGCCCAGCCAGCCGGCACCGGGCGAGAGCGTGGCCGTGCCGCGCAGACGCACCGGGGCGCCGAGCCGCACCCCCTCCAGCGCGCCGAAGGGCATGGCGCGCGCCGCCTGCCCCGAAAGGGCGACGATCTCGGCCGCGACGGGGCCGGCGGCGCCTTCCACCTCCACCCGCGCGCCGCAGCCGAGGAAGCCCTGCAGCCCTGTCACCTCCAGCGAAAGGGCGCTGGCGGCGGCGACGCGGCCCTGCACCGTCTCCGCCGGCAGGGCGCGCAGCGCGGCGGCGGCGGCCTCCGCCCGGCGGAGGAAGGGGGAGGCGGCCATGGCGGCGCTCATGCCGCCTCGCCGGCGGCGGGCCGGTAGGCGCTGCGGTAATCCTCGAGCGGCGCCAGCCGGGCGTTCAGCCCGAGCAGCGTCTCCGCCGCGCCGAGATAGAGCACCCCGTCCGGCGCCAGGCGCTGCTGGCAGGCCTCCAGCACCCGCTCCTTGGTCGGCTGGTCGAGATAGATGAGCAGGTTGCGCAGCAGGATGATGTCGAAGGTGCCGCTCACGCCGAGCGGCCCGACGAGGTTGGCGCGCTCGAAGCGGCAATCGGCGCGCAGCGTGGCGGCGGCGCGCCAGCCCTGGCCTTCCGGCGTGAACCAGCGCGCCCGGCGCTCGGGGGAGAGGCCGCGCTGCATCTCGAACTCGGTGTAGAGGCCGGCCCGGGCGCGCTCCAGCACGGCGCCGCAGATATCGGTGCCGAGGATGGAGACCGGCCGGCCGCCCAGCGCCGGCTGCAGCTCGCGCGCCAGCATGGCCACCGAATAGGCTTCCTGCCCGGTGGAGCAGGCGGCGGACCAGATGCGCAGCGCGGCACCCGGCGGGCGGGCGGCGGCCAGGCGCGGCAGCGCCGCCTCGGCCAGGTGGCGGAAGGGCGCGCCGTCGCGGAAGAAGCTGGTCTCGTTGGTGGCCAGCGCCTCCGCCGCCTCCTGCGCCAGCAGGGTGCCGCCGGGGCTGCCGAGGGAGGCCGCCAGCGCCTCCAGCCCGGCCAGGCGGTGCCGCGCCAGCAGGGGCGCGAGGCGGCTGGAGAGCAGGTAGCCCTGGCCCGGCCCCAGCACCAGCCCGGAGACCTCGCGCACCCGGTGGGCGATGCGCTGCGCCGCCCCGCTCGAGAAGGCCTGGCTCATGCGGCGCCCGCCAGCTCGGCCAGGCGGCGCGCCAGGGCGGGCAGCGGCAGCACCTCCTGCGCCGCGCCGCGCTCCACCACCGCGCCCGGCATGCCCCAGACGACGCTGCTGGCGGCATCCTGCGCCAGCACATGGCCGCCGGCGGCGCGCACCGCGGCGGCGCCGGCGCCACCATCATGCCCCATGCCGGTGAGCACGGCGGCGACGCAGCGCTCCCCCAGCAGCGCGGCCAGGCTGCGCAGCATCGGGTCCACGGCGGGGCGGCAGAAATGCTCCTCCGGCGCGTCCGAGAGGTGCAGCGCCATGGGCCGGCCGGCGGCCAGCAGGTGCACCCCGCCCGGCGCCAGGTAGGCGCAGCCCGGCTCCGGCACCGTGCCCTCCCGCGCCACCTCCACCCGCGCCGCGCCCATGCGGCCGAGATGCTCGGCCAGCATGGGGATGAAGGCGGCGGGCATGTGCTGGGTGAGCAGGATGGGCAGGGCGGGCGGGCGGCGGAAGGCGCGGAACACCTCGGCCAGCGCCTGCGGCCCCCCGGTCGAGGCGCCGATGGCGATCACCGCCGGTGCCAGCCCGCTGCGTGGCGGCCGCGGCGGCGCGGCCGGGAAGGATGCCGCGACGGCCGGGGCGGGCCGCGCGGCCACGGCAAGGGTGGGGGCGGCAGGAACGGGGAGGGCGGGGGCGGCAGGGGCCGGCAGGCGGCGGCGCAGCGCGCCATGGCCGCGCACCCGCACCACCAGCTCCCGCGCGAAGGCGGCGTCCTCGCCGCTGGCAGGCTTGGGCAGGCAGTCGGCGGCGCCGCGCCGAAGCGCCTCCATCGCCGCCGCGCCGCCGCGCGTCGTCAGGGTGGAGACGACGATGACGCGCAGGCCCGGATCGGCCGCCAGCATCAGCGGCAGGGCGGTGAGGCCGTCCATCACCGGCATCTCGATGTCGGTCACCGCCACGTCGATGCCGCCGCGCCGCACGGCGGCCACCGCCTCCTCGCCGTTACGGGCGCGGGCGACGACGTGCAGGCCCGGCTCGGCCTCCAGCATCCGCGCCAGGGCGGCGCGGATGACAGTGCTGTCGTCGCAGACCAGGATGCGGAGCCGGGCGGGGGGGACAGGCGGGGTGGCATCCGGCGGGGCCAGCACGCCGGGCGGGGCGCTCATGCGAGGCCGGCCTCCGCGTCGCGCCCGAAGGCCAGCAGGCGGGCCGGGTCCAGCTCGATCAGCAGCCCCTCCGCCAGCTGGTGGATGGCGGCGACATGGCCGCGCCAGGCCTCCCCCAGCGTCTCCGGCGCCATCGCCCGCGCCTCGGGCGGCACCGGCAGCACCTCGCGCACCGCATCGGCCAGCAGGCTGTACAGCTCGCCCTCATGCTCGACGACGATGCTCATGCGCGCGGCGCCCGGCTCGGCGGCCGGCAGGCCGAGCCGGCTGCGCAGCTCCACCGCCGTGACGATGCGGCCGCGCAGGTTCAGCACGCCCGCCACGCCGGGCGGCGCCAGCGGCACGCGGGTGATGGCCTCGCCGCGCAGCACGTCGCGCACGCAGGGGACGGGCAGGCCGCAGAAGCGCCCCGCCAGGGTCAGGCCGAGCAGCAGGCGCGGCTCGGCGGAGGGGGTCGGCGCGCTCATGCGGCGCTCCTCAGGCCGGAGATGGCGCGGCCGAGCGCGGCCAGCACCCGGTCGCGGTCGAACTTGGCGACATAGTCGTTGAAGCCGGCGGCATGGCCGCGCGCCATGTCGCGCGGGCCGGTGCGGCTGGTGAGCGCCACCACCGGCAGCGCCGCCCAGGGCCCGCCGCGGCGGATCTCGGCCAGCAGGTCGAAGCCGTCCATGCCGGGCATCTCGATATCGGTCAGCACGGCGTCGAACATCGCGCCCTTCTCGCGCAGCGCCAGGGCGGCGGCGGCATCGGCGCACTCGGTCACGGCGTAGCCGGCGCTGCTGAGGGCGGGCACCACGATCTGCCGGAAGAAGCCGCTATCCTCCACCACCAGCAGGCGCGGCACCGGGCCGCCGGAATGGCCGAACCAGGCGGGGTCGCCCAGCCGCAGCCAGTGGGCGCAGTCCAGCACATCCGTGCCGCGCCCGGCGATGATGGCGCTGCCGAGGAAGCCCGGCCGCGCTCCGGAGGGGCGCAGCGCCAGCGGCTCCTGCACCACGTCCAGGATCTCGTCCACCATCAGGCCCAGCATCCGCTCGCCCTCCTGGAAGACCAGCATCTGCTGCGTGGCGCCGGGCTGCGGCCGGCTCCAGGCGCCGACCGGAAGCAGCGGCATCAGCCGCCCGCGATACTGCACCGCCGGGCCCTCGCCCACGAGCTCGATGCTCTCGGCCGGCAGCGCCTCGAGCCGCGCCACCAGGCCGAGCGGCACGGCGAGGGGGGTGGGCTGGCCGCCGGCGCGGAACAGCAGCAGCTGCGCCGTGTCCGTGCTCTGGGCGGCGCCCTCGGCCTCCGCCTCCCCGGCGCGGCCGAGGCTGAGACCGGCCAGCCGCGCCACGCCGCCGGGGTCGAGGATCATGATGACGCCGCCATCGCCCAGGATGGTGTTGCCGGAGAAGGCGGCGAGGTCGCGCAGGATCGGCGCGACGGGCTTCACCACGATTTCCTCCGTGTCGAACACGCCATCGACGAGCAGGCCGAAGCGCCCGGCATCGGCGTGCAGCACGGCGACGAACCCCTCCACCGCCGCGCCCGCCTCCAGGGCGGGGGCGAGGCCGAGCAGCGCGCCGAGCGGCACCAGCGGCAGCAGCTGGCCGCGCAGCCGCAGCACCGGCGCCACGTTCACCCACTCCAGCGTGGCGCCGCCCGGCCCGACGCGCACCAGCTCCACGACCGCCGCCTGCGGCACCGCGAAGCGCTCCGCCTCGGCCTGGACGATGAGGCCGGAGATGATGGCCAGGGTGAGCGGGATGCGGATGGTCAGGGTGGTGCCGCGGCCGGCGCTGCTGCGCAGGTCCACGCTGCCGCCGATGCGCTCGATGTTGGTGCGCACCACATCCATGCCGACGCCGCGGCCGGAGACGGCGGTGACCGCCTCGGCGGTGGAGAAGCCGGGGCGGAAGACGAAGCGCGCCACGTCGGCATCGTCCATGCCGGCCAGCGCCGCCTCGGTGACGAGGCCGCGCTCCAGCGCGCGGCGGCGCACCCGGTCGAGATCCAGCCCGCGCCCGTCATCGGCGATCTGGATCAGGATGCGGCCGCCCTCCTGCCGTGCGGAGAGCAGGATGCGGCCCGCCTCCGGCTTGCCGGCGCGGCGGCGCTCCTCCGGCCCCTCCAGCCCATGGTCGGCGCAGTTGCGCACCATGTGGGTCAGCGGGTCGCGGATCAGCTCCAGCACCTGGCGGTCGAGCTCCGTCTCGCCGCCGGTCATCACCAGCTCGATCCGCTTGCCCAGCTCCTGGCCGAGGTCGCGCACCAGCCGCGGCAGCTTCGACCAGGCGGCGGAGACGGGCTGCATGCGCGTCTTCATCACCCCCTCCTGCAGCTCGGAGGTGATGCGGGAGAGGCGCTGCAGCGGCGCCGAGAAGGCGCTGTCGCCCTGGCTGCGCGCCACCTGCAGCAGCTGGTTGCGCACCAGCACCAGCTCGGAGGCCAGCGTCATCAGATCGTCCAGCACCGGCAGCGAGACACGGATGGCCTGCACCGGCAACGCCGCCTCGGCGCCCGTGCCGGCGGCTGGCGCCGCGGGCGCGGCGGCGAGCGGCGTCGGCGCGCCGTCATTGGCGGGGGTGGGGAGGGGGCCGGGCAGCTCCGGCTCCTCGCATTCGGCGGCCGGCTCCAGGAGCGGCTCCGTGAGCGCCTCCTGCCCGGGCGGCACAGCCCCGGCCTCCGGCGCGGCCAGCGCCTCCAGCCGGGCGCGCAGCGCCGCGTCGTCGCCCGGCGGCTCGGCGCCGGTCTCGGCCAGGCCCGCCATGATGGTGCGGATGGCGTCGATCGAGGCCAGCACGGCGCTGACGCCTTCCGGCGTCACCGCCCGCTCGCCATCGCGGTAGAGGCCGAGCAGGTTCTCGGCCGCGTGCGCCACCCCCTCCAGCCGGGACAGGCCGAAGAAGCCGCAGGTGCCCTTGACGGTGTGCACCAGCCGGAAGATGCGGGCCAGGGTCTCGCCATCCGGCGCGCGTTCCAGCTGCACCAGGGCGGTGTCCAGCTCGGCCAGCGCCTCGTTGGTTTCGGTGAGGAACTCCGCGATGAGGTCGTCCACGCCCTTGATCCGTCTGCTGCCGCTGGAGGTCGGTCGAGGGGCGTGTCTGCCGGCAGTCTGTTAACCTCTTCTGTCCCGGCCGTAGGGAAAGCGGTCGGCGGGCCGGAATATTTCCGCCACGCGCCGCCTGCTTTCGCGGCGATCGTCAACATGTGGTTAGCAAAACGACCTCAGCCTTCCTCTGCCGCCCAAGGACCGGGCGGAGACGGAGGGTGCGGCGGATGATCCGCGCGGCGACCATCCAGCTGGCCAGACCGCTCCACAAAAGGCAGGGGCGCTGGCCGCGCCGCCCGAAAACTGGGCGGCGTCGGACAACAGGAATTCAGCCATGGCCCTCAATTCGGTCATCACCAATGCCGGCGCGATGGTGGCCCTGCAGTCGTTGAACAAGACCAACGACATGATGGACACCACGCAGAAGCGGATTTCCACCGGCTACCGCGTTTCGGATGCCAAGGACGATGGTGCCGCTTTCGCCGTGGCGCAGAAGGTGCGCGGCGATGTGGCCGGCCTGACCAGCGCGAACGAGCAGCTCGGCGGTGCCAAGGGCCTGCTCGATACCACTCTTGCGGGCCTGAATAAGGTGTCCACCACCATGAGTGAGCTCAAGGGGGTGATGGTCAAGCTGGCCGACAACAAGGTTACCGGCGAGGAGCGTGCCGGTTACGTGGCGCAGTTCGATAAGCTGACCGCTTCGGTCAACAACTATGTCAGCGACGCGACTTACAATGGCAAGACGTTGCTGGTCACGCCAAAGGACGCAGACGGCGCCACAATTGCCAAGCCTGATACGACTGCGCTGACGGCGGCAAAGGCGGCGATGGATGAGGCCGGGCTTGCCTTACCTGATCTGGACACTCCGTTCGATCCCTCGGCGACGTTACCCACCCTTGCGGAGTATATGGCAGACCCCGACAATGCACTAGACAACTTCACCGCCGCAGCAGCCGCCTATACGGGCACCGGCGCTGACAGTGTTGGGGATGAGGCGAAGGTTGCTGACTACGCCGCGGCGGCTGAGACTTACTTTTTGGCCGCTGCCTCTGCATCGACAGCGTCCGCAGCCTACGACGCCGCCATGACGAGCTCCAACATCAACGTCGTGCGCAACGAAAAGGCGACCAGCTACTCAATCGACGCCGTTGACATGAGTACGTTGAAGATCACTAAGCCAGCGGCAGAGGCTGGCGGTGAGATCACGGCTGAGCAGTGGGCAACCGCGTTGAATGGTGGTCCCGGCGCAACGCCGACGACCGGGAGCTTCGCCGCAGCGGAGAAATCCGTTAGCGAGGCGCTGGTTCAGTTCGGTAATGACAGTCGTGCCATCGACGGCCAGATCTCCTTCAATAAGGATCGTCTGGACGCCATGGAATCCGGCCTCGGCGCGCTGATCGACGCGGATCTGGCCAAGGAATCCGCGCGCATGCAGTCGCTGACCATTCGCCAGCAGCTCGGCACCACCTCGCTGAGCACGGCGAACCAGTCGCCTTCCGCCCTGCTGAGCCTGTTCCGCTGATCGCGCCGCGGCGCTGACAGGACTCTGAAACAGCCGGGGGCCAAAAGGCCCCCGGCCACACTGCCAAGACGGGGCCGCCCGGCCCCAGCCGTCAAAACGAGAGGCTGGCACCGTGTACGCACAAAATCCCCAGGCCCTGCGCGCCTATGGCGCCGTGCAGGCGGCGCGGCCATTGCGCGAGCAGGAGGCGGAAGTCTACGCCATCCTCTCCGGCCGGCTGCGCGAGGCCGCCGCCAGCGGCGATCCCCTGGCCTTCACCCGCGCCCGGGCCGATGCGCGCCGCCTGTTCACCACGCTCCAGACGCTGGTGCTGCACGAATCCTGCGAATTGCCGCGCGAGCTGCGTGGCCTGATTGCCTCGGTCGCCGCCGCCGCGCTGCGCGACATTGAAGGCGGGGAGACCGATCTCGTGTTCCTGGCCGATATCTGCGACGATTTCGCCGCCGGCCTGCGCGCCCGCCCGGCCGTGGCGGCCGTGGCATGAGCGGCCGGCAGGAGGCCACTCCCGGCCAGGGCCGGCTGGTGCTGGACCTGCGCGCGGGCGACCGCATGCTGGTCAACGGCGCCGCGCTGCAGTTCAAGACGCGCACCAGCGTCATGCTCTCCAACCGCGCCCGCTTCCTCTTCGGCAAGCAGATCATGGCGCCGGAGGAGGCGCGCACCCCGGCGCGGCGCGTCTACTTCGCCATCCAGGCCGCCTACATCGCCGAGGAGCATGAGCGCGCCGACTATATCGCCGAGGCGCGGCGGCTGGCGGGCGAGTATTCCGACGCCACCACCTCCGCCACGGCGCGCCGCCTGCTGGCCGAGGCCATCGCGGACCTGGAGGCGAGCGATTGCTGGGAGGCGATGCGCCGCGTGCGCACCCTCTTCGCGCATGACGACGCGGTGCTCGGCCTCGCCGCCGTGGCGGGCTGAGCCGCCGCCATGGCCGTGAACCCCTACCTGCTGACGCTGTTCGGCGGCGCGGCGGAGACGAGCACGGCCATGTCTCCGGGCGAGACGGTGGCCTTCTACAACCAGTCGCTGAAGAACGCCGACAAGGAGACGGAGCGCCTGCGCGCCGACCCGATGGTCAAGCGCGACCTGGCGACGCTGTTCAAGGCGATCGACAAGGCGAAATCGCCCGAGGAGCTGCTGCGCAACCCGGAGGCGCGGCGCGTGCTGATGCAGGGCCTCGGCCTCGCCGACCAGGTGGAGAACGCCGGGCTGGCCATCAAGGCGCTGACCTCCGACCCCACGCAGAAGGATTCGCTTGCCCGGCAACTGCCGGATGCGCGCTGGGCTGGAGCGGCGGAGCAGCTCGGCTTCGCCAAGGATGGTCTCGCCAAGCTGAAGGACCCGGAGTTCCGCGCGGTGATCGCCGACGGGCTGGTGGAGTACAAGCGGCTCACCGCCATCTCCGACCGCAGCCAGGTGGTGGCAGATGCGCTGGTCATCCAGGCCCGGCCGGACACCAAGCCCGACATCTACACCGTGCTGGGCGACAAGGTGATGCGCCGCGTCGCCACCACCGTGGCGGGGCTGCCCAGCGAGCTAGCGCTGCAATCGGTGGAGGCGCAGGCGCGCAGCCTTTCCGCCCGCTTCGACACCGAGCAGCTGGCGGACCCCAAGAAGCGCGAGAAGCTGATCCAGCGCTATCTGGTCACCGCCTCCAGCAACGGCTTCAGCCTGAGCGTCTGAGCCACGCTGCGGATACAAAGACGGCCCCGCCGCGTTGCGCGCGGCGGGGCCGTCTTTGTATCCGGGGGAGGTGCGGCACCTCCCCCGCCGATGATCAGAAGCGGCGCTCGAACACCGTCACCACATCGCCCGGCTGCAGCAGGGTCTGCCGCTCGGCGCGGAACTCGCGCGGCTGGCCGTCCGCGCCGATGCGGGTGAGGCCAACATAATCGGTCACGGCGCGGTAGTTGAAGCCACCCGAGACGGCCACGGCGGCGAGTGCCGTCATGCCCGGCTGGTACGGGGTCTGGCCGCCGCGCTCCACCATGCCCAGCACGAAGACCGGGCGGTATTCCTGGATCTCGACGGCGACGGACGGATCGTTGAACAGGTTGCGGCTGCGCAGGCTGCGCACGATCGCCGTCTCGGCCTCGCCCGTGGTGCGGCCGGAGACGGGGATGGCGCCGACCAGCGGCAGGGCGATGGTGCCCGTGTCGGTGATGCGGAACTCGCCCGTCAGGCGCGGGTCATTGAAGACGGTGACGCGAAGCTGATCGCCGGGGCCGAGCTTGTAGGGGCCCGCGGCGGTCTGCGGCAGGGGAGGGAGGTCGGCGCCCGGCGTCGCGCAGGCAGCCAGGGCGAGCAGGGCGCCCATGGCCAGGCCACGCAGCCCTGCGCGGAAGCCTTTCACCGAAAAAGCAGAACGAGGCATTTCTCACTCCCGGAATCTGGAAATCTGAGACAAAGCTCTACAGATGAACCGAACCTGAGCGAAGCAGAAATGGGTCGCTGCTCGATCAATAGTTGATGAGTACCAGATTCATTACAAAGAGAAGCGCAGCCGCACCTGGAACTGGTTGATACCGTATTCCCGCACGCCTTCCGGCGCGTCGAGCCGCTCGGTGTGCTGGTAGCTGGCCAGCAGCGCCATGTTGCGGTTGATCAGGTACTGCGCGCCGACCAGGGCGATGCCGTCGGTGACGGTGCCGCGCTCGGGGTAGTCGCGGTGCTCCGCCCGCAGCTCGCCCGTCAGGATGACGTTGCGCAGGAACTCGTGGTCCACCGTGACGCGGCCGAGGGTGCGCGTGTAGCTGACATTGCTGGCGCGGATGGATTCCTCGATGGTCCGCTGCAGCGCGAAGGTCACCGTCGTCAGCTGCGAGGGAACCATGATGAGCTGGCCCTCGAAGGCGGGGCCGGACAGGTTCTTCAGCGTCGGGTCGTCGTAGCTGCGCTCGCGGTAGCCGGCGGTGAAGCGGGCCTGCCAGAGGCCGGTGAAATCGTACTGGAAGCCGGCCTGCGCCTCCCAGGTGAAGGAGTCGCGGCCGCGCTGCTCGCTGCGCTCGTAGGCGATGTCCTGCACCCGCACGAGGCCCAGCAGGTGGCGGCCCTCGACGACGCTGTAATCGGCCTCCAGCTCGCCCTGCAGCGAGCTGTAGTCGTTGCTGGAGTTGATCTCCCGCTGCTCGCCGCTGATACGGTCCTCGTAGCGGATCATCCGGTACTCGGCCGAGGGCTTCAGCGACAGGCGGTTGAAGGCGGCGACGCCGCCCACCTCGAAGATGTGCTGGTCGTAGGGAACGGGGCGGCTGAAGCCGCCCTCCTGCACGTCGAAATTGTCAACGTCGAGATGCGCGCGCTGGTAGTTGTAGCGGCCGAAGACCGAGGAGGCACGGCCGATGTCGTAGCGCCCGTTGACGCCCACGGTATAGTCGTTCCAGTTCAGGCTGCTTTCGCGGAAATGCTGCCGGGAGGTTTGCGACGCGGTCAGGCCCAGCGCGTGGCGGGTCCAGAAGCTGTTGGCCGAGACGTTCAGCGTCTCGGTGAAGAACGCGTCCCCCTTCTCGTCCTGGCGGCCGGGCTGGAGGTTGTCGTCGTAGCCCAGCCCGGCTTCGAGCGAGCTGTCGATGCGGAAGCCGCTGAGGCGCACGCCGGCCGGGTCGTAGTCGGGGCGCTGGCGGGTCATCACGGTGACGCCGCGCGCCGTGGCCTCCGGGCCGATCGTCGCCGTCTGGGCGGCGGCCTCCAGCGGTGCAAGGGCCATCAGGCCGGGCAGGCACAGCAGGCCCAGGGCGGCGTGGCGGCGGCGCCGGCTCACACCGCCCTTCGCGGCGGCGCGGATCGTTGCGACCTCTCCCATGGCAGTCCGGAACGTGTTCTTTGGAGGCATCGGAGCGATCCCAACTTCAATTCGGCCGTGGCACCGCTCCATTGTGGAAACGGCGCAACATTTTTTCACGGAATCGGCTCAGATCAAGCCTTCTCTTCGCCTTCTAAGCGGCGGATAGCGCGGAGTTGCGCTTTTCCGGAAGGCTGCGTCCCTGGGGCAACGCCCACCCTGTCGCGGAAGCGGGGGGCTGGCAAGGCCATGGAGCGGGCCGGCGCGGCGGCGGCGGCGCTTTCCGGCCCGCTGTGGCCCTGCCGCGTCACCGCCCGGCCCGCTTCACGACTCCAGGCCGCCGCTCCCCGGGCCGTCGCCCAGCGTCATGAGGCTGGCATTGCCGCCGGCCGCGGTGGTGTTGATGCTGACGGAACGCTCCAGCACCAGCATCTCCAGCGGCAGGCTGCCGCCGGGCCCGGCGGCGAGCACGGGGACGAGCGGGCCTTCCAGGGCCGCGGCGGCCTGGCACAGGGCCAGCCGCCCGGCCTCGTCGCCCTCGTGCAGCACGGCGGCGCAGCCGGCGGGGTCCGGCGTGGCGGCAGGGGTGATCCAGGCGCGCAGCGGCTCCGGCAGGGAGGGCTGCAAGGTGGCGGGGGCCAGCAGGCGGACGGTGTTGCCGGCCACCAGCGCGGCATCGACCAGCCGGGCCAGCCCGGCCTCGGTCGTGACGCAGCAGAGCACCGGTCCGCGCGGGTACAGCCCGTGGCGGTTCTCCTCGCCCACCGGGCCGGGCAGCAGGCGGGGCGGCGCCAGCGGCGCCGGCGTGCCGGGCACCGGAAGGCCGCGCCTGCCCAGCCATTCGCGCCAGAGCCGCGCCGGCTCCGGCAGGCTGCCCTCGGGCAATCCCATCGCGGCCGGGCAGGCGGCGAGCAGCCGGCGCAGGTAGAGCGGCCCGCCGGCCTTGGGGCCGGTGCCGGAAAGCCCGTGCCCGCCGAAGGGCTGCACCCCCACCACCGCGCCGATCTGGTTGCGGTTGACATAGATGTTGCCGGCCGGGGCCTGCTCCGCCAGCCGCCGGATGGTCGCGTCGATGCGCGAATGCACGCCGAAGGTCAGCGCGTAGCCGGTGGCCCGCAGGTCCCGCAGGAGGTCCCCCAGCGCGTCGCGGCGGAAGCGCAGCACGTGCAGCACCGGGCCGAACACCTCCCGCTCCAGCGCCGCCACCCGGTCGATCTCGACCAGGGTTGGCGCCACGAAGCTGCCCCGCGCGCAGTCCTCCGGCAGCGCCAGTGCGTGCACGGCGTGCCCCCTGCCGCGCATGGCCTCGACATGCGCCACGATGCCGGCGCGCGCCGCCTCGCTGATGACGGGCCCGACATCGGTGGAAAGCCGGTCCGGATTGCCGACCGAGAGCTCCGCCATCGCGCCCTTCAGCATGGCCAGGATGCGGTCCGCCGCCTCCTCCTGCAGGCAGAGCAGGCGCAGGGCGGAGCAGCGCTGCCCGGCGCTGTCGAAGGCCGAGGCGAGCACATCGGCCACCACCTGCTCGGCCAGGGCGGAGCTGTCCACCACCATGGCGTTCTGCCCGCCCGTCTCGGCGACCAGCGGGACAGGGCGGCCATCGGCGCCGAGCCGCCCGGCGAGCTGCCGCTGGATCAGCCGCGCCACATCGGTGGAGCCGGTGAACATCACGCCCTGCACGCGCGGGTCGGCCACCAGCCGGGCGCCCACCGCGCCATCCCCGGGCAGGAGCTGCGCCGCCTCGGGCGGCACGCCCGCCTCGTGCAGCAGGCCGATGGCGAGGCTGGCGGTCAGCGGCGCCTCCTCCGCCGGCTTGGCCAGCACGGCATTGCCCGCCGCCAGCGCCGCCGCCACCTGGCCGGTGAAGATGGCCAGCGGGAAGTTCCAGGGCGAGATGCAGGCGACGGGGCCGAGCGGCCGGTGGGTCGCGCCGCCGAATTCCCGCGCCTGGGCGGCGTAGTAGCGGAGGAAGTCCACCGCCTCGCGCACCTCGCCCACGGCGTTGGGCAGCGACTTGCCCGCCTCCCGCACGAGCGGGCCGAGGAGGGCGGGCAGGCGCGCCTCCATCAGCCCGGCGGCGCGGTCCAGACAGTCGGCGCGGCGGGCGGCGGGCAGCGCCGCCCAGCCCGGCGCGGCCTCGGCGGCGCGGGCCAGGGCGGCGTCCACCGCGGCCGGCGTCGCCTCGGCGACATGGCCCACCACGTCGCGCCCGTCGGCGGGGTTGCGCACGGGGCGCGGCGGGGCGGCCTCAGATCCTTCAGCGGGCGGCATCGGCGCGGCCCGCAACGGCGCCGTGCCCGCGCGCAGCGTGCCGGCCAGCGCGGCCAGGCTGTGCTCGTCCGAGAGGTCGAGCCCGGCGGAATTGCGCCGCGCCGCGCCGAACAGGTCCGGCGGCGCCGCGATGCCGTCATGCGGCCGGCCGGGCGGGACGAGGGCGGCGGCGGCCGCGACAGGGTCCGCAGCCAGCGCCTCCACCGGCACGCGGGCGTCGTGGATGCGGTTCACGAAGGAGCTGTTGGCGCCGTTCTCCAGCAGCCGGCGCACCAGATAGGCCAGCAGCGTCTCATGCGTGCCGACCGGCGCGTAGATGCGGCAGGGCCGGTCCAGCTTCGCCGGGCCGACCACCTCCTCGTAGAGCGGCTCGCCCATGCCGTGCAGGCACTGGAACTCGTACTGGCCCGGCCGGTAGCGCTCCGGCCCGGCCATGGCGTGGATGGCGGCCAGCGTCCGCGCATTGTGCGTGGCGAATTGCGGGAACACCGCCTCCGGCGCGTCCAGCAGCCGCCGCGCGCAGGCGAGGAAGGAGACATCCGTGTGGATCTTGCGGGTGAAGACGGGGAAGCTCGCCAGCCCGTCCTGCTGGGCGCGCTTGATCTCGCTGTCCCAGTAGGCACCCTTGACCAGCCGCACCATCATCCGCCGCCCCGTGCGCCGCGCGAGGTCGATGACGAAGTCGATCACGTAGGGCGCGCGGCGCTGGTAGGCCTGCACCACGAAGCCGACGCCGTCCCACCCCGCCAGCCTCTCGTCGTGGCAGAGCGCCTCGAGCAGGTCGAGCGACAGCTCCAGCCGGTCCGCCTCCTCGGCGTCGATGTTGAGGCCGATGTCGTAGCGCCGCGCCAGCACGGCCAGCCCCGCCACGCGCGGCAGCAGCTCCGCCATCACCCGCCCGCGCTGCGCGCGGCTGTAGCGGGGGTGCAGCGCCGAGAGCTTGATGGAGATGCCCGGCCCCTCCTGGATGCCGCGCCCGGCCGAGGCGCGGCCGATGGCATGGATGGCGGTCTCGTAGTCGTGCAGGTAGCGGGCGGCGTCCTCCGCCGTCGCCGCCGCCTCGCCCAGCATGTCGTAGGAGTAGCGGAAGCCCTGCCGCTCCCGCGCCCGGCTGTTGGCCAGCGCCTCGGCGATGGTCTGGCCGGTGACGAACTGCTCGCCCAGCATCCGCATGGCGAGATCGACGCCGCGCCGGATGGCCGGCTCGCCGGCGCGGCGGAGCAGCCGGGTCAGGCTGGCGCCGAGCCCCGCCTCGCCCTCCGGCGCGGCCAGCCGGCCCGTCACCACCAGCCCCCAGGTGACGGCGTTGACGAAGAGCGAGCCGGAATGGCCGAGATGCCCCCGCCAGTCGCCGCCCGCGATCTTGTCGCGGATCAGCGCGTCCCGCGTGGCGGTGTCGGGGATGCGCAGCAGCGCCTCGGCCAGGCACATCAGTGCCACGCCCTCCTGGCTGGAGAGCGAGAATTCCTGCATCAGCGCCTCCACCCCGCCCTGGCGCGGCTTGCCGCGCAGGGCCTGCACCAGGCGCCGCGCCAGGGCGGCGGCCTGTTCCTCCTGCGCCGGCGGCAGGGCGGCGGCGGCCAGCAGGGGCGGCAGGCATTCCGTCTCCGGCCGCCGGTAGGCGGCGGTGACGGCGTCACGCAGCGGCCCCTGTGTGGGGAGCCCCTCCGCCAGGGCGAGGAAGGGTGTTGGCAGGGATTCAGCGCTCATCATGCGGTCTTTCGGCAGCACAGGGCCCGGGAGCCGGAGGAGCCGATCCTACCGCCGCGCTGGGTTGATCGACACGCGGCTTTCGGCGATTGGGCAGCATGATCGGCGCCATGGAGCCGGGTTGATAGTGAAAGCTTCGGATGATGGACCGTACAGACCGCATGATCCTTTCCGTTCTCCAGCGCGAGGGCCGGATCACGAATCTGGAACTGGCCGAGCGGATCGGCCTCTCCCCCACCGCCACCAGCGAGCGGATGCGGCGGCTGCTGAAGGAGGGCGTCGTCACCGGCTTCGGGGCGCGGCTGGATCCGCACCGGCTCGGCTTCGGCCTGCTCGTCTTCGTCGAGGTGCTGCTCGACAAGACGACGCCGGATGTCTTCACCCGCTTCGCCGCGGCGGTGAACCGGGCGCCGGAGGTGCTGGAATGCCACATGGTGGCCGGCGGCTTCGACTACCTGGTGAAGACGCGGGTGCAGGACATGGCGGCCTACCGGCGCTTCCTGGGGGATGTCCTGCTGGCCCTGCCCGGCGTGCGGGAGACACGCACCTATGCCGTGATGGAAGAGGTGAAGAGCGACGGCCCGCTACCGCTCTAAGCGGGGCCGGAGCCGCCCGTTCCGGCCGGATGATTCCACCGGCCGTTCCCCCTGCTACGCGTGCCACGCCGGGCGGGGCTACGGCCAGGCCGTAAGGATGGGTGGCGCGCCTCTGGCTGCGAATATCGCCCGGGCCGGCCGCCGCGGGGCGGCGATCGCCCGCCGGCCCGCAGGATGGCGCCGCTCTCCCCCGGCTCCCCGGCCCCGCCTTTGGAGGCGTGTGGTATCGATAACAAAAATTCTTGTCCGACAATCTGGTTCTGCGCGAGGATGGCGCCAAGCAAGACCCACCGCGCGAGGAACGATCCCATGGCTCCCATCAGCCGCCGCACCCTGCTGGGGGCGGCCGCGGCCCTGCCGCTGGCCGCCCCCGCCCTGGCCGCCTATCCGGAGCAGCCGGTGCGCGTCGTCGTGCCCTGGAATGCGGGAGGGCTGGCGGATGTGCTGATCCGCATTCTGGCGCAGCCGCTCTCCGCCGCGCTGGGCCAGAGCGTGGTGATCGAGAACCGCCCTGGCGCCAATGGCGCGGTGGGCACCCAGGCCGTGGCCCGCGCCGCGCCCGACGGGCACACGCTGATCCTGGCCAATGCCGAGACGCACGCGATCAACCCGCTCATCTACCCGAGGCTGGCCTACAACGCGGTGTCGGATTTCACGCCCGTCACGCTGTTCGCGCGCGGGCCCTTCGCGCTGATCCTGCGGCCGGGGCTGGGGGCGGAGGATCTCGCCGGCTTCCTTGGGCTGGTGCGGTCCAGGCCGGGGCAGGTCAGCTTCGCCTCCTGGGGCATCGGCAGCACCTCCCATCTGGCGATGGAGGCGCTGGCCCAGCAGGCGGGGCTGCAGATGCTGCATGTGCCGTTCACCGGCGCCGCGCCGGCCAGCACCGCCGTGTTCGGCGGGCAGGTGGACTGCATGTTCCTCAATGCCGGCCCGGCCGAGGCGCTGGCGCGCGACGGCAAGGCGCGCATCCTGGCGCTCGGCGCGGCGGAGCGGCTCGATCTGCTGCCGAACACGCCCACCATGATCGAGCTCGGCGTGCCGGTGGAGAGCGGAAACTGGTTCGGCCTGCTCGGCCCGGCGCGTATGCCCGCCTCCATCGCCCAGCGCCTCGCCACGGTGATGGCCGAGGCGCTGGCCGCGCCCGCGCTGCGCGCGGCGTTCCGCGGCCAGGCCGCCATCCCCGCTGCCACCTCGCCGGAGGAGACGGGCCGGTTCATCGCGCAGGACGCGGCGCGCTGGGCCTCGGTGGTGCGCGACCTGAACATCCGGCTGGAATGAGGGCCCGCCCGGCCGGGGAGGGAACCCTCCCTGGCCACCCTCCCTGGCACCTTGATCCTGGCCGGCGCCGCCTCAGCGGGCGCGCACCTCCACCCCCGCCCACTGCTCCACAACCTTGACGATGGAGGTGAAGTCGCTCTCCGCCCCGAAGGAGGCGCTGGTCACGGCCAGCATCTGCCGCACCGCGCTGCCCACCACCATCGGCACGCCCATCGCCTCCGCCTCGTCCACGCAGAGCCGCACATCCTTGTGCGAGAGCCCCGTGGCGAAGCCGAAGTCGAAGCTGCGGGGGATGACGGCGCGGGGGAACTTGTCCTGCGTCGCGCTGTTGCGGCCGCTGCTGGCGTTGATCACCTCGCACATCAGGGCCGGGTCCAGCCCGGCCTTCACGCCCATGACGATGGCCTCCGAGGAGATCGCCAGGGCGGCGGCGGCGAGGAGGTTGTTGCACAGCTTCATCACCTGCGCCTGGCCGGCCTCCTCCCCGCAGAAGAAGGGCCGCCCCAGCACCCGCAGCACCGGCTCCAGCGCCGCGAATTCGGCGCGGGGGCCCGAGACCATCAGCGCCAGCGCGCCCTGCTCGGCGCCGGTGATGCCGCCGCTCACCGGCGCGTCGAGGGCGACGCGGCCCTGCGCGGCGAAGGCGCCGGCCACCTGGCGGGCGATGCGCGGCCCGGTGGTGGACAGGTCGATGAAGCGCCGCGCCCTCTGGCCGTGCAGCAGCCCCTGCGGGCCCAGCCCCACCGCCTGCACCGCCTCCGGCGTCGGCAGGCTGCCCAGCACGATGTCCGACTGGTCGGCCAGCGCGGCGGGGGTGGCGGCGCGGCGCGCGCCCCGGGCCAGCAGCGGCGCCAGCGCCGTCTCCGCCGTGTCGCACACCACCAGCGGATACCCGGCCTCCAGCAGGCGCAGCGCCATGCGGCTGCCCATCTGCCCCAGCCCGACAAAGCCCAGAACCGGCTTCGACATCCTGCGTCCTCCCTGGGCCGTGCCGGCCCCTGGTCCGGGTCTAGGCAGCGTCCGGGCAGCGCACAAGCCGAATCATGATACCGGTATCATCAAAACCGCCACCTCTGGTTCAGGTGCTGGCGCGCTGGATGATCTCGAATCCCAGATCCACCCGCACCGGCCCGGCCGACCGGCCCTGGATGCGGTCGAGCAGGATCTCCGCCGCGCGGCGGCCGATCTCGGCGCGCGGCAGGCGCAGGGTGGTGATGGGTGGCACCATCTGGCCCAGGATCTCGATGTTGTCGAAGGCGGCGATGCCGACGCGGCCTGGCACCGCCCAGCCGCGCCGCTGGCACTCGAACAGGGCGCCGACCGCCAGCACGTCGCCGGCGAAGAAGATGGCATCGGCCGGCACCGGACCCTCCGCCAGCCGCACCACCGCCTCGGCGCCGGAGGGCAGGCCGGGCGGCATTTCCAGCATCAGCCGCGGCTCCGGCGGCAGACCGGCCTCGGCCAGCGCGGCACGGTAGCCGCCCTGGCGCGCCAGGGCGCGGTTGTTGCCGGCCGCCGGCAGGCTGACGAAGCCGATGCGCCGGTAGCCCAGCCGGTGCAGGTGCAGCGTCATGGCGCGCGAGGCCTCGTGGTTGGAGTAGCTCACCACCATGTCGAGCGGCTTTGGCGTCAGCGTGCCCGTCTCCACGACGGGGATGCCGGCGCGGCGTATCATGGCCCGTGCCGCCGCGGTGTGGCGGGTGTTGTGCAGCACCAGCCCCGCCACGCGCTGCGCCAGGAAGGCGGTGACCAGCGCCTCCTCCTCGGCGTCGCTGCCGCCGCAATCGGCGACCATGAGCTGATACCCGTTGCGCCGCAGCACCTCCGAGATGCCCTGGATGGTCGGCGCGAACAGCGAGTTCTCCAGGCTTGGCACGATCAGCCCGATGACCCGCGAATGCCGGGAGGAGAGGCTGCCCGCCAGCCGGTTCGGCACGTAGCCCGCGGCCTCGATCGCCGCCATCACGCGCTGGCGCACCTCAGCGGAGACCTTGCCGGGGTCGCTCAGCACGCGGGAGACGGTCATGGTGGAGACGCCGGCGCGCAGCGCCACGTCCCGCATCCGCACCCCGCCCGGGGGCGGCCCGGCGGGATCGCCGCCATCATCCGGCACGGCGCGGCGCCCCGGCCTGTGTCATCGCCCGGCGATCTCCGGCCGGGCAGGGAAGGAACGACCAGCAATGGCTGAGCATGACGAAGACACCTACGAGATCCATGCCGTCAAATACGCGCGGCACGACCGGCCTGCGCATGAGAACTTCTTCGGCGGCGACCCGCATGACAACGCGCCGATGCCGCTCGACTATTTCGTCTGGGCGGTGGTCGGCCGCAAGCGCAGCTTCGTGCTGGACACCGGCTTCAGCGCCGAGGTGGCGGCGCGGCGCGGGCGGCGGCTGCTCTGCACCCCGGCCGAGGGGCTGCGGCGCATCGGCATCGAGGCCGGCGGCGTGGCCGATGTGGTGCTCTCCCACATGCATTACGACCATGCCGGCAACCACGACATGTTCCCCGCCGCCCGCTACCACATCCAGGACCGGGAGATGGCCTACTGCACCGGGCGCTGCATGTGCCACGGCCTGCTGCGCGCGCCTTTCGAGGCTGCGGACGTGAAGGCGATGGTGGACCGCGTCTTCACCGGCCGCGCCAGTTTCCATGACGGCAGCGTGGAGCTGGCGCCCGGCATCAGCCTGCACCATGTCGGCGGGCATTCGCTGGGGCTGCAGGTGATGCGCGTGCGCACGCGGCGCGGCTGGGTGGTGCTGGCCTCCGATGCCACGCATTTCTACGCCAACCTCCAGCAACGCCGGCCTTTCCCCATCGTCGCCGACGTGGCGCAGATGCTGGAGGGCTACGACACGCTGCACCGCCTGGCCAGCTCGCCCGACCACATCATCCCCGGCCACGACCCCCTGGTGCTGGAGCGCTACCCGGCCTCCGCACCGGGGCTGGAGGGGATGGTGGCCCGGCTGGACGCCGTGCCCCGCCCGGCATAGCGGGGCGCGGGCGGCTGGTCGCGCGCTTCATGTGGCGGACCAGCCGCCATCCACCGGCAGGGCGGCGCCGGTCAGGTCGCGGCCCGCCTCGCTGCAGAGGAAGGCGACCAGCCCGGCCACCGCCTCGGCGGCGATGAAGCGGCCGCTCGGCTGCTTGCCGGCCAGGATGTGGCTGGAAGCCGCGGCCCGGTCCAGGGCGCCGCCGGCCATGGCGGCGCGGATGCGCTCCTCGATGCCCGGGGTCAGCGTGGTGCCGGGGCAGAGGGCGTTGCAGGTGATGCCCTGCCGCGCCGTCTCCAGCGCCACGGCGCGGGTGAGGCCGATCAGCGCCGTCTTGGTGGCGACATAGCCGACACGGTCTGTGGCGCCGACCAGCCCGTAGATCGAGGACATGTTGACGATCCGGCCCCAGCCCCGTGCCCGCATCCCCGGCAGGGCGAGGCGGATGGTATGGAAGGCGGCGGTGAGGTTCACCGCCAGATCCGCCTCCCAATCCTCCGGCGGCATCGCCTCGATCGGGGCGAAATGCCGGGTCGCCGCGTTGTTGACGAGGATGTCGACTTCGCCCGCCGCGGTCATCATGGCGGCGATGGCGGCGGCGTCGGCCAGGTCCGCGCGGTGGTAACGCACGGCCACGCCGTGCCGCCGGGACAGGCCGCCCCACAGCTCCGCCGCCGGCCCTTCCGCGAGCAGGCCGTGCAGGACGATGTCGCATCCCATGGCCGCCAGGGCACCGGCCACGGCCAGGCCCAGCCCGCCGGTCGAGCCGGTGACGAGGGCGCGGCGCCGGCCGGTGCCTGCGCCGTCCTGTTGCACGCGCTGCCGCAATTGACCGTCCCTCCCGGATGGTCCAGGCTTGATATCGATAACACAAGCTGAGGGCAAGCCGGGGAGAGCGCGGGAAGGGCCTGCGCCTCCCGGCGGCGCGGCCCGCAGCGGGGGGATCATCATGGGTGGAGACGGGCACGCTCCCTATGCCGGCGAGATCCTCGGCCGGTTCATCGCGGCCTCGCGCTGGGAGGAGATTCCCGCCTCGCTGCGGCATGAGGGCCGGCGTGCCCTGCTGAACTTCTTCGGCGGCGCTCTGGGCGTGGCGCGTGACCCGGCGGTGGAGACGGCGCTGCGCGTCATGGCGCCTTTCTCGGGCGGCGGCCATGCCACGGTGATCGGCCGCGCCGAGCGGCTGGACGCGATGGGCGCCGCCTTTGTCAACACCATCGCCGCCAACCTGCTGGATTACGACGACACGCATCTGGAGACGGTGATCCACCCCACCGCCCCCGTGGCGCCGCCGCTGCTGGCCCTGGCCGAGCAGCGCGGCCTGGGCGGCAAGGCGGTGCTGCATGCCTTCCTGCTGGGCGCCGAGGTGGAATGCCGCCTCGGCTGCGCCGTCTCGCCCGGGCATTATGCGCGGGGCTGGCACATCACCTCCACCTGCGGCGTGTTCGGCGCGGCGGCGGGCTGCGCCCGGCTGCTGGGGCTGGACGCCGCGCAATGCTGGGCGGCGCTCGGCATCGCCGCCAGCCAGTCGGCCGGGCTGGTGGAGAACCTGCCGAGCGCGGCCAAGAATGTCGGCATGGGCAATGCGGCGCGCAACGGCCTGCTGGCCGCGCTCCTGGCCCAGGCCGGCTATGGCGCCGCGCCGGCCGCCATCGAGGGGCCGCTCGGCTGGGCGCGGGCCATGGGCGACGCCCCCGATCTCCGCCGCGTCACCGGGGGGCTCGGCACCCGCTGGGAATTCGCGCGCAACACCTACAAGCCCTACCCGAGCGGCATCGTCTTCCACGCCGTCATCGATGCCTGCCTGGCGCTGCGCGTGCCGGGGGAGGCGATCGCCGAGGTGGTGGTGGCCGGGAACCAGCTCCTGCTCGACCGCGGCGACCGGCCCGTGCGGAACGAGCGTGACGCGCGGGTGAGCATCCACCACACCGCGGCGGTGGTGCTGGCACGGGGCGAGGCCGGGCCGGCGGCGTTCTCCCTCGCGGCGGTGCGGGACCCCGCCGTGGCGGCGCTGCGCGGCAGGGTGCGGGCGGTGCTGGACGACGGGCTGCCGCGCGGCGCGGCGCGTGTCACGCTGCGCACCGGCGGCGGGGAGGAGCGCAGCATCACCGTGACGGCACCGCGCGGCAGCGAGGGGCAGCCGCTCACGGATGCGGAGCTGGAGGCGAAGTACCGCGCCAACGCCAGCCTGGCCGGCATGGCGGCACGGGCGGAGGAGCAGATCGGGCTGCTCTGGTCGCTGGAGGACAACCCCGATATGGCTGGGTTGATGCGCCGCTTCGCGGCGGCCGCCTCGCCCGGATGACGGCGCCTCCGCGGCGGTCCGGGCGCGTCCTGGCGCGCTGGCCGGCCGCCGGAGCCACGGGCGCGGCGGGCGGGGAAGGCCAGGGGGTGGTTGCTTTTGCCCGCCGCCCTCCACTATTCTCACGTTCCGGTGATAGGCCGTGTGGCGTTTCAGGTGACGGACGGATTGTCGATGACCACCTCGGCCCTGCGTCACGCCTCGGCTCGTGGCGGTATGATGGAAGCGCGCTTCCAGGCGCTGGCGGCGGGGCTGGACGCCTCCCCGCTCGGATGTTGCCTCTTCGGGAGCGACGGGCAGCCCTTTTACCTCAACCGCGCCATGATCCGGCTGATCGGCGGATCGGAGGACAGCCTCTCCGGCAGCGGGGGGGCTGATAGCCTCGCGGCGCTGGCCGCCTTCCTGGACGAGCCCCTTGCGGCGGTGCTGCGTGCCGGCGGCACCGCCACGCTGGACTGGAAGGGCGGCCCGTCCAGCGCCGATGGCCGGCCGCGGACCTTGCGGCTCTCGCTCAGCCCCGTGGCGGGTGGGCAGGCGGGGGCCAGGGGAGCGCTGTGCGTCGCCAGCGACATCACGCCGCAGAAGGAGACCGAGGAAGCCCTTGGCCTGCTGTTCCGGCAGAACCCGGTGCCGATGTGGGTCTATGACCGGGAAACCCTGCGCTTCCTGGCGGTGAACGATGCGGCCGTGATGGCATATGGCTGGTCGCGCGAGGAGTTCCTGCGCATGACCATCCTGGACATCCGCGAGCCCTCGGAGCGTGAGCAGGTGCGCGCTGCCGTCACGGCGCCCCGCCAGGCCTACCAGATCAGCCAGAACTGGCGGCATGTGGATGCCAAGGGCAGCGAGCGCATCGTCGATGTCCTCTCGCACCTTCTCGTCTTCGCCGGGCGTGACGCCGTGCTGGTCACGATCTGGGACGTGACGGACCGTGTCCGTGTGGAGGAGGCGCTGCGCGAGAGCGAGGAGAATCATCGGCACGCGATCGAGCTCAGCCCGCAGATCGCCTGGGTCGCCGACGAGAAGGGGGCGCTGATCACCATCAGCCCGCGCTGGAGCCGCCTCCTGGCCATGACGGAGGACGAGGTCCTGGAGATGGGCCGACTCTCGGTGGTGCACCCCGATGACAGGGCGGAGGTGCTGCGGCACTGGAGGCGCTCTCTCGTCAGCGGCGAGCCGGTCGACCTGGAAGCCCGGTTCCGCCTGGCGGACGGGGAATATCGCTGGTTCCGTTCCCGGGCCACGGCGCGCCGCGACGCGGCGGGGCGGATTATCCGCTGGTACGGGATGGATGAAGACATCCACGACCACAGGCTGGCGCTGGAGGCACTGCGGGAAAGCGAGGAATTCGCCCGCGGCGTCGTCGAGAGCAGTGTGGTCTGCATCAAGGTGCTCGATCTCTCCGGCCGGCTCCTGTTCATGAACAAGGCCGGGGAAACGCTCATGGAGATCGAGGATTCCAGCCGCCTGCACGGGAAGGACTGGCTGGCCGCGCTGCCCGCCGAGATGGCGGCCAAGGCCCGCCAGGCGGTCGAGGCCGCGCGGGCCGGCGATGCCGGCAACTTCACCGGCTTCTGCCCCACCGTCCGCGGCAGGCCCAAATGGTGGGACGTGATCGTCTCGCCCGTGCGCAACGCGGCGGGCGCGGTGGTGCGGTTGCTCGTGGTGTCGCAGGACATCACGGAGAGGCGGCAGGCCGAGCAGCAGATCGCCTACCTGGCCTATCACGACCCGCTGACCGGCCTGCCCAATCGCCGGCTGTTCCAGGAGGACATCAAGCGACTCTTCGCCGAGAAGCAGGACGGGCAGATTCTCGCCCTTTACTACCTCGACCTCGACCACTTCAAAGGCATCAATGATGTGCTGGGCCATACCGCGGGGGATTGCCTGCTGCAGCAGGTGGCCAACCGGCTGGGGGCCGGCCAGGGGAAGGGCTGCAAGGTCTACCGTCTCGGCGGCGACGAATTCGCCCTGCTCCAGACGGGGCTGACAACGGCGGAGGAGGCGGCCGGCACGGCCCGGCATCTCCTGGCGCTGCTGGATGAGGACTATAATCTGGAGGGGCAGCTGGTCGCGGCGGGCACCAGCATCGGCCTCGCCCTGGCGCCCGAGCATGGCGAGACGCCGGAAAGCCTGATCCGGAACGCCGACATTGCTCTCTATCATGCCAAATCCGGGGGGCGGGGCACCTTCCGCTTCTTCGAGCGGAGCATGGAGGCGGCGGCCCGCCGCAAGCAGATGCTGAAGGCCGGGCTGCGTACCGCCCTGCAGCGCGGCGAGCTTTCCCTGCATTTCCAGCCGCTCGTCGACCTGCGCAGCGGCCGCGTGACCTGCCTGGAGACGCTGCTGCGCTGGCATCACCCGGTGCATGGCCATGTCTCACCGGCCGAGTTCATCCCCCTCGCGGAGGAGAGCGGGCTGATCATCCGGATCGGCGAGTGGATTTTGCGCGGCGCCTGCGCGGAGGCGGCGCAATGGCCCGAGCCGGTGAATGTCGCCATCAACCTGTCGGCGGTGCAGTTCCGCGACCCGGGGCTGCTGTCCACCCTCGCCGAGACGCTGAAGCTGTCCGGGCTGCCCCCCGGGCGGGTGGAGCTGGAGATCACCGAATCGACGCTGCTGCAGGACGACCAGGCCAATATCGCGACGCTTGAGGCGCTGCGGGGCCTGGGCGTGCGCATCGCGCTCGACGATTTCGGGACAGGCTTCTCGTCGCTTGGCTACCTGCTGCGCATTCCGTTCGACAAGATCAAGATCGACCGCTCCTTCATCGCGGGCCTGCCGGGGCGGGTGGAGTCGAACGCCGTCATCAGCGCCGTCGTCAGCATGGGGCGCAGCCTCAGCCTGTCCGTCACGGCCGAGGGCGTGGAGAGCGCGGAGCAGCTTGCGGCGCTGCGGCAGCTCGGCTGCACCGAGGGGCAAGGCTATCTCTTCAGCCGGCCCGTGCCGGCGGCGAAGGTGGCCGCTCTGCTGCGGCAGCCGCCCTTCGCCTAGGCGGGCACGGCCCCGCTTCAGAACGCCCTGATGTAGCGGGTGCGGGCCCGCTCCAGCACGGAGAGCGTCCGCACCAGCGGCGCCACGGCGGGGACGCGATACTTGCAGTACATGAGCGACTGGATGGCGTTGCGCCGCAGGACCCGGCTGCGGCAGGCGCGCCAGATCTCCGGCGGAAGACGTTCGCGCAGTACCCGCGTCATCGGCAGATGCGGCATCCAGCGGTGCAGCCGGCGCGGCTGGCGGCGCACCAGAGTGCGATGATAGTGGTCGTCGTCGTGATCCTCGCGCGTCAGCAGCACTTCCGGCAGCTCGAGATGATCGCCTTCGAGCAGGTTCAGCGCCATGACGATCCAGTCATAGCCGAAGACGTCGATATCCTCGGGAAAGGACCGCTTCAGCGCCTCCGTGCGGTACACGCCATAGAAGCGGGAGACCTCGCCCGGATCCCAGAAGAAGCCGCGCAGGCGCTCGGCCGCGGTGCCCTGCAGCGCGAAGGTGCCGTTCGACATCTCCCGGCGCCCGGCCGGAGTGACCATGGCGACGCGCGAGGTGCTGGCCACGGCGTTGGGGTGGCGCTGCAGATTCTCCAGGTTCTTCTGGATGAACTCCGGCGCCCAGACGTCGTCATGGCACGCCCAGAGGAAGTAGGGGGTCTTGGCCTGCATCAGCACGAAGCGGAAATTCCCGCAGATGCCGAGATTCTCCTTCTGCTCATGCAGCACGACGCGGCTGTCTTGCCGGGCATACTCGCGGCAGATCTCACGCGTTTCGTCGGTCGAGCAGTTGTCGGAGATGACGAGTTTGATGTTCCGGTGAGTCTGCGACAATAATGAGTCAATCGCGGTCCTGATCTGCTGCCCGCCGTTTCGAACAGGCATGCCAATCGTAACCTGCGTGTCTTCAGTCATGCTGCTCAATTCCTTGTCCGGCTTTCACGCCTAAACGCTTGGCTAGCCGATCGGCCCATTCCGAGGGTCTAAATTTTTTAAAATCTATTCCAAAAAACAAGCAGAAACAGAACAAATTTATGAGATCATCATTTGTAAGGATGATTGCTCGATTTTCATGCGGGATCGAGCGCCGGGGAGGATACGCAGGACAAGGAGAGGTTGTTTCGGTATTAAAATAACAATCTCGTACTGACTATTTGGTGATGTTCGTTCTCTCTATGCAAACTCGGTCTCATAAATCACACTGAGGCTATGTCTTGGGACAAATCGTCCCGGGATTTTCAAATGCCGCCCCAGCAGCGAGGGTTCTGAGATATGAAGGCAGTCATCTTGGCCGGTGGACTGGGAACCCGCCTTGCCGAGGAAACCTCGGTCCGCCCGAAGCCCATGGTTGAGATCGGCGGCCGGCCTATCCTTTGGCACATCATGAAAATATACAGCGCCCATGGCATCAACGATTTTGTTGTGTGCCTGGGATATCGCGGGAATGTCATCAAAGAATATTTTAAAAACTACTTCATGTACATGTCGGACGTCACGTTCGATCTGGAAAAGAACACCATGGAGGTCCACAACGCCCGCGCCGAGAACTGGCGCGTGACGCTGGTGGACACGGGCGAGGACAGCATGACGGGCGGCCGCATCAAGCGTGTCATGCCCTACCTGAAGGATGAGGAAGCTTTCTGCCTCACCTATGGCGACGGCGTCGGCAACATCGACATCACGGCCACCATCGCCCTGCACAAGGCGGAAGGCCGGCTGGCGACGATGACCGCGACCCAGCCTGCCGGCCGCTTCGGCGCGCTGCAGATCGAGGGCAAGCAGGTCACCGCCTTCAAGGAGAAGATCCAGGGCGATGGCGGCTGGATCAATGGCGGCTTCTTCGTGCTCAGCCCGAAGGTCGGCGACTATATCGAGGGCGATTCCACCGTCTGGGAAGACCAGCCGATCGAGCGCCTCTGCGCCGATGGGCAGATGACGGTCTACCAGCACCACGGCTTCTGGCATCCGATGGACACCATCCGCGACCGGAGCCATCTCGAGGGGCTGTGGACTTCCGGCAAGGCGCCGTGGCGCGTTTGGGGGTGCTGAAACCATGCGTATCCTGATTACCGGTAATATGGGCTATGTCGGCCCCGTCGTCGTCCGCCACCTGCGCCAGGTGTTCCCGCAGGCGCATCTGGTCGGCTACGACCGCGGCTGGTTCGGCCACTGCCTGACCACGAACGACCCGCTGCCCGAGACCCTGCTGGACGAGCAGAAGTTCGGCGACGTGCGCGAGATCGGCGTCGAGGAGCTGCGCGGCTTCGACGCGGTGGTGCACCTGGCCGCCATCTCGAACGACCCGATGGGCCAGCGCTTCGAGGCGGTGACGGACGCGATCAACCATCGCGCCAGCGTCGATGTCGCCAAGGCCGCGGCCGAGGCGGGGGTCAAGCGCTTCGTCTTCGCCTCAAGCTGCAGCGTCTACGGCTTCGCCGCCGATGGCCGCGCCCGCGTCGAGGAGGATCAGCTCAACCCGCTGACCGCCTATGCGCGCTCCAAGATCGACACCGAGACCTCGCTGCGCGCGCTCGACAACAGCGGCATGGTGGTCTCCTGCCTGCGCTTCGCGACGGCCTGCGGCATGTCGCCGCGCCTGCGCCTCGACCTGGTGCTGAACGACTTCGTCGCCGGCGCCCTGGCCAATGGCGAGGTGAGCGTGCTCAGCGACGGCACGCCCTGGCGGCCGCTGATCCATGTCCGCGACATGGCGCGCGCCATCGAGTGGGCGATCATCCGCGCGCCGGAGAATGGCGGCAACTTCCTCACCGTCAATGTCGGCACCGAGCGCTGGAACTACCAGGTGCGCGACCTGGCCGAGGCGGTGGGCCGTGCCATGCCGGAGGCCACGGTGTCCATCGCCACCTCGGCGCCGCCGGACAAGCGTTCCTACAAGGTGGATTTCTCGCTCTTCGCCAGGCTGGCGCCGGAGCACCAGCCGCAGGAGACGCTCGACGGCGCCATCGCCGAGCTGCGCGATGAGCTGAAGGCGCAGGGCTTCGCCGACCGGAACTACCGGAAGTCGGGCGCGATCCGCCTGGTGACGCTGGAGAAGCTGATCGCCTCCGGCACGGTGGACAACAACCTCGAACCGCAGAAGGCGGTGGCATGAAGTTCCACAAGACCCCGCTCCAGGACGCGTATGTGATCGAGATGGAGCCGCGCGCCGATGAGCGCGGCTTCTTCGCCCGCGCCTTCTGTGAGCAGGAATTCGCCGAAGCCGGCCTCGTCAGCCGCTACGCGCAGGTCAACAACTCCTTCAACCCCCGCAAGGGGACGCTGCGCGGCATGCATTACCAGCTGCCGCCCGCGGCGGAGGTGAAGCTGGTGCGCTGCCTGCGTGGCGCGCTCTACGACGTCATCGTCGACATGCGGCCGGATTCCGCCAGCTACGGCAAGCATTTCGGCATCGAGCTGAACGACGAGAACCGCAAGATGCTGTACGTGCCGCGCGGCTTCGCGCACGGCTTCGTCACGCTGCGGGACGACACCGAGGCCTTCTACATGGTCAGCGATGCCTACATGCCCGGCGGCGAGCGCGGCCTGCGCTACGATGACCCGCATCTCGGCATCGACTGGCCGATCCAGCCCGAGCTGGTCTCGGAGAAGGATCGCAGCTGGCCGCTTTTCGACGCCGAGTTCCATGCCGTCGAGCAACTGCGCGGCGTGCGCTGAGCCGGCCGGAGACGCATCATGATCTATGACACGCTGCTGAAGGCCCGCGCGGCGGAAGGCAAGCCGGTTCGCGTCGGCATGTTCGGCGCCGGCTTCATGGCCAAGGGCATCACCAACCAGATCGTCAACTCCGTGCCCGGCATGGAGCTGGCGGTGATCTGCAACCGCAACATCGAGCGCGCCCGGCAGGCCTTCGAGATCGCCGGCGTGACCGATATCGCGGTGGTGGAGACGGATGCCGCGCTGGCCGAGGCGATCGCCCAGGGCCGCGCCGCCATCACCAGCGATCCGCTGCTGCTCTGCCGCTCGCCGGCGCTGGAATGCCTGGTGGATGCGACGGGTGCCATCGAGTACGGCTCCATGGTGACCATGGCGGCGATCGAGAACCGCAAGCACATGGTCTCGATGAACGCCGAGCTGGACGGCACGGTCGGCCCGCTGCTGAAGAAGAAGGCGGACGCCGCCGGCATCATCTTCACCGGCGCCGATGGCGACCAGCCCGGCGTGCAGATGAACCTGTTCCGCTTCGTCAAGTCGATCGGGCTGACGCCGCTGGTCTGCGGGAACATCAAGGGCCTGCAGGACCCCTATCGCAACCCGACGACGCAGGAAGGCTTCGCCAAGCAGTGGGGGCAGGACCCCTACATGGTGACCAGCTTCGCCGACGGCACCAAGATCAGCTTCGAGCAGGCCATCGTCGCCAATGCCACGGGCATGACGGTGAACCAGCGCGGCATGATCGGGCGCGACCACCGCGGCCATGTCGACGAGCTGACCCAGCTCTACGACGTGGACATGCTGAAGGAGAAGGGCGGCATCGTCGACTACGTGGTCGGCAGCAAGCCCGGCCCCGGCATCTACGTGCTGGCCACGCATGACGACCCGAAGCAGCAGCACTACCTGAACCTGTACAAGCTGGGCACCGGCCCGCTCTACAGCTTCTACACCCCGTACCACCTCTGCCATTTCGAGATCCCGATCTCGGTGGCCCGCGTGGTGCTGTGCAACGATGCCGTGCTGCAGCCGATCGACGGCCCGCGCGTCGAGGTCGTGGCGACCGCCAAGAAGGACCTGAAGGCGGGCGAGGAGATCGACGCGCTCGGCGGCTACATGACCTACGGCCAGTGCGAGACCTACGAGATCTCGCGCCGGGAGACGCTGCTGCCCATGGGCCTGGCCCAGGGTTGCCGGCTGAAGCGCGACATCGCCAAGGATGCCGTGCTCACCTACGACGATGTGGAGATCCCCCCAGGTCGCCTCATCGACACGCTGCGGGCGGAGCAGGACAGGCTCTTCCCCGTGGCGTGACCCTCGGGCCGCGGGATTCCTCAGACCCCTATGGGGGATCCCGCGGGCGAGGAGCCCTGCTCCTGGCGCCGAATGGTGCGGATCATCAGCACCAGGTAGGAAAGCGCCTCGCAGCCATACAGCGCCACATAGCCGCCGATGAACACCTCCACCGGCCAGCCCTGCTGCGCCGTGAGCACCGCGAAGCCGAGCATGGCGGCCAGGGTGAGCGAGGCCCGGCGGGCCAGCGGCGCCAGGAACCCGGTGGCCGCCAGGAAGGCGCCGCAGAGGGTCTGCACCAGCATCAGCACCAGCATGACGCAGATGGCCGCCCGGACCGCCGGCGTGACCACGCCCGCCTGACCGAGCAGCAGGCCGAAGAACTGCTCGCCGAACAGGCCGATGACACCCGCGCCGCCCAGCATCGGCACCAGGCCGAGCAGGAAGGCGAGCCGCAGCGTACGCCACAGCCCCGCCCTGTCCCCCGCGTGCCAGGCACGGGTCTGGTGCGGAAGCAGCGTCTCCGAGACGGTGAGGTAGGCGGTCGTGGCGAAGCGCGTCACCTTGTAGAACATGTCGAAGGCGACGAGGGCCAGCGCGTCCCGGTGCATCAGCGGGATGGCGTAGTAGGGGAAGATGTAGATCAGGAACTCGGAGATGGAGAGCTGCGCCGAGGCGGCGATGCCGCGCAGGTCCTGCCGCAGCACGGAGAAGCCGCGCCGCGCGCGCAGGCCCTGCTGCGCCAGCAGCGGCACGCGCCGCCGCGCCAGCGCGAACAGCACCGCAAGCCCCGCCAGCCACAGCGCCACGAAGGCCAGCGAGTAGGCCATCAGCGGCAGCCCCGCCAGCAGCGCCAGGGTCAGGCCGAACAGTGCCGAGCGGCGGATGAAGTCGATCGCCTCCGTCATCACATAGGCGTCGAAGGCATTGGCGGTGACGCGCAGGATCATCCAGGGCAGCGGCAGGGCGGAGCCGAGGAAGAGCAGCACATAGACCGGCCGGTAGGCCTCCACCCCAAGCCCGGCGGCCCAGACGGCCAGGCCGAAGAGCAGCGTGGCGAGAACCGCCAGCGCAGCGTAGGACCACAGCGCGGCCATGGCGGCGCTGCCCAGATCCTCGCGCGAGGCCTGGCCGGGATGCAGGAAATCCTGCCGCATGCGGCCGAAGAGGCGGATGGAGATGCCGAGATCGGCCTGAAGGATCAGCGAGGCGAAGGCGATGACCGTGGCGAAGAAGGCGTAGTTCTCCAGCCCCACGATTCGCACCAGGCTGTAGGCCAGCAGGAAGCTCCACAGCGTGGCCAGCGCCGTGTTGGCGGATTTCAGCAGGAAGAAGGTGAGCGACTTGCGCACCGCCGCGCTGCGCAGCATCAGCGGCGGCCCATCCAGCGCTCGGCCTGGTCGCGCAGCCGGTGCCGGCCGGCGAAGGCGGTGAACTTGGCGTCGCGCACCCAGCGCATCACCCGCGGCGGCAGCGGCAGCGAGCGCAGCTTGCTCACCTCCGAGACGGCCGAGGCCCCGGGCGCGAGGTCGATCAGCAGGCCCGCCGCCAGGGCGCGGTTGCACCACTCCAGGTCCTCGGCCTCGTCCCAGGCGATGTCGTCGTTCAGCGGGCAGCGCGCGTGCACGTCCTTGCGCACCATGAAGAGACCGCCATCGACATAGGGGTAGCCCTGGTCGTAGAGGTCCAGATACTGCTCCGGCGTGCCGCGGCGCAGGCTGGAGGGCGTCAGCCGCGGCGCGTAGCCGGCCATGCCGCTGTCATGCACGCCGAGGGAGAGATAGTCCTCCATCCCCCCCGCGCCCTGCGACAGCACGCGCGGCGTGATGATCTCGAACTCCTCCGGCACATGCCGCAGCGTGTCGGGCGCCAGGGTGATGCGGCTGTGCATGATGGCCACGCGCGGGCCGCGCAGGGCGCGGATCAGCGCGTTCTTCTTCTGGCAGATCATCACCCGCGGGCCGGGCGGCAGGTCGTGCACGTGGTAGCGCACCTGGGGGTAGCCCTCCAGGCAGCCCGCCGCGCCGGCGGGGCCGCTCACCATGATCTCCCCGCCATTCTCCGGCAGCAGCTCCGGCTGGCGCAGCAGCGAATCGAGGCAGGCGCGCAGGCGCGGCAGCTCCGCCTCCTGGCCGGAGAAGACCACGCCCGCGCCCCAGCCGGCCGGGGTGAGGGGCCGCGTGCGCACCATCTCGATCTCGCCCGCGGCCGTGTCGAGCCGCACCGGCGCCGCATCCTGCGCCAGCGCCTTGTAGGTCCATTGCCGGATCAGCTTGAAGGAGACGAAGCGCGGCCAGAGGTCGAAGACATTGGGCGAGCGGTCGCGCACCAGCAGCGTGCCGCCCGGCTCCAGCGCCCAGACCCCGTATTTCAGCGCATGCATCAGCAGGTTGCGGTAGACCAGCCGCTGGGTGTGGATGACGACGCGGGAGAGGCCGCGCATCCCCTTGAGGCGGTACAGGTCTTCCCGGCCCGAGACGACGAATTCTGTCATGGCATCAGCTTTCCGGTTGGTGCGGCGCGGCCTGGGGGAGCCGCCCCTGTTCAGGCTGAGGCGATGATGCCGCGCGCCCAGTCGCGGAAATCGGCGAAGGCGTGGAAGGTGCCGTCCACGCCCTCATGGATCCGCGGCGCGCTGGCGCCGGGGTGCAGCTTCTGGAAGGTGGCGGCGTTCAGCACCTTCTTGCTGGCCACCACGTCGCACTCCGCGTCGCCGATGAACCAGACCCGGTCGCCCGGCTGCAGCTCCAGCTTGGCGGCGGCGATCTCGAAGGGCTTCAGCCCGACCTTGTCGACGCCCGCCTCCTCCGAGGTGACGATGCTGTCGAAGTAGCGGTCGATGCCGAAATAGACGAGCTTGCGGAACTGGATCTGCGCCGTCAGGTCGGTCACCAGCGCCAGCGGCAGCCCGGCGGCGCGCAGCTCGATCAGCGTCTCCTCCGCGCCAGGGTAGAGCCGCGCCGTCGTCATCAGCGTGCGCCAGTAGGTCTGCTCCAGGTCCAGCGCGATCGCCGGCTGGCTGTTCAGGCCCAGCAGCTCGATCATGCGCTGGAAGTAGAGCAGGCGGTTGTGCGAGCTGGCCGTGGCGCCCAGCGTCTTCTTCACCTCCTCGCGGGCCAGGCGGAAGGCGCTGTTGAACTGCGCCGGCACCACCTTGAGCGACCGCTCGACCTTGGAGCGCACCGCCGCCATGGCGCGCTCGTGCGGGCCGGCATACTCGTAGAGCGTGTCGTCGAGGTCGAAGAGGATGGCGCGGGGCTTCTCGCGCAGGGCCTCAGCGTTCAGGATCTTCATCGGTCTTGTCCTCAGCGCCGCTTCGGCGTCAGCTCGGCCAGCTGCAGCAGCACGATGAGCTGCATGATGCCCGTCATGCCCGGCTGCCACACCGGGTGCCGCGCCAGCAGCTCCTCCAGGTGCGGCACGAGCTGCAGCGCGGTGAAGTGGATGTCCTCCGGCTGCACGTCGCTGCCGTCGATCACCAGCTCGGCCATCGTGTTGGCGCCGGCCTGGGTCACGTCCACCTGGGCGCCGCACAGCGCGATCAGCAGCCGCGCCAGGCGGTCCAGGCTGATGGCGCTGCGCATCCGCACGCGCAGCTTCAGCGGCATCGGGCCGGTGTAGTTGATGTCCTCCAGCAGCACGGGGTCGGCCGGCATCAGCGAGAACACCACATCCGCGTGCTCGCGCTGGGGGCGGATGAAGGCCTGGTAGTCCGGCATCCGTCGCTCGATGGAGGCGAGCACCCGCTCCAGGCTGTGGCCGCGCTGGCCGACATCGCGCCGGATCTTGAAGAAGCGGCGCAGCCCCTCGTCCATGTCGAGGTAGAGCCCGACATCGAGGCATTCGCGCAGGGCGGGCGGGTAGAGGGCGTGCAGCCCGGTGACCATCGCCACATCGCTGGCCTGGATGCGGCGGGGCGGCGTGAACAGCCCCGTCGCGTGGTCGTAGTGGCGGCACATGATTGGCCGCCAGGCGAGCAGCGAGAGCGCGTCCCGCGTGAAGGCCTCGAGGTCGTTGGCGCGGGGGTCGAGATGGGTGAAGGCCTGCCACAGCTTCCCCCGCCGCTCGAACAGGTGGTAGTCATCCCCCGAGATGCCGGTGACGGCGCCCTCGCCGAACAGCCCGGCCATGGCCAGCGCCAGCGTGTCCTTGCCGGTGCCGCTGTCGCCGGCGATGCCGATGGCCAGCGGGCGCTGCGAGAGGCCGAAGAAGTCGTTCTCGTCCAGGCCGCGCCGCAGCATGGTCAGGGCCAGCACGATGCCGAGCCCCATCAGCACGGAGACCATGATCGAGTTGAGCCGCAGCGCGGACATCATGTCCTCCGGCAGCAGGCTCAGCCAGCCCAGCGGCAGGCCGAGCAGCGGCACGGCCGGCGCCGCGGTGATGAGCGACTTGGCGGCGATGAGGACCACGGTGAAGGCCATCACCAGCCCGCTGGCGCGCGGGCCGGCGCGCAGCTGGAAGGTGACCAGGAAGGGGATGATCCAGAGATACCAGCCGACCGCCGAGGGGGTGAGCAGCAGCACCACCAGATAGGCCACGCCCAGCACGGTGTAGAGCAGGTCGAAGCTCATCCGCCCCACCTTCCAGGCACCGTACAGGCCCAGCAGGTAGACGACCGGCATGATGTAGAGCTTCTGGCCGGCGCCCAGCACGATGTCCACGTCCAGGATGGAGACCATGCCCGGATTGGCCACCAGCAGGCGCGGGTTGCTCGCCAGCATCTGCTGCACGGCCGGGGAGAAGAGCAGCGGCGGCACCAGCAGCAGCAGCGCCACCCCCATGCAGGCCAGCAGGAAGCCCGGCAGCGTGTCGCGATGCCGGCGGTGGCTCCACAGGAAGATCACCAGGAAGGGAACGACGGCGAGGATGCTGACCTTGGCGCCGATGCCGAGCCCCAGCACCACCCCAGCCCAGACCGGCGAATTGCGCTGCAGCAGCAGCAGGGAGAGGGCCAGCAGCAGGGTCGGCACCAGGTCCGTGTCGCCATGCCAGTAGGTGATGAACAGCACCAGCGGCGAGAGCCAGTAGAACAGCAGGACACGCTCGTCATGCCCCTCGTTCATCCGCCGCAGCACCAGCAGCAGGGCGAGGTCGGCGACCAGCAGGCTGACGCCCATGGCCATGCCCGTGAAGATCGTGCCGCTCTCGGCCAGGCGGTCCGCCAGCATGCCCGGTAGCAGGAACGGCGCATGGTACAGGTACATGACCGGGCCGTAGAAGAAATCCGGCGTCCGGCCATCCTGAAGCAGGAAGCTGGTCCAGGGGTCCAGGCTCGGCGCGGCCAGCGTCTGCGCCATGAACGGCGTGAACCAGTGGGCCTGGACCTCCGGCACCAGCAGCACGATCGCCGCGATGCGCAGGGCAAGGCCCAGCAGGAACCACCGGTCGGTCCGCAGGTCGATCGGTATCAGCGCCAAAGCTCGGGTGCTTTCGTGCAGACGGCGTGGGCGACGATGCCTTCCCGCGCCAGCAGGGCGCGCATGGCGGCGATCTCGGCCGGGTCGGTGCGGCCCTGCAGTTCCGGCGAGACGAGGCAGAGCTTCATGCCGGCATCCCGCAGCCGCGCCGCCTCCGCGCCCGAGAGGGGGAAGCGGGTGAAGCAGTCCACCCACACCCACTCCACCTTGCCGGCCAGGCTCAGCGCGGTCTCCACCGTCTCGAACTCGGAGACGCGCACGGCGCAGCGCCGCTCGCCGCGGCGGGCGGTGCGGATGAGGAAGGGGAAGGACTGGTCGAGGAAGAAGAAGTCCTCGATGCCGCGCGCGGCCATCAGGGCCAGCAGCCGGTCCTCCAGCCCCTCCTCCTTGACGTTGAGGATCAGCGTGCCGTGCCGGTAGCCGGCCAGCCATTCCTCGAAGTCCGGGGCATCGGCCACGAAGGGGTCGTGGTGGATGATCAGCCGGTCGCCCTGGCTGCGGATGTCCACCTCCACGCCCAGATCCACCGGCGTCGCGGCGAGTTGTTCGGGCGTGTTGCGGCGATGGGCGATCAGGATCATGCGCGGTCCTCCGTCTGCGGGGCGGGCTGGCGCGGCGGCGACCATTCGGGCGCCTGCACGGGGTCGGGGCGTGGCGGCTCGGGGGCGGCGTAGGCGGCCTCGAGTTCCGGCACGGCGGCGGGCGGCACGCGGCGGTCGCGCTCCAGCCGGTAGGGGTGCTGCGGCCATTTGTGGAAGCAGGACTGCCAGTAGGCGAAGCTGCGCAGCTCGTCCGGCGTGCCCCAGCCCAGGTAGTGCTCCACCTCGAACAGCGCGCAGGCCAGGCCCAGCTCCACCGCGTCGTTGATGCAGGTGTCGATGTAGAACTCGCCGTTCACCCGCGCCTGCCGGGCGATCATGCGCTCCGCCGCCGCCACGAAGTCGCGCGCCCGGCGGAAGGTGAAGGCGCCGATGACGATGGGGTCGGCCGCGGGGTCGGCCAGCGGCTCCTTCACCGCCACGCGGCGGATGCGGCCCGCCCCGTCGGCGTCGATCCAGCCATAGGATTGCGGGCGGCGCCGCGCGGCGGGATGGCCGCGCACGCCCCAGACCAGCACATCCGGCCCGCCTTCGGCCATCAGCGCGGAGAAGCGCCCGGCATCGAACAGCACGCCATTGTCGCAGGCGCCGATGGTGAGCGGCGCGTCGAGGTCCAGCCCCTCCATGCCGGCGAGGCAGGTGCTGGCCTGGCCCTCGGTCAGCTTCTCCAGCAGCACCGTCTCGGCCCCGGCGACACCCTCGGCCAGGGCGGCGGTGACGGCCTCCAGGAAGGGCAGGTCGCGGCGCAGGATGAAGCGCCGGCGCGGCGCCTCCGGCAGGTCGAGCGCCGCCTGCACCGCCATCGGGCGGCCGGAGACGGCGATCAGCGGCTTGGGCTGCTCGTAGCCGGCATCGCGGAAGCGCTGGCCGGCGCCGGCCATCGGCACCAGCACGGCGCCCGGCTGGGCGGGGGGCACCGGGGCGTCCGCCAGCGCGGCGAAGGCGCGGGACCAGCGCTGGTATTCCTCCAGGTCGGCCGGCGTGCCCCACTGCATGAAGTGCTGCAGCTCATAGACCGCGACCGGCAGCCCGTCCGCCAGGATCGGCTTGTAGACCAGGCTGGCGTAGTACTCGCCATTCACCTGGATCTGCTGCCGCATCGTCTCCTCGCAATAGCGGCGGAGCAGGTCGGCGCTGGCGAAGTAGTAGGTGCCGGAGGAGGCGTATTCCTCCATCGGCCGGTCGGTGAAGGGCTGCTTCTCCTGGATGTCGCGCACCCAGCCCTGCTCGTGCCGCAGATAGGCGTAGTAGGTGGAGCCCAGCGAATGCGGGTGGAAGCCGCGATAGGCGGGGATGGCGCCGGCGCAGCGCGTCTCGGCGGTGAAGGCCTTGAAGTCCTGCCAGTCCCAGAAGCAGGTGAAGTCGCAGTAGTTCACCACCGTGGGCTTCGCCGGGTCGAGCTGCGGCACGGCCTGCAGCACGGCGTGCACCGGCCCCAGCTTGTGCGGCGCCACGCTGACGATGCGCCCCGCCGGGCACAGGCCGCGCAGGATCTCCTCCATGCGGTAGGCCGGCTCCGCCAGGTGATCGGCGTTGCAGATGAAGGTGACGTCCGTCTCGCCCGGGAAGAGGTCGAGCACATGGGCGATGATCGGCTTGCCATCCACCTCGATGAGCGGCTTCGGCACCGGATAGCCGGCGCGCCGGAAGCGCTCCCCGAAGCCGGACATGGGGATGACGATCTGCATGCTCTGGCGGTCCATTCTACGGTTTGGCGGTGTTCAGCGACTGCCGGTATTTCTCGGCGTCCCAGTCGAGCAGCTCGGCCTCCTGCGCGGGGCTGAGCACGGTCAGCGGCGCCGCGGGGTCGAGCCGCGGCAGAACCAGGCCGAGGCAGGCGGCCATTTCCTCCGCGCCGGCGCCGAGACCCGCGCGCAGCAGAGCACCGGCGCCCGCCACCAGCAGCAGGGCAGGGGCCGGCTCCGGCGGCTGGCGCAGCCATTCCGCGGCCTGTGCGGCGGAGAGGGTGGGGATCGGCGCGGGGCCGAGGAAGACCACGTGATCCGGGTAGAGCGCGCCGCGCGCGGCCATGCCGAAGCTCGCGGGGTCGGTCGCGGCCGCATGGGCCTCGGTGAGTTGCGCCGGGCGGTAGCGGCCGCCCGAGAGGCCAGCCAGCCGCTCCAGCAGCGGCAGGTCGGCCGGCGCCGCGGCGCGCGCGGGGGTGGCGAGGCGCCGCTCCACCGCGTCGAGGCGCGCCGCCGCCTCCTCCGGGCTGCTGCCGCCCACGACCAGGCCGTGATTGCCGAGCACCAGGATGTCCGGCGCCCCGCCGAGCCGGGCCTGCACGGCGCGGGTCAGCGGCAGGCCGGGCTTGGCGTAGGGAATCCAGGCCCAGCGCAGGCCGCCAAGGCGCTCGGCCACCAGCGCCTCGCCATCGGCGCGCGGGGCGAAGGCCAGGGCGTTCACCGAATGCACATGCAGCACCACGCGGTGCGGCAGCAGCGCATGCAGCGTGGTCTCGATGGACGGGCGCAGCGTGCCGGCGGGGTCGAGCAGGGCCGGCAGGGCGGGCTCCGCCTCATCCGCCTTCAGGCGGCGCAGCACCTCCGGCAGGTCGAGCCCGACGAAGATGGGCTGGCGCTCGGCGGCCGAAAGCCAGGTGCCGGAGGCCTTCACCCACAGCTCCCTGTCGCCGCGCTTCAGCGAGGTGTTGCCGCCCGCGCCCTGCACCAGGTCGCGGTTCGCGCCCAGGCGCGCCGAGAGGGCCGCGAGCGGCGCCAGCGCCGCGGCAAGCGAGGATGCCATGGCGGGGCTTCAGGCCTTGCCGGGCTGCGGGGCGCTCTCCAGCGCCCCGTAATCCGGCTTCGGCGTTCCCGCGCCGCGCGCCGCCGCGCTGCGCCGCTCGGCGATGGCATCGCGCAGCATCCGGCCACGCTCGCGCCAGTCGAAGGCGTGCTCGGCGGCGGTGAAGGCGTGCTCCTGGCGGCGGTTCAGCGCCGGCAGGTCGTCGATCTCGGCGATGACGCGCTGCATCAGCCCGTCCAGCTCCGGCTCCAGCAGCATCTCGCTGCTCACGCTCTCCGGCAGGCCGCTGGCGCAGGCGGTGAGCGCCGCCACGGGCACGCGGTTGAACACGTATTCCAGCAGCTTCATCTTGAAGCCGCCGCCGATCGGCTCGGCCAGCACGGCCATGCGCGCGCCGGCCAGGTGCGGCGCCGGGTCGTCGACGAAGCCGGTGAAGCGGGCGGCCTTGTAGCGGCCTTCCAGCTGCTGGCGCAGGTCGTCCGGCATGTCGCCGACGACGCGGATCTCGATCCCCGCCCGGGACAGCACCGGGTCCGCATGCTCGAGGAAGATGCGCAGGTTGGCCTGCTTGGCGCTCCAGCGGTAGGAGCCGAACAGCACAACGGCGCGCGGCGTCTCGGCGGTGATCTCGCGGCTCGCCACGCGCACGCCGTCATAGCCCGGCACCAGCGGCAGCATGGCTACACCCGGCGCGTTGGCGCCGAACAGCTCGGCATCGTGCTGGGTGATGGTGGTGACGAGATCGCTGCGGCGGGCGATCCAGCGCTCGAACCAGCGGGTCTTGACGTAGTTCTGGCCAAGGTAGAGGCGCTTGCCGAGGCTGGCCGTGGCATCCTGCCACTGCATCTTGGTCACGCTTTCCTCATGGTCGTGCGTGACGAAGACGAAGGCGGGGCGGCCGGCCTCGAACAGATGGCGGTGCCGCAGCACCCAGCCCATGCCGTACTGGTCCACCACCACCACCTGCCACGGGCCCTGGGCGGCGAGGTCGCGCAGCGCCGCGCGGTAGGCGGGGGTGTCGTGGCGGGCGGCGACCAGCGGCATCGGGTTGGCCAGCGCCTGCAGCCGGCCACGCGGGCCGCCGGGCACGGTATGCCAGGTGACGCCCGGGATGGCCTGCGCCGGCGCATCGCCCGCGAAGCCGGCGAAGGTGATCTCGACCCCTGCCGAGGCCAGCGCGCCGGCCAGCTTGGCGGTGTAGATGCGGTCCCCGGCCGTGAGCGGAAAGGGCAGGGTGCGGGCGAGCCAGAGGCAACGGGTCATCAGGTCAGCTCCGGGACGGCCTTGGGGGCGGGGGCGGCCTCCCGCGCGGCGCAGGCCTTCAGGTGGTCGGCCAGACGCAGGGCGAGGGCGACGATCGTCAGCGTCGGGTTGGCATGGCTGCTGGTGGGGAACACCGCCGCGCTGGCCACATAGAGATTGGGCACGCCGTGCACCGCGCAATGAGCATCCACCACGCCGTCGCGCGGCGACTCGGCCATGCGCGCCGTGCCGATATGGTGGCCGCCCACCGGGGTGGAGGCGCGCACCTCGTCCTCGATGGTGGCATCGTCGAACGTCAGCGTGGCGGTGCCCGAGCGGGCGAAGGCGTCGCGCGCCACGCGCATGCTGCGCACCAGGCTGTCGATGTCCTGCCGGTGCAGGCGCCAGTCCACCTGCAGGCGCGGCAGGCCGTAGGCATCCCGCTCCCCGGTGAGGGTCACGCGGCTGTCGGCATTCGGCACCTGCTCGGCGTTCACGTCGAGCGGGTAGCTGCCGTCGCGCGAGCGGACGACGACGAAGGGCAGCTTGCGGCTGGCGAAGGTGCGCTTGCGCAGCCAGGCCTGGCCGAACTTCAGCACGCCCGGGCTGTCCTTCACCACATTGGCCATGTGCGACAGCCAGAAGCGCGAATCGCGCACCATGCGGCCGCGGTTGGCGATCTCGATGGTGGCCAGCTTGCGCCGGTATTCCGGCAGGATGGCGTCCTTCACCAGATACATGGCGGAGAGCACGCCGCTGCCATGCGCCGGGTCCGCGATCAGCGGGTAGTGCAGCCGGAAGATGGTGTTCAGCAGCCCCTCGCGGCGCTGCGCCGCGGCGGAGAGGCCGAATTTGCGGCGGACATAGGTGCCGTCCTCCGTCACCTCGAAATCCAGCGCCACGGGCCGGTTCGAGGGGGTCAGGCGCAGCCGGCCCAGCGTGTTCTCGGCATGGCACATGTAGTAGCGGCCCAGCGCGCCGCTCTCGTTGCCGAGGCCGCCACGGCGCGACTCGTCGGAGGCCATCAGCAGCCGCGGCACTTCCAGCCCGCCCGTGGCCAGCACGTAGCGCCGCGCGCGGACGGTGAGGCCACGGCCCGGGGCGCTGGCGGCCTCCAGCCGCTGCACCGGCCCGGCCTGGCCCGCCGCGCCTTCGGTCACCAGCCGCAGCGCCTGGGCGTTGAGCAGGATGCGGACCTGCCGCGCGGCGGTGAGGCGGGCGAAGGTGGACTTGCCGAAATCGGTCGGGCGGCTGAAGCGCTCCAGCCGGTCGGCGATCAGGTCCGGGTCGCTGAAGCCCTCGATGGTGGGTGGCGCACCCGCCGGCAGGGCGGTGCCGACGTCATAGGCATAGGCGCCGGCCTCGCAATGCACCTGCGCCGCCGGGTAGTAGGCGGCGAGGTCGTCCCAGCCGATCGGCCAGCCGCTCCTCTCCACCCAGTCCCGCGCCTCGAGGTCGATGGGGTCGAAGGGCACGCAGCGGCCGCCCCAGATCGCCGTCGCGCCGCCGAGCACGCGGCGGCGGTACATGTGCGGCGGCGAGTGGCTGGAGCCGGGCGCCACGCTGCCCTGCAGCCCGTCCTGCTGCCTGGGATCGAATTTGCGGCCGCCGGCTTCCAGCAGCAGGACCGAGAGGCCGGAATCCTCCAGCGCGCTGGCCAGCGAGAGCCCGGCGGCGCCGCCGCCGACAATGCAGAGATCCGCTTCCAGCGTCGTGCCGGGGGCCAGGGAAAGCGCATCAAGGATCACGCGGAAATCTCCAGGGTTTGCCGGGCGTGGCGCAGCGCCTCGTCGAGATGCGCGGTCGAGGTGGTGCCGACCAGGGCGATGGCGTTGCGGTGGCCCAGGGCCTCGCCGATGGCGGCGGCCCGTGCCGGGGCTGCGGCGGGCTGGCCGGCGAAGATCTCGCGCAGCATCAGGCCCACGCCCTGGCTGGCGGCGGCGTCGAGCGCCGGGCGCATCGAGCGGGCCACCTCGAGCGGCACCTGCAGCGCGGCCACGGAGGGCATGCGCAGCGCGGCCTCCACCGTCTCCGCATCGTCGCAGGAGACGCCCCAGGCGCGCAGCTTGCCGGCCTTCACCTGCCCGTCGAGCATGGCGAAGGCGGCGCCTTCCCGCACCATCGCCGCGGTGGGGCTGTGCAGCAGGAAGAGGTCGATGCGATCGGTGCGCAGCCGGCGCAGGCTGGCCTCGATCGAGGATTGCAGATGCGCCGGCGAGACGTCGCGCGGCAGGGCGCCGGCGCGGCGGCTGGCGATGGCCGCCCGCAGCGCGGGCACATGCCCGGCCAGGAAGCGCAGCGGCGCCTTCACCAGGCTCGCCGCGCGCTGCGCCGGGGTGAAGCGCTGCCCCGCCTTGGTGACGAGGATGACCCCGTCCCGCCGCCCCTGCAGCGCGGCTCCGAGCAGCCGCTCGCTCTCGCCCTGGCCATAGATGTTGGCCGTGTCGAACAGGGTGACGCCGGCGTCCAGGGCGTGGCGCAGCAGGCGGAGCGCGTCATCGCCGGTGCAGCCGCCGAGGGTGGAGCCCAGCCGGCTGCATCCCAGCCCGATGGCGGAAGCCTGCAGGCCGCTGCGCTGGCCGAGCGGGAGAAGGGGAAGGGTCATGCGGCATGCCGGCTGTTGAAGGTGGGAACCCAGCTTTGGCGCTCGCGCTCCGGCAGGGCCGAGGGCTGCTTCGGCCAGACGCAGAAGACCAGGATCATGATCTGCAGCCTGGGATCGAGTAGCATGCCGCCGAAGGTGAAGTAGCCGATCAGCAGCGAGGCGCTGATCCAGCGCGAGGGCGTGTTGCTGAACAGCGAGATGAAGAAGAAAGGCCAGAAGATGGCGGAGCCCATCAGCCCGTATTCGAACAGCATCTTCGCCCAGGCCGGATCATGGGCCTCATAGGCCACGAGCGGCGTGTGCTGCGCGTAGGAGCCCGGCCCGAGCCCGAAGATGACATCCCGCGCCGAGGAGAGCAGGAATTCCCCGATCAGCCAGGCGCCGGCGATGAAGCGCGCATTGGCGCTCGAATCCTCCGACTGGAACTCGTTGATCCGGTTCAGCAGGACGTCGATGTTCCAGAGGCTGCCGGTGACCACGGCCAGGACGACGAAGGCGAGGCCGCCCACGATGGCGCCGTAGGCCCGCAGATGCAGCATCAGCCAGGGCAGCACGAACAGCAGCAGGACCAGTCCGGTGCCGGAGTAGGAGGTGGGCAGGGCGATGCCAAAGGCCAGCAGCCGCAGGGTCACGCCGTAGAAGAGCAGCTCCAGCACGATGGCGATGGCCAGGTACTGGGAGAAGGTCGAAGGCTCCAGCAGGAAGAAGCCGTTGCTCTTGTAGTAGGGGGAATCCCAGGTCAGCGGGTTGGCGGTGTTGAAATTGGGCAGGAGGAAGGATTCGGGCACGAATTCGTGAAAGGTGAAGAGGTGCTCGGCGCCGATGGCGAACTGCGCAACGAACTGCGCCACGCCGCAGACGGCGCAGACCAGGACCATCTTCTGGAAGGCGCTCACGCAGCCCCTGAACACGCCGTCGGTGACGTTCAACGCCAGGGTGAAGGGGGCGTACATCACCAGCATCAGTACCATCGAGGGCAGCGATGCGGTGCCGGCGTTCAGCGCGGTGCTGAGCGAGACGGCCGTGGCCAGAGCGAAAAAGGCCACGGTCCGCACCGGGTCGAGGGTGAAGACGCCCCTGACGGCCATCACCCCCAGCACCAGGAGGGTCACCAGCAGGTTGATCGCCAGCCCATCCTCGCCGATGGGGATCGCGAAGCGCTGCAGGAAGATCGAGGCGAACAGAGCCACGACCAGACAGCGGCGCACCATCCGGGCGTCTTCGGATTCCGAGGAATCCCGCAGTCCCGGGCGAAGGGGTGGCATCATGGATGGATCTGCATCGTCAGGAGGGAGGGGCTCACGCAATCGCGCGAGAAGCCGGGCGGTTTCGGGCTTCTTCCCGATTTTTTTGCGCTGCACAAAACACTATGCTGAAAGCGGCGGGCTGAAGCTTGACCGTCGCCTTTTCCGCCGCGGTCGCGCCAGCATGCAATCCTGCAGGCGGCCGATCGGGAAAACGCAGTCGGTACCAACAACATTCCGTCCTCCAGGCATGAAGTGCCGGATGCGCGACATGACAAGCGGGCGTCGGCAAGGGCCTGACACCGCGTAAAATGACGTCACGAATGCTCTAAAGAGACACATTATCATTCACCAGCCACATTCGTGTGAGGCTAGGACGATTATTTGGACAGATCGTTGAGGCTGTGTTTAGTAACGCTGCACCCTGCGGGTCTCAGCATGGCACCGGAAAACCCGGCGCCCCGCCGCTGCCCAATGTTGGCAACCTTTGCGATTGTCCAGTGGCCTTCATGAGGCAAACCCTATGCGCCTGACCGATCTTCTCAGCCTTTTGTGGCGACGCAAAATGACGCTGGCCTTTGCGGCCCTTGTCACGGCTGTGCTGGGCTTCGTCGTTGCGAAGTCCCTGCCCGTCCGCTTCGCCAGCGAAGGCTTGCTGCTGGTCGAGAACCGCGAGCCGCCCATCCCCGAGTTGAACCAATCCGTCGCCAATGCGCCTCCCGGCATGCAGCGGATCCGGACGGAAGCGGATATCCTGCGCTCGCGCCGGCTGGCCGAGGAGGTGGTCCGCACGCTGGAACTCCATCAGAAGGAGGAGCAGGAAAGCGGCTTCTCCAAGGCCATGCAGGACGCGGGCGATTGGGCACGCGGGCTCATGGCCTCGGCGGGCCGCTGGTGGAGCGAGACGGTGGACGGCGTGCCCCCCGCCCCGGCGGAGCCGGAGCAGCCGCTCGACCGTGTCGCGCTGGCCATCGAGGAGCTGCAGCAGCGGCTCAGCATCCGCACCTCCGACAACAGCAACGTGGTGAGCGTCCGCTACCTGTCGCCCTCTCCGGACGAGGCGGCGCAGGTGGTGAACATCCTGATGGAGCGCTACATCTCCCTCGAGGTGGCCGCCAAGCGGGACACCACCCTGCAGGCCAATGAGTGGCTGACCGAGCGGCTCACCGCGCTGCGCGAGGATGTCGAGCAGGCGGACCGCAAGATCCAGGCCTTCCGGCGCGAGAGCGGCCTGCTGGAGACGGCGCAGGGCTCGCTCGGCGCCCTGCAGCTGAACGAGCAGCAGGCCCGCGTGGCGCTGGCCCGGCAGGAGCTGGCCCGCGCCCAGGCGGCGCTGGACAGCGTGATGCGCTCCGGCCTGCGCGGCAGCGCCTCCAGCGAGGCGCTGGCCTCGCCGGTGATCCAGAGCCTGCGCGACCGCGAGGCGGAGATCGTCCAGCGCGCCGCCACGCTCGGCCAGCGCCTTGGCCCGCGCCATCCCGACCGCCTGGCCGCCGAGGCCGAGCTGCGCGACCTGCAGCGGCAGATCGCCGGCGAGACCAGCCGCATCGTCACCTCGCTGCGGCGTGAGGTGGATGCCGCGCGCGACCGCCTGCAGGACGCCCAGGCCTCGCTGGCCACCACCACCACCACCGCCCGCAGCGGTGCCCAGGCCGAGGTGATGCTCGCGCAGCTGACGCGCGACGCGGAGGCGAAGCGGCAGGTCTACCAGGCCTTCCTGACCCGCACGGAGCAGACCCGCCTGGCCTCCGCCCAGTTCCCGGCGGCGCGCGTCATCTCGCCGGCCGCCGTGCCCTTCCGCCCGAACGGCCCGCCGGCCTCCGTCGTGGCGGCGTTCAGCGGCTTCATCGGCCTGTTCCTGATGGGTGGCCTGCTGGTGCTGCGCCGGATGACGCATGGCACGGTCAACTCGGTGCAGGATCTGGTGACCATCACCGGCATCCAGAATGCCGGCAGCCTGCCGGCGCTCGGCAGCGGCCGCCGCCGCCGGATGCCGGGGATGGTGATGGAGCAGGGGCAGTCCGGCATCGCCGAGACGCTGCGCGCCCTGCGCCTGACCATGCAGTCCGTGGCCGGCGGCGGGCCCGCCAACACGGTGCTGGTCACCTCGCCCGGCATTGGCGACGGCAAGAGCACCTTGGCGGCCTCCATGGCGCGCCTCTCGGCGGCCGACGGGCTGCGGGTGCTGCTGCTGGAGACCGACATGCGCCGGCCGCAGATGTCCACCATCTTCGGCGCGCCCTGGCCGGGCCGCAGCATCGAGGCGGTGCTGAACGGCGAGACGCGCTTCGAGGACGCCGTGCAGGTGGACGAGCGCTCGGGCCTGCACACCCTGCTCTCCGACCGCTCCTCGCCCAACCCGCAGGCGCTGATCGAATCCCGGCAGTTCGCCGAGCTGATCAGCCGCGCGCGGCGCGAGTACCACCTGGTGATCATGGACAGCCCGCCGGTCATGCGGGTGGCGGATGCGGTCGTGCTGTCGCAGCACGCGGACTCCGTCCTGTTCGCGGTCGGCTGGGAGCGGGCGTCACGCACCATGGTGCTGGAAGCCATCCGGCGCCTGCCGCGCTCCATGCGGGCGCGCATGGCGACGGTGCTGACGCGCGTGCGCCCCGGCCGGCTGGACCCGCTCGGCTACTATGCGGGCTATGCCAAGAGCGCTTCGCCCGATCTCAAGCGTCTGCCCGCGCCGGGCGCCTGAGCTTCCTCGGCCATCCCCATCGGCGCCGCCGGCCTCCCGCCGGCGGCGCCTTTTTCATGCAGGGGAGGGAGGAGCGCCGCCCGCCGCTTCCCTCCGGCCGCCTGTCGCCTCGGCGGCTTGGCAGGCTTCCCCGGGGCCGCCTGGCTGTTATTTCGGCGCTACTCGTAAAATCCTCGTCAGGCAGGCGGATTTGCCTGTTTTCTCCGAAACCGTCATGTTGATGGTGCGCTGCACCATGGAATGGTAACGCCGAAAAGGCCCTCTTTCCCCTCGTACAGATAAGAAGAAATCTGCCCCAGACCGAGGGACAACTTCAGGTTGTGGAACTCTACTGCACAACTCTCGGCATTACTTCTTATGGACACAGACAGTTGAAAGCACTCGCAGACGCGTTTTCAAAAATATTCTATCTTAGTCAACTGTTTCGTGTATTTTTAGACGGCGAAAGACGGATACCTTACCGGCCATCTGTAACCGGAGTTGCCCAATGACCCATGCAAATTGGCCAAATAATATCCAGATCGACAATTCGACATCTCTGGATGCCCAACTCTATGGGCGGCTGGAGAGCAAGAACAGTTTCTGGCATCATGTCGCCAAGCGTTCGCTGGATATTCTGGCTTCAGGCATGGCGCTCGTTGTGCTGGCTCCGCTTTTCCTCATCGTCATGGCCATCGTGGCGGCCGATGGTGGGCCGGCCATCTTCGGCCATTCGCGCATCGGGCGCGGTGGCAGGAGCTTCCGCTGCCTGAAGTTCCGCAGCATGGTGCCGAACGCGGCCGAGGTGCTGGCGCAGCTGCTGCAGAACGATCCGGAGGCGGCGCGCCTCTGGGCCACCAGCCGCAAGCTGCCGCGTGACCCGCGCGTCACCCGCATCGGCCGCTTCCTCCGCGCCACCAGCCTCGACGAGCTGCCGCAGCTCCTCAATGTCCTGCGCGGCGACATGAGCCTGGTCGGCCCCCGCCCCGTGGTGCAGGAGGAGCTCGACCAGCACTATGGTGTGGCCGCCGCCAGCTACCTGATGGTGCGCCCCGGCATCACCGGCCTGTGGCAGATCAGCGGCCGCAGCGACACCAGCTACACCGAGCGCGTGGCGCTGGATTGCCGCTACGTGCGCGAGTTCTCCTTCTGGCGCGACCTGAAGATCCTCTTCAAGACCGTCCCGGCCGTGCTGTTCAGCCGCGGCGCCTACTGAGGCGGCGGCAGCCACCAAGGGGAACTCCGGAGATGGCTTCGCGGTATGGCGAAGCCATTTTTCGTTGCGCCCTCCGCCTTGACGCCAAGCAACATTCCCTTTGTCCAGACAAGGTTCCACGACGGACATGATGGCTCGCAACGTCCTCGCCAATCTGGTCGGAATGGCGGTCTCCATCGCGGTGCAGGCAGGGCTTGCCTTCGGCGGCTACCGGCTCGCCGGCGCCGAGCAATATGGCCTGATCGGCTTCTTCACCGTGCTGATGACGGCAGCCGCCATCTTCGATGCCGGCCTCGGCCAGACGGCGACACGGGCGGTCGCGCGCCAGCAGGTGGAGGACCCGGCCGGCACCGGCTCGCTCGTCTTCAACTTCCTGCTGATCTACCTGGCCTTGGCCATCATCCTCGTCCTCGCCGTCTGGGCGGGCTCCGGGCTGCTGGCCCGGCACTGGCTGAAGCCGCAGGACATCGAGACCTCCTATGTGGCCTCCAGCCTCGTGCTGATGGGGATTGCCATGGGCATCCAGCGCCTGCGCGGCGTGTTCCAGGCCACGCTGGAAGGGCTGGAGCGGCAGGTCACCTGCAATGTGCTGCTCGCCTCCACCGGCATCCTGCGCCTCGTCCTGGGCCTCGGCGCCCTGGCCGTGGAGCCGAGCGCGCACGCCTTCTTCTGGAGCCAGATCGTCGCCAGCATCGTCGAGACCGGCAGCTTCGCGCTGGTGGTGGCGCGCGTCGTGCCCGGCGCCTTCCGGCCGCGCCGGCTGGAGATGGCGCTGATCGGCCAGACCGTGGCCTTCGCCGGCACCAACATGGCCTCCGCCGCCACGGGCACCTTCGTGCAGATCGCCGACTCCCTCGTCATCAGCGCCATGCTGCCGCTCTCCGTCTTCGGCACCTATTCGCTGGTCTCCACCATGTGCTCGGCCATGGTGCGGCTGACCACGCCGCTCATCACCGCCACCTTCCCGCGCATGTCCGCCTATGTCCGCGGCGAGCACATCCAGGAGCTGCGGGTGCTGTTCTTCACCGCCTCGCAGGCCACCTTCGCGCTGATGCTGACGGCGGCGGGCGCGCTGGTCTTCTTCGGCGCCGCCTTCATCGAGCTGGTCAGCGGCCGGCCCGACGCGGCGCGGGAGTTCGCGCCCGTGCTGGCGGCGCTGGCCGCCGCCTATGCGCTGAGCGGCCTCTGCCGCCCCTCCCACGCCCTGCAGATGGCGGAGGGCGACCCGGCGACGGCGCTGAAGTCGAACCTCGTCACCGGCGCGCTCTACCTGCCCGCCATCCTGCTGCTGACGCCGCGCTACGGCGTCATCCTTCCGGCGCTCTGCCTGATCGGCGCCAACGGGCTGGCCTTCGTGATCTTCACCGCCACGGCCTTCCGCAACCGGCTGAAGGGGCTCGCCGGGCGCTGGCTGCGCAGCAGCGTGCTGCCGCAGCTGGTGGCGGTGGGCCTCGCCTACGGGCTGGTGTGCTTCGTCACGCCGGAGAGCCTGCCGCTGCTGACGCGCCTGGCGATCGCGGTGGGCGCCTCGGGGCTGGCTCTCGCGGCCGCCGTGCTGGCGAGCGACCATCTGCGGGTGCACCTGCCCGGCCTGCGGCGCGGCAGGGGCGCCCAGGCGCGGGCCTGAAGCCGGGCGGGGGCGCCGTCAGCCGGGGCGCTTCAGGCCGCTCAGGGCCTCGGCCAGCTCCCGCGCCGCCTGCTGCAGCGCCGGCAGCAGCTTCTGCACGACGCTCCCCTGGTCGATGGCATCGCGCAGATACATCAGGTTCAGCGCGGCGATGGCCACGCCTCCCTCCAGCACCGGCACGCCGATGGCGCTGGCCATCCCACCATAGTCGCGCGCTGCATAGGCCTCATCCATCCCGGCATAGCCCTCGGTGCGGATGCGGTGCAGCAGGGCTTCCAGCGACGCCGGCTGCCGGGCGGGCTCGTTCCAGGGCTCGGGCAGGCGGGCGGCGCGTTCCAGCGCCTGGCGCCGGTCCGCCTCGCTGCAATGGGCGAGATAGGCACGGCCGAGCGAGGTGGCCAGGATCGGCGCGCGGAAGCCGGGCCGGCGCTCGAACAGGAAGCGCCCGCCCTCGCCGCGGCTGGTGTGCACCACCACCATGGCATCGCCGTCGAACACGCCGATATCGGAGGGCCAGCCGATGCCGCGCCGCAGCCGCGTCATCACCGGCGTGGCGGCAAGCCCGACCTCGCGTTGCAGCTCATAGCCGGCGCTCAGTTCCAGGGTGCGGCCCGTGGGGAGGTAGTGCGGCTGGCCTGGCTGGCGCGCCACGAAGCCGGCATGGATCAGCGTCTCCAGCATCCGCACCACGGTGGGCTGGTTCAGGCCGGTCGCCTCATGGATCTCGCGCACCGTGGCGCTGCGCAGGTGGTTCACCGCCCGCAGCACCTCCAAGCCCCGCAGCACGGCGGTGACAGGCTCGTAGGAGGGCATGCCCGGCGGACTCCTCGCAAAGACGGCCGGCTTCAAGGAAAGCCCCAGGCCAGCCGATTCCCGGTTCACGGCCCGGGGGGAGCGTGTCATAGTCCCTATGAAACGTCATTTCAAACAATGAAACTCTGCCTCGGATGCAGAACCGCGCGCCATCTTGCACGAGGCGCCGCAGGCCAGGGAGGAGACGCCGCATGCGCCATCACGCGCCCGCGGAGGAGTCCGTGAACGGGGAAGGGGAGGGCGCCGCCGCGCCGGGACCGCTGGCCGGGCTGAAGGTGCTGGACCTCTCCCGCGTGCTGGCGGCGCCCTGGGCCACCCAGATCCTGGGCGACCTCGGCGCCGAGGTGCTGAAGGTGGAGCAGCCCGGCGGCGGCGACGACACCCGCCGCTGGGGCCCGCCCTTCCTGGAGGACGGCTCCGAGCGGCCGGACGCGGCCTACTACCTCTGCGCCAACCGCAACAAGCAGTCCCTCGCCATCGACTTCGCCCGGCCGGAGGGCGCCGCGCTGGTCCGCCGCCTCGCCCTGCAGGCGGACATCCTGGTGGAGAATTTCCGCACCGGCGGCCTGGAGAAGTACGGGCTGGACAAGGCCACGCTCTGCGCCGCCAACCCGCGGCTGATCTACTGCTCCATCACCGGCTTCGGCCATACCGGCCCTTATGCCCAGCGTGGCGGCTACGATTTCCTGATCCAGGGCATGAGCGGCCTGATGAGCATCACCGGCCGGCCCGATGGCGCGCCGGGCGCCGGGCCGATGAAGGTGGGCCTGCCGGTGAGCGACCTCTTCACCGGCCTCTATGCCACCATCTCCATCCTGGCGGCCCTGCGCGAGCGTGACCGCAGCGGTCAGGGCCAGCATCTCGACTGCGCGCTGCTCGACAGCCAGCTTGCCCTGCTGGTCAACCAGGGGATGAACTACCTGGTGGGCGGCGCGGTGCCGCAGCGGCTCGGCAACGACCATCCCAACGTGGTGCCCTACCGGGACTTCGCCGCGGCGGACGACTACGTCATCGTCGCCTGCGGCAATGACGGGCAGTTCCGCGCGCTCTGCCAGCTGCTCGGCCTGGACGAGATGGCCGAGGACCCGCGCTACGCGACCAATGCCGGCCGCGCGCGCGAGCGGCGGACGCTGGAGCTGGCGCTGGCCAAGGCCATCGCCCCCTGGAAGGCGGCGGACCTGCTGGCGGCCATGGCGAAGGCCGGCGTGCCCGGCGGCCCCATCAACACCATCGACCAGGTGCTGGCCGACCCGCAGGTGGCGGCGCGCGGCCTGCTGCAGGCCATGCGCCGCGCCGATGGCACGGCGCTGACGGTGATCGGCTATCCCGGCCGGTTCTCCCGCACGCCGCCCAGCTACCGCCAGGCGCCCCCCTGGCTGGGCCAGGACACCGAGGCGGTGCTGGCGGGCACGCTGGGTCTTGAGCCCCGGGAGATCGCGCGCCTGCAGGCGGCGGGCGTGGTGCAGTGCGCCGTGCCCCGTGCCGCGCGTCAGGATGTGGAGTTGCCGGCATGACGTCCTCTCCGCTCGTCGGGCGCCGCGCCCTGCTGGCCGCCGCCACCTTGCCCGCGGCCCTCGCGGCCAATCCTGCCGCCCAGGCCCAGGCCCAGGGTCATGCCCAGGCTCATGCCTGGCCGCAGCGCCCCGTCCGGCTGATCATCCCCTTCCCGCCCGGCGGCCCGACCGACATCGTCGCGCGCGTGCTGGCCGAGCGGATCGGCCGCGAGATCGGCCAGGCCGTGGTGGCCGAGAACCGGCCCGGGGCCAATGGCAACATCGGCAACGACGCCGTGGCCAAGGCGGAGCCCGACGGCTACACGGTGCTCTACAACACCTCCTCCATCGCGCTCAGCCCGGCGCTCTATGCCCAGCTGCCCTATGACGCGCTGCGCGACCTGCGGCCCGTGGCGCTGACGGCCACCATCCCGCTGGTGCTGGCGGTGAACGCCGAGCTGCCGGTGCAGGACGTGGCGGGCTTCGTCGCGCATCTCAGGGCACGGCCGGGGCAGCTCACCTATGGCTCGGCGGGCAATGGCAACGTCACCCATCTCGCCGCCTTCATGCTGCTGCGCGCCCAGGGGCTGGAGGCGGTGCACGTGCCCTATCGCGGCAGCGCGCCGGCGCTGCTGGATGCCGCCGCCGGCCGCGTGCAGTTCCTCACCGACACGGTGAATTCCGCCCTTCCGCTGATCCGCGATGGCCGCCTGCGGGCGCTGGCCGTCACCAGCCCGCGCCGCATCGCGCCGCTGCCCGATGTGCCGGCCCTGGCGGAGACCCTGATGCCCGGCTTCGAGGTGGGAGCCTGGCAGGGGATGATGCTGCCTGCGCGCACGCCGGAGGCCATCGTCGCCCGGCTGAACGGCGCCGTTCTGGCCGCCCTGGCCGATGCCGATGTGCGCGCCCGCCTCGCCGGCCAGGGTACCGAGCCGCTGGGCGGCACGCCGGAATCCTATGGCGCGTATCTGCGTTCCGAGACGGCCCGCTGGGGCAGGGTCATCGCCGAGAGCGGCGTCCGGCTGGACTGAAGGGAAGACAACGAAGCCATGCTCGCCGCCCTGCCGCTGTCCGCCATCCCGGCCGAGGACGAGGCGCTGCGCCCGGCCATCCGCGCCTTCCTGGCGGAGCACGTGCCGCAGATCCCGCCCGAGCGGCGCGCCCGCTCCTGGATGGGGTTCGATGCCGGCTTCAGCCGCGCCCTGGGCGGGCAGGGCTGGCTCGGCCTCACCTTCCCGGAGGAATATGGCGGCGCCGGCCGCGGCCCCTTCGCCCGCTATGTGCTGGTGGAGGAGCTGCTCGCCGCCGGCGCCCCCGTCTCCGCCCACTGGATCGCCGACCGGCAGAGCGGGCCGCTGATCCTGCGCTTCGGCACGGAGGCGCAGCGGCGCTTCCACCTGCCGCGCATCTGCCGCGGCGAGAGCTTCTTCTGCATCGGCATGAGCGAGCCGGACACCGGCTCGGACCTCGCCAGCGTCAGCACCCGGGCGGTGCGCGAGGCGGGCGGCTGGCGGCTGAACGGCGCCAAGATCTGGACCACCAACGCGCACCACTCGCATTACATGATCGCGCTGGTGCGCAGCTCCGGCACGGCGCAGGACCGGCACAAGGGGCTGTCGCAGTTCATCATCGACCTCTCGCTGCCCGGCGTGCGCATCAGCCCGATCCGCGACCTGGCGGGCGACGCGCATTTCTCCGAGGTGGTGTTCGAGGATGTGCTGCTGCCGGAGGACGCGCTGGTCGGCGAGGAGGGCGCTGGCTGGGCGCAGGTGAATGCCGAGCTGGCCTTCGAGCGCAGCGGGCCGGAGCGCGTGCTCTCCTCCGCCGTGCTGCTCGACGAATGGATCGGCTGGCTGCGGGCGGGGGCGGCGGACGCGGCCTCCACCGCGCTGCTCGGACGGCTGCTCGGGCATCTGGCCGTGCTGCGCGCCATGTCGGTGGCCGTGACGGACCGCCTGGTGCGCGGTGAGAGCCCGGTGGTGGAGGCGGCGCTGGTGAAGGACCTCGGCACCGAGTTCGAGCAGGCTGTCCCCGCCCTGCTGGAGGACCGGCTGGGCGCCGACCCGGCGCGCGAGCCGCCCGCCGCGCTGCTGCGCGCCCTGGCCTATACCAGCGCCATGGCGCCCTCCTATTCGCTGCGCGGCGGCACACGGGAAATCCTGCGCGGCATGATCGCGCGCGGCATGGGGTTGCGCTGATGGACGCCGTGATGACCGACGACCTGCTGGCCCGGGCCGCGGCGGAGCTGTTCGCGCGCCATGCCGCCCCCGCCGCCGTGCGGGCCATCCAAGAGGGCGGCCCCGCCGATGCGCTGTGGGCCGCGGTGGAGGAGGCCGGCTTCGCCGACGCGCTGGTGCCGGAGGCGGCCGGCGGCGCCGGGCTCGCGCTTTCCGAGGCGCTGCCCGTGCTGCTTGCCGCCGGCCGCGCCGCGGCCCCCCTGCCGCTGGGCGAGACCATGCTTGCCCGCGCTGCCCTGGCCGGCGCCGGGCTTGAGGTGCCGCCCGGCCCCATCGCGCTGGCCGAGGCGCTGCCGGGCGAAGTGCCGCGCGGCCGGATCGCGGCGGCGGGGCCGGCGGCCTGGGTGCTGCTGCCCCGGCCGGAGGGCGGCGCGTGGCTGCTGCCCGCCGACGGCGCCACGCGGGAGGACAGTTCCTCCTATGGCGCCGTGCTGCGCTGGGCCTCGGCCGGGAATGCGCGCGCGCTGCCGCAAGCGGACTGGCTGGCCGCCGGCGCCTTCGCCACACTGGCCGGCATGGCCGGCGCGCTGGAGCGCATGCTGGAGGAGACGGTGCGCTATGCCGGGGAGCGCCGCCAGTTCGGCCGCCCCATCGCCGCCTTCCAGGCCGTGCAGCAGCAGATCAGCCTGATGACGGAGGATGTCTTCGCCGCGCGCATCGCCGCCCAGCTCGCGGCGCTGCCGGGCGGATCGGGCGTGGCGGGGCTCGACACGGCGCGCGTCGCCGCCGCCAAGGCGCGCATCGGCGAGGCAGCCTCGCGCGCCGCCGGCATCGCGCATGCGGTGCACGGCGCCATGGGCATCACCGCCGAGGTGGACCTGCATCTCTGGACCGGGCTGCTGCACCGGGGCAGGCTGCGCTTCGGGGCCGAGGGCCATTGGAATGCCTGGCTGGGCGCCGAGTTCCTGCGCGGGGCTGACGCCGAATCCCTGGCCTTCGTGCGCGCCCGGCTCGCGCCCCCGCCGCTTGAGGAGACGACGCCTTGAACGACTTCCTGACCATCGCCCGCGACGGCCCCATCGTCACCCTGACGATGAACATGCCGGAGAAGCGCAACGCGCTCTCCATCGAGGGCGGCAGCACGGAGGCCTTCACCGAGGCCTGCGCCTGGATCGCCGCCGAGCGCGACGTGCGCGCGGTGATCCTCACCGGCGCCGGCAGCGCCTTCTCGGCCGGCGGCGACCTCAAGGCGATGCGCGACCGCTACGGCATGCCGCCGGCCGAGATCCGCGACAGCTACCGGCGGGGAATCCAGAAGATCCCACTGGCGCTCTACGAGCTTGACGTGCCGACCATCGCCGCGGTGAACGGCCCGGCGATCGGCGCGGGGCTCGACCTCGCCTGCATGTGCGACATCCGCATCGGCGCCGAAAGCTCCTCCTATGCCGAGAGCTTCGTGAGCGTCGGCATCGTGCCGGGCGATGGCGGGGCCTGGCTGCTGCCGCGCGCCGTGGGGCAGTCGATGGCCGCCGAGATGGCCTTCACCGGCGACCGGCTGGACGCGAAGGCGGCGCTGGCCTGCGGCCTGATCTCCCGCGTGGTGCCGGACGGACTGCTGATGGAGGAGGCGCGCTCGCTGGCGGCGCGCATCGCCCGCAACCCGCCGCAGGTGCTGCGCCTGACCAAGCGGCTGCTGCGCGAGGGGCAGCATATGCGCCTCTCCTCGCTGCTGGAGCTGTCCGCCGCCTACCAGGCGCTGGCGCACAGCACGGATGATCATCGCGAGGCGCTGCAATCCTGGTTCGAGAAGCGCCCCGCGCAGTTCCAGGGGCGATGAGCATGGACCACGCCGCCGCCCGCGATGAGGTGCTGCCGCGCCGCGTGCTGCTGGAGGGCTGCACCAACCTGCGCGACCTCGGCGGCTACCGCGCCGCCGATGGGCGGCGGGTGCGCTTCGGGCAGGTGTTCCGCGCCGCCGCGCTGCATGCGCTGACCGAGGCCGATCTCGTGGTGCTGGGGCGGCTCGGCCTGCGCACGGTGTGCGACCTGCGCGGCGAGAAGGAGCGCGCCCGCGCGCCCTCCCGCCTGCCGGAAGGCGGGCCGGAGGTCGTGCCGCTGCCGATCGAGCCCACCGTCGGCGCCGCGCTGCGCGACATCCTGGCCCGCGCCGAGGCGACGGGCGAGGATGTGGTGGGGCTGCTGGGGCAGGCCTACCAGGCCTATGCCACCAGCAAGCTGCCGCAGTACCGCGCGCTGTTCGGCCTGCTGCTGCAACCGGAGCGGCGGCCGCTGGTGTTCCACTGCTCGGCGGGCAAGGACCGCACCGGCTTCGGCGCCGCCCTGCTGCTGACGGCGCTCGGCGTGCCGCGCGAGACCATCCTGGAGGACTACCTCGCCACCAACCGCTTCTGGGACGGTCACGCCGCGCTGCCGCCCGGCACGCCGCCCGCCGTCTCCGAGGCGCTGAAGCGCGCCCACGCGCCACTGCTGGAAGCGGCGCTGGCGACGGCGCTGCGCGGCCACGCGGATACCGACGCCTTCCTCGAGGCCGCGCTGGGGCTGGACGCGCCCCGCCGCGCCGCGCTGCGCGACAGCCTGCTCGAATAGGCGCGGCACCACAGACCACCCGCCAGCGGCCGCCGCCTGAATGAGCGGCCGCGGCAACAGGAGGACACCATGGAAAGACGAGATGTTCTGCGGGCGGCCACCGCCCTGGCGCTAGGCGGTGCCGCCGCCGCCCGGCCGCGCCCGGCCCGCGCGGCGGCCTTCCCGACGCGGCCGGTGACCATCGTGGTCCCCTTCCCGCCGGGCGGCTCCACCGACGTCGCGGCCCGCACCATGGCGGACAGCATGGCGCCCCTGCTGGGGCAGCCGGTGATCATCGAGAACAAGCCCGGCGCGCAGACCATCATCGGCGCCGAGGCGGTGGCCCGCGCGGCGCCGGACGGGCACACGCTGCTGATGTCCTCCGGCACCACGCTGACGCTGAACCCGCTGCTGCCAGACCGGCTGCCCTACAAGCCGGAGGATTTCGCGCCCGTCGTGCTGGTCTCCAAGCTGCCCTTCGCCGTGGCGGTGAAGAGCGGGCTGCCGAAGACCATCCCCGAATTCGTCGCGCTGGCGAAGAAGCAGCCGGGCAAGCTGAACTACGGCTCGAATGGCCCCACCAGCTTCAACAACATCGCCGCCATCGTCGCCTTCGAGGGGATGGGCATCCGGCTCACCGAGGTGACCTATCGCGGCGATTCCCAGCAGCTCACCGACCTGCTGGGCGGCACGCTGGACGCCATCGTGGTGGGCGGCAGCTCCGGCCTCAACGCGCACCGCTCGGGCCGCGCCCACATCATCGGCTGGACGGGCGAGCAACGCGTGGCGGCGACGCCCGACATCCCCAACTTCTCCGAGTTCGGCCCGAACATGGTGGCGCAGACCTGGTTCGGCCTGCTCGCCCCCGCCCGCACCCCGCCCGAGGCCGTGGCGGCGCTGAACGCCGCCGCGCTGAAGGCCATGGAAGCGCAGGCGCTGCGCGAGCGGCTGCTGGCGGAGGCGCAATACGTCGCTGGCGGCTCGCCGGAGGATTTCGCCACCTTCCTGCGCACCGAGATGGAGCGCTGGCGCCCGCTGGTGCAGCGCCTCGCCGCCACGGCACCCCGCTAGGGACACCCGCCGGCCGGGCGCCGCCGCCCGGCCGGACCAAGAAGCCCGAGAGTCTGGACACGATGCCTGAAGCCCACTTCCTCGCCTCCCGCCCGCTCTACCGCGCGGCCGATCTGCGCCCGCTGCTCTCGCCACGGAGCATCGCCGTGGTCGGCGCCTCGGCCCGCAAGGGCTCCTTCGGCGAGCGCACGGTGCACCACCTCTCCGGCTTCACCGGCCGGCTGCACCTGGTGAATGCGCGCTACGACCGGCTGGGCGAGCGCCCCTGCCACCCCAGCCTCACCGCCCTGCCGGAGGTGCCGGACCTCGTGGTGGCCGCCACCCCGCTGGAGGCCGCCGAGGCGGTGCTGGAGGAGTGCATCGCCCTCGGCGCCGGAGCGCTGGTGCTCTACGCGGCGGGCTTCGCCGAGACGGGGCGCGCGGAGCGGGTGGAATTGCAGGCGCGGCTGGTGGCGCGGGCGCGGCAGGGCGGGGTGCGGCTGGTCGGGCCGAACTGCCTGGGGGTGGTGGACTATGCGAGCGGTGCCGGCGCCAGCTTCATGACGGTGCCGCGCCCGGCGCGGCCGCTCAGCGGCCCGGCCATCGGCATTGTCAGCCAGTCGGGCAATCTGGGCTTCGCGCTGGCGCAGGCCACCGAGGCGGGGGTGGCCATCGGCCGCATCCTCACCTGCGGCAACTCGGCCGATGTCGATGTGGCCGACTATGTGGCGGCCCTGGCCGAGGATCCCGCCTGCTCGGCCATCGCCCTGCTGTTCGAGGGCATGGCGGACCCGCGCCGCCTGCTGGAGGCCGCCGAACTGGCCTGGGCCAACGACAAGCCGCTGGTGGTGCACAAGCTGGCCACCGGCGCCAGCGGGGCGGAGGCCGCGCTCTCCCACACCGGCTCGCTGGCGGGGTCGGACGCCGCCTACCGCGCCGCCTTCGCGCGCAGCGGCGCGGTGATGGCCGAGCAATACGAGGGGCTGCTGGAGCTGGCCGGCTTCCTGGCCAAGGCGCCGGCGCCGCGCGCGGCGGGGGTGGCGGTGGTCTCCACCTCCGGCGGCTCGGCCATCATGGCGGCGGACCGGGCGGAGGTGCGCGGCATCGCCATGCCGCAGCCGGGCGAGGCGGCGCGCGCCGTGCTGGAGGCGCGCATCCCGGAATTCGGCTCCGCCCGCAACCCCTGCGACGTGACGGCGCAGGTGCTGACCGACCCGGAATCGCTCCGCGCCTGCGCCGGCGCGCTGCTGGCCGACCCCGCCTTCGGCACGCTGATCCTGCCCAATGGCTATGCCTACGACACCGCCACGCCACGCTTCGCCATGCTGAACGAGCTTGCCGCCGAGCATGGCAAGCCCGCCTGCGTGGTCTGGACCAGCCAGTATCTCGAAGGCCCCGGCGCGCGGGAGGCGGAGGCGCAGCCGCATGTGGCGCTGTTCCGCTCGATGGACCGCTGCATGGCGGCGCTCGGCGCCTGGCAGGCGCGCGGGGCGCTCCGCGCGGCGGGCGCGCCGGACCGCCGCCGCGCCGCCCCCGAAGGCGCCGCCGTGGCCGTGGCCGCGCTGCTGGACCGCGCTTCCGGCCCGGTGCTGACCGAGCGCGAGGCCAAGGCCGTGCTCGCCGCCTATGGCGTGCCCGTGGTGGCCGAGACGCTGGTGAACGATGCCGAGGCCGCCGTGGCCGCCGCCGAGGCCGCCGGCTACCCGGTGGTGCTGAAGGTCGAATCCCCCGACCTGCCGCACAAGACGGAGGCCGGTGTCATCCGCCTGAACCTGAGCAACGCCGCGGCGGTGCGCGCCGCCCATGCCGAGGTGATGGCCAATGCCGCCCGCGCGGCGCCCGGTGCGCGCCTCAACGGCGTGCTGGTGCAGCCCATGGTGCCGGCCGGCATCGAGATGGTGGTGGGCGCCGTGCGCGACCCGCTCTTCGGCCCGACCGTGCTGGTGGGTCTGGGCGGGATCCTGGTGGAACTGCTGCGCGACAGCGCCGTGGCCCTCGCCCCGGTGGGCCATGCCGAGGCGCGGGCGATGCTGGCGCGGCTGAAGGGCGCGAAGCTGCTGGAGGGCTTCCGCAACCTGCCCGCCGTGGATCTCGACACCCTGGCCGGCATCGTCCAGCGCGTCTCGGAGCTGGCGGCGGACCATGCGGACCGCATCGCCGAGATCGACGTGAACCCGGTGATCTGCAACGGCACCCGTCAGCTGGCGGTGGACGCGCTCATCGCGCTGCGCCCGCCGGAGACGGCGCCGCGTGGGTGAGCAGCACCAGCTTGCCCGTGGCGCGCCGCGCGGCGAGCGCCTCCAGCGCCTCGGCGGCCTGCTCCAGCGGATAGGTGGCGGAGATATGCGGCGCAAGCCGCCCCGCCGCCACCCAGGCGAACAGCTGGGCCAGCAGGGCGCGGTTGGCCTCCGGCTCGCGCCGCGCGAACTCGCCGTAGAACACGCCGATAATGGCGCAGCCCTTCAGCAGCGCGAGGTTGAAGGGCAGGCGCGGGATCTCGCCGCTCGCGAAGCCCACCACCAGGTAGCGCCCGCGCCAGGCCGTGGAGCGCAGCGCCGGCTCGGCCTGCGCGCCGCCGACGGGATCGAACACCACGTCCACGCCGCGCCCGCCGGTGAGGGCGCGCAATTCGTCGCGCCAGCCCTCGGCGGTGTAGTCGATGGCGGCCTCGGCGCCCTGCGCCAGGCAGGCCGCGCGCTTCTCGGCCGTGGAGGCGGCGGCGATGACGCGCGCGCCGAGCAGCCGGCCGATCTGGATGGCCGCCATGCCGGTGCCGCCGGCAGCACCCAGCACCAGCAGCGTCTCGCCGGGCTGCAGGGCGCCGCGGTCGCGAAGGGCGTGCAGCACCGTGCCGTAGGCAAGGCAGATGGAGGCCGCCGCCGCCGGCGCCACGCCCTCCGGCACCGGCACGATGCGCGCCGCCTCCACCGCCACGGCCTCGGCGAAGCCGCCCCAGGTGATCAGCGCCGCCACGCGGGTGCCGATGGGCGGCCCCGCCACGCCCTCGCCCAGCGCCGCCACGGTGCCGCACACCTCGCCGCCCGGCGCGAAGGGAAGGGGCGGCTTCTGCTGGTATCGCCCCTCGATCAGCAGCGTGTCGGGGAAGTTCACGCCGCAGGCCTCGACATGCAGCAGCACCTCGCCAGGGCCGGCCACCGGCTCCGGCAGCTCCCCGGCGCGCAGGCCGGAAGGGGGACCATAGGCGTGGCAGAGCATGGCTTTCATCGGCGGCGTTCTCCCGGGCGATCCTTGGCGCCCAGCCTGGACACGCGGCGGCATCCGCGCAAGCCTGTGCGCCACACCCAATCGACCTGAACGAAGAGACGGAGCGGAACGGATGGATTTCAGTCACTCGCCGAAGGTGGCGGCGCTGCGGGAGCGGCTGCTCGCCTTCGTGGACGAGCACATCGCGCCGAACGACCACCTGCACCACGAGCAGCAGGCGGCGATGACCGACCGCTGGCAGCCGGTGCCGATCACCGAGGCGCTGAAGCCCAAGGCGCGCGAGGCGGGGCTGTGGAACCTCTTCCTGCCCGAATCGGGCCATGGCGCCGGCCTCACCAACCTCGAATACGCGCCGCTTGCCGAGATCATGGGCCGCTACCCGTGGTCGAGCGAGGTGTTCAACTGCTCCGCGCCCGACACGGGCAACATGGAGACGCTGGAGCGCTACGCGACCGAGGAGCACAAGGAGCGCTGGCTGAAGCCGCTGCTGGCCGGCGAGATCCGTTCCTGCTTCGCCATGACGGAGCCGGACGTCGCCTCGTCGGATGCCACCAACATCCAGACGCGCATCGTGCGGGATGGCGACCACTACGTCATCAATGGCCGCAAGTGGTGGTCCTCGGGCGCGGGCGATCCGCGCTGCGCCATCTTCATCGTCATGGGCAAGACCGACCCGGAGGCGGAGAAGCACAAGCAGCAATCGATGATCCTGGTGCCGCGCGACACGCCGGGCGTTACCATCAAGCGCATGCTGCCGGTGTTCGGCTTCGACGACGCGCCGCACGGCCATGCCGAGATCCTGTTCGAGAATGTGCGCGTGCCGGCCGGCAACATCCTGCTCGGCGAGGGCCGCGGCTTCGAGATCGCGCAGGGGCGGCTTGGCCCGGGGCGCATCCACCACTGCATGCGCGCCATCGGCCTGGCCGAGCGGGCGCTCGAGATGATGTGCCGCCGCTCGCTGGAGCGCCGCCCCTTCGGCAAGCCGCTCGCCGACCAGGGCGTGATCATCGACCGCATCGCGCAGTCGCGCATCCTGATCGACCAGTGCCGGCTGCTGACGCTGCACGCGGCGTGGCGGATGGACACGGTGGGCAACAAGGTGGCGCGCACCGAGATCGCCGAGATCAAGGTGGCGGCGCCGGACATGGCCTGCCAGGTGATCGACTGGGCGATCCAGGCGCATGGCGCCGCCGGCGTCACCGAGGATTTCGGACTGGCCTACATGTACAAGATCGCCCGCACGCTGCGCATCGTCGATGGGCCGGACGAGGTGCACAAGTTCCAGCTCGGCCGCATGGAACTGAACAAGTACCGCGCCCCGCGCAACGCCCGCCCGGGAGAATCCGTGTGAACACCGCCATGGACCGCTCGCTCTTCGACCTCACCGGGCAGGTGGCGGTCGTCACCGGCGCCTCGCGCGGCATCGGCCGCGCCATCGCCGAGCGCATGGCGCAGCAGGGGGCGAAGGTCGTCGTCTCCTCCCGCAAGCTCGACGCCTGCCAGGAGGTGGTGGACGGCATCACCGCACGCGGCGGCGAGGCCTTCGCCCATGCCTGCAACATCGGCCGCAAGCCGGAATTGCAGGCGCTGGTCGATGCCACCATGGCGCGCTGGGGCCGTATCGACACGCTGGTCTGCAACGCCGCGGTCAACCCCTATTTCGGCCCGGCCATCGACATGCCGGACGAGGCCTTCGACAAGATCATGGGCTCCAATGTCCGCTCCAACCTGTGGCTGGCCCACATGGTGATGCCGGGCATGGCGGAGCGCGGCGGCGGCACGGTGGTCGTCATCTCCTCCATCGCCGGGCTGCGCGGCTCGCCGGTGCTGGGCGGCTATGCCATCTCCAAGGCGGCCGACATGCAGCTCGTGCGCAACATCGCGGTGGAATGGGGGCCGCGCAACGTGCGCGCCAACTGCATCGCCCCCGGCCTGGTGCGCACCGACTTCGCCCGCGCGCTGTGGGAGGACCCCGAGATCTACCGCAAGCGCACGCGGGACACACCGCTCCAGCGCATCGGCGAGCCGGACGAGATCGCCGGCGCGGCGGTGTTCCTGGCCTCGGCGGCCGGCAGCTTCATGACGGGGCAGACCATCGTCATCGATGGCGGGATCGTCGCGGGCTCGCCGGCCACCGGGGAGGAGTAGGGCCATGCCAGAGAGCGCGCTGGCCGGCACGCCCGCGCTGGTGCCCGTGCTGGAGAACCACCGCTTCGACGAGGCGGCGCTGCGGCGCCACCTCGCCGGGCGGCTGCCGGGCTTCGAGGGGGCGGTGGCCATCCGCCAGTTCCAGGGCGGCCAGTCCAACCCCACCTTCCATGTGGCGACGGATGCGGGCGACTACGTGCTGCGCAAGAAGCCGCCCGGCAAGCTGCTGCCGAGCGCCCACGCCGTGGAGCGCGAATACCGCGTGATGCGCGCGCTGGAGGGCAGCGGCGTGCCGGTGCCCGCCATGCGCTGGCTCTGCGAGGATGCGGCGGTCATCGGCACCCCCTTCTTCCTGATGGACCACGTCCCCGGCCGCATCTTCCCCGACCGGGTGATGCGCAGCGGAGACCCGGCCGAGCGCGCCGCCATCTATGCGGACCTCGCCCGGGTGCTGGCGGCGCTGCACGCGGTGGATTGGCGCGCCGCGGGCCTCGGCGATTTCGGCAAGCCGGAGGGCTACATGGCCCGCCAGGTGGCGCGCTGGACCAAGCAGTGGCACGCCGCGCAGGTGGAGGAGATGCCGGAGATGGAGAAGCTGGCCGAATGGCTGCCGCGCCATCTGCCGGCGGATGACGAGACGACGCTCGCGCATGGCGATTTCCGCCTAGGCAACGTCATCATCCACCCCACCGAGCCGCGCGTGGTGGCGGTGCTGGACTGGGAACTGGCCACCCTCGGCCACCCGCTGGCCGATCTCGGCTATGCCTGCCTCACCTACCACATGCCGCCCGGCCCGAGCGGGGCCACCGGCCTGCTAGGCGAGGATTTCGCCGCGAGCGGCATTCCGGACCAGGAAAGCTTCGTGGCGGAGTACGCGCAGGCGGCAGGGCGGCCGGTGCCGCGCGACCTCGACGTGTTCATCATCTTCTCCATGTTCCGCCTGGCCTCGATCGTGGCGGGCGTCTGGAAGCGGGCGCTGGACGGCAACGCCGCCGACCCCCGCGCGATCGGCTATCGGGACCGCTACCGCGGCATGGCAGAGGGCGGCTGGGCCATCGCCCAAAGGTTGAGCTGACGCTGGGTTGCACTATTTCGCAGTGTGCTCTTGCTCCGTCCCCATGCGGCATGGCATGGCTGCCCTTGCCCGCTCGCCTGTGTGAATGCGGGCTGAATGTGGCAGATGACGCAGCCGGATCGGCCTGGAGAGCACAAAGCGGGCATTCAGGCCGGGGCGGGGCGGGAACGCTGGCTGCCAGGCCTGCGCGCCTATCTGATCGCCTTCGCCATGGCCCTCCTGCTGCCTGCCCTGGGTATCGGCGGTGCCGTGGCCTGGCAGGCCATCCAGGCCTATCGCGGCGCCTTCGAGGGGCGGCTGCAGGACACGGCACGGGCGCTGGCGCTGGCGCTCGACCGCGAGATCGGCGCCTATGAGGCGACCCTGGCCGGCCTGGCCGCGGCGCCAGAGCTGGACGAGGGGGCAGGCGAGGCGGCCCTCGCCCGGTTCCGCGCCCGGGCCCACGCCATCGCGGCGGCCATGGATAGCTGGGTGGTGGTGCAGGGCCCCGGACCCGACTATGCGATGCTGCTGCACACCCTGGCGCCGGCCGCGCAACCATTGGGCAGCGGGCTGCGCCTGCCGGAGCCGGATGCCCCGGTGCCCCGGGTCTTCCGCACCGGCCGGCCCGCCGTGGGCAGCCTGGCACGGGGACTGCGCTCAGGGCGGCAGGTGGCTTTCGTCTTCGCCCCGGTCACGCGCCAGGGGCGCGTCATCCGCGCCATCGGCATGGCGCTGGACCCCGCCCGCATCGCCCGGCTGCTGGAGCGGCACAACCTGCCCCCCACCGCCTTCGCCGTGGTGACGGACCAGCACGACATGGTCGTCGCCCGTTCCCGCAACCATGCGCGGTATGTCGGGCGCGCCGCGCCAGGCTGGTATGCCGCCGGCAAGGTCGGGCGCACCAGCGGCTTCCTCACAGGGCAGGCCCTGGAGGGGCAGCCCGTGGTGCTCGGCTTCGCCACGCTCGCCGCCGCACCGGGCTGGAGCATCGCCGTCAGCGAGGCCGCGGCGGCCTATGAGGCGAGCTGGCGCCGGCCGATGCAGGCGCTGGCCGTGGGCGCGGCCCTGGCGCTGCTGCTAGGCCTGGCTCTTGCGCTCTGGCTGGGAGGGCGGCTGCTGCGCCCGGTGCGGGCGCTGACCGCCGACGCGGCGACGGTGACGCGCCCCGGCGCCACGCCGCCGCTGCGCGCGGTGCCGATGGCCGTGGCGGAGTTCGAGACGTTGCGCCGCCACCTCGGCGCGGCCGACGCCACGCTGCGCCTGCAGGCGGCGGAGGCGCGCGCCGGCGAGGCCCGGCTGCGCACCGCGCAGGCGGTGGGGCAGCTCGGCGTGTTCGAATACGATGTCGCCCGCGACCGTTTCTGGCGCTCGGAGGAACAGCAGCGCCTGCACGGGTTGGACGCCGGCGCCCCTCAGCCAGACCTGGCCGGCTATCTGGCGCAGGTGCACCCGCAGGACCGGCCCGGCTTCGCCCGGAAGATCGAGGCGGCCTTTCTGGGGAGGGAGGGGGTCTCCACGGTCCATCACGTCTTCCGCTTCCACCGCTTCGACACCGGCGCCGAGCGCTGGCTCGCCGTGGATGCGGAGGTCACGGAGCGCGACCGCGCGACCGGCCGTGCCCTGCGGGTCAATGGCACCACGCGCGACATCACCGAGCACCAGCGAGCGGTCCTTGCGCTGGCGGCCAGCGAGGAGCGCCTGCGGCTGGCCATCGAGGGCACCGGCATGGGCAGCTGGGACCTCGACATCGCCAGCGGCCGGCTCATCTTCTCGCGCCATGTCTTCCTGATGCTGGGCCGCACGCCGCCGCCGGGCGGCGAGACGACGCTGGAGGCCTGGCGCACCCATGTCCACCCTGAGGATCTGCCGGTTCTGCGCGGCGCCTGGCGGCAGGCCGAGCAGGAGGGCAGCCTGTATCACGCCACCTACCGCATCCGCCGCGCCAATGATGGCATGGAGCGCTGGATGGAATCCTATGGCCGCTTCATCCACGCCGCCGGGGCCACCGGCCCGCGCTTCGTCGGCGTCATGTTCGACGTGACGGCGCGGCGCCAGACGGAGGAACGCCAGGGGCTGCTGATGCGCGAGGTGGACCACCGCGCCAAGAACGTGCTGGCCGTTGTGCTCTCCGTGGTGCGGCTCAGCCGCAACGACGATCCGCGTGCCTTCGCGGAGGCCGTGGAGGGAAGAGTGGCCGCGCTGGCGCGGACCCATGAGCTGCTGGCGCGGGAGAAGTGGAGCGGCGCGACCCTGCGGGCCCTGGCCGAGGAGGAACTCGCCGCCTATCGTGGCGCCGCCGCGGGGCGGGAGCGCATCCTGCTGGACGGGCCGCCGCTGCGCCTTGAGGCCTCGGCGGTGCAGCCGCTCTCGATGGCGCTGCATGAGTTGGCGACCAATGCGGCGCGCCATGGCAGCCTGTCCCGCCCGGAGGGGCAGGTGGTGCTGCGCTGGCGGCAGCATGAGGACGGCAGGCTCCGGCTGTGCTGGAGCGAACGGGGAGGGCCGGCCATCCCGGGGCCGCCCACCCGGCAGGGCTTCGGCAGCCGCCTGCTGCGCACGGCGATCACCGGGCAGCTGGACGGCACCGCGGAGCTCGACTGGGACGAGGGCGGGCTGCGCTGCACGATCGCCGTGCCCGGCACGCTGGTCTCCCTGGCGGCGGAGGAGCAGGCCGCCTCCCCGGACGCGGCACCGGCGCCGGGGGAGATGCCGCCTGCCGCCCCTGCGCTGCAGGGGGTGCGGGTGCTGGTGGTCGAGGATGAGGCCCTGATCGCCGAGGATACCGCCCAGATCCTGGCCGCGCTGGGCTGCACCGTGCTGGGCCCCGCGGCGACGCCGGAGGCCGCCCTGGGCCTGCTCGGCAGGGAGGCGCGGCCCGATGTGGCGCTGCTCGATGTCAACCTGGCCGGACGCAGCTCGTTTTCCGTGGCGGAGAAACTGGCCTCACAGGGCGTCCCGGTGGTCTTCATGAGCGGCTACAGCGATCTCGGCGACTGGCGGGGCAAGGCGGCCGCCGTCCTGTGCAAGCCGGTGACGCCGGCGGAGATCGCCTCGGCGTTGCACCGCACAGTGGGGCGGATGCTGGCCTGAACGCCCCGGCGGCCGGGCCGGGGCCTCAGCCGCCTGGGAGTTTTCCGGGCGGCAGGAAGCGGAAGGAGACCCGGTGCCGCCCGGTTTCCCCCGGTTGCAGCCAGCGCATCGAGGGCTTCTCGGCCAGCTCTCCGCTGAATCCTTCCGGATCGCCATGCCCGGTCCAGGCTTCCAGGCAGAGGAAGGGCGCGCCGGCCGGGGACCAGAGGGCCAGATGCGGGAAGTTCTCCAGCCGCAGGGCGATGCGGCCCCGCGCGCCGTTGTGAAAGCACACGGTCCGGCTGCGCAGCCCCAGGAAGCAGAGCGCCTCCCGCGCCAGCAGGCCGGGGCTCAGGCGCAGGCGGCGGCCTTCCAGCGGCACCGGCCGCTGCCGCGCCGAGAACAGCCCGCCCGGGGCGATCTCCGGCACCTCCGGCCGCTCCGCGCGGCTGAAGTGCAGCACATGGCCCCCGGCGCCCGGCACCGCCGGGTCCCAGGCGAAGCCGGGATGCAGGCCCAGCGCATAGGGCAGGGGCACGGCGCCCGGATTGTGGATGGCGAACCCGGCCGAGAAGCCCCGCGCCATCAGCCGGTAGGACACCGTCAGGCAGAAGGCGAAGGGGAAGCGGGCGCGGCTTTCCGCCGTGTCCCGCAGGCGGAGCTGCGCCTCTGCCGGACCTTGCGACACCGCCTCGAACAGGCTGGCGGCGGCGAAGCCGTGCACGCCCATCGGGTAGTGCCGGCCCTCGTGACGGATCTCCCCGCCCCGCGTCCAGCCGACCACGGGGAACAGGATGGGCGAGGTCTGCGGCCACCAGGCCGGGTCGGCGTTCCACAGAAGCTCCTGTCCCTCCACGCGCCAGGAGCGCGGCTCGGCGCCATGGCGGGCCAGGGCGAGACTGGCGCCGCCATGGCGCAGCAGGAGGGGCTTGTCATCCATGGGGCGGTGTCCTTCCGGCGGCGTGAGTCCGCCGGGGCACCGGAAACAGCAACAGCCCGCCGAAGGCAAGACGGCAAGGCCGGGCGACCCCTGCGGTGCCCGGCCCGCCACTTCCCTCAGGCGGCGCGGGCGGCGATGGCGCGGGCACGCGCCAGCAGCGCCTCGGCGCGGCGGATGATCGGGATGTCGATCATCTTGCCGTCGATGGCGAAGGAGCCGCGCCCCTGCGCCGCCGCCTCACGGTCCAGCGCGATCATCCGCTCCGCCGCCGCCACCTTCTCGGGCGAGGGGCTGAAGCCGGCGTTCAGCACCGGCACCTGCGCCGGGTGGATGGCCGAGGCCCCGACGAAGCCGAAGGCCGCCGAGCGCCGCACCACCCGCTCATAGGCCGCGAGGTCCGAATAATCGGCCACGGTGCTGATGGTGCCGAGCGGCATCAGCCCGGCGGCCACCGCCGCCTGCAAAATCTGCTGCTTGGGCATCAGCAGCACCTCCTCGGTCGGCTCGCCGCCGATCGCCGTGGCGTAGTCCTCGGCGCCGAGCGAGAGGCCCACGGTGCGCGGCGTGGCGCGGGCGATGGCATGCGCCTGCGCCAGCGGTCCCGGCGCCTCGATCAGCGCCACGAAGCGGATGCCGCCCTCCGGCAGGCCGCGCTGCTGCTCCAGGCGGGAGACCAGCTCGTCCAGCAGCCGCAGATGGTCCGGCCCCTCCACCTTCGTCACCATGATGGCGGCGACGCCGGGGATCACCGCCGCCTCGATGTCGCGCACCGCATCCTCCAGCGGCTGGTTGATGCGCACCAGGATGTCGGCGCGCGCCTCGCGCTTCAGCCGGGCCACGGCGGCCTCCACCCTGCGGCGGGCCTCCGGCTTGTCGGCTGGGGCGATGCTGTCCTCCAGGTCGAGCTGGATGGCGTCGGCGCCGCGCTCATGCGCGCGGGCCAGGAAGCGCTCCACATTCACCGGCACGAACAGGCCGGAGCGCCACACCGGGTGCGGGCGCGGGCTCATGGCGCCACCACCAGGCCGGAGGCCATGGCCGCCTCGATCTCGGCCCCGGCGAAGCCCTGCGCCGCCAGGATGTCCCGGCTGTGCTGGCCGAGGCGCGGCGCCGGGGCGCGGATGGCGCCCGGCGTGCCGGAGAGCCGCGCCGGGATGGCGTGCATCGGGAACTGCCCCATCTCCTCGTCCGGGTACTCGGCCAGCAGGCCGCGCGCCTGCACGTGGCGGTCCGCCATGAAGCGGACGATGTCGTTGACCGGGCCGATGGTGACCTCGGCGGCTTCGAAGAAGGCCACGTTTTCCTCCAATGTCTTCTGGGCGACGAAGGCGCCGATGATGGCGTCCAGCTCCTCGCCATGCGCCACGCGCTGCTCGTTGGTGCGGAAGCGCGGGTCCTCGGTCAGCTCGCCGCGCCCGATCGAGCGCAGCACCCGCTCCGCCATGCCCTGGGTGGAGGCGGAGAGGCAGACCCAGCCGCCATCCCTGGTGCGGTAGACGTTGCGCGGCGCGGCGCCGGTGGAGCGGCTGCCGGTGCGCGGCTTGGTCTTTCCCGTGAGGCGGTAGTTGGCCGCCTGCGGGCCGAGCGCGGTGAACAGCGGATCCAGCAGCGGCAGGTCGATCACCTGGCCCTGGCCGCCGCGCATCTCCACCGCGCGCAGCGCCGCCATGGCGGCGAAGGCGCCGGTGAGGCCGGCGATGGTGTCGGCCAGGTACATGGGCGGCAGCACCGGCTCGCGGTCGGCGAAGCCGTTCATGTCGGCGAAGCCCGCGAAACCTTCCACCAGCGTGCCGAAGCCGGGGCGGCGGGAATAGGGCCCGTCCTGCCCCCAGCCGGAGATGCGGACGATGATCAGCCGCGGCTCCAGCTTCAGCAATTCCTCCGGCGGCAGGCCCATCGCCTCCAGCGTGCCGGGGCGGAAGCTCTCCACCAGGATGGCGGCGCCGGGGACGAGGCGGCGGATCAGCGGCACCGCCTCGGGGTGGCGGAAGTCGATGCAGAGGCTGCGCTTGCCGCGGCCATGCACCTTCCAGGCGGTCTCCACCCCGCGCACCCGCCAGCCGCGCAGCGTGTCGCCGTCGCGCGGCTCCACCTTGTCCACCGTGGCGCCGAAATCGGCCAGGTGCTGCGTCAGCGTGTTGCCGGCGACGAGGCGGGAGAGGTCCAGCACCCGCACGCCGTCCAGCGGGCCGGAGGCGCCGGGCGTGTAGTCGGCATGGGGCAGGCCGGCGGCCCGCGCGGTATCAAGCGGCGACATCGGCGCCTCCTCGGAACAGGATGCCGCCCGCATGGGGCAGCCAGAGATCGAGCCGGTCCTCGGCCGGGGGCTGGCGCGCCTCCAGCCGCAGCGCGGCACCCGCCAGCTCCAGCCCCACCTGCCAGTTGCCGCCGACATAGGAGCGGCTGGTGACGCGCGTGGCCAGCACGGAGCCGCCCTCCGGCGCGGTGCCCGGCGGCGCCACCTGCATCTGCTCGGGGCGGAAGGCGAGGGTGACGCGGCTGCCGCCGGGGGCGGCGCGCTCGGCCACCGCCTCCAGCCGCTGGCCGTCGGCCAGTTCCAGCAGGGCGCGGCCGCCGGCCGGCGCATCGCCCACCACGCGGGCGGGCAGGAAGTTGGTGGTGCCGATGAAATCCGCCACGAAGGGATCGGCCGGCCGCTCGTAGATCTCCTGCGGCGTGCCGATCTGCGCGATGCGCCCGCCATTCATCACCACGATGCGGTCGGAGAGCGAGAGCGCCTCGATCTGGTCGTGGGTGACGTAGATGGTGGTGAGGCCGAGCCGCGTGCGCAGCTCGGCCAGCCAGGCGCGGGCGCGGTCGCGCAGCTTGGCGTCGAGGTTGGAGAGCGGCTCGTCCAGCAGCAGGATGGCCGGGCGGTACACCAGCGTGCGCGCCAGCGCCACGCGCTGCTGCTGCCCGCCCGAAAGCTCGTGCGGGTAGCGGCCGGCGTAGCGCTCCATCTCGACCAGCGCCAGCACCTCGTCGATCCGGCGCTTCCGCTCCGCCGCCGCCACCTTGCGGAGGGTGAGCGGGAAGGCGACGTTGTCGGCCACCGTCATGTGCGGCCACAGCGCGTAGCTCTGGAAGACGAGGCCGCAGCTGCGCGCTTCGGGCGGCAGGTAGATGCCGCGCGCGGCGTCGAAATACACCGTGCCGCCCACCTGGATGCGGCCGCCATCGGCGCGGTCGAGCCCCGCCACGGCGGCGAGGGTGGTGGACTTGCCGCAGCCCGAGGGGCCGAGCAGGGTGACGAACTCGCCATCCGCCACGTGCAGGTTGACGTCATCGACGGCGGTGACGCCGCCGAAGCGCTTGGTCAGCCCCTGGATGGTCAGGTCAGCCATGCAGCTTCACTCCGAAGATGCCGCGCACGGCGGCGACGCAGACGGCGATGACCGCCACCTGGATGGTCGCCAGCGCGGCGACGAGGCCGACCTCCCCCTGCACCCACAGCTGCAGCAGCGTGGTGCCGATGACCTCGCTGCCGGGGGCGAAGAGGAAGATCGCGGTCGAGTATTCCTTGAAGAAGGAGATGAAGAGGATGGTGAAGCAGCCGACCAGGGCGGGGCGCATCAGCGGCAGCAGGATGCGGCGGCTGGTGGTCCACCAGTCGGCGCCCTGCACGCGGGCGGCGCGGTCGAGGTCGTGGCTGACTTGCAAGAGCATGGGCGCCACGGCGCCGATGCCGGCCGGGATGAAGCGCATGGTGAAGGCGATCACCAGGATCCAGATGGAGTTGCGCAGGAAGCCGAGGCCCGGCAGCAGCGCGAAGGCGTAGAAGAAGCCGATGCCCGCCACCACCCCCGGCACCGCGCGCGGGAACAGCGCCAGGTATTGCAGCGCGCCGCGGAAGCGGAATTCCGAGCGATGCACGATGATGGCCACCAGCCCGATCAGCGCCGTGGCGATGGCGCCGCCCACCAGGCTGACCACGAAGGAATTCCACACCGCGCGGGAATAGACGGGGTACTCGAAGATCTGCACGAAGTTGCCGGTGGTCAGCACTTCCGAGAGCGGGATCATCGGCGAGAGGAAGGCGGTGAAGGCGCGCAGCACCAGCACGCCGATCGGCGCGATGACGGTGGCCAGGATGTAGAGCGCGGCCAGGATGAACAGCGGCCAGCGCAGCCCGCCCAGGCGGAAGGGGCGGGGCCGCGTCGCCTTGCCGCCGAGCGTGATGAAGCGGCGCGTGTTGCCCAGCATCCGCCCCTGCAGCCAGACCAGGAAGCACACCACCGCCAGCATCAGCGCCGCCGCCGTGGCCACCAGCCCGTGGTCGGGCCGCGGCGAGGAGATGCCGTTGTTGAACAGGAAGGTGGTGAGCACGGTGATGCCCGCCGGGTCGCCGAAGATCAGCGGGATGGAGAGCAGCTCCAGCCCCACGGTGAAGTTCAGCACGGCGCTGTAGGCGATGGCCGGCTTCATCAGCGGCAGGGTGATGCGCCACAGCGTGCGGAAGGTGCCGGCGCCGGAGACGCGCGCCGCCTCCTCCAGCGAGGGGTCGGTGATGCTGGCGGAGGAGAGGCAGTAGATATAGGCCAGCGGCGCCTGCGACACGCCGGCGATGACCGCCATGCCGGCCAGCGAATAGAGCGTCCAGGGCGCCTCGCCCAGCACCGACTGCCACAGCATGGTGAGGTAGCCCGCCGGGCCATAGACGGCGTACCAGCCGAAGGAGAGCACCAGCGCCGAGAGGTAGAGCGGCCAGAGGAAGAACTCGCTCATCAGCCGCGCCAGCGGCAGGTCGGTGCGGCCGAACAGGATGGCGGCCAGTGTGCCCACGAACTGCGCCACCAGCGTGGTCAGCGCCGCCAGCACGACCGTGTTCAGCAGCACCAGCCCGAAGCCCTCGGTGCGGGCCAGGCGGGCGAAATTGGCGAGCGTCAAATTGTACTCGGCGTCGTAGAGCGCGCCGTCGAGCACCGATTGCAGCAGCACGGGCAGCAGCGGCCCCGCCACCAGCACGAGCACCAGCAGCGCGGTGCCGTACTGGATCGGCGCGGCGCGCGGGATGGCCGGCGGCGCGGGCGGCGCCTCCGGCCGGGACATGGCCAGGCTCATCGGCTCAGCTCACGCCGTAGGCCTGCTTCCAGCGGTCGATGAAGGGCTGGTACTGCTCCAGCATCGCCGGGTTGTAGTCGATGAAGGCGATGTTCTTCTCGCCGCCCACCGCCTCGCTGATCGAGCTGAAGGTGTGGCGGATGCCCTCGCCGGGGCGGATATCGGGGCGCGCCGGCGTCAGCCCGCCGCGGCCGAAGGCACGCTGCCCCTCGGCGGAGGCGATGTAGTCCAGCATCAGCTTGGCCGCGTTGACATTGCGCGCCCCCTTCGGGATGGCCATGCCGCGCAGGATGACGAGCTGCCCGTCCTCGATGAAGTTCCAGCCCAGCACGCGCGCCCGCGCCGGGTCGTTCAGCCGGGGCCAGAAGGTGATGGCGGAGACGAACCAGCCCGCGGCGTATTCGCCCGAGGTGACCTTCTCGGTCATCGGCCCGCCGGAGCGTTCCCAGCGCGGCTGGGCGGGGGCGATCTGCTTGAACCACTCCCAGGCCTGATCGCCATGCTTCTGCACGAAGCCGAAATTGGCCGAGTAGCCGAAGCCGCCATTGTGCGCGCCGTAGCTGGTCAGCTTGTTGCGCCAGCGCGCGCGGTTCTCCTGCGCCAGGTTGGCGAATTGCGCGAAGCTCTTCGGCTGCTGCGCCTCCGGCACCAGCATCTTGTTGTAGATGAACACCAGCGGGTCGGCCGAGACGGTGTAGACGCCGGGCCAGGGCTTCGACCAGGCGGGCCAGGCGGCGGCCTCGGGGCTCTCATAGGGCATCACCTCGCCGCGCTGCTGGAACTCGATCCAGCCCGAGGGGTCGGCGGTGGCCAGCAGGTCGGCGGTGCGGCTGTTGGTGCCGCGCTCGGCGAGGTAGCGCTCGAACACCTCGCGCGAGTTCGGCAGGTCGAGCGTCTCCACCTTGATCTTGGGGTAGCGGCGGTTGAACCCCTCCAGCACCGGCCGCCAGTTCTCGGCCGACATGATGGAGGAGATCAGCAGGCTTCCCTCGCGCTCCGCGCCCGCCACCACCTCCTGGTAGCCCTGCGGGTAGCCGGCGGGGGCTCCTGTCGCGTTCGCCTGCGCCCGCAGCCCGGCGGGCAGCAGCAGGGCGGGCAGGGCAAGGGTCGTGCGGCGTCCGATCCGGTTCATGGACATGTCCTCTCCCGATGGGGTCCGCCGGAAACGGCGCTCTCGACCCCGGCGCTCTTTGGCGCAATTATTGGCGCCAATACGCTAGGGCCGCTGTTCCGCCCCTGACAACCCTCTTTCAGCACAGGAACGATCACGAATGGCCCGACCGCCCCGCCCGCGCCGCGCCCTGGCCGCCGAGATCGCGGCCGCCATCCGCGGCGGCGCCTACCGCGCCGGCGAGTGGCTGCGCCAGGTGGACCTGGAGGAGCGCTTCGGCGCCACGCGCTTCGACATCCGCGCGGCGCTGGCCGAGCTGGCGCTGCGGCAGACGGTGGAGCATGTGCCCAACCGCGGCTTCCGCGTCGCCACGCCGGACCGCCAGCGCATCCGCGACATGCTGGCGGTGCGTGCCCTGCTGGAGGTGGAGGCGGCGCTCACCGCCCTGCCGCAGCTGGACGCCGCCGCCCTGCGCCTGCTGGAAGCGAAGGCCGACGCCTTCGACCGCGCCGTGGCGGAGGGCACCCCGGCGAGCCAGAGCGCCACCAATCTAGACTTCCACGACACGCTCTACGGCTTCTCGCCCAATCGTGCCCTGGTGGAGGTGGCGACCGAGACACGCGACCGCGCTCGGCTCTGGCCGCTGGTGCTATGGCCTTCCATGCAGTCGCTGCGGCGCAGCGCGGAGGGCCACCGCGAGATCCTGGCCGCGCTGCGCGCGGGCGACGCCGCGCGGGTGGCCGCCAGCGTGCGGTCGCACATCCTGGGCTCGGCCGCCAACCAGCCGGTGGAGGAGGGCTGACCCGCGCTACTGCGCGTAGTCGGGCTCCTCGCGGCCCAGGATGCGGTGCCAGGCGTCGAGGTGCAGCCGCGCATCCAGCTTCTCGCCCCAGGGGCCATGGTGGTGGCGGCGCAGCCCCTCGGGCAGGCGGTGCAGCGGCTGGCCGGTCTGCATCGCCGTCATCTGGTACATGGCCGTGCGCTCGGCGATGTAGCATTCGTCGAAGGCATCATGCACGGTGGGGCCGACCACGGTGACACCATGGCCGCGCATCACCATCACGCTCTTCTCGCCCATCAGCCGGGCGATGCGGTCGCCTTCCTCGTTCACATGCACCGGCTCGTCGCCCTCGCGGTCATAGACGATGCGGTCGTTGAGCAGGAGGTTGTTGTGGTGCGAGAGCGCCAGCTCGGCATCCCGCAGCAGCGAGAGCGCGGTGAGCCAGCGCGGATGCACATGCACCACGCAGGCGGCCGCCGGGTTCTGCAGGTGGATGCGCGCATGAATGTGGAAGGCCACCTTGCGCAGCTCGCCGCGCCCCTGCAGCACGCGCCCCTCGAGGTCGCAGACGATGAGGTCGCTCGCCCGAAGCTCCTGGAACAGGTAGCCGCGCGGGTTGATCAGGAAGCGCGTGGCGCTGCCCGGCAGCATCAGGCTGTTGTGGTTGCCGATGTGCTCGTTCCAGCCCAGCCGCGCGGCGACGCGGAACACGGCCGCCATGTCGCGGCGCAGGGCCCACTCCGCCTCCTCGTCGGCGCTGCGGCTGAGGCTCTCGATCGTCGCGGCCATGCGGGTCTCCTCCGCGGGCAGCCGGTTCAAGGCGCCCCTGCTGGAATACCGTCCGGGAACGAAAGGGTCCACGAGACGGGAAGGAATGGCAAGGCACAATCGGAGGCCTTCGCAACTTTGCCGGCAGCAGCGGGAACGTTCCCAAATGGCAGGATTCCTTGACGGCCCCTGCGTTCCGGGTCGCCCTGCAATCGGGCAGGCCGTCCAGCCCTTGTGCAATGCAGCGTCGTCACCGGGCGCCGCGGCATCGCTTCCCCGCGCATTCGCAATGAATTCCGGTTGACGGGCCGCACCACTGACCGGCAGCCTTCCGGGCGCCGTGCTCCGGCGATCCCATCCAGCGACTGGGGGAATTGACGATGAAGCGTGCCTTCACGACCGGATGCGCCCTGCCGGCGCTGTTCGCAGCCACCCTCCCGCTCCTGACCGCAGGGCCGGCCGCCGCCGCGCCCTTCGCCTGCCCGAACCGAGGCGGGAACCTGGTGTTCGGCCAGGAGGCCAACGTCAACAGCCTGGACCAGATGACGTCCAGCACCATCTCCACCCGCAACATCGCGATGAACATCTACGAGTCGCTCGTCACGCGGGACGAGAACAACAAGCCCATCGCCGAGCTGGCCGAGAGCTTCGAGGAATCGCCCGACAGGCTCGCCTACACCTTCCGGCTGCGCCAGGGCATCACCTTCCACAACGGCAAGCCGATGACCTCGGCCGATGTCGCCGCCTCCTTCGACCGCTACAAGCGCATCGGGCTGCAGCGCAGCACGCTGGACAACGTGGCGGGCTGGGAGACGCCGGATGCCGGCACCTTCGTCATCCGCATGGCGCGCGCGCAGCCCACCTTCATCGAGGCGCTCTCCTCCTTCAGCGTGCCGATCGTCATCATCCCCGCCGAGCACAAGGATGATGCGCCGCAGCAGCTCCGCCCCGTGGGCACCGGGCCGTTCCGCCTGGTGGAGTTCACGCCGGGCAGCCATGCCCGCCTCGCGCGGTACGACGGCTACAAGCCCAACACCGCCTATGAGGAGGCGACGGGCTTCGGCGGCTACAAGCAGGCCTGCCTGGACACGGTGACCTTCCGCATCGTCACCGAGGCCTCGGCCCGCGTCGCCGGGCTGGAGACGGGCGAGCTGCAAGGGGTGGAGGACATCCCGACGCAGTCGGTCGAGGCGATGCGGAAGAACCCGAACGTCACGGTGCTGCCGCTGAAGAACTGGTGGATCCAGATCGCGCTGCCCAATGTCGCCCACCCGCCGACCGACAACCTCAAGTTCCGCCAGGCCGTGCAGGCCGCGCTGGGCATGGAGGACATCATGGATGCGGCGACGGACAACAACTACACGCTGAATGTCGGCTTCCAGTTCCCCAACCAGCCTAGCTACACGGATGCGGGGAAGGAGACCTACAACATCAACGACCCGGACCGGGCGAAGCGCCTGCTGCGCGAATCCGGCTACAAGGGCGAGCCCATCGTCATCCTGACCAACCGCGACTATGCGCCGATGTACAATGCGGCGCTGGTCATGCAGCAGCAGATGCAGGCTGTCGGTATCAAGGCCGAGCTGAAGGTGGTGGACTGGCCGACCTCGGTGCAGATGTCGCAGAAGGTGAACAGCACCGAGTGGCACTTCTTCCACAGCGGCTGGGGCACGCAGCCGGCGCTCGGCGCGCTCGCCACCATGCAGTTCCTGGCAGCCCCCGGCGCCAACTACCGCCCGCGCGACGACAAGCCGGACCCGGATGTCGAGGCCGCCTGGTCCGACATGAACACCAAGCCCACCGAGGCCGAGCGCAACGCCGCCTTCGCGCGGATGCAGAAGCTGGTGCTGGAGCGGGCCTATGCCTACCCCTTCGGCTCGCTCACCAAGGTGCAGGCGGTGCGCGCCAATGTGCAGAACTTCCGCCCCTTCCGCATCCCGCGCTTCAGCAATGTCTGGATCAAGCCATGAGGGCTGAGCGGGGGAGGCGGATGCGGTGATCGGCGTCGCCCTGCGCCGCATCGGCAGCGCCGTGCCGGTGCTGCTGCTGGTCAGCCTCATCACCTTCGGGATGATGCGGCTGATCCCGGGCGACCCGGCGGCGGCCATCGCCGGGCTTTCCGCCACCCAGCGCGAGATCGAGCAGATCCGCGCCGATCTCGGGCTGAACGAGCCCTTCCTGGTGCAGCTGCTGCGCTGGTATGGCGGGCTGCTGCAGGGTGATCTCGGCCGCTCCATCCTGATGGGCAAGGGCGTCGTCGCCGTCACCTTCGAGCGGCTCCCGGTGACGCTCGGCCTTTCCGCCTACGCGCTGGTGCTGACGTTGGCCATCGGCCTGCTGGCGGGCATCCTCGCCGCGCTGCGGCAGAACACGCTGATCGACCAGCTGGCGATGATGTTCGCCATGATCGGCATCTCGGTGCCCAGCTTCTTCCTCGGCCTGCTGATGATCATCCTGTTCTCGGTGCGCCTCGGCTGGCTGCCCACCGGCGGCTACATCCCCTTCGGCGAGGACCCGTGGGGCTGGTTCCGCAGCGCCACCATGCCGGCCATCTCGCTGGCGCTGCTGCAGGCGGGTCTGCTGGCGCGTATCACCCGCTCCACCATGCTGGAGGTGATGCGGCAGGACTATATCCGCACCGCCCGCGCCAAGGGGCTGCCGGGGCGGCAGGTGGTGTTCAAGCACGCCCTCGCCAACGCGATGATCCCGATCACCACCGTCATCGGCATCATCATCAGCCTGCTGCTCTCCGGCGCGGTGGTGACGGAGGCGCTGTTCTCCATCCCCGGCATCGGCGGGTTGCTGACGCAGGCGGTGCTGAACCGCGACTACCCGCTGGTGCAGGGCGGGTTGCTGCTGGTCACCGCCTTTCTCGTGCTCGTCAACATCGGCATCGACATGCTCTATGCCTGGCTCGATCCCCGGGTGCGCTATGAGTGAGGTGCACTATGAGTGAGACGGGCGCCCTGCCGCTGGAAGCCACCCTGGCCGCGCCAGAGGCCGAGCCACGGCGCCGCCACCCGGCCTGGGCCACGCTGCGGCGGCTGTTCCGGCACCGGCTCTTCGTCACCGGGCTGGTGCTGTTCGGCATCATCGCCTTCATGGCCGCCGCCGCGCCCTGGATCACGGACGCAAACCCGAACCGCCTCTCCATGCGCAACAAGTTCCAGCCGCCGGGCGGGGACTGGGTGTTCGGCACGGACAATTTTGGCCGCAGCCTGTGGTCGCGCGTCGTCTGGGGGGCGCAGCTCTCGGTGATGATCGGCCTGTCCGTCGTCGCGCTGAACGCCGTGTTCGGCACGCTGATCGGCGCCCTGGCCGGCTATTTCCGCCGGCTCGACAACATCCTGATGCGGGTCAACGACGCGCTGATGGCCTTCCCCGCCATCCTGCTCGCCATCGGCGTCACCGCCATGCTGGGGCCATCCACCTTCAACGTCATCCTGGCGCTCGGCATCGTCTATATCCCGCGCACGGCCCGCATCGTCCGCGCCTCGGTCATCGTGCTGCGGGAGATGGAGTATGTGCAGGCCGCCGTCGCGGCAGGGGCGGGGCACTGGCGCATCCTGCGCCACCACATCCTGCCCAACGCCATGGCGCCGATGATCGTGCAGCTCTCCTTCCTCTTCGCCTATGCGGTGCTGTCCGAGGCCACGCTCTCCTTCCTCGGCCTTGGCGCCGTGCCGCCGACGCCCACCTGGGGCAACATCATGGCCGAGGGGCGGGACTTCATGCGCGACGCGCCCTGGATCATCGCCATCCCCGGCGTGACGCTGATGATCACCGTGCTCGGCCTCAACATGCTGGGCGACGGGCTGCGCGACGTGCTCGACCCCCGGCTGAGGATCCAGCAATGAGCCTGCTCGACATCCGCGGCCTGACCACCGCCTTCCAGACCGAGCGCGGCGAGATCACCGCCGTCGAGGACATCAGCTTCAGCCTGGAGGAGGGCGAGATCCTCGGCATCGTCGGCGAGAGCGGCAGCGGCAAGAGCGTCACGGCGCTCACCGTCATGGGGCTGCTGCCGCGGCCGCCGGCGCGCATCGTCTCGGGCTCGGTGCGCTTCGCCGGGCAGGAGCTGACCGGCCTCTCCGAGCGGCAGATGCAGAAGGTGCGCGGCCCCGGCATCGCCATGATCTTCCAGGAGCCGATGACCTCGCTCAATCCGGTGTTCCGCATCGGCGAGCAGATCATGGAGACGATCCGCGCGCATGAGCGCCTCTCCACCCGGGCGCTGCGCGACCGCGCGGTGCAGATGCTGGAGAAGGTCGGCATCCCGTCCCCCGCGCGGCGGCTCGACGACTATCCGCACCAGCTCTCCGGCGGGCAGCGCCAGCGCGTGATGATCGCTATGGCGCTGGCCTGCAACCCGCGCCTGCTGATCGCCGACGAGCCCACGACCGCGCTCGACGTGACGATCCAGGCGCAGATCCTCGACCTGCTGATGGACCTGCGCGACGAGTTCGGCATGGCCATCATGATCATCACCCACAACATGGGCGTCGTCGCCGAGACGGCGGACCGGGTGATGGTGATGTATGCCGGCCGCGTGGTGGAGGAGGCGCCGGTCGGCACGGTCTTCGACGCGCCGCTGCACCCCTACACCCGCGGGCTGCTCGATTGCGTGCCCTCGCTCTCGGCCGCGAAGCCAAGGCTGGTGGCCATCCCCGGCAACCTGCCGGAGCCGGCGCGCCGTCCCTCCGGCTGCCGCTTCCGGCCGCGCTGCGGGCTGGCGGTGCCGGCCTGCGCCGCCGCCATCCCGCCGCTCGACCCGCACGGGCCGGGGCACCGCGTGGCCTGCATCCGCGCCACGGCCGAGGTGGCGGCATGACGCGCCCGCTGGTCGAGGCGGCGGCGCTCTCCAAGCACTTCACCCTCGGCGGCGGCGGGCTGTTCCGCCGCCCGGGCGAGACGCTGCGCGCCGTGGACGGCGTGGACCTGCGCATCATGGAGGGCGAGACGCTGGGGCTGGTGGGGGAATCCGGCTGCGGCAAGTCCACCCTCGGCCGGCTGCTGATCCGGCTGATCGAGGCCTCGGACGGCCAGGTGCTGTTCGACGGCGCCGACATCACCGGCCTGCCGCCGGCCAAGCTGCGCAGCCTGCGCCGCGCCATGCAGATCATCTTCCAGGACCCCTATGGCGCCCTCAACCCGCGCATGGCGGTGGAGGACATCGTCATGGAGCCGATGGTGATCCACGGCGCGAAGCCCGACGCCGCGGCGCGGCAGCGCGTGGCGGCGATGCTGGAGCTGGTCGGCCTGCCGCGCCAGGCGGCGCTGCGCTTCCCGCACGAATTCTCCGGCGGCCAGCGGCAGCGCATCGGCATCGCCCGCGCGCTCGTGCTGCGGCCGCGCTTCATCGTCTGCGACGAGGCGGTCTCGGCCCTCGATGTCTCGGTGCAGGCGCAGATCGTCAACCTGCTGCAGGACCTGCAGCGGGAGATGGGGCTGACCTACCTGTTCATCGCGCACGACCTCTCGGTGGTGCGCCACATCTCGGACCGGGTCGCGGTGATGTATCTCGGGCGGGTGGTGGAGATCGCTCCCAAGGCCGCCATCTACGACGCCCCGATGCACCCCTACACCCGGGCGCTGATCGCCGCCGTGCCGGCGCCGCACCCGGCCGGGCGCGCCGCGCGCCGCGCCGCCCGGCTGCGGGTGGAGGGCGAGATGCCGAGCGCGCTCAACCTGCCGCCCGGCTGCCGCTTCCACACGCGCTGCCCGCACGCCATGGCGGTCTGTCGCAGCGTCTCCCCGCCGCTGCGCGAATACGCGCCCGGCCACAGCACCGCCTGCCACCTGCACGACCCGCAGCACCGCCCGGCAGCCACCGAGGAGTTCGCCGCATGAGCCAGACCGCCCGCACCCGCATCCTCTGCGATGTCGATTTCGAGCGGGACGGGATGCAGACCGGCTATCTGCGCCTGTTCCACTCCTCGCACGCCTCCGCCTATGGCTTCCTGCCCATCCCGATCGTGGTGATCCGCAACGGCGAGGGGCCGACGGCGCTGTTCGTCTCCGGCAACCATGGCGACGAGTATGAGGGGCAGGTGGCGCTCGCCAATCTCGTCCAGGCCCTGAAGCCCGAGCAGATCCGCGGCCGCGTCATCATCCTGCCCACCGCCAACTATCCGGCGGCCATGGCCGGCAACCGCGTCTCGCCGGTGGACAACCTCAACCTCAACCGCATCTTCCCCGGCGACCCGGATGGCAGCGTCACGGAGCAGATCGCCTGGTTCATCAGCGAGCAGCTCATCCCGCGCGCCGACCTGGTGTGCGACCTGCATTCGGGCGGCTCCTCGCTGCTCTACACGCCCTGCGCGCTCACCGGCCGCACGGCGGACCCGGCGCTCTACGAGAGGCAGCTCGCGGCGCTGAAGGCCTTCGGCGCGCCGCTGGCCTATGTGCAGGGCCGCGCCCAGGGGCAGGGGGGCAACCAGACGCTGGGCGGCATCGCCGAGCGGCACGGCATCCCGAGCCTCGGCACCGAGCTGGGCGGGGCGGGCGCCGTCTCCCGCGAGGGGCTGGCCATCGCCGAGCGGGGGGTGCGCAACCTGCTGGTCCATCTCGGCATCCTGCCGCCCGAGGCGCGGATCGCCGCGCCGGAGACGCGCATCGTCGGCCTGGGCGGCCAGGACCACTTCGTCTACGCCGAGGAGCCGGGGCTGTTCGAGCCGCTGGTGGAGCTGGGCGAGGCGGTGCGGGCCGGCCAGCCCGCGGCCCTGCTGCACACGCCGGAGACGCCGTGGAAGCCGCCGCTGGAGCACCGCTTCCCGATCGATGGCCTGGTGCTCTGCAAGCGCCAGCCCGGCCGCAGCCAGCGCGGTGACTGCCTGTTCGTGCTGGGCGGCGCCATGCCGGGTTGAACCCGTTCTTCAGCCGCCGAGGCGGGCGCCCACCTGCCGGATCATCTCCAGCAGGCGCGGGCCGGCTGCCTCCAGCCGCCCCTCCTCCGCCGCGACGCCGATGGTCGAGCAGCTGAAGCTGAACACGCCCTGGCCGCGCGGGTCGATCAGCGGCGCGCCGACCGCCGCCACATCAGGGCGCAGCTGGCCGATGACGATGCAGAAGCCCTGCCGCTCCAGCTGCGCGAAGGAGTGCCGGACCGCCGCCTGCTCGGCCGGCCAGGCCGCGCCTGCCCGCTGCCGCAGCCGCTCCAGCGTCTCCGCCTGCTGGCGGCGCTCCATGGCGAACAGCGCCGCATGGCCCAGCGCGGTGCGGGCGATGGGCAGGCGCGCCCCCATCTCGCTCGCCACCACCACCTGCCCGGCCATCTGCGCCAGTTCGAAATGCAGCATCTCGTCGCCCACCGGCATGGCGAGGTCCACCGGCAGGTCGATCGCCTCGCTCAGCGCCCGCATCAGCGGCGCCGCGACGCTGCGGATGTCGAGATGCGCCAGCCGCGACAGGCCCAGCCGCAGCGCCGCCGGGCCGAGCTGCCAGCCGCCGCGCTCCAGCCGCTCCAGATAGCCCATCGCCGCCAGGCTCAGCGCCAGGCGCGAGAGGGTGGAGCGCGTCAGCCCCAGCCGCTCCGCGAGCGCCTGCCCGGAGAGCGGGCGCGGCGCGGCGGCGACGGCCTCCAGGATCTGGAAGCTCTTGCGCACGGCGGTCGGCACGGTGTCGGCGTCAGGGGTGGTCACAGGCGGAGGATAGCAGGCCGGGCCTCGCGGTAAATCCTGTATTTTGGGAAGCGATCCTGCATATTGACATCGTTGCCCAGCCGTCCTGTCCTGTTGCCGCAGCCTCGCATGCGTGAAAGGGCACCATGACCGTCCCGCTGACCGGCTATCTCGACCGCATCTCGGCCCGCCCCGGCGAGAGGCTGGCGGTGAAGGTCTCCTCCACCCTTCCGGGCGATTACGAGGCCGATCTGGTGCGGGTCATCTCGGGCGACCCCAACCCGGCCGGCCCCGGCCTGATCCTGCGGCCGGTGCCGGCGGCCTTCGCCGGGCGCTATCCCGGCCGCTTCCAGCCGACGCATCTCGGCTCCTGCGCCCTGGTGGCGGCGATGGAGGGGGTGGCGCTGCCCCCCGACCCGAGACGGGGCCTGACGCTGGGCCTGCGGGTGCAGCCCTGGCTGCTGACCGACCAGCCCGCCGTGCTGATGGCGCGGCAGGATGCGGCCGGCCATGGCTGGCGCCTCAGCCTCTCCAAGGCTGGCCCGGTCTTCGAGGCGCAGGGGCCCGGCGGCCATGTCCGCTGCGCGCTGGCGGCACCGCCGCTGCCCCGCGCCTGGTACGCGCTGACGGTCGAGATCCGTGACGGCACCGTGCGCCTCACTCAGGCGCCGCTGCGCAAGGTCTGGGGCGCGGGCGGCGATGCCGGCGCGGCCGAGGCCGCCGGTTTCCGGCTGGACACGCTGCCCGCCGCGCCGCTCAGCATCGGCGCCACCTGGCGCGACGGCGCCCCGCACGCCGTGTTCGACGGCCGCCTTGAGGACCCCTTCCTGTGCACGGGCGGGGCGCCGCCGGCCGGGCCTGCGGAAGGCCCAGGCCTGCTGGCCTGGTGGGATTTCTCCGTCGGCATCGACACGCAGTCGGTGGTCGACCGCGGCCCGCGCGGCCTGCACGGCCGGCTGGTGAACCTGCCCACCCGCGCCGTGCGCGGCTCCCGCTGGGATGGCAGCGCCATGGCCTGGACCCAGGCGCCGCGCCACTACGCCGCCATCCACTTCCACGCCGACGACCTCGCCGATTGCGGCTGGGAGACGGATTTCCACGTGGAGATCCCCGCCGGCCTGCCCAGCGGCGCCTATGGCGTGCGGCTGCGCGCCGGAGGGCAGGAGGACATCATCCCCTTCTATGTGCTGCCGCCGCGCGGCATGGCGACGGCGCGCGTGGCGTTCCTGGCCTCCAGCTTCACCTACCAGGCCTATGCCAACCATGCGCGTGGCAATGCCGACGCGGCCTACCGCGCCCGCCGGGACGCATGGGGCGCCTATCCGCACAATCCGGACGACCACCACGACTACGCCCACTCCACCTACAACCGCCACCCGGACAACAGCGGCGTGGCGCTCTCCTCGCGGCTGCGGCCCATCCTCACCTGGCGGCCCGGCTTCCTCACCTTCAACGACGCCCGCGGCTCCGGCCTGCGCCACTACCCGGCCGACACCCACCTGATCGCCTGGGCCGACGCGCTGGGCATCGAAATGGACATCCTCACCGACGAGGATCTCGACAATGAGGGGGTGGAGCTGCTGCGCCCCTACAAGGTGGTGCTGACCGGCTCCCACCCCGAATACCACACCCCCGGCACGCTCGATGCGCTGCAGGCCTATGTCGGCACCGGCGGGCGGCTCTGCTACCTGGGCGGCAACGGCTTCTACTGGCGGGTGGCGCGGCGGCCGGACCTGCCGCATGTCATCGAGGTGCGCCGGGCCGAGGGCGGCATCCGCGCCTGGGCGGCCGAGACGGGCGAGTACTACCAGCAGCTCGATGGCGGCTATGGCGGCCTCTGGCGCCGCAACGGGCGGCCGCCGCAGATGCTGGCGGGCGTCGGCTTCTCCAGCCAGGGGCTGTTCGAGGGCTCCCACTACCGCCGCCTGCCGGAGTCCCGCGCGCCGGACATGGCCTGGATCTTCGAGGGAATCGAGGGGGACATCCTCGGCGATTTCGGCCTCTCCGGGGGCGGCGCGGCGGGCTTCGAGCTGGACCGCGCGGACCCGTCGCAGGGCTCGCCGCCCAACATCCGCATCCTGGCGCGCTCGGAGGGGCACCAGTCGCATTTCGTCGCGGTGCCGGAGGAGTTGCTCTCCCACGTCAACACCGTGACGGGTGAGAGGCCGGCGGCGCTGATCCGCGCCGAGATCGTCTATTTCGAGACGGCGCAGGGCGGCGCGGTGTTCTCCACCGGCTCCATCACCTTCTGCGGCAGCCTGCCGCACAACGGCTTCGACAATCCCGTCTCGCGCATGCTGCGCAACGTCGTCACCCGCTTCGCCTCGGAGAGACTCTCATGAGCCGCATCCTGCACCGCAGCCTGCGCAAGGACCCGCTGCTGGCCGTCTCCGGCCGGGGGCTGATGGTGCAGGGGGCGGAGGGACCGCCGGTGATCGACGCCTCGGGCGGCGCCGCCGTCGCCTGCATCGGCCATGGCGACGAGCGGGTGGTGCGCGCCATCACCGAGCAGGCGCGGCAGATCGCCTATGCCCACACCGTCTTCTTCACCTGCGAGGCCGCCGAGCAACTGGCCGACCTGCTGGTGGGCGAGGCGCCGGGCGGCCTCACCCATGCCTATTTCGTCTCCTCCGGCTCGGAGGCGATGGAGGCGGCGCTGAAGCTGGCGCGGCAGTATTTCCTGGAGACCGGCGAGCCGCAGCGCACGCGCTTCATCGCCCGGCGGCAGAGCTACCACGGCAACACGCTGGGCGCGCTGGGCCTCGGCGGCAACATGGCCCGGCGCGAGCCCTACGAGCCGATCCTGGCCGGCTGCTTCAGCCATGTCTCGCCCTGCTTCACCTATCGCGGCCAGGAGGCGGGGGAGAGCGACGCCGACTATGTCGCCCGCCTCGCCGCCGAGCTGGAGGCCGAGTTCCAGCGCCTCGGCCCGCAAAATGTCGCCGCCTTCGTCGCCGAGACCATCGTCGGCGCCACCACAGGCTGCGTCACCGCCCTGCCGGGCTACTTCCCGGCCATGCGCGCAGTGTGCGACCGGCATGGCGCGCTGCTGATCCTGGACGAGGTGATGTGCGGCATGGGCCGCTCCGGCACGCTGCACGCCTGGGAGCAGGAAGGCATCTCGCCCGACATCCAGACCATCGCCAAGGGGCTGGGCGGCGGCTACCAACCGATCGGCGCCATCCTGGCGCAGGGGAGGATCGTGCGCGCGCTCGCCGAGGGCTCGGGCGCCTTCAAGCACGGGCACACCTACCAGGCGCATCCCGTGGCCTGCGCGGCGGCGCTGGCCGTGCAGCGCATCATCCGCGAGGACGGGCTGCTGGAGAATGTGCGGGCCATGGGGGCGCGGCTCGAGGGCGCGCTGCAGGAGCGCTTCGGCAACCACGCCCATGTGGGCGACATCCGCGGGCGCGGCCTGTTCCGGGCGCTGGAATTCGTCGAGGACCGCGCCAGCCGGCGCAGCTTCGACCCCGCCCGCAAGGTGAACGAGGCGGTGAAGGACGCCGCCATGGCGGCCGGCGTGATGATCTACCCGATGGGCGGCACCATCGACGGGCGCCGGGGCGACCATGTGATCATCGCCCCGCCCTACACGGCGACGGCGGCGGATATCGACCGCATCGTCGAGCGGCTGGGGCAGGCAGTGGAGGCGGCGCTGGCCTGACGCCTCAGGGCCTGATGCCTCAGGGCCTGGCCGCCGAGGGCGCGGCGCGGGCCTCCTGCTCGCGCTCGCGCAGGATGCGCAGGGCCACCGCGGCGGCGCTGCGCACATGGGCGCGGCACGCCTCCCAGGCGCCGGCGGCGTCCCGCGCCTCGATCGCCTCCACCACGCGGCGGATCTCGGCCACCGTGTCCGGCAGCCTTCCGGGGTCGGAGAGCGAGGTGGCGCGGAGCTGGGTGTTGCGGTTGATGATGGTCTCGAACATCCGCCCCACCAGCGGGTTGCGGCTGCCACGCATCAGCACCTCGTAGAAGTCCCGCTTCAGCCCGAGCAGCACCGCCTGGTCGGCGCCGCGCGGCGGCAGGGCGGCCAGCGCCTCGTAGATGCGGCGCAGCTCGGCCCGCTCCGCAGCCGAGGCGCGCAGCGCGAAGCCTTCGCCGGCCAGCGCCTCCAGCACGCCGCGCACCTCGTAGACCTGCTCCGCCTCGGCCGGCGAGAGGAAGCTGACGAAAGGGCCACGGTTGGGGATGGTGGTGACCAGCCCCTCCGCCTCCAGCAGCCGCACCGCCTCGCGCACCACGCTGCGGCTGGCGCCGAACAGCTCGCACAGCATGCGGTCCGGCAGGTGCTGCCCGGGGGCGAAGCGGCCGTTCATGATGGCGTTCCGCAGGCCTTCCTCGACCTGCTTGCGCATCGGTCGCGGCACCACGCGCAACGCCATGTCCTCCGTCATCGGCCTTCCACCGCCCCCTGCTGCCAGAACTCCTCTGCGATCCTAGCCAAGGCGGGCCAGGATCGGAAGATTGACTGACAAACCGGGAGGGGCTCAATCCGCCTTCGCGCCGGTCTCCCGGATGACGGCGCCCCAGCGCGCCGCCTCGCTGGCCATCAGCGCGCTGAGCGCGGCGGGCGTGACCTCGGGGGCGAGCTGCATGCCCTGGCTTTCCAGGAAGCGGCGCATCGCCTCCTGCCGCAGCGCGCCCTCCAGCGCCCGGCGCAGCGCCTCCCGCGCCGGCGCCGGCGTGGCCGCCGGCACCACCAGCCCGAAGAACACGGAGGCGTCGTAGCCCGGCAACCCCTGCTCGGCGATGGTGGGCGTCTCCGGCAGCACGGCCGAGCGGGCCGCCGTGGTGACGCCCAGCGCCCGCAGCCGGCCGGACTGGATGTGCGGCAGGGCGGTCAGCACATCGGTGAACACCATGGCGATGTGGCCGGCCAGCACGTCGTTCAGCGCCGGGCCGGTGCCGCGATAGGGAATGTGCTCGAAGCGCGTGCCCGCCATGCTGTTGAACAGAGCGCCCGACAGGTGCGAGGAGGCGCCATTGCCTGAGGAGCCGTAGGCCAGCGCCCGCCCGCCCTTGCCCAGCGCCACCAGCTCCGCGACCGAGCGGGCGGGGATGTCCGGATGCACCGCCAGCACGTTCGGGATGCGCCCGAGCGGCCCGACGGGGGCGAAATCCTTCAGCGGGTCATAGGTCTGGCCAGGATAGAGCATCTGGTTGATGGCCAGGGGGCCGGAGGTGCCGAACAGCACCGTCTGCCCGTCGGCGGCGGCGCGCGCCACGTATTCGGCGCCGACATTGCCGCCGGCCCCGGCGCGGTTCTCCACCACCACCGTCTGGCCCAGGACCTCCTGCAGCAGCATGGCGAGGCGGCGGGCGATCAGGTCGGTCGGGCCGCCGGGGGCGAAGGGGACCACCAGGCTCAGCACCTTGCCGCCCGGCTGCGCCAGGGCGGAGAGGGGAAAGGCGGCGAGGGGCAGGGCGGCCGCCGCAAGGGCGGCGCCCAGGGCGCGGCGGCCGATCATGCCACCGCTCCCGCGCCCTGGCCGGGGTCGGCCAGCAGTGGCGCCAGCTCCGCCTCCGTCTCCGGCGTGCCGGGTGCCAGCGGGTCGCGCGGCAGCACGCGGTGCCGCAGCACCAGCCGCGCCAGGGCCAGGCGCTCCGGCAGGCCGAGCTGCCCGGCCTCCCAGGCCAGGGCGGCGGCGGAGGTCAGGTGGTAGAGGGTGGACGCCGCCTGCCGCGCCAGCTCCGGCCTCTCCTGGGCCTGGGCGGCCAGGGCCAGGGCGCGCTCCAGCGCCGCCGGCGCCTCGGGCAGCGCGCCGGCATTGCCGAGCAGCTCCAGCACGTGCCGTTGCAGCACGGGCAGCGAGCCCTCCCGCTGCGCCGCCCGCAGCACGTCGAGCGCCACGATGTTGCTGGTGCCCTCCCAGATGCTGCCGAGATGCGCGTCGCGCAGCAGCCGCGCGTCGGACCATTCCTCGATGTAGCCGCAGCCGCCGCGCACCTCCATGGCGTCGCCCGTCACCTTGCGGGCGTCGCGGCAGGCGCGGAACTTCAGCAGCGGCGTCAGGATGCGCAGCAGCGCATAGGCGCCCTCCTCCCCGGCATCGGCGCGGCGCAGCGCCTCGGCGGCCTGGAACACCATGCTGCGCGCCTGCTCGGCCGGCAGCAGCAGCTTGAGGAGCTGGCGCCGCATCAGCGGCATCTCCACCAGCCGGCGGCCGAAGGCGACGCGGCGGTGGGCGATGAACAGCGCCTCGGTCGCCGCGCGGCGCATCAGCCCGGCGGCGCGCACGCCGTTGGAGAGGCGCGAGTTGTTCACCATGTCCGCCATCTGGCGGAAGCCGGCTTCCGGCTCGCCCACCAGCCAGGCCGTGGCGCCCTCCAGCCGGATCTCGCCGCTGGCCATGGAGCGGGTGCCGAGCTTGGCCTTCAGCCGCTGGATGCGGTAGCGGTTGGGCCGGCCATCCGGCAGGATGCGCGGCAGCAGGAAGAGCGAGACGCCGCGCAGCCCGGGCGGCCCGCCCTCGCGCCGCGCCAGCACCATGGCGAGGTCCGCATCCGGGTTGGAGCAGAACCACTTGTCGCCGGAGAGCGCCCAGCTGCCATCCGCCTGCGGCGCGGCGGTGACGACGGTGGCCGCGATGTCGCTGCCGGCGCCCTGCTCAGTCATGAACATCGCGCCCTGGTGCAGCGTATCGAGATCCTGGCTGGTGAGCGCGGGCAGGTAGCGCGCCACCAGCGCCGGGCCGCCGAACTTGCGCAGGGTGCGCGTCAGGCTGTCGGTCATGCTGACCGGGCAGCACAGGCCGAACTCCGCCTGCACCAGCAGGTAGGTGAGGAGGTACTTGGCGGCGGGCGGCATCGGCGCGTCCCAGCCCAGCACGCCGCCGCGGTGGGAGAGCGCCGCCAGCCCGTATTCGCCGAAGGCGATGCGCTCCATCTCCCGGTAGGCCGGATGGTACTCGATGGATTGCGCGTCCTCGCCGCGCCGGTTGCGGCTGTGCAGCACGGGCGGGTTGCGGTCGGCGGCCGCGGCCAGCGTGTCCAGCGGGCCGCCGGCCAGGCCGCCCAGCCGGTCCAGATGCGGCGCCAGATGCGCCAGCAGGTCGGGCGGCAGGTAGAGGCCGGCGAGGCGCTGCAGCACCGGATCGGCGCGCCAGAGGTTGAGGCCGTGGCTGTCGGGCACGGCGGCGGCACCGCTCGGCGGCGCCAGGGCGGCTGCGCCGGGAGGCGGCGCGGGAGGGCGGAGATGCATGGCGTTCGCCTCGTTCGGTCGTTTCGTCCCGCGCCGATCCTGGGCAGCGGCCCCCGCGCGCGCCAGCCGATTTCTCCGCAGGGGGTTTTGCGCTAGGCTCACACCCCTCCATGACCTACCGACGCCTGCCCTCGCTCTCCGCGCTGCGCTGCTTCGAGGCGGCGGCCCGCCATGGCAGCCTCAGCCGTGCCGCGGCCGAGCTGCATGTGACGCCCGGCGCCGTCAGCCGCCAGGTGCGGGCGCTGGAGGAGGAGTTGCGCGTGGCGCTGTTCCTGCGCGGCCCCGGCGGCGTGACGCCCACCCCGGCCGGCGAGACCCTCTTCGCCGCCGCCCGCGCGGGGCTGGACCGGCTGGCGGAGGGCGTCGCGCAGGCCACCGCGCCGGCACCGCGCCAGGCGCTGACGGTCGGCGCCTATGCCCTCTTCGCCAGCCGCTGGCTGATCCCGCGCTGGCCGCGGCTGCAGGCGCGCCACCCGGGGCTTGACATCACCCTCGTCACCACAGCCGACCCGCTGGCGCTCTCGCCCGGGCGGTTCGACGCGGTGATCGCCGTGGCGGGGCCGGCGGCGCGGCCGGGGCTGCTGGTGCAGCCCCTCGTGCCGATCGAGACGGTGCCGGTCTGCGCCCCCGCTCTGGCCGGGCCACAGGGCTTCCGCTGGGAAGGCAAGCCGCTCCTGCATTCCCGCCAGCGCCCGCGGGACTGGGCCCGCTGGCTGGCGGCGGCCGGGGTGGAGGGGCCGGACCCGCGCCAGGGCGCCGCCTTCGAGAGCATCGGCCTCGCCATCGACGCGGCGGCGAGCGGCCTCGGCGTGGCGCTGGCGATCCGCGCCCTGATCGGGCCGGACCTGGAGGCGGGGCGGGTGGTCGTGCCGGTGCCCTTCGCGCGGCGCAGCGCGCATGGCTTCGTGCTGCTCTGCGAGGCGGCGCGCGCCGCGGAGGCCGGGCTGGCGGCCTTCCGCCACTGGCTGGCCGAGGAAGCCGGCATGCCCCCCGCCTGAGCGGTGCCCCTACCGGACCAGCACCACCAGCTCGGAATAGGGCGGCAGCAGCGGGTCGGCCGTGTAGAGCCGCACCGGCTCGGCCATGGCCTGGGCGATCAGCAGATGGTCGAACGGGTCCCGGTGGTGCTGCGGCAGCCCGGCGACCAGCATGGCGGCGGAGGCGCGCACCGGCAGCTCGACGAAGCCCGTGTCGAGTGCCGCGCGGAGGATGCGCTGCGGGTCGAAGGCGAAGTCCGCCCGGCCCAGCCGCGCCTTGATGGCGATTTCCCAGAGGCTGGCGGCGCTGAACAGCACCTCGTTCTCCGGCTCCTCCAGCGCGGCGCGGGCCTCGGGGCCGAGCCGGTGCGGCTCGGCCAGCGCCCATAGCAGGATGTGGGTGTCCAGCAGCAGGCGCATCAGCCCGCCTCGAAGCCGGACAGCACCTCCTCGGGCAGCGGCGCGTCGAAATCCGCCGGGATGGAGAGCTGCCCCGCCAGCCGCCCCAGGCGCCGGCGCGGCCGCGCCGGCGCCTCCTCGAGCGGGACCAGCCGGGCCACGGGCCGCCCGGCACGCGCGATGAGGATTTCCTCGCCCGCCGCCGCCGCGTCGACGAGGCGGGAGAGGTGCGTCTTGGCGGCGTGGATGTTGACCGTCTGCATGGCGGGCCTCCTGCGCTCCTTCATAGCGGAATCTGGCGGACTTAGTCCAGTCTGGTTGCATATAAGAGGGCGCCCGCCGCCGGGTGGCCTCAGTCCCCGGGCCGCAGCAGGGGCAGCACCTCGCGCTCCGCCCCGGCATCGCCGGCGAAGCGGATCTCTCCCAGCAGGAAGGTCGTGGCGTCGCGGATCTCGCCCTCCAGTTCGCGCGCGGCGGCCATGCCGTCGCCCAGGCGCAGGGCCTGCAGGATCGGCGCGTGGCGGTGGGCGTGCTCGGCCGGGCGGCCCATCAGCACCCAGCGCGCCTCCCAGAAGAGCGGGCCGCGCCGCAGCCACAGGCTCTCGATCATCCCCAGCAGCAGCGGCGCCTCGGCCATGCGGTAGAGGGTGAAGAGGAATTCCCGGTCCACGCGCAGGAAGTCTTCCGGCCGGCCGGAGCCGCGGACCCCGGCATGTTCCTCCAGCAGCCGCTCCAGCGTGGCCAGGGTGGCGGCGTCGAGCCGTGGCGCGGCCAGGCGCAGGGCGAGCGGCTCCAGCGCCGCGCGCACCTCGCCCAGCTCCAGGAAGGCCGCGCGGGTGAGGCGGGGCACGATGGCGGTGCCGGAGGGCGTGAGGTCCAGCGCCTGCTCCGCCGCCAGCCGGCGCAGCGCGGCGCGCACCGGCATCGGGCTGGTGCCGAGCGAGGTGGCGATGCGCCGCAGGGAAAGCTTGTCGCCCGGCGCGAAGGTGCCTTCCACCAGGGCCTGCCGGAGTCGGCGATAGGCCTGTTCCTCCAGGGGCGGCAAGGCGGAATGCGATTCAGGCGGATTCATCGAGATTCCTGTTGCTGGCATTTTGTGATCACAATAGCATCGCTACTGAGATGGCATATGGTGCTGCGCCAGGCCGTCGCATCCTGTTTAGCGTGCGCCGGCCCGCATGGCAGTCGGGGGGCTGCCGGGCCATCGCCAAGCCCCTGTGGAGAGACCTGCATGAGTTCGGCCACCGCCCTGCGCCGCAACAGCGATCTCGGCACCGCGCTGGAGGAGGCCCGCGCGGCCTATGCCGCCGCGCGGCCGCGCAGCGCCGCCCTGCACGAGCGCGCCAGCGAGGTGATGCCGGGCGGCAACACCCGTTCCGTGCTCGCCTATGGCCCGTTCCCGGCCGCCATGGCGCGCGGCGAGGATTGCCGCCTGTGGGACCTGGACGGCCATGCCTATCTCGACCTCTGCGGCGAATACACGGCCGGGCTGTTCGGCCATTCCGAGCCGCGCATCCACAAGGCGCTGCACGCCACGCTGGAGGGCGGCATCAACCTCGCCGCGGTGGGGCAGGGGGAGGAGAGGCTGGCCCGCCTGCTGTGCGGCCGCTTCCCCTCGCTGCAGCGGCTGCGCTTCACCAACAGCGGCACCGAGGCCAACCTGATGGCGCTGACGGCCGCGCGCGGCTTCACCGGGCGCAACACCATCATGGTGATGCAGGGCGGCTACCATGGCGGGGTGCTCACCTTCCCGCTGGCGGGGCCGAGCCCGGCCACCCTGCCGCTGCCCTTCCTGCCCACGCCCTACAATGACAGCGTCGAGGCCACCCGCCTGGCCCGCGCCCATGCGCAGGACCTGGCCGCCATCATCGTCGAGCCGATGCTGGGCGGCGGCGGCTGCATTCCGGCGACGCCGGAGTTCCTCGCCACGCTGCGCGCCCTGGCCGACGAGACCGGCGCCGTGCTGATCTTCGACGAGGTGATGACCTCCCGCATGTCGGGCGGCGGGCTGCAGGCGCGGCTCGGCATCACGCCGGACATGACCTGCCTCGGCAAGTATATCGGCGGCGGCATGAGCTTCGGCGCTTTCGGCGGCCGGGCCGACATCATGGCGCAGTTCGAGAGCCGGGTGCCGCATGCCGGCACCTTCAACAACAACGTGCTGACCATGGCCGCCGGCGCCGTCGCGATGGGCGAGATCTTCACCGCCGAGGCGGCCGAGGCGCTGTTCCAGCGGGGCGAGGCGCTGCGCGGGCGGCTGAACGCGGCGGGACGGGCGGCGGGCGTGCCGCTCGGCTTCACCGGGCTCGGCTCGATGATGACGGTGCATTTCCGCCAGCCCCTGCCGGACCGCCCCTATGCCGCCACCCCCGCCGAGGAGGGCCTGCGGGAGCTGTTCTTCTTCGACATGCTGGCGGCCGGCCTCTACCTGGCGCGGCGCGGCATGGTGGCGCTGAGCCTGCCGGTGGGCGAGGCGGAGATGGACCGCTTCGTCGCCGCCGTCGGCGAGTTCGCCGAATCCCGCGCCGCGCTGCTGCGCGCCGGCGGCGTGGCCCCCTAGCAGGAGGCGGAGGAGGAGCGGCCGGCGGCCCTTCCTCCCGCCATCTCCAACGCGCGCTGCAAGACGAACAAGGCCGCCCGCAAGGCCTGGACTGGGGAAACGCCGATCGGCTCGCCGGACGCGACCGGACGCATGGCGATCGGGCTGCAAATCTCGGGAGACCACAGATGCATCGTCGCCGCTTCATCGCGACCGCCGCCGGCCTCGCCGCCGCCGGAGCCGCCCCGCCGCTGCGCGCGGCCGGCTCCGCGGCGCGCGTGCTGCGCTTCGTGCCGCAGGCCAACCTCACGGCGCTGGACCCGATCTGGACCACCGCCGCCGTCACCACCAACCACGCCTACAACGTGTTCGACACGCTCTACGGCCTGGACGACGAGTTGCGCGTGCGCCCGCAGATGGCCGAGGGCCACACCGTCTCGCAGGATGGCCTCACCTGGGAGGTGCGCCTGCGCGAGGGCCTGCGCTGGCACGACGGGGAGAAGGTGCTGGCGCGCGACTGCGCCGCCAGCCTGGAGCGCTGGGCACGGCGCGACACCTTCGGCCAGTCCCTGGCCGCGCGCGTCGCGGAATGGGGCACCGCGGATGACCGCACCATCCGCATCCGGCTGCACCGGCCCTTTCCGCTGATGCTGGAGGCGCTGGCCAAGAGCGCCGCCATCATCCCCTTCATGATGCCGGAGCGCCTGGCGCGCACCGATCCGTTCAAGCAGGTGACGGAGATGGTGGGCTCCGGCCCCTACCGCTTCCTGCCCGGCGAATACGTCTCCGGCAGCCGTGTCGCCTATGCGCGCTTCGACGGCTACGTGCCGCGCCAGGAGCCGCCGCAGCGCAGCAGCGGTGGCAAGGTGGCGCATTTCGACCGCATCGAGTGGCATGTGATGCCGGACGCGGCGACCGCCGCCGCCGCCTTGCAGGCCGGCGAGATCGACTGGTGGGACCAGGTGCACCCGGACCTCGCGCCGCTGCTGCAGCGCAACCGCCGGGTGAAGGTCGCCGTCAACGACCCGATGGGCTACATCGGCACGCTGCGCTTCAACTGCCTGCACGCGCCCTTCGACAACGCCGCCATCCGCCACGCCCTCCTCTACGCCGCCAAGCAGGAGGACTACATGCGGGCGGTCACGGCGAACGACCCGGAACTGTTCCGCCTCTGCCCCTCCATGTGGCCCTGCGGCACGCCCTACGGCACCGAGGCGGGGTCCAAGCCGCTGCAGGGGCCATGCGACCTGGGACGCGCCAAGGCGATGCTGCGCGATGCCGGCTACAAGGGCGAGCGCGTTGTCATCCTCAACCCGACGGACATGCCCAGCATGGCGCCCTTCGGCCTGGTGACGGCCGACCTGCTGCGGCGCCTGGACATGAATGTCGAGCTGGTGGAGACCGACTGGGGCTCCGTGGTGCAGCGCCGCTCCAGCCGCGCGCCGGTGGAGCAGGGTGGCTGGAGCATCTTCCACACCTGGTGGCCCTCCCTCTCCATCTACACGCCGGCGATCAATCCCGTGCTGCGCGGCCAGGGGGACAAGGGCTGGTTCGGCTGGTACGAGAACGCGGCGGTGGAGCGGATGGCGGAGGAATGGCTCAGCGCCCCCGACGAGGCCACCCGGGCCGCCATCGCCGAGCAGATCCAGCGCGTCTCCTTCGAGCAGGCGCCGATCATTCCGCTGGGCCAGTTCTTCATGCGCACCGCCTACCGCACCGATCTCAGCGGCTTCCTGACCGGCAGCGTGCCGTATGCGTGGAATGTGCGGCGTGGCTGAGGCGGGGCGCGACCCATCGGGCAAGGAGAGAGGAACGACATGACGAGGCTGACGCGCGACGAGATGCGGGGCAAGGCACAGACGGTGCTGGGGCTGATCGACCCCGCCGAGCTCGGCTCCACCCTGATGCACGAGCACCTGATCTGGAACATCACCCCGCCGCCCGAGCGGGACAAGCCGCTCGGCGAGCTCGACCTCGGGCAGTGGTGGGATCTGCAGACCCGCACGGTGAAGGATTACCGCAACTCGACGCAGCTCGATGTGGGCGTGGCGACGCGCGCGGCGGCGGAGGTGGTGCAGCATGGCGGCCGCACCATCGTCGAGCTGACCATCGGCGGGCTGATGCCGGACCCGGAGGGGCTGGCCCGGGCGTCGCGCGAGAGCGGCGCGCAGATCGTCATGGGCTGCGGCCACTACGTGCACGATTACCAGGACCCGGCGAACGAGGCCCGCGGCGTCGATGAGCTGGCGCAGGAGATGGTGGACCAGATCCAGCTCGGCGCCTGGGGCACCGATGTGCGCGCCGGGCTGCTCGGCGAGATCGGCTGCCAGTGGCCCTGGACCGACCTCGAGAAGAAGATGCTGCACGCCGCATGCCTGGCGCAGCAGGAGACCGGCGCGGCGCTCACCATCCACCCCGCCCGCGACCAGGACCACCCGTGGATGCTGGTCGAGTTCCTGCGCGCGCATGGCGCCGACCTCTCGCGCACCATCATCGACCATATCGACCGCACCATCTTCGACGACGAGCGGCTGTTCCGCCTGGCCGATGCGGGCGTCATCCTGGAATGGGACCTGTTCGGCCAGGAGAGCTGCTACTACCAGCCGAACCCGGACATCGACCTGCCGAACGACGCGCAGCGCCTGCGGGATATCCGCCGCGTCATCGACCGCGGCCATGGCGATCAGGTCGTCATCAGCCACGACATCTGCCACATCGTGCAGATGACCGAGTTCGGCGGCCATGGCTACGCGCACATCTACAAGAAGGTCATCCCGCTGATGCGCCGGCGCGGCTTCAGCGAGGCGGAGATCGACGCGATCATGGTGGGCACGCCGCGCCGGCTGCTGACCTTCGTCTGACGCGCGCGCGGGGAGGGGGCGTGCCCTCCCCGGAGCGGCATCAGCGGCGCGGACCGCCCGCGCCGCGCCGCGCCGTTCAGGACTGGCCGAGCACGCCGTCCACGCGCCGCCACAGCCCCATCGGGTTGCCGTCGCGCAGCGCCTCCGGCAGCAGCGCCGCCGGCATGTCCTGGTAGCAGACCGGCCGCAGGAAACGGCCGATGGCGAGTGTGCCGACGGAGGTGGAGCGGCCATCGGAGGTGGACGGATACGGCCCGCCATGCACCATGGCGTGGCTGACCTCCACGCCTGTCGGGTAGCCGTTCACCAGGATGCGGCCGACCCGCCGCTCGAGCACCGGGAGCAGCCGGCGCGCCATCTCGACATCGCCCTCCTCCATCTGGATGGTGGCGGTGAGCTGCCCCTCCAGCCCCTCGGCGAGGCGGAGCATGGTCTCGGCATCCGGGCAGCGGATGACGAGGGAGGCGGCGCCGAACACCTCCTCGGCCAGGGCCGGGTCGGCCATGAAGTGCTCGGCCGTGGTCTCGAACAGCGCGGCCTCGCCCTGGGTGGCGGCGCTGGCCACCTGCCCCGAGGCGACCTTGCGCACGCGGTTGTTGCCGGCGAGGTGCGAGATGCCGGCCTGGTAGGCGCCGAGGATGCCGGGGGTCAGCATGGTCTGCGCCGGGGCGCCTCCCAGCGCCTCTGTCGCGGCGCCGAGGAAGGTCTCCAGCTCCGGGCCGTCCAGGGCCAGCACGAGGCCTGGATTGGTGCAGAACTGCCCGGCACCGAGGGTGAGGGAGCCGACGAAGGCCTTGCCGATGCCGGCGGCGCGGCTGGCCATCGCCTGCGGCAGCAGGAAGACGGGGTTGATGCTGCTCATCTCGGCATAGACCGGGATCGGCTCGGGGCGGGCGGCGGCCGTCTTCATCAGGGCGGTGCCGCCGGCGCGGGAGCCGGTGAAGCCCACCGCCTTGATGCGCGGATCGGCGACCAGCCCCTGCCCGACCACCTGGCCCGAGCCGAACAGCAGGGAGAACACGCCTTCCGGCAGGCCGCAGGCCTTGACGGCGGACTGGATGGCGCGGCCGACCAGCTCGGAGGTGCCGGGATGGGCGGAATGCGCCTTCACCACCACCGGGCAGCCCGCGGCCAGGGCCGAGGCGGTGTCGCCGCCGCCCACCGAGAAGGCGAGCGGGAAGTTGGAGGCCCCGAACACCGCCACGGGGCCGAGCGGGATCATGCGCAGGCGCAGATCCGGGCGCGGCAGCGGCTGGCGGTCGGGCAGGGCGGGATCGATGCGGGCATTGAGGTAGGTGCCATCCCGCACCTCCTTGGCGAAGAGGCGGAGCTGGCCGACGGTGCGGCCGCGCTCGCCCTCCAGCCGGCCGCGCGGCAGGCCGCTCTCCGCCATGGCGCGGGTGATCAGCGCGTCGCCGATGTCGAGGATGGCCTGGGCGCAGGCCTCCAGGAAGCCGGCGCGAATCTCGGGCGTGGTCTCGCGGTAGCTGTCGAAGGCCTGCCAGGCCAGGGCGCAGGCACGCTCCACATCCGCCGCCGTGCCGCCGCCGAAGGCGGGCTCCATCGGCTGGCCGGTGGCCGCCTCGATCGCACGGATGGGTTTGTCGGTGCCGCGCAGGGCCGTGGCGCCGATCAGCATCTCGCCGGAAATGGACATGGACGCTTCCTTTCTGTCCGTCAGAAGGCACCGGGTTCCGCCGCGGCAGGGCCTGCGTCGTTTCGGTCCGTTGCCGACCTGCCTTACAGGCTGCGCGGGAATGGCGCCATACGCACGCCGGCCAGGAGCGGCACGGCCTAGCTTCCAGGCCATGTCTATTTTCCATAATATATATTCTAGGGTTTTTTTGCTCGTGGGGCCGGCACCGTTTTCCACGGGAGCGAAACAGCGGCTTGACCCACCGGGCCGGCTTGAAAACAGTGGCGGGCATGGCCCAGACCGCGCCCCGCCCCCTGCCGCCGAGCCTCTACGCGCGGACCGCCGCCCCGGCGCCGGACACGCCGCCGCTGCCGGGCGATACCAGCACGGATGTCGCCATCATCGGCGGCGGCTTCACCGGCCTGTCCACGGCGCTGCATCTGGCCGAGCGTGGCATCCCCACCACCGTGCTGGAGGCGCATGAGCCCGGCTGGGGTGCCTCCGGCCGCAATGGCGGCCAGGTGAATCCCGGCCTGAAGCACGCGCCGGATGCGGTGGAGGCCCGCTTCGGCCCGGATCTGGGCCGCCGCATGGTCGCCTTCAGCCACGCCGCGCCCGACTACGTGTTCGAGCTGGTCCGCCGCCACCAGATCCGTTGCGAGGCACGGCAGGATGGAACGCTGCGCGTGGCCACCAGCCCCGCCGCGGCGGCGGAGCTGCGCCTTCTGCACCGCGCCTGCCTGGACCGCGGCATGCCGGTGCGGCTGCTGGAGGGCGCGGCGCTGCAAGAGGCGGTGGGCACGGCCTTCTATCCGCTCGGCTTCCTCGATCCCCGCGGCGGGCATCTCAACCCGCTGGGCTATGCGCGCGGCCTGGCGCGCGCCGCGCAGGCGCTGGGGGCGCGGGTGCATGGCGGCACGCCGGCCACCGCCCTGCGGCGGGAGGCGGATGGGTGGCGGGTGGAGACGCCGCAGGGCGTGGTCCGGGCGCGGCAGGTCCTGCTCGCCACCAACGGCTATTCCGGCGGGCTCTGGCCCGGGCTGGCGGAGAGCATCGTGCCCGTGTTCAGCGCCATCCGCGCCACGGAGCCGCTGCCGCCCGAAGTGGCGGCCGGCATCGTGCCGTTCCGGGGCGCGGTGTTCGAGACGGGCCGCATCACCGTCTACTACCGCATGGACGAGGCGGGGCGGCTGCTGATGGGCGGCCGCGGGCCGCAGCGCGAGCTGGCGGACCCGGAGCGGCTGGACTACCTGATGCGCCATGCCGGGCGGCTGTGGCCGCAATTGCGCGGCGCGCGCTGGGCCGAGGGCTGGAACGGCCAGCTCGCCGTGACGCCCGACCACTACCCGCATGTGCACGCGCCGGCCCCGGGCCTGCTCTGCTGCCTGGGCTACAACGGCCGTGGCGTCGCCCTGGCCAGCCATATGGGCCGCCTCCTCGCCGCCCGGCTGGCGGAGGGCGAGGCGGCCGCCTTCGACATGCCCGTGCTGCCGCTGAAGCCGATGCCGCTGCACCGCTTCTGGCGCCTCGGCGTCTGGGCGGAAGTGTGGCGCGGGCGGCTGCTGGGCCGGCTGGGGCTGTAGCCGCCCCGCCGCCTCAGGCCGCCAGCGCCATGCCGTCGCGCTGCGGGTCGGCACCGCCCTCGATGCGGCCATCCGGCAGGCGCTGCAGCCCGTGCGGGGCGCCGAAGGCATAGCTCTGGTAGGAGCGGGCGACCGGATAGCCCATCCCCTCCAGCGCCCGCGCCACGCCCTGCGGGATGCGGTTGGCCACGTCGATCGTGTCGCTCAGCGCGACGATGCGGGGCGCCGCCACGGCCTCGGCCATGCTCATGCCGAAATCGAGCACGTTCATCAGCGCCTGGGCGATCGCCGGCACGATGTAGGTGCCGCCCGGCGCGCCGAGGACAATGGCGGGATGCTCCCCCTCGAAGACCAGGGTGGGCGCCATGGCGCTGCCGCGGCTCTTGCCCGGCGCGATGGAGGCGGCGCGGCCCGGGCGCGGGTCGAAGCCGCTCATGCAGCCATTGTACATGAAGCCGAGGCCGGGGGTGATGGCGCCGGAGGGAATGCCCAGCGTGTGCGTCAGCGAGACGGCGTTGCCCGCGCCGTCGATGACGCAGACCACGGTGGTGTCCGGCGGGTCCTTGGCCGCCGGCTCCCCGGCGCGGGGCACATGCGCCACCTCCCCGGCCTTGATGCGCGCGGCGATTTCGGCGGCGTAACCGGCCGAGAGCAGGCGGTCGAGCGGCACATCGACGAAGTCGGGGTCGCCCATGTGGCGGTCCTTGTCGATGGTCATCCACTTCATCGCCTCGGCCAGGATGCGGAGGTGCTCCGGCCCATTGTGCGGCAGGCTGGCGAGGTCGAAATGCTCCAGGATGTGCAGCAGCTCGATCAGCGAGCCGCCGCCCGCCGGCGGCGGGTTGGAGGCGATGCGCCGCCCCCGGTAGCTTCCCCAGACCGGCGCCTTCTCGCGCACGCGGTAGGCGGCGAGATCCCCGGCGGTGATCAGGCCGCCGCGCGCCGCCATGTCCGCCACCATCTCGCGCGCGATGTCGCCGCGGTAGAAGGCCTCCGCGCCGCCCTCGGCGATGCGCTCCAGGGTGCGCGCCATCTCCGGGTTGCGCAGCGTGTCGCCGGGGCGCTTCATCCGGCCATCGGCGTGGAAGTAGACCTGCCGCCCCGTCTCGCTGAAGCGCAGCTTGTCCGCCACGTTCACCTGGCCGTCGCCGCCATGGTCGAGCGCCCAGTAGTAGTGCATGTAGGGCCGCACCATGACGCCCCGCTGCGCCTGGGCGATGGCGGGCGCCATCACCGCCCGCAGCGGCATGGTGCCGAAGCGCGAGAGCGCCTCCGTATAGCCCGCCACATTGCCCGGCGTGCCGATGGCGCCGTAGCCGATGTCGTTGCGCTGGTCATCGAGCAGGAAGACGAAGCCGTCGCGCGACTGGCCGATGAAGCGGCTCTCCCACATGTCCTCGGTCGCTGCCAGGGGCGCGCGGGCGAAGAACTCCAGCACCGTGTGCACCCCCTGCGCCGGCAGGCAGAGTTGCATGGCGCCGAACCCGCCGATGCCGCACATCTGCGGGTCCACCACCCCCTGCGCGAAGGCGCAGGCGATGGCGGCATCCACCGCGTTGCCCCCCTGGCGGAGGATCTCCACCCCCGCCTCGGCCGCCTCCGGCTGGGCCGCCACCACCATGCCGCGCATCGCGTCTCTCCCTCCTGGTTCCGTCTCTTGGTCAGTCCGGCGTGATGCCGGAGGCCTGGATCACCGGCGCCCAGGCGGCCACCTCCTGGCGCACGAAGGCCTGCGCCTCGTCCAGGTAGAGGCGGCCCGCCGTCGTCGCCGTCTCGGCGAAGCGGCGCTGCACGTTGGCCGTGCCCTGGGCGTGGCGCACCGCCTCGGCCAGCCTCTCCAGCACCGGGCGCGGCGTGCCGGCGGGGGCGGCGAGGCCGGCCCAGCCATCGGCCACCACATCCGGGTAGCCCAGTTCGCGGAAGGTCGGCACCTCCGGGAAGTCGGGCGAGCGCTGCGGCGCCGAGGTGGCCAGCGGCCGCAGGGCGCCGGAGCGGAGATGCGCGCTGGTGGCCGTCAGGCTGTCGAGCACGCTCGGCACCACGCCGGCCATGACGTCGGTGATGGCCTGGGTGGAGCCGCGATAGGGCACGTGCTCCAGCGCCACGCCGGTGGCCCTGGCCAGCCGCAGCCCGAGCAGGTGCGCGACGCCGCCGACGCCGGAGGTGCCGTAATCCATCGGCTTCGCCCGCGCCGCCGCCAAATACTCCGCCAGGCTGCGGATGGGCAGGCGCGGATCGACGCAGAGCAAATAGGGCGTGCCCATCATGATGGCGATGTGGGCGAAGGAGCGGTCCGCATCGTACTGGATGCGGTCGCGGTAGAGGGTCTGGCCGATCGCCAGGCCGCTGATGGTGGTGATGAGCAGCGTGTAGCCATCGGCCGCCGCGCGCGCCACGTAGCCGGTGCCGAGGGTGGAGCCGGCGCCGCCCCGGTTCTCCAGCACGATGCTCTGGCCGAGCACGCCCGTCATCTCCTGCGCGATGACGCGGGCGGCGATGTCGGTCGCGCCGCCGGCGCCGAAGGGCACGATCATGCGGATGGGCTGGGCCTGCGGCCAGGGCGCGGCCTGCGCCGCCGCCGGCCGCGCGGCGAGGCCGGCGGCGAGCGGCAGCGCGCCGAGCAGGGCGCGGCGGGTGGGCAGGGTGGTCATGCGGCGGTTTCCCCGGCGGCGGCGAGAAGCAGGAAGGCGGGCACGGCGAATTGCGCGAAGGCGCGCACCAGCGGCAGATCGGCCTCGGTGTACCAGCCCTCGGCATGCATCAGGTTCACCTGCCCCAGGGTGCGGCCCTGCCAGCGCACCGGCGTGTTCATGGCGCTGCCGCAGCCCAGCGCCGAGGCGCCGGCATGGTCGGGGTAGGAGCGGCGCAGCTCCTCCGCCGCGCGGATCAGGATGGGGCGGCCATGCTCCATCAGTTCCCGCATCCGCGGCGCCTGGGAGGCGCGCTTGCGCCCGCCCACCGGGTAGTGCTCCGGGTGGTTGGACCAGACGCGCTCCGCCTCGCCATCCGGATAGTGGATCTGGATGGTGCAGAGGCGGTGGCCCACCGCCTCGGCCAGCGCCTGCTCCAGCGCCTGGAACAGGGCGGCGGGCTGGCCCGGCTCGGCCTGGGCCAGGGCGAGGCGCGCCAGGGCGGGCCAGGGATCGGGGCGCGCGGCGGTCATGCGGGGGTGGCGTCCATGGCCAGGGTCCGCTCGTCCGAGCGCGGCTGGAAGGCGATGCCCTGCCGCACCGCCCAGAGGTTCTGCAGCATCAGCAGCGGGATGATGGGCGTCTCGGCCATGGCCTGCTCCGTGGCCGCGACCAGCAGCCGCTCGCGCTCCGCCTCGTCCACGGTGGAGACGGCGCGGGCGATGGCGGCATCCAGCGCCGGGTCGCTGTAGCGGCCGTAATTGTAGAGGCCGAGGCTGCGCTCCTTACTGTTGGTGGCGAAGCACTGGCTCAGCATGTAGCCGCCCTCGAAGGTGGCGCTGCCCCAGCCCCACAGCCCCATGGAGAATTCCTGCCGGCCGCCGCGCGCGGCATAGGTGCTCCAGGGCATCGCCTCCACCGTGGTCTGCACGCCGATGCGCGTCCACATCTGCGCCACGGCCTGGGCCAGGCGGGCATCGTTGGGGTAGCGGTCGTTCGGCGTGTGCAGGGTCAGGCGAAAGCCCTCGGGCAGGCCGGCCTCGGCCAGCAGGCGGCGGGCGCGGGCCGGATCGGGCTGCGGCGGCACCACCTTCGGGGCGTAGGAATAGCCGCCGGGCGGCATCCACTGGTTGGTGGGCGTGCCGGTGCCGAGCATCACCCGGTCGCCCAGCGCCTCGCGGTGCAGGGCGAGGGAGAGCGCCTCGCGCACCCGCCGGTCGCGGAAGGGGTTGCGCGGCAGGGGCGCCCCTTGCGCGTCGGTGACGAAGGGGCTCTCCCCCTCGCGCGAGAGGTCCGGCACCAGGTAGATCAGCCGGATGCCGGGGATGGCCTTGACCGAGACGCGCTCATCCTCGCGCAGCCGCGGCAGGTCGCTCACCGAGGGGGTGTCGATCAGGTCCACATCGCCCGAGAGCAGCGCGGCGGTGCGGCCGGCCGGGTTGCTCAGCAGCCGCAGCGAGACGCTCTCCCAGGCCGGGCGGCCGCCCCACCAGGCATCATGCCGCGCCAGCTCCACCCGGTTGCCCGGCGTGTAGCCGGCGAAGCGGTAGGGGCCGGTGCCGATGGCCGCCTTGCCGGAATTGTAGTCGGCCGTGCTGGCCCCCTCCCCCACCCGGCGCGAGACGATGCCGACATAGGTGAGGTTCGGCCCGAGGTCGGGCGCCGGCACGGGGGTGTGCAGGCGGATGGTCAGCGGGTCGATCACCTCCACCCGCTCCACCGCGCGCAGGAAGCCGCCGAAGCCGCCCGGGCTGTTCGGCACGTCCCGGGCACGCTCGAAGGTGAAGACCACGTCGTCCGCCGTGAAGTCGCCGCCATCGTGGAACTTCACGCCGGGGCGCAGCCTGAATTCCCACAGCGTGTCCGAGAGCGGCTTCCATTCCGTGGCGAGGCCGGGGATCAGCCGGCCATCCGGCGCGCGGTTGATCAGCCGCTCGAACATGTGCATCGCGACCGTGTGGTTCGGCACGGCGTGGTAGAAATGCGGATCGATGGTGGTGAAGGCGCCGCCGAGGCCGATGCGCAGGGCCGTGCCCTGGGCGGGACCCTGGGCGTGCGCGGGGCGGGGCGCCAGCGCGCCCCAGCCGGTGGTGGCGAGGGCGCCGCCAAGGGCACCTGCGGCGGCAATAAGGTCACGACGTCGCATGGGGCAACTCCAGGGCAGCGGTGTAGGGGCGGAGCGGCAGCTCCAGGGCGGAGGCGCGGTCGCCGCCGCGCAGCAGGGTCAGGCGCGGCGGGCGGCCATGCGGCACCTGCACCGCGTGGTCGGCATCGGCGCCGGAGAGGGAGAGGCGGAGGCGGCTGCCGGCCCGGAACACCCAGGCCACGGGCAGCAGCGGAATGCGGATGCGCTCCGCCCGCCCCGGCACCAGCGGCGCCGCATCCTCCCGCCGGAAGCTGCGGAAGGGCCAGGTGGTGCGGTAGTTCTCCGGCGCCGGGCTCTCCTTGCGGTGCAGGGCGCGCAGCAGCCCCTCGGTGACGTAGCGCACCGTGCCGTCCGCCTCCACCTCGGAGAGATAGACGAAGAGCGCGGCATCCGGCTCGCTGCTCTCCAGCCAGAGATCGGCCAGGCCGTGGCCCGCCAGTTCCATCGCCTCCGGCAGCGGCGCCGAGGTCCAGCCCGCCAGCGCGGCTTCCCGCTCCGGCCAGTCGGCGTGGTAGGTGGTGCTGTTGATGCCGGCGATGCGCTCGTAGCGCGTCCCCTGCCCGCTGCCCCAGGCGAAATCCGCCGTGGTGGTGTCGGCCCCCGCCGCGCCGGGGGACTCGGCCAGCGCGCTCCCCTCGGCGAGATGGAGGCGCCGCGTCTCCGGCACGGGCGGCCAGGCCTCGGCGCTGCGCCAGGCCTCGGCATGCATCGCGAAGTAGTGGATGGGCGCCTCCTGCTCCAGCCCCGTGGGCCGGCGCAGCAGGTAGTGGTCAAAGAATCGCAGCAGGGCGCCGAGCAGGTCGAAATCCGGCGTCTGCGCCCGGCGCCAGGGCGAGACATGGCAGCGCGCGCCATGGTCCCAGGGGCCAAGGATGAGGTGCACCGGGTTGTCGCGCAGCGTCAGGTAGCGGGAGATGGCGCCGTTGGCGTAGCCCGCGCCATCCATCCAGCCGGAGACGGCCAGCACCGCCACATCCGGCCGGATGCCGCCGCGCACCGAATAAGGGCTGAAGGAGGCGGAGCTGAAGGACGCGTCGTAGGGCAGCGGCTCCTCGCGGAAGCGGAACTCGCCCATGAAGTCCGGCTGGCGGAAATTGCCGAGATGCTCGCGCAACGCCTCGGCCAGCAGCGTGCCGTCGGCGTCCTCGTCCACCGGGTGCGGGCCGGCGAGGTCGGGGTTGGCGTAGTAGACGTAGTTGCGCAGCAGGTCGCGCCGGTCGTGGTCCATGGCGACCATCAGGTCGTCATAGCTCTTGGCGAGCTGCTTCAGCAGGATGCCGCCGGGATAGTAGTTGTCCGCGTAGGTGTCCCACACGGCGAAGAGCGGCGCGATGGCCTTGACCGCCGGGTGCCCCGTGCTGGCCAGGAAGTCCGAGGCCGCGCCGGGATAGGAGATGCCCGTGGCGCCGATCTGCCCGTCCGACCAGGTCTGCGCCACGATCCAGTCGGCGATCTCGCGGCTGTCCTCGCGCTCGCGCGGGGAGCGGAAGCTGTCGCGCGTGCCGAAGCTGGCGCCGGTGCCGCGCACATCCACCACCACCACCGCGTAGCCGCGCGGCACCAGGTGGCGGACGAACTTGCCGGCATTGGGGATGGCGTCGCCGCTGCCGCCCTCGCGCAGCCGGAAGCGGCGGTAATAGGGCGTCAGGATCAGGATGGCGGGCACGGGGCCCTCTGCCCCCTCCGGCCGCCAGACATCGATGGCGATGCGGCAGCCGTCGCGCATGGTCAGGTAGCGGGAGGCGGGCGCCGCCGGCAGGGCGAAGGGCGCCTCGCGGCGGGCGGCGTAGTCCGCGGGGGCGAGGCGCCAGGCGGTGCCGCTCTCGTCGCGGTCAGACATGGCGCTTCGGGCCTCCTGGGCGGCCGGTACGGGGGGCGGCATCTGTCATCATTCCGTCAGGGTTCGGCCAGGGCCGTCCTTGCGTCAAATGCATTATCCGGTGCAGATCATGCGCTTTCCGCACAGGATGAGGAGGCCGCATGCTCAAGATCAGCGCGCTGGAGGCGCTGCGGGCCTTCGTCGAATGCGGCTCGGTCAGCCAGGCGGCGGCGCGGCTCGGGCGCACCCAGCCGCAGGTGGGGCGGCTGCTGGCGGGGCTGGAGCAGTCCCTCGGCTTCGCCCTGTTCACGCGGGAGCGGCAGCGCCTCTCCCTGACGCCGGAGGGGCGGCGCTTCTACCAGCAGGCGGAGCGCGTGCTGGCCGGGCATGACGGGCTGGCGCAGCTCGCGGGGCAGATCCGCGGCGGGCAGCGGGACAGCCACCTGCGCATCCTCACCGCGCCGCAGATGGCCAATGCCCTGCTCGGCGAGGCGCTGGCCGAGATGGCCCGCCGCGCGCCGGACTTCACCGCCAGCATCGACACCCGCGTGCGGCTGGATGCCGAGGCGGTGGTGGGCCAGGAGCATTTCGACCTGGGCGTGACGGTGCCGCCCCTGCAGCACCCCGGCCTGCGGGTGGAGCCGCTCTGCGAGGTGGAGGCGGTGGTGGTGATGCGGCGCGACCACCCCCTCGCCGCGCGCCGGCAGGTGGAGTTGCCGGCCCTGGTGGAGCACGACCTCATCGCCACCCATGCGCGCTCGCTGCTGCGGCAGCGGCTGGAGCAGCATTGCCGGCAGGCGGGCCTGATGCCGCGCTACCGCTTCGAGGCCGCCAATGGCGTGGTGGTGTGCCAGATGGCGGCGCAGGGCCTCGGCCTAGCGCTGGCCGACCCCTTCGTGGCGCTCTCGGCGGCCGCGCCGCAGCTCGTCATGCGGCGCTTCCGGCCGGCCGTGCCGCTGCCCTACGGGCTGTTCTACCCGGCCTGGCAGGCCCGCTCGGAGACGGCGCAGGTCTTCGCTGGCCTGGTCTCCGAGGTGGCGCAGCGGCAGGCGGAACAGCTCATGCGCCGGCTGCGCCGCGGCTGAGGCCGCCCCTCCCCGCGCCCCAGCCGCGCAGCACATCGGCCACCGTGGCGGGTGCCGTCTCCGCCGGCGGGGCGCCGGGGGTGCGGGAGAAGCGCGGCGCCGGGGCCGGGGCGGCGACGCCGTCCGCCTCGATGAAGCTGCCGCGCGCCGCGTTGTGCGGGTGCGCGGGCGCCTCGTCCCAGTCCAGCACCGGCGTCACGCAGGCATCGCTGCCGGCGAAGGCGGCCTCCCAATCGTCGCGGCCGCGGGTGCGGAAGAGGCGGGCCATCTGGGCGCGCATCTCCGGCCAGAGGGCGCGGTCGCGCTGGCCGGCGATGAAGCGCGCATCGAGCCCGAGGCGCCGCGCCATCTCGGCGAAGAAGGCGGGCTCCAGGCAGCCGACCGCCAGGAAGCGGCCATCCGCCGTCTCGTAGGTGTCGTAGAAGGGGGCGCCGCCATCGAGCAGGTTGGCCCCGCGCTCCAGCGACCAGTGGCCGGCGGCGCGGAGCCCGTGGAAGAAGGCGGAGAGCGCCGCCACGCCGTCGGTCATCGCGGCATCGACCACCTGGCCACGGCCCGAGCGCTCCCTCTCCCACAGCGCCGCGAGCAGGCCGAAGAGCAGCATCATCGTGCCGCCGCCATAGTCCGCCACCATGTTGAGCGGCGGCACCGGGCGCTCTCCCGCGCGGCCGATGGCGTGCAGCACGCCGGTGAGGCCGAGATAGTTGATGTCGTGCCCGGCGCTCTGTGCCAGCGGCCCGTCCTGCCCCCAGCCCGTCATCCGCCCGTAGACGAGGCGCGGGTTGCGGGCGAGGCAGGGCTCCGGCCCCAGCCCCAGACGCTCCATCACGCCGGGGCGGAAGCCCTCGATCAGCACATCCGCCGCGGCGGCGAGCTCCAGCGCCTGCGCCACCCCGCCCGGGGATTTCAGGTCCAGCGCCACGGCGCGGCGGCCGCGCCCCACCACATCGTGCCGCGCCGCCATCGGCATGGCGCGGCCGGGGGCGGCGGGGCGGTCCAGCCGCACCACCTCGGCGCCGAGCCCGGCCAGCAGCATCGCCGCCAGCGGCGCGGGGCCGATGCCCGCCATCTCCACCACGCGGAGGCCGGCCAGCGGCCCCCCCTCACCCGCCCCGCTCACGCGGCGAGCAGCTTCAGGCGGCGCAGCAGGGCGCGCTCGCGCTCCACCTGGGCGCGCAGGGCGGCGGCATACTCGTCCGGCCCCAGATACTCCGCCACCATGTCCGCCTTCTGCAGCACGGCGCGGTGCGCCGGGTCGTCCATCGCCGCGCGGAAGGCGTCGTGCAGCCGGCCGACCACCGCCGGCTGCATCCCCGCCGGCCCCACCAGCCCGTAGGGCGAGGTGATGACCATGCCGTCATAGCCCAGCTCCACCAGCGTCGGCACATCCGGCCAGCGGCGGGAGCGCTGCGCGGTCCAGACGTTCAGCCAGCGCGCCTTGCCATTGTCCACCAGCTCACCGAGGCCGGCGCTGTTCGCCACGGCATCGACATGCCCGCCGAGCAGCGCCGGGATGGTGTCCGCCTCGCCGCGGAAGGGCACGTGGTTGAACTGCACATCCTCGCGCAGCCCCAGCTCCAGCATGCCCAGATGCAGCGTGCCATTGGCGCCGCTGTTGCCGACGCTGAGCTGCCCCGGCCTCGACCGCGCCGCCTGGACGAAGTCCCGCCAGCTCTCCCAGGGCGCATCGGCGCGCACGGCGAGGCCGAAGAAATAGCCGGTGAGGTGGATGACCGGCGAGAAATCCCGCAGCACGTCGTAGGACATGGGCTGCAGCATGGCCAGCCGCATGGCGGGGGTGATCATCTGCGCCAGGGTATGGCCATCCGGCCGTGCCTTGGCCGTGGCGGCGACGCCCAGCGTACCGCCGCCGCCCGGGCGGTTCTCGATGATCACCGGCTGGCCCAGCCGGCGCGCGGCGCCCTCGGCCAGGGCGCGCATCTGCTGGTCGGTGGTGCCGCCGGCGGTGAAGGGCACCAGGATGCTGACGGGGCGGCTCGGGAAGCCGGCCTCGGCGCGGGCCAGGCGCGGCAGGGCGAGCCCCGCCGCCAGGCCCGGCAGGGCACGGCGCGGCAGGGTGGGCGGAGCGATGGGCATGGATGTTCCTCCCTGGAACGGCGGAGGGGCGGCGGGGCTCTTGCGCGGCCCCGTCCGGCCCGGGATGGGGGCTTTTACTCGGCGGCCATGGCGAACCCGGCCGGGGCCACGGCGCGGTACTCGGCGGCCAGGCGCTGGCAGAGGGCGGCGACGCCGGGCACGTCCTCGATGCCGCCGACACCGTGGCCGGCCGACCAGATGTTCTTCCAGGGCCGGCTCTCATGGTCGGAGACGTTGAGCGGCGTGGCCTCGTCCAGCGCATCCGGGTCCAGCCCGGCGGCGGCGATGCTGGCGCGCAGGAAGTTCGCCTTCACCCCGCTGATGGCGGCGGTGTAGAGGATGTCCTTCGCCCGCGCCTCGAGGATCATGCGGCGGTACTCGGCCGGCGCCATGCTCTCCTGCGTGGCCACGAAGCGGGTGCCGATATAGGCGAGGTCCGCCCCCATCAGCCGCGCCGCCGCCACCTGCCGCCCCGTGTTGATGGCACCCCCCAGCAGCAGCGTGCCGTCGAACATGCCGCGCAACTCGGACAGGAAGGCGAAGGGGTTCAGCGTGCCGGCATGGCCGCCGGCGCCGTTGCAGACGGCGATCAGCCCGTCCACCCCCGCCTCGATCGCCTTCTCGGCGTGGCGGGTGTTGATGACGTCGTGGAACACCAGCCCGCCATAGCCGTGCACCGCCCGCACCACCTCGGCCACCGCGCCGAGCGAAGTGATGACCAGCGGCACCTTGTGCGCCACGGTGGTCCGGAGATCCGCCTCCAGCCGCTTGTTGCTGCGGTGGACGATGAGGTTGACGCCATAAGGCGCAGCACCCGGCGCCTGCGCCAGCCGCTCCCCGATCTCCTCCAGCCAGGCGGCGTATCCCTCGTTGCTGCGCTGGTTCAGCGAGGGGAAGGTGCCGACGACGCCGGCGCGGCAGGTCTCCACCACCATGTCCGGGCCGGAGACCAGGAACATCGGCGCGGCCACGGCCGGCAGGGCCAGGCGGCCCTCGAAGGCGGCGGGAAGGGGCATGGATCGGTCTCCTCCGCAAGGCGGGGGCGGAACCGCGCAGATCCCCAGCCGCCGCCGCGTTTTCGTTGCCGGGGACCGTAGGGCGACGCATTCGTCTTGCCAAGCGAAACGTTGACGCCATGTTGCAGAGGCAGGGCCGTGCTATGGAAGAACGGCCGCCCGAGCCGAGGAGTGACCCGCGTGCCGCCCAAGCCTTCCGCCAGCCGCCCCCGGCGGAGCCCCGCCCCGGCCGGGGCGCCCTCTGCCGAGGCACCCGCCACCAAGGCGCCCGCTGCCAAGGCGCCCGCTGCCAAGGCGCCGGTCGTCCTGGCCGCCTCCCGTTCCGCCGTGCGGCTGGTCTATGACCAGGAGGATGTCAGCGCCGACTATGCCAGCGACCGCCGCTTCGTCTGGGCGCTGGCGCGCGGCATGGAAGTGCTGCGCGCCTTCGAGCCGGGGCGCGGCCCATTGGGCGTGGGGGAGATCGCGGCGCTCACCGGGCTGCCCAAGCCCACCGTCTCCCGCCTCACCTATACCCTGGCCGAGCTTGGCTACCTGCGCGTGCTGCACAAGCAGGGGCGCTACGAGCCGGCGCCGGCGCTGCTGGCGCTGGGCTATCCGGTGCTGGCCAATCTGCGCGTGCGGCAGGCGGCGCATGACCACATGCGGCAGCTGGCGCAGGAGACCGGCACCGCCGTCGGCCTCGCCAGCCGCGACCGGCTCTCGATGATCTATGTGGAGAACACCGCCTCCAGCGCGCTGGCCACGCTGCGGCTCGGCATCGGCAGCCGGGTGGAGATGGCACGCAGCGCGCTGGGCCGCGCCTTCCTGGCGGCGCTGGGCGAGACGGAGCGGGACTACCTGCTGGAGCGCCTCGCCCGCCGCTATGGCGCCGCCTGGGCCGAGCTGAAGCCGCGCGTGCTGGACGGCATCGCCCAGGTGCAGGCGCGCGGCTTCTGCATCGTCGATGGCGAGTGGCAGCCGGATGTGCGCACCGCCGGCGCGCCGCTGGTCTCGCTGGACGGCACCACCATCATGGCCATGAACATCGGCGCGCCCGGCTACATGCTGGACCAGGCGCGGCTGGAAAAGGAGCTCGGCCCCCGCATCGCGCACCTCTCCCGCATGGTGGCGCCGCTGCTGGGCTTCTGAGAAGCGGCTGGGCCTGATTTGGGCGGAATGGGGCTCTTCTGCCTTTTTTTGGCCCCAATTGCCGAACCCGGTGCGCCTCGCCTGGTTGTCTCTCGCTCAGGTGGACGCGACCGCGGACGCCTCCCCCGCACCCGAGGGTGCAGCGACACGCACAAGGGAGACGCACATGGCCACGAAAACTCTGCTGTCCGGTTCTGTTCTGGCGGTGGCCTGCCTGGCCCCCTGGCTGGCCAGCGCCCAGCCCGCCAGCTCCGCTGGCGAGAAGACCGGCCAGAGCCAGGCTTCGTCGGGACAGAGCGCCCAGGGCAAGACGAGCCAGGGCAACCCAGTCCAGGGCAAGCCGGTCCAGGGCAAGGCAGGCCAGGACCAGGCGATGCAGGGCCGCCAGGTGGCGCAGCAATGCCGGCAGGACCTTACCGCCTTCCGCGGCAGGGTGGAGAAGGAAGGCTACTGGCTGACCGGCTATCGCCAGGGCTATGGCTGGAACAACACGGCTGCCTTGCGGGTGGATGGCTCGCGCGGCGCGCCCGCCGACATGCAGGCGGCCCGCCAGGGCGGCACGCCGGCGGCCGGCGGCGCCAACCCCGGCACCGGCAGCCCGGCCGCGCGCGGCACGGCAGGCGCGGCGGATGGCAGCGCCAACCGCGCCGCCATGGCCAGCGGCGGCACCGCCCCCTGGGGCGGCCTCAACTGGAACACCCCGCCGGCGCAGGAGCTGGGCACGCTCTACCGTGCCGCCGCCGTGCTGGCGCAGCGTGGCGAGGAGCAGGCCTGCCAGACCGTGCTGGGCCAGGTGCGCAGCGTCTACGGCGAATATGCCGGCCAGCTCCGCGAGGCGGGCGTCGAGCCTGGGCAGATGGTCTCCTACCGCCAGCAGCAGCTGGCCGCGGCCCAGCCCGTGACGGAGATGCGGCGGAACTTCCGCGCCGATACCATCACCGGCACCGATGTCCGCAACCCGCAGGACGAGAGCCTGGGCAGCGTCGAGGATGTCGTCCTCAACCCCGGCACGGGCGGGATCGGCTATGTGATCCTCTCGCGCGGCGGCTTCCTCGGCCTTGGGGAGGACTACATCGCGGTGCCCTGGGCACGGCTGCGCGCCACGCCGCAGATGGATTCCTTCGTGCTGCCGATGAGCGAGGCGCAGCTGGAGAAGGCGCCGTCCGTCGATCCGGACAGCTTCGCCGATGGCGGGGCGGGCCAGCAGCGGCGCCAGGAGATCGACAGGTTCTGGCAGCAGAGCCGGGGCGGCTGAGCCCGCCGCGAGCCGAAAGCTAATGCCGGGGCGGAGGGTGCCATCCCTCCGCCCTTCCTCATGAAAGGCCGTGCATGTTCTTCGAGTCCTGGTTCGGGCTGCTGCGGGTGCTGGTGGTGGGCACCCTGGCCTATGCCGCGCTGGTGTTCCTGCTGCGCCTCTCCGGCAAGCGGACCCTGGCCAAGCTCAACGCCTTCGACCTGATCGTCACCGTCGCGCTCGGCTCCACCCTGGCCACCGTGCTGCTCAACAACTCCGTGGCCCTGGCCGAGGGGGTGCTCGCCTTCGCATTGCTGGCCGGGCTGCAATATGCCGTGGCCTGGCTCTCGGTGCGCTCCACCCGCTTCGATGCGCTGGTGAAATCCGAGCCGAGCCTCCTGCTGCACAAGGGCCGCTTCCTCGACGCCGCCCTGCGCGCCCAGCGCGTGACGCGCGACGAGGTGCTCTCCGCCCTGCGCGCCGCGGGCGTGCCGGGCCCGGAGCAGGCCCTGGCCGTGGTGCTGGAGACCGATGGCACGCTGAGCGTGCTGGGCAGCCGCCCGCCCGGGGAGGAAGGGGATGGCGCCGCCTCCAGCCTGGCCGGCATGCTGCCGGGGAAGGCAAGCCGGGATTGACGCTGGCCCGCCCCGCCCCGAGGCTGCGGGGGCAATGCGGGGCGGGAAGCGAATGGTTCACATCACGGCGGATTCCCGCCTCTCCTGGCTGCGGCTGGCGCTGGCCACGCTGGCGGCCACGGTGGGCGGCGTCGGCATGTGGTCGGTGGTGGTGGCGCTGCCGGCGGTGGAGGCCGAGTTCGGCATCTCCCGCGCCGCCGCCTCCCTTCCCTACACTCTCACCATGGTGGGCTTCGCGCTTGGCGGCGTGGCCTTCGGCCGCGCGGTGGACCGGTTCGGCCTGGCGCGGCCGCTGGCGGTGGCCGGAATCGCACTCGGGCTGGGCTATGCCGGCGCGGCGGCGGCGCAGAACCTCTGGCAGTTCGCACTCGCGCAGGGGCTGCTGATCGGCGCCGCCAGCTCGATCGGCTTCGGGCCGCTGATGGCGGAGGTCTCGCACTGGTTCCACCGGCACCGGGCCACCGCCATCGCCGTCTGCGCCGCCGGCAACTATCTGGCCGGCGCCTTCTGGCCGCCGGTGATGCAGCAGATGATGGCGGCGCAGGGCTGGCGGGTGGCGCATCTCGTCATCGGCCTCACCTGCGTCGCGGTGCTGGTGCCGCTGGCATGGACGCTGCGGCGGCCGGCGGTGCGCCCCGCCGCCGGCACGGCGCCCCCGCCCGCGGCCATGCCGGTGGCCCGGCCTGCCGGCGGCACGCTGCCGCTCTCGCCGGCGGCGTTGCAGGTGTCGCTCTGGGTGGCGGGCATCGCCTGCTGCGTCGCCATGGCCACGCCGCAGGTGCATATCGTAGCCTATTGCGGCGACCTCGGCTACGGCGTGGCGCGGGGGACGCAGATGCTGGCGCTGATGCTGGCCTGCGGCATCGTCAGCCGCGTCGCCTCCGGCTGGGTGGCGGACCGCATCGGCGGCCTGCGCACGCTGCTGCTGGGCTCGGTGCTGCAGGGCGTGGCGCTGGTGCTCTACGCGCTGTTCGACGGGCTGCTCTCGCTCTACGTCATCTCGGCGCTGTTCGGCCTGTTCCAGGGTGGGCTGGTGCCGAGCTACGCCATCGTGGTGCGCGAGCACTTCCCCGCCGCCGAGGCGGGCGAGCGCGTCGGCAAGACGCTGATGGCGACGCTGCTCGGCATGGCGCTGGGCGGCTGGCTGGCGGGCCGCATCTTCGACTGGAGCGGCGGCTACCACGCCGCCTTCGTGCATGGGCTGGCCTGGAACCTGCTGAACATCACCGTCATCGGCTGGCTGCTGTGGCTGGCCACGCGCCACAACGCCACGGGCGGGCGCCTGGCGCGGGCCGCCGGCTGAAGCCTCAGCCGGGGTCGTGGAAGGTGGTGAAGACGGCCAGCTTCTCGCGCTCCGAGGCGAGGCGGTTGGCCGGCTCCTCCGGGTCCGCCCAACCCAGCGCCATGCCGCAGAGCACAACCTCGCTCGCCGGGATGCCCAGCTCGCGCCGCAGGATGTCGGGGTAGTTGGCGATGGCGGCCTGCGGGCAGGTGTCCAGCCCCTCCCCCCGCGCCGCCACCATGATGGATTGCAGGAACATGCCGTAATCCAGCCAGCTCCCCTTCTCCAGATCGTCGTCGATGGTGAAGACGAGGCCGACCGGCGCGCCGAAGAAGTCGTAGTTGCGGCCCTCCTGCCGCTTGCCGGCGGCGCGGTCGCCTTTCTGCACGCCGGTCAGGCCGTAGAGCTGCCAGCCGAGCTGGCGGCGGCGCTCCACATAGGGGGAGCGCCATTTCGTCGGGTAGTATTCATAGTCCCGCCGGCTCGGCTCCTCCGCCTCGTGCGCCGCGCGCAGCGCGGCGGTGACGCGGGCGAGGCTGGCGCCCGCCAGCACATGCAGCTTCCAGGGCTGGATGTTGCTGCCGCTCGGCGCGCGCGCCGCGAGGGTCAGGATGCGCTCCACCGTCTCGCGCGGCACCGGGCAGGGCAGGAAGCCCCGCACGCTGCGGCGGGAGGCCAGCGCCTCCGCGGGCGTCATGGCCGCTCCCGCCCCAGCACGATGGTGCCGCTGGCCGAGAACATGCCGCCCACCCCGTGGCAGACGGAGATGTTCACGCCCTCCACCTGCGCCGGCGCGGTGCCGCGCACCTGGCGCACGCTCTCCTGCAGCGCGAACATGCCGTACATGCCGGTGTGGGTGTAGGAGAGGCCGCCGCCATTGGTGTTCATCGGCAGCTTGCCGCCCGGCGCGGTGTGGCGCGCCTCGATGAAGGCCCCCGCCTCGCCGCGGCCGACGAAGCCCAGATCCTCCAGCCCGTAGAGCGGCAGATGGGCGAAGGCGTCGTAGATCATCAGGTGGTCGACATCGGCATGGCTGATGCCGGCGGAGCGGAACGCTTCCGGGCCGGCAACGCGGAAGGCGCGCGAGCTGGTGAAATCCTCCATCTGGCTGATCATGTTGGTCTCCACGCTTTCGCCCGTGCCGAGGATGTAGGCGGGCCGCTGCGGGAAGTCCTTCGCGCGGTCGGCGCGGGTGAGGATGAGGGCGCCGCCCCCATCCGTCACCAGGCAGCATTGCAGCAGCCGGAACGGATAGGCGATCATCCGGCTGTTCAGCACGTCGTCGACCGTGATCGGGTCGCGCTGCGCGGCGCGCGGGTTGCGCGAGGCCCATTCCCGCTGCACCACGGCGACCATGGCGAGCTGCTCATGCGTCACGCCATAGGTCTTCATGTAGCGCAGCACGGGGATGGGGAAGAGCGTCGGCGGGCCGAAGGGGCCGAAGGGCGCCTCGAACTGCCCGTTCAGGCTCTGCGGCTCCGGCGGGCGGGGCGTGGCGTTGATGCGGGACTTGCCGCTCTCCCCATGCGTGATCAGCACGGTGTTGCAGTAGCCGGCATGGATGGCGGCGGCGGCGTGGCGCACATGCAGCATGAAGGAGCAGCCGCCGACGCTGGTGCCGTCCACCCATTTCGGCGTGATGCCGAGATAGTGCGCCACCTGCTGCGTCATCATCGCGCCGGTGCAGGCCACGCCGTCGATATCGGAGGGCTTCAGCCCGGCATCGGCCAGGGCGTTCAGCGCCGCGTCGGCGTGCAGCATGATCTGCGACATCTCCGGCACGCTGCCGATGCGCGTGCTCTCGGCGGCGCCGACGATCGCGATCGAACCAGGAGCGATGCTCATGCCCGCTCTCCCGCCGGTGTTCCTTGCGCCGGCCGGAACAGCGGCAGGGTGATCTCGTCATCCATCGGCGTGAAGGCCACTTCCAGCTTCATGTCCAGTTGCAGCGCCTCGGGCGTCTGCGGGCAATCGACGATGTTGGTCATCATGCGCGGCCCCTCCTCCAGCTCCACCACGGCGATGGCATAGGGCGGCTCGAAGCCCGGCACCTTGCGGTGATGGATGACGTAGCTGTGCAGCGTGGCACGTCCGCTGGCGGCGAAGACCGAGACCTCCCGCGCGCCGCAGCCGGGGCAGAAGGGGCGCGGCGGAAAGTAGGCCTTCTCGCAGGCCTGGCAGCGTTGCAGGCGCAGCTCGCCGGCCTTGGTGCCATCCCAGAAATGTTGCGTCTCGGGCGTGGGCTCGGGGCGCGGTCGCCCGGCGGGCAGGGCCATGCCAGTCTCCTTGTGGGTGTTCTCAGGCAACGGAGAGCGCGGCGCCGTCGCGGTAGCGCTCCTTCAGCACGCGGCGCAGCAGCTTGCCGGTCTCGCTGCGTGGCAGTTCCTCGGCGAAATCGATGCGCCGCGGCACCTTGGGGCCTGCCAGGTGGGCGCGGCAATGCGCCACCAGCGCCTCCTCCAGCGTCGGCGTGACGGGCACGGCGGCGCGCACCACGGCGCGCGCCACCTCGCCGAAATCCGCGTCCGGCACGCCGATCACGGCGGCCTCGGCCACGGCCGGGTGGCGCAGCAGCACCTGCTCGATCTCCCACGGATAGACGTTCACGCCGCCCGACAGGATCAGGTCGGCCCGCCGGTCGCTGAGATAGAGGAAGCCTTCCTCATCGACATGGCCGAGATCGCCATAGGTGGCGCGGCCCTGGCTGTCGAAGGCGGCGGCGGTCTTCTCGGGCGCGTTGTGGTAGCGGAAGGTGGCCCCTCCCGAGAACCAGATGCCGCCGACCTCGCCGGGCGGCAACTCCTCCCCCTCCGGCCCCAGGATGTGCAGCCGGCATTCCAGCGCCCGGCCCACCGAGCCGGGGCGGCGCAGCCAGTCATGGCTGTCGATCACCGTGCCGCCGATGGATTCCGAGCCGGCATAGTATTCGACGAGGATCGGCCCCCACCAGTCGATCATCGCCTGCTTCACCGCGCGCGGGCAGGGCGCGGCGGCATGGATGGCGACGCGGTGGCTGGACAGGTCGTGCGCCCTCCGCTCTGCCTCGGGCAGCGCCAGCAGGCGGGTGAACATGGTGGGCACCCACTGGCTGTGCGTCACGCGATGGCGCTCGATCAGCGCCAGGCTGCGGGCGGCGTCGAACTTCCGCATCACCACCACCGTGCCGCCGCGGTCGAGCGTGCGCATCACGTAGCGGTGCGGCGCGGCATGGTAGAGCGGCGCGGGCGAGAGATAGACGCTGTCCTGGCCGATGCCGTAGGTCGCCACCCAGCCGGGCGACCAGTCCGGCGCGCCGCGCTTTTCGGGCGGCAGCAGGTCGCGCCGAATGCCCTTGGGCAGCCCCGTGGTGCCGGACGAATAAAGGAAATCCCGCCCCACCGGGCGTTCCGGCAGCGGCGCGGGCATGGGGTAGGAAGCCAGCTCCGCCTCTACCGAGCGGTAGCCGGGCAGCCCCTCCCCCGTGGCGCAGCGCGGCAGCGCGGCGAGCGCCGCATCCTCCGCCACCTCCGCCGCCAGCCCGGCCAAAGCAGGGCTGACGATCAGCAGCCGCGCATCGCTGTCGGCCAGCATGTAGGCGATCTCGGGCACGCGCAGATGCGTGCTGAGCGGCGTGTAGTAGAGCCCGGCGCGGCGCGCGCCATGGGCCAGCTCCAGCAGCGCCGGGCCGTTCTCCAGCAGCAGCGAGATGCCGTCCCCCGGCCGCAGCCCGAGGCCGATCAGCCACTGCGCCAGGCGGTTGGCCCGCGCATCCAGCGCCGCGAAGGTCAGCGCCGCCCCGTCATCGGGGAAATGCGCCGCCACCCTGTCGGGCTGAAGCTGCGCCCAGCGTGCCAGATGCGCCATGGCTCGGACCCTTCTCCTCATGCCGGCGCTCTGCGTCGCCGGTCGTGGGGGAGCCTGCGGCATTCCGCTGCAATGCGTCAATGTCCCGCTCCATGGTTTTTCCGGCTCGCACAGCGGAATTGACTCGCATCCGATCCCTGCCGCAGGCTGGGCGCCGACAAGCCCGGCACGAACCGGAGCATGGGAGGAAGACGGATGCGGCATCACGCTTTGTCCAGGCGGGCGGCCCTGGCCGGGCTCGGGGGCGTGCTGGCGGCGCCCGCCCTGCCGCGCGGCGCGGCAGCGGACACGCCCTATCCGGGCAGCCAGCCGGTCAGCATCGCCCTGCCCTACGCCCCCGGCGGCGCGCCGGACGTGCTGGCCCAGGTGCTGACGCAGGGGCTCTCCGCGCGGCTCGGCGGCACCTTCGTCATGGAGCACAAGCCCGGCGCCTCCACCACGCTGGCCGCGCGGCACGTGGCGCGGGCGAAGCCGGACGGCAACACGCTGCTGATGGGCACCGTGGTCACCTTCACCACCGCCCCCTACGCGCTGCGCGACCCGGGCTATGACGCGGTGAAGGATTTCGCGCACATCACCATGATCTCGGACACGCAGTTCCTGCTCGTGGCGAACCCGCGCTGGGAGAGCCTGGAGGCGCTGCTGGCGGCGGCGCGGCAGCGGCCGGGGCAGCTCTCCTTCGCCACCTGGGGCGTCGGCACCACCGCCCACCTGATGATGGTGGACCTGATGGCGCGCACCGGCACCGAGCTGCTGCACGTGCCCTACAACGGCTCGCCCCCCGCGCTGACCGACACCATCGCCGGCCGCACGGACCTGATGTTCTCTACCTTCGCGCCGGCGCGGCCGCATGTGGAAAGCGGGCGGCTGCGGGCGCTGGCCATCCCCTCCACCGCGCGCAGCCCCGCCCTGCCGGCGGTGCCGACGCTGGCGGAGCTGGGCCAGAAGGATTTCGTCAGCAGCGGCTGGTTCACCCTCTCGGCGCCGTCCGGCACGCCGCCCGCCATCCTGGCGAAGCTGGAGCGCGCGGCAACGGAGGCCTTCGCCGCGCCCGAGGCCCGCGCGCGCCTGGACCGGCTCGGCCTGGTGCCCGCCACCCCGGGCCCCGAGGCGCTGATGGACCGGCTGACCCGCGAGGCCGCGCTGAACCGGCGCCTCATCCAGGCCGCCGGGATCCAGCCCGAATGAGCGGCCCCACGGCCCAAGGCATGGCACAGGGCACGGCACAGGCCGGCATCACCATGGGCCATCTCGCGCTGCTCGGGCTGCGGCGCAACCCGGAGCGGCCGGCCTTCGTGCAGGAGGGGCAGGTCTGGTCCCGCCGGCATGTGGCGGCGGGCATCCATGCCCTGGCTCGGGCGCTGCAGGGCTTCGGCCTGCGCCCGGGCGAGGGCGTCTCGGCGCTGATGGCCAACCGGCCGGAGGTGTTCATGCTGCGCACCGCGGCGCAGCTCATCGGCTGCCGCTACACGGCGCTGAACCGGCTGTCCGGCCCCGCCGACCTCGCCCACATCCTGCGCGACGCCGAGATCCGCCTGCTGGTGCACGACCCTGCCGAGGCGGGGCGCGCCCATGCGGCGGCGGAAGCGTCCGGCTGCGGCCTGGTGCTCTCGCTGGGCGGCGGCGGCGCCCGGGATCTGCTCGCCGCCGCCGGGGCGGAGTCCGACGCGCCCTTCGACCCGATCGGCGATGAGGAGGGTCTTGGCCAGATCAGCTACACCGGCGGCACCACGGGCCAGCCCAAGGGGGTGATGCTGCCGCACCGCGCCCTGGTGCAATGCGCCACGATGATGCTGGCCGAGTATGACTGGCCCGCCGTGCCGCGCATGCTGCTGGCGACGCCGCTGAGCCACGCCGCCGGCTCGCTGGTGGTGCCCGCCCTGCTGCGCGGCGGTACCGTGCATGTTCTGGGCGGCTTCGAGCCAGAGGCCTATCTGCGCTGCATCGAGGCGGAGGGCATCAACTGCGCCTTCGGCGTGCCGACCATGATCCGCGCCCTGCTGGCCGAGCCGCGCCTCTCCCGCGCCCGCACACGGATGCTCGAGACCTTCATCTACGGCGCCGCCCCCATCGCCCCCGCCACGCTGCTGGAGGCGATGGAGCGCATCGGCCCCGTCTTCATGCAGCTCTACGGCCAGACGGAGGCGCCCAACACCGTCTGCCTGCTGCGCCGCGCGGAGCACGACCCGGCGCGGCCGGAGCGGCTCTCCGCCTGCGGCCAGCCCATGGCGGGGGTGGCGGTGAAGCTGCTGGCCGAGGACGGCACGCCGGTGGAGCGCGGCACGCCGGGCGAGATCTGCGTGCGCGGCCGGCTGGTGATGCGCGGCTACTGGAAGCGCCCCGAGGAGACGGCGGAGGCGCTGCGCCATGGCTGGCTGCACACCGGCGACATCGCCCGCGAGGACGAGGAGGGCTACCTGCACATCGTCGACCGGCGGAAGGACATGATCATCTCCGGCGGCTTCAACGTCTATCCGCGCGAGGTGGAGGATGCGCTGGCCACCCACCCGGATGTGGCGGCGGCGGCGGTGATCGGCGTGCCGGATGCGCGCTGGGGGGAGCGGGTGCAGGCCTTCGTCGTGCCGCGCCAGGGGCGGCGGCCGGAGGAAGCGGCGCTGGCCGCGCATGTGCGGGCGCTGAAGGGCGCCGTGCAGGCGCCGAAGACGGTGGTGCTGGTGGACGCTCTGCCCACCACGCCGATCGGCAAGATCGACAAGAAGGCGCTGCGCGCGGGCTTCTGGCAGGAGGGGACGCGCCAGGTGCACTGAGGCGCGCCCTCCTCCTCCTGCGCTCAGTCGATCTGCAGGCCGAGCCGCCTCACCGTCGCGCTCTCCTCCGCATAGAGGCGGCGGGCGAAGGCGGCGTAGGTCTCGCTGTCCATGTAGCGCAGCGCCATGTCGAAGCGCTCCAGCGCGGTGACGGAGCGCGGGTCGTGCAGGGCGTCCTTGAAGGCGTCGTGCAGCACGCGCACCGTCGCGGCCGGGATGCCGCGCGGTCCGCCGATGCCGTAGGGCGAGTCCGAGACGATGTCGAGGCCGAGGTCGCGCAGCGTCGGCGTCTCGGGGAAGCGCTTCGCCCGCTCCGCGCCCCAGGTGCAGAGCAGCCGCATCCGCCCCTCCAGCACCAGCGGCGCCCAGCTGCTGGAATCGGCCGCCAGATGCGTCTGGCCGGAGAGCGCGGCCTGGATGTTGTCCGGCCCGCCGCGGAAGGGCACATGCACCCACTGCACCCCCGCCAGCTCGCCGATCCGCTCCATGGTGATGTGCAGCGAGCTGCCGACGCCGGGCGTGCCATAGGTGACGCGGCCCGGGTTGCGCCTCGCGTGGTCGATCAGCCCGGCCCAGTCCCGCCACGGCGCGTCCGGCCTCGACACCACGCCGAACAGGTAGCCGGTGAGATGGATGATGTAGGTGAAATCCTTCAACGGGTCGAAGGTCGGGCGCTTCGTCATGGCGGGGTAGCGGAACAGGGTGACCGGGATCTGGCCGATCAGCGTGCCGTCGCCCTGCGCCTCGTTGGCCATCATCTGGCCGCCCAGCGTGCCGCTGGCGCCGGGCTTGTTCTCCACCAGCACGGTGCGGCCGAGGCGCTGCGAGGCGAGCTCGGCCAGCAGGCGGAAATGGCTGTCCGCCGTGCCGCCGGGCAGCCAGGGCACGACCAGGCGGATGGGCCGCTCGGGCAGCGCGGCGCGCAGCGGCGCCGGCCGCGCCAGGGCGGCGCCGCCCGCCAGAGCCAGCGCCGCGCGCCGGCCAAGCGGTGCGCTCATGGCCGCCCGCCCCCCACCACCAGCGTCTGCCCGCTGACATAGTTGGATTCGGGGATGCAGAGCAGGTAGACCGCCCCCGCCGCCTCGGCCGGCGTGCCGCCGCGCCCGAGCGGGATCAGCGCCTCGGCGTTCTTCAGCACCTGCGGGTTGACGCCCACCTTGATCGCGCGGCCCTCGATGTCGATGGAGGCGCCCTCCCCCGCCGCCGCCTCGGTCAGCCGCGTCATGATCAGCCCGAAGGCCACGGCGTTGACGTTGACCTTGTAGCGCCCCCACTCCTTGGCCAGCGCCCGCGTCATGCCGGCGACACCCGCCTTGGCGGCGGAGTAGTTGGCCTGGCCCGCATTGCCGTAGACGCCGGAGGTGGAGGAGATGTTCACCACCTTGCGGAACCTCTCCTGCCCCGCCTCCGCCTCGCGCTTGGCGGCCTCCCGGATGAAGGGGGCGGCGGCGCGCAGGATGCGGAAGGGCGCCGTCATGTGCACGTCGATGATGGCGTACCACTGCTCGTCCGTCATCTTCTGGATGACGTTGTCCCAGGTGTAGCCGGCATTGTTGACGATGATGTCGATGCCGCCGAAGGCATCCAGCGCGGCCTTGACGATGCGCTCGCCGAAATCCGCCTCCGTGACGCTGCCGTTGCAGGCCACCGCCTCGCCGCCCGCGGCGCGGATGGCGGCCAGCGCCTCCTCCGCCGGCCCGGCATCGAGGTCGTTGATGACCAGCCTTGCCCCCTCGGAGGCCAGCTTGAGCGCGATCTCGCGCCCGATGCCCCGCCCCGAGCCCGTCACCAGCGCCACCTTGCCAGCAAGCTTGCCTGTCGCAGCCGTCATCGTTTCCATGTTCCCTGTGGGTTTCGTTGTCGCGCGGGGCGTCACTCGGCCGAGATGCCGGTGCGCTCCACCAGTTCCGCCCAGCTCTGCCGGGCGCGCCGCACCTCCCGCGCCATGTCGGACGGGCCAAGCCACTGCAGGATGAAATCCTGTTCCGCGAGGGTGCGCCGCACCTCGGCCCGCTCCGTCGCGGCGCGGAAGCTGCCGGCCAGGGTCTCGACGATGGCGGCGGGCGTCCCCGCCGGCGCCAGCATGCCGACGAAGCCGCTCCAGGCGAAATCCTCCGGGTAGCCGAGCTCGACGAAGGTGGGCACGCCGGGCAGGCTCGGCAGGCGCTGGCGGCCGAGGCAGGCGAGCGGGCGCAGCGTGCCGTCCAGCAGATAGCCCTTGGCCGAGGTCATGCTGACCAGCGCGCAGTGCAGCCTGCCGCCGATCAGGTCGAGCAGCTCCGGCGCCTCGCCGCGATAGCCGACATGCGTCATGCCGAGCCCCGCCACGTCGGAGAAGAGCTGGCCGAAGACATGCCCGGTCGAGGCGGGGGAGTATGAGCCGAAGCTGTAGTTCCGCCCCTTCGCCGCGGCGACGAATTCCGCGAGCGTCCGCCCCGGCACATCCTTGTTGCAGGCCAGCACCAGCGAGGTGGTGCCAAGCTGGCCGATGGGGGCGAAATCCTTCTCGGCGTCGTAGGGCGCGCGGCGGAACACCACCGGGCTCTGCACCAGGCTGCTGATGGTGAAGAGCAGCGTGTGGCCATCCGGCGCCGCGCGGGCCACCGCCTCGCTGCCGATCATCGAGGCGGCGCCGGAGCGGCAATCCACCACGAAAGGCTGGCCCAGCGCCTCGGCCATCGGCGCGGTGACGAGGCGGCACCAGGTGTCGGTGGCCCCGCCCGGCGGGAAGGGCACCACCACGCGGATGGGCTTGTCCGGATAGGCGGCCCGTGCCGCACCGGCCGCGGCATGGGCCAGGCCGGGCAGCGCGCAGGCGGCCGCCGCCGCGGCCCCCAGCAGGGTCCTGCGTTGCATCTCTCTTTCTCCTCCCTGGCGCCGCCCCGTGTGCCCGGGGTCGGCCTGCGGCGCCCGCGGCGCTACAGCGTGCGGGCGATGATCTCCTTCATGATCTCCGAGCTGCCGCCATAGATCCGGGCGACGCGCGCATCCGCCCAGGCACGGCCGATGGCGTACTCGCTCATGAAGCCGTAGCCGCCATGCACCTGCAGGAACTCGTCCAGCAGCTTGTTCTGCATCTCGGAGGCGACGAGCTTGGCATTCGCGCCCATCTCCACCGAAAGCGCGCCGCGCAGGTGCAGCTCCAGGCAGTGATCGACGAAGACGCGCAGCATGGTGGCCTGCGCCTTGGCGTCGGCCAGGCGGAAGCGGGTGTTCTGGAAGTCGAACACCGTGCCGCCGAAGGCCTCGCGCTGGCGCGCATAGGACACCGTCTCCGCCAGCATCGCCTCGATCGAGGCGGCGGCGCGGATGGCGATGATCAGCCGCTCCTGCGGCAGGTTGTGGATCAGGTAACGGAAGCCCTGCCCCTCCTCGCCGAGGCGGTTCTCCACCGGCACGCGCACCTCGTCGAAGAAGAGCTCGGAGGTGTCCTGCGCGTGCAGGCCGATCTTCTCGAGGTTGCGGCCCTTGCTGAAACCGGGCGTGCCCTCCTCGACGCAGATCAGGCTGATGCCCTTGCGCCCCGCCGCCGGGTCGGTCTTGGCGACGACGATGACGAGGCCGGAATTCTGCCCGTTGGTGATGAAGGTCTTGGAGCCGTTCAGCACGTAGTGCTCGCCTTCGCGCCGCGCCGTGGTGCGCACCGCCTTGAGGTCGCTGCCCATGCCCGGCTCGGTCATGGCGATGGCGCCGATCAGCTCGCCCCGCGCCATGCGCGGCAGCCAGTCGCGCTTCCGCGCCTCGGTGGCATAGGCCAGGATGTAGGGCGCCACAATGTCCGAATGCAGCGGAAAGCCGACGCCGCTGGCATTGGTGCGGGCGATCTCCTCGATCAGCACGGCGGAATAGCCGAAATCCGCGCCGGCGCCGCCGTACTCCTCCGGCATGGTCGGGCAGAGCAGCCCCTGCGCGCCGGCCAGGCGCCAGACCTCGCGCGGCACCAGCTGGTCGCGCTCCCATTGGCGATGGAAGGGGACGATGTGGCGGTCGAAGAAGCGGCGCACCTGGTCGCGGAACAGCTCGTGCTCGGCGCCGAGGACGGTGCGGGCGGGGGCGGCGGGATGCGGGGCCTGGGTGTCCATGGCGCCGGCCTCAGCCCTGGCCCGCGTGACGGCACGGCGCACCCGGCCGGTTCTTCTGCATGGCTTCCTCCCGCTGCTCGGCGTTTCCCAAACTGTATGTTGGTACGTTCGTCTTGCCTAGCGGAATAAGCGAGTTGCCTGTCGTTTGAAACATCGCCCGGGCGGGCGCGAATGCGCCGCGGCCCGCCATCCGGAATGGCGGGCCTGACCCAGGTGCGGAGGCAGGAAGGGAAGGGGCAGGCAGGAAAAGGGTAGCAGGGGCCAAGAAGTCTTGCGGATCGGTCCCGATCCGCCTTCAGGCGCCGGCGCTCCGCCATGGCTACGCGCCATGAGGCGCTGCGCCCATCCGGGCGCAGGCGCCTCGCCGGGGAATCCGGTATCAGAGGTCCAGCAGGCGCGCCGGGCTGTCCTGGGTGATCTTGGCGCGGCGGCGGTAGGATTGGGTGGTCGCGAAATCCGATTGCCGGGCGTGGTGCATCACCTGCTCGTCCCGCGCCCCGTTCAGATAGGCCTCGGTGATGAAGCCGGCACGCAGCCCGTGCGGCGAGAGGCGCTCCCGCTCATCCACCGTTAGACCGGCCCGCTCGGCGCGGCGGCGCAGGATGCGCCACACCCCCTGCGGGCTGAGCCGGTCCTCCATGGTGCCGGCGGCGGTGACGCGGCGGAACACCGCGCCGTACTCGATCCGGCTGCGGCCCAGCCACTGCTCCATGGCGCGCACCGGGCAGGAGAGCGGGTTCAGGCCGCGCGGGATGCCGAGATCCGCCCCCTCCCCTTCCTGGTCGCGCTTGGAACGGGGGATGCGCAGCGTCATGCCATCGGTGGTGAAGCGCAGATGCTCGCGGTCGATCGCCACCAGCTCGGAGCGGCGCAGGGCACCGGCGAAGCCGAGCAGGAAGATGGCGCGGTCTCGCAGCCCGGCGAGATCGGTGCCGCAGACGTTGAGAAGCTGCTTCACCTCCACCGAGGTCAGCGCCGCCGCCGGCCGCACAGGCTTGGAGTGGGTGGCGAAGATGCCGCGCAGCGTGGCGCGGATGGCCGGGTCCCCCGGTTGCCAGGGATGGCCGGACTGCCGGTGCATGTGGGCGATGGCGGCGAGGCGGCGCTTGAGGCTGTTGCGGCCCAGCGTCTGCGCGACGCTGGCCAGGTGCCCGGCGATGACCACCGGCGCCGCCGGCAGGGCGGAGACGCCCCCCGCCCGGCACCAGGTGGAGAAGGCCTTCCAGTCGGAGGCGTAGGCGCGGCGGGTGTTGTCCGACAGGGCGCGGCCGGCGTAGTTGGCGGCCTTGGCCACCGCCTGCCCCACCGGCCCGGACAGCAGCGCCAGCGCCTCGGGCGAGAGGGTGCCGGCGGCGAGCTGCAGCACCTCCTGCGGCACGGCCGGCGGGGACGCGGAACTGTCCTGGTCGGCCATGCCTCTGTCCTCCTTTTGAGCAGCCCCGGCGAACGGGAACATGTGTTCCCATTCTGCCGGGGCGGGGCCGCTTCGGCAAGAGCCTAGGCGCTTGTTAAATCTCAGGAACAGAGCCGCCCTGCGGAGAGTGCCGCGCCTCGGGCGGGGGCCGGTCAGGCCGGCTGCGGGGCGGCGCCGCGGGCGCGCCGGTCCAGCGCACCGCTCCACAGGGTGAGGCCGAGGGCGGCGGCCACCAGCAGCGCGCCCACCCAGGGTGTGGCGCCGAGGCCGAGCGGCGATTCCACCACCACGCCCCCCACCCAGGCACCGGCGGCGATGCCAAGATTGAAGGCGGCGATGTTCAGCGCGGAGGCGACATCCACCGCCTCCGGCCGGTGCAGCCGGGCGAGCTGCACCACATAGAGCTGCAGCCCCGGCACGTTGGCGAAGGAGAGGAAGCCGAGCGCCGCCAGCGTCGGCAGGGCCAGCCAGGGCAGCGGCGCGGTCAGGCTGAACAGCGCCAGCACCAGCGCCTGGAGCGCGAAGAGCACGGTCAGCGCCCGCACCGGGTCGCGGTCCGCGACGCGGCCGCCCACCAGGTTGCCGGCGGCAATGGCCAGCCCGTAGAGCACCAGGATCAGGCTGACGCTGCCCTCCGAGAAGCCGCCCACCTGCTGCAGCACCGGCGCGAGATAGGTGAAGGTGACGAAGGTGCCGCCATAGCCCAGCGCCGTCATGGCGAAGACCAGCAGCAGGCGGCCGCTGCCCAGCACGCGGGCCTGCTCCAGCAGGCGCGTCGGCGGCGCCTTGGGCAGGCCGGCGGGCAGCAGCGCGGCGATGGCGATGAAGGCCACCACGCCGAGCCCGGCCACGGCCAGGAAGGTGGCCCGCCAGCCGAAGCTCTGGCCGATCCAGGTGCCGAGCGGCACGCCGGTGACGATGGCGACGGTGAGGCCCATGAACATCATGGCGATGGCCGAGGCGCGCCGGTCCGGCGCCACCAGCCCGGCGGCGATGGTGGCGCCCACCGAGAAGAACACGCCATGCGCGAAGGCCGAGAGCACGCGCGCCGCCAGCAGCGTGCCGTAGCCCGGCGCCAGCGCCGCGGCGAGGTTGCCGGCGACGAACAGCGCCATCAGCCCGAGCAGCAGCGCCTTGCGCCCGGCCCGGCCGGTCAGCGCCGTCAGCACCGGCGCGCCGAAGGTGACGCCCAGCGCGTAGACGCTGACGATCAGCCCCGCCAGGGGCAGGGAGATGCCGAGATCCTGCGCCACGGTGGGCAGCAGGCCGACGATGACGAATTCCGTGGTGCCGATCGCGTAGGCCGCGATGGTCAGGGCAAAGAGGGCAAGAGGCATGGAAAGGCTCCTCGCCCGCCGCAGCGGGCGGGCGAATGGGGGAAGGATCGGGTTGCGCCCCAAATGCGCCCTGGCGAGCCTTCTGATAATCGAGGCATTTGGCACGACACCTGTGAACTGGGTTCATGAATAGGAGCCAGCATGAACAACCGGGCCGGCGAGATGGAGGCCTTCGCCCTGGCCGCGGAGCTGGGCAGCTTCTCCGCCGCCGGGCGGCGGCTGGGGCTCTCGCCCTCCGCCGTCAGCAAGCTGGTGGCGCGGGTGGAGGACCGGCTGGGCGCCCGCCTGCTGCTGCGCTCCACCCGGGCGCTGCGGCTGACGCCGGAAGGCGAAGCCTATCTGGCGCGGGCGCAGCACATCCTGGCCGAGATCGACGCGGCGGAGCGCGCGGTGGCCAGCGGCGCCGGGGCGGTGCCGCGCGGCAAGCTGCGGGTCAGCGCCTCGGTCGGGTTCGGCGTGAGCTGCGTGGTGCCGCTGGTGCCGGCCTTCCTGGCGCTGCACCCCGCCGTGCAGCTCGACCTCTCGCTGAGCGACGGGCTGGTGGACCTGGTGGAGGACCGCACCGACATCGCCATCCGCTCCGGCCCGCTGCGGGATTCGGCGCTGAAGGCGCGGCTGCTGATGCGCAGCCGGCGGGTGATCGTGGCCGCGCCCGCCTATCTGGCGCGGCACGGCGTGCCGGAGCGGCCGCAGGACCTGATGCGGCACAACTGCCTGGGCTTCAACTTCCGCCGCAGCCTGGAGGGCTGGCCCTTCCGCGACCCCGGCGGCACGGAGGCCTACACCCTGGCCGTGCCCGGCAATGTGCAGGCGAACAACGGCGCCACCCATCTGCAGCTCTGCCGGGCGGGGCTCGGCCTGGCGCGGCTCGGCGCCTTCCATGTGGAGAAGGACATCGCGCAGGGGCGGCTGGTGCCGGTGCTGGAAGCCTACAATGCCGGGGAGACGGAGGAGATCAACGCCCTCCATCTCGGCCATGCCCATCTGGCGGCGCGCATCCGCGCCTTCATCGACTTCCTGGCCCGGCACCTCTCCGCCCCGCACCTCTCCGGCTGAAGCGGCCCATCCGCCGGATCGGCGCCGCCCCGTTCAGGCGGCGGCGCCCAGCCGGATCACGTGCCCAACCGGAGCACGCGGCCGGCCGCCTTCTCCGCCAGCGCCGTCTCATGCGTGACGAGGAGCAGCGCCGTGCCGCGCTCCTCCACGCATTCCCGCAGCAGGGCCATGACCTCCTGCTGGGTCAGCGGGTCGAGCCGGGAGGTCGCCTCGTCCGCGAACAGCAGGGCCGGGTCCAGCAGCAGCGCGCGGAGCAGGCCGAAGCGCTGCAGCTCGCCGCCCGAGACCTCCGACGGCCTGCGGCCGAGCAGCGCCGGCTGCAACCGCAGGCGCGGCAGCAGCCCTGCGGCGCGGTCCTCCGCCAGCCCGTGCCGGCGCCGCAGTTCGGCAATGCCCTGGCCGAGCGTCTGGTGCGGCGTGAAGGCCGCGACCGGGTCCTGGTACAGCTTCTGCAACCCGAGCGGCGCCACCCAGGCGCCGCGCCGCACCTGCCCGCGGTCCGGCCGGGCGAGGCCGAGCAGCAGGTTGCCCAGCGTGGTCTTGCCGCAGCCGCTGGGCCCGGCGACGGCCACCACCTCCCCCTCGCCGATGCTCATGTCGAGGCCGCCGAACAATTCGCGCCCGCCCAGCCGCTTGTGCAGGCCGTTCCCTTCCACGATCGCCCGGCCGGGGGGCCGGCGCGGCCAGTCCTGCCAGCGGGAGGGCTCGGCGGCGACCAGCCGGCGCGTGTAGTCGTGTTGGGGCGCCTCCAGCAGCCCCGGCAGGGCGCCGGCCTCGACCACAGCGCCCGACAGCATCACCATGGCCTGGCCGCCCAGCAGGCGCGCCAGGGCCACGTCGTGGGTGATGACCAGCAGCATGCGCCCCGCCTCCGCCTCGGCGCGCAGCAGCGCGCCGGCGGTATCGCGCAGTGCCGCGTCCAGCCCCTTGGTCGGCTCGTCGGCGATCAGCAGCGCGGCGCCCGCGGCCTCGGTGGCCGCGAGGGCCACGCGCTGGTTCATGCCGCCGGAGAGCTGGAAGGGATAGCGCCGGCCGGCGCCCTGCAGGCCGAGATGCGCCAGCCGCGCCGCCGCGCGCCGCCGCGCCTCGGCCGCGCCATGGCGGTGCACCAGCCGGTCCACCTCCGCCACCTGCGCCTCGGCGCGCATGGTCGGGTCCAGCGCCGCCCAGGGTTCCTGCGGCAGCATGGCGATGCGCCGGCCCCACAGGGCGCGGCGCTCGCGCGGCGGCAGCGGCAGCAGGTCCCGGCCATCCAGCAGGATGCGGCCTTCCGCGCGCAGGCCCGGCGGCAGGGTGCCCATCACCGCCTGCGCCAGCAGCGACTTGCCGGAGCCGGTCTCGCCCAGCAGCACCAGCGGCTCGCCCGGGGCCAGGGCGAAGCTGGCGCCCTGCACCAGCACGCCCTCCGGCCCGCGGATACGGAGCTTCTCGACGATGAGGCTCATGCGCGCTCCCGCCCCGCCAGCAGGTGCAGGCCGAGCACGGTGAGGAAGATCAGCAGCGCCGGCAGCAGCAGGGCCAGCGGCGCCTCGGCGTGGTAGGGCAGCAGCTCGGTCATCATGCTGCCCCATTCGGGCACCGGCGGGCGGGCGCCCACGCCCACGAAGGCCAGCGCCGCCACGGTGGTGACGGCCGTGCCGGCGGCGAAGGCGAACAGCGTGGCGGTCAGCGCCGCCACCTCGGGCCAGAGATGGCGGCGCAGGATATGGCCGGTGCCGAGGCCGAGCAGCCGCGCCGCCTCCACCTGCGGCCGCGCCAGCACGCCCGCGGCGGTGTTGCGGCTGATGCGGAAGAACTCCACCCACAGCGCCAGGGCGACGCCGATATAGAGCGGCAGGAACTCGCCCGGCGCGAAGGCGGTGACCAGCACGACGAGCAGCAGCGCCGGCAGCGCCTGCACCGCGTCGGCCAGGCCGAGCAGCAGGCGCTCTGGCCAGCCGCCGCGCAGCGCCGCCAGCAGGCCGAGCAGCGTGCCCGGCACGGCGGCGGCCAGCGCCGCCAGCAGCGCGTAGCCGAAGGACAGCCGCGCCCCGGCGGCCAGCCGTGCCAGCATGTCGCGCCCCAGATGGTCGGTGCCGAGCGGATGGCCAGCGCCCGGGGGGAGCAGCGTGGCGGAGAGGTTCTGGCGCAGCGGGTCGGCCCCGTGCAGCGGCCCGAGCAGGGCGAAGCCGGCCACGGCCGCCAGCATGGCGCCGCCCAGCAGGCGCCTGGAGGAGAGGGTCATGCGGCGCGGCGCCTCGGGTCCAGAAGCCAGCAGGCGAGGTCGGTCAGGGCGTTGAGGGCGACGAAGAGCAGCCCCATCACCAGCGCCGTGCCCTGCACCATCGGGATGTCGCGGCCCAGCACGGCGTGCACCAGCGCATGCCCGATGCCCGGCCAGGCGAAGAGGGATTCCACCACCACCACGCCCTCGATCAGGATGACGAGCTGCAGGCCGAGATAGGCGACCACCGGGATGGCGGCGTTGCGCACCCCGTGGCGCCGGAAGGCCGTGGCATCGTCCAGCCCCTTCATCCGCGCGAAGCCGAAGAAGGGGGAGGCGACCACCCCGGCCACCGCGTCCCGCGCCACGCGGGAGGAGGCGGCGGCGAGGCCCAGCGCCAGCGTCAGCGCCGGCAGGATCACCTCCCGCCAGCCGCCGACGCCGGCGACGGGCAGCCATTCCCACTCCACCGCCAGCCACAGCATCAGGCCGATGCCCACCACGAAGGCCGGCAGGGCGCGCAGCGCGGCGGAAAGCACCAGCAGCGCGCCATCCCACCACCCGCCGCTGCGCAGCCCGGCCAGCGCGCCGAGCGGCGGCCCGATGAGCAGGGAGAACAGCAGCGCCGTGACCGAGAGCAGCAGCGTGTGGCCGAGCTGGATGCCGAGCGCCTCCGCCACCTCCTCGCCCGAGGCGAGGGAGACGCCGAGATCGAGCCGCAGCAGGCCGCCGAACCAGGCGCCGAGCTGCACGGGCCAGGGCCGGTCCAGGCCCAGCTCCTGCCGCACGGCCTCGGCGGCGGCGCCATCCACCAGGTCGTAGCCGTAGCGGCTGGCGGCGATGCGGTAGGCCATGTCGCCGGGCAGCAGCCGCACCATCAGGAAGCAGGCGGTGCCGACCAGCAGCGCCACCAGCACGGCCTGGACGGCGCGGCCGCCCAGCACCCGGATCAGCCCGCCCATCGGGCACCCGCGATGCGGAAGGAGAGTTCCAGCGGGTCCACCGCGAGGCCGGCGACGCGGCGCGACACCGCCGTGGCCAGGTCGAACCAGCTGACGGGAATGACCGGCAGCTCCTCGTGCAGGATGGCCGAGGCGCGTCCGCGCAGCGCCGCGCGCTCCGCCGGGTCGGCCACCGCGCCGAGCCGCTCCAGCACGCCGTTCAGGGCGGGGCTGGACCAGCCCATGGCGCCCCAGTCGCCACCCTCCGGCCCGTAATCCTGCAGCATGGTGCCCAGCGGGTCCGGCACCAGGGAGAAGTTGCGCGCCATCAGCGCGGCTTCCAGCGTGCCGTCGCGGTGCCCGGCCGGGATCTCGCCGCTGTTGACGACGGCCACGGCCATGTCGATGCCCGCCTCGCGCAGCTGCGCCTGCATGGCGGTGGCCAGGCCGGGCAGTTCCGGCCGGTCGGAGAAGGTGCGCAGGGTGAAGGCGAAGGGCCGGCCCTCCCGGTGCAGGATGCCCTCCGGCCCCGGCTGCCAGCCCAGCTCGGCCAGCAGGCGCCGGGCCTCCGGCAGGTCCCGCCGCAGCGGCGGCAGCGCCGGCACGTGCCATTCCGCCATGGCGGGCGGGAAGAGCTGCGTGGCCGTCGAGGCGGGCGAGCGCAGCAGCGCCGCCGCCATGCCCTGCCGGTCCAGCGCCAGGCTGAGCGCGTGGCGCGCCCGCACGTCGCGGAACAGCGGCGAGGCGCAGTTCAGCTTGATCAGCCGCGTGCGCGGGATGGCCCGCACATCGACCGCCACGCGCGGGTTGCGGCGCAGCCGCTCCACCGTCTCGGGCGCCAGCTGCGCGACCAGCTCGGCCTGCCCGCCCTCGGCCATGGCGGCGCGGGTCTCGCCACGCCCGGCGGCCAGGTAGGAGACGCGGCCGATGGCGGGGGCCGGCCCGTCCCACCGCTCCCACCGCGCCGCCTCCAGGCGCTGCGGCGGCAGCAGGCGGCTGACCTTGTAGGGGCCGCTGCCGATCATCTCCCGCACCGCCTGGCCCTCGAAGGCGGCGGGCGCCAGGATGCCGGCGCTGTAATGCGCCAGGAAGGCCAGCAGCGGCGCGAAGGGGCGGCTGGTGCGGACCAGCACCGCGCCGTCATCGGCCGCGATGCGCTCGGCCGGCAGGGTGCCGAGCAGCCCGGACTGGCCGCGCGCGCGCTCCAGGGCGGCGGCCACGGCCACGGCCGTGACCGGCGTGCCGTCGTGGAAGCGGGCGCCCTCGCGCAGCGCGAAGCGCCAGGTCAGGCGGTCCTCCGACAGCGTCCAGGCGCGGGCGAGCTGCGGCACCGCCAGGCCGCCATCGTCGGCGCCCACCAGCGTCTCCAGCACCTGCATGCGGGTGAACACATAGCCGGAGCGGGCGGGGTCGAGCCCGTTGATCTCCTGCGAGGTGACGACGCGGAACAGGTCCGCGGCGGGCTGCGCGGCGGCGGGCCGCGGCAGGACGGGCAGGCCGGCGGCGGCCAGGAGAAGCGGCCGGCGGGAGAGCGGTGCGGATGGCATGCCAGCCTGATGCAATGAAATAACATAACATGGCAAGCCCCAAAAGTCGGCCGCCGCGACGTGCATTTCCAGGATGCAGGAAGTTTTTCCGGAATTTCTCGCCTTATGGAATTGTTGCTCTCGCGGGACGCTGTCTATGCTGCCGCCATGGCGCCTTCCCCGCCCGACGCACCCGTGCCCGACCCCCTGGACGGGACTTCCGGCATCCAGGTCCTCGATCGGATGGTGGGCCTGCTCGGGCTGCTCGGCGAGGCGGGTGCGGGTGGCCAGCAGCTCTCCCGCCTGGCCGGCGCGCTGGGCCTCAGCGTCTCCACCGCGCACCGCCTGCTGGCGGCGCTGGAGCACCATGGCTGGGTGGAGCGGGTGGAGGGCGGCAGGCGTCACCGGCTGGGCGCCGCGCTGGTGGCGCTGGCCGGGCAGGCGGCCGACGGCACCGGGCTGCGCCGCCTCTGCCGCCCCGTCCTGGCGCGGCTCTCCGGCGAGAGCGGCGAGACCACCTTCCTGATCGTCCGCAGCGGGCTGAACGCCGTGGTCACCGACCGGCAGGACGGCGCCTATGTCATCGAGAGCCTGACGCAGGGCGTGGGCGGGCTGATGCCCCTCGGCATCGGCGCCGGCAGCGCCACCATCCTCGCCAGCCAGACGCCGGCGGAGATCGAGGCCGTGCTGGCCGCGAACGCGGTGCGCTACCGGCAGTTCGGCAGCAGCGCGGAGCAGGTGCGCCGCCGCGTGGAGCAGGTGCGCTCCGAGGGATACCTGATGAGCGATGATTCGCTGATCGCCGGGCTGGCGGTGATCGGCCTCGCCATCCGTCCGCCCGGCCGTGCCGTCACCGCCGCCATCGCCACCAACTTCATCGCCAGCCGGCTGGATGCCGCGGCGCGCCGGCAGTTCCTGGCGCGCATGCGGCAGGAGGCCGCCATGGTGGAAGCCAGCCTGGCGGTGCCTGCCGCCATCCTGCGAAACCCTCGCCCCGGAGAATCCTGAATGGCCCGCGACCATCTGCTTCCCCGCCGCCGGCTGCTCGCCGCCATGCCGGTTCTGCTGGCGACGCCCGCCCTGGCGCCTGCCGCGCTGGCGCAGGCCCCGGCCTGGCCGGACCGGCCCGTGCGCATGGTGGTGCCCTTCGCCGCCGGCGGGGCCACCGATGTCAGCGCCCGGCTGGTGACGCAGAAGCTCTCCGAGGTGCTGGGGCAGCCGGTGGTGATCGAGAACCGGCCCGGCGCCGGCGGCACCACCGGCACCGATTACGTCGCCAAGTCGGCGCCCGACGGCTACACCTTCATCATGGCCTCGCTCTCCACCGTGGGGCTGGCGCTGGGCCTCTACGGCAAGCTGCCCTACGACCCGGTGAAGGATTTGGCGCCGGTCGCGCCCTCCGTGCTGGCGCCCATCGGCATCTGCGTGCGGCGGGAGCTGGGCGTCTCGACGCTGCAGGAATTCATCGCGCTGCTGAAGGCCAACCCGGGCAAGTACAGCTACGGCAGCGCGGGCAACGGCGCCTCGGGCCACATCTCGGTGGTCGCCTTCCTGCAGAAGACCGGCACCCAGGCGGTGCACGTGCCCTATCGCGGCAGCGGCCCGGTGTTCAACGACCTGCTGGCCGGGGTGGTGGACTTCACCGCCGACGTACCCGGGCTGATGAAGCCGCATGTGGAGTCCGGCGCGCTGAAGGCGCTGGTGATGGCCACCGACCAGCGCTCCTCCGTGCTGCCGCAGGTGCCGACCAGCGCCGAGGCGGGGCTGCCCGGCTACAGGGCCTATTCCTGGTTCGGCGTCTTCGCCCCCGCCGGCACGCCGAAGCCCATCATTGGCCGCATGGCCGCCGGCATGGAGACAGCCCTCGCCGACCCCGCCGTGGCGCGGCGGCTGGACCAGGAGATGGGGCTGCCGCCGATGCGCGGCTACACGCCGGAAAAGTTCGGCGCCTTCCTGAAGGAGGAGATCGACTACTGGGTGCCGCTGGTGAAGGCGAGCGGCGCGCGCGCCGACTGAAGGGCGGGCGCCGCGCACAGCTTGGCCAGGATGTCCCGCAGCCGGTCCAGCAGGGCGGAGCTGCCCAGCGCCGGGCTGCGTGCCATCACCACCCCGCGCCGCACCTCGGGGCGGAAGGGCCGCGAGACGAGGCCCGGCGGCAGGCTGCGGCAGGCGAAGCCATCGACGATGGCGTAGCCCATCCCTTCCCGCACCAGCGCCACGGCGCTGACGGTGGTGCCGACCTCGACCGCGAGGCGGCGCTCCACCCCCTCCTGCCGGAAGGCGAGATCCAGGCTCTGGCCGAAATCCTGCCAGCCGGCGAAGCCCACCTCCGGCGCGCCAGCCAGCAGCGAGGGGCGCAGCACCGGCTCGGCGGCCAGCGGGTGCGCCGCCGGCAGCACCACCACGCAGGGCACGCTGCCCAGCGTCTCGCTCTCCAGCCCCGGCAGCGCCATGGGCGTGAGCGCCAGCCCGACATCGAGGCGGCGGGCCAGCAGCGCCTCGGCCAGCTCGCGCACCGGCAGCAGGTTCAGGGTCAGCCGCGCCGCCTCGCGCTCCCGCCGCAGCGCCGCCATCGCCGCCGGCACCAGCGACACGGCCAGCGATGAGCTGGCGCCCAGCCGCAGCAGGCCGCCCCGGTGGCTGCCGAGATCACGCGCGAAGCCCTTGAAGCCCTGCAGCTCCTGGTACAGCCGCTCGGCCTCCGGCAGCATGGCGTGCGCCTCGGCGGTGGGCACCAGCCGGCCGGCGATGCGCTGGAACAGGCGGAAGCCCAGCCGGTCCTCGCAATGCCGCAGCGCCTTGGAGAGGGCGGGCTGCGAGACATGCAGCATCTCCGCCGCCGCGCGCAGCGTGCGGCCCTGCATGACGGCGCGGAAGATCTCGATGTCGCGGGCGTTCATGGCGGCGAGCATAGCGCCCGCCGCCGGCTTCTCCCATCGGCGGCGCCGTCAGTCCCCGGCCGCCGTCCGCCGGAAGGCGCGGTCCTCGCGCAGCACCGCCGCGATGACGGCGCGCGGCGCCTGCTCCGGCGCGGCGCGCACCGCGGCGAAGAGGCGCCGCTTGAGGCGGCCGCGCCAGCTGGCCGGCACCCGCGCCATCGCCTCGCCCAGCGCGGCATAGGCATCGGCGTCCCAGCGCGCCTCGTGCGCGGCCCGCTCGGCGCCGCCATCGAAGCCCGCGCGCGGCGGCAGCCTGGCACGCCGCGCCGCCGTCGCCGTCATGTCCACCGCCCCGTCGCGGATGAGGACGCCGTAGTCCCGCTCCGCGGCGGCCGGGGTCAGGCGGCCGGCGCGCACGTCGCGCAGCACGGCCTGCGGGTCGCGCCGCGCCGGGTCGCCCCGCCCGCCGCCGCCGGGCGAGACGATGCGCACCACATCGCCTGGCGAAAGGTGCAGCAGGTCGGTGTTGCCCAGGTCCTGCTCCTCCGGCCGGCCGGGGTTCAGGGTGAAGGTGCTGGCCGCGCCCGGCCGCCCGCCCAGGATGCCCCAGGGGCGGAAGATGGAGCGGTCGCGGTTGCGGGCGGTGACGGTGGCATCCGGCGCGTCGGTGGTGAATTCCAGCACCGTGGCGAGGCCGCCGCGATGCACGCCGGCGCCGCCCGTGTCCGGCATCAGGCCGTAGCGCAGGATGCGCACCGGCGCCTCGGATTCCGTGATCTCCACGGGGCTATTCTTGAGGTAGGCGGCATCGGCGCCGGAGCCGTCCGTGCCGTCGCGGTGCGGCATGCCGCCGCCGCCGCCGACGATGGGAGCGACGGCGGCGATGACGCGCCGCCCCGTGCGCGGATGCTCGGCGGCGAGGTTGATGATGGAGGAGGAGCCGGCCGGCGCCGCCGGCAGCCGCTCCGGCGCGGCTTGCGCGAAGGCGCCGAACACCAGGCTGCGCAGCCGCGCGCAGGTGAGGCTGCGCATGCCGACCGCCGCCGGATGCGCCGGGTTCACCACGCTGCCCTCGGGCAGGATGCAGGTGAAGGGCCGCGTGGTGCCGAAGTTCAGCAGGATCTTCGGGCTGAGCGCCGAGAGCACGTAGTAGACGCCGACCAGGATCAGCGAATGGCGCGGGTGGCCGCCCGTCGGCACGTTCATCGAGGAGAGGGTCTGCGGGTCGGTGCCGGCGAAGTCCAGCTCGGCGCTGTCGCCCTGGATGCGCAGCGCCAGCTTCAGCCGCAGCGGATCGCCGCCGACGCCATCCTCGTCGCAATAGTCGGCGAAGTGGTAGGTGCCGTCGGGCAGGCCGGCGAGCACGGCGCGCGCCTGCGCCTCGCCATAGTCCAGCAGGTCGGCCAGCCCGTCCCGCAGCCGCGCCACGCCGAAGCGGCGGGCGAGGTCGAGGATGCGCCGCTCGCCGGTGTTCACCGCCGCCACCAGCGCCTTCAGGTCGCCCCAGTTCTGCTCGGGCACCCGCACATTGGCCAGCATGGTGCGCAGCAGCGTCTCGTCCAGCACGCCCTGGCGGTAGAGCTTGCTGGGCGGCACGCGCAGCCCCTCCTGGTGCACCTCCGTCAGCGTGCGGGAGAGGCTGGCCGGCACCGCGCCGCCGACATCGACATTGTGGATGTGCCCGCCGGCGAAGGCGATGATCTCGCCCTCGTGGAACACCGGCTTCCACATGTTGGTGTCCGGCGAATGGGTGGAGAGGAAGCCGGAATAGGGGTCGCTGGTCATGGCGATGTCGCCGGGCTGGTAGCCGCCCGGCACGAGGCCGATCGCCGCCTCGTAGTCGACGCCGGGGTACCAGGTGGCGCCGAGGTCCAGCGGCACGGCGCAGGTCTTGCCGCGCGCATCGAGCAGCTGGATGGTGAAGTCCTCCGTCTCCTTCACGAAGGTGGAATGGGCGGTGCGGTAGAGGGTGGTCGCCATGCTCTCGGCGGCGGCGCGGCAGTGGTTGCGCAGCACCTGCAGGGTCACGGGGTCGGTGCGCATCAGGGCTGCTCCATCACCAAATTGCCGAGCGCGTCGGTCGCGGCGTTCCAGCCGGCGGGCACCAGCACGGTGCAATCCGCCTGGGTGACGACGGCCGGCCCGGTGAAATGCGCCCCGGGCGAGAGCGCATCGCGCCGGTACAGCCCGGCCTGCTGCCAGGACCCGCCGAGGCGCAGCGTGATCGGCGCCTCGGGCGCCGCCGCGCGGGGCCGGGCGGGGTGGCGCGGCATGGGCAGGGGCGGCGCGGGGCGGCGGGCGGCGGCGCGCAGGCTGACCACCTCCACCGGCGCCGCCGCATCGGCATGGCCGAAGCTCTCGGCATGGGCGGCGTGGAACAGCGCCGCCATCTCGCCGGCCGAGCCGCCATCGCGGAAGCGCACGGGCACCGGAACGGTCAGCTCGTAGGACTGGCCGCGGTAGCGCAGGTCGGCCGCCAGCGTCACCTCCGCCTCCCCCGTGCCGCTCATCTCCGCCAGCGCCGTGCCGGCCTCGGCCGACAGGGCGGTGAACACGGCGCCGAGGCGCGGCCAGGTGGCGTCCTCCAGCGGCAGCAGCACGGTGCGCATGGTGTCCCGCCGCAGATCGGCGGCGAGCGCGCCGAGCGCGCAGAGCGTGCCCGGCGCCGGCGGCACCAGCACGCGGCGGATGCCGGCCGCCTCGGCCAGCAGCGCGCCCAGCATCGGGCCGGCGCCGCCGAAGGGCATCAGCGTCAGCTCGCTGGCATGCATGCCGGCGCGCGCCAGCAGCTTGTCGATCTCCACCAGCATGCCGCTGATGGCCACCTGCAGCACGCCCTCCGCCGCCGTCGCCGCGTCGGTGCCGAGCCGGGCGGCGATGGGGGCGATGGCCACCTCCGCCAGATCCGCCTGCGGCGCGATGGCGCCGAAGCCCAGCGCGCCCTGGCCGAGGATGCCGCAGAGCAGCGCCGCGTCGGTGACGGTGCAGCGCTCGCCGCCGCGGCCGAAGCAGGCCGGGCCGGGGGTGGAGCCGGCGCTCTCGGGGCCCACCTGGAGCACGCCCTGCGCGTCCAGCCAGGCGATGGAGCCGCCGCCCTGGCCGCTCGAGACCACCGCCACGGTGGGGATGGCCAGCGGGAACTCGCCCACCGCGTGGCCGGTGCCGAAGGCCGGCGCGCCGTCGCTGAGCAGTGCGACATCGGCGCTGGTGCCGCCGACATCGAGGGTCAGCACCGCCGGCAGCCCCGCCGCCCGTGCCACGACCCCCGCGCCGACCACGCCGGACGCCGTGCCGGAGAGCAGCATGCCGACGCAGTCCCGCCGCCCGCGCCGGGCGGTCATGGTGCCGCCGGCGGAGGTGGTCAGCAGCAGCGGCGCAGCGATGCCGGCGGCGGCGAGCTGCGCCTCCACCCGCTCCAGATAGGCGTCGATGCGGGGGTGGACATAGGCGTTCAGCACCGTGGTCGTGGTGCGCTCATATTCGCGGATCGCCGGCCACACCTCGCTGCCGCGGAAGACGAACAGCTCCGGCGCCAGCTCCGCCAGCATCGCGGCCACCGCCTCCTCATGCGCAGCGTTGCGCCAGGCGTGCAGCAGCGAGACGACGATGCCCTCGCAGCCCGCCGCCCGCGCGCCGGCCAGCGCCGCGGCCACCGAGGCCCGGTCCGGCGGCGTCACCGTGCGCCCCTCGGCATCCATCCGCTCGGCGATGGGAAAGACATGCTCGCGCGGCACCAGCGGCTCGGGCCGCTCGCAGAACAGGCTGTAGGTGTCCGGCATGCGCAGCCGCGCCAGCTCCAGCATGTCGGTGAAGCCGGCGGTGGTGAACAGCGCCAGCCGCGCGCCGCGCCGCTGGATGATGGTGTTCACCCCCACGGTGGTGCCATGCACGAAGCGCTCGACGCCCGCCGGCTCCAGCCCCTCCCCGGCCAGGCGGCGCAGCCCGGCGGCGACATCCTGCCCGGGCTGCTGCGGCGTGGTCAGAACCTTCAGGGTGGTGAGCCGGCCGCTGCCGGTGTCCAGGGCCACGAAGTCGGCGAAGGTGCCGCCGATATCAACGCCAACGCGCCACGCCAAATCCGCCTCCGTGCGTATCCCGGGCCGAGTCTGCGCCGGATCGGGCGGTGCGGCCATTTCCCATTCGGGTGCCGGCCATAGCCGCAGGTTATCGCGGGTGCCGCGCCGGCGCGCGTGTCCGGCCCGGCGTATTGACAGGCTTTCCCGAAGCTCATCAGGATCGCCGGCAACGAGACCAAGCCCGTCGCGCCCCGGAGCGCCGGCGGCCTGCAAGGAACGTCCTGGCTTTGCGCATCCCCGCCTGCCGCCCCGGCCAGCCGCCGCGCCCCCTCCCGCCGAGGAAGGAGCCCGCGCCGTGAACGAGGGCGCCAACGGCCCGCCCACCGTCGCGGTGCCACCGCCGCCCAAGGCGATGTACCGCGCCATCGGCAGCACGACGCCGCGGCGGCTGCGGCCGATCCTGGCGCTGGACGATTTCGAGCCGGCGGCGCGCCGCAAGCTGCCGCGGCCGCTCTTCGGCTACATCGCCGGCGCGGCGGAGACCAACGCCGCCTACCGCGACAACCGCGACGCCTTCGCCGAATGGGCCTTCCGCCCGCGCTACCTGATCGACGTCTCGCGGCGCAGCATCGCCACCTCGCTCTTCGGCCAGGCGTACAGCGCGCCCTTCGGCATCGCGCCGATGGGGATCAGCGCCATCATGGCCTATCGCGGCGACCTGGTGCTGGCGCGCGCGGCGGCCGCCGCCGGCATCCCGATGGTGATGAGCGGCTCCTCCCTCATCCCGATGGAGGAGGTGGCGCACGCGGCGCCGGGCAGCTGGTTCCAGGCCTACCTGCCGGGCGACGAGGCGCGCATTGCCAAGCTCGTCGCACGCGTGGCGGCGGCCGGCTTCGGCACGCTGGTGCTGACGGTGGACACCACCACCATGGGCAACCGCGAGAACAACATCCGCACCGGCTTCTCCACCCCGCTGAAGCCCTCGCTGCGCCTGGCCTGGGACGGCGCCACCCGCCCGCTCTGGCTGTGGGACACGCTGTGGCGCACCCTGCACCGCCACGGCATGCCGCATTTCGAGAACAACTACGCCGAGCGCGGCGCCCCCATCATCGCGCGGCATGTGGAGCGGGATTTCGGCGCGCGCGACCACCTGAACTGGACCCATGTGGCCGGCATCCGGCGGCAGTGGAAGGGCCGGCTGGTGGTGAAGGGCATCCTGCGCGCCGAGGATGCGCGCCGCGCGGCGGAGGAGGGGATCGACGGCGTCATCGTCTCCAACCATGGCGGGCGGCAGCTCGACGGCGCCATCTCCGCCCTGCGCGCCCTGCCGGAGATCCGCGCCGCCGCGGGCGGCATGGCGGTGATGATGGATGGCGGCATCCGCCGTGGCTCGGACGTGCTGAAGGCGCTGGCCCTGGGGGCGGATTTCGTCTTCGTCGGCCGGCCCTTCCTCTACGCCGCCGCAGTGGGCGGCGAGGCGGGGGTGCGGCACGGCATCGACATCCTGGCGCAGGAGGTGGACCGCAACCTGGCGCTGCTGGGCTGCCTCTCGACCCGCGAGGTCGGGATGCCACACCTCCAGCGCATCGCCGGCGCCGGCTGAGCCGGGGCGCTGCGGCCGGCGGCTTCAGCCCGGCAGGGCCTGCACATGCAGCGCGCCCGCCGGAAGGGCGCGCCCGGCCAGTTCGACGAGATGCCGGTGGTGGGTCAGCAGGATCACCTGGGTGGTGCCGCTGAAGCGGCGCAGCGCGTGGAAGGCCGCGGCGGCGCGGCCATCGTCGAAGCTCTGCAGGATGTCGTCGCCGAGGAAGGGCAGCGGCGTGGCGGCCGCCACATGGTCCTCGATCGCCACCAGCCGCAGCGCCAGGAAGAGCTGGTCCCGCGTGCCCTCGGACAGCGCCTCCACCCCCGTCTCCTCGCCCTCCGGCGTGGCGCGGCGCACCAGCAGGTGGGCGACGCCCTTCTCGTCCTCCCGCGCGGCCAGGGCCGGATAGGCGCCTTCCGTCAGTTCGGCGAAGACATCGCCGATGCGGCGCAGCCGGGCATCGTCGCCCGCCTCCTGCACCCGCTCCATCGCCGCGCCGAGCAGGGAGCGGGCGGCCTGCAGCAGCACCGCCTCCTCCAGCACATGGCCGAGGCGGGCCAGCGCCGCCTGCTCGTCCGCCGCCGCCTCCCGCGCCGCGCCATCGGCGCCGAGCCGCTCGAGCTCCGCCCCGGCATGGGCGCGCGCCTCCGCGGCCTCCTCGGCGGCGCGCCCTGCGGCGGCGCCGGCCTCCTCGGCCGCCCGCAGGGCGGCCTCCAGCATCTCGGGCGGGTGGGCGGCCTGTTCCGCCTGCAGGGCCGCCAGGTCCAGCCCGTCATGGCCGGCCAGGATCTCCTCCAGCGCCGCCGCCCGCGCCGCCTGCTGGCGCGCCCGCTCGGCCGAGGCTTCCAGCCGCTGCAAGGCGGTCTCGAGATCCGTGGCGCCGGCCTCGGCCAGGGCGGCGTGGAGCTCCTCCCGCCGCGCCGCCGCCTCCCGCGCCTGCGCCGCGGCGGCGCGGGCGGCCAGCTCCGCCTGCTGGCGCAGCGCCTCCTGGCGGGAGAGCCGGGCCTGCTCCTCCTCCAGCCGGGCGGCGAGGTGCCGGGCCGCCGCCACGGCATCGGCCGGCTCGGCCTCGCCCAGCTCCGCGCACAGGGCGCGGACATCGGCGGTGAAGGCCGCAAGCTCCGCCCGCAGCGCCTCCTGGCGCGCCGCCAGCGTCCCGGCCTGCCGCACCAGCGGCGCGAGCTGGCCCAGCAGCTCCAGCGCGGCGGCGGTTTCCGGCGGCCCTTCCTCCTGCGGGCGGTGCAGCGCCGCCAGCACGGCGCGCCATTCCGACCGCCAGGCCTCCAGGCGGTGGCCACGGGCGGCCGCCTCCTGGCCGGCCTCGGCCAGCGCCGCGCGGCTGTCCCGCACCGCCTGCAGGCGCAGGGCGCGGTCGGTCGCGGAGGCCTGCGCCTCGCGCAGCGCGGCCCCGGCGCGGTCGAGCAGCACGGGCAGCGGCGAGGCCGCCGGCTCGCCCAGCGCGGCGGCGAGGCGCAGCGCGTCGGCCGCCTGGCGCTCGGCCAGTTCCGCCAGGGCGGCCTGCTGCCGGTCCAGCGCCGCGGCGGCGTCCAGCGCCTCGTCGCGGGCGGCGAACAGGCCGGGCAGCGCCCCGGGCGCCGTGCCGGCGTCCAGCGCCAGCGGCGCCAGGGCGGCCGCCCAGCCCTCGCGGGCGGCGAGCGCGGCGGCCCGTGCCGCCTCGCAGGCGCGGGCCGCGTCGTCCCGCGCCGCCTGCTGCCGCGCCAGGGCGGCGGCGAGCAGCTCGGCCTCGTGCACCCGGCGCGCCTCGGCGAAGCGGCGGTCCGCCAGGCTGTCGGCCTCGGCCACCAGCGCCGCATAGGCCCCTGCCCCGGCCGCGGCGTCGCCGCTCCGGCACAGGTGCTGCCACTGCGCGTCCCGCCGCGCGCGGGCCTCGGCCAGGGCAGCGGCGTCCGGCAGGGGGCCGTCCTGCTCCAGGGCGGCCTGCCGCGCCCGGCTCTCGGCCAGGGCGGCGGCGGCGCGCTCCTCGGCGGCCGCCACCTCGCGCAGCGCCGCCTCCGTGGCCTGCAAGGTGCCGGCCAGCCGCTCCAGGGCGCCGGGGGGCGGCACGGGCAGGTTCCGCAGCGCCTCCGGCGCGCGCCACGCGGCCGGCAGGCGCGCCGCGCGCGTGGCCCAGAGGCTTTCCGCCTCCGCCAGGGCGCGGCGCTCGCGCGCCAGCAGCGCGGCCGGCTCGCCCTCGGCGCGGATCGCCGCCAGCAGCCCCTCCAGCGCCGAGGCATCGCGCGGCGGCGGCAGGGCGGCGAGCGCCGCCTCGGCCTCGGCGCAGGCGGCGCGCAGGCGCTCCAGCCGGCGCGGCGCCTCGCGCTCGGCCTCGGCCAGCGGCGCGTGCTCGGCGAGCAGGCGGCGGGCCTTCTCCAGCAGGCCGGGCGCCGGCAGCAGCGACGCCGCCCCCGCCACGCCGCCGGCGAAGCCCAGCGCGCCCAGCCGGTCCTCGATCTGCCGCTCCGTGTCGTGCCGCTCCTGCGCCAGGGCGGGCAGCTCCTCGCGCGCCCTGGACGCGGCGCCGGCGGCCTCGCGCAGCGCGGCGATGCGCGCGGCCTGCGCCAGCCAGGGCCGGGCGGGCGCCAGCGCCTCCGCATCGGCGGCGAGGCTCTGCTGCTGGCGGGCCGCCTCCCCGGCGCTGCGGGCGGCCTGGGCGGCCTGCTCGCGCGCCTCCTGGATGCGGCCGGCGAGGTCGGCGGGCAGCAGCGGGGCGCCGGGGTGGGCGGCCAGCCAGGCCTCGGCGGCGGCGTGCCGGCGCAGCGCGGGGGCCAGGCGCCGCACGCGCTCCAGCCGGCGCAGCGTGGCGCCGGCCTCGGCGGCCGCGGCGCGGGCCGCTTCCAGCCTCTGCGTCGCCTCCTCCAGCACGCGCTCGCGCTCGCGCCACTGGGCCGGGCGCAGCAGGGTGCCGCGCAGCGTGTCCTTGGCGGCCTTGAGCTGGTCCAGCGCCTCGTAGAAGGGCCGCTGGGCCGATTTGCGGGTGGGGGCCAGCCGGTCCCGCGCCGCCACGATGTCCTGGCCGAGGCGCTGCGCCGGGCGCAGGCCCCCGGCCGCCTGCAGCAGCGCCTCGGCCAGCGCGCCGCCCGAGGCCAGCAGCCCGGCGCCGCCCGCCCGCAGCAGCGCCGTGTCCAGCGCGAAGAGGCGCTCCAGCAGGGAGCGGTCGGCGCCGCCGAGCAGGCCCGGCAGCAGGGCGGGGTCGAGCGGCGCCTCGTCCGGCCCCAGCAGCGGGCCGGCGCCCTTCCCCTTGCGGCGGAGGAAGGCGAAGCGGCGGCCGTCCGGCGCCACGCCCTCGGCGGCGATCTGCATGCCGCCATAGCCGTGGCGGAAGCCCATCGGCGTCTGCATGCCGATGCCGAAGAGCAGGTCGCCGAAGGCGGCGCGCAGCACCGACTTGCCGGCGCCGTTCGGCGCCAGCACCAGGTTGACGCAGCCCGGCTCCGGGCTGAGGTCGAGCGCGGCCTCGGCGAAGGGGCCGTAGTTCCGCAGGGCGAGGCGGGTCAGGCGCATCCTGTCTCCGAGGCGTTGGTCCGGGGCGTTCCGTCTGCCGCGTTCAGTCTTCGGCCAGCCGGGCCAGCAGCAGGTCCCGCGCCCGGCCGAGCCACTCGGCGCCGAGCCGCCCCTCGGCCGCCTGCACCGCCGGGTGGTCGGGGCCGAGCGCGTCGCGCAGGCCGGGGGCGCGCTGCAGGAGCTGCCCGGCATACTCGGCCAGGTCGGGCGGCAGCGCCTCGGCCGGCAGGGTGGCGATGGTGTCGAGCAGCCGGCCCACCGCATCGGCGCGGGGCACGGGCGGCGTGGCGGGGCGGGTGCCGAGCCGCACCGCCTCGATCCAGAACGCCTCCTCCGGCGCCGCCTCCAGCGCGGCGGCGCGCATCCGCCCCAGCGTCTCGCCCCGGTCGCGCGCCAGGGCGGCATGGGCGGCGGTGGGGCCGGACAGCTCCAGCCGCAGCGCCAGCAGGCGCCCCTCGGCGGCGTCCACCGCCTCGCCTACGGCGCGCAGCACGCGGTTCAGCACGGCGTCGTCATCGGCCGCGCCGGTGCAGTCCACCGCCACGCGCTGCCAGCGCACCACGTCCAGCGTGCGGTGCTCGACGCCCGTCACGCGCCCCTCCCGCACGGTGACAAGGCTGGCCCCCTTGGCGCCCGCCTCGTTGATGTGGCGGCCCTGCAGGTTGCCGGGGAAGACGATCCACGGGTCGCGCAACACCACCTCGCGCGTGTGGATGTGGCCGAGCGCCCAGTAGTCGTAGCCATGCCGGGCCAGCTGCTCGACGGTGCAGGGCGCGTAGGAGGCGTGGCCGGGCCGGCCGGTGGCCGCCGTGTGCAGCAGCGCCAGGTTGAACAGCCCCGGGCGCGGCGGCGGGTAGCCGAGGGCGATGTTCTCCGTCACGTCGCGGTTGGCGAAGCTCTGGCCGTGCAGCACCACGCCATGCTCCGCCAGCAGCACGCTCTCGGGGCGGCGGGTGGAGAGCAGGCTGGCGCCGTCCGGCAGGCGCAGGTCGCGGGTGATCTGGCTTTCCGCGTCGTGGTTGCCGCGGATGGCGACGACGCGGATGCCGGCGCGGGTCAGCCGCGCCAGGGCGGCGACCAGCGCCTGGCCGGTGCGGAAATCCGACCAGTCGCCATCGTAGAGATCGCCGGCGACGACGACGAAATCCACCTGCTCGGCGATGGCGAGGTCGACCAGCGCGGACAGCGCCTCGCGGCTGGCGCCGCGGATGCGGGCGGCCGGGGCGGACAGGTCGGCATCGAGGCCGCGCAGCGGGCTGTCCAGGTGCAGGTCGGCGGCGTGCAGGAAGCGGAAGCTGGTCAAGGGCGCGACGACATCCTCATGGTCTCATGACTAGCACGCGGCCCCAGGCGCGCAAGCGAGGGTCAGATTTATGCGCGTGGCGCATGGATGGGCGAAACCGCGCATTTATCGGCCGGGGCGCGCGGCTCTATGGCTGGGGCAACCGCCCCGCCAAGGGGCTCCGGTTCGCCAGGAGGAGACGCGCATGACCCGACGCCGGCATTTGCTGAAGGCCACCCTGACCCTGCCGGCAGCAGCGCTGCTGCTGCGCGGCGGGCAGGCCGAGGCGGAGGCGCTGTATTCCATGCTGCGGCTGTTCATCCCCGCCAATCCCGGCGGCGGCTGGGACGGGCTGGGCCGCGCCATCGAGCAGGTGGTGCGCCGCGCCGGGCTGGCCGGGAACGTGCAGGTGGAGAATGTGGGCGGCGCCGGCGGCACGGTGGGCCTGCCCCGCTTCCTGGCGCAGTACCGCAACCGGCCCGAGGGGCTGATGGTGGCGGGCAGCGTGATGGTGGGCGCCTCCATCGCCAACAAGTCGCCCATGGGGGTGCTGGACGTGGCGCCGGTCGCGCGGCTGACCGAGGAGGTCAGCGTCATCGTCGTGCCGCCGGATTCCCCGATCCAGGACCTGCAGGGTCTGCTCGCGCGGCTGAAGGAGAATCCCGGCGCCGTCTCGGTCGCCGGCGGCTCGGCCGGCGGCACGGAGCACATCACGCTGGGGCTGATGCTGAAGGCGCTGGGCCGCTCGGCGCGGGAGGCCTCCTACGTGGCCTTCTCGGGCGGCGGGCCGGCGCAGGCGGCGGTGCTGGGCGGGCAGGTGGTGGCGGCCATCTCCGGCATCTCGGAATTCGGCGAGCAGGTCCGCGCCGGGCGGCTGCGCGCCCTGGCCACCACCGGCGAGCGCCGCGCCGGCCCGGATGTGACGACGCTGAAGGAGGCGGGGCTGGACATCGCGATGCCGACCTGGCGCGGCGTCTTCGCCGCCCCGACGCTGAGCGCCGAGCAGAAGGCCGCCCTGGTGACGCTGATGGCGCGGATGCACGCCACGCCCGAATGGAAGGAGCTGCTGGCGCAGCGCGGCTGGGACGATGCCTGGCTGCCCGGCGACGAGTTCGGCGCCTTCCTCAAGCGGGAGGTGACGGACACGACGGCGGTGCTGAAGGAGATCGGCCTCGCCTGAGGGCGGATGCGGGCCGGGGCCTCACGCCTCCGCCCGCGCCGCGATCCGGAGTTGCTCCGCCAGCGCCTCCGCCGCGCCGGTCAGACCGCGCGCGCGCCGGTGGACGAGCGAGAGGGTGCGGCTGATGAGCGGCTCCCGCAGCGGCACGGCGCGCAGCCGCGCCGCCTCCGCCGCGCACAGGGCGATGCGCGGCAGCACCGAGACGCCGAGACCGGCGCGGACGAGATGGAAGGCGCTCGCCATATGCAGCACCTCGTAGGCCCAGCCCAGCCGCACGCCGTCCTGCGCCAGCGCATCCTGGATGAGGGCGCGGTGCACGCTGGTGCGCGCGGCCAGGATCAGCGGCAGCCCGGCCAGCTCACGCCAGGCGAGGCTCTCCCGCCGCGCCAGCGGGTGGGCCTCGTCGCAGGCCAGCACGAAGGGGTCCTGCAGCAGCGGCTCCGCCACCAGCCCGGCATCCTGCAGGTCGGCGGCGATGGTGACGGCAAGCTCCGCCTCGCCCCGCGCCACGCTGCGCAGCGCCTCCTGCGCCGTCATGTCGAGGATGCGCACGCGCAGCCGCGGGTGGCTGCGGCGCAGCGCGGCCAGGGCGGGCGGCAGCAGCCCGGCCACCGCCGTCTGCAGGCAGGCCACCGTCACCGGGCCGCGCCCGCCGCCGGGGCCGGCGCCGGGGCTGACCAGATCCTCGATGCCGTCCAGCGCCGTCTCCATCCCGTCCAGCGCCTGGCGCAGCAGGGGCAGCACCTGCCGCCCCAGCGCCGAGGGCGCCACGTGCCGCGTCGTGCGCTCCAGCAGCGGCCCGCCCAGCAGCCCCTCCAGCCGCTGAATGCGGCGGCTGAGCGCGGGCTGCGACAGGTTCAGCCGCGCCGCGGCGAGGCTGAAGCTGCGCAGCTCCAGCACCGCCATCAGCGCGCGCAAATCCAGGATCTCGAAATTCATGCCCATGGCGCATGAATTAAGCCACCCCCGCAGGGAACGCCACGCATGACCCCGCCCCTCCCCCTCCTCCGGCCCGACGCCCTGGCCGATTTCGTCACCCGCCTCTACGAGGCCGCCGGCCTGCCGGCGCCGGATGCCCGGCTGGTGGCCGAGAGCCTCGTCACCGCCGACCTCTGGGGCCATTCCTCGCACGGGGTCATGCGCGCCCCCTGGTACATCGACCGGCTGCGCAGCGGCGTGATGCAGGCGGTGACGCAGCCGCGCTGGCTGGTCGATGCCGGCGCCATCGCGCTGATGGACGCCGCGGACGGGGTGGGCCAGGTGGTGGCGGCGCAGGCCATGGCGGAGGCGGTGCGGCGTGCGCGCGCGCATGGGGTGGGCGTCGTCTCCGTGCGCAACTCGAACCACCACGGGGCGCTCGGCTACTTCACGCGCATGGCGGCGGCCGAGGGGTGCATCGGCCTGCTCACCACCAATGGCAGCCCGGCCATGGCGCCCTGGGGCGGGCGGCGCAAGCTGGTGGGCAACAACCCCTGGTCCATCGCCGCCCCCGCCGGACGGCACGCGCCGATGATGCTGGACATCGCCAACACCGTGGTGGCGCGCGGCAAGATCTTCCTGGCGCGGCAGAAGGGCCAGCCCATCCCGCCGCACTGGGCGATCGACGCCGAGGGCAACCCGGCCACCGACCCCGTGGCGGCGCTGGGCGGCGTCATCCTCCCCATGGCCGAGCACAAGGGCTACGCCATCTCGGTGATGATGGACGTGCTCTCCGGCGTGCTCTCGGGCAGCGGCATCCTGGAGGAGGTGAGCGGCCCCTACCAGGCGGAGAAGCGCAGCCGCTGCGGGCATCTCTTCCTGGCGCTGAACATCGCCGCCTTCGGGCCGGCCGAGGCCTTCGCCGAGCGGATGGAGAGGATGGTGGCGGAGATCAAGTCCGTGCCGCGCGTGCCGGGCTGCGACGAGGTGTTCTACCCCGGCGAGATCGAGGCGCGGAACGAGGCGCGGCACCGCGCGGAGGGGCTGGCCCTGCCGGAGAAGACGCGGCAGGACCTGGCCGCCGCGGCGCGGCTGCTCGGCGTGCCGGCCCCCGAGGGCTGGGCGGCGGGCTGAGGCTCAGCCGCGGGGCATTTCCGCGGCGCGGGCGAGGCGGCGGGCGGCCTCCAGCACGGCCTCGCCCAGCGCCGCCTCCCGCGCCGCCATGGCGGCCTGCGGCCCGGTGCATTGCAGGATGAGGCTGGCCGGCCCCGCCGCGCCCGGCACCGCCGCGGCGATGCTCATGATCCCCTCCAGGTATTCCATGCGGCCGATGGCGTAGCCGCGCCGCCGCGCCTCCTCCACCTCCTGCCGGATGGCGGCCTTGTCGGTCATCGTGGCGGGGGTGAAGGCGTGGACGGGCATGGCCTCCAGCAGCGCCGCGGCACGCGCCGGCGGCAGGGCGGCGAGGCGGGCGCGCATCTGCGCCGGCGCATCCGCCGGGTAGCGGTGGCCGATCGGCACGTTGATCACAAGCCCGGCGGCGCCGGCCGGGCCGCCCTGCACGCGGTCCACGCAGGTGAAGCTGCCGTCGCGGTTCACCCGGCACAGCAGGCAGGGCAGGCCGATGCCCTCCGCCAGCCTCGCCAGCACATCCTGCACCAGCGCCCCGCGGTCGTGCCGCCGGATGGTCGCCGCCAGGTCGAGCAGCAGCGAGGGCGCCAGGGCGTAGCGCCGCCGCGCGGCGTCGTGGGAGAGCCACCCCTCGGCCACCAGGGTGCGCAGGATCATCAGGCAGTGGCTCTTGGTGAGGCCGAGCCGGCCGGCGATGGCGGCGAGGCCAAGCCCCGTCCCTGGCTCGGCATCGAGCAGCCGGATGATGGACAGGCACTTCCCGACGGCCGGCACCGCCGCCGCCCCCTCCCCCGCAGCCATGGATGCTCCCGCGACAAAACGCGCCGCGCCGGTTGACAGGCCCGGAACAGCGGCGGCACCATATTTCCTGAAGAATGGTGTTCTATATAGAGAACAGCGACACGTCATGCAAGGCCGGGGGGCCGCGGCGATGCGGACATTGATCAGGGGCGGCCTCGTGCTGTCGATGGACGAGCGGATCGGCCGCCTGCCGCAGGGCGACGTGCTGGTGGAGGATGACCGCATCCTCGCCGTCGGCCCCGCCCTGGAGGCGCCGGACGCGGCGGTGATCGGGGCGGAGGGGTGCCTCGTGCTGCCCGGGCTAGTGAACGCGCACCTGCACACCTGGCAGACCGCGCTGCGCGCCATCGGCGGCGACTGGACCAGCGCCGACTACTTCCGGATCATGCATGGCGTCCTCGGGCCGCGCTACCAGCCGGAGGACCTGCGCGTCGGCACGCTGGTGGGGGCGCTGGCGCAGCTCGATGCCGGCGTCACCACCCTGTTCGACTGGTGCCACGGCAACGCCACGCCGGAGCACACCGACGCCGCGCTGGACGGGCTGCTGGACAGCGGCATCCGCGCCGTGTTCGGCCACGGCACCGTCAAGCCGCAGCCGCGGCCGGGCGAGCCGCATTTCTCGGAGGTGCCGCATCCCGCCGCCGAGATCCGCCGGCTGCGCACCACCCGGCTCGCCGCCGACACGGCGCGCGTGACCCTGGCCGCCTGCATCCTGGGGCCGGACTATTCCACGATGGATGTCTGCCGCGCGGATTTCGCGCTGGCGCGGGAATACGGCCTGCTCTCCTCCGCCCATGTCTGGGGCAACACCAACCGGCTGGTGCCGGAGGGCTACCGCCGCCTGGCCGAGGAAGGGCTGCTCGGCCCGGACCACAACCTCGTGCACGGCACCTATCTGGGCGAGGAGGAGCTGCGCGTCATCGTGGAGAGCGGCGTCTCCGTCACCTCCACCGCGGCGGCCGAGGTGAAGGGCAATGCGCGGGAGCCGCTGAGCTGCCGCGTCGCGGCGCTCGGCGGCGCGCCCTCCATCGCGCCGGACACCGAGTTGCTGAACGGCGGCGGCATGCTGGACTGCATGCGCGCCGCCCTGCAGCTGCACCGGCTGTTCAACAACCAGCACATCGTGGCGCGGCAGCAGGCGCAGCCGGCCGCCGCCGCGGCGCAGGAGATCGCCACCAGCGGCTCGCCCATCACCGCCGTCTCGCTGACGCATGAGGCGGTGCTGCGCTGGGCCACGATCAACAATGCCCGCGCGCTGCGCCTCGACCACCGCATCGGCTCGCTGACGCCCGGCAAGCAGGCGGACCTCATCATCGTCCGCCGCGACAGCCTGGGCATGATCGGCGCGCGGGAGCCGGTGCAGGCGCTGATCCACTTCGCGCAGGCGGCCGACATTCGCGACGTGATGGCGGGCGGCCGGCTGCTGAAGCAGGATGGCCGCCTCCTCCACCCCGGGCTGGCGGCCGAGAAGGCGCGGCTGCTGGCCTCGGGCGACCGGCTGCTCGCCGGCACCGGCCTGCCCGGTGCCGCCGGGCAGGGCTGAACCGCACCCCGGACCAACAAGGCCCGGCCAAACCGGGCACAGGGGAAAGACCAGGCTCACGACACGGCTCGACGAAGCAAGGAGACTCCCATGCAACGGCGCAACCTCCTTCAGGCCCTGGGTGCCGGCGCATCCGCGCTGGCCCTGCCCGCGAAGCTGCGGGCGGCCTCGGCCACCACGCTGCGCTTCACCCCGCAGCAGGATCTGGTGACGCTCGATCCGATCCTGACCACCGGCTACATCACGCGCAACTACGCCTACATGGTGTACGACACGCTCTACGGCATGGACGGCAACTACCGCGCCACGCCGCAGATGGTGGCGGGCCACCGCGTGGAGGATGACGGGCTGCGCTGGGACCTGACCCTGCGCGACAACCTGTTCTGGCACGATGGCGAGCGCGTCCTGGCGCGGGACTGCGTCGCCAGCCTGCGGCGCTGGGGCCAGCGCGACGTCTTCGGCACCACGCTGATGGCGGCGACCGAGGAGCTTTCGGCGCCCGACGACAGGACCATCCGCTTCCGGCTGAAGCGGCCCTTCCCGCTGCTGCCCATCGCGCTCGGCAAGGCCTCGGTGCCGGTCTGCGTCATGATGCCGGAGCGGCTGGCGATGACGGATCCGTTCAAGCCGGTGCCCGAGATCGTCGGCAGCGGCCCGTTCCGCTTCAAGGCGGATGAGCGCGTACCGGGCTCGATGAACGTCTTCACCAAGTTCGAGCGCTACGTGCCGCGCCCCGATGGCACGCTCTCCTGGACCTCCGGCCCGAAGGTGGTGCATTACGACCGCGTCGAGTGGCGCTCGATCCCGGACAGCGGCACGGCCACGGCGGCGCTGCTCTCCGGCGAGCAGGACTGGCAGGAATACGCCTATCACGACCAGCTGCCGCTGCTGAAGCGCGCCCGCGATGTCACGACGCGGGTGCTCGACCCCACCGGCTTCGTCACCATGCTGCGGCTGAACCACCTGCAGCCGCCCTTCGACAACCCGGCGATCCGCCGCGCGCTGTGGCGGGCGCTCAGCCAGTCGGACTGCATGCAGGCCATCGTCGGCGTCGATGACCCGGCGCTGTACCATGTGCCGCTCGGCTTCTTCTGCCCGAACACGCCGATGGCCTCGACGGCGGGGCTGGAGCCGCTGACCGGCCAGCGTGACCTGGAGAAGGCGCGCGAGGAGATCCGCGCCGCCGGCTACAGGGGCGAGAAGGTGCTGATCATGGCCGGCAACAACACCGCCGCCGGCATGGCGCTCGGCGCCGTCACCGCCGACCTGCTCAAGCGCCTCGGCATGGATGTCGAGATCTACGCAGTCGAGTTCAACGCCATGCTGCAGCGGCGCAACCGCCGCGGGCCGGTGGCCGAGGGCGGCTGGAGCGGCTTCGTCACCACCTGGTCGGGCACGGACTGGCTGAACCCGGCGGTGCACATGGCGCTGCGCGCCGATGGCAGCTACGCGGGCTGGTCGGAGGATGCGCGCATCAACGCGCTGCGCGATGCCTGGTTCGACGCGCCGGACGAGGCGGCGCAGGCCGCCATCTGCCGCGACATCCAGCTGCAGGCGATGCAGAGCGTGCCCTACCTGCCGCTCGGCCAGTACATGCAGCCCACCGCCTTCCGCCGCGGCATCACCGGCGTGCTGGATGGCTTCGCCACCTTCTGGAATGTCCGCCCGGCCTGACGGCCGCCGCACCGGAGTGAGGATTGATGGAGCAGCACAAAGCGATCCGACAGCACGCGATGGACTGGATCACGGCGAACGAGGCGCGGCTCTCCGCCTTCAACGCGCGCATCTGGGAGCATGCCGAGCCGGCCTGGCGCGAATACAAGTCGGTGCGCGACTATGTGGAGATCCTGCGCGCCGAGGGCTTCGAGGTGGAGGAAGGCTCCGGCCAGATGCCCACCGCCTTTGCCGCGCGATGGGGGCAGGGCGAAGGCGGGCCGGTGCTCGCCAGCTTCTCCGAGTATGACGCGGTGCCGGGCAACTCGCAGCAGGTGGTGCCCCACAAGGCGCCGCGTGACGGCGTGCACCCCTACGCCGCCGGCCACACCGACCCGCATTCGGTGCTGGGCACGGCGGCGCTCACCGCCATCCTGGCCGCCAAATCCGCCATGCAGGCGCATGGCGTGCCGGGCACGCTGAAGCTGTTCGGCGAGCCGGCGGAGAAGGTGTGCGGCTCCAAGCCCATCCATGCCGCGAAGGGCTATTTCGACGGGCTGGACGCCGCCGTGGTGTGGCACCCCTGGCCCTCCAACACCGTGACGGGCGAGACGCATTTCGGCGCCTACTGGAGCGCCGTCATCAGCTTCGAGGCGGAGGCACCGGAGAAGTGGGTCGATCCCTCGCTGATGCCGATCGACGCCTCGCACGCCATCGCCCGCTGCCCCGGCGCGGTGGACGCGCTCTGCCTGATGTACACGACGACGAAGTACACCAAGGAGGCGATGTTCCCGCACAGCGGCTCCTGGACGCTCAACGAGTTCATCCTGGGCGATGGCGGCGCCACCTCGGACAATCTGCCGCCGCGCTTCAGCCAGATCCAGTATTCCTGGCGTTCCTCCTCGCTCGCGATCCAGGAGCAGATCTGGAAGGTGCTGGCCGCCAATGCCCGCCACGTGGCGGCCATCACCGGCTGCCGCGCCTTCGTGCGCTGGGTGACGAAGACGCGCGTCGGCCTGCCCAACACGGCGATGACGGACCTCACCTGGGCCAATCTGCAGGAGGTCGGCGCGCCCGCCTATCCGGAGGCGGCGCTGGAGTTCGGCCGCGCCATCCAGCGCAACCTCGGGCTGGAGCCGATGCAGGACCCGTTCATCCCCAGCGTCTCCCGCCTGACGCCGCCGGAGGAGAACGAGGCGAAGCTGCGCGCCGGCCTGCCGCCCTGGCAGAAGCATCTCAGCGCCGACGACTACGTGGAATATTCCTGGCATTGCCCGACGGTGCGGCTGCTCGCCGCGCGGCCGCGGCTGCGCCCGCCGCAGCCGGGCTATGCCTATCCCGCCTGGGCCTACAACGCCCTGGGCGGGCTGCCCGCGGCGGTCGATCCCGGCATGTTCGTCGCCGGCCGCACCATGGCGCTGACCCTGCTGGACCTCGCCGCCAGGCCGGACGCCCTGGCCGCCGCCCAGGCGGAGTTCCGCGAGCGCACGGGCGGCGGCGTCGGCGGCAGCCGGTGGGTGGGGCCGCTGCTGCCGGCCGATTTCGACCCGCCGGTCGATCTGCGCTGGCCCGAATACGTCTCCACCCCGCGCGGCGAGGAATGGTGCATCCCCACGCCGCACACGGGCACCGGCGCGGGCGGGCCGCTCTAGGCAGGGCGGGCTCCGGAACCGGCCCCGCCGCCGCGCGCGGCGGGGCCCTCCCCCTTGCGGGCGTGGCGCGGAGGCCACAGGGCGAGCCTTGCCGGCAACAGGGGCGGCGGTTTGCCTCTTGCACGCGACGATCAGGGGACAGATGATAATGCGAGTCTTTCGCAATTAAATCGCCTGTCTCCCTCCCGTCGCTCGAGGCCCAGAATGACACGTCGCCGCTTCCGCACCCTCCTCCTGGCCTCGGCCGCGCTGACGATGCTGCCCACCTTGGGCCGGCCGCTCCAGGCGCAGGGGACCGAGCCTTCGGCCGGGGCGGTGCTGGAGCTTCCGACCGTCGATGTGCAGGCGACCGCATGGCGGGCCTGGGAGGGCGTGCCCGGCTATGTCGCGCCCGTCACCACCACCGGTTCCAAGACCGACACGCCGCTGATCGAGGCGCCGCAATCGGTCGGCGTCGTCACCCGCGACCAGGTGGATGACCAGGCGGCGCTCAGCGTCAGCCAGGCGCTGCGCTACACCGCCGGCGTGCTGGGCGAGGTGCGGCCCTCGGCGCGCTACGACAGCGTCTTCGTGCGCGGCTTCGGCGGCCAGGGCACGGGCGCCGCCTTCGTCAATTTCCTCGACGGGCTGCGCCAGGGGCGCGGCCTCTATTTCGGCGTGCCCAACACGGATCCCTGGCTGCTGGAGCGCATCGAGGTGCTGCGCGGCCCGGCCTCGGTGCTCTACGGGCAGACCGGCGTCGGCGGCCTGGTGAACCTGGTCAGCCGCCGCCCCACCGCCGACCACGTCAACGAGGTGCGCATCGAGGCCGGCAGCAACGCGCTGCTGCAGACCGCCTTCGACCTCGGCGGCGCGCTGACCGAGGATGGCCGCTACACCTACCGGCTGACCGGCATCGCGCGGAAGTCCGGGACGCAGTACGACCATGTGGAGGAGGAGCGCATCGCCATCGCCCCCGCCTTCACCTGGCGGCCGGACGACAGCACCACCATCACCCTCCTCGCCTCCTACCAGCACGATCCGGAGGGCGGCTTCTACAACTTCGTGCCGGCCAGCGGCACGGTGCTGGCCAATCCGAACGGCCGCATCCCGCGCAATTTCTTCGGCGGCGACCCGGCCTATGACAAGTACTACCGGACCCAGGCCGCCATCGGCTACCAGCTCGAGCACCGGCTGGACGATGTGTGGACGGTGCGGCAGAACTTCCGCTACGCGCATATCGACGCCGAGGTGAACGTCCTCTCCGTGCGCTCGGTCGGCGCCGACCAGCGCACCGGCACGCGCAGCGCCACCTTCGTCTCCGACCACGCCAACGCCTTCGCGCTCGACAACCAGGCGCAGGCCAGCTTCACCACCGGCGCGCTGCGGCACACGGCGCTGTTCGGCATCGACTGGCAGCGCACCTCGGCCCGGGCGCGCCAGGGGCTGCGCACGCAGGGTGTGCCGGGCATCGACCTGTTCCGCCCGGTCTACTACCAGTCCATCCCCGCCATCCTGACCGACCCGAGCGGGCTGACGAACCAGAACATCGACCAGCTCGGCTTCTACGCGCAGGACCAGGTCGCCCTCGGCCGCTGGCGCTTCAATGTCGGGCTGCGCTACGACCGCGCCAGCATCGGCACCACCACGCACACCACGACGGGCGCCGATGCCGGCAGCCTCTCGCAGTTCGACGACGCGCTGACCTGGCGGGTGGGCGGCCTCTACCTGTTCGACAACGGGCTGGCGCCCTATGCCAGCTACTCCACCTCCTTCCTGCCCAACACCGGCACGCAGGCGCCGCAGCGCGGCGGCGGCACCTTCGAGCCCACCACCGGCGAGCAGTACGAGGTGGGCGTGAAGTACCAGCCCCCCGGCATGAACAGCTTCATCCAGGCTTCCGCCTACCACATCACGCAGCAGAACGTGCTGACGCAGGACCCGGTCTATCTCACCGGCAGCATCGCCCAGGGCGAGATCCGCTCGCGCGGCATCGAGCTGGAAGGGCGCGCCAGCCTGACCGCCAATCTCGACCTCATCGGCGCCTATTCCTACATCGACGCGGAGATCACCAAGTCCAACAATGCGGGCGTGGCCGGCAGCCGCGTGCCGCAGGTGCCCAACCACATGGCCAGCGGCTGGGCCAATTACAGCTTCACCGAAGGCCCGCTGCGCGGCCTCTCGCTCGGCGGCGGGGCGCGCTACGTCGGCTCGACCTACGGCAACGACACCAACACCTTCAAGGTGGATGCCGTCACGCTGTTCGACGCCGCGCTGCGCTACGACCTCGGCGCCCGCTTCGAGCGCGCCAAGGGGCTGGAATTCGCCGTCAACGCGCAGAACATCGCCGACAAGGACTATGTGGCGAGCTGTTCGTCGGTCACCGCCTGCTACTACGGCAACGGGCGGCTGATCCTCGGCTCGGTCCGCGCGCGCTGGTGAGGGCGGGCCAGCCCCTGGCGTGCCGGGGCGGGCCCTCTCAGCCCTCCAGCCTCACATTGGCCTCCCGCGCCACCTGCCGCCACTTTGCGATCTCGCCGCGGATGAAGCCGCCGAACTCCTCCGGCGTGCCGGGGGCCGGGAAGCCGCCCAGCTCCAGCATGCGCGCTGACACGGCGGGGTCGCGCAGGATGGCCACGGCGTCGGCGTTGATGCGCGCCAGGATCTCGGGCGGCGTCGCGGCGGGCGCCACGAGCCCGGACCAGCCCAGCGCCTCGTAGCCTTCCAGACCGGCCTCAGCCACCGTGGTCACCGCCGGCAGTTGCGGCGCGCGGGCGCGGCTGGTCACCGCCAGCGCCCGGGCGCGGCCGGCCTGCACCTGCGGCAGGGCGCTGGCCAGGCTGTCCATCATCAGCGGCACGTTGCCGGCGATCAGGTCGGCCATGGCCGGGCCGCTGCCACGGTAGGGCACATGCGTCATCCGCACGCCGGCGCGGTGCGCCAGCATCTCCATGGCCATGTGCTGCGCGGTGCCCGGCCCGGCCGAGGCGTAGTTCAGCGCGCCCGGCTTCTCCCGCGCCCGCGCCAGCATCCCGCGCAGATCCTCCGGCCCGGTGCCGGGATGCGCCACCAGCACCAGCGGCAGGGTGAAGATGTTGGTGATGGCGGCGAAGTCCCGCTCCGCGTCATAGGGCAGGTGCGGCATGACGGAGGGGTTCACCCCCAGCGTGCCGGAGGTGCCGATGAGCAGGGTGTAGCCATCCGGCGCGGCGCGCGCGCCGGCTTCCATGCCGAGCGCCCCGGCACCGCCCGAGCGGTTCTCCACCACCACGCGCTGCGGCCAGCGCTTCGACAGCTCGTCGGCCATCAGCCGGGCGAAGATGTCGGCGGCCTGGCCGGGCGGAAAGGGCACGATCAGCCGCACCGGGCGGCTGGGATAGCCGCTGGCCGCCTGCGCCGCGGCAGGCCCGGCGCGGAGGAGTAAGGGCGCCGTGGCGGCGGCCGCCGCGGCGGTGATCATGAAGCGGCGTGTGCTGGCAGTCATCGCGGTCTCTCCCTGGGGCTCATGGCGCGTGGGCCATGGGCGATGCCGGTCCTGCACGGCGGTCCGTGGGCCGATCTTGCTTGACGGCGGCATCCTGTCACTGCCAACAATGCATACGCAAACGAATTCGTTCTTCTGCCGCACACAGGGCGGCATGCACCCAGGGAGGGCCGAGCGATGGCAACAGGACCCGTATCCCCACGGGCGCCACAGGCCCTGGACGGGGAAGGCCAGGGCCGGCAGCCCACCGCCGCCGGCCAGGCGCATGCCCGGCTGAAGGCCATGATCCTCGACAATCTGCTGCCCCCCGGCGCGCAGCTGCTGGAGGGCGAGCTGGCGCTGCGTCTCGGCCTGTCCCGCACCCCGGTGCGGGAGGCGATGGTGCGGCTGGAGCAGGAGGGGCTGGTCGCCATCACGCCGCGCCACGGCATGCGCGTGCTGCCCATCGCCGCCGCCGACATGCGCGAGATCTACGAGGTGCTGACCAGCCTGGAGCCGATGGCGGCCGAGCTGCTGGCGCGCCGCCCGGAACCCGCCGCCGGCCTCGGCCGGCTGGAGCAGGCCTGCGGCGCGATGGAACAGGCGCTGGCGGCGCAGGACCGCCCGGCCTGGGCGGAGGCGGACGAGGCCTTCCATCTCGGCCTGGCCGAGTTGTGCGGCAACCGGCGGCTGGCCGGCATGGTGATGCAGGTGTGGGAGCAGTCGCACCGCGCACGGCTCTTCACCCTGCACCAGCGCCCCCTGCCCGCCCGCAGCACCGCCGAGCACCGCCGTGTGCTGGAGGCGATCGCCGCCGGCGAGCCGGAACGGGCGCATGCGCTGTACCGCCGGCACCGCCGGCGCAGCGGTGCGGAACTCATCTCTCTCATCGAACGGAGTGGCGTGGCATGGCTGTGAACCGCAACGCGGTGCAGATCGCCCTGATGCCCGGCGACGGCATCGGCACCGAGGTCAGCGAGGCCTGCATGGGCGTGCTGGAGGTGCTGGCGCGCCGGCACGCGCTGGGGCTGCATGCCGAGACGCTGCGCGCCGGCGCCATGGCCTATCGCGACACCGGCAGCGCCATGGACGAGGCCACCTTCGAGCGCGCCCGCGCGGCGGATGCCATCCTGCTCGGCGCCATGGGCTGGCCGGGCATCCGCTATCCGGATGGCACCGAGATCGCGCCGCAGCTCGACTTGCGCTTCCGCCTCGGCCTCTATGCCGGGGTGCGGCCGATCCGCGCCCTGCCGGGCGTGCCGCTGGCGCTGGCCGACCCGCGTGCCGCGCAGATCGACATGGTGATCCTGCGGGAGAGCACGGAGGGGCTGTTCGCCGCCCGCGGCAAGGGTGAGCTGATCGACGACCGCGAGGCGCGGGACACCATGGTGATCACCCGCGCGACCACGGAGCGCCTCTCCCACTTCGCCTTCGACCTGGCGCGGCGGCGCGCCGCGCGGCGCGGCCGGCCCGGGCGCGTGACGCTGGTGGACAAGGCAAATGTCTTCACCGGCTTCGCCTTCATGCGGAAGGTGTTCCACGAGGTGGCGGCCCAGCACCCGGAGGTGGAGGCGGCGCACCACTACATCGATGCCATGGCGCTCGACATGGTCCGCCGCCCCTGGGATTTCGACGTGCTGCCGACCGAGAACATGTTCGGCGACATCCTCTCCGACCTCGGCGCCGGGCTGATCGGCGGCATGGGCTTCGCGCCCTCGGCCGATATCGGCGATGGCCATGCGGTGTTCCAGCCGAGCCACGGCACGGCGCCGGACATCGCCGGCCAGGGCATCGCCAACCCCACCGCCATGCTGCTCTCGGCGGCGATGATGCTGGACTGGCTGGCCGGGCGCGGCGCCGGGCCGGGCTGGGCCGAGGCGGCGGCGGAGCTGGAGGCGGCGGTGGACGCGGTGTTCGCCGCCGGGCTGCGCACACCCGACATCGGCGGCCGCGCCGGCACGGCGGAGGTGGCGCGCGCCGTGACCGAGCGGCTCGGCCTCGGCGCACTCGTCTGAGGACTTGGGCGGGAAGCCGCGCCGGCCCGCCTCGGGCGGGGGCGCAATCCAGGCCGCCCTCGTACCGCCAGGAGGGCGTGCGGCAGCGCGGCGCGGAGGTGGGTGAAGGGCAGTGACTACAGCCTCGCCCGCGCCGCCGTGTCCGGGTTGAATCAGGCAGCCATCGCGGCCCGTACCTCCAGCAGCGAGCCGCCGGCCGCCGGGCGGCGGCGCCGCTGGGCGGCCCCCATGCGGGCGGCCAGCAGCAGCGCGTTGCGGGCGGCACCAGGATGGGCGATGCCCTTCCCGGCGATGTCATAGGCCGTGCCATGCGCGGGCGTGCAGATCGGGAAGGGAAAGCCGCCCAGCAGCGTCACGCCCTGCTCGAAGCCGATCAGCTTCATCGCGATCTGCCCCTGGTCGTGATACATGGTGAGGACGGCGTCGAAATCGCCGCGCCTGGCACGGACGAACACCGTGTCGGACGGATAAGGCCCGTCGCAGCCAAGCCCCTCCGCCTGTGCGGCGGCCACGGCGGGGCCGATCACCTCGATCTCCTCCCGGCCGAAATTGCCGCCATCCCCGGCATGCGGGTTCAGCCCGGCCACCGCGACGCGGGGCGCCTGGATACCGGAATCGCGCAGCGCCGCATGGGTCAGGCGCAGATTCTCCAGGATGCTGTCCCGCGTGATCAACCCCGCCACGGCCGAGAGCGGCACATGCGAGGTGACACGGGCATTCCACAGCCCTTCCAGCACGTTGAACTCCTTGGCAGCGCCCCGGAAGCCGATGAAATTGGCGGTGAAGCCGATCTCGTCCTCGTAGCCCGGCACGTGCAGCCGCATCGCCGCCTTGTTGAAAGGGGTGAAGGACACGGCATCGGCATGGCCAGCCACGGCGAGGGACAGCGCATAGCGGAAGTTCTCCGCCGCGAAGCGGCCGCCGGCCTCGCTGATCTCGCCGCGCCGGAGAATGGCAGGGTCCAGCGTGCCGAGGTCGACGAAGGCAGGGGTGGAGAGATCCTCCGGCAGCGGCGCATCCGGCCCGATGACATGCAGCGCCGGGTCAACTCCTGCCACGCGCGCGCCGTCCCGCAGTACCCGCAGATCCCCGATGACGATCAGCCCGGCAGCGGCGCGCACCGTTTCATCGGCCAGGATACGCGCGGTCAGCTCCGGGCTGATGCCGGCAGGATCACCCATGGCCAGGGCGATGACAGGAAGGGAAGCGGATTGGGTCATAGCGGTGCTCTCCCGATGCCCGGCAGGACGCGATGGGCTTTGCTTTATTGTGCTCTGTATGCAGAATATTCGCAAGCTTGTTCCGATCCGGCCCCAGCCTGACTGCGACACCACCTTGCCTTCTCGTCTCCAGACATTTTTCTCGACGCGGCTTTTCCAGATGCCTCCCCTGCCTGCTTCGCCCCGCAGGCGGCGGCCGCCGCCCGCATAGACGCGCCACGCCTCATCCGCGCTTCCGAGTACACTCCCGGTGCAAAGCCTCCCCTGGTCGGGATGCAGAACCCGGCTCTGCTGCCATGCAGCTGTGCCTGCACCAGGTCGGCCTTGGTCGACTTCTCCTTGCTGAGCATGTGGCAAGGGCTCTGCCGCGGATCAGCAGGGGCAGGTCCGGCGCCAGCGGCCCCGGAGCGGCATGCCGCAGGCACGATCGCCGAATGCCTCCTGGACCCGAGGATGGACATGTCCGTGCTGCAGGGGGTGAGGACTTTGGCGGGAGGATCCTGCTTGAGCGGCTGCCTGCGAGGACTTTGGCGGGAGGATGCATTCTCCCAGACAGCGAATCGGCGGTCGCGCGCTTCTGCACAGGCACCGATTCGGGCCGAAAGCCAGGGCGGCCTACGGCTTTCTTGTCCACACGGCCGCTGAGGACTTCAGCGGGCAAAGTGAGGACTCGGGCGGGGCTGTTCCGACGTTTTTACTGGCTTCAAGCCCTTTGTCCCGAGGACTCTGACGGGACATACTAATATCTAGTATCACTAATAGGCTTCTAATAGCTTGCCCCGCCAAAGTCCTCAGCGACAAAAGCGGAGAAATGCTGCATCTTCCTCAAGGTCGCCGTGATGAGGATAGGAGCGGGCCGTGGCGGAAGTGCATCGGATGCTGGAAGTGCACGGCCGGCAAGGTGTCTTGAAGTTGGACATCGACCGACGTGTGGTCGACGCCGCGGCCGACTATCTGGGCGACGAGGATGGCGGAATAGGCTTCATCTATTCCGGCTGGGCGCAGGCCGCACTGCCCCACAAGCGGCTGGCGGACGACCAGCCCTGGCAGGTCCGGACCGATAAGGTGAGCCTGCTGGTGGAGCCCGGCCGGAAAACCCGTCCTGATGGCAGCCTGGAGTGGATCGGGGTTCCCTACGGCAGCCGGGCGCGCCTGATCATGCTGTATCTTCAGTCCGAGGCCATTCGGACAGGCAGCCGGGAAATCGAGCTCGGACGAAGCCTACGCGCCTGGCTCGGACGAATGGGGATTTCGCCGGGCGGAAAGTCGATCAAGGATGTACGGGAACAGGCGGAGCGGATCACGCGCTGCCGTTTGACCTTCGAGGTACAGCAGGCAGGCCGCTCCGCGCTGGTCCAGCAGTTGATCGTCGACAAGGCCCTGTTCAACGAGGATGAGGACTCTGGCGGGAGCCAGTTCCTCGAGCGCACGAAGCTGTCGGAAACCTTCTTCGATCAGCTGAGGCGCCATCCGATGCCGATTGAGGAATCCGCCATCCGCGCAATCAACCGCCACTCCATGGCGCTTGATATCTATTGTTGGCTCGCCTACCGCCTGCATGTGTTGCCTGGCCCGACTTCGGTTTCCTGGAAGGCATTGCACGCGCAGTTTGGCACCGGCATCCGGAGGCTGGACCATTTCCGGGAGACGTTCATGGAGCAGCTCTCCCTGGCAACGGCGGTCTATCCCTCCGCCCGGGTTGAGTGCCTTGCGAGCGGCATGTCTCTGTCTCCCTCGCCGGCACCCATTTCCAGTCGGAAGACGCAGATCTCCCTTGTCACGCGCTGAGACGCGGGCCTCGTCCACGGCGCGGGGCTTCCCGCCGAAGTCCTCAGGAATGGTCCTGGCTGGCTTCCAAACTGTCCAATTCGGCCAGTTCCTGAGACAGCTTCTCCACCTCCCGCTTCGCGCGCTCCAGACGCGAGAGCAGATCCCGTCGTTTGACGGCCAGGAGCGCAGCTTCGCCACTGGCGGCGATCCGTTGTGATTTCAGTTCCTGCCGAAACCGCTCAATGGCGGAGCGTGGCGTATGAGGAGAAACGAGGCCGCGGCTTCTCGCCTCCTCCAATGCCTCTGGCTCCAGCGTCACCAGACGGAAAGCGGCAGCGTAGCTTCGCGGCAACTCAGCCTCCGGTACATATCCCTGCTCGACCTTTTCCGCGACAGTCCGCAGCATATGCGCGACGGAACGGTTGAAAGGCAGCCGGCTGATAATGTCCTTCTCGAAGCTGCCCCTGAATTGCCGCTCTGCTTGGACAAGAAGTCGGCCGATGGCGAGAAATGCTCTCTGGGCGGTCTCCCAAAGAACCTCTACCTCTCGGACGACCTCTGTCTCATTGGAGAGCTTATAGACGGTCGTCCGCGGCGTTTCGACATCCTCATGGGCAATGGTGAGAATGGAAGCGCGGCGCGAAGCTGCCTTGCGGGCGCCCCACCGCTCCTTGGGATCGACAGCCATCGTCACTTCTCCAGCCCCAGTTCGAACCGAACGAAATTCCAGACCGCTTCATAATCTTCCGCTGCCTTACGACCCATCTTGCCTGTCAGGTCGCCGACGCCCTTGCCGTCGAAATAGGTACGCATGACCGCCTGCATATGCCGCACATCGTGTGGGCACAGCTTTCCCACTGACGACAGATAGTGCCGCGCTTCCCCCAGGCTGCTGACATCGCGGTCCGTCTTGCAAAGAAGGAAAAAGGCCGGACGCCCTTCGGTGCGCACGAGCTTCATCCATTCAGCCACGGACTCCAGATCCTCGCCGCCCTGGCTGGTAGGAATCAGCACAAGTCCAGCCAGCCGAATGACAGCACGCAGCTGTTCCGTATCATGCTCAATACCCGGCGGCGTATCGATGAATAGGAAGTCAAATTCCTTGAGGGAAGTGAGTTCCTGAATTGCCTCGGCCGCTTCAGCCATGTTGACTTTGTCAAAATGGTGAATAGCGGGCAGCTGATCTGGTCGGCGGTTCCACCACCGTGTCAGCGTGCGCTGCATGTCCAGGTCGATCGTGCCCACTCGGTATCCATCGCGAGCTGCGAGTGCCGCGAGATTACGGGTGCTCGTCGTCTTTGCGCTGCCGCCTTTGGCGCTGGACAAAAGCAAAACCTGCGTATGAGGTACCGAAGGTTCCAGCGAGGCTGTGGCAGCAGGTTTGCGCGCAAGAGCAGAGGGAGGACGGCGACCCATTCGTTATCTCCTACTCCGTCTTTCCTATTCTGGAAGACAGACAATGTCTGCGTAGCATGTTTGATGGCGTCAAACATGCGATGTGGATAATCGTCTACCGAAGAGTGTTCAAGAAGGGTGTGATAACACAAGGTCCGACCCTCGTTGTCATGATCAACTCAACCGACGGGACGATGCGCGTCGTACTGTGTCGGTTCTGAAGGGCAGGCAAGTTCATGACAGGGAGCATGCTGGGAGGCGACTAATCCGCTTTGCAGCGACATCAGATAGCCTCTGCCCTTGCGCTGGCGCGCGCAATCACAAAGCCGACGACTCTTGCTTTATAAGAGCCAACTGGACACCTCCAGAAACCCAGCGGCTTCTGCTTCTGAGGGTGGTTTGAGGCTGCTGCGGCGGCAACGGGGGGGGCGAGGTGTGTAGCCCTGGCGAGGGAGCCACGACCGCGGCGTGGTCGCTGGCCCGCTGGGCGGATCGCTATGCTGGCGCGGCCTTGCCGCTCAGCCAGACAAGCCGCTTCATGTTGTAGGCGAGATTGGCCAGGCCGATCTTCACCTCGGCCCGGGCCAGGCCGATGGTGCGCACGACCAGGCC
>NZ_PDOA01000069.1 GCF_003116135.1 Teichococcus aestuarii | reverse complement strand
GGCACTCCGTGTGAGAGCGGGAAGTAGTGCGTGATCCGCTCGATCTGTGCCTTTGTGAGCCAGAACAGGTCAGCCATGGCAGCACTTCCGGCCGCCATGGAATCACAGAAAAATCAAAGCGCAAGAGATCATTTAATAGGTCCTGAGCCTAGCCACCTGGATCTCGATGCAGGGCGATGGAGTGGACACGTGCGGCGCCATACTGGGCTCCGCCACGATCGGCACGAACGAGGGCGCCACGCTGTGCCGCATCTCCCGCCGCCAGGTGAACACCTGCTGTGAGCAGACCTGCCAGCGACGCGCCACCTCGGCAATGACGGCGCCGGGTGCGAGCGTCTCCGCGACAATCTGCGCCTTAGCCTCCTCCGACTACTGGCGACGGCGTCCAGGACCCGTCAGCACCTCTACCCGGCGATATCCGCGGCCACCCGCGTCGTCATTAACATCGACCATAATGTCGGCTCGAAGCTCCCCACCTGAAGGCGAGGCACCACAGTACCGGCACGATTGGGAAGAAGGATGTTCAGGCCGCGCTTACGGTAAAACTGCCGGCCCTGCGGCCCTTCCTGGCGGGCCGGAGTTCTGACGTCAGAATATCGAGCATCGAGCCAAGGGATGACTGAGTGGAGCGGCCCCCAATTCGACCGGACACCAGGCTTAGTGCCCGTTTGAGAATGGTCATGGGTGGGCGATGCGCCTGATGAGGAGCGCGCCCATGCCGACGTGGATCATGGCTTCGGAGACGTCGGAGCGGCGCTCGTAGTCACGGACCAGGCGACGCCAGCGGGTCATCCAGCCGAAGGTCCTCTCCACCACCCAGCGGCGTGGCAGGACCTGGAAGCCTTGTTGGCCTGTCAGCTTGCGCACCACCTCGATGACGAAGTCACGGTAGGCAGCGACGCTCATCAGCTTGCCGCGGTCATAGGCGCCGTCAGCGAAAAGGTGTTTCAGCCAGGGCCAGCGCTTGCGGATCGCCTTGACGATCTGCTCGGCCCCGGCCGCGTCCTGCACGTCGGCCGCCGTCAGGTTGACCATCAGCAGGCGGCCATCGGTGTCCACCGCGATGTGGCGCTTGCAGCCCTTGAGCCGCTTGGCAGCATCATAGCCCCCACCGCCCGGCGCATGAGGCGACTTCACCGTCTGGCTGTCCAGAACCCCGGCCGAATGACCAGCCCCCATCAACTGGTCCGGGCAAGATTTTAGTGGAGCATGGTCAGAGGCGGCGGCGATGAGCCATTGGAACCGGGGTGGGGCACGGGTCTGGCCCTTTCCGGCATGATCACCTCCGGTGC
>NZ_PDOA01000068.1 GCF_003116135.1 Teichococcus aestuarii | reverse complement strand
CGTTGGCGCCGCCTGGTTCGCGACTACGAGCGCCGCTGCGACGTCTCCGAAGCCATGATCCACGTCGGCATGGGCGCGCTCCTCATCAGGCGCATCGCCCACCCATGACCATTCTCAAACGGGCACTAAGGAGGCGGCAGCGGTCACCCGATGCCGCTCCCCATGTCGGCCCCGATAAAGGCGCCGGTTCGCTCGTAATGCTGCGCCAGGAGGGCGACAGCCTCGTCGGCATCGCGATTCAGCGCCGCACGGGCGAGTATGACATGTTCCGCTGCCACGTCGCGGCCCGGATAGGCCAAGGTGTTGGAAAGCGCCCGATAACGCTGCGCTTCCTCCCGCAGCCGGTCGCAGAAGGCCAGCAGGGGCGGCGCCCCGCATGCGGACAGCAGGGCCTGGTGGAACCGCAGGTGGCAGGCCTCCCAATCCGGGTTGCTGACGAAACGGTTGGGATCGAGCGAGCGGGCGGCGCGATTCAGCCGGTGCTCGGCCAGGAGCAGCGCTTCCTCCCAGGCGGCATCGCCCCGCAGGATGGCTTCCCGCAGTGCCGCGCCTTCGGCCAGCACACGGCTACGGATCAGGCCATGGAGCTGGCCAGGCGCCGCCGCCGCAACGCGGAAGCCGCGATGCTCGATCTGCTCCGCAAGCCCCTCGGCGGCGAGACGGGAGAGTGCCTCGCGCATGGGCGAGGCACCGGCTCCGTAGCTCTCCGCCAGGTCGCGCAGCTTCAGCTTCTGGCCTGGCGGCAGTCGGCCAGAGAGGATGTCCTCTCGCAGCCGGCGGTGGACGGCTGTGGCAAGGGTCGGATCGCGCGCATCGGCGAAGGAAAAGGCTTGGGACATGACCCGAGCATCATCGCTCCCCGGTTATGGACAGGCAAGTTTTCGGAATTCCAGCTTGACGAGGGAATAATTTCGATAAAACCTCTGCCAAAATTTTTGGAGGAACGGTTTGTGCGCCTGATCGCTTTCCAGCACGAGGGACGCGCGGCCCTCGGTGCCCGGCTGGGCACGGAGGTCGTTCTCCTCGCCGACGTGGTGCCGGGCCTGCCGCAGGACCCTGCCCTGGCCCTGGCCGCGCTCGGGCTGCCGGAGGGCGCCCCCGCCTTGGCGGCGCGCCTCGCCGATGCGCCGCGCCGGCCGCTCGCCGAGCTGACCCTGCTGCCCGTCATCCCGCGCCCCGGCAAGGTCGTCTGCATCGGGCTGAACTACGCGCTGCACGCCAAGGAGGGGAACAACCCCATCCCCGACTATCCGGCGGTGTTCTTCCGCGTCCCCACCTCGCTCGCCGCGCACGGCC
>NZ_PDOA01000067.1 GCF_003116135.1 Teichococcus aestuarii | reverse complement strand
CCGACGGCGCCGGCGAGGTTGTAGCTGGCGGTGACGACGCTGGAGAGCGCCTGCACCAGGGTGACGCGGGCGTTGAGCAGCTCCTGCTCGGCGTTCAGCACGTCGAGCGTGGTGCGGCTGCCCACCACCGCCTCGCGCTGCACGCCGTCGAGCGCGATCTCGGCGGCGCGGATCTGCGCCCGCACGCTCTCCACCTGGGCGCGGGCCGATTGCAGCCCCTCCCAGGCCTGCGTCGCCTGCTGCATCGCCTGCCGCCGCTGGTCGTCCACCACCTGCCGCAGCCGCACCGCATCCTGCCGCGCCTGCCGCACCGCCGCGTGCTCGGCGCCGCCCTGGTAGAGCGGCACCGACAGGTTGGCGGTGATCTGCTGGCCCGTGCCGCGCGTGTGCGGCTGCTGCTGGTTGTCCGAGCGGAAGGCCTGCGCCTGCACGCTCACCTGCGGCAGCAGCGCCGCCATCTGCACGTCCACCGCGTCGCGCGCCGCCGCCTCGTCGAACAGCGCCGCCACCACCGCCGGGTTGTTGCGCATCGCGACCTCGCGCGCATCCGCCTCCGCCCGCACCGGCACCGAGAGCGGCTGCGGCGCCACCAGCCGCTCCGGCGCCAGCCCGACCACGCGGCGGAAGGTCGCCCGGCTGGTCTGCAGCGTGCCCTCGGCATTGGCCCGCGCCGAGCGCGCCCCCGCCAGCCGGCTCTCCGCCTGCGCCACGTCCGTGCGGGTGATCTCGCCCACCCGGAAGCGCTCGTTCGTCGCGTCCAGCTGGCGCTGCAGCACCTGCACGTTGTTGACGTTCAGCCGCAGCGTCTCCTGGTCGCGGATCACCGCCACATAGGCCTGCACCACGTCCGACAGCACCTGCTGCTCCGCCGCCAGCAGCCGCGCCCGCTGCGCCAGGACCTGGTTCTCCGCCCGCTTGGTCGCCGCCTGCGTCCGGCCGCCGCTGTAGAGCGGCTGCGTCACCGTGGCGTTCAGCCCCGCCGTCTGCCGGTCCGCGTCGCTGTAGACGGGCCGCGTGTTGCCGAAGATGTCCGAGGTGCGCGACCGCGTCTGCCCGTTCACGTAGCCCGCATTGCCCGCCACCACCACGCTCGGCCGCCAGCCCGCCAGCGCCTGCGGCACGTTCTCGTCCACCACGCGCAGCTGCGCCCGTTGCGCCTGCAGCGTCGGGTTGTTGGCGTAGGCCTGGCTCAGCGCCTCCTGCAGCGTCTGCGCGCGCGCAACACCCACCCCCAGCAGCGGAGAGGCCACCACAGCCGCCATCACCACCGCAAACGGCATCACCCCTGGGCGAAACGGA
>NZ_PDOA01000066.1 GCF_003116135.1 Teichococcus aestuarii | reverse complement strand
AGCGCCTTGTAGGCGGCGTAGCCGTCGCACTGGACGATGCCGCGGTAGCCCGCCAGCAGCGCCCTGGCATGCTCCTGCCCGCGGCCAGGGGCGTAGCGGAACACCACCGCCGGGGGATCGGTGCCACCCCAGGGCCGGTCGTCGCGCGCCAGTGCCCAGGCGTACCCCTTCTTCACCTTGCCACGTCCCGGATCGAGCACCGGCAGGGTGGTCTCGTCGGCGAACAGCCGGGGCGAGGCGAGCAGGATCTCGCGCAGGCGCCGCACCACCGGCCGGATCTCCTGGGCGGCGGTGCCCAGCCAGTCGGCCAGCACCTCGCGTCCCAGGGTCAGCCCCTGCCGCGCCAGCATCTGCGCCTGGCGGTACAGCGGCAGGTGGTCGGCGTAGCGGGCCACCAGCACCTGGGCGACGGTGGCCTCGGTCGGCAGCCCGCCGGGTACCAGTCGCTCCGGCGCGGGCGCCTGCAGCACCACGCCGGGACAGGCGCGGCAAGCGAGCTTGGGCCGCCTGGTCACCAGCACCCGGAACCGGGCTGGCAGCACGTCGAGCCGCTCGGCGCTGTCGGCGCCGATCTCGACCAGCAGGCCAGCGCAACAGGGGCAGGTTTCCCGCTCGGGCAGCAGCACCTGCTCGATGCGTGGCAGATGCGCGGGCAGCTGGCCACGGTTGCCGCGGCGGCGCCTGGCCTGCTGGTCCCGCAGCGCCTTCGAGCGCTGGCCCACCTCGGCCTCGCCGGTCGCCAGCGTCGCCTCGATCTCCTCGAACGCGAACAACAGCTGGTCTTCCGGCAGCCGCTCCGACTTCTGCCCGAACTGCCGCCGCTTGAGCGCCATCAGCAGGTGGTGCAGCTGTTCGTTCCGCGCCGCCAGCGCGTCGCGCTCGGCCATGGCGGCATCGCGCTGCTCCAGCGTCGCCAGCAGCAGCGCCCGCAGGACCGCGGGATCCTCCGGCAGGCTCGGCATGCTGTCCGTGGCGACCATCACACCCGCGATTCTACGCAGCCACGCCCGGCGTGGGAATTCGTTTTGTGCTCTGCACCCGCGTCCAGTCGATGCCGTCGAACAGCGCGGCGAACTCCACCGGCGTCAGCCGCACCGCGCCGTCGATGATGGGTGGCCAGCGGAACGGGCCGCCCTCCAACTGCTTGCTGATCAACACCAGCCCGCTGCCATCCCAGAGCACGATCTTGATCCGGTCGGCGCGCCTGGCGCGGAACACCAGCACTACGCCCGAGAAGGGATCGGCACTCAGCACCTCGGCCGCCAGAGCCGCCAAGGCATGCGCGCCCTTGCGGAAATCCACCGGTCGGCTGGCCAGCAGAACACGCGCACCCGCGGGCAGCGTGATCACTCCGCCACGGTCCGCAGCGCGCGGAGCACCATGACCAACAGAGCCGGATCCGTGTCCGGCAAGACCCGCACGAGAGCCCCAGCCACCTGGATCTCGATGCAGGGCGATGGAGTGGACACGTGCGGCGCCATACTGGGCTCCGCCACGATCGGCACGAACGAGGGCGCCACGCTGTGCCGCATCTCGCGCCGCCAGGTAAACACCTGCTGTGAGCAGATCTGCCAGCGACGCGCCACCTCGGCGATGACGGCGCCGGGTGCGAGCGTCTCCGCGACAATCTGCGCCTTGGCCTCCTCCGACCACCGGCGACGGCGTCCAGGACCCGTCAGCACCTCTACCCGGCGATATCCGCGGCCACCCG
>NZ_PDOA01000065.1 GCF_003116135.1 Teichococcus aestuarii | reverse complement strand
TCGCCGATGAGTTCGACGACCTGGAGGCCATGGTGCAGGCCCCCGGCGATGCCTTCCGCCTGAGCGCCGGCGCGCTGCGCGAGGCGATGGACGAGGACCGCGACCTGCGGCATCTGCTGCTGCGCTACGCCCTGGCCCATCACGGGCAGGTGGTGCGGAGCGGAGCCTGCAACGGCCGGCACGGGATCAACGAGTGCCTCGCCCGCTGGCTGCTGATGGCACATGACCGGGCAGAGGGGGACGAGTTCCCCATGACGCATGAGTTCCTGTCGATGATGCTGGGGGTGCGGCGGGCCGGCGTGACCGTGGCGGCCCGCATGCTGAAGGCGCAGTTCATCCGCTACGAGCGCGGCCGCATGGAGGTGACGGACCGGCCGGGCCTCGAGAGCGCAAGCTGCGAATGCTACGGCATCCAGCGCCGTGCGCTTGACCGGCTAGTTGGCAAGAGCAGACTTTCCCACCCGCGCTGAGTGAGCCCATAGGGCCAAGCTGATAACACTGATTAATAATCTTTGAAGGGTTCTGTGCGTTGACCGCCTGAAACCCCGGCATTGACGAAGCTTATGTTAATGCTGATGCCTCGTCATCGGACTGCGGAGCATGCAGTCGGCGGATCGGACTATTTTGCGGAGGCCTCATGAGCCGCTCTCTCGTTATCGCCCGGGTTGGTCGGAAATCGCTTCACCGGTGTTGGACCGATGCAGGCAAGCCGCGAGACTGGGACCTTTATCTCTGTCCCTACGAGGAGATCGGGCCGCAGGAGGACCTGGATTGCCAGATTGGCGATGTCATCCCCGGCCCGAAATGGACCGGCCTGACCAAGCTGCTGAACGCATGGCCCGGCTGGCGTGACTACGACCAGATCTGGCTCCCCGACGACGACATCCTCGCCAGACAGGACGCTATTACGGATATGTTCGAGGTTGGGCGCGCGCTCGACTTTCATCTCTTCGCGCCGGCCCTGCACGAGACCTCGCATTATGCCCACTTCATCGCGATGCGGAACGCGAGCTTCTTTGCAAGGCGGGCCGGTTTCGTAGAGATCATGGTGCCCTGCTTCCGCCGAGCGACTCTCGAGGAACTCCTTCCAACGTTCGCGCTCTCGACCACAGGATGGGGCTTCGGCCTCGATTCCGCTTGGCCGAAGATCCTCGGTTACGAGCACGTCGGCATCATCGACGGGGTGACGGTGGTGCACACACGTCCCGTTGGGGGGTTTAGGGATGCGGATCTGAGCCGCCGCGTGATGCAGGAATCTGACGACATCCTCGCCAAGTTTGAGTGCGGCCAGCGCATGGTAACATTTGCGGGGATAGGGCCCGACCTCCGAGAAGCCTCACTCACCCCGGAGGAGCTACTCGTGGAACTCGTGCGCGGATGGCAATACCTTTTCGACGGATGTCCCAACGCTCTGCGCTGGCTCTTCGATCAGCAGCAATGCCTGTTCTCGGCTTCGCCCTATCCGGTTTCCGGGTTGCCGACGAGCCCCGGGTCTCGGGCAAAGAGCGGCTCATGAGCGGGCGGCAGGAGCGGCAGTTGTTCCCGTCCGGTGGGTGTCTCGAAGTTGTTGTTGCCCCTGAATGCTCGGACAGGGTCAGGTTGTTAGCGTGGCACGGATGAACAGGCGTGGGGAGCGATCTCCCAGTGCGCGATGGGGGTGAACCTCGTTGTCGTGGGTGAACTAGGGTCTGTTAGAGCTTGAATGCTGCTCCCATGTTTTGGGCATGGCGAAGGACAGGAACGAGCAGCTTCTCACGGATGCGGTCTGGGCGGTGTGGGAGCCGCTGATCGAGGCGGTCAGGCCTCGC
>NZ_PDOA01000064.1 GCF_003116135.1 Teichococcus aestuarii | reverse complement strand
AAAACCTCAGCGGGCGATGGGCCGTACATAAAGGGCGAAGCTCGGCCTGTCTGTACGGTATCGCGCAGGCCCTTCAGGCCAGCACCGGCGGGAGGCGCCGGCCATGGCTGATGCCACTCAGCATCCAGGACCACGCGCTGCTCAAAGCCTCCGTTCCACCGGGCACCACCGCGAGGTGCTCCATGCGCGGGTGATGTGCTCGGCCCCCGAGGTGAGCGCCAGCGGATACCATGCGTGGCGGCGGCAACCACTGCGCTGCCCATGGCCAATGGCGCCTGCTCGCCCAACACGGCATCCTCTGCTCGATGAGCCGGAAAGGCGATCGCCGGGACAAGGCCCCCGTGAAAGCTTCCTCGGCAGCCGAAAGACCGAGCGGAGGCAGGATGAGCCCTTCGAGAGCCAACAGGCCGCCAGCTCCGCTTTCTCCGGCTTCACCGGAGGCTTCTGCGATCGGCAGCGCCTCCGCTCGGCGACCGGCGGCAAGGCGCCGACCGGGATGGAACAACTCGCCGCGGCCACCTCGGCCCCAACCCGTGCCCACTGAAACGGGGTAGGGCCAAGCCAGGCAGGCTGAACACTACGCCCACCAGACCGGCAGAAGCTCCGGAGGCTGTCGGCCAGACCGCTCGGCCGGCATGCCCGAGCCGTCAGCCCGGGCTGGTTGGCGAGCCAGCCACCGCATAGCCGGGCCACTCGAAGGCTGGCCGCTGCTGCTCTACGACCCAGCGCAGCACCCTGGGGTCGCGGTCAAGCAAGTATTGCCAACCTCGCACGAGTTCCACGAGGAGCTGGTCAGGCGAGAGCTGCCGCTCGCGCAAGTCGCGGTCGATGCCGGCAAAGGTAATCATGCGCTGGCCGCATTCGTGCTCGGCCAGGATGCGGTCGGATTCCTCGTTCACCCGCCTGCCGAGCTCCGCGTCCCGGAACTGCCCTACGGCCCTTGTGTGCAGGACCGGAACGCCATCGATCATGCCGAGGCCCTGGTAGCCAAGGAGCTTCGGCCAGAGCGAATCAAGTCCCCACCCCCAGCCCGTCGTTGAGAGATCGAAGGTGGGCAGGAGCTTCTCCAGCGCAGCCCGGCTAAAGCCTGGCACCATGATTTCCACGAAGCCGACACGGCGCGCAAAGAAACTCTGATTCCGCATGCCGATGTAATGGGCGTAGTGCGACCCCTCATGCAGGCCCGGCGCGAAAAGCTGGAACTGCAGCGCGCGTGCCGCATCGAACATCGCGGTGATGGTGTCCTGCGTGGCCAGAATGTCATCGTCCGGCAGCCAGATGTGGTCGTATTCCCGCCAGCCATTCCAGTCGTTGAGGAGCTGCCGGAGGCCTGTCCACTTCGGGCCGGGAATAACGTGGCCCACGATACAGTCCAGGTCTGTCTGGGGCGGGATCTCTTGGAACGGACAAAGGTAGAGGTCCCAATCCCGTGGCTTGCCCTGGTCTATCCAGCACCGGTGCAGCGAGTTCTTGCCCACACGTGCCAGGATCAGGTTCTTTCCCATGTAATTCCCCTTGCCCGACTGATCGGACGGCGGCTGGTTTTAAAATCAAACAAAATCCGGACTCAGCACCCAGCCGCTCGCAGGCTGCAGGGCGTTCGTCTGTACGATATGAGACATTCCGCTTGTAGATTTATTGTTATATTCCGATTTCGTAACCTGCGCTCAGTTTACTGGTTGCTGGTCCTTCTGATGTTTAAGGCCTGTTAGAGCTTGAATGCTACTCCCATGTTTTGGGTATGGCGAAGGGCAAGGACGAGCAGCTTCTCACGGATGCGACCTGGGCGGTGTGGGAGCCGCTGATCGAGGCGGCCAGGCCTCACGGT
>NZ_PDOA01000063.1 GCF_003116135.1 Teichococcus aestuarii | reverse complement strand
AGCACCGCGGCCAAAGCGGGCATGCGGCTCATGGCATGGCTCCTTCCTCGGTGATGGAATATTCGGTGACCTGCAGGCCGAGCGGATTGTGGGTCACCAGCTGCCAGGACGGCACCTTGACCCCGGCGCGAAAGCGGATGGTGGCCGAATAGTTCCGGCGGACCTCCCGCTGCCCTTCGGTACGCTGGGTCCGGGTGAACCAGACCTTGTAGCTGTCGGGATCCCGGCCGCCGCAGCCTTCCAGGGCGGCGTCGCGGATGCAGAACAAATTCTCGGTGCGGCGTTCGATCTGCGCCTGGGTGCGGGTGCCATAGACCCGGAACGGGCTCTGCTCGTTTCTGGGATCGACGCTGGCCTGGTAGGCATCGCCCACCGCCTTGTCGGAAAGGATGTAGACGAATTGCTGCGCCTCGGGATGGCCGGCCGAGCTGTAGCCTTCGCGGGCCGCCACATAGCGCCAAAGGGTGGCCGACATCGCCGCCCGGCGATCCGAGGTGGTCAGGTCCCGCTCCGAGGCCGAAGTGCGGAAGGTGCCGTCGCTGTTGAAGGCGACGTAGACGATCTGGGTCTTCTCGCGCGCCAGCAGGAACACCACGGCGCCGGCCAGCGCCACGGACACGGCGATCTGGCTGAGGCTGGTGGCGAGCGCCATGCGGGAGCGCCGGTTGTCGCGCCGCTGCGAAGCGGTCTGGGACTGCAGGATGCGCTGGTAATGCGCCGCGGCCTCCTCTGGGCTGACCACAGCCGCCGTGGAGCTGGACCGGAAGGCGGCCATCGCCTCCTCGGGTGCCGACGTCGCGCTCATCGCAGATCCTCCGGCGCCGGCGTCCACAGCCCGGCATTCAGCACAAAAGGCGTGCCCTGGCAGGCCCGTGCCTCCCGCCCCGTGTCGAGCCCGGCGCAACCGGCCAGGGCGACAGCAGCCAGAACCAGGACCAACGGTCGGAAAGCGGACATCATGACGGATCGGGTCCTTGTTGCTGTCTCAGCGGCCACCACGGCCCATGCTCCGCTTGAGGGAGGCGCCGATGGCGGCGCCCAGGCGGGCGGCGGAGGCCGTGGCCGCGCCGCTGGCGGCTTTGCCGCCCGCCAGGCCAGCGCCGACGCTGGTCGCGACACCCGCGCCGCCACTCCCACCGATGGAAGCCAGCATGGGCAGGCCGACCATGATCAGGGAGCAGATGAAGAACCAGGCACAGAGGCTGAGGAGATCGGAAATGGTCGCCGACATGCCGTTGTCGGCGGTGAAGCGCTGCTGGATCCAAGTCATGCCACCCGCCAGCGCGATCTCCGTCATAACCCAGGAATACAGCGTCAGGGCGGAGACGGAGATCAGCTTGCCGAACCAGTCGAGGACGTACTGCCGGCTCGTCTCGAACAAGGCGGCGATCAGCAGGAACGGCCCGGCGGAGATGATCAGCGCCGTGGCCACGCGCGCGACCTGCCAGACCGCGAATACAAATGCTAGGAAGAGATGCAGGAACAGCTGCACGATGCTGACAGAGATGCTGGCACGGATGTTCCAGAACGGATTGCCAATACGCTGATCCGCCAGAGCGACGACGTGCTCGATCGCTTGAGCGATGCTGTTGAACCGTTGGGCAGCTGTGATACTCACAGGACCCCCATTCAATGCTGATGCGATACCGTTTGGAATCGTTGTCCAGAAGGGCTCACGAATGACGGCGTTGTAGTTGCCGACTTGCAAGAGGGCGAGGACGATAAGCCCCAGGATGATCTTGCGGACACCCCAGCCGACCGTCATGTCGCCACGCAACATCAGGACGGCCGCAATCAACACCAGCAGCATCATGGCGCCGCGCAGATAGGACAGCGTGAACGCGATGCCACCAGCTGTAGACGCCGGGTGAATACTCCCCAGAGGTGCCGACGGAAAATTCCCCAGGTGACCTGACCGGCTGAGTTCCTGGAGGGGAGCGGCTGGCCGCCCCGATCGCCGATGCTGCCGCTGTCCTGAGGGA
>NZ_PDOA01000062.1 GCF_003116135.1 Teichococcus aestuarii | reverse complement strand
CGTTGGCGCCGCCTGGTTCGCGACTACGAGCGCCGCTGCGACGTCTCCGAAGCCATGATCCACGTCGGCATGGGCGCGCTCCTCATCAGGCGCATCGCCCACCCATGACCATTCTCAAACGGGCACTTAGCGTCACAGCTCAAAATTTTGCGTATTTCAGCGCGGGAAGTATCGTGAATCAGTTTTTGTTCTGTAACAATAAATATATTATCGGTAGATTGGAAATAAAATTTTGCGGAAACAATAGATTAATTATTATCGAGCGGCAGATTATGCAGGAATTGACATTGTCGGCGCGCCCGACGGGTGTTCACCAGGTCATCTCTTGAGGTGAAGCAGTCTCAGGAAAATCAGGGCTCATGGGACCACCACAAGCTGGCGGGTACGGTGTCGGCAGAGGAGGCCTCTCCGCTGAGCCAGGGCGGCCGCGTATTGGTGCGGAGTTGAAGCGGACCGCCCGGCCTTACGGCGCAAGGCCGGATCGTACGGCGGAGGCGACTGGCGTGGCCGGATCGCCGTCCAGCGCCGCCACGATCTCTGCCTCCAGCGCGGCAAGGGCATAGGGCACTGAGAGGATGCTGCCGAAGGACAGGGCGCCGGCCACCATGCAGCTGACCAGGATCTCGCGCCCCTCCCTGTGGGCGCGTAGGAAGCGTCGCATCGGAATGTTGGTGATGGCCGCGCTCGACTCGCTCGTCATCCAGATCAGCAGATCCACTTCCAGGGGCGAGAGATCCTCCGGCGAGAGGACTCCGTAGAAGCCGCGCCGCAGCGCCTGCGCCGGCAGCGGCGGCACCACGAAGCCCAGCTCCGCCAGGAAGGCGCCGCGCGTGTCCTCGCGGGCATATGCACCGACCTCGCCGCCAAAGGCATAGGCGATCCGCGCCGTACGGCCCTCCCAGCCGGGATGGCGGGCCCGGGCTGCGTCGATCAACCCCTGCGCCTGCCCGATCCGTTCCTCCGCCAGCTCCTGCCGGCCAAGCGCCAGCCCCAGGCTGCGAGTCAGCACTGCCCAGGGCGTGGAGACCGCCTGCCCCGGCGCATGCATCAGCACGGGCGCGATGCGCGACAGGAGCGCGTACTGCGCCGGTGTGATTCCCGAGCCGATGCCCACGATCAGGTCCGGCGCCAGCGCGGCCACCTGCTCGACTGAGATTTCGGTGGGCAGTTCGACAGGCAGGGAGCCGGAGAGGAAGGGTTGGGCCCAGGGCCAGATGGAGGCTGGCTGGTCGCCATACCATCGGCGCACCGCCACGGGCTGCACGCCGAGGGCCAGCAATGTGTCCTGCGTCTGGAAGCCGAGCGAGACGACCCGCCGGGGCGGCTCCGGCAAAAGGATTTCGCCGAAGGCATGCGTGATGCGGAGGGGACCTTGGGCCAGCACCGGCGGCACGGCGAGCCCAGGCAGTATTCCCAGAGCCGCCCCCCGCCCCGCCCGCAGCAAGCCGCGCCGCGTCAGGCTGCGGCCCGCGCCGGAGCAGGAGCCAGGGCAAGAAGGGTGCAGGTCTTTTGCGTCTTGTGCGGTCATGGCTTGCCTCAGAGCAGCGTGGCGGCCAGGCTGGCGAGCACCAGGGCCGGGCCAGGCCCCCAGCGCCAGCCGGAGCGCGTAGCAGAGCAGCAGGACGAGGGCCATGCCTGTAGATATGAGCGGGCCTAGCCAGAGCATTAGAGCTATTGGGCCAGCCCTGCCCGGCCGCCAGCCAGCAAGCCAGTGCGAAGGCCCAGAGGATGGCGTCGGTCTCAGATGGCGAAGCTCGTCATGGTGACGGCGAGCACGGCTTCCCCGTGGGGCATGGGAAGGCTCAGCGGAAGGGTGGCGTTGGCCCGGCGCGGCGATTGCCTAGAGCGGTTTTTGGCCTAACTGAATCGCTTGTGATCCCGGCGCCGGGCGGAAGGTGATTCAGTTGCCCTGGTATTGGAGGGGCGACGGGCATGTCGAAAGCGCTGTCAGTGGATCTGCGCGAGCGGGTGGTGGCGGCAATAGCGG
>NZ_PDOA01000061.1 GCF_003116135.1 Teichococcus aestuarii | reverse complement strand
TGTCAACGCCGCCTGAATCATCCTCAGAAGTGCCGAGGTAAAATTCCCCAGTTTGGGTTTTGGGGATCAGCCGTTGCTGGGATCGGCACCTCTTGGCTTGGGCGGCCTTCCGCGGCGTCGTGGCGGAGCCTGCGCGAGGGTGGCGGCGGCAGGGCGCAGGCTCTCCGGCACCAGGTCGGCATGCTGGCGCAGGCGGTAGCTGGAGCCCTCGATCGACACGACCACGGCGTGGTGCAGCAGCCGGTCCAGCAGCGCGGTGGCCACCACCGGATCACCGAACACTTCGCCCCATTCGGCAAAGCCGCGGTTGGAGGTCAGGATCATGGCGCCGCGCTCGTAGCGGGCGTTGACCAGCTGAAAGAACAGGTTCCCGCTGCCGCTGCTGATCGGCAGGTAGCCGATCTCGTCCACGATCAGCAGTGATGCGCGGCAGAGAAAGCGGATCCGCTCCCGCAGGGATCCCTCCCGTTCGGCCCGACCCAGCGAGGCGACGATGTCGGCCAGCGTCGCGAAGTAGACACTGTGGCCGGCCCGCACTGCCTCAACGCCAAGCGCAATGGCCAGGTGGCTCTTACCCGTACCCGGTGGCCCGAGCAGGTGCACCACCTCATGGCGGGTGATGAAGTCGAGCTGCGCCAGCGCCAGAATGCGGTGCCGGTCCAGCGAGGGCTGGAACGCGAAGTCAAACGCCGAGAGCGTCTTGATGGTGCCGAGGCGTGCCATCTGCAGGGCCGCCTTGATCCGCCGGCTCTCGCGCAACGTCAGTTCCTCGGCGAGCAGCGCCTCAAGTGCCTCCAGGGCGCCGACCTCGCCACGCTCGATCTGGCGCATCATATGGTCGAGCATCTCCAGGGCGCGGGGCATGCGCAGGCCAACCAGATGACGGCGCAGCCGCTCCAGGGTCGGGGGCACGGAGAGGTCCTCCCTCATTTCCGCAGGCCCTGGCTGGCCAGGCGCTGTCCGACGGCCGCGTAGAACTCGAGGGAGCGGCGGGAGACCACCTCGCCCGAGTGGGCCGGCAGGAGAAACTCCTCGCGCGGTGTGGTGCTGTTGGCCGGAGACCGTTGGCGGCGATGTCCGCTGGCGATCCGCCGCTGGCCACGCCCCTCCAGCACCGGATGGCTGGCGACAAGGCGCCCCGCCTCGAAGATCTGCACCGCGTCGGCCAGCCGGTGCACCTCCACCGGCCGCCGGCGGGTGCTGTCCGGCACGCTGTAGAGGTTGCCATCCACCGAGACCATGCCGTCGCGTGTGATCCGGCGCTCCAGGCGCAGCGTCGCCTGGAAAGGCCCTGCCGGCAACGGCTGCAGGTGCGGCCGCTCCTCGGCGAAGTGCGCGGCGACCACCCGGCGCGTGGTCGCATGCACCCGGGCGTTGGCGACCTCGTCCAGCCACTGCTGCAGCTGGGCATTCAGGTCGTCGAGATTGCGGAAGCTCCGCGCCAGGAAGAAGTCCTCGCGGACATAGCGGAACGGCCGCTCGACCTTGCCCTTGCTCTGCGGCCGGTAAGGGCGACAGGCCTTGGGCAGGAAGCCGTAATGGTCAGCACAGGCCAGCAGGGTGCGGTTGTAGGCGATACCCTCCGCCGCATCCTCGCCGGTGACGGCCGTGCGCATGCGGTCGTAGAGGATCTCCGTCGGCACCCCGCCCATGGCCTCAAAGGCGGCCAGGTGGCAGCGCAGCACCGTCGGCAGGTCCTGCTGCAGCACAAAGCGGGCCCAGAGCCAGCGGCTGTGCCCCAGCACCAGGGAGAACAGCCAGACGATGCGCACCACGCCGGGCTCGTCCGTGAATTCGGTGCGGAACTGCGCAAAATCAACCTGGGCCTGCCGGCCGGGCGGTGTCTCGAACCGCTGCTCAAAGCCGGGATCCGTGACCGGACGGATATCGCGCAGCAGGTCGGTCAGCCGCGTATAGCCACCCGTGTAGCCCCGCTCACGCAGCTCGCGATGCAGACGGCGGCCTGTGAGGTCCGGGAAGGCCGCCACCCGCTCCCGCAGGTAGGGCACAAACGGGTCCAACAGCATCGTCCGCGGTGCCCGGGGGCCATAGGCCGGCGGCTCCAGCCCACGCGCGATGTGCTTGCGCACCGTCTTGCGATCAAAGCCTGTCCGCCGAGCGATGGCGGATACCGACAGGCCCTGCCGGTGCAGGTCCAGAAGCATGATGATGTCTCCCAGTCTGACCACCGGCGCCGCCTCCCTCAGGACAGCGGCAGCATCGGCGATCGGGGCGGCCAGCCGCTCCCCTCCAGGAACTCAGCCGGTCAGGTCACCTGGGGAATTTTCCGTCGGCACCTCTGGGGAGTATTCACCCGGCGTCTACA
>NZ_PDOA01000060.1 GCF_003116135.1 Teichococcus aestuarii | reverse complement strand
AGCCATGACCGCTCTTGGCGTATATGTCGGCAACGACCCGGCTCTTCTGAACAAGTTCACTGGCTGGCTGGGCGATGCGCCCGATTACGTCCATGGAGTGGTCGGTTATTCCAACTGGAAGGATTACACTTCTTCCGCGAACTGGCAGCTGAGCCTCTGGAAGCCGACGGGCGTCGACATCCAGTGGTCCATTCCGCTGATCAGCAAGGAAGGCAATCTCGGCACGGCCGCGAGCGGGGCCTACAACCAGTACTATAAGAGCGTGGCCGAGACGCTCCTGAAGGGCACCCCCGGGGACGGGCCGATCATGGTCCGCACCGGCTGGGAGGCGAATGGCGACTGGTTCTTCTGGAATGCCATCGGCAAGGAAGAGGCCTTCAAGGGCGCCTTCCGCCAGATGGCCAGCACCTTCAAGGAGGTGTCCGACCGCTTCCAGTTCGAGTGGAACATCAACCACGCCAATGGCGGCATCGACCCGGCGACGATCTATCCCGGCGACGAGTATGTCGACGTCATCGGCATGGATTTCTACTACAAGCCGGAATACCAGGGGAACGACCCGGTCGCCGCCTTCAACCGGATCGTCAACGAGAAGTACGGCCTGCAGTGGCTGGAGAACTTCGCCAAGCAGCACAACAAGCCCACCGCCTATTCCGAGTGGGGCGTGAAGGGCGACAATGCCGGCCCCTTCGTGCAGCTGGCCAAGGAGTGGTTCGAGAAGCACAACCCGGTGCTGCAGAGCTACTGGGACTCCGACGCCGCCTACCCCGGCAAGCTGTCCGACGGCTCCGACCCCCGCACCGGCGCGGTCTTCAAGGAGGCCTTCCGCAACTGGGGCGATGGCGACATGACGTGGCCGGATTTCGGCGGCAAGAACACCACGCCGCCGCCCAAGCCCGGCACCACGCCGAACATCCCCACCGAGAACGGCAGCAGCGACGAAACCGCGGGCAAGCCGCCGGGCGCCGACGACCCGGTGACCGCCACCCCCGCGCCCACCACGCCCGCGCCGACCACCCCTGCGCCGACCACCCCTGCGCCCACCAGCCCGGCCCCGACGAATGGCGAGGCCGCGGTGAGCGCCGCGCCGGCCAAGTCCATCAAGGGCAGCTCCGCCAAGGAGACGCTGACCGGCACCGCCGGCCATGACGAGATCACCGGCGGCGGCGGCGACACGCTGAAGGGCGGCGCCGGCGACGACACCTACGTCATCACCACCGGCGACGTGGTGGTGGAGCTGGCCGGCCAGGGCATCGACACGGTCAGGACCTGGCTCAACAACTATGTCCTGCCCGACAATGTCGAGAACCTGATCCTCACCGGCACGGGCTGGAACACGCTGACCGGCAACGGCCTGGCCAACCGCCTGGAGGGCAACCTCAACCCGAACGTGCTGAACGGCAAGGGCGGCAACGACATCCTGACCGGCGGCGGCGGCAACGACACCTTCATCATCGCCAAGGGCGAGGGCAACGACACCATCACCGACTTCCGGGGCGGTGCCGGCGCCAGCGACGTCATCAAGCTCGACGGCTTCGCCTTCAAGGACTTCGCCGCCGTGAAGGCCGCCGGCCAGCAATCCGGCGCGGACGCGGTGCTGAACCTCGGCGACGGCCAGTTCCTCACCCTGAAGGGCGTGCAGCTCTCCAGCCTGGCGGCGGATGATGTGCAGCTCGTCAACATCAAGGCGCCGGCCGTCACCACCCCGCCCGTGGCCAACCCGCCGGCCACCAGCACCCCGGCGCCGACCGCGCCCGTGGTGACCACCCCCGCGCCGAGCACGCCCGACGAGGCGCCGAAGATGCTGCCCGCCAGCGCCGCGCCCAGCAAGTGGTTCTATGGCAGCAGCAAGACCGAGACGCTGACCGGCACCGATGGCCACGACGCCTTCAAATCCGGCGGCGGCAACGACACCATGAAGGGCGGCAAGGGCGACGACACCTATGTCGTCTACACCGCCGGCGACAAGGTGGTGGAGCTGGCCGGCCAGGGCACCGACACGGTGGAGACCTGGCTGAGCAGCTACACCCTGCCGGAGAATGTCGAGAACCTCATCATCACCGGCACCTCCTGGACGGCGGCGACGGGCAACGCCCTGGCCAACCGGATCATCGGCAACAGCTCCCCCAACGTCCTGAACGGCCGCGGCGGGAATGACGTGCTGACCGGCGGCGGCGGCGACGACAAGTTCGTCATCGGCAAGGGCATGGGCCACGACCTGGTCACCGACTTCCAGGGCGCCGGACGCGCCGGCGGCGACATGCTGGTGCTGGAAGGCTTCGGCAAGGGCGCCAGCATCTACCACGAGGGCAGCAGCGTCTTCGCCATCAAGGCAGCCGATGGCTCGGTGGACCATGTCACCCTGCAAGGCGTCACAAACCTCGCCAGCTCCGACTACATGTTC
>NZ_PDOA01000005.1 GCF_003116135.1 Teichococcus aestuarii | reverse complement strand
GAGGCCAGTCCTTCGGCCGGGGTCCTGGACAGCCAAACCGTGAAATCGCCTCAGGCGGCAGGCGGTGGGGGCTATGATGCCGCCAAACGCCTCAAGGGCCGCAAGCGCCACATCGCGGTGGACACCGATGGTCGCCTGCTGATGGTCAACCTGACAGCGGCCGACGTGCAGGACGCGGCCGGGGCTGAGCAGATCGTCAAGGCGGTCCGCAAGCGCTGGCCCTGGCTGAAGCACCTCTTCGCCGACGGCGCCTATGACCGTGGCAAGCTGATGAGCGCCGCTGCCTACCGTGACTTCGTCATCGAGGTGGTGCGCAAGCTGGCAGGCCAGCAAGGCTTCCAGGTCCTGCCGCGCCGCTGGGTGGTGGAGAGGACCTTCGGCTGGATGACCCGTTGGCGCCGCCTGGTTCGCGACTACGAGCGCCGCTGCGACGTCTCCGAAGCCATGATCCACGTCGGCATGGGCGCGCTCCTCATCAGGCGCATCGCCCACCCATGACCATTCTCAAACGGGCACCTGAGTCGCCGCTGCCGCCGATTAGAGCGAGATCGAACAGAGCTTCATCTAAGCCTACTCTAGCGCAGCTTGTCCTTTAATTCTATAATATCTTTTAGGAAAGCCAAACTCCCTTCATAATCGCGCGAAGAACCTTCGTTAAAAATCTTGTCTAGAAAAGATTTGATATTTTCTTCCGAAAGGCGATTGGGATTTGCGTAAACCCAGATAACCTGGGCGCCAGGGTACTGATTTGCGAGAAGCGCCTTCGCTAGCCATGGAGCTGGCGTATCATTTCCTATCATTCTTTGTGGCGAAATGTAGGAGTAAAGATTACTCCTTGGAAGATTGAATTTTAAGGCTTGTACGTAGTCGCTGATAGAAGTCAGTAGCAGCCCGGTGGATAGCAGATCTTTAGTATATTGGACCGAGGATGTCTGAGGGCGCAGAGCTGAGCAGCCGCCCGCTCTTCTCCACTCATCGATCTCCCGTGGCGTCTGTATTGATCGGCTGAGGCCGTCACATAAAGATTGCAGGATGGTGCGCTGGATCCGGGATGATTCCACACCATCCGCGCTCGGCGTAAATATGCTTATCGGAGTGCTGCGAATTCCCGCGTCGATTTGATTCCAATTCTCAGTTTTATTCTCAGGAAATCTTAGTGTTGCAAACGGCCAAAGCCTAGTATCAGCAAGGGGTCCTGCCGCGTGCGAATCACGCGAGGTTCTGAGAACCGCTGGAAATTCCCCGATCCTTCGCCGCCCGTCGGCATCAATGATGCTACATGACGCAGTATCCAAAGCTTTTTGAAGGTCAGCCGGAGCAGGCTGCAAATCCTTCGGCTTGCAGACTCTGCTTTGCACCCAAGCTTCTGGTAGCGAGAAATCACCCTCCGGCAGGTTGGCGAGCGCTGCTGCCGCGATATGTTCCCGCGTAATCCAGGTCGGCAGCACGCTCTCGCGCTCTGTCATAGGAAGAAAGCCTCGAATAGCGATAGGGAACTCCACGAATTTGGGGCTCACCATCGCGGCGGAGAATATCTCACTGCCAGAGCAGCGACGTACGTCATCGATGCTGTGCGGCAACCAGCGTCCTACTCTGACGACTACCGGCACGCTAGCGATGTTGCTGCAGAAGTTCCCGAGTTGCGCATTGTCCGGTAAGGCACTATGGCTCGCCGATCCCAGAGCGAAGTGTAAATCCGCCTCATCTAAATTAGAGTAGATCTTAAAGGCGCTCTGGTTGAGACGATCAGCACTTGCCGACCGCCGAACGAATTCATGCTTGGCTGCAGCAAAGGCGTCGTCTAACCGAATATCAGGAGGATTTTGCGCCAATGCTGCGGTAGCCTTTCCAAGGAAGAGGACCGCACAAAACGCCGCCGACCATCTCTCCATCGCTCTGCGCTCCCGCGTTGTTATCGTGGCGGCCGACCAAGGCTCGGCGTGGTCTGAGGTAAGCTCTGGCTCGGCTGTGGTAATGCGCCCGGGGGTATAGTCAAAGGAGTTACTGCGCTGCTATTCACCCCAGGAAGCGACGTTGAGTCGGACCCTATACTAGCTGGCAGGTTGACGACACTAGCTGGATTGCTGATCCAAGGTGTTGGTCGCAGCAGCGACATGTCGAGTGCCAGAAAGCCTTCTGGGGCATCTTTGGTAGAGAGAGCACTCCCATACGGGGCTTGAACCGCAGCTGGGATGTAGATTTTTCGGGGATCGCTTGGCGGCGTGTTCATGATCAGCCATGATCGCGTCTGCGCGGCTTCCATCTCTGGCTGAACACACCTACTCACTGCGCCGTTGCCCGCCACAAGGCAGCCGCAGTCGGGTCCGGTGACAGCAGGGCAGATTTTCGGCATGGTCGGGCCGCCTCCGTTATCTGCTCCGCGCGTTGGAGGCGTACCACCCGCCCGCCCGCCCGCCACTTGACTGCCTAGCTCATAACCTGGGTCGAAGCCTGGCGCAGCTTCCATGCTTCCGGGCTTCGCCCCACCTTTGTCATCACCAGGCGTACTAGGCGCATCCCCTGCTCTCCCGCCACCCTGACCGCTGACTTGCGTTCCTTCGGTCTGCTTGCCTCCATCCTTGTTATCAGTCTTGTCGTCGTTGTTCTGCTGTCCACCAGCGTTTGCTTCCTCCATGTCCTTCTCACACTGAAGTTGACATTCCCGTGCGTGCTTCCCGGTTAATGTTTCGGTTCCAGTCTTACGCCAATCCACAATCGCCGAGCGAATACTGTCGAACTCCCCATCCTTTATCTTAGTGAGTACGGCGCTCCCACCTGCAGCTATCTGGCCCAAGAAAACTGCTGTTTCCTGTACCGCGCAGCCGATTCTGCAGGCTTCGTCCTGAGTTGGGGTGTTCGATGCAACTTGCTTGGAAACAGTCTCTTCTATCTCTTTTAGTTGTTTCAAACGAGTTTCGATGTTCGATCGCATTACGTTCAGGAGATCCACCCCATCGCTGATGGATACGGGATCTGCGTTCGTCTGCGGCATGGTGGCCGAAATGGCTCCCAAGCTTGGCGCCGCATCAAAGGCTGGAACTTTGTTGTCGCCAGCTGGGGGCCTAACTTGAGAAGCGTCCTTGCACATCCGGCAGCTCCCCCCCCTAAATGGCGCATCGCCGACGAACTGTGCACCAGATGTACTTGCTGGCGTAGGAGTGATTCCGGGGACCAAAGATAGCATCTGGGCTTGCGCGCGCGCTGCGATCTCAGCGAAGGCGTACGCAAAGGGAATTGCCCGACTGTTTCCCAAGTTAAGAGGTGTGGGAAAGATGAAATCTGACGTAAGGTTTCTGGCTGTAGCTGGTTGCTCAGCCCCAACCGTAATCTTCTGGACTAGTAGCTGTACGCCAGGAGGAGCCCCGAAGACTCTAAAATCTTGCAAGGGTGCGGACTTACCTCCGAGCTGCTCCATGTAGGCCGTGAAGTTCTCCGGCCCCTGTCGCCTTTCCACTCCAGCCTGGCTAGCCAGGGCATTGAGATCATGGCCCATAGCCCGTCCCAGCCCTGGGTAAAGATACTCTAGAGAGATCATTGCCCTTGCTGCGATCTCCGGACCCTTCTCTCCAAAAGGCGAATGTGCCAATGCAGCGATGTCAACAAGGTTCATTGCTGGGGCAGTGAGCGCCATTTCGGGACCAAACTTTGCCACGTCGGCGAGCATCGCACCTTGGAGAGCATCCGGGTCATCTGTGAAGCCAGCACTTTTAAGCGCTGAACTCATGGCTTCAACCGAGAAAATTAAGCGTGCAGTCTGAAATACACCTGCGTCACCCTTGCAGGCTGACGTCTGGTGATAGTTGTCTGCCAACGACGCACAGGACATCAGATCACTGCTTGTGATGATCTGAATGCCAATATTCGGAGGCTTTGGCTGGTCACTGTGAACCTGCGCAAGCGCTGCCGACGAAGCAGCCAGCCCTGCTATGATACCGCTGAATGCTTTCAGCAGAGTCCCAATCCGCATCTTTGACGCCCTTCCCGGTTGGACGTGTCCACGGCTGCTCTGGTATGGCCTGGAAGGAGCATGAAGCAGAGCTTTGTAGTCCGCCAAAATTGAATTTTCCGAGAGGTCTGTGTTGCCCTGCGACGGTCATGACTCTTGTGGACGCGCGAGAAACATGGGCGATGTCCCCAACGGCAGAGGAATACCATGACCTGCCGACTGAGCGGCGCTGGAGGCCACCGTCATGCGGGAGCCGCCTGGCGTTCGCCAGATCGTGTCTCTGGGCGAGCTTTCGGCTAAGAAACCTGTGCGCGGAATGGCTGAAATCTGCTGTGATTCAGTGGGGCCTCAGGCGGCTGCGAGGAGTGCCCCGGATGTCACGTCTGCGGATTGGCTAGGAGATCCTCAGCCTTATGTCTGATCAGCGGAGCGGGCGATCTTCTCTGGATCATTTGGCAGAGCTGATCGACTAAGCGCCTATCGAGGGTCGCCTGGACGGCGTTCATGCTGCGGCAGGAGACGAGCCAGCTTGGCCACCCTTAGCCTTGGTCAAGGCGATGCTGATCGCGGTCTGGCACCACCTCTCCGAGGTGAAGCTCGCGGAGGCTTTCGACGGCAGGGCCTCGTTCCGACGGTTCTGCGGTTTCTCCGCCAAGGAGCCGACACCGGAGCGCGCGACCTTTGTGCGGTTCCGCCGGGAGTTGGTGCGGCAGGGCCTGGACCAGGTGTCAACGCCGTTTGAAAACTGACCCACTTTGGATTGATGTTGGAGTGAACCCCTGAGGCTGGACACCCTGGATCAGAACTAGGCCACGTGCCGTACCAGTTGGCGTTCGAACTCCTCGGGTGACCGGTAGCCAAGCGCGGAGTGGAGGCGCTTGGCGTTATAGACCTCCTCGATGAACCTTGGCAGGCGCTCCGCGACGTCCTGGAACGTCTCGTAGCCACCAATGTAGATGTCCTCGACCTTCAGCGTCTTCATAAAGCTTTCCGCCTGCGCATTGTGGTACGGATTACCGGCCGAACTCATCGAGCCTCGGAACCCGGCGTTCGCCAGCGCCCGGCGGTAGGCCTCACTCGCATATTGCCCGCCGCGATCGGTGTGGAAGATGCATCCGGCAGGAGGTTGGCGGATCTCCACCGCCGATCGCAGTGCAGCCAGCGCCAAGTTGGTGTCGATGGCACGCGAGATGGCGTAACCAACCACCTTGCGGCTGCACGCGTCCAGGATGGCAGCCAGGTAGCAGAACCCGGAGGCAAGGCGGATGTAGGTGAAGTCGCCCACCCACACTTGGTTGGCCTGTGACGGAATGACATTGCGGTACAGGTTGGGAAAAATCGGGCTGTTGTGCTTGCTGTCGGTGGTACGCACGTGGCGCCGCCGCGGCTTGATGCCCATGCCCTTGGCCCGCATGACACGGGCGATCCGTTTGTGGTTCACCACGTGGCCGCGGCGCCTGAGCTCATGCGTCACTCTGCGGTAGCCATATCCAGGCAGCTCATCCTGGATGGTACCGATGAGTTCCTCCAGCTCGCCGTCTGTCAGTGCGGCGGATCCTTCCTGCGCCCGGTAATAGTAGGTGCTGCGTGGCAACTCGATCACTTGGCACCCCCTTCGGATGGAGCAGGCCTGGGGCCGGTGATGATCGATGAGGTTTCGTTGTCGCTCACGAGGCGCAGGCGTGGTGTTTTTTTTGCTAGGTCCAGCTCCATGGTGAGTTGGCCGACCTTGCGCTCCAGCGCGGCAATCCTGGCCTCGTACTCGGCAATGATGGAGGCCTCCGCCTCCTCGCTGCTGAGTTCGCCTCGGTCGTACTGGGTCAGCCAGAGCTGCAGCAGGTTGGTGGACAGGTTGTGGTGCTTGGCCGCATCACGGCGGCCGATGGCGCCGCTGCGGATGTCTTGGCATAGCTGAAGCCTGAACTGCGGCGAATGGCGCCGGTAGGGGCCTCGTGACGGCATGACCTTCTCCTGATGGAAGGTCCGACCAGTGTATCAGTTCCGGGGCGCCAAGTGGTCCAGCCTCAGGGGTTCACTCCAGCCTGGGTCAGTTTCACAGCGGCAGCTAGACCAGGCGCTGTTCGGGCGGTGACCACCCAGCTCTGGGCCAAAGCCGTAATCGTCAAGACCGGCACGCTGACCGATGCAACGATCATCGCCTCAGCCAGCCGCGCTTATGGCGAGGCAGCCTGGGCGGGCCATCAGAGGCGCCGCGCGATCCATGGCTTCAAGGCCAATGTCAGCGCCGATGCCGAGACGGCGCTCGTCGAGGCGCTCGCGGTGACGTCGGGCAATGTCCATGACGGCTTGGCCGGAGGTGCCACCCTGCCGGAGAACCGTGGTTAGGTCTATGCTGACAGCGCCTACCGAGGCGAGTTCTTCGGCGCGGCGCTGCGGGCTAAGGGCGGCACGCCTCGGATCATAGCCACGGGCATGTGTGGCGTCCTGGCTACAACAACCCTGCGCAACCTCCGCCGCTGGAACTACACCATCCAGCGTATCCGCTGCCGGATCGAGAAGATCTTCGGCACCTGCAAGCGCAGCTACGGACTGCGTCGCATTCGATGGCGAGGCTTGGCCATAGCCAGTTTGCAGGTTTGCCTCACCGCCATCGCCTACAATCTTAAATGAGCAGCATTTATCCTCGAAACGGCTACGGCCTGAGGTGGCCATGCAGGTTTCAGCATCGGGCCAAACGGCAACTTCCTCCCAGAGGGACGAAGCAGCGGATCGCAACATTCAGCCACTTGAGGACACACGACCTTTCCGCATACAGATCTCCTAGGTAAAGCGACGTCCGCTTTGTGGGAGGCTGATTGGCTGCCCGAATGTCCGAGAAGGGCGCGAAGCCGACCAAAGCTGAATAGGAGCCGGGCCTGCTGCGTTCTACCCACGGATCGAGAATCGCTCATACGCAGTGAGCTTCCGCATTACCGGCTCGACCTGGCGCCCATAGATGCTTTCGCAAAGGTAGGCGCACTCGGCCACCTGGGCATCTTCGCTCACGTCGATGTACCAAGCCTTGGGATGCTCGTTCGCATCGCCGTTCCACCGGTAGCCCCGCGCCTTCAGGGTGTCCTTGTGGTGGAACGGTGCCTCCACCGCCCAGATGCGCCAGCTTGGGCGCCGGGCGCCCTCCAGCAGCCGGGCCATGCCGGTGACGCCGGAGCGGAGCAGCGGCCGCGCAAGGATTTGCAGCGTCGCCTCGCAGTCGTGGACAGCGCGGTGGCCGTCGAAGAACAGCCCGTGCTTCATCGCCAGGTAGCCCAGCCTGCTGCCCTCGAATCCTTCGGCTGCCCAGTCGACGCCGTGCAGCGAGCAGGCCCAGGGCTTTGCCACGAAGGCGTCGCAGAAGGCCTCGGCGAACCGGCGGTCGAAGCTAGCGTTGTGGGCGATCACGAGGGCGGCGGATTCGACGAATCCCGCCACCTCGGCCGGGTCGATGCTGTGCCCGGCCACCATGTCGTTGGTCAGGCCGGTCAGCTCTGTGACGGCAGGCGAGATGGGGATGGATGGCTGCCGGAGACGACTGAACGCCTGCCCCACCGAGTAGACCGTGCCGTCCAGCCCATAGGTGAAGGGCAGCATGGCCATCTCGATGATCTCGTCCCGCAGCGGGTCGAGGCCGGTGGTCTCGAGGTCCAGGAGGACACCAAGGCGGGTCCGAGTACCGGCCGGGATCTCCAGGGGCTGGTGGCCGCCAACACGCCGCAGCACACGGTACTGGCCACTGGCTTCGAGTGCAGCCGCCATCTGCTCGAGCTGGCTGGGGTCCAATCCTGTCACGACATCATGCGGCATGCGGTTTCCTTGCCGCTTGGCGTCGCCGCGGACCAGTAGATCAGAAGGTGAACCCGCTACTCAGGACCGACCGAGTCCAGCTCCCCCATTCCGAGCTCCTGCCGGACATGCGCGAACTGCACCGGATCCAACCCACGGCGCTGCGCCGCCAACCAGCGTAGCGCGTCCAGACCCGCATCGGTGAAGTAGGCGCGGGCCATGTACGGCGAGCCCGCGCGCACCACCATCAGGCCGCGATCCACCATGTCCTGCATTGCGACCGGGACCTTCGGCTGCCCGGCCAGCGGCCCGCTGCGCCACACCCGCAGGAAGATGCCATCCGCCAGCTTGGGCCGGGTGCCGAACCGCACACACAGCTCGCGCCGGAGGAGGTCTCGTTCAGAGGCGGCGAGCACTTCGACTGACTGGTCAGCGGGGCGTGAGGCGTGCATTCCTCTCTAATAGCACCGCTGGCACTTCGCCAGCATGGCGCCTATGGTGGCGGTAGGCTTGGCATAGTCACGACGTGGTGGTTCCGACGCTCCATCACGCCCAACCACCATTCACCTTGTGCCGAAGCGCTCAGGCAGCCCTGCGCTTCCGGCGCAAATGAGGCAAACAGGCATACCCACCGATTTAGGCACGATAACGGAATGTTATCGTGCTACCTTCCTCTATGCTCGGGCCGAAACGTATCGTGTGTTTGGCCAGCCGCTCATCGCGGCGGAGGTTACCTACGCCGCCCCCTGCGCCTTCCGTATCCCCTCCAGCACCGCCTCGTGGGTCGCCAGGATCCGCCGCAACGTGGGCTTTCCTTTGTCGCTCGCCTCAGCGATGCCCTCATGCATCTCCTCGATCCCCATCGTCATCTGCTCGGCCAAGCCCGAGAGCCGCTCCTGAAACTGCTCGTCATCGTCCTTGAGTTCGGCCGCCCAGATCGCCAAGACGCGGGAGAGTTCAGCGGCAGCGCGCTCGGGCGGGACGCCCGCTTGCAGCAGCTTGACGAGGGGGGCCAGATCGGCAGCAGGAGAGCGGGGCATGCGGGAGAAATAGGTTGGCGGCCTGTGGGTGGCTAGACGCCAAGCGACCGCTTTGGGCAACAGCAGTGGGTCTACCGCGCGTTCAGCATAGGGGTTGGAGGAGCATCGAGCTGTGACGCCCGAGCGCCTGCAGCAGATCGGTGAGCGACGTGCTACGTGTCGAGCGCGAGCAACGCCGGGCTTGGCGTCATCAGTACGGCTACGGCCCGCGTTACGACCGCGGTTGGCGACGAGAGCACGGCATGGCGCCTGCTGACCGCAGCCGCCCTGCAGGCGACGCGGCCACCCGTCGGGGCCGAGCTCTGAAGGCTCGTCGTCAGACCTGACTCGTAGCCGCAGGCGGCATATGGACGGCGAGCCAGACGGTTTCCCCGGCTGAATCCGTCCAGGCGACCCGGTGACGGCAGAAGGCAGGCAGGATGGCGTAGTCTCCGGCCTCCAGGCGCCGCTCGCTTCCGTCCTCGAACGCGAGCACGGCGCCGCCGGAGATGACCAGCACAAACTCGTCACAGGCCTGCTCGTACCAGAAGTCGGGCGCGCTCGCCGCGCCTCGGGAGAGGATTCGCTCCACGCGGGCGCCCCCGGGAGCCGTCAGCAGGTCAAGGAACGTCTCCTCGCCCGGTGCCGGGCGCGGACCACCTTCACTGAGGTGGCCGAAAGTCGGACCTCTGGCCGAGTCCGCCTGCCTAGCATTCCCATCGGCGCCGTCCCTGTCCTCCCCTCCGCCGGTGATGACGAACCGATGCCCCTCTCGTTGGAGCCACTGGTTGTAGGAGGCTGTTGCTGGACGGTTGCGCTGGCGGGGCAAGTCATCCCGCCTGCGGCGAAGGTCATCGTCCAGCAGGTTCATGATCGTCCGCGCAGGGTACGGCTTGCCGTCAGGACCGTAGTGGCCCAACTCCGCCAGAAGTTCGGCGACGCGGTACAGGTCGCCATCCGGGTCCTCAGCCATGAGGCGGCGGGCCTCTGCCATGATGGCGGCATTGGGAGGGCGATCCCGCATGGCGGTGTCTCCTAATTAGAAACCTGCGCCCGACCAAGTCAGCGCTGGCTGGAACTAGCGCCACATTATCGCAAAGGCTTCTCATTGGCAGTGGCTCGTTTGAATGTCTGCAGCGCTGCACAAATTCCGATAGAAATCGGCATTGACGTGATACCTTCGGGATCACGCAACAGGAGCAGCCGACCATGGTCATCGAATGCAGATACCCGCACATCACGATCGACTGCGACACTGTTGACGGCAATGCCCTGGGCATCGTGTCCAAGGTGTCCGAAGCACTGGAAGAGGCAGGCGTCTCCGAAGAAGAGGTGCTCGAGTACCAGCGTGATGCACTCGCTGGCGACTACGACCGCACGCTTCAAGCCAGCCTCAGGATGGTAAGCTTCCGCTGAAGTGTGAGCGGAGCGTGCCGTCCTGCCATCATACCGCACGGCGGCACGCTATCTGGCGCCTCCGCCAGCCTCATCATCGACGGCTCGCCTCCAGGCACTCCCGCGTGTCGCTCCAGCAGAGCTTCACCAGCCCGATCCCATAGAAGACGACACCACCGGCTCCAAACGCCGTGGTCGCAATCCCTGCTGCCCACATGACCAGAGCGGCCAGGACCGGCGCGCCGGTGTCCGTGCCGCTGCTGACCACCGACACTGCCCATGCAAGGGCGCCGCAGCCTGCCAGCAGGCCAGCCAGACCAGCGACGGCCATCCGCAGGATCATCGCCGTGCCCATGGATCCGCTGCGGGCATGTGGGCGCGCGAGGGCAGATCCGGCTGCAGGCGCAGATGGGAACTGCGCGCTGCGGACGCTGCTGACAGAATGCGGGCGGCCCATTGCATCATCCTAGCCACCTGCGGCGATCTGGTCGGCAGACAATGCCTCCGCGTCCAGGCCGCGCAGGAGCGCGCCAACCGCTTCCAGGGCCGTATGCACGCTCTGCTGGCGCGTCACTGTCTGAGCAACCTCTGCAGCGGCGGTAAGCTGGCCGAGAGCGGCGGTTGCCAGCGTACGAATGGACGCGTCGGCCTCGGAGCCGACGCGATCCGACATGTCCTCCGAGCTGCGCAGTTCAGCGCCCTTACCGCCAGTGCAAGCTTCCTCAAGCTGGTCCGATGGCACACCCAGCATCTTGGTCAGGAAGGCTGCGCACCCGTCCTGACCCGACTTGCGTGCCATCTCGCGCATGACCTGGGCAACGTGGGGCTTCAACGTCAGCTGCATCTCACCGGCGCCGCCATGCCTAGCCTTCGCCAGCGCGCCTGCCGACGGATGCCCAGGTGCCGGTCCGCAGACCATATCCTCCCGCGAGTGCCAGGCACCGGTGCTGTCGTAGGTTCCCCAAGGAACCGGCAGCTCGGCGTGGGCCCCTGCGGTGTTCCGCCACCAGGCAGGTGCCCCGGTGTCGTCCACCGGCCCGGACGCGCCGGTGACCGGGTCGGTGAGAGCCGCCATGGCGACGACGAAGGCCACGGCGCCTGCCTCGGTGGCCGACGTCCTGCAGCGGTCCCACTCGACGATGAGCTGGCCGGTGGTGCCGTCATCCCAGGCCCGGATCATGTCGATCCTGTGCTGTTGCTGCGCGAACGCGGTGAGTACGACGTCAGCCAAGTCCGCCCACCCGGCAGGTACGCTAATGTCCTGGTCCACTCGGTCGCCCCACCGTCGCCCGAGAAGGCCCAGGGCCCGCGGCTGACCGGCGCCGATGGGAGGACGAAGCGGCCTCAGGTAGTGAGCCGGAACCGGCTCGTAGCCGTCCACCTCGTCGGAAGCGAGCGCGACAGCATCCTCACCGCGCTTGAACATCGGCCTGCCCGGCCGCCCAGACACCGCACTCACCGCGAGGCTTAGATGGGAAGCGGCGGAGATGGCGCCTCGGATAAAGCGGTCTTCCCGGATCAGGTGGTAGTTCAGGCCATTTCGCCCGCCTGGCGAAATCCTCAGGATCTCCAGGTGCTCCATCCCGGCGGCGCTGGCGTGCCGGTCAATCACCTCGGACAGTGCCAGGAGGATGGCGAAGCAGCCGTCGCCGAGTTCTGGGCTGAAGGGCGCCGACTCCTTTCCAGGCTTCCGTGGGGCCCTGTTGTAGAGCGAAGGATAGCGGCACCGCAGGATTTCCTCGAACTCGCGGCGCATCAGGATGGCCTCCGGCCGTCGCGCAGGCGCCAGTACCGCTCCATATTGGCGCCGAGGAAATGTGCCACGGCGGCCTCATCCTTGAGGGGCGGCGGCTCGACCCCGAGGTGCCGGGCCATCTTGCAGGCGACCACCCATTTGCGGGCGGCCGGTAAATCCTTCGGGACCGGCGGCAGTGGGAGCGGGTCCGTGAGTTGAGGTTCGACCATCAAGGCGAAGGCAATCCTGGCCTCGAGAGTTGGCAAGGCTTCAGGGGTGACCGCGCGGCCCAGCGTGTACCGCCTGCCGCTCTCGGTCTGGGCGCGGCCGGTTGCGGCGTCGATCCAGACGACGGGCGTGCTCAGGACCCAGGAGAGGCCGCCGGTCCCGGCGTGTTGGATGGCGAAGCCGAAGAGGTGCTCGTAGCCGGTGTCGAGGGCGACGAGGCACCAGGGGTCCATGGCTGCCCGAAGGCACTGGTTGTTATTGGCCATCTCTTTTCCCGGCACGCCGGTTCCCAATCACGCGACACAACAGCAAAGCTCACGGCAGGTGGCCGACTTTGCAGCGTCGCAAGTGGCCGACGGCGGCCACCATCAGCCTCAAGCGACTCGGCCCAGCGCCTTATGCTCTACTCAGAAGAACCTGAAAAGGGGTTATAGTAACCGCCAAACAGGTTCCTGTTGGGGTGTTTTGCGTGCTGGCTGGCGGGAAGGCGCCAGTTGTTGTCAAAGAATCGCTTCTCTGTCAGCAGACTGCCTTCCCGATGTTTCGCTCAGCCCGCATCCTTGTCGCAGCCCGTGCTCTCGCTGGGATGAGTCAGGCGGATCTCGCATCCGCCGCGGGGATCGCTGTCAGCGTGCTCCAGGCAATCGAGCAAGGCCGTTCCGATCCGCGATTATCGACTGTGATCGCGCTCGTAGACGCTCTCAAGCAGCGCGGCGTGGAAATTATTCCTGAGAGCGATCGAAACGCTTGGGGTGTGGTGGTCACGAAAGGCTCAGAAGCCGAGAAACTTGGAAGCAAGTGAGCCCTTTGCGGTGGTAGCCACCGCATCTTGGAACGTGCTGCAGATTTCGATGTGAGGGTGCAGCTTTAGATCACAGGGCTCTCGGTTCAACGCAACACAAAGAAGCTCAATCGCTATTCTGCTTGGCCACTACTGGCCTAACACCTCTCGCAGAACGCGCATCCACTATAATGATCTCGCGGTCAAGATCCTCGGGCTTTAGGCCTCTTGAAGCGGCATTGTACGACCAACGGATGAAGCGCTCCAGCAGGTCGCGGTTCTCCTGCTTGATTCGGTCATTCTCTGCTCGCAGGGACATAATTGTTTGCCGGGCGTGAGCGATGGCAGCATCACCGTTCGATCGAGCGCCAACAGCTCGAGTACCTTCGGCAAGCCGCTTACGCGTCATCTCCCAAGCGTTCAAGATACGGACATGCTTTCGCAAGCCGGGCTTCGTGTATCGGTGCCCGATCTCGGTCTCGAGCACAGCAATGTAGCGATCCCAGGTCAATTTGTCCGTCCAGCCATCCAACAGACGAACGGCCTTCTCGATGTCGCTGTCGGTGAGCCTCTTCGTGCCCATCAGAAGTTTCCTCCCACTGCCAGAAGTTCCTCAAAGACGAAGTCATCTTCCTCGTGACCCGAGGCTTGCTCGCGGATGGCAAGTGTGAGGCCCGCTCGCGTTTGAGAAACGGGCGGAGGTGGCAAGGTGATGAGAGTTCCGTCGGCCATCTCGGAATCGGTTAGTAGCGCAAGCGCCATCCCCCAACGAACGACTGCCTCCGCATGCTTTGAGAGCCATCTTTCTACACCCGGCTCACCATTCTCCATTGCATTGCGGCAGTTCTGGACAGCGTTGAAGCTGATGTCGAGCTGTTTTCGCGCCTCCGCGATCTGCCCAGCATCACCCTTGACGAAGGTGTTTTCCCCGCAGCCGATGCAGTTCTTGTCCTTGGGGCAGGGTGTGAGGGCGTAGTTGTGGCGGCAGAGCCCGTACCGTGTGGCGATGATTGAGCCGACCTCCAGCCGCAGGGCGGTGTCGTGGGTCACCATCTCCCGCCGCGCCCGCTCTTCCACCTTGTCGGCAAGTGGGCCGACCACGCCCACGCCGCGCGGGGCGTTTTCGCCCATGGTGACGTAGGCCTCAATGAAGGCCGCATGGGGGATGTGGTTGTACCAGGCGTTCTGGTCGACCCGCTTCCGGCCCGACCAGAACGCGATGAGCGTCTCCGACAAATGCTTCGACTGTGCCAGCGTGTTCAGCAGGTGCCGGGGCTGGTGCGACGTCAGCTTCCAGGGTTGGCCATTGCGCGGATCCAGCAGTTGATGCCGGTAGAACACCGTCGTCCCACCCGGCTTGCCTCCCAGGTCATGGTGCACTTGGCTCGCGCTGATGAGGTCGGGCACATGCAGGAGCATATCGCCGTCGGTTCGCATGACGTGCCGTGGGAGGCAGAACAGCGCGTCGGCTGCAGTCAGCCCGGACCGCTTGTCCGCCAAGGGGAAATCGGGCGGCAGAGACTTCAGGATGTAATCCTGGATGGAAACAAAATCGTAGAGCGGGGTCCGAATCGAGCCTCCGCTCCGTGCCAGGTCGGTGGTCGTCTTGCCCGTGGGGCGCATCGCCTTGTCGAGGGCGGAACCCTTCTCAATCCGGCTCTCCTTCCCAATGATCCGGGCCACCTCCCAGCGGGTGAGCGGCTCGCCCCGCAGGTGCTCGAATCCCTCGGGCAGGTACAAACGACCAGGGTGCTCGGCGTACCAGGCCGCGGCCTGGCGAGCCGTGGCGCCGAGTTCCCGCAGGCGGAGGATGGCCGTGCGAGCGACCTCCGCCCATTCAGCGTTGGTGGCGAACTTGGTCATGGGGTCGCCGCCCTTCAGGGGGCGCCAGGCGAGGCCATAGACCCCGTCCATCTCCGTCTCGCAATCTAGAGGCAGCGTCAGGATCTCGGTGACCCGGGTGGGCGAGAACACGGCGAGAGCGAACCATGCGGTCGTGACCACGTCGGCCGGGACCGTGGCGCCATGGAACACCGACGCGAGATCGAGGATGCACTTGAGATGCGGTAGCTTCTCAGATCCTTCGACCACCCCAGCCTCGGTGCTGACCCGGTCGGAGCGGTCGACGCCCTCGTACGGGAAAGGGCTGCGCCAGAGCAGGTGCGTCGTGGATAGGCGTCCCGGGTTGACGATCTCGTGGACAAGCCGCTCCAGCATGCGGCCGAAGGTCCAGAGGTCGGACACGCTCTCGCGCAGGATGGCGGTCGCCTGGTCGAGCACCTCGGGACCCAGGTCCACCAGGTCGGGAGACTTGCCAAGGTCACGGAACGCGCGTTCGACGGCGCGAAGTACAGCCATGAGCTTCGAGGGACTCCCCATCCCATTGGAGACCAGGAACTCCACGGCCACCGCCTTGGCAGCATCCAGGAACGGCTCTCGCAGATTGACGGCATGAGGTGATCGCGTCCCACGCCTGGTGGTTTCGTGGTTCGTGAAGTGCAGCACGTAGCCTGCCGGGTGCTGGCCACGGGTCAGGGCAAATGGCCGCAGGTTCCAGGTGCCGGATGACCAGTCGACTGCGTCCGGCCCCCGAAAGAAGCGCTGCTGGCGGGCGCGCTCGATGAATGCAGTGAGGTTCTGCCGCGCTGTTTTCTCAGGGGCGCCGACAAACCGGACGACAACTGGCGCGGTCATGCCAAGGCTCCCGCCATCTTGGCGTTCCGCTCGATAATGATACCCCTGACCGCGTCGATCTGCTCCTGGGTGATGAGACGGATGCGGTCCTCGGTCTCGGCCGCCAAGTCCTCCCTGAGGACGTCCAGGAACCGTTCCCAGGGGGCGTCCATCAGCGGCTCGAACTTCCGGCAGAGGAGGCAGGCGCGTGGGGCATTCTGGTGGCATTCCGCCCGCGTCCCGCAGGCGCCGAGCTTCTGGCCGACCAAGTGGGCGAAGTCGCGGATGAGCGCCCCCGCCTCTCCACGGCGGGTGGCCTCGTCGAGCGACCCGATGAGCCGTCCCTGGAACGCCTGCGCCAGGAAGGACATCTCCCGGCCGATGGCCTCCTGGATCGGGCGCTGGAGCATCGGCATCGCGGCCCGGTAGTACTGGATGCAGTGGGTGGTCCGGTGGGTCAGCAAACGGGCGGCCTCGTGATCGGACGCACCCAGCGCGATAGCCCTGGTGCCGAGGGTGTAGCGGAACCGGTAGGGGAACACCGGGACCGGGCCACGCAGCCGGTCGGAGTAGGTCTGGACCCGGCGGAACACCGACGCGATGATGGCTGAGACCTTCGAGGACTGATCCTCGAACAGCGGGGCGTCCGGGGCACGCCGACGCACATCCGGCATCTCCAGGTAGCGGAGAAGGATCTCGGCGAGGACGGAGGGGGCCTTCCGCTTCCACCGGTCCCGGAGGACTTGGTTTTCCCCCTTCGCGAGCGGGATGCCGAGCGTCACCTCTGTCCCTTCGGGGCCGGACGTCAGGATGACGTCCGACATGCGCATCCTGGCGATCTGGACTGGCCGGACGCCGGTCGCGATCAGGGACCAGACCAGTGCCCACTCGGGAAGAGAAATTTCATCTTGCTCGAAAGCGCGGTCCACCCCGTCCCGAATGCTGCGCAGTTCCTGCTCTGTAAAGGCGCCCCGCTCGGGGTCGTTGGCGACCAAGGTGAAATACCAGCCATCCGAACTCTCCTCGAACTTCTCCGGGGTGAGCAGAAAGGTCGACACTTCTGGATCGAGTCCTGCCAACCGGCTCTCATTCCAGCGATTTAGCAGTGCCTGGACGAACGGCCAGCTTGCGACACCATAGCGTTTCGGCCAGTCCTCGATATGGCTTATCGAGAATAATGGTTCGGAAGAACCAGTGCGCAGGGAATGATCCTTTATGCAACGACCCATATAATAGGTGCATCTCTCAACATACACCAAAGAATGCGTCGAAAGCATTCCCACAATAATTCTTCGCAAGCTATCTTGCCATTCCAGGCCTTCAACTGCCCATGTAAAATCTATCTTGTGGTGCCTAATGTCACTCTGGATATGATTTTCCCCAATGAGGTTGAACTCTACTCTACGACCATCAAGTAGTGTGATGCCAAGGGTTCCAGACGCCGGGCGCCCGGCTAAGACTGTGCTTGGCATTTCAGTCTTCCTTCGGTCCGGCGATGTTGGAGGCCATCTCCTCCGCGATCCGGTCAGCCTCACGCCTGATGTGTCGTTTGCTGTATCGCGACCCCATAGATGACTTCTTGGACCAGCCCTGGTGCCGATTGCGCATCTCGTTCTCCTGCTTCTCGGACAGCCTCTGTCCAGGCGGCATGGCGTCCACCCTCTCGCTGAAGCTGTCGTTCCAGGTGCGCCGGAGGGTATGCGGAGCAAGAAACGCAGGGACGCCGGGCACGTGCTGGCGGATCCGCTCGAAGATGCGGTTGCACGAGCGGAGCGACAGGTGCACACCCTTCTCGTCGGTGAACAGGTAACCCCGGCCCCGGGCAGCCCGCGGCAAATGTGCCCAGTGCTCGTTGATGAAGCGGTCGAACGCCTCGGCAGTTTGTGGCCCGATCGGCACGGTGCGCGGGACCGTCTTCGAGACACGGATGCGGAACCGCCGGGTCGAGTAGCTTATGTCCTCGGCCTTGGCATGCCGTCCTTCTCCACGACGGGCACCGGTGTCCAGGAGCAGGCGCCAGTACAGGTAGTTCCTCGCCTGCAGGAAGGGGGTTGCGAACGGGTTGGCCGGGCTTCCGGGCACCACCGCATCCTCAATGGCCTGCAGGACCTCTCGGGAGACACCCTCCAGCGTGAGATCGTCGTCGCTCTGGCCCTTCGCCCTTGGCGCCAGACTGCGTAGCCGGGCGACGACCATCTCACTAACGCCGAGGAGAGTCCCAGCTTCGGCCTGTCGGCGATCCAGGTCACCGAGGCGCCGTTGGAGATGCCACTCGACATATGCCGCGACCCAACGGATGCGAGCAGCTGCCTCAACTGGTTCGGCCGCCTTGGCCTTAGGCGCTCTGAGGGATCGAGGGTCGGGCCGGTAGTCCTCCAGTCGGCTGACGCGGAAGGGCATGGAAGCAGGCTTTCCACCGCCGCTTGACCAGTCGCCCTGGTCTGCCGCAGAGGCGCGAAGGAAATCAGCGAGGAGGTCGGCGTCCTCGAGGGAAAGGAATGACCCCGTCGCCAAGTCTTCTTCAAGGTTCCGACCGAGCGAGGCGGCCCAAAGCCAAGCCATCCCAATCGACCGGAGAACCTTTACCGACGTGTTCACGGAGGCGCCCCTCCGGACATAGTCAGCCGTCACGAAGACATTGGGCCAGAACAACGGGCCGCCGCCGCGCTCTAACAGGACAGCTACTTCCCGTCCCGATCGTGCGGCAAACCGCCTCACCTCGAAACCCAGCATGTTTACGATTAAGCCTCCGTCCCGATACGTCGGAAATACGACTTCGGATCGGTTTCCGCAAGATTCTGCCCCGGAAGATAAAAAAAGAGGGGCTGGACAACGACTTACGTCGCGACCAGCCCCTCTTAGTTTACGATTCTACCCTAGGTCCTGCTACTGGCAGGCCAGGCACTCCTCATAATCGGTGCCGTTCTCGCCGGCCACCGCGCGGGTGGTGCGCGGCGGCGGCACGGGCAGCACGGCCTCCAGGCTGTTGGCCGCCGCGAAGCCCAGCGCCGGCTGCACCGCCACCTTCTCGCTGATGGTATCGGCGCGCTGGATGGAGAGGCTGCGGCAGTAGTAGAGCGACTTCACGCCCTTCTTCCAGGCCTGGTAGTGGATCTGGTGCAGGTCGCGCTTGTGCACGTCGGCCGGCAGGAACACGTTCACCGACTGGCTCTGGCAGATATAGGGCGTGCGGTCGGCGGCGTGCTCCACCACCCAGCGCTGGTCCAGCTCGAAGGCGGTCTTGAAGATCGCCTTCTCCTGCTCGTCCAGGAAGTCGAGGTGCTGGACGCTGCCCTTGGTGACGGTGATGTTGGTCCAGGTCTCGTCGTCGTCGCGGCCATGCTTGGCCAGCAGCTTCTTCAGGTACGGGTTGCGCACGATGAAGGAGCCGGAAAGCGTCTTGTGGTTGTACACATTGGCCGCGATCGGCTCGATGCCGGGCGAGGCGCCGCCACAGATGATCGAGATGGAGGCCGTCGGCGCGATCGCCATCTTGTTCGAGAAGCGCTCCATGAAGCCGTATTCGGCGGCATCCGGGCAGGGCCCGCGCTCCTCGGCCAGCTGGCGGCTGGCGGCATCGGCCTGGGTGCGGATGTGCTTGAACATCCGCTTGTTCCACACCTTCGCGATGACGCTCTCGAAGGGCACGTTCTGCTGCTGCAGGAACGAATGGAAGCCCATCACGCCGAGGCCCACGCTGCGCTCGCGCATCGCGCTGTACTTCGCCCGCGCCATGGAATCGGGCGCGGTGTCGATGAAGTTCTGCAGCACGTTGTCGAGGAAGCGCATCACGTCGGGGATGAAGCGCGGGTCGTCCTTCCACTCCATCCAGGTCTCGAGGTTCAGCGAGGAGAGGCAGCACACGGCGGTGCGCTCGCGCCCGTGCTGGTCGCGCCCGGTCGGCAGGGTGATCTCGGAGCAGAGGTTGGAGGTCTTGACCTCCAGCCCGGCCAGCTTCTGGTGCTCCGGCCGCGCGTTGTTCACGGCGTCCGAGTAGATGATGTAGGGCTCGCCCTGCTCGATGCGCGCCATCAGGATGCGGATCCACAGGCCGCGGGCCGAGATCTTGCGCACCACGGCGCCGTCCTTGGGCGAGGTCAGCGCCCACTCCTCGTCGGCCTCCACCGCGCGCATGAAGGCGTCGGGGATCAGCACGCCGTGGTGCAGGTTCAGGGCCTTGCGGTTCGGGTCGCCGCCGGTGGGGCGGCGGAGGTCGATGAACTCCTCGATCTCCGGGTGGGAGACGGGGAGGTAGACCGCCGCCGAGCCGCGCCGCAGCGAGCCCTGGCTGATCGCCAGCGTCAGGCTGTCCATCACCCGGATGAAGGGGATGATGCCGCTGGTCTTGCCGTTCTGCCCGACCTTCTCGCCGATCGAGCGCAGATTGCCCCAGTAGGAGCCGATGCCGCCGCCCTTGGAGGCCAGCCAGACATTCTCGTTCCAGAGGTCGACGATGCCGTTCAGGCTGTCATTCGCCTCGTTGAGGAAGCAGGAGATGGGCAGGCCGCGCGTGGTGCCGCCGTTGGAGAGCACCGGCGTGGCGGGCATGAACCACAGCCTCGAGATATAGTCGTAGATGCGCTGGGCGTGCGCCGCGTCGTCGCCATAGGCGCTGGCCACGCGGGCGAACAGGTCCTGGTAGGATTCGCCCGGCATCAGGTAGCGGTCGTCGAGGGTGGCCTTGCCGAAATCGGTCAGCAACGCATCGCGGGACCGGTCCACGCGCACCTGACCATGCCCCGCGAGCTGAATATCATCGGCAAGCTGAATGGCATCGAACACGACGGGAATCCCTGATGGCTGGGGTACTGAGGCGGGCACATTTGCACCGCCCTGACCGCGCCATCAACCCATATCTGGTGGGTCGGATGCGGCGCCTACCCCCACAATTTGCTTGCGTGACCTTTCGCCCACAGGGTGCCCCGGCGGCGAATCCCCGAAAAATCTGGCAATGCCAAGGTTATCCACCGGCCGGCTCAGAACGGGTGGGAGCGGTAAAAATTATCTGACGCCCGCCCCCTGCCCCCCGCCCCCTGCCCCACGATCAGGCGCCGGCGCGGCGCGCCACTTCCGCCCGCAGCTTCTCCACCGTGCCCAGCACACGCTGCGCCGCGCCATCGGTGTCCTCCAGGCTCAGCGGCATGGAAAGCGGGGTGATGCCCTCGCGCACGGCGCGCTCCGCATCCTCGTACAGCGCGTCCCCGCGCAGTTCGCGCGGCACCCGGCGCACGGCGCCGTGCACGCGCTGGGCCGCGGCCTTCATGTCCATCCGCGCCGGTGTCATGGCCTTCTGCTGGTTCGAGGCGGGCTCGCTCCCACTGCGCTGGATGGCCTGGCGGAGCTGGTCCTCCGCCTCCTGCAGGATCCGCGCATAGTCCCGCAGGTCCGTGGCGGCGGGCTGCGGCGAGGCAGGAGGGCTGGCATCGGCCTGGGGCCGGCCGGGCTGTGGTGGGGTTGCCTGGGTCTGGCCGGGGCTGCTCTGCGCCAGGGCCGCGCCGCCGAGCCCCGCCAGCAGGGCCAGGGCCAGAATGGGCTTCACAGGTCGCATGTTCGGCTCTCCTTGCTTCGCCGGGTCCGTCCCGGCTTCAGCGGGGGGAAACCGGGGCGGAGGGCCATGGTTCGCCCCCCTCGAAGCGCCCGGCCAAGCGGAGGCCGGGCCAGGGGCACGCCAGGAAGGGCAGGCACCGGCAGCGCGGGCACAAAAAAAGGAGCCCGGGAAAATCCCGTGCTCCTGCACTTTGTTCGGTAACTGGCGCGCCCGAAAGGATTCGAACCTCTGACCCCCAGATTCGTAGTCTGGTGCTCTATCCAGCTGAGCTACGGGCGCTTGCCAGTGGCCGGGGAATACCCAACCGACGGCCGGCGCGCAACATGGGGCGGCACGGTTTTGGCAGTTTTTTTGCACCTTTCCTCCATCAAAACGAGCCACGCCCCCTTCCCGGCCCCACCGCCCGGCCGCCTGCCCCTTGGTCTTTCCCGCGCCCCGCGCGAGGCTCTGCCCCGGGGCCACACGCTGCGCCCCGCACGGAAGCCCAGGGGCGGCAGGCCCCGGACCGGGAGGACATCCAGAGCATGAACGACACATCCAGCCCCTTCTCGCTCGCCGGGCAGACCATCCTGATCACCGGCGCGGCGGGCGGCATCGGCGCCGCCACGGCGCGGCTCTGCGCCGCCCAGGGCGCGACGCTGATCCTGGCCGACCTGCTGGAGCCCGGGGAGATCGCCGCCCGCATCGGACCCGCCGCCGATGGCGCCGTCTGCCACCGGCTCGACATCAGCCAGCGCGCCGCGGTGGAGGCGCTGGCGGCGGGAGCCGGCCCGGTCGACGCGCTGATCGACATGGCCGCCATCTGCCCCTTCGACGACTGGATGGCGGAAGGCTGGGACGAATCCCTGGAGCGCGTGCTGGCGGTGAACATCCGCGGCCCGATCAACCTCACCCGCGCCTTCCTGCCCGGCATGGCGGCGCGCCGGCGGGGGCGGATCGTGCTCTGCGGCTCGGTCGCGGGCTGGATGGGCGGCGTGGCCTCGGGGCCGCACTACGCCTTCAGCAAGGGCGGGCTGCACGCCTTCACCCGCTGGCTGGCGCGGCGGGGCGCGCCAGACGGGGTGCTGGTCAACGCCATCGCCCCCGGCCCGGTGGAGACGCCGATGACCGCCGGCCAGGGCTACCGGCCGGGGCAGTTCCCGCTCGGCCGCTTGGCGGCGCCGGAGGAGATCGCCGCCGCCGCCGCCTTCCTGGTCAGCCCCGGCGCCGGCTATGTCTCCGGCGCCGTGCTCGACGTGAACGGGGCGGTGCACTACCGCTGAGGCAGGGCCCCGCTCAGCGGGCGGCGCGCGGGCCGCCATAGGTGGTCAGGTGCCCCGCCGCCAGCCACCCGGCATCCACCGGCAGGTCGATGCCGGTAATGGCCGAGGCGTCGTCGGAGAGCAGGAAGGCCACGGCGGTGCCGATCTCGGCGGGCTTCACCATGCGGCCCAGCGCCGCCGCCTCGGCCAGCAGGCGCGGGTCGCGCAGGCCGCGCTCGATGGCGGCGCGCAGCGGCGGCGTGGCCACATAGCCCGGCGAGACGGCGTTCACCCGCACGCCGGAGCGGCCCCATTCGGCGGCCAGGCAGGCGGCCATGTGCACCACCGCCGCCTTGGCCGGCGCATAGGCGTGCAGCGGCGCGGTGCGCGAGGCGGTGACCGAGCCGGTGACGACGATGCCGCCCCGCCCGCGCGGCGCCATCCGCCGCCCGGCGGCCACACAGGAGATATAGACCCCGCGCAGGTTGACGGCGATGATCCGGTCGAACTCCGCCAGCGGCAGCGCCTCGGGCGTGGCGCCGGGCTGGATCAGCCCGGCATTGGCCATCAGCGCCTCCACCGGGCCGAGCCGGGCCTCGATCTCGTCGAAGGCGGCCTCGGTGGCGGCCTCGTCGGTGACGTCGAGGGCGATGGCCTCGGCGCCGAGGCGGGCGGCGGCCGCGCGCGCGGCCTCCAGGTTGACATCGGCCAGCACGGCGCGCCAGCCGCGCGCGGCCAGCACCTCCGCCGTGGCCAGGCCGATGCCGCTGGCAGCCCCCGTCACCAGCGCGACGCGGCCGCGCCCTTCATCCCGTGTCATGCAGGCTTTCTCCCAGAGCGTTGTTCTGCCGAGCATCTTCACGCGATCAGGCGAAGCGGCCTGATCGCGATCCGCTCTAGACGGCCAGGTAGCGTTGCAGGATGGCGTCGTTGCCGCGCAGCTCGTCGATGCCGGCGCTGTAGACCACCTGCCCCTTGTCGATGACCGTCGCATGGGTGGCGACGCCGAGGCAGAAATGCATGTTCTGCTCGGCGATCAGGATGGTCACGCTCATCCCCCGCAGGGTGCGGATGAGGTCGCCGATGGCGCGCACGATGATCGGCGCCAGCCCCTCGCTCGGCTCGTCGAGCAGCAGGATGTCCGGGTTGCCCATCAGCGTGCGGGCGATGGTGAGCATCTGCTGCTCGCCGCCCGAGAGGCGGCCGGCCATGCGGTGGCGCATGCCGGCCAGCAGCGGGAACACCTCGTAGATGCGCTCGGCGGTCCAGTGCCGATCGCCGCGCGGCCCGGCCTTGGCGCCGACGATGAGGTTGTCCTCCACCGTGTGCTCGGGGAAGACCTGCCGGTCCTCCGGCACGTAGCCGATGCCGGCGCGGGCGACGAGATAGGGCGCCTTGCCCGAGACGGCGGCCCCCGAGAGCAGCACCTGCCCCCGGCGCGGCGGCGCGATGCCGGCGATGGCCTTGAAGGTGGTGCTCTTGCCCGCGCCGTTGCGGCCGAGCAGGGCCATGGTCTGCCCCCGCGCCACGGCGAGGTCGATGCCGAACAGGATCTGGCTGGCGCCGTAGAAGACGTCCGTGCCTTTTACTTCCAGGATGGGCACCCCTGGGTTGGGCGGCGCGCTCATGCCGCGCCCTCCGCCAGATGGTGGTCGGTGCCGAGATAGGCGTCGATCACGTCCTGGTTGCGGCGGATCTCGGCCGGCGTGCCCTGGGCGAGCACCGCGCCGTATTTCAGCACATGCACCGCCTGGGCGTATTTGAAGACGATGTCCATGTCGTGCTCGATGAAGATCATGGTCAGGCTCTTCGCCTGCCAGAGATGGTGCACTTTCTCGATCATCCGCCAGCGCTCGTCGGGCCCCATGCCGGCGGTGGGCTCGTCGAGCAGCAGCACCTTGGGGTCCATGGCGAGGGCCAGGCCGATGTCGAGCAGCTTCTGGTCGCCATGCGAGAGGCTGCTGGAGACCAGCTCCGCCTTGGCGCCGAGGCCGAGCAGTTCCAGCAGCTCCTCCACCCGGGCGCGGCTCTGCCCCAGCGGGAAGCGGGCGAGCAGCGACCAGGAACGGCGCTGATGCGCGGTGACGGCGGCGGTGAGCGCCTCCCGCACCGTCAGGCTGGGGAAGAGCGAGGCCACCTGGAAGGCGCGCGCCATGCCGCGGCGGACCATCTCCAGACTGGAGCGCCCCACCACATCCTCCCCGTCGAACACGACGCGCCCGGCATCGGGGCGGATCTGGCCGGAGATGAGGTTGAAGAAGGTGGTCTTGCCGGCGCCGTTGGGCCCAATGATGGCGGTGAGCGAGCCGGCGGGGAAGGCCAGCGAGACATCCCTCGTGGCCTGCACGCCGCCGAAGGACTTTTGCAGGTTCTCGACCGTCAGCATCAGCCGGCTGCCTTGGTTTCGGCCGGGGCGGCGGCCTTGGCGGGGGTGGCGGGCGGGGCGGCGGCGGCGCGACGGTCGGCCAGCCAGGCCATCGCGTAATCCGCCACGCCGCGCCGCAGCCCCAGCACGATGGCCAGGATGACGATGCCCAGCACCAGCCCGTGATGGTGCGTCCAGATCGTCACGTAGTGGTTCAGCAATTGCAGCAGGAAGGCGCCGATGACGGGGCCCAGGAAGACCTGCGTGCCGCCCAGCATGATCATGAAGATCGCCTCGCCCGAGGTGGTCCAGAAGCCGAATTCGGGGAAGGCACCGGAGACGAACAGCGCCATGATGATGCCCGCCACGCTGGCCATGGTGCCGGCCAGGACGAAGACGCCGAGCTTCATCCGCACCACGTCCACGCCAAGGAAGTTGGCGCGGGCCGGGTTGTCGCGGATCATCCGCAGCGTGTAGCCGAAGGGCGACTGCCAGACCTGCCGCATCACCAGCAGGCAGGCCACGAAGACCACCGCGCAGAAGGCATAGAGCGTGCCGGCGTCGCCCAGGTCGATGCCGAGGAAGGGCGGGCGCGGGATGCCGCCGCGCAGCCCCTGGTCGCCGCCCGTCAAATCCACCCAGGTCAGGATGATGCTGTGGATGAACATCTGGAAGGCCAGCGTGATGAAGGAGAAGTAGATCTCCTTCAGCCGCACGCAGATGGCGCCGATGACCAGCGCCAGCAGCGCCGTGCCGCCCACCGCCGCCAGCATGGCCACGGGGATGGAGACCGCGCCGCCCTGCATCAGCAGCCCGAACACATAGGCGCCCGAGGCGAAGTAGGCGGCATGGCCGAAGGAAACCAGCCCGGTGAGACCCACCAGCAGGTTCAGCGACATCGCCAGCAGCCCGTAGGCGATGACGTAGATCAGGAAATCCCGCAGCGAGGGGTGCGGGAAGAGCGCGGGCAGCGCCAGCAGCAGCACCAGCCCGATCAGGCCGAGGCCCAGATCCCGCATCAGCCCGGCACGCATCAGGCCGTCCTCGCGCCAAGCAGGCCGGAGGGGCGCAGGATCAGCACCAACCCCATCAGCGCGAACATCAGCCCGTCGGTGAAGAGCGGGAAGCCGATGGCGCCGAAGGCCCGCGTCAGCCCGATCAGGATCGCCGCCACCAGCGCGCCGGGGATCGAGCCCATACCGCCGATGACGGTGACGATGAAGCTCTCGATCAGCACCGAGAGGCCCATGCCCGGCGTCAGCGTGCGGACCGGCGCGGCGAGCGCCCCCGCCGTGCCGGCCAGCACGCAGCCCATGCCGAAGACGCCGGCGTAGAGCAGCCGCGTGTTGATGCCGAGCGCGCCGACCATCTGCGGGTTGATCGCCAGCGCCCGGATGATCTTGCCCAGCCGCGTGCGGTTGATGCCAAGCCACAGCACCGCGCCGATGCCGAGCGCCATGCCCACCATGAAGATGTAGTAGCCGGGGATGAAGCCGCCCAGCACCTCCACCGGCGCGGTGGCGAAGGCTTCCGGCATGCCCATCAGCTTGTAGTCGGCACCGAAGACGATCTTCACCAGGTCGTCGCAGATCAGGATGGCGGCGTAGCAGACGAGGAGCTGCATCAGCAGGTCCTTGCCATAGACGCGGCTCATGAAGAAGCGCTCGAAGACGATGCCGACGAGCCCCGCCCCCGCGGCGCCGGCCAGCAGCGCCAGGACGAAGCTGCCGGTCGCCTCATAGGCGGCGAAGGCGAAGTAGGCGCCCAGCATGTAGAACACGCCATGGGCGAAGTTGACCACGCCCAGCACGCCGAAGATCAGCGACAGCCCGGAGGCGACAAGGAACAGCAGCATGCCGACGATCAGCCCCGTCGACACCTGGGTGACGAAGCAGGAGGCGGTGGCGACGCAGCCGGCGAGAACATCGAGATTCATGGCGTGTCTCCCGTGGCGGGGCGCGGCTCAGGCGTAGCCCTTCTGCTTCTTCCACTGCGTCTCCATCTCCAGGATCTGCGACCAGGGGATGGGCGCGAAATCCTCGACGAAGGGCGCCTTCGGCACGGTGCGGCCCCAGGCGGTGGGGTAGCCGATCAGCGTGTGGTCGGTGTCGCGCAGCGTCAGCTTCTCCTCCACCGCAAGGCCGGAGGAGATCTGCATGCCCTTCAGCTCCGCCGCCAGTGCCGCGCCCTCGGTGCGGCCATTGGTGCGCTTCAGCGCCTCGGCGATGAACTGGGCGGCGACGTAGTTCTGCCAGGCCCAGTTGGTCGGCTCGTGCTTCGCCAGCGCCGTGAAGCCGTCGGCGAAGGCGGTGTTGGCCGGCTTCTCGGGGTAGTTGCGGTTGTAGCGGTAGGCGGTGTGCAGCCCGGCCGGCAGCTGCTTGATGGCGGTCAGCACCGGCGGGTCGCCCAGCGAGGAGGAGAACAGCGCCACGTTCGGGAACAGCCGGTAGAGGTTGCTCTGCTCGATGAAGCTGACGAGGTCGCCGCCCCACAGGGCCGAGTACATCGCCTGCGGCTTCACCTGCAGCGCCTTGGTGATGTTCTCCGTGTAGTCCGGCGCGAAGAGGCGCGGCCACACCTGGTCGACCACCTCGATGGCCGGATCGTACATCTTCGCGAATTCGAGGAACTCGGCGGTGTTGTCGCGGCCATAGGCATAGTCGGGCGAGCAGGTCATCCAGCGCTTCAGCCCGCGCTGCTTCGAGATGCCCGAGGCATAGACGCCGCCCGCCACCGCATCGTGGATGCCCTGGCGGGCGCAGCGGAAGGCGGTCTTGACGTGCAGCTTCGGGTCCGCCGTCAGCGACGAGGTCTCGGAATTGGTGTGGATGCACAGCACCGGCAGGTCGCGCACCACCTCGTGCACCGCGAAGCCGCCCGAGGAGGCCTCGCCGTCGATGATGATCTCGCAGCCATCGTTGTTGATGAGGTCGCGCGTCACCTTGGCGGCCTCGTCGGGGCGGCCCTTGGAATCGCGCTCCACCAGTTGCAGCGTGCGGCCGCCAAGCCCGCCTGCCTCGTTGATGCGGCCGAAGGCGTACTGCACCGCCGCCCGGCTCGACGTGCCGAGGATGGCGACGCGCCCGGACAGGATCGTCGGCATGCCGACGCGGATCACCTTGGCCTGGGCGCCGGCAATGCGCGGCATGGCCAGCATGGCCGCACCCGCGGCGGCACCGCCGAGCAGCACGCGCCGCCCGGTGACATTCGCACCGTTGGACATTTCTCTCTCCCTTCATGCCGCCGGTGCCCATGGCACCTGTACGGCTTTCCATCTTTCCGATGGATTTCGTTCATGTTGGGCAGCGCAAACTCAGACCGTCAACAGTTTTTCCCTGTCAGGCAAAGGAACTTTTTCATGGATAATCCGGGCACGGCTCCGCCGCCGCGCCGGTTCTCCCGCCACGGTTCCGCGCCTCCCCGCCCCCTCACCAATGGCGGCGCAGCACCCCGGCCGCGAAGGCCACCAGCTCGGCCACCGGGCCGATCGCCTTGTCCATGGTGAGGATGCCGTGCATCTGGTCGCTCGCATGCAGGGCGGTGACGCGCACGCCCTCCCGCTCCAGCCGCGCGGCGTAGAGCTGACCCTCGCTGCACAGCGGGTCGTGCCCGCAGGTCAGCACCAGGGCGGGCGCCGCGCCGGCGAGGGATTGCGCCCGCGCGGGCGAGAAGCGCCACGCCGTCCGGTCCATCGGGGGCGGCAGGTAGTGGTCGATGAACCAGCGCATTGTCGCCGCCGTCAGCGGCAGTCCCTCGCGGAAGCGCTCATAGCTCTCGCCCGTCATGGCCAGGTCGAGGGCAGGGTAGAGCAGCATCTGGAACACCACGGGCGGCACCGTGCCGTCGCGCGCCATCAGCGCCAGCACGGCGGCGAGGGTGCCGCCGGCGCTGTCGCCGCCCACCGCCAGCCGCGCCGGGTCGATGCCGAGCGACGGCGCCTCGGCCACCAGCCAGCGCAGCGCGGCGATGCTGTCCTCCAGCGCGGCCGGCGCGGGGTGCTCCGGCGCCAGCCGGTATTCCACCGCCAGCACGCAGGCGCCGAGGGCCTGCGCCAGGCGGCGGCAGAGGCCGTCATGCGTCTCCAGGCTGCCCAGCACCCAGCCGCCGCCATGCAGGTAGAGCAGGCAGGGCAGCGGCGGGCCGCCCGGCGCGGCCTCGGCGGCACGGTAGAGGCGCACCGGCACCGGTGGCCCCTCCCCCGCCTGCGCCACCATGTCCCGCACCCAGGGCAGCGCCGGCCCGGGCGATTGCAGGGCGCGGGCGCGCGCCGCATGGGCCGCGCGCGCCGCCTCGGGCGTCTGCGTCTCGAAGGGCTGGCTGCCGGCCTCGCGCGCCTGCCGCAGCAGCGCGAGGACGTCCGGGTGAAGCGCGGGCATCCGGCTTCCCCTCAGCGGCCGAGCACGAAGCCCTGGTAGTCCTTCGCCGCCACCTCGGCGCAGAGCCGCGCGTAGTTGGCCATGCCACCGGCATAGGGCATGAAGACGCGCGGCTTGCCCGGCACGTTGGCGCCCAGATACCAGGAGCTGTTGGCCAGCGGCAGCAGCGTGGCGTTGGCGGCCTCGTTCACATGCGCCACCCAGCGCTCCGCCGCCTCCGGCTCCGGCTCGATGCGCTGCAGCCCGTGCTGGCGCATATGGTCGATGCAGCCGGTGATCCAGTCCACATGCTGCTCGATGGCGACCGGCATGTTGGTCAGCACCGAGGGGCTGCCAGGCCCGGTGATGGTGAACAGGTTGGGGAAGCCCGCCACCTGCAGCCCGAGATAGCTGCGCGGCCCCGCCGCCCAGGCATCCCGCAGCGCCACGCCGTCCCGCCCGCGGATGTCCATGGCCAGCAGCGGCCCCGTCATCGCGTCGAACCCGGTGGCGAAGACGATGATGTCGAGCGGGATCTCGCCGGCCGTGGTGCGGATGCCGGCCGGCGTGATCTCGACGATCGGCGTCGCCTTGATGTCCACCAGCGTGACGTTGTCGCGGTTGAAGGTCTCGAAATAGTGGCTGTCGATGGGCGGGCGCTTGGTGGCGAAGGGGTGGTCCTTCGGCGTCAGCATCTCCGCCACCTTCGGGTCCCGCACGATGCCGCGGATCTTGGCGCGGATGAACTCCGAGGCGGTGTCGTTGGCGGCCTTGCTGGTCAGCAGGTCGCGGAAGGCGGCGCGGAAGCGCAGGCCGCCCGTCTCCCACGCCTTCTCATAGCGCGCCAGCCGCTCCTCCTCCGCCACGTCCAGCGCGGATTCGGGCGCGATGTCGAAGGGATGGCCGTTGATGGTGGCGCGCGCCTTCTCGCGGATGGCGGCGTAGTTGGCCTTGATCTCGCGCAGCTCCTCCGCGCCCACCGGGCCGTTGCGGGCGGGGATGCTGTAGTTGGCCGTGCGCTGGAACACGGTGAGGTGCGTGGCCTTCTCCGCGATCACCGGCGTCGCCTGGATGCCGGTCGAGCCGGTTCCAATCAGGCCGACGCGCTTGCCGGTGAAGTCCACATCCTCCTGCGGCCAGCGGCCGGTGTGGTACCACTGCCCCGCGAAGCTCTCGAGGCCGGCGATCTTCGGGATGTTGGCCGAGGAGAGGCAGCCCACGGCGGTGATGAGGTAGCGCGCCGAGAAGCTCTCCCCCGCCTCGGTGCGCACGCGCCAGAGATTGGCGGCGGCATCGTATTCGGCGCTGCTGACGCGGGTGCCGAACTGGATGTCGCGCTTCAGGTCGAACTTCGCGGCGACGTGATCGAGGTAGCGGCGGATCTCGCCATGCTCGGGGTAGCGCTCGCTCCAGCTCCACTCCTGCTGCAGTTCCTCGGAGAAGGAGTAGGAGTAGTAGTAGCTCTCCGAGTCACAGCGCGCGCCGGGGTAGCGGTTCCAGTACCAGGTGCCGCCGACGCCGTCGCCGGCTTCCAGCACCCGCGCCTTCAGCCCCAGCCTGTCGCGCAGCGTGTGCAGTTGATAGAGCCCGGCGAAGCCCGCGCCGATGATCAGGGCATCGAGTTCCGCCGCCGGAGACGCCGCTCCATTGGTCTGGTTGCGCGCCGTGGACGACATGCCGCACCGCTCCCTTCCTGTGTTTCCGCCTTGGACATTCTTGGCCTGGGCCGCCGCCTCAAGGGCAACGGCCGGCATGCCGGGAGGCTAGGGGCTTGCGCCCCACCCTTCAATTTCCAAAACTGCCAAACTGATGTGAACAACCGTCACAGGTGGCGCCATGGACCGGCTGGGAGAGATGCTCGTCTTCGTCCGCGCCGTGGAGGATGGCGGCTTCTCCGCCGCCGGGCGCAGCCTCTCGCTCAGCCCCTCCGCCATCAGCAAGATGATCGCGCGGCTGGAGAACCGCCTGGGCGTGGTGCTGTTCAACCGCTCGTTGCGCAGCCTGACGCTGACGCCGGAGGGCGAGGCCTTCTATCCCGCGGCGCGGCAGGCGATCGAGGCGGTGGAGGAGGCGGAGGCGGTGGCCTTCACCGGCGTCACCCCGCGCGACGTGCTGCGCATCCGCTCCATGCCCACCTTCGCCATCCACCAGCTGGCGCCGCTGGTGCCCGCCTTCCGGCGGCAGCATCCTGGGCTGCGGCTGGAATTCGTGCTGGGCAACGAGGCGGGCAACCTGCTGGAGGGCGGCGTGGATGTGGCGCTCTACATCGGCGAGCTGCCGGATTCCTCGCTGGTGGCGCGGCGCATCGTCAACATGCGCTGGGTGATCTGCGCCGCGCCCGCCTACCTCGCCGAGCACGGCATGCCGGCGACGCCGGAGGAGCTGGCGCGGCACGAATGCCTCAACTTCAACAAGCGCATGCCCTGGAGCACCTGGACCTTCCGCGACAGCGAGCACTCGCTGCGCCGCATCCGCGCCAGCGGCAGCGTGACGGCGAACCAGGGGCAGATGCTGCTGGCACTCGCCCTGGCCGGCGTCGGCATCGCGCGGCTGGCGGAGTTCCAGGTGGCGGAGGATCTGGCCAGCGGCCGCCTCGTCCGCCTCTTCCCGGCCGAGGCGGCGCGGATGGAGGAGAGCATCTATGCCGTGCACCACAGCAAGCGGCATGTCAGCCAGCGCATCCGCGTCTTCCTCGACTTCCTGGAGGCGGCCTTCCCGCGCGGCGGCGCCTGACGGGAAGGCCCCGCCCCGGGCGCGGAGAAGGGAGACCGGGCCGGCCGCTCAAGGCCGGCGGAGCAGCGCCTCCAGGCGGCTGGCCAGGTCCCGCATGGTGAAGGGCTTGGTCAGCACCTGCATGCCCTCCTCGAGATGCCGGTCGCCGATCGCGGCGCTTTCGGCATAGCCGGTGATGAAGAGGATCCGCAGCTCCGGGCGCAGCGTGCGGGCCGCGTCCGCGAGTTGCCGGCCATTCATGCCGCCCGGCAGGCCGACATCCGTGACCAGGAGGTCGATGCGCTGCCCGGAGCGGAGGAGTTTCAGCCCCGCCGCGCCGTCGCCGGCCTGCAGGGCGGCATAGCCCAGATCCTCGAGGACCTCGACGATCAGCAGGCGGATGGTCGCTTCGTCATCGACCACCAGCACCGTCTCGCCCTCCGCCGGGCGGAGCGGATCCCCGGCGCCCCCTTCGGCGGCGGGCCCCTCGAGCGGGCCGGTGTGGCGCGGGAGGTAGAGGGTCATGGTCGCGCCGCGGCCGGCCTCCGAGCGGATGCGGACCTGCCCGCCGGACTGCCGGACGAAGCCATAGATCATCGAGAGGCCGAGGCCTGTGCCCTGGCCCAGCGGCTTGGTGGTGAAGAACGGGTCGAAGGCCCGCGCGATCACCTCGGGCTCCATGCCGGTTCCGGTGTCGGAGACATGCAGAGCGACATAGGGGCCGGCCTCGAGATCCAGCCCGGCCGCCTCCTCCGCGCCGAGGAGGCGGTTCTCCGTGGCGATCGTCAGCGCGCCGCCACCGGGCATCGCGTCGCGCGCGTTGATGCACAGGTTCAGCAGGGCGTTCTCAAGCTGGTTGGGGTCGACCAGCGTCGGCCAGAGATCGTCGGCGCCCGAGGAGGTGACGGCGATCGCCGGCCCGACCGTGCGGTTGATCAGGTCCTGCATGCCCATGACCAGCGCGTTCACGTCGGTGGGCCTGGCCTCGAGCGTCTGCCGGCGGGAGAAGGCCAGGAGGCGGTGCGTCAGCGCCGCCGCCCGCGACGCCGCTTCCTGCGCCGAGGCGACATACCGCTCCAGCTCGGCGGTCCGGCCCTGGGCCACGCGGATCTGCAGCAGCTCGAGGCTGCCGATGATGCCGGCCAGGAGATTGTTGAAGTCGTGCGCCAGCCCGCCGGTGAGCTGCCCCACCGCCTCCATCTTCTGGGCCTGCCGCAGCTCCTCCTCCGTGCGCTTCCTCTGCTCCACCTCGGCCAGCACCGTCTCGTGCGCCCGCAGGAGCTCGGCCGTCCGGGCCGCCACGCGTTCCTCGAGCGTCTCGTTCAGGCGGCGGAGATCGTCCTCGGCCTTCTTGCGGGCCGTGATGTCGGAGGAGACGCCCACCATGCGGCGGCCGCCGGACCGGCCGGTCACCACGCGGGCCCGGATCTCGGCCCAGTGCACGCTGCCATCCGGCCACAGCGTGCGGTACTCGATGGCGTAGTCGGCCCCGGTGGCGGCGCTTTCCCGCACCGCGGCCTGCGTGCGGTCACGGTCGCCGGGATGGATGCCCGCCAGCAGGTCCGCATAGGTGAACTCGTCCTCCGCGGCGCGGCCGAACACGGCCCTGCAGGTCGCGGAAGCCGTCAGCACGCCGCGTTCCAGGTCGAGCTCCCACGACCCCAGCCGGCCCGCCAGCAGCGCGATCGAGAGCCGGCGCTCGCCCTCGTCCAGCGCCTCGATCCGCGCGCGCGCCTCGAACTGCCGGCCGCGGGCCTTCAGCGCCGCCCGCGCGACGCTGACGAAGGTGGAGGGATGGAAGGGGCGCTCCAGGAAGGTCGCGTTGCCGAAAGCCGCCGAGAGCCTGGCGGCGCCCGGGTTCTGCTCCGGGCCGCCGCCGCTGTGGGTGAGGACGATGAAGGGCAGGTCGGACCAGGCGGGCTGCCGCGCCATCCTGGCGGAGATCCCGGCCAGGTCGACATGCCGCAGGGCCTCCTCCGTGACCACGGCGAAGCAGGCATCGTCGCCGATCGCGGCTTCGAAGCTGGCGAAATCGCCGCACACCGCCGCGGTGGCGCCGGCCTCGCGCAGCAGCGCCGCGGCGATCGTCGCGTCACGGCCATAGGGCGTGTACAGCGGCACCGTCAGCGCGTGCGCGGGAGCGTTGCCCATCACTTTGCGGGAAAGCTGTCCAGCAGCGGCGCCGTGTCGCCGGTGAATGTCGGCACGCCGCGCAGCACGCCCTGGAAATCCCGCAGCGGCTCGCCGAGGCCGATGCCGCCACGGCTGATCTGGTACTCGCGGATGGTGTTCTCGTGCGCGCCGGTCCGCTTCTTGATCACGGAGATGGCGCGCCGGACATTGCCGACGGCCTCGAAGTAGCGGAGCAGGATCACCGTGTCGGCGAGGTAGGTCACGTCGACCGGCGACCTCATGTCGCCCACCAGCCCATGCTGCGCCACCGTCAGGAAGGTCGTGGCGCCCTGGCGGTTCAGGTACTGGAGCAGCTCGTGGATGTGGAGGATGAGCGCGTTCTCGTCCGGCATCGCCGCCTGGTAGCCGTTGAGGCTGTCGATGACGACCGTCTTCGCCTGCGCCTTGTCGACATGCTCGCGCACCCGGTGGGCGAACTCGCCCGGAGACAGCTCGGCGGCATCGACCTGCTCGATGAGCAGGGCGCCGCGCCTCCGCATCCCTTCCAGATCGAAGCCGATCTCCGCCGCCCGGCGCAGCAGCAGGCCCATCTCCTCGTCGAAGACGAAGATGGCGGCCTTCTCGCCGCGCCGTATGGCGGCGGTGACGAATTGCAGCGACAGGATGCTCTTGCCCGTGCCGGAGGGGCCGAGGAGCAGCGTGCTGGAGCCCTGCTCGATGCCGCCCCCCAGCAGCGCGTCCAGCGCGGGAATGTCGCTGGTCATGCGCGCGCGCTCATAGCCGCTGCGGTGCTCGGCCGCGATCAGCCGCGGAAAGACATGCACGCCACCCCTCTGGATGGTGAAGTCGTGGAAGCCGCCCCGGAACGCCTGGCCGCGATACTTCGAGATGCGGAGGCGCCGGCGCTCGGCGCCATAGCTGGGCGACAGCGCCTCCAGCCGGATCACGCCATGCACGACGCTGTGCACCGTCTTGTCGAAGGTGTCGGAGGTCAGGTCGTCGAGGAGCAGCACCGTGCCGCCGAGCCGGGCGAAGTAGTGCTTCAGGGCGAGGATCTGCCGGCGGTAGCGGAGCGAGCCCTGCGCCAGCAGGCGGATCTCGGAGAGGCTGTCCAGCACGATGCGGGTGGGCCGCACGCGCTCATACGCCTCGAAGATCTGGCGCGTGGCCTCGCCGAGCTCGAGGTCCGAGGAATGGAGCAGGCTTTGCTGCTGCGCGGAATCGAGCAGGCTCTCGGGCGGCACCAGCTCGAAGACGGAGACTTCGTCGGGCAGGGACCAGCCATGCGACGCGGCGCCCTCGCGCAGCTCCCGCGCGGTTTCCGAAAGCGTGATGTAGAGGCACTGCTCCCCTCTCGCCGCGCCTTCCAGAAGGAACCGCAGCGCGATGGTCGTCTTGCCCGTGCCGGGATTTCCTTCAAGGAGGAACATGTGCCCCGGGGACAATCCACCGGACAGGATGTCGTCGAGTCCCGGCACCCCGGTCCGCGCCTTCTCCGGCGGACTGGCCTCGGGGCGCGTCATTTCACGTCAAGCTCGGCCATGATGTTCTCCGGAAGGGGATGCTGGGGGATCTGCGAGAGCGCGTTTTCCATCGCGGCCTCGGCACGGAGAAGCTCGTAGGCGTGCTGACGCTCCAGCCAGAACCGGGATGACACGCCGCACAGGCGCTCGAACCGCAGGGCCATCTCCGGCGTGATCGCCGCCCGTCCGGCCAGGATGCGGTGCAAGCTCTGCCGGGTGATGCCCAGATCCTGGGCCGCCTGGCTGATCGTCAGCTTGAGCGCGGGAAGGATCTGCCGCCGCAACAGCCTGCCGGGGTGGCCCTCGCCGTCAAACCCGGGTCCGATCGTTCGGCGTCGCGGCATGGGCGAGCGTGTAACGCCCGGGGTTACACCCCGCAAGGGGCCGATGGGCGGGCGCGGCACGATGCGCCGCGTTGCGGGCGGGGCCCGATCTGCGGCATCCTGGCACGCGGCATCGGGCGGGGCTGCCGGCACGGCAGGATTTCCATGGCGGGACTGGGCCGGCGGCATCAGGCCAGCATCTTCACCGCCGGCTTCGCCGGGCGGCGGCCGGTCGTCCCCAGCTCGGCGGAAGCCCTGGAACGCGCCGCGCTGCGCCGGATGGGCGGCAAGGCGCGGGCCTACATCGCCGGCGCGGCCGGGCTGGAGCGGACCGCCGCCGCCAACCGCGCCGCCTTCGACCATCACCGCATCCTTCAGCGCGTGCTGCGCGACGTCTCGGCGCGCCGGCTCTCGGTCGGGCTTTTCGGCCGCACCCTGCCGCTGCCGTTGCTGCTGGCGCCCATCGGGGTGCTGGACATGGCCTGGCGCCAGGGCGACCTGGCCGCCGCCCGCGCCGCCGCGGCCGAGGGCCTGACCTTCATCGCCTCCAGCCAGTCCTCCGTGCCGCTGGAGAGCATCGCGCGCGCCTGCGGCACGGGCCCGCGCTGGTTCCAGCTCTACTGGTCCTCCAGCGACGCGCTGATGGAGAGCTTCCTGCGCCGCGCCGAGGCCGCCGGCTACGAGGCCATCGTCGTCACGCTCGACACCACGCAGCTGGGCTGGCGCCCGCGCGACCTCGACTGCGGCCACCTGCCGTTCCTGCGCGGGCGCGGCATCGCGAACTACGTCTCGGACCCCGTCTTCCAGGGCCTGCCGCCGCCCGAGGCCGACCCGGGGGAGCGCCCGCGCCTCGGGCCGGGCGCCCTGCCCTCGGTCCTGGCGCTGCTGCGCGCCTGGCCGGGGGGCACGCTGCAGGCCCTGGCCGCGCCGCGGCAGGTGATGCAGGCGGTGCAGCGCTTCATCGCCCTCTACTCCCGCCCCGACCTCACCTGGGCCGACCTGCCCCGGCTGCGCCGCGCCACGCGGCTGCCCATCCTGCTCAAGGGCATCCTGCACCCCGATGACGCGCGCCGCGCCCTGGATGCGGGCATGGACGGCATCGTCGTCTCCAACCATGGCGGGCGGCAGGTCGATGGCGCCGTGGCCTCGCTGGACATGCTGGCGCCGGTGGCCGAGGCCGTGGCGGGGCGGGTTCCGGTGCTGTTCGACGGCGGCATCCGCACGGGCTCCGACGTCGTCAAGGCGCTCGCCCTGGGCGCTTCGGCGGTGCTGCTGGGCCGCCCCTATGTCTATGGGCTGGCCCTGGCGGGGGAGGACGGGGTCCGCGCGGTGCTCCAGGGGCTCGCCGCGGAGCTGGACCTCACCCTCGCGCTGATGGGCTGCCCGGGGCTCGACGGGCTGGACGGCTCCGCCCTGGTGCGGCACCCCGCCGCCTGAGAGGCCGGGCGCGCCCGGCGGCCCGCCGCCCGCCCTCGTCACCCCGCCCCGGCCGCCGCCTGCCCGCCGGGAAGGCCGGGGGAAGCCTCCCGCCAAGGCCCGGCCGCGCCGCCCGGCGCCACCAGGAGGGAGGCGCCCGGGGCGAGGGCCTGCACGCCGCCGGAATGCGAGACGCGGACGGGCGCGCGGTTCGCGGGGTCCGCGCAAAGCCGCAGGGCGGACCCGGTCCATGCCAGCGCGAACCGCCCGAAGCGGCAATCCAGCCCGAACCGGACGGGCGTGAGGCCCGGCGGCGGCGCCGGGTCCAGCATCAGCCCGTCCCGCTCCAGATGCAGGCCGAGATAGTGGTGCTGCAGCACGAGGAAGGCCCCGCCATAGGCGCCGAGATGCGGCCCCTCGGCCACCGAGGAGGCGCTGGACGGATCGTGCTCCGGCTTCATCGCGGCCTTGAAGAAGCGCAGCGAGGCGGCGGGGTCGAGGCGCGCCAGGGCACCGGCGAAGGCCAGGTTGGAGAGGGAGGAATCATGCGTGGTGCGCGCCAAGTCGTGCGCGGCGGTGCGCCGCCATTGCTCCGCCGTCATGGCATAGCCCATGCCCTCCAGCGTTCCGGCCAGCTCCTGCCATGAAAGCAGGAAGGGCAGCATCAGCGTGTCGGCCTGCTTCATCACCTGATAGCTGTTCGTGCTCCCGCCCTGGCATTCGAGGACCCAGTCGAGACGCTGGCCGGGATGCGCCTCCGCCATGGCCTGCAGGTCCAGCGGGCGGAGGCGGTCGAAGCCCTCGAAGGGCAGCAGCGTGCCGTCGTCGCGGAAGACCAGGCGCAGGCGGCGGGAGACGTGCTCCCAATGGGCCAGCTCCCGCCCCTCCAGCCCCATGGCCTGGCACAGCGCCTGGCGCCGGGCGGCGGGCAGGCGCTCCAGCGCCTCCCGCGCGCGCCGCAGCGTCCAGGCCGCCATGACGTTGGTGTAGGCGTTGTTGCGCAGCCCCGGCTCCGCCGCGCCGGGCCAGGCGGTGTGGTACTCGTCCGGCCCGGCCACGCCGAGGATGTCGTACCGGTCGGTCGCCGGGTCGTGGCGCGCCGCGCCGGCCCAGAAGCGGGCGATCTCCAGCATCAGCGCGGCCCCGTGCCGTGCCAGGAAGTCCTCGTCGCCGGTGGCCTCGCAGTAGCGCCACACATTGAGCGCGATGGCGGCGCCGACATGCCGCTGCAACCGCGTGTGGTCCTCCATCCAGCGGCCGGAGAGCGGGTTCCACTGCAGGCGCGGGGTCTGCTCCTGCCCGTCGCTGGCGCAGCGCCAGGGGAACATGGCGCCGCGCTGCCCCGCCGCGCTGGCGGCGGCGCGGGCATCCTCCAGCCTGCGGCAGCGGTAGAGCAGCAACGCCCGCGCGATCCCGGGCGCGCGGAACATCAGGAAGGGCAGGACGAAGGTCTCGTCCCAGAAGATGTGGCCGCGATAGGCCTCCTGCCATCCCCGCGCGGGAAAGCCGACATCCAGGCACGCCGAGTGCGGCGAGGCGGTCTGCAGGATGCGGAAGCCCATCAGCCGGGCGGCGCAGCCCTGCTCCGGCACAGCGGCCTCGATCCGCATGCGGGCGAGCCATGGGGACCAGGCCGCGGCATGCGCCGCCTCCAGCGCCGCGAAGCTGGGCGCGTCGCGCAGGAGGGCCAGGGCGGCCTCGCCCGCCTCCCGCACCCCCGCATCGCCCGTGGTCGCGATGGCGGCGGTCTTCTCCAGCACCAGCGGCCGCCCCGGCGCCACGCCGCAGCGCAGATGCTCGGCGATGGAGGCGGCCTCCGCCCGGTCCTCGCGCGCCAGCAGCACGCCGGCTTCCAGGGCGGTGCGGGTTGCCGTGCCGATGCCGGTGCGGGCGCCGCGCGTGCGGCAGCGCAGCAGCAGCAGGCCGGGCGACACCGCCTCGCCGCGCACCGCCTCCAGATGCTGCTTGTCGAAGGGCTTGAAGCGCGGCACGCGCGCATTCGTCACCCCGCCATCGATGCCCGACCGCACCTCCAGGATGCCGGACCAGCCCTGCGGCACGATCTCCAGCCGCAGGGCCGCCAGCCCGGGCTGCGCCATGCTGACGAGGCGGCGCTCCCGCAGCCAGCTCCGCCGGCCGGCCCCGTCGCGGAAGAGCAGCTCGCGCGTGGAGACGCCGCGCGTGGCGTCCAGCGCGTGGCGGTATTCGAGGATCTCCACGGCTTCGAGCGAGAACCAGGCCGCCTCGCCTTCCACCCGGAAGGTCAGGGGCAGCCAGTTCGGCAGGTTCACCAGGGATTCATTCTCGACCCGCCGGCCCTCGATCACGTCCGCCAGCCGGTTGTAGAGGCCGGCGCGGTAGGTGCCGGGGTAGTGGACGGCATCGGCCGTGCTCCAGGGCGCCGCGCCGCGCACCGTCAGGACGCCGTTGCCCAGGGTGAGCAGGGCCTCCCGGCGCCCCTCATCCTGCGGGTCGAAATCGTCATAGGCCAAGCTCGCCGGCGGACGCAGCGGCATCTCAGCGCCCTGCCAGGGCGCGCTGCCCGGCGGCGAGCCGCGGCAGGAGGGCCTCGATCCGGTCGCGGCCGGGATAGGCTTCCTGCGACCCGAAGGCGGTGACGGCGAGATGGGAGGCGGCCACGGCGAAGCAGGCGGCCTCCAGCACTGGCCGCCCCTCCAGCAGCGCCACGGCCAGCGCGCCCGCGAAGGCATCGCCGGCGCCGGTGCTGTCGACCACCTCGACCGGAACCGCCGGGATGTGGGTGGCGCGGCCATCCTGCCACAGCACGCAGCCGCCATCCTGCAGCTTCACGCAGGCGATGGCCACGCCGCGCCCCGCCAGCCGGCGGGCGGCTTCCGCCCCCGCCTCCGGCCCGTCCACCCTCACCCCTGTCAGGCCTTCCGCCTCGGAGGGGTTGGGGGTGACGGCGGTGGCCTGGGCCAGCATGGCGTCCCGCACCCGGTCGGCCGGGGAAGGATCGAGCACCACGGCCAGGCCGCGCCCGCGGGCGGCGGCGATGGCGCGCGCCGCCACATCGGGCGGGATCTCGCAATCCACCGTCAGCAGCGAGCCCGCCGGCGCCGCCGCGATGGCCGCGGCGGCGGCCTCGCCATCCTCCTGCCGCCAGGAATCGTTGGCGTTGCCCGCCAGCACGATGCTCTTCTTGCCGTCCGGCAGGACGGCGATCATCGACACGGCCGTCGCCACCCCCTCGGCCACCGACACGCCGCCGAGGTCGATGCCCGCCCGGCGCAGCGGCGCCAGGGCCTGCTCGCGCAGATCGTCATCCCCGACCCTGGCCAGGAGCCGGGCGGGATGGCCGAGGCGGCATGCCAGGACCGCCCGGTTGGCGGCCTTGCCGCCGCTGAGCCGGGTGAAATCCGTGGCCGGCAGCGTGCGGCCGGGATCGGGCGCCTCTGGCACCCGGACCTGGAAATCCGCATTCACGCTGCCCAGCGAGAGAAGGATCGGCCGTGCCATGTTCGGTTGGAGACTCCCTGCTTGCTCCCAGTCGCGGAGCGGACCTCCAGGAGAACGCGGCAGCCCGGGAAACGGTCGGCATGGCCTTCTCCGATGGGCGGCCGGCGCGCAGCCGGCCGCTTCCTCCGGCCCCGCTTGTGCGTATCCCCAGGGCCGCGCAGGATCCGCTTCCGAAGCAACCGGGGGAACGCCGATGGGTGCGCAGATCGACTACTATGTTTCGCTGAATTCGCCGTGGACGCATCTGGGCGCGGCCCGGCTGGAGGCGATGGCGGCACGCCATGGCGCCGCGCTGCGTGTCTACCCCGTGGATTTCGGCACCATCTTCGCGGCCTCGGGCGGGCTGCCGCTGCCCAAGCGCTCGCCGCAGCGCCAGGCCTACCGGATGATGGAGCTGCGGCGCTGGCGCGAGCGGCTGGGCGTGCCGATCCAGCTCGAGCCGAAATTCTTCCCGGCGCGCGAGGCCCTGCCGGCGCATGCCGCCATCGCCGTGCGGGAGAGCTTCGGCGACGCGCCGGCCATCGCCCTGGCGCATGCCATCCTGAAGGCGCTGTGGGAGCAGGAGCGCGACACCGGGGATGCCGCGACGCTGGCCGAGCTGGCCGCCGGCGTCGGGCTGGATGGCGGCGCGGTGCTGCGCCTGGCCGAGGAGCCGCGCTGGGCGGAACGGCGCGCGGCGGACACGCAGATGGCGCTGGAGCGCGGCGTCTTCGGCGCGCCGAGCTACGTGCTGGAGGGCGAGATCTTCTGGGGCCAGGACCGGCTGGACTTCCTGGAGGCGGCGCTCGCCCGCTGAAACAAAGCCACCGGAGCCTGATGCGAAAAGCCCGGCGCAGAGGCCGGGCTTTTCCGAACTTCCTTGCTCCGCGAGGAGACTGGCGCGCCCGGGAAGATTCGAACTCCCAACCGCCAGATCCGTAGATTACGGAAGTGCTGATCTGAAGGCGGAGATCAGAGGTATTTCGTTGGCTTCCCGTGGTTTTCGGTGCGGCCGATGGTGCCTTCCTGGCCCACAATCTCCCTCGCCCCCCCTCATTTCCCCGTGGGACTAGCGTGGGACGGGGGACAACTCGAGCAGCAACTTTGCCCGTGCCGCGATCTGGCTCCCCTTCGGGCAGCAGATTGTCATACACGTGGCACCGGACGCGATCGAGCATCTGGAGATGCCTTCGCCTTCTCCACGCAGACCCCTATCCGAGTATTGGGGACAACAACAGGCCGGTTGACCCCTCCTGGACCGGGCGCCCCCATAACCGGAGGCAGGTCAGGTCAGGCCAGCTCCGACAGCCTCCTCGCTCTGATCGCCTCGAAGACGGCCGACGCCTGCTCGAAAGGAATCCTTGGTCCTGCCAGAGGACGGACTGGCAGAAGGGTCATGCGGGCTTTCCGCGACCAATAGTCCCCTTCGGCCACGGCCACGTAGCCCCCAAGTGATTGCGCGGCGAGAGACGCCTCGGCCGAAGCGATCTCTTCCTCGCTCGGGTCAGAGTAGCGCCCGAGCCAGACATGGCGGCCGTCCTCGCTGAGGATGAGCCACCGCCGTTCACGGCTGCAGTCCGTCATGGAAAAAGATTCGCACATGACGCTCACAGAGGCAAACGTCGCGGCCCCGGCCTCCTTCTACTCGGCAGCCGCCAGGAACAGGGGACCAGGGGAGTCGTGCGGAGCTTCCTCGTCCTCTGCCCAGGAAGCTGTCTGCGCCGCCCCGCGCGTCAGAGACCCGACAATAGCGGCCATTACCGGCGGGCAGACACCGTTGCCGAGTAATCGAATGCGGTCCCGCCGCTGGCCGATCCCATCGAGGTTGTACCCACCCCAGAATCCCATGGCGGCCATGAGTTCGTCCACCTGGAGCATGCGCAGCATCGGTGTGCTGCCGCGCCAAGTCACCAGCCCGAAGCGATCTAGCGTCGTGATGGTGCGGAGCGGCCGGTCGAGCGGCTGCCATCCGCCGGCGCCGTCCGAGCCGTAGTAGACGATGAGGAAGGGGGTGCCCTCGCCGAGCGCGGCGATGCCCCGCTTGGCGCGCTCCAGCGTGGCGGGGGCGCGACCCTCCGACCGGAGCAGACGGGAGCGATGGCCCTCGTCTTCTGCGGCAATAATGCCCTTCACCCAGGGGGCGCGTCCCCGCTGCCCCCGCACCTCCGACGGCGGCTGGGCAGCGAGGTCGCCGACGATGAAGACCCTCCGCCGGCTCTGCGGAACCCCGAAACGGGAAGCGTCGAGGATGTAGACCTCGGTCCTGTACCCGAGGCGCCGCAATTCGGTGAGAAGCGGCTCGTAGCCGTGCCAGCCGCGCATGTGGACAACGTTCTCGATGACCACCCAGCGCGGCCTCGGGCTGAGGTCCCGGGCGAAGTTGGTGACGTAGAAAGCAGTACGCTTGCTGTCCTCGTCCCGGGGCCTACTCCCGCGCGCGCAGGTATGGTGAGTGCATTCGGGGGAGCCGAGCAGCAGGTCGATTTCGCCGATGTCGCCGAGGTCGGCGGGGCCACTCTCCGGCGTCATCCGCAGGTGGACCGCCTTGGCCGTCGAGAAGTTGCTCGCGTACGCCCGAACCGCGAGGTCCCAGGCATCAACGCCGCAGACGATCTCGGCACCAGCAGCCTGGGCGCCCCAGCTGCTGCCGCCGCCGCCGCAGAAGAGATCTAGAGTTCGGATTCGCACGATGCGCGAGACTAACGGGTTGGAGGCATTTGGCCAGGCTTAATCCTCACCCGCGTGTAGTGACGCTGCCGATGCAGGCACCGTCGCATGGTGGCAGCAAGGACTCGATCCGCGCGATACAGGCGGGAAGATCCCGGCCAATTTGGTGCTCCCAGATCCTTACCACGCGCCACCCCGCGCGGCGGAGCCGACGGAAGTTCCGAGCGTCCCGCTGCCGGTTCGCCTCGATCTTGGCCTCCCACTTCTCGGAGAGCTTGTCCTTCCACTGCGGAAACTTCCATCCGTGCCAGAAGTCGCCATCCACGAAAACGGCCACCCCGGCCTCCCTGAACAGTATGTCTGGGCGTCCTGGCAGGTCGCGCGCGTGGGTCTCGAAATCCCAGCCTCTGGCGCGGAGCGCCTCGGCGACGGCGCGTTCGGGACCAGTGTCCCTTCCTTTGATGCGGGCCATTACGGCGCTGCGCTTCTCGGGGGACATGATGTCCCCCCGATGCCGTCGCGCCGGCGGCGGCGTCCCGCCAAGGCCCTTTAGAGGTAGATCTTCGTCTTGCACCGTTCCACCAAGGATCTATTGTGTCGCACGTGGGGTCAAGCTGGGTCACTTCCCTTCTGCCGGGTTCTGACGCGACCGTCGAACGGATTAGCGCCCGAAAGGAGAAGTGGTTCCGACCGCGACGGCCCTGGCCATCTCTGCGGCGTGGAGCTCGGCGGAGAGACGGGCGCCGGATTGGCACCGCGGCGCCGGACATCTCCGGAGTTTGATAGGGGTGACCGCCTCACCTTTACCCGGAAAATCCGACGGTTCCCGGGTTCGGAAAGGGCGGCGGGAGTATTCCAGAGCCTAAAGCTATGGAACTCGCCTCCAGGCCGTAGCAGTACCGGCAGGGCAGGCCGCGGAGAAGCCGGAGAAGGCATTTGTTTGAGGACCAACTGCTCGCAGAATTCCTTTCAAACCTGCGTACGGAGACTGATGACCGGCTCGGTGAGATCGAGCCGGAGACGCCACTCGCGGAGCATGTGGCGCTCGCCGAGGTCATGCTCGGTTACCTTGAGGAAGCAGGTTCCGTCGCGTCCCACGACCTCTGCCCTCACGAGGACGCCTCGGGCCGCTCGCGCTGTCGCGTGGCTGCCTACTCCCTCCCGGATGAGGCTTCTCGGCTGGAGATCTTTACCGCTTACCGCAGGCCGGACGACCGCGAGGCCACGCTGCCGCGGAGCGAGACCGTCCGCATAGGGGCGGCGGCGGCGCGCTTCTTCGAGCACGCGGCGAGGGGCGACCTGACCCGCTTCGCTGGAAGCGCCCTCGCCGATGCCGCGGCGCGCCGCATCGCGGCCGAGCTGCCGCGCATTGAGGACGTGCGCGTCCACGTGCTGACCGATGCTGTGGTCAGGGGGGCAGACATCCCGCCGATGGAAATCCACGGGCGCCGAGTGGAGTTCGAAGTCTGGGATGCGGAGCGGTTGAAGCGTGCGGCCGCCGAGGGGGTCACGCGGGAGCGCATCGAGATCGACTTCGTGGAGATGCTTGGTAGACCGCTGGCATGCCTGGAGATGAGGCCGCCTCCCCGCGAGTACCAGACGTTCCTCGCAATCCTTCCCGGCGACCTAGTTTTCGCCCTCTACGAGCGATACGGGGCAAGGCTGTTCGAGTTCAACGTCCGATCCTTCCTGCAGGCGAAGGGGGGCGTGAACAAGGGCATCCGGAGGACCATTGCCGAGGAGTCAGGCCGCTTCCTGGCATACAACAACGGCATCACCGCCACGGCTGACGAGATTGACGCCGGCTCCTGGCACGGCGAGACGGTCATCCGCCGCGTCAGGGGTCTCCAGATCGTGAATGGCGCCCAGACCACCGCCTCCATCCACCGCGCAAAGAAGGTCGACCGGATGGATGTCAGCCAAGTTGCCGTGGCCATGAAGCTGACTCGGGTGGAGGCCGGTCGCCTCTCCGAGTTCGTGCCCTTGATCTCGCGATACGCCAACACGCAGAACGTAATCCAGGTGGCTGACCTATCTGCCAACAGTGATTTCCACATCGAACTCGAGCGGCTCTCCGAGCAGCTGTGGTGCCCCGGGGAGCGGACGCGCTGGTTCTACGAGAGAACCCGGGGTGCCTACCAAGTAGCCCGCGCGCGGTTCGGCTCGACCGCGGCGAAACGCCGCGAGTTCGATGCGGTGTGTCCAAAGGGCAACGTTTTCAGCAAGACCGACCTCGCGAAGTTCCTCATGTGCTGGTGGGAGCGTCCGCAGACCGTCAGTCGGGGCGCGCAGAAGAACTTCGCCATCTTCATGTCCGAGCTTCCGGACAAGTTTCAGCGGGGATGGAAGCCGGACCCCGCGTTCTATCGCGAAGCGGTGTCGCTCGCGATTCTGTTCAGGTCGGCCCAATCCGCAGTCAGGGCGGCGGAGCTCGGGTCGTACGGAGCCAACGTTGTGGCGTTCATGGTTGCCCGCCTCGCCGCTGACTTCGGCGGCCAATTCGACCTCGACACTGTCTGGCGGGCGCAGCATGCCTCCAGCGAGATCCAGGCGCTCTTCGCGTCGTGGGCTCGACCGCTACACGAAGCGCTTGTCTCTAGCGCCGGGACGCGGAATGTCACCGAATGGTGCAAGCGCGACGACGCTTGGGAGCAGGTCCGCGTAGTCGACCTGCCGGAACCGCCGTCCAGGCTGCCCGAACTCTTCGACTGACGCGAATGCCGGCGCCCGGCCCGATCAGGCAGTGCCGTCCTCCGGCGGTGGATCGGCACTCGCCTTCTCGGCGTCCGCCTCGGGTTCGGCGCCCTGCACCGGGTCCGACACCGGCCCGAGGAAGTTGACTTGTTTCGTGGCGGGTCGATCCCGGCCGACGCCTTCCTTCCGCAAGCGACGTTTCGGAGATGGCTTTGCTGCCTCGCCCTCGACCTCTTCGGCACCGCCCTTCCTCAACCGGCGCCGCGGGGCTGGCTTCGTCTCCCCGCCTCCAGTCGCCCTCAAGCCGTCCTGCGGAGCTTCTAATGCTTTATCCGCATCGGGAGGCCCAGCGCCCTGGCCTGTGGAGGACGGCCCCAGTCGCTTGCGGCCACCCCCGCCCCTCGGCTTCGGCAGGGCCTTCGCGGTCTCTGCCGGTGCGTCGCCGCTGGCGGGCCGCTCTGTGGACGCGGCAGCGGCATGCCAGCGGCGGGCCAATTCGACGTGGTGGCTGAGCACGCGCGGCAGGTTCTGCTCCGTGGCAGCGCCGATCGGAAGCACCAACTCCAGTTCGTTCGAACCCGGAGCGAGCCAGAGCACCGAACCGGGCTCCGCCTTCAGGGCGTCCGAGAGCGCCGCGCGAACAAGCGCCCCGCCCGCAATGTTGCCGATAACAACACGGAGACAGAGCGTTGGGGCTTGGGCTGCATCGTCCCTCAAAGGGGAAACCAGGACCGCCACGCGGGTTTGGGCGCAGGTTCCCAGCATGCCCTCCTCGGGCCGTGCCTGCGAGAGTCCCAGGGACTCAGCTACGAGTTGCAGTTCCCGGACCAGTGCGGGCTCAAGATCACCGCTGGCAGCGACGCTTGGCAGGATCGCGCCGTCTTGGAGCGTCGAGGTCAACGGCGCGGTGGCGGGAGCCGCCGGCAGTCGCGCCTTCAAGGGCGCAGCAAGATCCTCCAGCCGGACCGATGGGTTGGCCTCGACAGCGGAGGCAAACTCGCCGAGGACGTCGCGGAAGGGCTGCTTGATCGCCGAGGGCATCCTCGCGAGGCCCTCGCGGAAGCCAGCGAGTGCCGCGGCCGTGAGGTGGACAGCCGGTCCCGGAAGCATGCCATCGGCCGAATCGTCTAGGATATCGTCTATCCGATCCCTCTGTAGAACGAGAAGGAGCGCCCGGAGCAGCAGGTCGCCCTCGTCGGCGAGATCCTGTGGGCGCCTCGCCCTGCGGGATGTGATGACGTCAGAAACGAAGTTCCTGAACCTGTCGAGGTTGTCCGAGGAATAACCGCAGGCCCTGAGCGCCTCTGCGTAAAGGTCAACCAGCTCAAGGGGATCCTGCCCCGGCAGCCCGCGCAGGCTGGACGTGACTGCGGCGACTGCGGTGCCCGGCGTCTCCCATGGGCCGTCTGGCGAGAGCAGGGAGTTGACGAAGGCGGGCAGGTCGACTGGGAGGCCCCCGGCGCCGTCGAGGAAGGCGCCCGCCTCGGCTGCGGCCTCGAGGCGTCGGTGTGCGAGTGATAGTACAGTGCCGACAGCGCCTGCCAGAGCATCTGCCCGAATCCAGTCCTGCGCCTCGCCTGCCGCTCCATCGGTGGGCTCCGCGTTGAAACGAGATGGCCCCTCCCGACTGAAGAGTGCGGGCGCGACCTCCATGCTCAACCCGTCGGTGCTGATGTTCTCGAACATCTTTCCCGCGACTTGGTCGCGTTCGTCCCCCGTGCGGAAGACGAACGCCGCGATTCGCCCAAGCGGAACGCAGTTGGCCTGGGTGTCGCCGATGGGCCCGGCGGACACCTCGACGCGGCATAGCACTGGGAACTCACCGTCCAGGCCCCCCGTCACCGCCGTCAGCTCCGCTTCCCGCAACGCGTCCACCACCGGCCGCCTCGTAAGGTGCCGCATTCCCCTGCCGGGTCGGGCAGAGGCACGAAGGCTTTCCAGAATCGACAGGGACTCTCGGAAATTGGAGACAAGATGGGGAACAGGACTGTCCGAACTCATGCCAGAATCCTGATGGCAGGTGCTCGCGGCATCAACCCGAGCACTGGGGGCCTATCCGAGGGCCCGCCGACCCACAGGAGAGCAAGGCTTCGACGGGCCCGCGCCGACATGACGTACATGCCCATCTTAAAGAAGTCCTCCTGGCCCTCCTCGATCCGGGCTGCATGGATGTTGACGACAAAGACTGCATCGAACTCCAGTCCCTTGCAGCTGGCACGGTTCAACACCGTCACAGCAGGCTCGTCGAAGACGAGGTGCCGCTTCGGCTGGTTGAATTCCGGGTCTCGAAAGGCATAGGTCTGGACGCGCACGCTCGAAGGAGCGGCCGCCGTACGCAGCGCGTCGAAGTAGGCCCGGCGGGCAGTGTCGTCGTCGGGTATGAGCACCCCGATCTCATGCTTCGGGTTGTTGCGTTGGTACGTAACGATCTGCTCCACAGCCGCCTGCACGTTCTCACAGCGCCGCATTTCCGGAGTCGGTCCCCTTCGCTCAGGAAGCAGCGGGATGCCCGTGTTCGCTCCGGCGAAGAAGTGCTGCGCAACGAGCGCGACCTGCCTTGTGTTCCGAAAGTTGGTACGCAGATGGTAATGGCGCGAAGCCGGGATCGCCAGGGCCGTCTCAATGTCCGATATGGTCGAGTGCTGCTTGGCGCTGAGGCGCTGGTTCTCGTCGGCCAGCACCATTACCGCTAGTGGTCGCCCCTCCGGTCCAATCACTCCCTCGGACATCAACCGCAGCAGCCTAAAAAACTCCGGTGGGAAGTCCTGGCCCTCGTCGATGATCAGCTTGTCAATGGACAGAGCGTCCCAGCGGGCGACGGACTGGTGCTTCAGGAGGTGCCGGGTAACAGTGTCCCAGTCGACAGCGAACTCATTTTCCTCGGAGGCAGGAAGATCAGACGTGGGAGACCATCTACTGAACGCACCGGGATTCTGCCAGTACTCGTCGGGTTCCACCGTCCAACTGTAGCCACGAGATTTGCCATTCTTCCGGCTCCAGGGTGCCCAGATCGCAGGCTTCCACTTAGCACCAAGCTTCTTGACCTTCTCACGTTCATCGAAAGAAGTGTCGAGGAGAATCAATGCTGCGTTCGCGGCCGGTGGAACCCGCAAGCCGAACCACAGATCCCTGAAGAGCTGGCGCACGGTCTGCACCTGGATTCCCTGAGCCTCGAGCGACCCGATACCGTCCGGGAGGCGGCACGCGTATGCCTCGAGCATCCTGTTGAACATCGCCACGGCGGTCCGTCGGCCCTTCTTCGCCGCCTCCATAGCCCTCAACACCGCGAGTACGGTCTTTCCCGTGCCGGGCGGTCCCGAGACGAGGACGCGGCCGTCCTCGGGCGCGTACAGATAGACCCGTTCCTGCTCTTCGTTCAGGTCGCGCGCGTTCGGCAGCCTCATGGCGAGCCCGCCAGCACGCCCTCGAGCAGGCCCGGGAGGGACGACCCGCGTCCAAGAAGGAGGCTCCTGTCGAGCAGCGTGTTGGCGAGCACGCAAGAGGTCTCGGGGACAAGGGAGCAGGCATGGCAGGCGGCCCGGTTGAAGCCGCCGAGTCCCTGCCCTTGGGTCTCCCGGCACACCGGGTCCGCAGAGCACCACACCCCGCGGTCCAGGGCCACCCTGATGAGGTCGCCGAGCCTGTCCGGCCGCCCCTGCCGTACTAGGCCGCCGAGGGAGCCTTCGGAGTCGCCGTCCGCCGTGTAGATGAGCAGCCCGGCCATGTCGGGGCCCGCATAGATCCTCTCGCGCAGGGCAGAGGAGGAGTAGCCGGACTCGAACACGAGCTGCCTCATCAGCAGATGGGAGAGGGTGTGGATGGCGATCAACCTCGGCGTCGGCCTCGGCAGGAACCAGTATCCCTGGTCCTGCCAGTGGCGCTCGAGTTCGGCGAGCCGCGCGGACTCGTCGCGGTCCGCCCGGACCACCACCTCCCACCGGGAGACGAAGTCGAGGTCGAAGGCAATGAATATGCCTTCGCCGAATACCTCGACCGAGGGCAGCCATGGGCGAACCCCGGGGGGAAAGGCGCGGCCGGCCTCAGGCCGCACCAGCGCCCCGTCCGGCTTGATGCGCCTAAAGCCGAGAAAGGACCGGACCTCCCGGAGCCGATCCGCGAGCAGGACGCGCGCGAACGGCGCGCCCCCCCCGACTGTCGGAGGAGGTGTCTCCCGGCAGACGAGATCGCCTGACGCGAAGTCGGCGGCCTCGGCCGATGTCAGGAAGCGCCACTCCTCGGCCAGGATGTCCTCGGCATCCCAATCCGGATCGCCGTCCTCCGCGGCGCTGGATGCTGCCCCACCGACAGGCGCAGATGCACGAAGGTGCTCCAGGACGAGTTCGACGGGCAGCGCGAACTCGTCGGCGAGCATCTGGGCAAACCGGGCGATCCTCGGGTGGGGTACGTTGCCCGTCGACGCAAGATCGGCTGCAACCTCCTTCGCCATCTCGAAGGTGGTCGAGGCCAGCATCCTGGCCACCGCCGCGTCATGCGCCGAGGTACCGCTGCCATCCCCCAGCGAGAGGGCGGACGCGGTGACGGGGTAGTACAGGTTCGTGGCGCCGCGCTGGAGGATCGAAGGCTCCTTCGTGCAGGTGAACCCGCCCGTTCGGGCCTGCCAGGGATGGCACGATGGGCAGCGCACCCCGACAGACTTCATGGACACCTTTGACGTGATGCCGTCGAGCGACTCGGATGACCCGCAGTCCTCGCAGAGGATCTTCAGCGTTTCGAGGCCGCCCGTCCCGGTCTCGTCCACCAGCAGCTTCAACCGCTCATGGGAGCGGCAGCCGCCCCGGCTCGATTTGTGGGCCCACAGGTGCCATGGCACGTCGTCCAGGTGGCCATCCTCGCAGGCGACCACGAACCGCATCGGTACCAGCGTGCCCTCCTGCTGGCACTGAGGGCACCTCATCGGCAGTCCAGGGCGTCCGTGCCGGGCCTCCTGCCATCGGATGATGCGGCGGCACCGGGCGTTGTTGCAGAACATGGCCTCGGGGAAGCGGTGCAAGAGCACGCGCCCCGGCGACCCCGGGCGGTCCGCGGGCGGCTTCCTGAGGTCGCGGCGGAGCCGCTGCTCCATCCGCTGTAGGCGGACGTACTCCGAGGGCGAGCCCCAATCCACCGCGTCGCAGACAACGAAGGACTCGTCGCCGATGTCGATGACAGCGCCGATGCCCCCGGCGCCGACGAGCTGGGTGCGACGGAGTTCGTAGTTCTTGCCTGTACTCACGTACCGTTCCTCCGCCGGGCGGCCCCGCCCCATGGTCTCAGGGTGGGCGGGTTGCCGCCCGAAGGCGCATCGGACGGCCTTGCGCCCCTGATCCAAACCCGGACGCCGACGTCCACGTGGCGCATGGACTGAAGCGTCTCGCGGGCCTCCGGATGGGCCTGCTCACCGAACTGCTTGATAAGCACGGGGAAATTCATGGCCTGCGGCGGCATCGCGTATCTGAGGTTCTGCGCGAGCCGCGTCTCCCACCACCGCTCCACCTCCGCCGCCTTCGAGTCGATGCCCCGGCGCTCAGTCGGGTCGGCCCGCCTCATCCTTTCGTAGAGGCGGTCCGCCAGCGCCCGAACCTGCGGGTCTGCCGTCGAGAAGCGTGCCGCATCGGCGTTGCCGGACAGGGCGGTCCCCATCCTGATCGCGCTGATCATGGCGGCGTGGAACACCCGCTCCCGCGCCGGGAGCGCGAAGGGGGTGACGCTCGTCGGCTCCACAAACCTGTAGAGGGCATCATGGAAGGGCCGGAAGTTCTCGTAGTGTGAGCGGTCCCGGGGCTTCGTGGGGGAGTATAAAGCGAGCACGACGCCCGGGAGGCGTGTTCCGTCGCGGCCGACGCGCGACGTCGCCTGGATGTACTCCGACGCCGTCTTCGGCTGCCCGAGCACCATCATCAGGCCGAGCCGGTCGATGTCCACCCCGACGGACAGCATGTTCGTGCAGCCAAGGTAGTCAATGGCGCGGGGGGTACCCTTACCGGCGGAGACCTCCTCGATCACGTTGGGGATGTCCTCGCCCTTCACGTTGGCCGAGAGCTCCTGTACCCGGCGCAGCGCCCTGGCGCCGGACGTGCCCGGCGGGTGGAGCGCCGCAATGCGGGAGGGAATGTCGTCGCGGGCCAAGGTGAGGCTTCGCCCGAGCTCGCGCCGGCTGTTGTGGTACACGACGAGCGTCCACCAAGAGTCGTCCACTGCATCGGAGAGTCCGAGCCTCGGCACGGCGGTCAGCAGGGAGGCTGAGGCGAGCACGTTGCTGAAGGTCGGCGTGTGGCCCTGCGCCATGGCGCCAAGGTAGAGGCGCCCGGGCACGTCGGGGTCCGGGCGGGAGAAGAAGGTCTCGCCGGCCGTCAGCCCGGCGGGCGGGAACACCGCCGCTTCCTTGGCGAAGAGGCCCAGCGCTTGGTCGGCCGAGCGCCGGATTGTGGCGGTTGAGGCGATGACCTTCGGGCGCCCGCCGCGGTGGGCGATCACCGCGTCGATGGCGGCCTCGTAGCCCCCGGCGACCGTGCCGAGGGGGCCCGAGATAAGGTGGAGTTCGTCCTGGATGACGAGGGACGGCGGCGCGTTGCGCGTGCCCGCCCCAAAAAACCGCCCAGCGTTCTCCTTCCACGCCATCATGGCGAATTTGTCGAGCGTCGCCAGCAGCATCGTCGGCGGCGCGCGGTAGAGCGCCTCGTCCACGATCTGAACCGGGATGCTCCGGTGGAACTCGCACCGCGGCTCCAGGCAGAAGAACTCGAAGGCCGCGGGCGTGCAACGGATACCCACATCCTCGTCCCCGTCGGTTTGCCGCGTGGGGGAGATGACGGGGCTGCCGCAGGCCGGGCAGCGCAGGAGAATAAACGGGTTCCGCACTGGGCCCGGCCGCTGCCGGATGAGGCGGTCGAACTTCTCCGCGGCATCGGAGAGCGCGTTCGGGGCGTTGCCGGAGCCGATCCAAAGGCCCAGCGAGAACGGCTCGCCCCCCAGACTGCGCTCATCCTGCATCCGCAGGCTCTCGAGCGCGCAGATGAGGTGGCCGGCGCGCTGGAATTGCTGCTGCGTGAGCAGGCGCAGGGTATAGCGCATGATGACTGCGGTGCCGCCGCCGCGACCGGGATCCCGCAGCCTCCGCCGTAGCATGTCGAACGCCGCGGCGGCGAGGTACGCCTCCGTCTTGCCGCCGCCTGTCGGGAACCAGATCAGGTCGACGACGTCGCGGAATGGGTCGCCCTCCTCCCACATGCTCCGGAGGACCAGCAGCAGGAAGGCGAGCTGGAAGGGGCGCCACTCGTAGGCGGCGTGCATCGCGTCGTCGGGGTCGACGCGCCCGACGGCCGGGCGTCCACCCCTCTCGGCCGACTTGACCCGCCCTGAGTAGGCCATCTGGACGAGCATCGCCCGGTTCGCGAGGCGGAAGCACCGGAGCGCGTCAGCATCCCGCGCCAGCAGGTCGCAGCCGTCCCGCATGCGGCGGAGCCCATCGTCGATCCTGTCGAGGATTCGGGTGCGCGCCTCGGGTGGGTGGTCATCCGTGGGGACGGCGTCGAGACCCCGGCGCCAAGCGGCATACGCCTCCACGAGGGCCCGCAGGTGGCCCAGGAGGTCGTCCACGGCCACGGCTTCGGACTGCAGGCGCTGGAGGCTGAGCGCCCGGCTCGCGCGCTCGTCCAGGTCACGGATCCGCGTCGTGACCGGAGCGACCTCGATAGATGGCAAGAACTCGACCCGTATCCGCGTCCTGCCGTTGCCCGTCGGACTCCAGTCAGCGGCACAGCCGTGCCCGACGGCGAGCGCGGGTCGGTCCCGGTACTGTAGCGCGAGTTCGTCCTCCTCGGGGTCGACCGTGAGCCGTTCGGGGGACGGCCACGGCAGCACGGCCACAGAAGGCACGGCCTCAAGCGAGACCTGGTAGAGGCAGTCCTCTGGGTCGTAGCGGCCGTTCTCGTCCGTAACGGTCCTCTCGTTTACGAGGCTAACCGTCACAATCCAGGAATCCTCCGGCCCGCTGCGCGTAGAGACGTGGATCTGCGCCCAGCCGCCGAACGCACCACGCCGTACCGCCCCCGTAGACAATATGTCGACCCGTTCCTCTTGGCCGGATGCCGGATGGAAGAGGCCGGAGCGGACCCAGGATGCCCTCCTTCGCTGGCTTCCGCCTCGCTGTGGCGGGACTCCGGAAGCCGCTCCCTCCTGCACCGTGACCCGCTTCCGGTAGGTGCCGGCCCCGGCCCGTATCTCCACGGAGAAGGGGTGCCCGGCCGGCACTGCGAAGGAGAAGCCGACGGAGGCGGGCAGGCGCTGGAACAGCAGGTCGGTCGGCGCCTCGAAGCCGTCTGTGGCTTCGTCCTCGTTGCTGCCTCCTGCACCGGCGTCTGGCGCCGATGTCTCCTCCTCCTCCACGACGGGCGCGGCCGTGGCGTTCCGCGGGAAGAGCATGCTCATGAGATAGCGCTTGTCCGGTCGCTCTGGCAGTTCCTCAGCGTCGCCGTGCGACGGGCCGATGAGGTCACCGCGAAGCGTGGCAACCAGCCGGTCGCGGGCTGTGCGCTTCTCCCGGGTGGTGAGCGGCGGGCTGGCAGACCTCGGAGCGGGCAAGGATTCGGTCATGCGGGTCATTGGGTCGTTTCCTGCGCCCGTGATTCCTGTTCGGCCTGGAGGCCCTTAAACCAAGCGTCCGCGCCATCGGCCAAGAACACCGCAAGCCCAATTCTCGGGCGGGTCATGGCGACGTACAGAAACCGCTCGCTTCTCGGCTGCTCCGCGAAGCTAGGCGTGCACGCAACCGCTACCCACGCCCGCTCCATCCCCCGGAAGGTCGAGGGATCGCTCACTGCGGCGCGCGTGCGGGCCGCGTCGAGTGCAGCGGGAGCGGCCAGCAGAGCCACGTCGTCGCCGAGGTTCCGGCGCGCCAGTTCGAGAAGGGAAGTCACGTCCTGCTCCGCCGCGAGTAGCGCGATGTCGCCCGGTGCGACGCCGGTGTCGATCCATTCGCGTGCCCGTCTAACAGCTGCCTCGAGGGCGGCGGCTGCGGGGCCGAGCACGTGCTCAATGTGCGGGAGGACACCTCTGGGATCGATGTCAGAGATGCCCACGTCGGCGCCGACGGTGCCTCGGACGAAGTTGACGATGTTGCGCGTCGACCTGACGTTCCGGGTCAAGCGGTAGTAGGCTGACATCGCGCGTAGACGCGCGAGGCTGCCCTGCTCAATGGTCGAGTGGAGCGCTTGGTTGGCAGGGTCCATGAACCAGCGCCAGCACCCGGCGTCCAGCCCTTTCCTGAGCAGGCGCCCGGCTTGGTGCAGCCCCTCAGAATTAGCCAGTTCCTGCCCTTCGTCCACGACGAGGACATCAAGGGATCGTGCGGGCAGGTACCGCATCGTCGCGGGATCGACCACTGTCACCCTGGGCATCTCGGCGGCGAGGTAAGCCGCCAGGACCGGCGCGGCGACGATCAGGCCTACGCTGCTCCCTGAGGCCGCGGCCTGCCTCGCGGACGCTGCCGCCAGGAGCGTCTTGCCTGTCCCGGCTCCCCCCTCGACAAGCAGCCGCGTGTTACCCGAGAGCCCCTCAAGTATTTCCGCTTGCCGTTCAGTCAGGCGGACGACGTCCCCCTCGACAGCCTCCGCGCACCGCGCAGGGGCTGGGGCGTACTGGAACTCCGGGAGCAGGTGGCGCTCCAGGGCGGCAGAGTCCAGCGGATGGGTGGCGCGGCCTGACGCGACCGCCCTATCGCGCCACCACTGGAAGGCACGGTCCAGAGCCTCGGTGAAACTAAAAGGCGAGGTGCAGGCCGAACGGTCGAGAAGCAGCGGGACTGGGATCTCGGGGTGGGGCGCGGCCCAAAAAGTGAAGGGTGTCACCACCACCCAACCGAAAATGCCGATCGGCGGGGCGTCGGCGCGCGCGAGCGTCCGGAGGAGTGCCTGCATGCCTGACTCGGCCTGCCTATGCGGGCCCTCGGAGCGCCGCCTTGCCTGCCCTCGTCCGTTTTCGAAGCTCCAGACGCCCCCCGAGTGCCGGACAATTCCCCCCTTTACTTCGATGACCAGGAGCCCTCGCCGGTCAACGAGGACGAAGTCGGCCTCTCCGTACCGCTTATAGGCATGCTCGGGCAGGTTCACCGAGTGAGTAACGAAGGCGCCGGGAGATGCAGGTGCTGCAGCCAGCAGCGATCGCACATAGCGTTCGCCATCCGGCGTATTCGGGTTCAAGACAGTCGTGGGTAGAATCCGCACCGCAACAGCGCCCGGGGTTCAGTTGGCTAGCCTGAGCTTATGAAGAAATATTGGGGAGGGGAACGGGTGCAGCCAGAGATTCTTGGCTAATTCACCAATACGGCTCAACTTGCAGGCTTTCAGCTGTGGATCGGCGTGGAATAGGAACCCTGTTAGAGGGGTGATCAGCGTCCAAACGGGACCCCACTGACGGCGCGGCTCCTACTTCCCCGCCTTCCTGGAGCCATGGCGGACCGCCGAGAAAGCGCTGATAGCGGTGATCCAGGAGGCCTATCTCCAGGACATCTCGATGCGCTCGGTCGACGATCTGGTTCGCACCATGGGCCTGGAAGGGGCCTCTAAGAGCCCAGCCGCCTCTGCGCCGAGATTAACGAGCGGATGGGCGACTCCCTGGCCCGCCCCATCGAGGGCGACTGGTCCTATCTCTGGCTGGACGCGACCTACGTAAAGGTGCGCGACGCAGGGCGTATCGTCTCCGTTGCTGTGGGCGTCAACGCTGACGGGCGGCACGAGGTGCTCGGCATGGTGGTGGGCAGGTCCGAAGCGGAGCCGTTCTGGCTCGATTTCCTGCGCGGCCTCGCCCGCCGCGGCCTCAGGGACGTGAAGCTCGTCGTCTCCGGATGCCCACGAGGACCTCAAGGCCGCCGTGACGAAGGTGCTCAGGGCCACCTGGCAAAGGTGCCGCGTTCATTTTGCCCGCACTCTGCTGGCGCATGCCGGGAAGGCGCAGCGCAGCGCCGCATCGTCTCGGCCTGGATCGGCACCACCTACGCGGAGCCCGATGCAGAGGGCGCCAAGCGGCAGTGGAGAGTGGTAGCCGACCAGTTGTGGCCGAAGGTCCCGAAGCTCGCTGCCCTCATGAATGGCGCCTAGGAGGATGTCCTCGCCTACATGACATTCCCGGCCGCGCACCGTGCCAAGCTCCACAGCACCAACCCCATCGAGCGCCTCAATGGCGAGATCAAGCGCCTTACCGATGTGGTCGGCATATTCCCGAATGAGGCTGCCGTCGTGCGGCTCGTCGGCGCCATCCTCCTCGAACAGTCCGACGAATAGGCCATCCAGCGGTCGCGCTACATGACGCTGGAGACCGTCGCCGCAGTCAGCGATACTGGTCCCATCAGGCTCTCCGCCGTGCCAGCATGATCCCGGCCACCCGACCCACCGACACCATAGCTCCTACACCACGCGATGGGGCATGACCCAAAATCGAGCCAAGAGGACAGGTCATCAGAGGCAGTCCCCACGCTGCGGCGCCATTCCGCCTCCCCTCTGACAAGCCCCGGGAATGTGGGGAAATGCCAGCGCCCTTGACCTCATGCCCGTTTCCCAGACATCTCCCTGCCTCTCTGCTCAGGAACGGGAACCGTGCGCGAACTGCCAGCCATTGATGCGACCGCTTCCGATCCTCTGCTGTCCTGCGCTCCGCAGGCTGATGTCCTGATTGATCGAATCCAGTTCGGCCTCGATGTTGCCCTGCCGCATCTGCTGGTTGACGAGGCAGAGGGCTTTTGCGCCCGCCTGTACCAGGCCGGGATCATCAAGGCTGCGCCCAAGCCGGGCCAATGCCTCAAGAACAAGCTCGCCGTCCTGTTCGTCGTCCCTGACCTGCCGGAGGGTGGAGAGATGACCATCACCGGCGAGATCTTCCTCAGCGCAGACGATGCCGGGCGCCTTCGCATCACCAACCGGAGCCGGCTTCGCCCCGGTCTGCTGCGCGCGCTGCGGTCGCAGCTCGAGGATCCTGGCGAGCCGGCAACGGGTGGTGCCACCAATCTGGTAGGCGCTCATGGGGACGACTGGACATATCTCCTCGGTCAGGAGCTCGCGAACCTCCGGAATGGCATTGATGCCCTCGTTGCCGAACTGGCCGAGGCGGCCGGACTTCCGTCCGCGCAGTTGCGGGGTCGGCTGTGGGTTCAGCAATGCGAGATCTACCGGGACCTCCCTGATCCGGTCCAGGCGGCCGAGACGATTGTCCAGGATCTGGCGCAGCGCTCACTCATGGGCGGCGCGCAGCAGACCATCCGGTCGATCCAGGACCACGAGGGCGACCGCCTGGTGGTCCGCTGGCGCCCGAGCACTCACACCGCGCCCGGCCGGAAGGCTTACGCCAAGCGGGCCGACCTGCTGCGGACGGAGATTGAGTTGCCCGACCGCGAGACTGTCCGCGCCCTGCTGGCGACCGCACCTTCTCCGATGCCCAGGGAGGACAACCTCTCAGGTCAGACGGCTGCCGCGGTCGTCGCGGCGCTCGCCGAAGCGGCCGTGCCGCTGCTCGACGAGATGTGGCAGACGGTCAACGAGCTCTACGAGGTCTACCCACGGTGCGGCACCGAGTTCCTGCTCGGCCTCATGCCGCTCCTGCGTCTGGCTGCGCCCGAACCCCGGCCCGCCGGAGCAGCAGGCCGCCCCACCGGAGAGGCGACGCCGCGGCAGGCGCGCCGCGCGCTGGAGACGCTCCTTTGGTCCGGCCGCTGCGCCACCACCACCCGGGAAACGCCGGAAAAGCTGCGCGACGCCCTGGTCGAGATGGAACGGGCCGGCCTGCTGCGACGGCTCGACAACAGGCCCACCGTGTTCGGCCTGCGGCCGGAGTTCGAGCAGGCGCGGCAGGCACTCCGGGCGGCGCGCCGCCGTGACGATCGCCTCGACGAGCACCTGGAGACCTGACCATCTTCTGGGCCTCATCCGGCTTGGCGACGCGCACCGGATCTGAGGCCCTGAGTCCCGCCGAGAGAAGCAACCTCCGCTCCCGGTCATATGTCATGGCATTGCGTCCGCCAGGTTGCTGAGCCCCACGGGCCCGCAGGCGGATGTCATCCACCTTCCCGGAAGACCCCATGACCGACGCTCCGCACCCGGACGTCGTGGCCCTGCGCCGCGACGTCACCGGGCGTTATGCTCTCTTTATCCGCACCGACATGCCCGCGGGCTGCCTTCTGCCCTGGCACCTCGCGGTGCTCGACGCCGGCGATGGCACCCAGGCCACGCTGCGCCTCGGCCTGGACGAGAACTCCGGGCCGGGTGGTGCCTGGAGTGCTCGCGACATCGCAGGCGTGGCCCAACAGCGGCAGATGGCCGAGGCGCGGCGCAAGCCGAGCCTCATGGCCCTGCAGTCCGCCGACCATCTCGGGAAGGCGGTCGAGGCCCTCGGCGCCCGCCCCGGTCAGGGCATGGCGGCCCCGCTGAGCTTCCGCCCGGGCGATGGGCCTTCCCCCTACCCCTGGGACATCGCCCAGCGCGGCGGCGCCACGCGCAGCCCCATCATCCTGAGCTCAGACCCTGCCGGCCGAAGCCCCGGCATCATCGCCAGCCTGCTGCTGCTGGTGCTCGATCAGACGCTGATCGATGCGGCCCTGGCGCGGCCAGCCGACAGCCTGATCGCCCTTGCCAGCTCGCACGCCACCACGGCCCTGCGCTGCGAGGTGGCGCGCCGGCAGCACCAAGCCTGACCGCTGACTGAGGCGCGCGAAGCAACGCCAAGGCAGCTTGCCGGAGGACGGTCACGGCGCGGGCGGGCGGCATTCTCGCCACTCACCCGCAATTTCCCCTTTGCGCGCCAAAGTCACGCCGCGAACACACTCTTGAGCCCCGGTGCCCGCCATTCGGTGCGGCCGGGACCCATCCCCCACTCCTCACGACCGGATGAAAGGCGGCCTGGCATGGCCACCGAACTGATCACACGCGCCCTCACCAAGGCACCGCCGCCGGTGCCGCCGGGGGCGCGGAAGCTCCGCATCTTCGACACCCGTCTCCGCGGCTTCATCATGGAGGTCAGAGCCAGCGGACAGATCACCTTCTGGCTGCGCTACGCAGACGACCGCAGCCGCGCCCGGGAGGTGCGCCTCGGCCGCCTCGGCGACATCACCCTCGACCAGGCGCGCCAGAAGGGAGAGCAGCTCCGCGCCGCCGTCACCCTCGGCGGCGACCCGGGCGGCGAGCGCGACCGGCGGCGCGCCGTCCCGACCCTCGCCGAGTTCGTCGAGCAGAAGTACCTGCCGCAGATCCGCGACACGCTGCGCGCCGCCTGGGACTACGAGGCGATGTGCCGCAAGCGGATCCTGCCCGCGCTCGGGCGCAAGCCGCTCGACCGGGTGGAGCCCGGCGAGGTGGCGGAGTTCCGCCGCCGGCTCCTCGCCGAGGGGCTGTCGAACCCGCGGGTGAACCGCCACCTCGCCGTGCTGCGCCGGATCTTTACCCTGGCCCTGCGCTGGGGCGCCTATGACGGCCGCAACCCGGCCGAGCGCCCGGGCATGCTGCCGGAGCGGCACCGCGAGGAGTTCCTCTCCGACGCCGAGCACGTCCGGCTGCTGGCCGTGCTGGCCGAGGAGCCCGACCGCGTGGCGGCCGAGGCCATCCGCCTGCTGGCCCTGACCGGCGCGCGCAAGAACGAGGTGCTGCGGGCCCGCTGGGAGCATGTCGACCTCGGGCGGCGCGTCATGACGGTGCCGCTGGCCAAGCACGGCGAGCGGCGGCACATCCCGCTCTCCGACGCGGCGCTGGCGCTGCTCAGCGGCCTGCGGCGGGCGCCGGGCAACCCCTTCGTCTTTCCCTCGGCCCGGCGGCGGGGCCAGCCGATGGAGAGCGTCCGTGGCGCCTGGGGGCGGGCCAAGGCGGCGGCAGGGCTCTCGCCCACCCTGCGCCTCCACGACCTGCGCCACAGCTTCGCCAGCGCGCTCGCGAACCGCGGCCACTCACTCTACGAGGTCGGCCGCATCCTCGGGCACAAGCAGGTCGCCACCACCAGCCGCTATGCGCACCTCAGCCAGGAGCGCCTGGTCGAGGCCGCGAACGCCGTCGGCCGTATCGGCCAGCCGGCACCGCCAGCCGACGACGCATCCCCGGAGACAGCCTGACCGGAGGGCGGCCGCGCCGTCCTCCCCTCCGCGCCTCCGCTTTTTTCTGACCACACCGAAAGGACACCCCATGGAACAGCCGAAGCTGGCCATTCGTGCTGCCGCGCCCACGCCGCATCACCCTCCCCTGCTGACACCCGAGGATGTGGCCGCCCGGCTCGGCGTCAGCCGCAAGGCGCTGGAGCGCTGGCGCTGTACGGGCGACGGGCCGCGCTTCGTGCGCCTCGGGCACAAGACCGTCCGCTACCGCCACGAAGACCTCGAGACATTCATCAGTGACCGGATCGTCGCCAGCACCGCGATGAGCTGAGTCTCGAATCCGCCTCGCGAAGTCCGGCCCCGCTCTGCCTGACCGCTGACGAGCGACCCGCCGAAACGGGCGGCAGCGCACTCCGCATCGCATCGAGAAGACAGGAGACCCGGAGGCACCATGCCGACGGCACCGGTGATTCCTGTCTCGCCGGACAAAGCCGCCCATCAGCGGCTCAAGGCCACCGTCGTGATGCTCGCGTGACATCGACGGCACCTCAGGATGGGCGGCGTCGCTGCTCCTCTCCCTCTTCCATGCCCCCTCGGCTTCCCACAGCAGGAGATGATTGTGGACCCAAAGAATGAGCTGTCCTGCGCCACCAAGCTGGCGACCCTCCCTTGCCCTTCGCGGCGGAAGCCCAGGAGGATGGCGAAGCAGGCGACATCGAAGCACCCGCCTCAGGAACGCGCCCAACTGGACCCAGAGAGCGAAACCATTCCTCTCGGAGGCGTGGGTCTGCCTCTCGCAGAGGCGAGGAGGAATGGCATCCCGAAGAAAGCGTATGCCGCGGCGTTGAGGGCCTTCGCACGGCCTGCCCAGCTTGATCGGGGCATCCCGTTCTCGGCTCTCTCGGATGACATTGATCCCATCCTGATGGGTGGCGAGACCTACGGGAGGATCATCGAGGCGTTCGGCGACAAGGTCGCCTGCGAGGCGATGATGATTGGTCAGAGCTACGCCTTCTGGCAGGTCCTGCCGATCCTCAATGTTCCCTCGACGATCGACTACTGGGTTCATCGCGAGGATCTGCTGCGCGTTCTGTTCAGGATGCGATGCGATCCTTCCTGGTACACCCGAACCTCTAACCGTGTGCTTGTGCGCACGTACGAACCGAAAGCCTATGACCTGCCCCGAGTCAGCGGCGGCGTGACACGAGACCACGTTCGCGCCTTTGCCGCCGGCTTCCCCAAATTGTCGGAACATCTGGAGACGCTGATCCCGTGGAGGAAGCGGAAGGCTGGGATGCCCGAGGCTGATGCGGAGAAGGCCAATTCGATTGCGGCTTCGTTCCTCGGGATTGAGGTGGACTTGCGCACGGGCAGTCTTGTCTCGGCGAAGGACACGGAGTTCGCAGTCCAGCTTGCCGTGGGATCGCACGAGAACGGGCGCCAGAAGCTTGAGTGGGAGCGCGTCTACACCTTTCTGGACGCGCTCGCCCCGTGGATCAGCCAGAGCCCTGCCGTGGAGCTCTATCCGGAGTTGGCGAGTGCGTCGTGGTCCTGCGCATTGGATGCGGCGCTTCATGTGCCTGAGATCTGGACGGGCCAGGCTGCCATGGACGTCGAGGGGGTCGAGGCCACGGCGTTCGAGCAGCGCGACGCATGCATCGCGTGGCACAACGACCTGCTCAGGAGCATCCGTTCCTGATTCGGAGCTCCGCCCTCGAGGCTTGATGGACAAGCGGGCGGACATGACAGGCTTGCGAGCATAGCTGCTCGCAAGTCGTAGCTGCCCGACATGTCCTATGAGGAATGGACGCTGGATGTGTCCCAGCTCAAGCTGCCCGCGATAAGTCTAAAGTACGTAACACTCAGCCGGAACGCCCTGTGCCCGCCACCACCGTCGGCGGATTAGCCAGCAACAGCGGCGCCTCAGCAGGAACACTCAGAATGCCCCAACGACACACCATCCGTGGCGACGATGGACACGACGTTGCCGGCCCGGCGGCACGGGAGACAGGCCCGGCATCGGCAAATAAAACCGGACAAAGAGGTCATTTTGCCTCTTCGGCTGACCCAGCGCTGCGCGGCCTCGCCCGGACCCAGTACCTTTTGGGCGCATCCAAAGCCGGAGGAGGAAACGGCCCAGGATGAGCCGCAGTGATGTCCTGCAGGCTGCCGGGCAGGAAGCCCAGGCATCTCCCTGTCCTCCGGGCCGCGTCTCAGCGCCGCGGCACGCCGGTCGGCGGCGTCATGATGCCTTGGCCTTGGAGCCGGGCGACCATGAGATGCAGATGCGCCATGACGGCGCGCAGAGCCGGCGTCATACCCCGCGCCGGGCTGACTGCCACCATCAGCCGCGCGCGCAGCGGCGGTGTGCCGAGGCCACGCAGGATGTAGCGCTGGTCCGCCGCCTCCCGGGTCAGCGCGGCGCGCGGCAGCACGCTCCAGCCGATGCCACGCTCGACCAGCGCGCGGATGGCGGTCAGGCTGTCGACCTCCAGCAGGAGCGCTGAATCAGGGCGCGCTCCTGCCCGCTGCAGCGCCCGGCGCAGCCCGTGTTGTCGGTCCGGCAGGACAAGGTCGAGCCGCGCCAGCGCCGAGACGGGCACGGGTCCTTCTCCCTGTAGGTCGCGGGCCCGGCGCCGCCGCGCAAAGAGCAACAGGTCCTCCTCGGCCAGCACCTCCGCCAGGATCGCCCGGCTGCGCTGGCTGTCGTAGAGGATGGCGACGTCCAGCCGGCCCTCCGTCAGCCACTGGTTGATGAAGCCACTGAACCCATCCACCAGCCTGATATGCAGCTGCGGATATCGCTGCCGCAATTCGCCAAAGATCGATTCGGCCAGATGCACGGACATGAAGGTCGGCACGCCCAGCGTCATCTGGCCGCGCGGCACCGGGTCGTCGAGCACGGCGGGCAGGTTGGCCAGGGCGGCGAGCAGCGGGCGCGCCGCATCGACCAGACGCTGCCCGTCCTCGGTCAGCCGAGTGCCTCGGCCGTGGCGGTAGAGGAGCGGGCGGCCAATCTCCTGCTCCAGCAGCGCAACTTGGCGTGACAGGCTGGGCTGTGCGAGCCCGAGCGCGGCCGCCGCCCGGCCGAAGCCGCCATGCTCGGCGATCGCCAGCAGGGAGCGGAGCCGCGTCTGATCCATAGCCTGACGCTATAGCTGATACTGCAAGCCAGCGCATGCCCCGTCGCGCTATTCATGCCGCATGGGAAACGCCAAGACCGCCGCCGAGATCCTCCTCGACACCCTGGCCGCGCGGGGGGCAGACCGCGCCTTCTGCGTGCCGGGGGAATCCTACATTGCCCTGCTCGACGCCCTGCACGCGCACCCTTCCGTGGACCTCGTGACCTGCCGCCACGAGGGCGGCGCGGGCTTCATGGCGGTGGCCGATGCCAAGCTCACCGGCCGCCCCGGCATTGTGCTGGTCTCGCGCGGCCCGGGCGCTTGCAACGCCGCCATCGCCCTGCACACCGCCGAGCAGGATGCCGTGCCGCTGATCCTGCTGGTCGGCCAGATCGAGAAGCGCGACCTGCGCCGCCGCGCCTTCCAGGAGATCGACTATGCCGCGATGTTCGGCGGCATCGCCAAGTGGGTCGGCGAGGCCACGCATCCGGACGAGGTGCCAGAGCTGATCGCCCGCGCCTGGAACATGGCGACCCAGGGTGTGCCGGGACCGGTGGTGCTGGCCCTCCCGGAAGATGTGCTGGCCGCGCCCTGCGCCGTCCCTGCCCTGCCGCCAACCCGGCTCGCCGGCGCCGCGCTGCCAGCCGCGACCACCGCGGAACTCGCAGGCCTGCTGCGGCGCGCCGAGCGCCCCATCCTGCTGGCCGGCCATGGGCTGGACGTTGCGGGGGGGCGCGAGGCGCTGCTGGCCTTCGCCGAGGCGTGGCGGCTTCCCGTGGCGGTCTCCTTCCGCCGGCAGGACCTGTTCCCCAACGACCATCCCCTCTATGCGGGCGATCTCGGCCTACGCAACCCGGACGCGCAGCGGGCCGCCTTCGCGGAGTCGGACCTCGTGCTCGCCCTCGGCACGCGGCTGACCGACATCACCACCCAAGGGTATAGCTGGCCCGCGCCGGGGCAGCGGCTGGTGCATGTCTGCGCCGACCCGCGCTTCCTGGGCTGGCTGTTCCCGGCGGAGCTGGCCATCGCCGCCGAGGCCCCCGCCGTGCTGGCCTCGCTCACCGCCGAGCCCCCCGCCGCCCCGCCCGGCCGCAATGCCTGGAACCAGCGCCTGCGCCAGCTCCAAGAGGCGGACAGTCGCGCCACGGTCGAGGGCTTTCCGGACGGGCTGCCCTTTCTGCGCGTGGCGCAGCTCGTCGGCGCGTGCGCGCCGGCGGATGCCATCGTCACGCTCGATGCAGGCACCTTCGCCGCACCCTTCTACCGCAAGCTGTCCTGGCGCCCGCCGCAGCGCCTGCTGGCGCCGATCTCGGGTGCCATGGGCTTCGGCGTGCCGGCGGCGGTGGCCGCGGCACTGCGCCACCCGGAGCGCGCGGTGATCTGCGCGGTGGGCGACGGCGGTGCGCTGATGACCGGCAGCGAGCTGGCCGTCGGCATGGCGCGCGGCCTGCCGATCAAGCTGCTGCTGTCCGACAATGGCAGCTACGCCTCCATCCGCATCCACCAGGAACGGCAGCATCCGGGCCGCGTCTCGGGCACCGACCTCGCCAACCCCGACCTCGGCGCCTGGTGCGCAGCCTTCGGCGCGCCGCTGCTGCGGGTGGACAGCGAGGCCGACATGCCGGCACTGGAGGCGGCGCTGCGCGCGCCGGGGCCGCTGGTGGCCGTGGTGCGCACCTCGCTGCGGGCGGTGCTGCCGCGCGAAGCGGCGCAGGGCTGAGGCGACCAGCATGCGCATCGCCATCATCGACGACTATTCACGCGCCTTCGCCAATCTGCGCTGCGCTGCGAAGCTGGGCGGCCACCGGCTCGACATTTTCCACGACGCGCCGCGCGACGCGGACGAGCTGGCCGCGCGCCTCGCGGAGGCCGAGGCGGTGCTGCTCACCCAGCAGCGCACCGCCCTGCCCCGCGCTATCTTGGAGCGCCTGCCCCGGCTGCGGCTGATCAGCCAGACGGGACGCAACGTCGACCATATCGACATCGCCGCTTGCCGGGCGCTCGGCATCACCGTCTGCGCCGGTGGTGGCGGCGGGGTGGAGGCGACGGCGGAGCTGACCTGGGCGCTGATCCTGGCGGCGCTGCGGCACATTCCGGAGGAGGTGCAGCGGCTGCGCAGCGGGCAATGGCAGGGCAGCCTCGGCACCGGCGTGTCGGGGCGGGTGCTGGGCCTCTACGGGCTGGGGCGGATCGGCGGCCGCGTGGCCAGGGTGGGCGAGGCCTTCGGCATGCGCATCCTGTGCTGGGGCCGCGAGGGCACGTGGGAGCGCGCCGCCGCCGCCGGCTACGCGGTGGCCGACAGCCGCGAACGCTTCTTCGCGGAAAGCGACGTGCTGTCCCTGCACATCCGCCTGACGCCGGACACGCGGGGCGTGGTGACGGCCGCCGACCTCGCGCGGATGAAGCCCGGCGCGCTGCTGGTGAACACCAGCCGGGCGCCGATCATCGAGGCCGGCGCGCTGGAAGCGGCGCTGCGCCAGGGCCGGCCCGGCCGCGCGGCGGTCGATGTGTATGAGGAAGAGCCGGTGCTGGGCGGGCGCCACCCGCTGCTGGCCCTGCCCAACGCGCTCTGCACGCCGCATCTCGGCTATGTGGAGGAAGCCACCTACGAAACGCTCTACGATACGGCGGTGGAGCAGATCCTGGCCTTCGAGGCCGGGCGGCCGATCAACCTGCTCGAGCCGGCACCGGGCTGACACGACGCCCTGCCTTCCGACGACGCCTTGAACAAAGAAAAATTGGGGGAACGCATCATGGAGATCACACGCCGCCTGCTTCTGGCGACGACGGGGCTTGCTGCCGCGGGCCAGGCGCAGGCCCAGAGTGAGGTCGAGGCCGGATGGCCGAACCGGTCCATCACGCTCGTCGTGCCCAACCCGCCTGGCGGGGGCACCGACTTCGCCGCCCGGCTGTTCCAGGAGGCGCTGGGCCAGGCGCTGGGGCAGCCGGTGGTGATCGAGAACCGTTCGGGCGGCAATGGCAATGTGGGCATCCTGGCCGTTACCCGCGCCAAGCCGGACGGCTACACCCTGCTGCTGCAGTATTCCGGCTACCATGGCGCCAATGCGGCCCTGACGCCGGATATCGGCTGGGACCCGAACCGCGACCTCGCCGCCGTGGGCATGGCCACCCTGGCGCCGCACGTCATCTTCTCCGGCCCCGGTATCCCCGTCCGAAGCCTAGCCGAGCTGGTGGCGCATATCCGGGAAAATCCCGGCCGCGTCACCTACGCCTCCGCCGGCACCGGCTCGATCCAGAACATCGCCGGGCTGCAGCTGGCGCAGCGCGTGGGCGCGCCGATGCTGCACGTGCCCTACCGCGGCGCAGCGCCGGCCCTGCAGGATGTCGTGGGCGGGCGCGTGGACATCTTCATCACCACGCCCTCCTCCGCCATGTCGCTGCTCAAGGGCGGGCAGCTCCGCGCCCTGGCGGTCGCCAGCGACGCCCGCCTGCCGGCGCTGCCGGAGGTGCCGACAACGGCGGAGGCCGGGCTGCCCGGCTACACGGTGGATGCCTGGTTCGCGGTCTTCGCGCCCGCCGGCACGCCGCCGGCGGTGATCGAGAAGGTCAACGCCGCCCTGCGCGCGGCGACGCGGGACCCGAAGGTGCGGGAGGTGGCCGCCGCCTCCGGCGTGGTGCTCAAGCCGCTGACGGCAGCGGAGATGGACAGCATGGCGCGGCAGGACGTGGCAACCCTGACACGCGTGGTGCGCGAAGCGGGGCTGCGGCTGGAATAAAGGCCGTTCAGCCGGCGTCCGGCAGCAGCTTGCCCGGGTTCATCAGGTTCTGCGGGTCGAAGCACCGCTTCAGCCGGCGCATCATCTCCATCTCCACCGCGCTCTTGTAGCGCGGCACCTCGTTGATGCGCAGCCGGCCGATGCCGTGCTCGGCGGTGATGGAGCCGCCGAGGCGCGCCACGATATCGTGCACAATCAGGTTCACCTCCGGCAGAAAGGATTGCCAGAGGTCCTTGTCGCCACCCTCGGCTTGGATCGGGTTGTAGTGGATGTTGCCGTCGCCCAGATGGCCGAAGGCAAAGGAGCGGATGCCGGGGAAGCGCGCCGCCAGCGCCGCGTCTGCCTCGGCGATGAAGCGCGGCACCTGCGAGACGGGCACGGAGACGTCGTGCTTGTAGGAGGCACCCTCCAGCCGCTGCCCTTCCGGCGCGCCCTCACGGATGCGGCGGATGCCGGCTGCCTGCTCGGCCGAGGCGGCGATCGTGCCGTCCAGCAGCTCGCCATTCTCCAGCCCCGCCTCGAAGGCGGCGAGCAGCCGCGCCTCCAGCGGTGCCTGCTCGCCCTGGTCGGCGATCTCCACCATCAGGTACCAGTCGTGGCGATCGGCCAGCGGGTCGCGGATGGCGCCGTTATGACGCATCGCGATGTCGACGCAGCGACGCTCCATCAGCTCCATGGTGGTGATGCTCTCACCCAGCAGCGCCTTGGCGCGCCGCAGCCAGGCCACCGCCGTGGCGGGCGAGGCCGTGGCCAGGAAGGCGGTGGCGGAGGCGGTGGGCAGCGGAAGCAGCTTCAGGGTCGCGGCGGTGATGATGCCGAGCGTGCCCTCGGCGCCGATGAAGAGCTGCTTGAGGTCGTAGCCGGCATTGTCCTTGCGCAGGCCGCGCAGACCATCCCAGACGCGGCCATCGGGCAGCACCACTTCCAACCCCGCCACCAGTGCGCGTGCCGTGCCGTAGCGCAGCGCCTGCACACCGCCGGCATTGGTGGAAAGATTGCCGCCGATCTGGCAGCTCCCCTCCGCGCCGAGGCTGAGCGGAAAGAGGCGCCCCTGCGCGCGCGCCGTCTCCTGGATCGTCTGCAGCACCACGCCCGCATCGACAGTGATGGTGTCGTTGTCGAGGTCGATCGCGCGGATGCGGTTCATTCGCCGCGTGGAGATGACGATCTCCGTGTCGTCACCATGCGGCTGGCTGGCGCCGGTCAGGCCGGTATTGCCGCCCTGCGGCACGATCGGCGTGCCGGTGCGGGCACAGACCGCCACGACCGCGGCTAGCTCCTCCGTGCTGGCGGGCATGACGACCAGCGGCACGCGCCCTTCCCAGTTGTCGCGCCAAGCCACCATCAGCGGCTGCATGGCGTCGCGGTCGGTGAGGAGGCCGCGCTCGCCCACGATGGCGCGCACCGGCTCCAGCACCTCCCGCGCGAAGCGGGCGGAATCGGTCGTCAGGCTGCGGCGCGGCCGGCCGGCAGGCGGCGCGGGGATGGTGTCCGGCATGGCTCGTCAGCTCCTCCTCACGGGGCGGGCGCCGCTGCGGCGCCCCTCCCCTTCCTTCGTGCCCGCCACAGGGAGGGAGGGCGGGGCCCGGCGCCGGGCATCATCCTGAACGCCGCCGGCGCTTCCCATCCGGGGTGGCCTGATATCAGCTATAACCGGCCTGGCGGGGCCGGGGTCAGGGCGCCGCGCCAGCGGCGGGGGCGGCGCCGCCCTCCTCAACCCCACCCTGCCGCGGGCGCAGCGGCGAGCCGTCGAGGTTGCGTGTCACGCCGCGCAGCACGTCGAGCGGCACCAGCCGCTCCACCTCCGCCTGGATGATGCGCACGGCGGCGCGCACCAGCGGCGTCACCGGCTTGTTGGAGGGCGTGGCGATCACCAGCAGGGCGCGCATCGCCGGCGAGGCGAAGGGGCGCACGCGCAGCCGCTGGTCCTTCACCTCGCGGTGCACGGCGCCGAAGGGCAGCACCGTGGTGCCGACGCCGCGCTCCACAAGCTGCTTCAGCGCGGCGACGCAATCGACCTCGGTCAGCACGCGCGGCCGCACGCCCTCGGCGGCGCAGGCGGAATCCAGCACGCGCCGCAGGCCGTTCTCGGGGCCGGGCAGCACGCAGTCCCGCCCGGCCAGCTCGGCCAGCCGCACCGGCGGCCCGGGCGCCGCCTCCGGCCCGGCGGCGGCAGGCGGCTCAACGAGGAACAGATCCTCCAGCAGCAGCGGCGTGGCGATCAGGCTCGGGCTGCTGCGGGCGTCGTAGAGCACGGCGAGGTCGATGCGCTGCGCCTCGGTCCATTCGAGCAGCACGGCACTGAACGCCTCGCGGATGCGCAGCCGGGCACGCGGGAACTCGGCGGCGAAGCACAGCGCTAGGTCGGCGCCCATGCTGGCCGAGAGCGATGGCGGGATGCCGAGCGTCACCTGCCCGACCGCGTCGGGCGCGCCGGCGGCCAGCTCCTCCCGCACGTCGGAGAGTTGCTGGACCACGCTCTGGCTGACCTCCAGGAAGCGCTGCCCCGCCGCGGTCAGCGAGACACCACGGCCGTGCCGGTAGAGGAGCGGGCCGCGCAGCTCGGCCTCCAGCCGGCCGATCTGCCGGCTCAGCGCGGGCTGGCTCACCCCCAGCCGCACCGCCGCCCGCGACAGGCTGCCGGCGGCGGCGACCTCCATAAAATAGCGAATCTCCAGCAGATCCATGCCTCCGGCCTCCCCTGCCTCGCCAGATCCAACGTCTGGGTTATAGCTTTTATATGGTTTTGCGCATGGGTTGCCAAAATCGCGATGGTATCGTGGCCACAACGCCGGGCCCGTGGGCACCGGCGAACGCTTCTGAGGACCGTCCATGCCGTCATCGCCCCTGTCCGGCATCAGCTATGCCTACCTCGCGACGATGCAGCGCGCCTTCGAGGCTGACCCTGCCTCGGTGGAGCCAAGCTGGCGCATCCTTCTCCAGGTGCTGGCCGAGGCGGAGGTATCGGCCGGCGAGGGCGCGGCCACGCGGGCGCTGGCGGCGGCGGAATGGCGCGAGCGAGGGCACCTGCGGGCGCAGCTCGACCCGCTGGCGCCCCGGACGCTGCCCGCCGAGCCGCTGCAGGCCCTATATGCCGGCACGCTGGCGGTGGAATCGGCGCATATCGACGATGCCGCGCGCCGCGCCTGGCTGCGCGACGCCGTCGAGGAGGGCACGGGCCTGCCGCTGCCGGCCGATCCGCGTGCGCTGCTGGCGGAGCTGATCGCGGCGGAGGAGTTCGAGACCCTGCTCGGCCGGAAGTTCCCGACCAAGAAGCGCTTCGGCGCCGAGGGGGCGGAGGCCGTACTGCCGCTGCTGCGCCGTGTGCTCGCCCGCGCGGCGGCCGAGGGCGTGTCCCGCGCGGTGATCGGCACCATGCATCGCGGCCGGCTGTCGCTGATGGCCAACGTGCTGGGCCGCGCCCTCGCCCGGCTGGTGGCTGAGGTGAAGGGCGCGCATCCCTTCCCCGCCGACCCGCCGCGGCCGGGCGACGTGCCCTACCATCTCGGCCAGGAGGCGGAGCTGGTGCTGGACGGGTACCCGATCACCGTCACCCTGCTCGCCAATCCCTCGCACCTAGAGGCGGTGAATCCGCTGGTGCTGGGCCGCGCCCGCGCGGCGCAGGATGCGGCGGGCGGTCCCGGCACTGTGCTACCCATCATCATTCACACCGACGCGGCCGTGGTGGGCCAGGGCGTGGTGACCGAGTGCATCCAGCTTGGCGGCCCTGCCGGCTATTCGGTCGGCGGCACGGTGCACCTGATCATCAACAACCAGATCGGCTTCACCACCGAGCCGCAGGAGGCGCGTACCTCGCGCCACTGTACCGGGCCGTGGAAGGCGGTGGACAGCGCCATCCTGCATGTCAACGGCGACGACCCTGTTGCCGTGGCCCGTGCCGCCGACATCGCCTTCGCCTGGCGCCAGAGCCAGGGCTGTGATGTGGTGGTGGACCTCGTCTGCTACCGCCGCAACGGCCATAACGAGATCGACGAGCCCGGCTTTACCCAGCCGCGCCTTTATGCCCGCATCGCCGAGCAGGTGCCGGTGGCCCGCGCCTTCGCTGCCCGGCTGGTGGCCGAGGGCGTGGTGACGGAGGCGGAGGTGGCCGCACTCGCCGAGGCGGCGCGCGCCCGCTTCCAGGCCGGCTACGAGGAGGCCGCGGGCTATCGCAGCAATGAAAGCGGCTATCCGCCCCGCCCGCCGCGCCGGGCCGCCGAGACCGGCGTCGCCGCGCCCATGCTGGAGGAGATCGCCGCTACCCTGACGGCAGCGCCGGAGGGGATGGCGCTGCACCCGCGCATGGGCCGCGTGCTGCGCCAGCGGGCGCTGGAGCCGGCGGGCATTCCCTGGCCCTTGGCCGAGGCGCTGGCCTTCGGCAGCCTGCTGCGGCAGGGCGTGCCGGTGCGGCTCTCGGGCCAGGACGTGGTGCGTGGCGCCTTCTCCCACCGCCACTTCGCCCTGGCCGACGCCGCCAGCGGCGCGCGCCATGTGGGGCTGGATGCCCTGGCGCCGAACCAGGCGCGCTTCCAGGCCTTCAACAGCCCCCTTTCCGAGTATGCCGTGCTTGGCTTCGAATACGGCTACAGCCTGGAGCGGCCGGACGCCCTGGTGATCTGGGAGGCGCAGTTCGGCGACTTCGCTAACGGCGCGCAGATCATCATCGACCAGTTCATCGCCGCCGCGGAGGCGAAGTGGTGCGCCCCCTCGCGCCTCGTGCTGCTGCTGCCGCACGGGCTGGAGGGACAGGGGCCGGAGCATTCCTCGGCGCGGCTGGAGCGCTACCTGCAACTGGCGGCGGGGGAGAACCTGCGGATCATGCAGCCCTCCACCCCGGCCAACTACTTCCAACTGCTGCGCGAGCAGGCGCTCGGCCACCACGACCGCCCGCTGGTCGTGATGAGCCCGAAGAAGCTGCTGCGCCTGCCCGAGGCCCTCTCCCCGCTGGCCGACTTCCTGCCCGGCACCGGTTTCCGCCCGCTCCTAGCCCTCGCTCCAGAGGGGCCACCGGAGGCTGTGGAGATCGTGCTGCTCTGCTCGGGCAAGATCGCCTATGAGCTGGAGGCGATGCGCGCCGCCCGCGAGGCAGCCGGAGTGACCGTCCTGCGGCTGGAACAGCTCTATCCGCTGCCCGCCGCTGAGATCGCCGCGCAGCTCCGCCGCTGGCCACGCGCCCGGCTGCTCTGGGTGCAGGAGGAGCCGGAGAACATGGGCGCCTGGCGATGGCTGGACCGTCAGCTTGAAACCATCGCGACGGAAGCGGGCTGCCGGCACCCGCGCCTCGCCTATGTCGGCCGTTCGGCTTCACCGTCGCCCGCCGGCAGCTTCCACGGCACGCATGACGAGGAGCAGGACGCCATCCTGGAGCAGGCCTTCGCCGCCGCTCTCACGGGAAGCCGTGCGGCATGAGCGGGGGCATCCTGGAGGGGCTGAGCGTCGTCGAGGTTTCGGCCTTCATCGCCGCGCCGCTCGGCGGCATGACGCTGGCGCAGCTCGGCGCGGAGGTGATCCGCATCGACCCCATCGGCGGCAACATCGATTACCGGCGCTGGCCACTGGCCCCCTCGGGCAGCAGCATTTACTGGACCAGCCTGAACCGCGGGAAGCGCTCCATCGCCCTCGCGCTGAACCGGCCCGAAGGGCAGGAGATCGCCCGCGCGCTGATCACCCGGCCGGATGGAGCCGGCGGGCGGGAAGGCGGAATCCTGCTGACCAACCTGCCCGCCGCCGGGTGGATGAGCCATGCGGCCCTGTCCAGCCACCGGGCGGATCTGATCATGCTACGCCTGACCGGCAACCACGACGGCAGCGGCGCGGTGGACTACACCGTGAACTGCGCCTCCGGCTTCCCGGTCGCCACGGGGCGGGACGCGGCGCCGGTGAACCATGTGTTGCCGGCCTGGGACATCGCGGCCGGCCTCTATCTTTCCACCGGCCTGCTGGCGGCCGAGCGCGCGCGGCGGAAGGACGGCCAGGGCCGCGAGGTGACGCTCGCCCTGTCCGACGTGATGCTCGCCAGTGTCGGCAACCTCGGCTACCTGGCCGACGTGCAGGTGAACGGCACGGTGCGCCCGCCCATGGGCAACGACCTCTACGGTGCGCTGGGGCGGGACTTCACGACGCGCGACGGGCGCTCGGTGATGATCGTCGCCATTTCCAACCGGCAGTGGCGCGCCGTCGGCCAGGCCACCGGGCTAGCCGAGAAGTTCGCCATGATCGGGCCGATGATGGAGGTGGACCTCGATACGGAGGGCGGCCGCTTCTACGCACGCGGCGCCATCTTCGCCCTGCTGGAACACTGGTGCGCGGCGCGCAGCCTGGCCGAGATCGCCGCCGCCTTCGCGAGCAGCGGTGTGCTCTGGGGTCCGTACCAGGATTTCGGCCAGCTCCTGGCGGAGGACCCGCGCTGCTCCGAGACAAACCCGATGTTCGGGCGGATCGACCAGCCGGGGATTGGCAACATCCTGGCCCCGGCGGGGCCGCTCGGCTTCTCCAGCATGGAGCGCCTGCCGCCGCGACCCGCGCCCATGCTGGGCCAGGACACCGACCAAGTACTGGCCGAGGTGCTGGGTCTTTCCGCCGCCGCCATCGGCAAGCTGCACGATGCCGGCACCGTCGCCGGCCCCGTGCCTTTCGATATCCCTCAGGCACGGTGAGGACGCCCATGCCGGACACCCCCATCCTTCCCACGCTGCTGGCCGACTGCGCCGCCCTGCTCGGCGCGGCCGAGCGCCTGCACGAGGCCTCGCGCCATGCCCTGGCGGCGCTGGTGACCACCGGCGGCAAGACCGACGCGGCCAGGCTGGAGACGCATCAATACGCTGCCCATGGCCTCTCCTGGCAGGCCACCTATGTCGAGGCGCTGCGCCAGACCCTGGCCTGGGCCCGGGCGCTGGAGGCCAAAGGCGCCCTGGGCGTGGCCGAGCGCGCCATCCTGCATCTCGGCTTCGCGGAATACGGCGCGCAGTTCGCGGGCGGCATCGCCATGAGCCAGTCGGAAGTTATCCGCCCGGCCGAAATGGGTGTGCCGGAGGCGGAGATCGCCCGCTACGCCGCCGAGCCGGCACTCGCCGCGCTGGCCGCCCGCCCGGCACTGGAGGCGGCGCGCCGCGCCCTGGCCACAGAGCTGGACGAGGGCCGCTTTGGCGCATTGGGGCTGTATGACGACGTGCTGGAGGCGATGCGGGAGCAGTTCCTCCGCTTCGCCGCCGCTGAAGTGGTGCCGCATGCCCAGGGCTGGCACGCGCGTGACGCGCTGATCCCGCTGCCGCTGGTGGAGAAGCTAGCCGAGATGGGCGTCTTCGGCCTGACCGTGCCGGAGGAATTCGGCGGGCTCGGCCTCGGCAAGGTGGCGATGTGCCTGGTTTCGGAGGCGCTCAGCGGGGCCTATCTCGGCGTCGGCTCGCTCGGCACGCGCTCCGAGATCGCGGCCGAGCTGATCCGCCTGGGCGGTACGGCGCAGCAGAAGGCCGACTGGCTGGAGCGGATTGCGACCGGCGAGATCCTGCCCACCGCCGTCTTCACCGAGCCCAATACTGGTTCCGACCTCGGCAGCCTGCGCACCCGCGCCGTGCGCGAGGGCGATGTCTACAAGGTCTATGGCGCCAAGACCTGGATCACCCATGGCGCGCGCTCGGACCTCATGACGCTGCTGGTGCGCACCGACCCGGAGGCCGCCGGCTATCGCGGCCTCTCCATGCTGCTGGCGCCGAAGCCGCGCGGTACGGAGGCCGACCCCTTTCCCGCCCCCGGCATGACCGGCACGGAGATCCCCGTGCTCGGCTATCGCGGCATGAAGGAATACGAGATCTCCTTCGACGACTTCGAGGTGCCGGCGGGGAACCTGCTCGGCGGGGTCGAAGGCCAGGGCTTCAAGCAGCTAATGGAAACCTTCGAGAGCGCGCGCATCCAGACCGCGGCGCGCGCGCTCGGCGTGGCGCAGAACGCGCTGGAGCTCGGCCTACGCTATGCGCGGGAGCGGGCGCAGTTCGGCAAGGCGATCCTCGGCTTCCCGCGCGTGCACGCCAAGCTCGCGATGATGGCCACCGAGGCCATGATGGCGCGCCAGCTCAGCTACTTCGCCGCGCGGCAGAAGGATGCCGGCCGCCGCTGCGACATGGAAGCCGGCATGGCAAAGCTTCTCGCCGCGCGCATCGCCTTCGCCAACGCCGACGGCGCGCTGCAGATCCATGGCGGCAACGGCTACGCGCTGGAATATCCGATCAGCCGCGTGCTCTGCGACGCCCGCATCCTGTCCATCTTCGAGGGCGCAGCGGAAATCCAGGCACAGGTCATCGCGCGTGGCCTGCTGGGCCGCGCGAACTGAACAAACAGGCCCGATGCGCCGGCACAGGCGCAGGGCCAGACTGGGGAGAAGTCCATGCAGCACCTGACCCGCCGCCGCGGCCTGACCGCAGCGGGCACAGCCCTGGCCGCCCTGGCGGCCTGGCGCGCCGCGCCGGCCCGCGCCGAGGAATGGCCGAACCGCACCGTCACCATCGTGATCGGCTTCCCACCCGGCACGGCCACGGATAGCGTGGGCCGCCTGCTCGCCGACCGGCTTTCGCGCAGCCTCGGGCAGCGCTTCATCATCGAAAACCGCAGCGGCCAGGGCGGTTCGATCGGCGCCACGATCGTCTCCCGCGCGGCGGCCGACGGCTATACTCTCACCATCGGCGCCTCCGCCCCGCAGGCGATCAATCCGCACATCTATCCCGACCTGGCCTACGATCCCCGCAAGGACTTCACGCCGATCGAGCAGCTGGTGCAGCTGCCCTACATGCTGGTCGCGGGCAAGCACACCGGCTTCCGCAGCCTGGATGACATCGTGTCGAAGGCACGTGCCAACCCGGGCGCGGTGACCTATGCCACCACCGGCAATGGGACAACCTCGCAGCTGCTGATGGCGATGCTGGTCAAGGAGGCGGGCGTGCAGATGACGCATGTGCCCTACCGAGGCACGGCACAATCTGTCACCGACATCATGGCCGGCCGGGTGGACATCACCTTCGACACCATGATCGGCACGCTGCCCTTCGCGCGGGACGACCGGGTGCAGGCCATCGCCGTGGGCACCAAGGCCCGCGTGCTGATCGCACCGGACGTGCCGACCACCGCAGAAGCCGGCTACCCTGGCGTGCAAGGTGGCGCCTGGCTCGGCATGCTCGCCCCGGCGGGCCTTTCACCGTCCATTGTCCAGCGGCTGCACGCCGAGGTCGAAAAGATCCTGGCGGATGCGGCCTTCCGCCAAGCCATCGCGGAGATGGGCGCGGTGGTGGACCCGGCGGGACCGGAGGAATTTGCCCGGGTGGTGCGTAACGATTACGACCGCTGGGGCGAGATCGTCCGCGTGACCGGCACGAAGCTGGAGTGAGGCGACACGACGCATGCATGGCGGCAATATCCTGCCGCCTTAGCAGCTGCTGGCGGCCATCACCCCCAGCCTGCGCAGCCCGGGCGGGGCTTCACGGTGCCAGAACCGCCGCCTTCAGCCGCACCAGTTTGGTCGTCAGCACCAGACAGACAGTGCGCCGCTTAAGCGGCATGTGATCGGTGCCTCGCCTCTCGTGCTGCCGGGATTTGGTCGTCAGCGCCGGAACGGGAAGGGGCACCCAGTCCACCCGCTGGCGCGAACCAAGTCCAGAGCATGGCCATGTCCATTCCCGTGGGACGTCCGTGGGACGCCCAGACGCGAAAAGCCCGGCGCGGGGGCCGGGCTTTCTCGGACTCTCCTTGTCGCTCAAGGAGAAAGGCTGGCGCGCCCGGGAAGATTCGAACTCCCAACCCCCAGATCCGTAGTCTGGTGCTCTGTCCAGTTGAGCTACGGGCGCCAGCCAGCGAGCCGGCGGGAATTAGCCAGAGGCCTTCCCGCCGGCAAGGCATCCGCGGTGGTCGTTACGCCGCCACCTTGTCCAGCTCGCGCAGGATGGCGTCGCCCATCACGCTGGTGCCGACGCGGGCGGTGCCGGGGCCCATGATGTCGGCGGTGCGCAGGCCGCCGGCCAGCACCTTCTCCACCGCCGCCTCGATCATGGCGGCATCCTCCTCCATGCCGAAGGACCAGCGCAGCAGCATCGCGAAGGAGAGCAGCTGGGCGCAGGGATTGGCGATGCCCTTGCCGGCGATGTCCGGCGCCGAGCCGTGGATCGGCTCGTACAGCGCGTGGCGGCGGCCGGAGGCATCCGGCGCGCCGAGCGTGGCCGAGGGCAGCATGCCGAGCGAGCCGGTGGCCGCCGCGGCGAGATCGGAGAGCAGGTCGCCGAAGATGTTGCTCGCCAGGATGACGTCGAACTGCTTCGGCCGCAGGCAGAGCTGCATGGCGCAGTTGTCGGCGTACATGTGCGAGAGCTGCACATCCGGGAACTCGGCGGCGCCGATCTCGCTGACCACGGCGCGCCACAGGCGGCCGGACTGCATGACGTTCGCCTTCTCGACGCTGGTCATCTTGCCGGTGCGCTTGCGCGCCAGCTCGAAGGCCACGCGCGCCACGCGGGCGATCTCGTCCTCGGTGTAGACCTCGGTGTCGACGCCGCGGCGCTTGCCGTTCGGCATGGTCTCCACGCCGCGCGGCTCGCCGAAATAGATGCCGCCGGTGGATTCACGGACGATCATCAGGTCGAGCCCGCGCACCACGTCGGGCTTGAGGCTGGAGGCATCGACCAGCGGCTCCAGCACCAGGGCGGGGCGGAGGTTGGCGAACAGGCCCAGCTCCTTGCGCAGCCGCAGGATGCCGAGCTCGGGGCGCTTGTCGAAGGGGAGCGAATCCCACTTCGGGCCGCCGACCGAGCCGAACAGCACGGCATCGGCCGCCAGCGCCCGCTCCACCGTCACGTCCGGGCAGGGCGAGCCCTGGGCCTCCAGCGCGGCGCCGCCGACCAGCCCTTCCTCCAGCGCGAAGCTCACATGGCGGCGGCGGTCCATCCAGTCGATGACGCGGCGCACTTCGCGCATCACCTCTGGCCCGATGCCGTCGCCGGGCAGAACCAGCAGCCTCTTGTTCGCCGTCATGTCCTTCGTCTCATCCCTTCCCGGTGGAGTTTGGTTCAGCGGTACAGCCAGGGCTGCGCCGCGCGCTGCTTCGCCTCGAAGCCGTCGATGACGGGGGCGCGCTGCATGGTCTGGCCGATATCGTCGAGGCCGTTCAGCAGCAGGTGCCGGCGCAGCGGGTCGATCTCGAAGGGGATCTCCTCGCCATTCGGCCGCACCACAACCTGGCGCTCCAGGTCGATGGTGATGCGCGCATTCTCGCCCATGCGCGCATCCTCCATCAGCTGGTCGCACACCGCGCGCGGCAGGCGCACGGGCAGGATGCCGTTCTTGAAGCTGTTGTTGTGGAAGATGTCGGCGAAGTCCGGCGCGATGACGCAGCGTATGCCGAAATCGAGCAGCGCCCAGGGCGCGTGCTCGCGCGACGAGCCGCAGCCGAAATTCTCGTGCGCGATGAGCACCTCCGCGCGGCGGTAGGGCTCCTGGTTCAGCACGAAATCCGGGTTCTCGCTGCCATCCTCGTTGTAGCGGAGGTTGGCGAAGAGCGACTTGCCGAGCCCGGTGCGCGCGATGGTCTTGAGGAAGCGCGCGGGGATGATCTTGTCGGTATCGACATTCGCCATCGGCAGGGGGGCGGCGATGCCGGTCAGCTTGGTGAAGGCGTCCATGGCTCAGTGCTTCCCCTGGGCGATCTCGCGCACGTCGGTGAGGCGGCCGGTGACGGCGGCGGCGGCGGCCATGGCGGGGGAGCAGAGATGCGTCCGCCCGCCCGGCCCCTGCCGGCCCTCGAAGTTGCGGTTGCTGGTGGAGGCGCAGCGCTGGCCGGGCTTCAGCTTGTCCGGGTTCATGCCGAGGCACATGGAGCAGCCCGCCTCGCGCCACTCGAAGCCGGCCTCCTTGAACACGGCGTCCAGCCCTTCCTGCTCCGCCTGCTGCTTCACCAGGCCGGAGCCGGGCACCACCATGGCGCGCACGCCCTCGGCCACGCGCTTGCCGCGGGCGATGGCGGCGGCGGCGCGCATGTCCTCGATGCGGCTGTTGGTGCAGGAGCCGATGAAGACGACATCCACCTTGAGGTCGGTCAGCTTCTGCCCCGGCGTCAGGCCCATGTATTCCACCATGCGGCGGAGCTGGGCGCGGCGTGCCTCGTCCGAGGCCGCCTCGGGGTCCGGCACCGCGGCGGTGATGGGCAGCACGTCCTCGGGGCTGGTGCCCCAGGAGACCATCGGCACGATCTCGGCGGCGTCGAGGAACACCTCCTTGTCGAACGCCGCGCCCTCGTCGGTCGGCAGCGTGCTCCACCATTCCACGGCGTGGTCGAAGGCCTCGCCCTGGGGCGCGTAGGGGCGGCCCCTGACATAGTCGAAGGTGGTCTGGTCCGGTGCGATCATGCCGGCGCGGGCGCCCGCCTCGATCGACATGTTGCAGATCGAGAAGCGCCCGGCCATGTCGAGCGCGCGGATGGTGCTGCCGGCGAACTCGATGACATGGCCATTGCCGCCCGCCGTGCCGATCCTGCCGATGACGGCGAGCACGATGTCCTTCGCCGTGCAGCCGGCGGGAAGCTCGCCCTCCACCGTGACGCGCATGTTCTTCGCGCGCTTCTGCAGCAGGGTCTGGGTGGCCAGCACGTGCTCCACCTCGGAGGTGCCGATGCCGAAGGCCAGCGCGCCGAGGGCGCCATGCGTCGAGGTGTGGCTGTCGCCGCAGACGATGGTCATGCCGGGCAGCGAGAGGCCCTGCTCCGGCCCGATGACATGGACGATGCCCTGGCGCGCATCGGTCAGCGGGATGTAGGGGACGTTGAACTCGGCGACGTTACGCTCCAGCGTCTCGACCTGCACGCGGCTCTCGGGGTCGTCGATGCCGGTGTAGCGGGAGGCGTCGGTGGCGATGTTGTGGTCCACCACCGCCATGGTGCCGTCCAGGCGGCGCACCGGGCGGCGCGCCATGCGCAGCCCCTCGAAGGCCTGCGGGCTCGTCACTTCGTGCACGAGGTGCCGGTCGATGTAGAGAAGCGCGGTGCCGTCCGGAAGCGTCTCGACCAGATGGGCGTCGAAGATCTTGTCGTAGAGCGTGCGCGGCTTCGTGGCCGACATGGTGGTGTCCTCGTGGCAGATGATACGAACACCCGCATGGCCTGGGGCTTTGGGGCCCAGCGCCACACGGAGGGCGCCTTGGCGTCACGAGGGGAGGCATCCCCCGGAACTCCCGCCGGTTCCGGTGGGGCGCGAGGGAGTCATCCTCGGCCGGGCCACCGCCGGTCTTCACATATTATAAGCGGCCAGGACGGGGGAAACCCCTCCTGGCCGAATTCCTCCCGGCAGGGCGCCGGGACCACGGTGGCGGGGGCCTTCACCCCCGCCGGCCGCTCACTCCTTGACGGCGCGCGGCGCGGCCTTCTCGGCGATGCGGGCGGACTTGCCGGTGCGGCCGCGCAGGTAATACAGCTTGGCGCGGCGCACCTTGCCCCGGCGCAGCACGGCGATCTCGGCCACGTTCGGCGAGTAGAGCGGGAAGACGCGCTCCACGCCCTCGCCGTAGGAGAGCTTGCGCACGGTGAAGTTGCTGTGCAGGCCCTTGTTGGAGCGCGCGATCACCACGCCCTCATAGGCCTGGGTGCGGGTGCGCTCGCCCTCGACCACCTTCACCATCACGCGCACGGTGTCGCCGGCGGCGAAGGCCGGCACGGCGCGGGCCTCGACCAGACGGGAGAGCTGCTCCGCGTCGAACTGCTGCAGCAGGTTCATTGTTAAAGGTCCTCTCGACAATCCGTTTAGGCGGCGCGGGCCGCCCGTTCAATCCTGTGTCTCACGCAGCCGGCGCCAGAGATCCGGCCGGCGCTCGCGCGTCGCGGCCTCGGCCTGGTCCCGCCGCCATTGCCCCACCGCCGCATGGTGGCCGGAGAGCAGCACATCGGGCACCGCCCGCCCCTGCCACACCGCCGGCCGGGTGTAGTGCGGGTATTCCAGCAACGCCCCGCGCGGGTCGGAGAAGCTTTCCTCCGCCGCGCTGTCGGCGCCGCCCATCACCCCCGGCAGCAGGCGCACGCAGGCATCGAGCAGCAGCAGCGCCGCCGGCTCCCCGCCCGACAGCACGAAGTCGCCCACCGAGACCTCGCGCATGGCGCGCGCCTCGATCACCCGCTGGTCCAGCCCCTCGTAGCGGCCGCAGACCAGGACGACGCCCGGACCGGAGGCCAGCTCCCGCGCCAGCGCCTGATCCATCAGGCGCCCGCGCGGGGTGAGGTAGACCAGGGGCCGGTCCGGCCCCCCGGCCAGGGCGGCGGCGCAGGCGGCGTCCACCACATCCGGCCGCATCACCAGCCCGGCTCCGCCCCCGCAGGGGGTGTCGTCCACCGTGCGGTGCCGGTCCGTCGCGAAGTCGCGGATCTGCAGCGTGTCCAGGCTCCACCGCCCCTCGCGCAGCGCGCGCCCGGCCAGGGAATGGCCGAGCGTGCCCGGAAACATCTCCGGGAACAGCGTCAGGGCGGTGGCGCGCCAGCTCACGCGGCACCTCCGCGCACGCCGCGCGGGCCGGTGCGCCGGGGCGCATCCTGCCGGCGCGGCAGCGGGCGGACCGGCTCGGGCAGGGCGGCCTCCGGCTCGGCATCGCCTTCGCCGGGGGGAACCACCACCGCCTCGGGCGGCTGCACGGTAACGAAGCCGCCGGCGACATCCACCACCGGCACCACGGCGCGGGTGAAGGGCAGCAGCGTCTCCCGCCCCTGCTCGTCGCGCAGGGTGAGGATGGTGCCGGCGCCGAAATCCTCGACGGCGGCGACGCGCCCCATCTCCCGCCCCTCGGCATCGCGCGCGGCGAGGCCGATGAGGTCGGCGAGGTAGAACTCCTCCTCCTCGGGCGGCGGCAGGCGGTCGCGCGCCACGTAGAGGCGGGTGCCGGTCAGCTTCGCGGCGGCGTCGCGGTCGGCGACGCCCTCGATCCGGGCCAGCCCGCCGCCCAGCCATTGCAGCGCGTACCGCATCCCCCCGCTCTCATCCGAGAGCGGGCCATAGGCGGCGATGTCGGCCGGCTCGGCGGTGAAGGACTGGACGCGGACCAGCCCACGGACACCGTGCGGCCGGCCGATCTCCCCCACCAGGATGCGTTCCACGGGCATGGCTGTGCGACGCTCAGGCCTGGAGGCTGGCTCAGCCGGCCGCGGCGGCGGCGGCGGCGCGCTCCTGCGCCTTCTTCTTCGGCGCGGACTGCTTCGGCTGCTCGCGGAACACCGGCATCGGCGCCAGCTCGGCGCGGCCGAGGAACTTGGCCACGCGGTCGGTCGCCACGGCGCCGTTGCTCAGCCAGTGCTTGATGCGGTCGTCCTGCAGGCGGACGCGCTCGGCATGGTCGGAGGGCAGCATCGGGTTGTAGCTGCCGACCTTCTCGATGAAGCGGCCGTCGCGCGGGGAGCGGCTGTCGGCCACCACGATGTGGTAGTAGGGGCGCTTCTTGGCACCGGCGCGCGCGAGGCGGATCTTCAGGCCCATCTATGGCTTCCTTAGTGTGGTTCGGTTGATCAGAAGGGGTTTCGGCCGTTCTTCGTTCTCAGAAGGGGCGCTTGCCCCCGGCACCGGGGAGAAGCGCGCCCAATCCGCCGCGCATCAGCCCCTTCTGGCCGAGCTTGCTCATCCGCTTCATCATCGCGGACATGTCGTCGAACTGCTTCAGCAGCCGGTTGACTTCCTGCACCGTGGTGCCCGAGCCGGCGGCGATGCGCTTCTTGCGGCTCGCCTTCAGGATCTCGGGGTTGCGGCGCTCCTTCGGCGTCATGCTGCCGATGATGGCGGCCTGGCGCTTGAGGATGCTGTTGTCGAGATTGGCGTTCTCGAGCTGAGCCTTCATCTTGCCGACGCCCGGCAGCATGCCCAGGATGCCCGAGAGCGAGCCCATCTTGCCGATCTGCTTCAGCTGCGATGCGTAGTCTTCCAGGTCGAACTGACCCTTCTGCATCTTGGCCGCCAGCTTCTCCGCCTCGGCCTTGTCGATCGTCTCGGCCGCGCGCTCGACGAGGGAGACGATGTCCCCCATGCCCAGGATGCGGCCGGCGATGCGGTCGGGGTGGAAATCCTCCAGCGCGTCCAGCTTCTCGCCGGCGCCGAGCAGCTTGATCGGCGCGCCGGTGACGGCGCGCATGGAAAGCGCCGCGCCACCGCGCGCATCGCCGTCCACCCGCGTCATGACGATGCCGGTCAGGCCCACGCGCTCGTTGAAGATGCGCGCGGTGTTCACCGCGTCCTGGCCGGTCATGGCGTCGACGACCAGCAGGCTCTCATGCGGCTTGGTGGCGGCCTTGACCTCGGCCACCTCCGCCATCAGCGCCTCGTCGATCGAGAGGCGGCCGGCGGTGTCGAGGATCACCACGTCGTACAGTTCGCCGCGCGCCACCTGCAATGCGCGGCGCGCGATCTCGAGCGGCCCCTGGCCCTGGACGATGGGCAGGCTGGTGACGCCCGCCTGCCGCGCCAGCGTCTCCAGCTGGAGCTGCGCCGCGGGGCGGTGCACGTCGAGGCTCGCCAGCAGCACCTTCTTCTTCTCGCGCGTGCGCAGCCGCAGCGCGATCTTGCCGGAGGTGGTGGTCTTGCCCGAGCCCTGGAGGCCCACCATCAGGATGGCGACCGGCGCCGCCGCGTTCAGGTCCAGCCCGGCGACATACTCGACGCCCTCGCCGCCGCCCAGCGCTTCCACCAGGCAGTCATTGACGATCTTGACGACCTGCTGGGCGGGGGAGACGGAGCGGAGCACTTCCTGGCCGACGGCGCGCTCGCGCACCTTGTTGACCAGGTCCTTGACCACCGGCAGCGCCACGTCGGCCTCGAGCAGGGCGATGCGCACCTCGCGCAGCGCCTCCGACACGTCCGCCTCCGACAGCGCGCCACGGCGGCGCAGCCGGTCGAAAACCCCGTTCAGCTTGCCCGACAAAGCCTCGAACATCGTGGCCGCCGTCTTCCTTCCATGCGGGCCAACCGCCCGCCCATAACAAAACGCGCCGCTGCGCGAGCCTTCGCGGAGCGACGGAGCCGGGCCTCTCCGGGAGGCGCCGACCAAAAGGGTCCGGACAGAGCCGGATGCAGGGTTCTAGACTCCCCGGCCAGGGGAATCAAGCGGCGCATCTCCTCCGCGCCCCTCCCTGCCGGACAGTGCTTGCATCCCCGCCCGACCCGGCGCTAGGCTTCCCCCATGATCACGCGCTTTCCAGCCCAGTCCTGGTGGTGGCCGCAGCAATAGGCGGCCCGCGCGTATTCTTCTCCACACGGCCGCCACGGATCTCCGGGCGGCCTTTTTCGTGATCTCTCCCTCCTGCCTCCGGAAGCCCGTGGCCCCCAAAGCCCGAAGGCGACCATGCAGACCGCAGACCACACCCCCTACCAGACCCGGGGCGGCATCACCGTCCACCACCACGCCGAGGCAGCCGAGGCCGAGGGCGCCCGCGAGGCCCTGGCCCGCCGGCTGGACCGGCAGCGCGGCGTGCTGCTCTCCTCCTCCTTCGAGTTTCCCGGCCGCTACACGCGCTGGGACCTGGGCTTCGCCGACCCGCCGCTGATGGTCACGGCCCGCGGCCGCTCCGTGCGCATCCTGGCGCTGAACGGGCGGGGCGGGGTGCTGCTGCCGGCCATCGCCGCCGCGCTGCGGCCGATGCCGGAACTCGCATCCTTCAGCGAGAGCGCCGACGAGATCGCCCTCTGCGTCCGTGCGCCGGAGGCGGCGCTGCCGGAGGAGGAACGCTCCCGCCTGCCCTCCGTCTTCTCGGTGCTGCGGGCGCTGCGCGACCTCTTCGCCAGCCCCGAGGACCCGCATCTCGGCCTCTACGGCGCCTTCGGCTACGATCTGGTGTTCCAGTTCGAGCCGGTGCCGCTCCGCCTGCCGCGCGCGCCGGACCAGCGCGACCTGGTGCTCTACCTGCCGGACGAGATCCTGGTGGTGGACCATCTGCGCGGCGCCGCCACCCTGCACCGCTACGACTTCACCGCCCTCGGCCGCACGACGCAGGGCCAGCCCCGCGCCACCTGCGCCGACCCGTTCCGCACTGGCCCCACTCCTATCGGCCAGGGCGCCGCCCCGCCCGAGAGCGACCACGCCCCCGGCGAATACGCCGCCATGGTGGAGCGGGCGAAGCAGGCCTTCGCACGGGGCGACCTGTTCGAGGTGGTGCTCGGCCAGACCTTCGCCGGCACCTGCGCCGAGGCGCCGAGCGTGCTGTTCGACCGGCTGCGGCGCGTGAACCCCGCCCCCTATGGCGCGCTGATGAATCTGGGCGAGGGCGAGTTCCTCGTCGCCGCCAGCCCGGAGATGTTCGTCCGCGTCGAGGCCAGGCGGATCGAGACCTGCCCGATCAGCGGCACCATCCGCCGCGGGCGGGACGCGCTGGAGGACGCGGCCAACATCCGCGCGCTCCTCAACTCCGAGAAGGAGGAGTGCGAACTGACCATGTGCACCGACGTGGACCGCAACGACAAGTCGCGCGTCTGCGTCCCCGGCACGGTGCGCGTCATCGGCCGGCGGCAGATCGAGATGTATTCCCGCCTGATCCACACGGTGGACCATGTGGAGGGCACCCTGCTGCCGGAGCGCGACGCGCTGGACGGCTTCCTCTCCCATGCCTGGGCGGTGACGGTGACGGGGGCGCCGAAAAGCTGGGCCATCCGCCATGTGGAGGCCGAGGAGCGCTCCGCCCGCCGCTGGTATGGCGGCGCCATCGGCCGCATGACCTTCGACGGCAACATGAACACCGGCCTGACGCTGCGCACCATCCGGCTGAAGGATGGCGTGGCCGAGGTGCGCGCCGGCGCCACCCTGCTGCACGACAGCGACCCGGCCGCCGAGGAGGCGGAGTGCCGCCTGAAGGCCAGCGCCATGTTCGCCGCCCTCCGTGGCGACGCGCCCGGCCCCGCCGCCACCCTGCCCGCCCTGCCGCGCCCGGCGGGGCCGGCGCCGCGCGTGCTGCTGGTCGACCACGAGGACAGCTTCGTTCACACCCTTGGCGGCTATTTCCGCGCGGCGGGGGCGGAGCTGCGCACCCTGCGGCCGGAACTGGCCCGCGCCGCGCTGCGCGAGGGTGGCGGCGCCGATCTCGTGGTGCTCTCCCCCGGCCCCGGCCGCCCCGCCGACTTCGCCATGTCCGAGACGCTGGACCTCATCCTCCGGCGCGGGCTGCCGGGCTTCGGGGTCTGCCTCGGGCTGCAGGGCATGGTCGAGCATTTCGGCGGCACGCTGGACACGCTGGCGCGGCCGATGCACGGCAAGTCCTCCATCGTGCGCAACCTCGGCGGGCGGCTGCTCGCCGGGCTGCCGGAGCGCTTCACCGTCGGGCGTTACCACTCGCTGCACGCGCGGCGCGTCGCGCTGCCGGCCGCGCTGCTCGCCACGGCGGAGGCTGAGGACGGGGTGATCATGGGCATCGAGCACCGCACGCTGCCGCTCTCGGCAGTGCAGTTCCATCCGGAATCGCTGATGACCGATCCGGGGACCATCGGCATGCCGCTGGTCGCGGGGCTGCTCAGGGAGCCGGTGCCCGCCTGAGGGAAGCGGGGAAATTCCCGGGGGCATGCCCCCCGGGAGGGCCCTCGCCTCAGGCGACGATGACGAGGTCCGATGCCGTGACGGCGGCATTGTAGTTCAGCGTGGCCACCAGGGTCTCGCCGCCCGCCTCGGCACCGTTGGCGTCATAGATCAGCTGTGCCGGGCTGTTATACAAATGAGGGTTGTGGGTCCAGCCGGTCCCCGGCAGGAAGACGAATTGCCCATGCCCCGTGCCGCTCGCCGCCGTGCCGCTGGCAAAAAAGCCGTTGATGCCGACCTCCAGCCCGGCTTCCAGCCCGCCGCCGAGCCAGGCGGCGGAGACCACGATCAGGTCAACCCCGTGCCGGAAATCCTCGATGCTGTCGCCCACGCCGTCGAGGTGGAAGAGGTCCATGCCGGCGCCACCGGACAGCTTGTCCTTGCCGGCGCCGCCATACAGCACGTCATTGCCGTTCTCGCCATACAGCCAGTCATTGCCCTCGCCCCCATCCAGCCGGTCGTTCCCCTCGCCCCCGTACAGGATGTCGTTCCGTTCCATGCCGCGCAGGGTGTTGTGGCCCGCATTCCCCCGCATCTCGTTTTCCAGCGCGTTGCCGGTGGCGGTCAGGTCGGCGTTGCCGCTCATCTCCAGGGCTTCGACGTAGCGGCCGCTCATGCTGAAATCGATCGAGACGATCACACGGTCAGTGCCGGCGCCGCGCGTCTCGACGATGACATCGCCCGAATGGTCGATGACATAGACGTCGTTGCCATCGCCACCCTTCATCCTGTCCGCGCCGGCCCCACCATCGAGGTAATCATCGCCCGCGGCGCCATGCAGCGTATCGATGCCCTCGCCGCCATAGAGGCGATCATTGCCCGCGGCGCCGTTCAGCGTGTCGTCACCCTCGTCACCAGAGAGCTCATCATTGCCCGTGGCGCCGGTCAGCGTGTCGTTGCCCGCGCCGCCATAGAGGCGGCTATGGGAGGCGCTGCTCTCCAGCACATTGTCCAGCGCGTTGCCGGTGCCCACGAAAGTTCCATTTTCCGTGCCCGTGCCGTTCAGCCTTTCCACGGTCTCCAGCCCCTCCAGGGAGTAGCGCTGCAGCCCGGTGACGATGGTATCGGTGCCCTCGCCGGCCACCTCGATCACGCGGTCCTCGGGCGTATCCACGTGATAGGTGTCGCTGCCGGTGCCGCCTTCCATGATGTCGGCGCCGCCGCGGCCGTCGAGCACGTCGTTGCCGCCGCCGCCCACCAGCCGGTTGGCGGCGATGTTGCCGATGATCGTGTTGGCGAGAGCGTTGCCCGTGCCGCTGATGGCGTCGATTCCGGTCAGCGTCAGGTTCTCGATGTATTGCCTGGACAGCGAGAAGGAGAGGCTGCTGCGCACCGTGTCGGTACCCTCGCCGCTCGCCTCCACCACCACATCGGCGGCGTCGTCGACGACGTAGAGGTCATCGCCCGCGCCGCCGATCATGCGATCGGCGCCGGAATTGCCGTCCAGCGTGTCGTTGCCGGCGCCGCCCTCCAGCCAGTCCATCCCGGCGCGGCCGAGCAGCGTGTCGTGGCCAAGGCCGCCGAACAGCGTGTCCTCCCCGGCCGTGCCGGTCAGCAGGTCATCCCCCTCCGTGCCCTGAAGGGCATCGGCCAGGGCCAGGGCGGTCAGGCGCTTTCGGGACATGGCATCTTCCGGGCGGACGGTGCGAACCGGCCGCGTGCATTGTTGCGAATGTTATGCAACCGTTAACATAGGCCTGGCGCGGCGGCGATGACGTTTCGCCGAAGACGATTAAGCTTTCCGGCGAATCCTCGGAGGAGCCCCGCCATGCCCGACTGGAACCGCGCCACCGCCGAAGCCGCCGCCCTCGCCGGGGCCTGGTCCGAGGCACAGGGGCCGGGGGGCGCGGTGGTGCTGTTCGATACCGGCGGCATCCGCCACGCCGCGGCGGGCGGCTTCGCCAGCCTCGAGCACGCCCTGCCCTTCACGCCGGACACCACCAACCGCCTGGCCTCCATCAGCAAGCACTTCCTGGCCGCCACGCTGCTGCTGGAGGAAATCCCGCTGGAGGCGCCGCTCGGCACGCTGCTGGAGGGGCTGCCCCCCGCCATCGGCGCCGTGCCGCTGGCGCGGGCGCTGGACATGACCGGCGGCCTGCCGGACATGATGGAGGTGCTCTGGCAGCAGGGCGTGCCCTACACCGCCAGTCTCACCGCCGCCGAGGTGATGGCCGTCGCCCACCGCCTGCCGGGGGTGAACGCGCCGCCCGGCGAGGAAATGGCCTATTCCAACACCGGCTGGCGGCTCGGCCAGTCGGTGCTGCCGGCGCAGCGCGGCGTCTCCTACGCCGAGGCGCTGCGCCGCCGCCTGCTGGAGCCGCTCGGCCTGCCGCTGCATTTCCCGGAGGACGAGCAGGAGCCGGTGCCCGGCCTCGCCACCGGCTACTGGCGCGACGGCACCGCATGGCGGCGCGGGCGCTACGGCATGCACTTCTCCGCCTCGGGCGGCATGGCGGGCAGCGCCGCGGCGCTGGCGGGCTGGGGCGCGGCGCTGCTGGCCGGGCGCGGCCCGCTGGCGGGCATGCTGGAGCGCCTCACCGCGCCCCGCGCCTTCGCCGACGGCACGCCGAGCGTCTATCGCCTTGGCCTGGTCTGCACCCGGCTCGGCACGGTGGAGGTGGTGGCGCATGGCGGCTCCCTGCCCGGCTACCGCAACCACCTGCTGATGGCGCCCGGCCTCGGCTGCGGCGTGGTGCTGCTGACCAACCGGGAGGAGGACGCGCTGCAGCCGGCGCTGCGCATCCTGGCCGCGCTGGTGGGGGAAGCGGTGCCACCGCCTGCCACCCTCGCCGCGCCGGGCCTGTTCGCGGCGGCGGAGGGGCCGTTCTGGGCCGAGCTCACCGCCGGTGCCCTCAGCGTCATGGGCGGGCACGAGGCGCTGGTGGAGACCGGCACGCCCGGCGAGGCGCGCAGCCTGCCGGCCTATCTCGACATCCGCCTGCGCGCGGAAGGCGGGGATGTGCTGGCCGGGCGCATCGGCGGCGTGGCGCGGCGGCTGCACCGCGTGCCGCCCGGCCTGCCGCTGGACCCGGCGCTGGTGGGGGAGTGGCGCGAGGCCAGCTTCGGCGCCGGCCTCTCGATCCGCGCCGACGGCACGGCGCGCTTCCCCTGGGCGGGCGATCTCGGGCGCGAGACGGCGCTGACGCCGCTGCCCGGCGGCCGGGCGCTGGCCAGCCTCAGCCACGGCCCCTGGACCCACCGCCCCTGCCTCTGGCTGCAGCCGGACGGGTCGCTGCGGGTTGCCAGCCACCGCGCGCGGGTGTTGCATTTCCATCCCTGCAACAATTCCGGGACCGCCGCATGACCCGCCTCCGCCTCGCCGGCCTGCTGCTTACCGCCGCGCCCCTGGCCCTCGCTTTGCCCGCCGCGGGCCAGGCCCAGCCGGCGCCGAACCGCACGCTGCGGGTGGCGCCGCATGCCGATCTGCGCACGCTGGACCCGGTCTTCGGCTCCATCGTCATCACCCGGATGCACGGGCTGATGATCTACGAGACGCTGTTCGCCTGGGATTCGAAGCTGCAGCCGCACCCGCAGATGGTGGAGAGCGTCTCCACCTCGGAGGACGGCCTCGCCTGGCGCTTCCGCCTGCGCGACGGCCTGCGCTTCCACGACGGCCAGACAGTGACGACGCGCGACGTCATCGCCTCGCTGAAGCGCTGGATGGCGCGGGACACGGTGGGGCTGAAGCTCGCCGAATACACCGCGGGGCTGGAGGCCGAGGATGAGCGCAGCTTCACGCTGAAGCTCAGGAAGCCCACCGGCATGGTGCCCTTCGCGCTCGGCTCGGCGGTCGGCCAGATCCCCGTCATCATGCGCGAGAGCGACGCGGCGACCGACCCGATGAAGCCGGTGACGGAGACCATCGGCAGCGGCCCGTTCCGCTTCAACCGCGCCGAGTGGCGCAGCGGCGCCCGCGTCGTCTACGACCGCAACGCCGACTACGTGCCGCGCGCCGAGCCGGCCGACGGCCTCGCCGGCGGCCGCGTGGTGAAGCTCGACCGCGTCGAGTGGACCATCATGCCCGACCCCGCCACCGCCGCCGCGGCGTTGCAGACGGGCGAGATCGACATCTGGGAGCAGCCGGGCCAGGACCTGATCCCGGTCCTCAGCCGCAGCCGCGATGTGCGGGTGGAGCGCTATTCCAGCCTGCCCAACCAGGGCATGCTGCGGCCCAACCACCTCTACCCGCCGTTCAACGATCCGCGCGCGCGGCTGGCGCTCGCCTATGCCACCGACCAGGCGGATTTCCTCGCCGCCGGCTTCGGCGACGAGCAGTGGTGGAAGCGCTGCGGCTCCTACTTCGTCTGCGGCAGCCCGAACGGCACCGAGGCCGGCGCCGCGCCCTACGCGAAGCCCGACCTGGAGACCGCCCGCCGCCTGCTGGCCGAGAGCGGCTACAAGGGCGAGAAGCTGGTGCTGAACTCCTCCTACGACATCGCGCCGATCGGCCGCATGGCCGAGGTGGCGGCCGAGTCGCTGAAGAAGATCGGCATGAATGTCGAGGTGCAGTTCGCCGACTGGGGCACGGTGACGACGCGCCAGCAGAACCGCAACCCGGTGGACCAGGGCGGCTGGAACCTCTTTGTCACCACCGCCTCGGGCGCCACCATGCAGTCGCCCATCACCAATATCGGCACCAACATGGCCTGCGAGCGCGCCTGGGCCGGCTGGCCCTGCGACGCGGAGGCGGAGCGCCTGCGCAACGCCGTGGTGGAGGCGGTGGACGAGCCGGCGCGGAAGGCGGCGACCGAGGCGCTGCACCGCCGCCTGGCCGAGGTGCAGCCCTACCGGGTGCTCGGCCAGTACGACCAGCCCTATGCCCGCCGCGTCAACATCTCCGGCGTGCTGGAGGCGCCGGTCATGGTGTTCTGGAACATCGAGAAGAAGTAGCGGCCGCGCCTCAGCGCCTCAGCGCGAGGCGCTGGGGCGGCGGCCCGGCCGGCGCCGCGGCGAAGGCGGCGCGCACCACCGCCGGCCATTCCGCCACCTTGCGGCGCTCGAGGTCGACGCAGAGGAAGAGCAGCTCGCATTCCGCGCTCTCCCACCCCTCGGCCGCATGGAACAGGCGGTGGCGCAGCAGCAGCCGCTTGGCATCATGCGCCAGCACCTCGGAGCGGGCGGCGAGCGGCATCCCCTCCGTCACCTCGCGCTTGTAGGCCACCCAGTTCTCGGCCGCGAAGGTGCCGAGGCCCTGGGCGCGGAAGGCCGGCCCCAGCCCGAGTCCCGGCCACAGCGCATCCGTCGCGAGGTCGAAGGCGACCACGTAGTAGGCCAGGTTCATGTGGCCGTAATGGTCCACCCATTCGGGGCGGACGACGCCGATATCGGCTGGAGAGGGCTTCTCCAGAGAAGGTTGGTCGGGACCAGACATCACCACTCCGGGCTGCACGGCAGAGGCGCCACTTGCATGGCCGGCCCAGGGGAACACGCGGGCGGTTACCGGGCAAGCCTCGGGCCTGGCCATGCGCCGGAAGCGCCGGTGTGCCCGCCTCCCATCGGAACGTCCTTGGGTTGTACGCTACCGGACAGCCATGCACGTTCGAAACAATCCACAAGCATGTCCATGACACAGACGCCAAACAGCGGTTGCAAACCTGACCTGGACGGCACGCGCATCCTGGTGGCCGAGGATGAGGCGGTGATCGCCATGATGGTGGAGGACTCCCTCATCGGCGCCGGTGCGCTGGTGCTGGGGCCTGTCATTTCGGTCCAGGACGCCCTCCAGATGGTGAAGGTCGCGATGGCGGATGGCGGCATCACCGCCGCCGTGCTGGATATCCAGCTCGGCGATGCAAAGGCGATCGGGGTCGCCGATGTGCTGCGCGAGCGGGGCGTGCCCTTTCTCTTCGCCACCGGACATGACGGCCACCCGGTCCTGGACAGCCACAGGGGCGTTCCGGTGCTGTGCAAGCCCTACAACCCCGAGGATCTGGTCAGGATGATCGGGGAGCTGTGCCATGCCAGGGCACCGGCCGCCCTCGCTGGCCTTGCCGGCCCGGGGTGAGAAGCTTTCAGGACGCAGGCGATTTCTGGCCGTTTGTACGGTTCCGTACTCAGAATGCCGGTGAGCCGGCCCTATATGCCCCTCATCACCCGCTGAGGCTTTCTGGCGCGGGTGGCTGAGAGTGGCATGTGCTCCCGCCGACACCACCGCGGCAGGAGTTATCGTGGCAACCGACCGTCCAGTTTCGTTCTCTCCCCGAAACCGCCTGCTCGCCGCCCTGCCGCCGGAAAGCCTCGCCCGCCTGCGGCCAAGGCTGACCCTGGTGGAGATGCCGCTCCGCCGCACCCTGCATGAGCCGGAAGCCCCCATCAAAACCGTCTATTTCCACGAGACGGGATGGTCCTCCATGCTGGCGATCCTGGAGAATGGCGACGGAGCCGAGGTCGGCCTCATCGGCTTCGAGGGCGTGGTCGGCCTGTCGGTTCTCCTCGGCGGAGAGACCGAGGACCTGGAGGCCCTCATCCAGGGGCCCGGCACGGCCTTCAGCCTGAACGCGGAGGATCTGCGCCAGGCGATGGAGGAGGACCCCGCCCTCCGGCGCCTGCTGCTCCGCTTCGTCCTGGCCTTCCTCGGCCAGGTGACGCGGACCGGGGCCTGCAACGGGCGGCACCACACCGATCAGCGCCTGGCGCGCTGGCTGCTGATGGCGCATGACCGGAGCGAGGGGGATGAGTTCCCCATCACGCACGAATTCCTGGCGATGATGCTGGGCGTGCGGCGCGCCGGCGTGACCGTGGCGGCCGGCGCGCTCCAGCGGGCGCAGTTCATCCGCTACGAGCGTGGCCGCATCACGGTCCTGGACCGGCCGGGCCTCGAGAGCGCCGCCTGCGAGTGCTACGGCGTGACCCGCCGCGCCTATGACCGCCTGTTCTGCACAGGCAACGCCCTCTACCGCCACTGAGCGGCCTCCCGCCACCGTCCTGATGCGGATCGTCGCCCGTGCGGAAAGGCGGATGGAGGCGCGCCGCCTCGCGGCTGGCGCCCGGCCCGGCGGCCTTCATGATCTCTTGATGGCAGAAATGTACGATAGCGTACAACGAGGGTGTTCACCATGCATTGACGCCAGGTACCTCACACCGACCGAGCAGGGCGAAGGAAAGTCTGGCCAATGCGAATTCTACTGGTCGAGGACGAGGTGCTGATCGCCATGGTGCTCGGCGAAGCCCTGGAGACCGCGGACCACGAGGTGATGGGCCCGGCCGCGACGCTGGCCGAGGCCCTGGCGCTGTGCGAGGGGGCGCGGCCCGATCTGGCGCTGCTCGACATCAATCTGCGGGATGGCAGCAGCGGGGTGGAACTGGCCTGCATCCTCCGCAAGCGGTGGGGCATCCTGTCGGTTTTCGTCAGCGGCCAGATCCTCGAGGCCCGGCGGGCGAAGGACATCGCCCTCGGCGCCATCGGCAAGCCCTACGAGACCGGGACGGTGCTCCGCACCATCGAGATGGTGCGGGCGATGATGGATGGCGAGCCACCCACAGGCATCCCGGTGGGGCTGGAACTCTTCGGCGCCGCCAGGCCGGGCCCCACAGCCTTCTGACAACCCTCAGCCTTCTGGCAGGCCGCAGTCTTCTGGCAGGCCGCAGTCTTCTGACAGGCCGCAGCCTTCTGGCAGGCCGCAGTCTTGCGGAGCGGCGGGATCGTTCCGCCCAAGCTGTACGCTTTCGCATCGACAGGGAAAAGCCCGGGCCGTAGGCTGGGAATGCCCGCTGATGCCTTCGGGTGCGGGTAGCCGAAAGAGTTCCAGACTCCCGCCGATACTCCTGGCAAGAACCTGCTTTGCTCCCTCCCGATCCGTCCGCGCCCAATCCGCGCAACAGGCTGCTCGCGGCCCTTCCACCCGACAGTCTTTCCCGCCTCTGGCCAGAGCTTCGTCCGGTGGAATTGAGCCTCCGGGCCAGCCTGCACGAGCCGAATGTCCCCATCACCTCCGTCTGTTTTCCGGAGAGCGGCTACGTGTCCATGGTGGCCCACATGGAGGATGGCGAGGCGGCCGAAGTGGGGCTGGTGGGGCTGGAAGGCCTGGTCGGGCTTCCCGTGCTGCTCGGGGACAGCCACAGCGACCTCGAGGCGATGGTCCAGTGCCCCGGCGTGGCGCTGAGCATGGGCGCGGATGCATTCCGCGCGGCGCTCGAGGCCGATCCGGCCCTGCGCACGCTTCTTCTGCGCTACGCCCTCGTCCATCATGAGCAGGTTGCGCGGATGGCGGCCTGCAACGGCCGCCACCACACCGATGAGCGCCTCGCCCGCTGGCTGCTGATGGCGCATGACCGGGTCGAGGGCGATGTGCTGCCGATGACCCACGAGATACTGTCCATGCTGCTCGGCGTCCGTCGCGCCGGGATCACCGTTGCCGCGGGGCAGTTCCAGAAGGCGGGCTTCATCCGCTACGAGAAGGGCAGGATCACGGTGACCGACCGGCCCGGCCTCGAAAGCATCGCCTGCGCGTGCTACGGCATCCAGCGCGGCGCCTATGCCCGCCTGCTCGGCGCTCCTGGGAGTATCAGGCCCCGCCAGTGCCGCTGAGGCCCCGGGGCAGTGCCACGGCCACCGCCTGCGGCACGGAGCGCCGCATCCCTGCGCCCGGAATGGGGGCCGAGACCGCGGCGAAGCGCCACGCGGTGCCATGAACAGGGAGGAGGCTGGAGCGGGCGAAGGGAATCGAACCCTCGTCACTTGGTTGGGAACCAAGAGCTCTACCATTGAGCTACGCCCGCGTCGGCGAAGCTTCTAGCCTGCTCTTGTGCAGGGGGCAAGCCGCGCGTAAGAGTCTTTCCGCCCGGTCCGCCGGGCGCTCGCGATTTGTCCGGCCAGCTTGCGGCGAGCTTAAACAATCGCGCTAAACGGCCGCGGCGGGGATGCGCGCGCAAACCCCGCCCGACCGGGCCGGGTGTCGATGCCAGCCCGAGAGTCGCCCGTCCGATGGCCAAGCCCGCTTCCGACCGTCCGCTGCGCCCCGCAACCCTGCTGGTCCGGGGCGGCCAGATGCGCAGCAACCTGGATGAGACCTCCGAGGCGCTCTACCTCACCTCCGGCTTCGTCTACGACAGCGCCCTGCAGGCCGAGCAGACCTTCACGGGCGAGGCGCAGCACTTCCAGTATTCCCGCTTCGGCAACCCCACCGTCCAGATGCTGGAGGCGCGCCTCGCCGCGCTGGAGGGGGCCGAGGCCTGCCGCGCCACCGCCACCGGCATGGCCGCCGTGCACGCCGCCATGCTCTCCCACCTCAAGACGGGGGACCGGGTGGTGGCCAGCCGCGCCCTGTTCGGCTCCTGCCACTGGATCGTCTCCACCCTGCTGCCGCGCTACGGCATCCAGACCGAGTTCGTCGACGGCGCCGACCTCGGGCAATGGAAGGCGGCCTTCAAGCGCCCGGCCCAGCTCGTGCTGCTGGAGACCCCCTCTAACCCGATGCTGGAGCTGGTGGACCTGAAGGCGGTGTGCGACCTGGCGCACGAGGCCGGCGCCATCGTGGTGGTGGACAACGTCTTCGCCACGCCGCTGCTGCAGAAGCCGATGCAGTTTGGCGCCGATGTGGTGGTCTATTCCGCCACCAAGCATTTCGACGGCCAGGGCCGCGTGCTGGGCGGCGCCGTGCTCGGCTCGAAGAAGTGGATCGAGGAGGTGCTGCAGCCCTTCGTGCGCAACACCGGCCCGGCCATCTCGCCCTTCAACGCCTGGACCATCCTGAAGGGGCTGGAGACGCTGCACCTGCGCGTGCCGGCCATGTGCCGCAACGCCGCCGCCGTGGCGCAGATGCTGGAGGAGCGGGCCGAGGTGGCGGCGGTGCACTACCCCACCCTCGCCAGCCATCCGCAGTATGAGCTCGCCAAGAAGCAGATGTCGGCCGGCGGCACGCTGGTCAGCTTCACCCTCAAGGGCGGCAAGGAGGCGGCCTTCCGCTTCCTCGACGCGCTGCGGGTGATCGACATCTCCAACAACCTGGGCGACGCCAAGAGCCTGATCACCCACCCCGCCACCACCACCCACATGCGCGTGGCGGCGGAGGAGCGGGCGCGGCTCGGCATCACCGACGGCGCGCTGCGCCTCTCGGTGGGGCTCGAGGACGTGGCGGACCTCGTGGAGGACATCGCCGCCGCCCTGGACGCGGTGGGCGGCGAGACCGCCCCGCGCAAGAAGCCGCTCGGCCGCATGGTGGTGGAGGAGACGGTGGCGGCGGTGAAGGCGCCGCCCGCCAAGGCAGCGGCCGCCAAGGCGCCGCGCCGCGCCCGTGCCGCCGAGCCTGCCGCCGAACCCGCCGCCGAGCCTGCCGCCGAACCTGCCCCGGCGCCTGCCGAGAAGGCGGCGGACTCCCCGCGCAAGGCGCCGGCGAAGCGCGCCGCCGCCCCCGCCGCCGCCGCCGCGCCGGAGCCCGACCTGTTCCAGCAGGGGCCGAAGCGGCGCTGAGCCGTGGAACCGGGGGGCGGTGAAAGAAGCCTCCCTCCCCCTCGCCCATCCGCCCGTTCACGGATGCGGGCCCGCACTCGACGCGCCGCGCGCCCCGGCGCAGAATGGGCGGCCCTCGCGCCACCGGAGAGACCATGTCGCCCGAGACCTGGATCGCCTTTCTGGCCACGGCATCGGTCATGCTGCTGATCCCGGGGCCCACCATCCTTCTCGTCATCGGCCAGTCCCTGGGCGGCGGGCGCCGGGCGGCGCTGCCGCTGGTGGCGGGCGTGGCCGCGGGCGACCTGGTGGCGATGAGCCTGTCGCTGGCCGGGCTCGGCGCGCTGCTGGCCACCTCGGCGGCGCTGTTCACCCTGCTGAAATGGGCGGGCGCGGCCTATCTCGTCTATCTCGGCGTCAGGCTGTGGCGCGCGCCGGTGGAGCCGGGCGCGGCGGCGCCGCTCAGCGCCCGCGCCGCCTGGCGGCAGGCCTTCCTCGTCACCGCGCTGAACCCGAAGTCGATCGCCTTCTTCGTCGCCTTCGTGCCGCAATTCCTCGACCCGGCCCGGCCCTTCCTGCCGCAGGCCGCCATCCTGGTGGCCAGCTTCGTCAGCCTGGCGGCGGCCAACGCGCTGCTCTACGCGCTGCTGGCCGGGCGGCTCTCCGGCGCCGTGCGCCGGCCGGCCGTGCGCCGCGCGCTGAACCGCACGGGCGGCGGCATGCTGGTGGGCGCCGGCCTCGCCACCGCCGCGCTGCGCCGCGCCGGCTGAAGGACCGCCATGACCCAGCCTCCCCTCTTCACCGCCACCACGCGCGACATCCGCGTCTCGGTGCGCGCCTTCTACCTCTCCGACCAGTCGCAGCCGGAGCAGTCGCACTTCGTCTGGGCCTATCGCGTCAGCATCGAGAATCAGGGGCAGCGCACCGTGCAGCTGCTGAAGCGGAGCTGGCAGATCACCGACGGGATGGGCCGCACCCAGCAGGTGCACGGCCCCGGCGTGGTGGGCGAGCAGCCGGTGCTGGAACCGGGCGAGAGCTTCGAATACACCTCCGGCACCCCGCTCTCCACGCCCTCGGGCTTCATGCGCGGGTTCTATCACATGCTCGACACCGTCAGCGGCGAAGCCTTCGACATCGCCATCCCGCTGTTCAGCCTGGACAGCCCGCACCAGACCGGCGCGGTGCATTGATCCCTCGTCGCCCGAGCCTTGCGCCGGCGGCCATTGCCCCGGCGCCGTTCCGTCCCCATTGATGCCCCAGAGCTTTTTCTGAACGCCTTTTCTGAGCCCGTTTCCTGAGCGCCTTTCCTGACGGACCGCCAATCGGAATTCGCACCGTGAACATGACCTTTCCGCCGGCGCGTCCGCTGGCCGACCCCGCCAGCACCGACCGAGATGCGGCGCCGCGCCGCCCCAGCCGGGCCGAAGCCGAGGAAGCCGTGCGCACGCTGCTGCTCTGGGCCGGCGACGACCCCGGGCGCGAGGGGCTGGCCGACACCCCCGCCCGCGTCGCGCGCGCCTATGAGGAGTTCTTCTCCGGCTACAAGGAGGACCCGGTGGCCCTGCTGGCCCGCTCCTTCGAGGAGACGGACGGCTATGACGAGATGGTGGTGCTGCGCGACATCCGGCTGGAGAGCCATTGCGAGCACCACATGGTGCCCATCATCGGCCGCGCCCATGTGGCCTATCTCCCCGCCGGGCGGGTGGTCGGCATCTCGAAGCTGGCGCGCGTGGTGGAGGCCTATGCCCGCCGCCTGCAGATCCAGGAGAAGCTGACGGCGCAGATCGCCAACAGCATCGACTCCGTGCTGCGGCCGCGCGGCGTGGCCGTGATCATCGAGGCCAGCCACCAGTGCATGACGACGCGCGGCGTGCACAAGCCGGGCGTCGCCATGATCACCAGCCGCATGCTGGGCGAGTTCCGCACCGATCCCGCCATGCGGCGGGAATTCCTGGCGCTGACCCAGAACGGGCGGCCGGTGCCGGAAGCCTGAGGCGGGGGCGGCCGGCCGCGCCGCCCTCCCCAGCCTGCTCGCCCTGGGCCCGCCCCCCCGGCCCGTCTTCAGGGGCGGATCAGGCTTTCCTGCTGCACCGGGCCGGGCAGCGGCGCGGTGGGGGCGCCGGTCATCAGCCAGTCGCGCAGGTTGCGGCGAAGCTGGAACTCGAACTCCACGTTCAGGTCGTCCATGCCCTGGCGCACGATCTGGTCGGCGGCGCGGGCGCGGCTGGCCGGCCCCTCGTCGATCACGGTGGCGCTGCGGCGCACCTCGGCCTCGGCGAAGGCCACGCGGCGCCCGTCATCGGCCAGCACCTCGACCCGCACGCGGATGGCGAGCGACAGGCGCTCCGTGCGCTGGGTGAACAGGCCGCCGCCATCGCCCACCTCGCGCGTCAGCATGGCGCTCTCCACCAGGAAGCGGCCGCGCCCGGTGGTGCCGACCGGCACCAGCCGCTCCCGCCCCATGCGGACCGCCTGGGCGGAAGGGGAGAGCGGCGCGGGCGGGTCGATGCGGATATTGGGGCCGGGGCCGGGCTCCAGCACCTCGATGTTCAGCACGTTCAGCCGCAGCGGCGTCAGGTGGCCATAGGTGGGCGGCGGCTGCAGGGCCGGCTGGGCATCGCCGCCCGCGCAGGCCGCCGCCAGCACCGGCAGCGAGAGCGCGAGCCCGCGGCGTGTGATGGACATCATGATCCCCTGTTCTCCCCCAGTTGGAGCGGACCCCGCCCCGGTGGAACCACCGGAGGGGCCGAAGATGCCTCTACAAACCACGCGGCGGGCGCGGCGGCCATACCGGCCGTCACGCCACTCCCGCCCAGGGCGGTGTCAGGCCTGGCCGGCGGCGGGCTGCACCTCGTCCCGCGGGAAGCGGAAGCCGACATTGCAGAACTCGCAGGTCATGGTGATGTCGCCATTCTCGGCCATGTGGTCGAGGTCGTCCGTGCCGAAGCCGGCCAGCACCGAGGCCAGCCGCGCGCGGGAGCAGCGGCAGCCATAGGAGAGCGGGCGCGGCCGGTCGAGCATCAGCCCTTCGGCGTGGAACAGCCGGTACAGCAGCCGGTCGGACGAGAGGGCATCGTCCAGCATCTCCGCCTCGGTGATGGTGGTGGCCAGGGCGAGCGCGGTCTCCCAGGCATCCTCCTGCGCGGCGCTGTCCATGCCGGGGCCGATGCCGCCCGCGCCCGCCACCCGCTCGAGGATCAGCGCGGAGGCGCGCCAGCCCTGCGGCGTGTGCCCGGCGGCCAGCCAGACGCGGCTGTCCAGCTGCTCGGAGGTGGCGAAGTAGTGCCCCGTCATCTCCGCCAGGCTCTCGCCCTCGATGGCGACGATGCCCTGGTAGCGCTCCATCTCCGCGCCCTGGTCCACCGTGAAGGCGAGATAGCCCTGGCCGAGCAGCGTGCCGGCGCCGGGGCTGCCCTCCGGCAGGCTCTCCGGCTCGGCGCGGGCATAGCCGCGCAGCGCGCCGGCCTCGGTGCAGTCGGCCAGCAGCATACGGACGGGGCCATCGCCCTTGGCCTGCAGGCTGAAGCTGCCCTGGAACTTCAGCGCGGCGGCGAGGCCGGCGGTCAGCGCCAGGGCCTGCCCCATCAGCGCCGCCACGGCGGGCGGGTTGTCGTGCCGGGTCAGCAGCGCGTCGGCCAGCGGGCCGAGCCGCACGAGGCGGCCGCGCACCGGCTTCTCCTGCAGGTGGAAGGGCTGGACCCCGCGCGGCACGGTCAGGTCCGGCACGGGCGGGCGGTCATGGTTCAGGAAATCGGGGGTGGTGGAAGGCTGGGTCGGATCGGTCACGCGGCAGGGGCCTGAAAATTCCAAAAAGCATAGATAGGGACCTCCGCCCCGCTCTGCGACGGGGCGGCGGCATCCGTGCCGCTCATGCGCGGCTTCTCCGGGCCGGCGCCCTCAGGCGACCCGGCCCTCCACCCGGTTCTCCATCAGCTGCGAGACCACCAGCTGCTGCACCGGGCGAAGGTGGTTGCCAAGGCGCAGCGCGGCGCCGCGCAGCAGGCGGGCGGGCAGGGTCTCCTCGCTGTAGAGCCTCGCCGTGGCGTTGGTGGCCAGGTAGAGCGGGCGCGTCGCGCGCCGGTGCGCGTGGGCGTAGCGGCGCAGCACGTCGGGCGCCGCGAAATCCCGCCCTGCCGCCCGGGCGGCGCGGATCTCGCCCGCCAGCGTGTCCTGCCCGCGCAGGCCGAAATTGAAGCCATGCGCCGTGACCGGGTGCATCCCCACCGCCGCGTCGCCCAGCAGCACGGCGCGGGTGGTGGCGAAGCGCTCGGCATAGACCGCCACCAGCGGATAGACATGCCGGGTGCTGACCAGCTCCATGGCGCCCAGGCGCTGGCGGTAGCGGCGGGCGATCTCGGGGCCGAAGGCCGCCTCCGGCATCGCCTCCAGCCGCGCCATCTCCTCGGCCGGCAGGGTCAGCACCACGGAGGAGCAGTCGCCGTTCAGCGGCAGCATGGCCAGGGTCTGGCCATAGTCGAACCACTCGGTGGCGACGGCGTGGTGCGGCGCCGCGTGGCGCACCCGCGCCACCATCATGCGCTTGCCGAAATCCCGCATCTCGGCGCCGATGCCCAGCGCCTTGCGCACGCCGGAGAAGCGGCTGTCCGCCCCCGCCAGCAGGCCGGCCCGCAGCGCCGTGCCGTCCTCCAGCCGCAGCCAGGCGCCGTCCACGTCCGTGCCCATGGCGGCGACGCCCTGGCCAGCCAGCAGCGTCACGTCGGGGCAGGCGCGGGCCACGCGGTAGAGGGCGCGGCGGATGGCGTGGTTGGAGACCAGCCGGCCCAGCTCCGCCTCCGGCCGGCCGCGCGTGTCGAAGCGGAGCGCGTAGGCGGAGCCGCCATTGAGCACCCGCGCCTCCCGCAGCGGCGAGATGCTCTCCGCCGGGATGTGCGCCCAGGCGCCGAGGCGCTTCAGGATGTCCTGCGAATGGTAGGTGAGCGCGATCTCGCGCCCGTCGAAGGCGGCATTCTCCAGCGCCGCCTCCGCCTGCCGCTCGACCACGGCGATGGCAAGCCCCAGGCCGGACAGCGAGGCAGCAAAGGCCAGCCCCACCGGCCCGCCGCCCACGACCACGACATCAAAGCGCCTCGCCCCGTCCATCCTCCCGTCCATCCCTCAGGCCCATCCTCTGCATGCCACAGCCTGTTAGGTAGGACGGCCGGCGGATTCCGCAAAGCGGCCTGTGGGAGAAAGGGCTCAGCCCGCGCGCAGCCGGCCCACCACCTCCACCAGCTCCTGCCGCAGCGCCTGGCCCTGCTGCGCCACCGCCGTGGTGGCCTCGCGCAGCGCCTCCAGCGCGCCGGCGGCGGTGCCGACATGCGCGCCGAGCCGCTCCGTGCTGTCGGCCGCGCCCTGGGTGCCGCTGGCGGCGGCGGCGGCGTTGCGGGCGATCTCGCGGGTCGCGGCGCTCTGCTCCTCCACCGCCGCGGCGATGGCCGAGGTCACCTCGTCCATCCGCCCGACGGCCTGGGCGATGCCGCGCACCGTCTGCACCGCCTGCCCCGTGGCGGAGCGCATGGCGTTGATCTGGGTGCCGATCTCCTCCGTCGCCCTGGCCGTCTGGTTGGCCAGGCTCTTCACCTCGGAGGCCACCACGGCGAAACCCTTGCCGGCCTCCCCCGCCCGCGCCGCCTCGATCGTGGCATTCAGCGCCAGCAGGTTGGTCTGACCGGCAATGTCGGCGATCAGCTTCACCACGTCGCCGATGCGCGCCGCCGCCGCCGACAGCCCGGCCACGGTGGCGTCCGAGGCGTCCACCGCCTCCACCGCCTGCCGGGTGACGGCGGCGCCATCGCTGACGCGGCGGGTGATCTCCTCGACGCTGGCGGCGAGCTGGTCGGCGGCGGCGGCCACCGCCTGCACGTTGCGGGTGGCGCCCTGGGCGCGCTCGGTGGCGGCGCCGGCATCGCGCGCGGCGGCGCCGGTGCCCTCGCCCACGGCGCGGGTGGCGCTCTCCAGCCGCTCCACCTCGCCCCCCAGCGCCCGGGCGATGCCGCCCACGGCGGATTCGATCTGCCCGGCCAGCGCCGCCTGCATCTGCCGCTGCGCGGCAGCGGCCTGGCTGCGCTGGGCCTCGGCCGCCGCCTCCAGCGCGCGGGCCTGGCGGGCGCCCTCCCCCAGGCTGCGCACGGCGCGGCCGATCTCGCCCAGCTGGTCGTGCCGCTCGGTGCAGGGCACGGGGCGGTCGAACTGCCCGGCGGCGATGGCGTTCACCGCCCCGGCCAGCCCCTTCAGCGGGCGCAGCACGAGGCTCATCAGCCACCACACCGCCAGCGCCACCGGCAGGGTGACCGCGGCGCCGGTCCAGAGCGCGGTGAAGGCCAGCCTGTCCTGCGTCGCCATCAGCGCGGCCAGCGGCTGCCCGACGAAGAGCAGCCCGACGACCCGCCCCTCCGGATCGCGGATCGGCTCGTAGATGGTCTGGTGCTCGGCGCCGAGGATGACGTTGACGCCGTGATAGGCCTCGCCGCGGCGGAACACGGCGTCGTATGCCGGGCCGGGCGCCAGCTTCGTGCCCACGGCGCGGCCGCCGTCGGGGCGGGTGACGTTGGTGGCCACGCGGGTATCGCCGGCGAAGATGGTGGCCACGCCGCCGGCCACGGCCTTTACCGTGTCCACCACCTCCATGCGGCCGTTCACCGGCTTGCCGTCCAGCAGCAGCGTCTCGCCCTGCAGGCGCCACTCCCGGCCCTGCAGCGCGAGCAGCGCCTTCAGCATGGCGAGGTTGCTCTCCAGCTCCTGCTGCGACTGCGCGAGCGCATACTGGCGCATCTGCAGCAGGATGGTGCCGCTCGACACCGCCGCGACACAGACGACGGAGAGCAGGGTGAGGAGCACAAGGCGCGGCACCACCCCAAGGCGGCGCGGCAACGCGGCAAGCGTGGCGAAGACAGGCATGCGGGGTGTCCTGGCCAGGAGGTCCGGTCCAGAACTACCCCGCAAGCGTTGATGAAGCGTTTAGCCGGCCCTCGGCCTCAGAGGCCGGCCAGCGCCCAGAGCAGCACGCCCTTCTGCGCGTGCAGCCGGTTCTCCGCCTCGTCGAACACCACGCTCTGCGGGCCGTCGATCACCGCGCCGGTGATCTCCTCGCCACGGTGCGCCGGCAGGCAGTGCATCACCACCGCATCCGGCGCCGCGTGGGCCAGCAGCGCCTCGTTGAGCTGGTAGGGGGCGAGCGTGTTGTGGCGGGCGGTGGGGCCGCCCTCCTTCTCGTCCGACATGCTGACCCAGGTGTCGGTGACGACGCAGTGCGCGCCGCGCACCGCCGCCACCGGGTCCGGCGTCAGCTCGACGCGCGCGCCCTCGCGCCGCGCCCAGTCCACCAGCTGGGCAGGCGGCGCCAGCTCGGGCGGGGTGGCGAGCCGCAGCGTGAAGTCGAACCGCGCCGCGGCCTGGATGAAGCTCTGCGCCACGTTGTTGCCGTCGCCCGTCCAGGCCACGACCTTGCCGGCGATGGGGCCGCGATGCTCCTCGAAGGTGAGGATGTCGGCCATCAGCTGGCAGGGGTGGGAGACGTCGGTCAGGCCGTTGATCACCGGCACGGTGGCGTGCTGCGCCAGCTCGCGCAGCTTCGCCACGCTGTCGGTGCGCAGCATGATGGCGTCCACGTAGCGGGAGAGCACCCGCGCCGTGTCCGCCGGCGTCTCGCCGCGGCCGAGCTGCATGTCCTTCGAGGACAGCACGATGGCATGGCCGCCGAGCTGGTGGATGCCCACCTCGAAGGAGACGCGGGTGCGGGTGGAGGGCTTCTCGAAGATCAGCGCCACCGTCTTGCCGGCCAGCGGCCTGTCCGCCACCTGCCCGGCCTTGGCGCGGGCGGCGAGGTCGAGCATGCCGCGCAGCGTGGCGCCGTCGAAATCCGACAGCTCCAGGAAGTGGCGGGGGCGGCCCTGCGCCGCCCCCCCCTGCGCCGTCGTCTTCAACGCCGCACTCACTTGGCCATCGCCTTGGCGTCGGCCGGGGTCAGGCGGCGCGCGGCGCGGTCCAGCATCTCCAGCGCCGCGTCCACCTCCGCCTCGGTGACGATCAGCGGCGGCGCCACGCGCAGCACGTTCTGCCCGGCCGCCACGGTCAGCAGCCCCTCGTCGACGGCGGCGGCCTGGAAGTCGCCATTCGCCACCGCCGGCGTCAGCTGCAGCCCGACCAGCAGTCCGGCGCCGCGCACGCCGCTCGCCACCGTGGGGTGGCGCGCCGCGAGGTCGTTCATGCCGCGCCACAGGTGGCGCGCCACGCGGTCCACCTGCTCCAGGAAGCCGGGGGCCAGCACCACGTCCAGCACGGCGTTGCCGGCGGCGCAGGCCAGCGGGTTGCCGCCATAGGTGGTGCCATGGGTGCCGGGCTTCAGGTGCTTCGCCACATGTTCCTTGGCCAGGATGGCGCCAAGCGGGAAGCCGCCGCCGATGCCTTTGGCCGAGGACATCACGTCCGGCTCGATACCGGCCCACTGGTGCGCCCAGAGCTTGCCGGAGCGGCCCATGCCGGTCTGCACCTCGTCCAGCGCCAGCAGCAGGCCGAACTCGTCGCACACCGCGCGAAGCTCCTGCAGGAAGCGCAGGTCGGCCGGGCGCACGCCGCCCTCGCCCTGGATCGGCTCGATCATGATGCCGGCGGTGTGCGGGCCGATGGCGTCGCGCACCGCGTTCATGTTGCCGAAGGGCACATGGTCGAAGCCCTGCACCGGCGGGCCGAAGCCGGCGAGGTACTTCTCATTGCCGGTGGCCGAGAGGGTGGCCAGCGTCCGGCCGTGGAAGGCGCCCTCGAAGCAGATCAGGTGGAACTTCTCGGGGTGGCCGTTCTCCGCATGGTATTTGCGGACGGCCTTGATCATCCCCTCATTCGCCTCGGCGCCCGAGTTGCAGAAGAAGACGCTGTCGGCGAAGGAGGCCTCCACATGGCGCGCGGCCAGGCGCTCGGCCTGTGGCACGCGGTAGAGGTTGGAGACGTGCATCACCTTGGCCGCCTGCTCGGCGATGGTGCGCACCAGATGCGGTTGGCCATGGCCGATGCTGGTGGTGGCGATGCCGCTGCCGAAATCCAGGAATCGTCGCTGATCCGCCGTCCACAGCCAGGCGCCCTCGCCCCGCTCGAAGGCGAGGTCGGCACGGTTGTAGGTCGGCATCAGAGCGGGGATCACGCGAATACGTCTCCGGCTGCTTCCGCGCCGCACGCGACCCTTCGCATGCCCGACCGCGGAAACGGGCAGAGTGCCGCAAACCGGCGGCGCGGTCAAAGGCCGGAAATCGTCCGCAAGCGGCCCAGCAAGCGGCCCAGCAAGCGGCATCGTGAGCAGCATCGTGAGGCGGGCCAAACTGCACCGTCGCAACTCTGCCCGGCCCGGCCAGTTACCCCGGGGCACGCGCCCTCACCGGGCGCACCCAGACCCCCGCTGGAGGATCCGACACGATGCGCACACCGATGATCGCCCTGACCGCTGCCGCCCTGATCGGCTTCGCCGGGGTCGGCGGGGCCGCCATGGCCCAGACCGGCGCCAACCCGCCGAGCAGCACGGCCACGCCCCCGGGCACGCAGCCAGTGCCGCCGCCGGCGCAGTCCGGCGAGCCGCGCATGAACCAGCGCCAGGGCAGCCCCTCGACCCCCACCACCACTGGCCCCCGCACCGAGCAGGGTGCCAACCCGCCGACCCGCAGCGCCACGCCCCCGGGCACGCAGCCGGTGCCGGCGCCGGCGCAGTCGGGCGAGCCGCGCATGAACCAGCGCAATGGCAGCCCCTCCACCTCCACCACCACCGGCCCGGCCGGCGCCAACCCGCCGATCGGCCCGAGCGCCGTGCCGCCGCCGGCCAGCACCGGCACCACGGGCTCCTCGGTTCCGCCCACGCGCTGAGCCCTTGCGGGCCGATGGCCCGCGCAGCCTGAGACAGTCGAGGATGCCGCCGGCCGCCAGGCCGGCGGCATTCGCGTTTGTGGCTTGCTACCGGGAAGCCATTCTCTTGCCCCCGCGCCATGGGGCAGGCGCCGGGTGGGCAGGCCGGCCGCTTCATGGCAGATTGCGCGCATGGAAAAGCGGCAGGAACCCAGGCGGAGGCCGGCGGCCGGCCCGGCGCCGGATGCCGGCCGGCTGCGCGAGGCCGCGCTGCTGCATCTGGCACGTTTCGCCGCCACGGAAGCCGGGCTGGTACGCGTGCTGCAGCGGCGCGTGGCCCGCTGGGCGCAGCGCGCCGAGGCGGAGGGGCAGGATGGCGCGGCCATCGCCCGGGTGGTGGCGGAGGGCCGCGCGGCGGCGCAGGAGGTGGCGCGCCGCCTGGTGCAGGCAGGGGCGGTCGATGACGCCGCCTTCGCCGCGTCCCGCGCCCGGCGCCTGCAACAGGGTGGCCGCTCCCGCCGCGCCATCGCCGCGCATCTGGCCGCCAAGGGCGTGGCGGCGTCCACGGCCGAGGCCGCGCTGGACGGAGAGACGGCCGATGAGCTGATCGCAGCGCTGGGGCATCTGCGCCGCCGCCGCGCCGGCCCCTTCGCCGCGACGCCCCCCGACGCGGCCGCCCGGCTGAAGACGCTGGCCGCGCTGGCGCGGGCCGGCTTCCCGCGCGAGGTGGCGCAGCGCGCGCTGGACCTGCCGCCCGAGGTGGCGGAGGAGCGGCTGCTGGCCTCCCGCCGTGGCTGAGCCGCAGCCCTTCCGCCCGGTGGTGTTCACCCGCGCCGGCATGCGGCGCGGGGCGCGTGCCGCCCTGCCCCTCTACCTTGGACTGCTGCCCTTCGGGATGGTGGTGGGCGTCATCTCCGCCGGCAAGGGCCTGTCGCTGGCCGAGACCCTGCTGATGTCGGCGATCGTCTATGCCGGCGCCGCGCAGCTCCTGGCGCTGGAACTCTGGGCGGACCCGGCGCCCGTCCTGGCGGTCACCTTCGCGGCGCTGGTCGTGAACATCCGCCTGGCGCCGATGGGAGCCGCTCTGGGCTTCTGGCTGGACCGGCTGCGCGGCTGGCGGCTCTGGGGCACGCTGGCCACGCTGGTGGACCATGCCTTCGCCATGAGCATCGCCGAGCACCGGGCGGGCGGGCGCGATGCCGGCTACCTGCTGGGCCTGGGCCTTTCGCTGTGGGTGGCGTGGCAGGCCGCCACCGTGGCGGGGCATGTGCTGAGCGGCGTGGTGCAGCTGCCGCCGGGGCACCCGCTGTTCTTCGGCGGCACCGCCGCCTTCGTCGGGCTGCTGGTGCCGATCTGGCGCGGGGCCCGGCAGGACCTGCTGCCCTGGGCGCTGGCCGGGCTGGCGGCGCTGGGAACGCAGCGCCTGGGCCTGCCGCAGCCCCTGCCCCTGCTGGCCGGCGCCCTCTCCGGCGCCGCCCTGGCGGCCTGGAACGAGATCCGGGCCCGTGGCGGGCCCAAGGCCGGTTCCGAGGCCAGTTCCGGGGCCGGTTCCGAGGCCAGCCCCGGCACGGCACCATCCGGCCCCGGCACGGCGCCATGATGCGGAGCGACGTGCTGCTCGCCATCCTGGGCATGGCGCTGGTCACCTATCTCTGCCGTGCCGGCGGCTATGCGTTGCTGCGGGTGGTCCGCCCGCCGCCCTTCATCGACGCCATGCTGCGCCATCTGCCCGGGCCGATCTTTGCCGCCTACGTGACCCTGGCCCTGAGCCGGACCGGCCTGCCGGGGCTGTTCGGGGCGGCGGCGGTGGTGCTGGTGCAGTGGCGCACCGGCAATCTCAGCGCCTCCATCCTGGCCGGGGTGGCGACGGTCTGGCTGTTCGGCCTGCTGGCCGGAGCCTAGAGCAGATCGCGAGCAGGCTGCTTCGCCTGATCGCGTTAAGATGCTCGTGAAAACAATGAGCTAGAGCCTTTTCCGTGAGCCAGTACGAACGGAAAAGGCTCTAGCGCCGGCGCCGCTCCGCCTCGGCTGTCATGCTCCGGCCAACGCAAGGGTTGACGCCGCGGACCATTCCGGCGCCTTTCCGCGCACCCGCGGCGAGATCCACACGCGGCCAGGAAATCCCACAATCATTCCGCGCATCACGCGAATAAAAGTTGAAAGTAACGCGAGGATCCGATGTGGGTTCTTCTCCTCACTAAAATGTTGATCCTGAATTTTGTTGTTTTCTATTTTTTCATTCAGCGCCCTGCTCTATCGCCTTCCCGAGCAGGAGCATGGCAGCCGGTCGCCCCGCACGGGCGGGCCCCTCCTTCTTCATTCGGATGATCAGGAGAGCCCGATGACCCAGCTTGGTGTCTATCTTGGCAACCGGCCGCAGGATCTGCCGGCCTTCGAGGAATGGCTCGGCCGGGAGGTGGACAACATTCACGTCGTCTCCGGCTTCCAGAGCTGGGCCGACCTGATCGACAGCACCCGCTGGAACGCCCGCGAGCTGTGGCACGAGACGCCGCGCGACCATCAGTGGTCGATCCCGCTGATCCCGCTCGGCGCGACGCTGGAGGAGGCCGCCACCGGCGCCTACAACGCCCGCTACCGCGAGCTGGCCACCATCCTGATCGAGAACAGCCAGACCGACGGGCCGATCGACGTCCGCACCGGCTGGGAGTTCAACGGCGACTGGTTCCCGTGGTCGGCCATCGGCCATGAGGAGGCGTATATCGGCGCCTTCCGCCAGTTCGTCGATTCGTTCCGCGCCGTCTCCGACCGCTTCGTCTTCGAGTGGAACGTCAACGAGGCCTGGGGCGGCATGGACCCCGCCACCGCCTATCCGGGCGACGACTATGTCGACATCATCGGCATGGATGTCTACTGGAACACCCTCTACTTCACCAGCGATCCCTACCAGGCCTGGGACATGCTGCTGAAGGAGAAGTACGGGCTGCAGTGGCACCAGGACTTCGCCGCCGCGCGCGACAAGCCCACCGCCTACTCCGAATGGGGCGTGATGACCAACAACGCCGAGCCCTTCGTGAAGGCGATGAAGGTGTGGTTCGACACGCATGACGTGGTGTTCCAGTCCCGCTGGGATTCCGACGACAGCTTCCCCGGCCGCCTGTCCGACGGCAGCGAGCCGAACACCGGCCGCGCCTATGTCGAGACCTTCTCGGACACCAAGATGGACTGGAGCCTGGATGGGCTGCAGTACATCGCCAGCTATGCCGACCTGATCGAGGCCTTCGGCGCCGATGCGGCGGCCGGCCAGCGCCACTACTTCCATCACGGCATCGAGGAAGGCCGCACCACCGACGGATTCGATGCGCGGACCTATCTGGCGAACTACGCCGACCTGCGCGCCGCCTTCGGCTCGAACGAGAACGAGGCCGCCCGGCACTTCATCACCTTCGGCCATGCCGAGGGCCGCACCGACCTGGATCTGTTCTGAGGCGTCCTCCATGGCCGCCTGCCGGCCCTGGATGCACCCCCGCTCCCTTCCAAGAATTCCCTCGCCCGGCCAGGCCCTGCATCTGGCCGGGATTTCCATGACCGCCCGGCCTCCCCCGCCGCCAGGAAAGCGCACGCATGCTCTCACGCCAGCAGCCGGGCGACGGCTTCTTCTCCACCCGCGGCAACGAGATCGTCGATGCCGCCGGCATCCCGGTGCGCCTCTCGGCGGTGAACTGGTTCGGCATGGAGACGGTGCGCGGCGCGCCGGACGGGCTGCAGGCGCGCAACTGGCAGGAGATGATGGACCAGATGAAGGCGCTTGGCTTCAACGCCATCCGCCTTCCCTTCTCCAGCGAGGTGCTCGACGGCAGGCTGCCGCCCACCGACATCGACTACGGCCGCAACCCGGATCTCGCCGGCCTTTCCGGCGTGCAGCTGCTCGACAGGATCGTGGGCTATGCGGGCGAGATCGGGCTGCGCATCATCCTCGACCGGCACCGCGGCACGGCGGGGGACGGCCCCAACGGCTCCGGCCTCTGGTACGACAACACCCACCCGGAAGCCGAGTGGATCGCCGACTGGGTGATGCTGGCCGGCCGCTACCGGGGCAACCCGACCGTCATCGGCGCCGACCTGCACAACGAGCCGCACAGCCAGGCCAGCTGGGGCGGCGACCCGGCGACCGACTGGCACGCCGCCGCCGAGCGCGCCGGTGCGGCCATTCAGGCGGTGAACCCGGACTGGCTGATCCTGGTGGAAGGCGTGGACCGCCACGAGGGCGACTCCTACTGGTGGGGCGGCAATCTGCAGGGGGTCGCCGAGCGGCCGGTGGTGCTGCCCGCCGGCAACAAGGTGGTCTATTCGCCGCACGACTACCCCAACTCGGTCTTCGCTCAGCCCTGGTTCCAGAGCGATGACCTCGCCGCCACCCTGCCCGCGGTGTTCGACCGGCAATGGGGCTACATCTCGCGCGAGGGCATCGCGCCGATCATCCTGGGCGAGTTCGGCAGCCGCCTGCAGGACCCGAAGGATCTGGCCTGGCTGCTGGCGCTGACCCGCACCCTGAACGGCGATCACGATGGCGACGGCACGCGCGACGCCGGCGCGCCCTCGGCCGGCCTGTCCTGGGCCTGGTGGTCCTGGAACCCGAACTCGGGCGACACGGGTGGCATCCTGGGCGACAACTGGATCACGCCGGACCAGGGCAAGCTCGACATCCTGGCCTTCATCCCCGGCACGGATTTCGCGGCGAGCCGGCTGCTGGTGGCGCCGCCGCAGGGCGGCGACCTTCATGGCGGCGCGGGGCTGGACACGCTGCGGATCGACCAGGGCAGCGGCGCCTGGCATGTCCTGCGCGACGGCGAGTCGCTGCTGGCGCGCAACCTGGGCACGGGCGCCACCCTCTCCGGCGCGGCGATCGAGGTGGTGCAGTTCGCCGACGGGGTGAGGATCGACCTGCGCGCCCTTTCCTCGGAACGCCCGCTCGAATACGTCGCCAGCCATGCCGACTTGGCCGCCGCCTTCGGCGCCGATGCGCTGGCCGGCTCGGTGCACCGGCTGCAGCACGGCTTCGCCGAGGGGCGCGCCACCAGCTTCGACGGGCTGGCCTACATCGCCAGCCAGGCCGACCTGATCGCCGCCTTCGGCGCCAGCGAGGATGCGGGCGCCACCCACTACATCCGCCACGGCCGCGCCGAGGGCCGCGCCACCAGCTTCGACCCGGCCAGCTACCTCGCCGCGCATGAGGACCTGCTGGACGCCTTCTGGCAGGACACGGAGGCCGCGGCCGCGCACTACATCCGCTTCGGCCGGAACGAAGGACGCGCCACCGGCTTCGACGCCGCGCGCTACATCGCCGGCCATGACGACCTGGTCGACGCTTTCGGCACCGACCTCCGGGCCGGCACCCGGCACTGGCTGGCGCATGGCCATGCCGAGGGGCGCGACGCCGCCGCCTTCGATGCCGCCCAGTACCTGCGGAACTATGCCGACCTGCGTGCCGCCTTCGGCGCGGACGAGCAGGCGGCGGCCCTGCACTACATCACCCACGGCCACGCCGAGCAGCGCAGCGACGCACCGCTGGGCTGAGCCGCCTTTTCTCAGCCACCGCCTTTCAGCCGCAGCCTTCTCAGCCGCCGGGCAGCAGCGCCAGCAGGCGGGCGGCGGGCGGCCAGGCGGCGGCGATGTCGGCGCGCCAATGCCACAGCGCCGCCACCCCGGCCGCCACCGCCAGGAGAGAGAGAATCCAGGCGAACACCGCGCCCGCCACGCCGGGCGCGGCGGGCGGGGGGCCGGAAGGGCGCAGCGGCGGCAGCGCCAGCAGCGGCGGCGGCGCCTCCAGCCGGGCGGGCAGCGGCACCCAGCTCTGCGTGCAGCGCACGCAGCGCACCGCCCGCCCCGGCGCCAGAAGCGCGTCCGGAACGTCATAGGCGGCAGCGCAGGCCGGGCATTCGAGGCGCATGCCACCGCTATGCCGGGGCACCCCCGGCCCTGCAACCCCCCGTTGCGCTGCAACCCTTCGTAAAGCGAGGCGGGTGGCGGCGCGCGGCTTGGCGTGGCATTCCCTGCCGCATGGTGCGCTTCACCGCGGTCGGCCTGCGTTACCCCTCGCCCGACGGGCAGGAGGGGCCGGAAGCCCTGGCCGACCTGACCTTCACGCTGCCCGAGGGCAGCTTCACCTGGCTGCTGGGGGCCTCCGGCGCCGGCAAATCCTCGCTGCTGCGGCTGATGCATCTCGCATTGCTGCCGACGCGGGGGGAGCTGGAGGTGCTGGGCGTGCGCGTGGACGCGGCGCGGCGCAGCGCGCTGCCCGGCCTGCGCCGGCGCATCGGCGTGGTGTTCCAGGATTTCCGGCTGCTGCCCTACCTCTCCGCCTTCGACAACGTGGCGCTGCCGCTGCGCCTCGCCGGCCGCTCCGAGGCCAGCCTGCGGCCGGACGTGACGGAGATGCTGCGCTGGGTGGGGCTGCAGGGGAAGGAGCTGTCCCTGCCGCAGCAGCTCTCGGGCGGCGAGCAGCAGCGCATCGCCATCGCCCGCGCGGTGGTGACGCGCCCCGCCCTGCTGGTGGCCGACGAGCCGACCGGCAACCTCGATTCGCACCAGGCGCGCCGCCTGCTGGCGCTGCTGACGCAGATGAACCGGCTGGGCACCACCGTTGTGGTGGCCACCCACAGCGAGGACCTGGTGGCGCAATTCCCCGCCCAGGCCCTGCTGCTGGAGGATGGGAAGGTCATCCATCATGGCTGATGCCCGCAACCGGAGTGGCATGACCGAGCGCCGCACCCGCTACGCGCGCGACCCGCTGGGGCTGAAGCGGGCGCTGTCCGACCGGCTGCTGCCCGGCCTCGTCGCCGCCATGGCGCTGCTGGCGGCGCTGGCGCTGGCCGGCAGCCGCGGCGCCGCGGCGCTGAAGGAGCGCTGGCAGCAGGGCGCCGCCGCCGCCGTGACGGTGCAGCTGCCGCCCGAGCAGGCCGGCCGGATGGACGACGCCCTGGCCCTGCTGCGCGCCATGCCCGGCGTGGCCAGCGCCGAGGCGGTCGATTCGGCGCGGATGCGGGAGCTGCTGCGCCCCTGGCTGGGCGAGGTGCCGGCCCTACCGCTGCCCTCCGTGCTGGAGCTGCGGCTGGAGAACCTCAACATCGACCCGGCGCCGATCGGCCGCCAGCTGGCCGAGGCGGTGCCAGGGGCGGAGCTGGAGGCGCATGGCATCTGGGTGGCGCGGCTCGCCGCGCTGGCGCGCAGCGTGCAGGGCGTGGCGCTGGCGGTGCTGGCGCTGGTGGTGGGCGTCGCGGTGGCGGTGGTGGCGGTGGCCACGCGGGCCGGCCTCGCCTCGCGCCGGCAGGCCATCGAGATCCTGCACGACCTCGGCGCCACGCAGGGGGATATCGCCGGCCGCTTCGCCCGCCGCATCGGGCTGCTGGCGGCCGGCGGCGCGCTGGCCGGCGCGGCGCTGGCGGTGCCGACGCTGGGCGCCATGGCCAGCCTGGCGGCGCCCCTCTCGGGCGGCGTGGTGCAGCCCTGGTCGGCGCTGCCCTGGCTGGACCTGCTGATGCTGCCGCCCGTGGCCGGCGCGATCGGCTGGGCGACCGCGCAGTTCAGCGTCCGCCGCTGGCTGAAGCGCCTGCCGTGACACCCCTGCCCGATGGCAGCCGGCGGCGCGGCCCCAGCCGGCTCTGGCTGCTGCCGGCCCTGCCGGCGCTGCTGCTGCTGGGCGGGCTGGCGCTGTTCGCCGGGCAGAGCCGCGCCCGGCCGGAGGCACCGCTCGCCACCACCGACGGCATCGCCGTGCTCACCGGCGGGCCGCAGCGCGTCGATGCCGGGCTGCACCTGCTGGCCGAGGGGCGTGCGCGCTGGCTGATCATCTCCGGCGCGGGGCGGGACGCCACGCTGGAGGAGCTGGCGCAGCGCGCCGGGCTGGATCCCGCGCCGCTCGCCGGCCGCGTGACGATGGGCCGCGCCGCCACCAGCACGCGCGGCAACGGGCTGGAGGTTGCGGAATGGGCGCGGGCACGGCAGATCGGCTCGCTGCGCGTCGTCACCGCCGCCTTCCATATGCCCCGCGCCCTGCTGGAGCTGCGCCGCACCCTGCCCGAAGTCACGCTGGTGGCCCACCCGGTGCAGGCCGCCGGCCCCCGGCCCGGGCTGCTGCTGCGGGAATACGGCAAGCTGATCGGGGCGATGCTCGGCCTGTCCGTCCTGAAACCGGAGAAACCGCCCTCGTGACCGCCCTGCGCTCGGCCCTGTTCAACGCGCTGTTCTTCAGCGTCACCGCCATGACATGCGTGTTGGGGCTGGCCCTGGTGCCCTTCCCGCGCCGTTACGTGCGCCGCTACGTGCAGGGCTGGGCGCGGCTGATCCTGTGGCTGCTGCGCGTGGTCTGCGGCATCGGGCTGCGGGTGACGGGCTGGGAGCACATGCCCAAGGGGCCGGTGGTGGTGGCGGCCAAGCACCAGTCCGCCTACGACACGGTCGTCTGGCTCGCCCTGCTGCCGGACCCGGTCTATGTGCTGAAGCAGGAGCTGCTGCGCATCCCGACCTGGGGCCGGCTGGCGCGGCACTACGGGGCGGTGGCGGTGGACCGCAAGGGCGGCGCCACGGCGCTGAAGCGCATGGTGCGCGAGGCCGGCGCGGTGCTAGCCGAGGGGCACCAGATCGTCATCTTCCCCGAGGGCACGCGCACCATGCCGGGGCAGCGCATCCCCTACCAGCCGGGGGTGGTGGCGCTGGCCGCCGCCAGCGGCGCGCCCGTGGTGCCGGTGGCCACCGACAGCGGGCTGCGCTGGGGGCGCGGCGCGCTCTCCCGCAAGCTGCCGGGGCCGATCACCGTGGCCATCATGCCGGCGCTGCCGCCGGGCCTGCCGCGCGTGCAGCTGGTGGCGGCGCTGGAAGAGGCGATCGAACGTGAGACCGACCGCCTGGTGGTGGCCGCCGGTGGCCCTGCCCTGTCCCCACCCCTTGTGGATAAATCTGTGGGATAAGGGCCACGGAAGATTTCGAAACTGTTTCAGGGACTGCCCGCAAGCCGCTGCTGAGGCTGGCTTTTCTCTTTTCGAAAGCGCGTCTTGACTGTTGCGCGGCGGCCCCAACCAGCATCAAGCCATTGATTTTACGAAGAATCCCTCTGCGGCACTGCGGACGTGGCGCGGGCGGGCCTTGATGTGCCAGCCGCTTCCCACCGGCCACTGTGGATAAGTCTGCGGATAAGCGGTGCGGCCCATTGTAGCGGCTGGCGCGAATCGGCGCCGCTACTCCGCCGGGCCGGCCGGCAGCAGTGCGGCGATACGGTCCAGCCCCGCATCCCGCACCCCCAGCGCGCGCAGATGCGCCACCGTGTTCAGCAGGTAGTCCCGGTTCGGACCCATGCAGCCCTGGCCCAGCGCGATGGCGGCGGCGGCGCGCTCGGGCGTCAGATCCCGGCAATAGGCCTCAGCCCGGCGGTCGACCACGAAGGCCACGGCGCGCCGCACCGCCCCCGGCTGGTCCAGCAGCCGCACCGGCACCAGCCGCCGCTCATAGACGCCGCCCGACATCTCCCGCTCGTCGAGATAGTCCAGCACCGCCGGCGCGGCCTCGGCCTGCACGCGGAAGGCCACGCCGCGGCAGGCCCCGCCCCGGTCCAGCCCCAGCACTAGGCCGGGGCATTCCGGCGTGCCTCGGTAGCGGCGGGACCAGATGCAGAAGCGGCGGTGGAAGCCCCGCAGCAGCGCCGGATGCATGGCGCTGTGCGCGAAGCCCGGCTTCCAGATCAGCGAGCCGTAGCCGAAGACGTAGAGCGAGCCGTCCGGATCGAGCAGCGGGGCAATGGCGGGGTGGGTCATGCGGCGGGCCGGGTCGGCGTCCAGGGCTGCGCGGCCGCGCGCCCTCCGCCCGGCGGGCGTGGCCGGGGGGCAGGGAAGCGGCCGGCCGGGTTGGGGTCGGGAAGGCCACGCCGCGTTTCCGCAGGGCGGCCGATCCCCCTATACCCTGGCCGGTGATGACCCGGAAGCCGCAAGACCCCTCGCCCCGCCGCCGGCACCGTGCCGGCTGGTGGCTGCTCGGCCTGGCCCTGCCCCTGGCCCTGCTCGGTGCCGGCCACGCCGTGCTGTGGCGCCTGGCGGCGCAACGGCTGGAGGCCGGCTTTCATGCCTGGGCCGAGGCCCGCCGCGCCCAGGGCTGGCAGGTGGCGCATGGCCCGCCAAGCCCGGGCGGCTGGCCGCTGGCCGCCACCCTCGCCCTGCCGGCGCCGCGCGTCGCGGTGCCCGGCGCCGCCGGATGGCAGGCGGAGGCGCTGATGCTGCGCGTGCGCCTGCTGCGGCCCGGCACGCTGGAGGCGGAGCCGGAGGGCCGGCAGTCGTTGCGCCTCGGCGGTGCCATCCTGCCCTTCGCCGCCGGCCGGATTCTGGCCACCCTGCCGCTGGAAGCGGGCCGGGCGCCGGACCGCGCCACAGTCACGGCCACGCAGCTCCGCATCGGCACCGGCGCGGAAGCCACGGCGGTGGAGGCCGCCAGCGCCCACCTTGCCACCGCGCCGGATGCCAGGGAGGGCGAGGCGGCCCTGACCCTTTCCCTCTCCCTGGACGGGGTGATGCTGCCCCTGGCCACGCCGCTTGGCCGGCAGGTGGAGGCGGCTACGCTGGAGGCGGTCATGACTGGCCCCCTGCCGGGGCCAAGCCTCCTGCCTGCCCGGGCCATGCAATGGCGCGATTCCGGCGGCGCGCTGGAGGTGCGGGCGCTGACCCTGCGCGCCGGCGAGGTGGCCGCCAGCGCCGCCGCCACCCTGGTCCTGGATGCCGCCCTGCAGCCGATGGGCGCCGGGACGCTGCGCATCGCCGGCGCGCCGCGCCTGCTGGAGGCGCTGGGCGCGGCCGGGCTGGTGCCGCCGCGCACCGCCACGCTGGCGCGCGGCCTGCTGCCCCTGCTCTCCCGCCCCGACCCGGAGACCGGCCAGCCGACGCTGGAGGTGCCGGTGACGCTGGAGAACCGCACCCTCTCCGCCGCCCGCATCCCGCTGGCGCGGCTGCCCGCCCTCGCCCTGCCGGAGTGACGGGGGCGGCGCCGCCTCAGAACGATTTCAGCAGCCGGTCGATGTAGTCCAGCTCGCTGGCCGGCCGTTCCCGCTCCGCGCCGCGGCGGCGCAGCTCCTCCAGGATGCGGCGGCTGCGCAGCATCTCGGCCTCCTGCGGCACCTGGGTGTCGCTGCCCTGGTCGTTGGCGCCGGGCGCGTCGCGGGTGGGGCGGCCCAGCGGGTCGCGCCCCTGGTTCTGGCCGGTCATGCGGTCCTGGCCCTGGCCGCTGCCCTGCTCCTGGCCGGGCATGGCCTGGCCTTCGCCCTGGCCCTCACCCTCGCCCTGCCCCTGGCCGAACTGGCGCTGCATGGACTGCGCCATCTGCCGGCCGCCTTCCTGCAGCTCGCGGATGGCCTGCTGCTGGTGGGGCGCAGCGTCCCCGCCCTGGCCCAGCGCCTCCTGCGCCTGGCGCATGGCCTGGTCGGCACGGCCCAGCGCCTCGGGGATCTCGCCGGTGAGGTCGCCGAACTGCTGCATCAGCTCGCCCAGCGCGCGGCGCAGCGCCCGCTGCTGGCTGGCATCGCGCCGCGCCTGCTGGCCGGCCTCGCCCTGGGCCTGGGCCTGGGCCTGGGCCTGCTGGCGGGATTGCGGGGCCTGCCGCTGGCCGCCGGCATTTGGGGGCTGGGCCTCGCCGCGCTGGTGGCTGCGGTCCAGCATCTCCCCCTGACGCTGCACCATGTCCTGCACCGCGCCCATCTGCTGCTGCCCGCGCTGTTGCTGCTGCTGCTGGCGGCGGGCATTGCCGCCCTCCGGCCGGGCGGCGACGCGGCCCTCCTGCAAGGCATCCAGCATCCGCTCCAGCTCGGCCAGCTCCTGCTCCAGCCGGTCGGTGCGGCCCTCGCGGGCGGCGTCCTGCATCTCCTGGGTGCGGCGGTCCAGCTCGCGCTGGTCCATCAGGCGCTGGCTGGGGTCGAAGGGCATGGCCTCGGCATTCTCCTGCCGCAGCCGCTCGGCCAGCGCCTCCAGGTGGCGCTGCACCGCCTCGCGCAGCTCCTGCACGCGGCGCTCCAGCTCGGCGCGGGCGGCGGCGTCGGGCGGGGTGCGCTCGGCTTCGGCCAGCGCCTCGCGCAGCGCCTCGCGCGCGGCGGCGAGGGCGCGCGCCGTGCGGTCGGTGCGGCCTTCCTCCAGCGCCACGGCGGTCTGCCACATCAGCGCCTGGGCCTCCTCCACCCCTTCCGGCCGGCGGTCCCGCTGCAGCCGGTGGCGCGCCACGCGCAGCGCCAGGAAGGTGGCGATGTCGTGCTCGAAGGCCTCGGGCGCGGCGGCGAGGCGGTCCAGCCCCAGCCGCGCCGCCTCCCGCCCGCCCGGATCGGCCGAGAGCGCCTTGCGCAGCTCCACCAAAGCGCGGGCGACGGGGTGGTTGAAGCTGCGCTCCGGCAGGGTCAGGCCGGCCTCCTCCGAGGTGCCTTCCTGCCCGGCGCCGTCGCGCGCCACGATGCGGGCGCGCACCGGCAGCCCGGCCCAGGGATGCGCCGAGAGGTCGGGCTGCGCCACGCCGCGGGGCTGGCGCGGATTGCCGCCGGAGAGCGGCAGCTCCAGCACCAGCGGCGGCGCCTCGGGGCGGGCCGCCAGGCGCAGCTCGGCGCGGGCGGCGCCGACGCCCCAGTCATCCTCGGCGCGCCAGGGCAGGCGGAGGGCGAGGCCGCGCGCAGCCGGCCCCGGCGCCTCGGCGAAGGCGGCGGTGGGCGGCGCGTCGGCCTGCACGCTGACGGTCCAGGCGGCCAGCTCCCGCCCCTCCCGCCACAGGGCGAGGCGGGCGCCCTGCTCCAGCGGCATCTCCAGCGCGTGGCTGCCGGCATCCAGCGTGCGGAAGGGAATGGCGCGCGCGTCCACGCGCAGCTCGGGGGCGCCGCCCTGCCCGCCCGAGAGGGCGAGCTGCAGCGTGCTGCCCTGCGGCACCGTCAGGCTGCCGCCCTCCAGCCCGAGGAAGACAGGGGCGGCGCCGGTGTAGCCGGGCGGCGTGATCCAGGCTTCCAGCCGCAGCGCCGCCACGCCGGCGGGGGCGGCCATCAGGCTGGGCCAGAGGGCGCGGCGCAGCCGCTCGCCGCTCTCGCCGCCGGCCATGGCCAGCGCCGCGCAGAGGCCCACCAGCAGCCCGCCGCGCAGCGCCCGCCGGTCCCGCGCCGCCAGGTTCGGGCGGGGGGCGCCGATGCGCAGCCGGCTCAGCCCGGCGAGCGCGCGGGCCTGGTGGGCGCGCCACAGCGCCAGCGTCGCCGGGTCCTCCGTCGTGGCGTGGTCGCGCAGGGTGGAGAGGGGGCGGTGCCGCAGCCCGGAGGCGGCCTCGATGCGGCGCTCGGCCGCGGCGTCGCCCGGCCAGGCGAGGCCGCGCAGCCCGCGCCAGAGGGCCAGCCCAAGGGCCAGGGCAAAGCCCAGGAGAAGGAGCAGGTGGAGCCAGGGCGGCACGGCCATGAACAGGCCGGCGAGCGCCGCGACGAGGAACAGGCCGATGACGCCGAGGGCCGGCCACAGCCGGGGCCACAGCGCCTCCCAGCCCAGCGCCAGGCGCGCGAGCCGCCGCCCGCGCGCGAGGCGACGGGCCAGCGGATCGCGCCGCGCCGTCACGGGGTGAGCCACTCCGGCAGGCGCTGGTGCGCCAGCAGGTCTTCCGGTGTCTGCCGCGGGCGCACGACGGCGAAGCGGGTGTCATCCACCATCACCTCGGCCGCCAGCGGGCGGGCGTTGTAGGTGCTGCTCATCACCGCACCATACGCACCCGCATCCAAAAATGCGATGAATTCCCCCGGAGGCAGGTCGGGCATGGCGCGGTCGCGGGCGAAGGTGTCGCCGCTCTCGCAGACCGGCCCGACGATGTCGGCCGGCGCCAGCGGCGCGGCGTAACGCGCGGGGCTGAGCGGCAGGATGCCGTGCCAGGCCTCGTAGAGGCTGGGGCGCAGCAGGTCGTTCATCGCGGCGTCGGCCACCAGGAAGCGGCGGCCGCGCCCCTGCTTCTGCAGCACGATGGAGGCCAGCAGCACGCCGGCGGGGCCGGCGATCCAGCGGCCCGGCTCCAGCATCACCGGCAGGCCGAGGCCGCCGAGCGTGGCGCGGATGGTGCCGGCCAGCGCCTCGGGGGCGGGCGCCACCTCGTCGCGGTAGGGGATGCCGAGGCCGCCGCCGCAATCGACGCGCTCGATCGGCAGGCCGGCGGCGCGCAGGCCCCGCACCATCTCGGCCAGCCGCGCATAGGCGGCGTGGTAGGCGCCCATGCCGGCGGTGATCTGGCTGCCGATATGGGTGGCGATGCCGATCGGGCGGATGCCGGGCAGCGCCGCCATGTGCGCGTAAAGGGCGTGCGCGTCCTCGTAGGCGATGCCGAACTTGTTGTCCGCGCGGCCGGTGGTGATCTTGGCGTGGGTGCCGGCATCGACATCGGGGTTGACGCGCAGCGCCACGGGGGCGCGCAGTCCCATGCCCTCGGCGATGGCGGCGATCATCGCCACCTCCTCGGCGCTCTCGGCGTTGAGCTGGAAGATGCCCTCGGCCAGCGCCAGGCGGATCTCGGCCGCGCTCTTGCCGACGCCGGAGAACACCGTGGCGCCGGCCGGGATGCCGGCGGCCAGGGTGGCGCGCAGCTCGCCCGCGCTCACCACGTCGGCCCCCGCGCCCTCGGCGCGCAGCACACGCAGCACCGCCTGGCTGTCATTGGCCTTGGCGGCGTAGTGGATGCTGGCGTCGAGCCCCGCGCCGTCCAGCGCAGCGCGCAGGGCGCGGTAGCGGCGGCGCAGCGTGCCGGCGGAATAGACCCAGCTGGGCGTGCCGACCTCCCGCGCGATGCGGGCGAGCGGCACCTGCTCCAGCAGCAGCCCGTCATGGGCGTGCAGGGAGAGCGCCGGGCGGGCGGCGAGAAGGTCGGCGAAGGACGGGTCGGCGGTATCGCGCGCGACGGGAAGCGGAGCGGCCATGCGGCATTCTACTGCGCGCCCCCTGGCCACGCCACGCCCCAGCCCTACTTCCGTTGCATGACCGACCCCGCGCCGCTGATCCTCAGCCTTGCCCTCGACCCGGCCAGCCAGATCCGGCTCGACCAGTTGCGCCAGGCCTACTTCCCGCCCGAGCGGAACCACCTGCCGGCGCATCTGACGCTGTTCCACGCCCTGCCGGGCACGGCGCTGGCGGAGATCGGCGCCAGGCTCGCCGCGCTGGCCGCCGCCACGGCGCCGCTGCCGCTGCGCTTCAGCGGCTGGCGCGGGCTGGGGCGCGGCGTGGCCTGCGCAGTGGAATCGCCTGCCCTGCTCGCCCTGCGCTCCGGCCTCGCCCAGGACTGGCAGGGCTGGCTGACGCCGCAGGACCGGCAGGGCTTCCGGCCGCATGTGACGGTGCAGAACAAGGTGGAGCCGGAGGCCGCCCGCGCCCTGCTCGATGACCTGCAGGCGCGGGTGCCACCCTGGGCGGGGCTGGGGCGTGGCCTGCTGCTGTGGCATTATCGCGGCGGTCCGTGGGAGGCGGCGGGAGAATTCCCCTTCGCCGCCTGAAACCGGGCGGCAGGCTGGGTCATTGCCGGCGCATCCAGCCTGGGTCCCAATACATGCCGCGCAACCTGCCTCCGCAGCCCAACCCGCCCTATCCGCCCTATCACGACCCGGAGGCGGAGGTGGAGCAGGCCGCCGGCCCTCTGACGGCCGAGGAGCGGGAGGAGGTGGAGGACCACGCCAAGCTCCGCCCGCTGGCCATCTATGAGATCGTGCGCCAGGAGGGCGCGGAGGAGCTGGGCCGGCCCTGGCGCAGCCTGTGGTGGTCGGGCCTCGCGGCGGGGCTTTCCATCGGCCTCTCGGTGACCACCATGGGGGTGCTGCACGCCCTGCTGCCGGATGCGCCCTGGCGCCCGCTGGTGCAGAGCTGGGGCTACACGGTGGGCTTCCTCGTCGTCATCCTGGCCCGCCAGCAGCTCTTCACCGAGGTGACGCTGACCGCCTTCCTGCCGGTGCTGGCGCACCCGACGGGGCGGATGGTGGCGTCGCTGGCCCGCAACTGGTCGGTGGTGTTCCTGGCCAACATGGTGGGCACGGCGGCCTTCGCCTTCGTGCTCTCCTATGACGGGGTGCTGCCGCCCTTCGTGCGCTCGGGGGCGCTGGCGGTCTCGCTGCACATGGCGGAGCTGTCGGCGCCGCAGGCCTTCCTGCGCGCCATCTTCTCCGGCTGGATGATGGCGATGCTGGTCTGGCTGCTGCCGCTGGCCGAGACGGCGCGCTTCTGGGTGATCACGCTGGTCACCTACCTGATCGCGCTGTTCGAGCTATCGCACGTGGTGGCGGGCTCGGTGGAGGTGTTCCTGCTGGTCTTCGAGGGGCGGCTCGGGCTGGGGCAGGGCCTGATCGGGCACCTGCTGCCCTTCCTGGCCGGCAACATCATCGGCGGCTCGGCGCTGTTCGCCCTGCTCTCCTACGGACAGGTGCATGACGAGTTGGAGGAGAAGGCCTGAGCCCTCCCCTCCGCCCGCCTCAGCGGCTCGGGTAGCTGCGCGGGTAGGTGATCTCCTCCGGCGGGCCTGGGGCGCGGATCGGCCCCGGCCGGCCGCAGGCGGCCAGCAGCAGCGGCGCCAGCAGCGCCACCGCCAGCAGCCCGGCCAGGCCGCGCATCCCGCGCGCCCTCACGCCAGCCGCTCCCGCCACTCGGCGGCCATGCGGCGGACGTTCACCGGCGCCGTGCCGCCATAGGAGGTGCGGGACGCCACCGAGGCCTCGACGCTCAGCACATGGAAGATGCCGCTGTGGATGCGCGGCTCCTCCGCCTGCAGCTCCTCCAGCGACAGGCCGGAGAGGTCCACCCCCCGCGCCTCGGCCTTGGCGACGAGGCGGCCTGTGACGTGGTGCGCGTCGCGGAAGGGCAGGCGCAGCTCGCGCACCAGCCAGTCGGCCAAGTCCGTCGCGGTGGAGAAGCCGGCGCCGGCGGCCTCGCGCAGGCGGGTCACGTCGGGCTTCATGTCGCGCACCATGCCGGCGGTCGCGGCCAGCGCCAGCGCCATGGTCTCGGCGGCGTCGAAGATGCCTTCCTTGTCCTCCTGCATGTCCTTCCCGTAGGTCAGGGGCAGGCCCTTCATCACCGTCATCAGCCCGATCAGCGCGCCGGAGACGCGGCCCACCTTGGCGCGCACCAGCTCGGCCGCGTCCGGGTTGCGCTTCTGCGGCATGATCGAGGAGCCGGTGGTGTAGGCGTCCGACAGCTTGACGAAGCCGAAATACGGGTTCGTCCAGAGCACGATCTCCTCGGCGAAGCGGGAGAGATGCGTGGCGCAGATCGAGAGCGCCGAGAGGAACTCCAGCGCGAAGTCGCGGCTGGCCACCGAATCGAGGCTGTTGCGCGTCGGCCCGTCGAAGCCGAGCGCGGCGGCCGTCATGTGCCGGTCGATGTTGAAGCCGGTGCCGCACAGCGCGGCGGCGCCGAGCGGGCTCTCGTTCATCCGCGCCCGGCAGTCGCCGAGGCGGGAGCGGTCGCGCCCCAGCATCTCCACATAGGCCAGCAGGTGATGGCCGAGGGTGGTGGGCTGCGCCGGCTGCAGGTGGGTGAAGCCCGGCATCACCGTGGCGGCGTGCTCGTCGGCGCGGTCGGTCAGCGCGCGCATCAGGTCGGCGAGCTGGCCGTCCAGCCCGTCAATCGCGTCGCGCACCCAGAGGCGGACATCGAGCGCCACCTGGTCGTTGCGGCTGCGCGCGGTGTGCAGCCGCTTGCCGGCCTCGCCCACGCGCTCGGTCAGCCGCGCCTCGATGTTCATGTGGATGTCCTCCAGCGCCTCGCTGAAGGGGAACTCGCCGGCCTCGATCTCCTGGCCGATGGCCGAGAGGCCCTCGCGGATGGCGGCCTCGTCATCGGCGGAGATGATCCCCACATGCCGCAGCATGGCGGCATGGGCCAGGCTGCCGCGGATGTCCTGCCGCCACATCTTGCGGTCGAACCCGATGGAGGCATTGATGGCCTCCATGATCGCCGAGGGTCCGGCGCTGTAGCGCCCGCCCCACTGCTGGTTGCCCTGGCTGCGACTGTGACTGGACAAGGAAGGATCTGCCTCGTGCTGCTGGAACGCCGCTCCCTGCTCTCGCTCTTCGCGGCGGGGGCGACCCTAACCACGCTGCTTCCGGCACGGCAAGGGATTGCGGCGGAGGAGCCGGAGGGCTTCGGCAAGCTGAGCCGCACCGCACCCCGCGCCGTGCCCGCCTTCGACTTCACCGATGCCGCGGGGCAGACGCGCAACCTGGCCGATTTCAAGGGACGCCCGCTGCTGATCAATTTCTGGGCCACCTGGTGCCCGCCCTGCGTGGCCGAGATGCCGGCGCTGGACCGCACCCAGGCGGCGCTGGCGGCGGAAGGCTGGGCGGTGCTGGCGCTCTCCTCCGACCGGGGCGGCGCGGCGCAGGTGCGCCCCTTCTACGAGCGCACCGGCGTGAAGCACCTGGAGATCTGGCTGGACCCCCGCGGCGCCGCCGCCCGCGCCACCGGCTCACGCGGCCTGCCCACCAGCCTCGTCGTCAACCGCCAGGGCCAGGAGGTGGCGCGGCTGGAAGGCGCCGCCGCCTGGGACCACCCGCAATTCTTGGCGGCGCTGCGCGCGCTGGCCGGCCCCGGCGCCGATTCCACCACAGGCGCCACCTGACGCCTCCCTTCCCCGCCAGGAGAATATCCGGATGCCCAAGCCCAGGATCATCGTTACCGGTGACAGCGAGCAGGCGGTCGCCTTCGGGCTGTTGCAGATGCTGATGCAGGAGGGCGACGCCCCGCGCGGCCGCGCCGCGATCCTGGCGGCCTTCCGGGAATGCCTGGAGGCGGTGCGCGGCGCCGGCGCGCCACCCGCGCGCCCCCTGCCGCCCGAGGAGCCGCCGGCCGAGGAGGAGGACGAGCCCGCCGGCGAGGAGGACGCCGCCCCCCACCCCCCCGCCCCGCCCCGCCGCCGCAAGCCGCGCCGGCCGGGCTGAGCCGCCCCCTCTCGACGGCGGCGCCCGCCGGGGCGACACTTCCCCGCCTTGAGGACGGGGATGGCAAGCATGAGTGAGCTTTGGCGCCTGGATGCGAGTGAGATCGCCGCCCGCGTGGCGGCCCGCCAGGTGTCGGCGCGCGAGGTGGCGCAGGACGCGCTGGCGCGGCTGGCGGCGGCGAATCCGCGGATCAACGCCGTGGTGCAGGAGATGCCCGAGCAGGCGCTGGCCGCGGCCGACGCGGTGGACGCGGCGCTGGCGCGCGGCGAGACGGCGGGGCCGCTGGCCGGGGTGCCCGTCACCATCAAGGTGAATGTGGACCAGGCCGGCTTCGCCACCACCAACGGCCTGCGCATCCAGCAGGAGCTCGTCGCCGCCGAGGACAACCCGGTGGTGGCCAACCTGCGGCGCGCCGGGGCGGTCATCATCGGCCGCACCAACACGCCAGCCTTCAGCCTGCGCTGGTTCACCCGCAACAGCCTGCACGGCCACACGAGGAACCCGCGCAACCCGGCGCTGACGCCGGGCGGCTCCTCGGGGGGCGCGGGGGCGGCGGTGGCCGCCGGCATCGGCGCCATCGCCCATGGCACGGACATCGCCGGCTCCATCCGCTACCCGGCCTATGCCTGCGGCGTGCACGGGCTGCGGCCGACGCTGGGGCGCGTCCCGGCCTGGAACCCCTCCGGCCCCGAGCGCGCCATCGGCGCCCAGCTGATGGCCGTCTCCGGCCCGCTGGCGCGCAGCATCGCCGACCTCCGCCTCTCCTTCCAGGCGATGGCGGCCGAGGATCTGCGCGACCCCTGGTGGGTGCCCGCGCCCTTTGAGGGGCCGGCCATGCCGAAGCGCGCCGCCCTCTGCGTCCGCCCCGAGGGGCTGGACACCGCGCCGGAGGTGGAGGCCGCGCTGCGCGACGCGGCGCTGCGCCTGCAATCGCAGGGGTGGAGCATCGTCGAGACCGCCTGCCCGCCGCTGCGCGAGCCGATGCGCCTGCAGCTGATGCTGTGGCTGGCCGAGTTCCGCCGCGGCGGCAACGCCGCCGTGGCGCGCGAGGGCGACCCGGATGCCAGCTTCGTGCTGCAGCAGATGGAGCGCCTCACCCAGATGCCGGACCTGCACCAGTTCCAGGATGTGCTGCAGGCGCGCGCCGGCTTCGTGCGGCAGTGGCAGGCCTTCCTGAAGAGCTACCCGGTGCTGCTGGTGCCGGTCTGCGCCGAGCTGCCCTTCCCCGACCTGCTGGACGTCCAGTCGCCGGAGGCCTTCGAGCGGGTGGCGGAGGCGCAGCTCGTGCAGATCGGCCTGCCGCTGATGGGGCTGCCGGCCCTCACCGTCACCACCGGGAACACGCAGGGCAGCGCGGGGGCGAGCCCGGTGGGGGTGCAGCTCATCGCCGGGCGGTACCGGGAGGACCTGCTGCTGGCGGCGGGGGCCACGATCGAGGCCGCCGGGCCGCGCATCGAGGCCTGCGACCCCGCCTGACGGCGCGCGGGGGGGGGGAAGGAACTCCCCCCCCGCGCCCCCTCTTCGTTTCCGCCGGTTCAGGTGACGCGCAGCCAGCCCATCATGCCGGTCTCCAGGTGCTCCAGCACATGGCAGTGGAACATCCACCGGCCGGGCGCCGCCACGAAGGCGATCTCGGCCCGCTCGCGCGGCAGCAGCAGCACCGTGTCCGCCAGGAAGCGCGGCAGCGCCTGGCGGGAAAGCGAGAGCACCTCGAAGGTGTGGCCGTGCAGGTGGATGGGATGCGGGTGCGGCGTCGTGTTGTGCAGCTCGAAGACGTAGGAGCGGCCCGCCTTCAACTCCGCCAGGGGCGGCGGCAGCTGCCGGTTCCCGCCGCCTGGCCAGGTGGATTTGTTGATCGCCCAGAAGGTGTTGCGGCCGACGCAGAGCGAATCCAGCAGGAGCCGCGCGAAGGGATCGTCCGGCGGCAGCCCGGCCACGCTGTCCGGAGTGGCGCCCAAAGGCGCGGCGCTGAAGGCGAAGGGCAGCCGCTCGGCCGTGGCGAGGTCGGCGCGCGGCACGCGGGCGGCCCGCAGCGGGCGCGGCGCGAAGGGGCGCTCGGCCAGGGCCGAGGGGGCGGCGGTGAAGCGGGCCAGCGGCCAGGGCTCGCGCGGGAAGTCGTCGAGCAGGGTGAAGCCCGCGCCGGCGGCGGGGGCGCGCACGCGGAGATCCACCCGCATCGCCGGGCCGAAGCGCCACTGCTCCAGCGCGAAGGGCTCGACCGCGTTGCCGTCGATGGCGATGACCTGTGCCGCCGCCCCCTCCATCCGTGCCAGCAGGGTGCGGGTGGCGTCGAGGTTCAGCAGGCGCAGGCGGATATCGCCATGCGCCGGCACCGTGGCGGCGAAGGCGCGCTGCCCGTTCACCGCCCGCACCGTGCCGAAGGTGCCGGCGCGCCCGGCGCCCTGCGGCGTCTCGAAGGGCAGCCAGGTGCCATCCTCCGCCAGGCGCCAGTCCTTGCAGGCCAGCACGATGTCGGCGTCCGGCGGCTCCGGCTCGTCGCCTTCCACCACCAGCGTGGCGGCGAGGCCGCGCCCCACCTGCCCCGGCTCGTTGCAGTGCGGGTGCAGGAAGAAGGTGCCCGTGTCGGGCGGGGTGAATTCGTAGGTGAAGGACTGGCCGGGCCCGACCGGCGGCTGGGTCAGGTACTGTACCCCGTCCATCGCGTTCGGCACGCGCACGCCGTGCCAGTGGATGCTGGTGTGCTCCGGCAGCGCGTTCTCCAGCCGGGCGCGGATGGCGTCGCCCTGGCGGATGCGCAGCACCGGCAGCAGGGCGTCGCTGTAGCTCCAGACCCGCGAGAGGGGACCGTCCGGCCCCAGCAGCCGGGCCGGGCGCTCCTGCGCGCGGAAGGTCCAGTCGTGCCGCCGGGCGCCCGGCGCCTCAGGCGGAGGCGGATCCCCCCCGGCACGCGCAGGGCGGGGCGGGGCGGCCAGCCAGCCACCGGCCAGCGCGCCCGCCGTGGCGGCCAGCAGCCTGCGCCGCCCGCCGCGGAAAGCGGCGGACGGGAGCGAGGCAGGCGGTGATGGTGCGGACAAGGCGGAACTCCGGCGCTATCGGACGCGGCCGGAGCATAAAGGCAGGCAGTGGAGGCGTCGCCCGCTTTTTGCGAATGGCTCGCAAAAGCAAGCGGCGTCTCAGTCCAGCGGACGGCCCTGAGACTGGGCCGCGAGGGCACGGGCCATCTGGCTCAGCGCCTCCTGGTGCCGCTCATTGTCGATGAGCGCGAAGTTGCGGGCCAGTTCCAGGCACATGCGCTGCCGCACGCCCAGCGGCGGCGCCGCCCCTTCCTCGTTCAACCCCTCGAAGAACCAGGACACCGGGACAGCCAGGACGAGAGCGATCTCGAACAGGCGCCCGGCGGAAATACGGTTCAGGCCACGTTCGTATTTGTGGGCCTGCTGGTAGGTGACGCCGATCATGCTGGCCAGTTGCTGCTGCGACAGACCGAGCATCAGGCGGCGTTCACGGATGCGCGCTCCGACATGGCGGTCAGCCTGCCGGGCGCGTTGTGTGGAGGTATCCTCCGGCTCGTCGCGCGTGGCGACGGCACCGGCCTCAAGATCGGCCATGCTCTACCCTGTTAGGCTGAAAAATGATCCCATCCCTTATTAAGTAGTAAATGGCCGCCGCGTGTTCCCTTTCGGGTTACGAAGACTGACAACAGCGTGAGAAGCGCAACCTCAGCGTTATCATCCGGCCTTGCTACCGCCCCTTTGCAGCTGTGCCAATTGCTGCCGCAACTGCCGCAACTCGGCCTTGAGGGCGGCCACATCCTCGGTTTCCTCGGCGGGGGGGCGGGATGACGGCGCCGAGTCCTCCTTGCGCGGGAAGGGGCTGAACAGCGTCATGGCGCGCTCCATCATCGCCATGTTCTGCTTGCTCACCTCCTCCAGCCCGGCCAGGGGGTTGAAGCCGCCCATCGCCTGCTCGACCGAGACCCGCATCTGCTCCTGCTGCCGGGCGAAGCTGCCCATGGCGTATTCCAGGTAGCGCGGCACCAGCGACTGCAGGCTGTCGCCGTAGAAGCCGATGAGCTGCCGCAGGAAGGAGGTGGGGAGCAGGCTGCGCCCCTTGGCCTCCTCCTCGACGATGATCTGCGTCAGCACGCCGCGGGTGATGTCGTCGCCCGTCTTGGCATCGTAGACGACGAAGTCGCGCCCCTCCCGCACCATGCCGGCGAGGTCCTCGAGCGTGACGTAGGAGGAAGCCTCCGTGTTGTAGAGCCGGCGATTGGCGTATTTCTTGATGACTACCGTGGGTTTGGCCTCCGCCTCGGTGCCGCGCTGCCTTGCCTGTTCGGCCATTGTCGCCTCCCATCCCGCCATGTGGTGGCGGCGACGCTAGCATGGCGCATGATGCAGTGCGAACAGGAGGATGGTGCCCCGCCCCTTCCGTGGCGCGCCCGTGGCGCTATGTTCCGCCGGCGCGGCCTGGCACGGGGCCGGATCACGCCCGGGGGCACGCCCCGGGCCGCCCCGGGCCGCGCGCCGCAGGACAGGATTTGCCATGACAGGCCCCGAGGACGACGCGCAAAGGAAGCGGCCCGGCGCGGCTTCCGGCGCCGGGGCGGAGCCCGGCGGCGGCCAAGCCGGGCCTGAGGCACTGGAGAGGTTGGCAGAGGATTGGATCACGCTGTGGCAGAGCGAGATCTCGGCGCTGGCCGCCGACCGCGAGCTGGCGGAGGGCTGGGCGGCCTGGGCGGCTTTCGGCGCCGCCTGGATGCGCGCCGCCGCCACCCCGCCGCCACGCCGCTTCCAGGCCGCGTCGTGGAGCGGGAGCCGGGAGGCCACCGCATCCCCGCCGCCCACCCCGCCGCCGCCTTCGCCGCCGCCGCCCCCCGCTGCCGCGGCGCCGCCCGCCGATGACCCCGCGCCGCCGCGGCCCGCGCCCCCTGCCGCTGCACCTGAACCTGGCGCTGCTGCGCGGGATGGGCGCGGCGCTGAGCCTGGACCCGATGACGGGCGCACCCTTCTCGCCCGGATCGCCGAGCTGGAGCGACGCCTGGCCGATCTCGAGGGCGGGCCGGCTGGAGATGCGCCGGATCGCCGAGGCCCTCGTCGCCGGCGGCCACCCGCCTGAGCGCTTCCGCGCCGCCGTGCTGCGGCAGCTGGCGCGGCAGGACCGTGCGCTGATCGCCGGCCTCGCCGCCTATCGCCGCCACCCCGCGCAACGCGAGATGCCCTCCCTCCCCGTGCTGTGGCAGGAGGGGGAGACCCGCCTGCTCGACTATGGCGGCGCGGGCCCGCCGCTGCTGGTGGTGCCCTCCCTGGTCAACCGCGCCTATGTGATGGACCTGGCGCCCGGCCACTCCATGCTGCGCGCCCTGGCGGCCGGCGGCTCCCGCGTGCTGCTGCTCGACTGGGGCTGGCCCGACGAGGCGGCGCGCGGCTTCACCCTCACCGACTACATCGCCGGCCGGCTGGAGCGCGCCCTGGCCGCGCCGGCGCTGCGCCCGCTCGGCCCCCTGGCGCTGGCGGGGTACTGCATGGGCGGGCTGCTGGCGCTGGCCGCGGCGCTGCGCCGGCCGGAGCGGCTGCGTGGCCTCGCCCTGCTCGCCACGCCCTGGGACTTCCACGCCGGCGACGGGCAGGCACGCGAGCGGGCGCTGACGCTCGCCGCCCTGCTGCCCGGCATCGAGCCGGTGCTGCAGGCCACCGGCACCCTGCCGGTGGACCTGATCCAGACGCTGTTCGCCGGGCTCGACCCCTGGAACATCGCCGCCAAGTTCCGCGCCTTCGCTTCCATGGACCCGGCCGGCGAGCGGGCCCACCGCTTCGTCGTGCTGGAGGACTGGCTGAACGACGGCGTCCCCCTCGCCGCCCCCGTGGCGCGCGAGGCGCTGGGCGGCTGGTACGGCCGCAACGAGCCGGCGGGGCTGCGCTGGCGCGTGGCCGGCGCGGTGGTGGACCCGGCGGAGCTCGCGGTGCCGAGCTTCGTCGCCGTGCCGGGGGCGGACCGCATCGTGCCGCCCGCCTCGGCCCTGGCGCTGGCGGCGCGGCTGCCGGGCGCCAGGGTGCTGCCGGTGCCGGCCGGGCATATCGGCATGGCCGCCGGCGGCCGCGCCGAGGCGGTGCTCTGGCAGCCGCTGCGGGAATGGCTGGCGGGCTTGTAAGCCGGGCATGACGCGGCGCACAGTAAGCCGGAACGGCGGTGCGGGACGGGCGCGCCCGACGCCCGCCCCGACAGCGCGATGGCCTTCGCCGGAACGCGGCGCCGCAAAGGGCCGGCCGGCCAACACAAGGGGAGTTACCCAGCCATGACCGATATCGTGATCGCCGCCGCCGCGCGGACACCGGTCGGCGCCTTCAACGGCGCCTTCGCGGCCCTGCCGGCGCACGCGCTCGGCACCATCGCCATCCAGGCGGCGCTGGAGCGCGCGGGCATCGAGGCCGGCGCGGTGGACGAGGTCATCATGGGCCAGATCCTGACCGCCGGCGCCGGGCAGAACCCGGCCCGCCAGGCCGCCATCAACGCCGGCATCCCGGCCGGCGCCACCGCCTTCGGCATCAACCAGCTCTGCGGCTCGGGCCTGCGCGCCGTGGCGCTGGCCGCCCAGCAGGTGGCCTCGGGCGATGCCGCCATCGTCGTCGCCGGCGGGCAGGAGAGCATGACCCAGGCCCCGCACTGCGCCAACCTGCGCGCCGGCGTGAAGATGGGCGACTTCCAGATGATCGACACGATGATCCGGGACGGGCTGTGGGACGCCTTCAACGGCTACCACATGGGCAACACCGCCGAGAACGTGGCCCAGAAGTACCAGATCAGCCGCGACGAGCAGGACGAGTTCGCCTTCAACAGCCAGCGCAAGGCGGGCGAGGCGATGAAGGGCGGCGCCTTCCGGGCCGAGATCGCCCCCGTCACGGTGAAGGGCCGCAAGGGCGACACCGTGGTGGAGAACGACGAGTACCCGAAGCCCGAGACCAGCCGCGAGATCCTGGCCAAGCTGCGCCCGGCCTTCGCCAAGGATGGCTCCGTCACCGCCGGCAATGCCTCGGGCATCAATGACGGCGCGGCGGCGCTGGTGGTGATGTCAGCGGCCGAGGCGGCGAAGCGTGGCCTGAAGCCGCTGGCGCGCATCGCCTCCTGGGCGACCGCGGGCGTCGACCCGGCCATCATGGGCACCGGCCCCATCCCGGCCAGCCGCAAGGCGCTGCAGAAGGCCGGCTGGAACGTCCAGGACCTCGACCTGATCGAGGCCAACGAGGCCTTCGCCGCCCAGGCCTGCGCGGTGAACAAGGACCTCGGCTGGGACACGTCGAAGGTGAACGTGCATGGCGGCGCCATCGCGCTGGGCCACCCGATCGGCGCCTCCGGCGCGCGCGTGCTGACCACCCTGCTCTACGGGATGCAGGCGCGCGGCGCGAAGAAGGGGCTGGCCACGCTGTGCATCGGCGGCGGCATGGGCGTCGCCATGTGCATCGAAGCCGCCTGAACGCGGCGGCACGGCCGGGGGAGGCTCTCCCCCGGCCACCCGGCTAGGCAGCGCGGCGCCAGAGGCCGCGCACCACCTCGGCCGGGCCCTGGTGGCGCGGCCCCTCATCCAGCCGCACCGTGCCCTCCAGGCATTCCTGCACCGCCAACCCGGCGAACAGCGCCTCGGCCTCCTCCCGCGTCCAGAGCAGGTCCGGGTCCTTCGGCCCACCGCTGCGGCGGCCCTGCTGGGCGGGGGTGAAGCCCTCCAGCAGCAGCAGCCCGCCCGGCGCCAGGGCCCGGCAGGCGCGCGCCGCCACGGCGCGGCGGTCCGGCCCCGGCAGATGCACGAACACCCAGGCGATCAGGTCGTATTCCGCCTCGGGCCAGTCCCAGGCGGTGAGGTCGGCCACCGCCGTCTCCAGCGCCACGCCGGCGGCGGCGGCCAGGGCGGCGGCGCGCGCCATGCCGGTGGCGGACCAGTCCACCGCCGTCACGCGCAGGCCCTGGCGGGCGAGCCAGACGCCGTTGCGCCCCTCGCCGTCGCCCAGTGCCAGGGCGCGCATCCCCGGCCGCAGGCGCGGCGCCAGCGTCTCCAGGTAGCGGTTGGGCGCCTGGCCGAACAGCCATTCCCCGGCGCGGTAACGGGCATCCCAGGCCTCGGCCTCGCTCATGGCGCGGCACCCGGTCCTGTGCCGCCGGGGCTCCAGCCGGGCGGGGCCAGGGTGAAGCCGGCGAAGTCGAAGGCCGGGCTGACCGTGCAGCCGGCCAGCGTCCAGCCACCGAGGCTCTCCGCCGCCTGCCACTGGCCCGTCGGCACGATGGCGAAGGGCGCCTCCCCGGCACCGAGGCCGGGGCCGAGGCGGCGCTCCGACTCCGCCACGCCATCGGCCGAGAGGCGCAGGCGCAGCGGCGCGCCGGCATACCAGTGCCAGGCCTCGGCGGCGTCCACCCGGTGCCAGTGGCTGGCCTCGCCCGCCGCCAGCAGGAAGTAGATGGCGGTGCCGGCGCCGCGCCCGCCCGCCGCCGGCACGTCCCGCCAGATCTCGCGGTAGTGCCCGCCCTCGGGGTGGGGCGCGAGGCCGAGCGCCGCGATCACCGCCGCCGCCGGCAGGGAGGGGTCGCGCAGGTCCATCGGGCGGTGGCCTTTCAGCCCTGGGGCGGCGCGGTGCGGGCGATGGCCGGGCTGGCGGCCACCTCCTCGAACCAGGCGGCGAGCTTCGGGTGCGCCGCGCGCCACGGCTCATGCGCGAAGCGGAAGTCGAGATAGCCCAGCGCGCAGGCCACGGAGACGGCGCCGATATCGGCCAGCCCCTGCGGCGGCGCCTGCTCCAGCACCGCCAGGGAGCGCTCCACCGCGGCCTTCTGCCGGGCGGAGAAAGCCTGCCGCCCCTCATCCTGCGGCTGCGTGCCCTCGTTGCCGCGGCGCGCCACGGCGGCGTCCATGATGCCGTCGGCCAGGGCCTGCATCACCAGCGCCGCGATGCGCTTCGGGCCCGGCGCGGGGAAGAGCGGCGCGGCGTCGCCCAGCCCGTCGAGATACTCGCAGATCACCGGGCTGTCGTAGATCGCCTGGCCCTCGTCGGTGAGCAGGGCGGGGATCTTGCTCAGCGGGTTGGCGGCGAGCAGCACATCGGGGCTGACATGCGGGTTGGCGGCGACCGGCTCGATCCGCCCCTCCAGCCCGCGCAGGATGGCGCAGGCCATCACCTTGCGGACGAAGGGCGAGGCGGGGGAGTGGAAGAGCTTCATGCGGGCGCGTCCTGTGTTCTGGCGTCGGCGGGGTTCTGGCGTCGGCGGGCAGGATGCCCGTCTTCGGCGCCGCCGTCAGCCCCCCGCGCCGCCGCGCCTCAGCCGCGGAAATTGTCCTTGCCGGTGCGGATGCGGGCCAGCTCCTCCACGCTGCCGGCGCGCAGGAAGGGGTTGGTCTCCAGCTCCTGGCCCAGCGTCACCGGCAGGGTGGGCTGGCCGGCGGCGCGGGCGGCCTCCACCTCGGCGGCGCGGGCGCGCAGCGCGGCGTTGTCCGGCTCCACGGTCAGGGCGTAGCGGGCGTTGCTGGCGGTGTATTCGTGGCCGCAGCACACCAGCGTCTCCGGCGGCAGCGGCTTCAGCAGCGAGAGGGCGCGGAACATGTCGGCCGCCGTGCCTTCCAGCAGCCGGCCGCAGCCGAGCGAGAACAGCGTGTCGCCGCAGAGCAGCACGGCGCCCTCGGGGAAGTGGAAGGCGATGTGGCCGAGGGTGTGGCCGGGGCTGTCGATCACCGTGCCGGCGGTGGCGCCCACCAGCACCGTGTCGCCCGGCTGCACCGCCTGGTCGAGCTTCGGCAGGCGGTGCGCGTCGGCCGCGGCGCCGATCACCTTGCTGCCGTAGCGGGCGCGGATCTCCGCCACCCCGTCGATGTGGTCGGCATGGTGGTGGGTGAGCAGGATGATGTCGCAGCGCCCGCCCGCCGCCTCCAGCGCCTCGATCACCGGCGCGGCCTCGCCCGGGTCGCAGATCGCGATGGTGCCGGTGGCGCCGTCGCGCAGCATCCAGGCATAGTTGTCGGACAGGCAGGGCACGGCCTGGACGGTCACGGACATCGCGGATCTCCTCGTTTGCGGCGCCCCGGCGGATGCTTCAGGGACGTGTCACACCTCGAACGAGGCCCTATATCAGCCCTATGAGCGACGAGGTCCACGCCGGCATCCCCGCCGAGTTCCATGGGTACCGGGAATTCTACGCCTCGGCCACGGGGCGGGTTGCCGCGCGCCTGGTGCGGGACCGCCTGCAGCGCATCTGGCCTGCCCTGCCGGGGCGGCAGCTCCTGGGCCTCGGCCATGCCGCGCCCTATCTGCGCCTGTGGCGCGACGAGGCGGCGCGGGTGCTCTGCGCCAGCCTGCCCGAGACGGACGCGGCGCCCTGGCCGCCCGGTGCCCCCGGCCTCGCCGCGCGGGTGGAGGAAGGCGCGCTCCCCTTCCCCGACCTCAGCTTCGACAACGTGCTGCTGGTGCACGGGCTGGAGGGCTCGGAGAATGCCCGCCGCATGCTGCGCGAGGTGTGGCGCGTGCTGAAGGACGAGGGGCGGGTGCTGATCGTGGCGCCCAACCGGCGCGGCGTCTGGGCGCATCTGGACAGCACGCCCTTCGGCCAGGGGCGGCCCTACTCGCCCGGCCAGCTCACCCGCCTGCTGGAGCGCAACCTCTACACCGTGACGCGTCGGGACAAGGCGCTGTTCATCCCGCCCTTCCAGACGCGGCTGCTGCTGCGCGGCGCGCGGGTGTGGGAAGGCGCGGGGCGGGCCCTGGCGCCGCGCTTCGCGGGGGTGGTGATCGTCGAGGCGCGCAAGGAGCTCTACGGCGTCATGCCCAAGGGGACCGCCGCCACGGCGGCGGCGCGCGCGCCGGGGCGGCGCGTGCTGGTGCCCGCCGGCGCCTGAGCGGGCGGGCCGGGCGCGGCGCGCTACCGCGGCGCGGCGTCCTCCAGCATGGCGCGCACCTTGGCCGCCAGCGCGCCGAGGGCGAAGGGCTTGCCGATCACGTCCATGCCCGCCTCCATGCCGCCCTCCTCCATCCAGGCGCTGTCGGCGTAGCCGGTCATGAACAGCACCGGCATCTCCGGCCGCGTGGCGCGCGCCCGGGCCGAGAGCTGGCGCCCGTTCAACCCCGGCAGGCCGACATCGGTCACCATCAGGTCGATCCGCTCGTCGCTGGTCAGCAGGGTCAGCGCCGCCGGGCCATCGGCCGCCTCGCGCGTCACATAGCCCAGCTCGCCCAGCGCATCGGTCACCAGCAGGCGCACCGCCGGCTCGTCCTCCACCACCAGCACCACCTCGCCGCCGCCCTGGGGCGGCTCCAGCACCGCCACGCCCTGCGCCTCGTCCGCCACGCTCTCCTCCGCCACGGGCAAGTAGAGCTCCACCCGGCAACCATGGCCTGGGCGGCTGTGCAGCCGCACATAGCCGCCGGACTGGCGGATGAAGCCGTAGATCATCGCCAGCCCCAGCCCGGTGCCCTGCCCGGGCGGCTTGGTGGTGAAGAACGGCTCGAAGACACGCGCCAGCACCTCCGGCGGCATACCGATTCCGGTGTCGCTGACGGCGATGCGCACATAGGTGCCAGGGCGCGCCTCGGCATGGCGCTGCGCCTCCTGCGCGGTCAGCCGGGCGGGGGCTGTCTCGATGGTCAGGGCGCCGCCCTGCGGCATGGCGTCGCGCGCGTTGATCACCAGGTTGAGCAGCGCGCTCTCCAGTTGGTTGGCATCGGCGCGGGCCAGCGGCAGGTCGGGCACGGGCAGCACGCGCAGCACCACCTGCTCGCCCAGCGTGCGGGTGAGCAGCTCTTGCAGCGAGTCGATCAGCGCGTTCACGTCGAGCGGGCGGCTGTCCGGCGCGTGCTGGCGGGAGAAGGCCAGCAGCCGGTTGGTCAGCGCCGCGGCGCGCCGGGCGGAGCCGGAGGCGCCTTCCAGGTAGCGGCGCAGCGCGACCGTGTCGCCCTGGTCCAGCCGCCGCCGCATGATGTCGATCGAGCCGATGATGCCGGTCAGCATGTTGTTGAAGTCGTGCGCGATGCCGCCGGTGAGCTGGCCCACCGCCTGCATCTTCTGCGCCTGGCGCAGCGCCGCCTCGGCGCGCTGGCGCTCCAGCATCTCGGCGCGCAGATCCTCGGTGCGGCGCTCCACCCGGCGCTCCAGCGCCGCCTCGGTGGCCTTGCGGGCGCTGATGTCCTGCACCACCGCCACCACCATCTCCGGCGCGCCGGCGGCGTCATGCGCCACCGAGAGGCTGCTGTTGGTCCACACCACGCCGCCATCGGGCCGCACGTAGCGGCGCTCGATGATCAGCGAATCCGAGCGGCTGACCCGCTCCAGCGCGGCCACGACGTCGCGCCGGTCGTCGGGATGGGCCAGCTCCTGCTTGCGGAACTGCCGCAGCTCCGGCCAGGGTCGCCCGACGATGGCGCAGTATCGCTCATTGGCGGCGATGTAGCGGCCGTTCAGCTCGGCGAAGGCGATGCCGACGACGTCCTGGTTGAAGATGGTGGAAAGGCGCTCCTCCAGACCCCGCACCGTCTCGCGCGTGTGCTGGCGTTCCCGCACCACGGCGGTGACATCCTCGGCCTGGACGACGATGTGCAGCAGCGACCCGGCCGGGTCGCGCACGGGCACGCAGGCGATGTTCCACCAGCGCTCCTCGAGGCTCCCCGCCGGCCCCCACAGCGCGTAGCGCAGGTGGCGCAGGCGCTCGGGCTCGCCGGTCTTCAGCACGCGGGCGAGCGCGGCGCGCAGCGCGGTGATGGCGGGCGCCTGCGGATCGCTGTCGGTGAAGACGACGAAGAAGGGCTGCCCCAGTATCGCCTCGCGCTGTACCATGGCGACGCGGAGATGCTCCTCGCTCGCGGCGAGGATGCGGAGGGAGGGCTCCGCGGACAGCAGCAGGAAGCTTCCCGGCAATGCCTCGTAGACCCGGCGGTAGTCGACCTGCGGAGCGGGCGACATGCCTCAGTCCTCTCCTGGCGCGCGGATCAGCAAGACGGCACGGGGCGACGCATCACCCGGCAACTGCGTGGAGGCGGCCGCGTTCCGCCCGCGAACCGACAAGGAGTTCTCGCATGGGTTTCCTGGCCCGCACCCTGATCACCGCTTTCGCTTTCTGGTGTGCCGACATGCTCATCGAGGGCATCAGCTTCACAGGGCCGTTCAATCTGGTGCTGGCGGCCATCGTGTTCGGCATCGTCAACGCGCTGATCCGCCCGGTGTTGCTGCTGCTGTCGCTGCCGCTCACGATCATCACCCTCGGCCTGTTCACACTCGTGGTCAATGCGGCGATGGTCGGACTGACCGCGCTGCTGATGCCGGGCATGCGCGTCGACGGGTTCTGGGCCGCCTTCTTCAGCGCCATCATCGTCGCGGTTGTGTCGTGGATCGTCAATCGCGTGATGAGCGACGGGGAGAGCGCCGCGGCACGCTGAGCGCGTGCCGGGCCGGCCGGCGGAAATCCCTGCCGCCATAAGGCTGGCGGGCGGGCCGGGCCCGCCCGCCCGGCTCAGTACATGTGCTGCCCACCATTGATGGACAGCGTCGAGCCCGTGATAAAATCCGCGTCATCGGCCGTCAGGAAGCAGACGCCACGGGCGATATCCTCCGCATGGCCGAGCCGGCCCACGGGAATCCGCGCGATGATCTTCTGCAGCACGTCCTCCGGCACGGCGCGCACCATCTCGGTGTCCACATAGCCGGGCGCGATGGCGTTGACGGTGATGCCGACGCGGGCGCCTTCCTGCGCCAGCGCCTTGGTGAAGCCGTGGATGCCGGACTTGGCGGCGGCATAGTTCACCTGGCCGTACTGGCCCGCCTGGCCGTTGATCGAGCCGATGTTGACGATGCGGCCGAACTTGCGCGCCGTCATTCCCTCCCACACCAGCTTGGCGAGGTTGAAGCAGGAGCCGAGGTTGGTGTCGATCACGTCGTCCCACATCTTGCGGTCCATGCGCTTCATGGTCCCGTCGCGGGTGATGCCGGCGTTGTTCACCAGGATCTCGATGGCGCCGTGCTCGGCCTCGATCCTGGCCACCGCCGCCTGGCACGCCTCGAAGTCGGAGACGTCGAACTTGACGGTGGGGATGCCGGTCCGCTCGGTGAAGGCTGCCGCGGCGGCGTCGTTGCCGGCATAGGAGGCGACTACCTTGCGGCCGGCCTTCTGCAACTGCTCGCTGATCGCAGCACCGATGCCGCGCTGACCACCGGTGACGAGGGCCACTCGTGCCATAGGCGAAGTCCTCCTTGCTCTCTTTGGGGGCGCCGCGCGGGGAACCGCGCGGCGTCACGAACGCATGGCATCACAGCGGAACGCCGGACGCCATGTCATTGTTCGAAATCAAGCGGGATGAAGAAGAGGGGACGGCTTCAGCGCAGCGGCAGGGCGTACATCAGCCCGCCACGCGTCCAGAGGTCGTTCAGGCCGCGCTCCAGCCCGATGGGCGAGCCCTTGCCCAGGGTGCGGTCGAACACCTCGCCATAGTTCCCGACCTGCCGGATCACCTGGTACGCCCAGTCCTCGGGCAGGGCGAGCGCCTTGCCGAAGCCCGGCGTCACGCCGAGCAGGCGCATCACGTTCGGGTCCTGCGCGCCGCGCATCTGCTCCACATTGGCGCGGCCGACGCCGAGCTCCTCCGCCTCGACCATCGCCGCCAGCGTCCAGGCGACGATGTCGCGCCATTCCTCGTCGCCATGCCGCACCATCGGGCCGAGCGGCTCCTTGCTGATGCGCTCGGGCAGGATGACATGCGCCGCCGGCTCGCGCAGCGCCGAGACGCGCAGCGCGGCGAGCTGCGAGGCATCGGTGGTCATGGCGTCGCAGCGGCCGGCCTGGTAGGCGGCGGTCATCTCGTCCATCGAGCCGAGCACCACGGGCTGGATGCGCAGCTTCTCGCGCCGGGCGAAATCGCCGAGGTTCAGCTCGCTGGTCGAGCCGGGCAGCACGCAGACCGTGGCGCCGTCGAGCTGCTTCGCGCCGGTGATGCCGCTGGCCTTCGTCACCACGAAGCCCTGCCCGTCGTAGAAGTTCACCCCCGCCATGTTGAAGCCGAGGGCGGTGTCGCGCATCAGCGTCTGGGTGACGTTGCGGGCCAGCACGTCGATCTCGCCCGATTGCAGGGCGACGAAGCGGGTCTGGTAGGTGGTGGGCACGAAGCGCACCTTCGCCGCCTCGCCCAGCGTGGCGGCGGCCACGGCGCGGCAGAAATCGGCGTCCAGCCCCTGGTAGTTGCCCTGGCTGTCGGGCGCGGAGAACCCCGCCACCCCGCTGTTGACGCCGCAGACGAGCTGGCCCCGTGCCTTCACCCCCTCCAGCGTCGGCCCGGCCAGGGCGGGTGTCGCCGCAAGGAACGGCAACAGGGACAGCATGCGGATCAGGGGACGCAGCATCGAGTCGCTCCGAAGGATTCGCATGAGCCTATGGGGAGCGCCCAGGCCAAGCCAAGGCCTGACGACAGGGAGGTTTGATTGTTGATATCGGCACCGTCATGGTTTAATCACGAGATTGTGAACACGCCTTCTCCTGCTTTTCCTCTCACCCCAGGGTCGCGTTCCATGGCCTCTCCCGCCACCGCCGACACCTCTTCCCTCCAGCAGAAGCTGCGCATCGACCAGGAGGCGCTCCTGCTGATGCTCTCCTACATCGAGGCCGAGTGCGCGCGGCTCGGCGCGCGCGAGGCAGCGCACCACGCGGCGCTGGCGGCCGCCCTGCTGCCGCAGGCAGGGTCCTGGAATGCGTCCATGCCGGCCCTGCCGCAGTAGCGCGGGGCAGCGGGAGGCGGTGCCGCGAGGATGGCGGTTTCCGCTGGCCCCTGCAGGCCGCAGGATGTTAAGCGGCGGCCCCATCGCAATCTCGGGTATTTTATCGCCATGGACACTCCGATCGCCGCGGTCCTCTGGACCCACCAGGCGCAACGCGACCTGGCCGCCGTGCTCCGGCTGCTGAGCCACGCCGAGCGCTGCTGCCTGGATGCCGGCTCCGAGGACGCGGCCAGCCTGGTGGCCGAGGCGATGTCCGTGCTGGCGCGCGACGGCGCCGCGCGCAAGATGGCGGCCTGAGCGGCCTCTCGCCCCCCGCGCGCCGCGGGGGGCCGGGCCGCCCTATTCGGCGGCCATCGGCGGTGCCCCACCACCCGCCACGCCCTGTGGCAGGGCCGCGGGCCGCGGGCCGCCTGCCATCCAGTCCAGCAGCTCCACCGTGTGGATGGCCGGCATCGCCTCGCCGCCGAGCTGCGTCAGGCAGCCGATATTGCCGCTGGCGATCACCGCCCCTCCGGTGCGCCGCAGATTCTCCAGCTTGCGCGCCTTGAGCTGCCCGGCGATCTCGGGCTGCATCAGGTTGTAGGTGCCGGCCGAGCCGCAGCAGAGATGCGGCTCGGCCGGCTCCTTCACCGTGAAGCCCGCCTTCAGCAGCAGTTGCTTCGGCACGGCGGTGATCCTCTGCCCGTGCTGCAGGCTGCAGGCGGCGTGGTAGGCCACCGTCAGGCCCGGCGCGGGCCGGCTCGGCGCGTAGCCGAACTGCTGCAGCACCTCCGAGACATCCTTCGCCCGCGCCGCCACGGCGGCGGCGCGCGCCGCCCAGGGCTCCGGCTCCTCGCGGAACATGAAGCCGTAATCCTTCACCGTGGTGCCGCAGCCCGAGGCGTTCACCACGATGGCGTCCAGCCCCTCGCCGTCGATCTCGCGCGTCCAGGCGGCGATGTTGGCGCGGGCGAGCGCCATGGCCGGGTCGTGCTGGCCCATGTGGTGGTTCAGCGCGCCGCAGCAGCCCTGCTCCGCCGTCACCACCACCTCGAGCCCCATGCGGGTCAGCAGCCGGATGGTGGCCTCGTTGATCGAAGGCGCCAGCACCGTCTGCGCGCAGCCGGTGAGCAGCGCCACGCGGCCGCGCCGCGCGCCCTCGGCACGGTGGATGCGCGGCGCCTGCGAGTCGCTCGCCGAGGGCAGGCTCGCGGGTGCCAGCGACAGCATGGCCCGCAGCCGGCGCGCCGTGCTGCCCTGGCCGGGGATCAGCCCGCCCAGCGGCCGGGCCAGCCGCGCCGCCGCCAGCGCCGCGCGGAAGCGGCGCGGATAGGGCAGCGTGGCGCCCAGCACCCGTCGCAGCATCCGCTCCGGCCAGGGGCGGGTGTAGCTTTCCTCGATGTAGCGGCGGGCATGGTCCACCAGATGCATGTAGTGCACGCCGGAGGGACAGGTCGTCATGCAGGAGAGGCAGGAGAGGCAGCGGTCGACATGCCGCACCACCGCCTCGGTGGCCGGCTTGCCGCTTTCCAGCATGTCCTTGATCAGGTAGATGCGGCCACGCGGCGAATCCAGCTCGTCGCCCAGCAGCACGAAGGTCGGGCAGGTGGCGGTGCAGAAGCCGCAATGCACGCAGCTGCGCAGGATGGTGTTGGATTCGCGCGTGTCGGGGTCGGCGAGCTGCGCGGGCGAAAAGCTGGTTTGCATCGGTGGGTCCGTTCCTTGCCCGCCAGGGTGGGAAGGTTGGGGAAAGGATGCAAGCCGGATCGGGTGCGCTTCAAAAAAGCATCCGGTTCATAAATTTTGTAGCAACATACCAACCCTAAGTTGCATCCAGGAAAGCCCGGGACGGGCTTTGTTCCCTGGAGGACAACGTGATTATCCAGCCTACGCCACGCTCCGAAACCAATCCTGTTTCTGTCCCATCCTACCCCGTGCTGGGCGGCAGTTCCGAGGTGGCGCGCCAGGCTCGGCTGATGGAGATCTACCGGCCGGACACCCGCGTCGCGCAGGAGCCCGTCCGCCGCGCCCCCTCCTGGTTCGACCGCGCCTGAAACCCTCCGCCCGCTGGACAGGGTGAAGGCCGGCTGACAGGCTCGGACACTCCTGTCGAGGGAGTGTTGCCATGGTCAGGACTGCCGGCGCCGACGCCCTGCGCGGCCTGCTCCAGGTGGCCGGCCTGCCCGGGGCCCTGCTCGGCCAGGCCCGGCTGGAGGGCGAGGATCCGGTCCAGCCATCCTCCTTCCATGTCGGCGCCGCGGCACAGGCCAGCATCGCCGCCGCCGCCCTCGCCGCCGCCGAGATCCACCGCCAGCGGGGCGGGCCGGCCCAGGCGGTGCGCGTCTCCATGCGCCACGCCGCCGCCGAGTTCCGCAGCGAGCGCCATCTCCGCCTGGATGGCGCCCTGCCGCCGGACCCGTGGGATGCCATCGCCGGGCTGTACCGCTGCGGCGATGGCGGCGCGGTGCGGCTGCACACCAACTTCCCCCATCACCGGGCGGGCATGCTGCGCCTGCTGGGCGAGCCGCCCGCCACGCGCGAAGGGGTGGCCGCCGCCCTGCGCGGCTGGCGCGCCCTGGAGCTGGAGGAGGCGGCCGCCGCGGCCGGGCTCTGCGCCGCCGCCCTGCGCGGCACCGTGGAATGGGCCGCGCACCCGCAGGCCGCCGCCCTGGCCGGGCAGCCGCCCCTGCTGCTGGAGCGAATCGGCGCGGCGCCGCCCACGAAGCTGCCGCCGCTCGCCACGCGGCCGCTCACGGGTCTGCGCGTCGTGGAGATGACGCGCATCATCGCCGGGCCGGTGGCCGGGCGCTGCCTCGCCGCGCATGGGGCGGAGGTGCTGCACATCGGCGCCGCCCATTTGCCCACCATCCCGGCGCTGGACATGGACACCGGCCGCGGCAAGCGCCGCCTGCTGCTCGACCTGCGCCAGCCGGCGGAGAAGGCGGCGCTGGAGGAGCATGTGCGGGGCGCGGATGTGTTCCTGCAATCCTATCGCCCCGGCGCGCTGGCGGCACGCGGGGTCTCGCCGGAGGCGCTGGCGGCGCTGCGGCCAGGGCTGGTCTGCGCCAGCCTCTCCGCCTACGGCCATCTCGGCCCCTGGGCGGGGCGGCGCGGCTTCGATTCGCTGGTACAGACCGCCACCGGCTTCAACCAGGATGAGGCGGAGGCCGCCGGCACGCCGGATTCGCCACGCCCCCTGCCCTGCCAGGCGCTGGACCACGCCTCGGGCTACCTGCTGGCGCTGGGCATCCAGGCCGCGCTGCTGCGCCGGGCGGAGGAGGGCGGCTCCTGGCATGTGCGCGTCTCCCTCGCCGCCACCGGGCAGTGGTTGCGCGGGCTGGGGCGGGTGGAAGGCGGGCTGGCGGCGCAGGATCCGGGGCAGGAGGATATCGCCGACCTGCTGGAGGAGCGGGACAGCCCGCTCGGGCGCGTCAGCGCCATCCGGCACGCGGCGGAGATGGAGCGCACGCCGGCAGGCTGGGGTTGAAGGAAGGCCAGGGGAAGGAATTCCCCTGGACCCCTTCTTTTTTCTGTCCGTTCAGGCGCGCAGGCGGCCGGGGTTGAGAATGCCCATCGGGTCCATCACCGCCTTCACGCGGGCGCCGATGGCAGCCAGGGCGGCCGGTTCATCAGGCACCACCGGCACGGCCGCCCGCAGCGAATCCGGGGCGCGGAACAGGGTGAAGGTGCCACGCGCGGCCTGCGCCGCCGCCATCACCGCCCGGTGCGCCGCCTCCGTCGCGGGGCCGGCCACCCAGACCAGGCCGCCACCCCAATCCAGCAGCAGCCGGGCGCCGAAACTGTCCTCCAGGGTACGGGCCACGCCGGGGGCGGCGGTCGGCTTCACCGAGAGGCGCCACACCGCCTGCTCCGGCGCCGCCTCCAGCAGGGCGGCGTCGCGCACGGCGCGCCACAGCGCCAGCGAGTCCTCGCCCTCCACCAGCGACACCGCGCCATGCCCGTCCAGCAGACCGCGCAGCGCCCCCGCCCGGTGCGGCAGGAACTGGAGGAAATCCTCCAGCCGCAGCAGCGCCACGGGGCCGTCCAGCCCGAGGGCCGGCGCGCCGCGCGGCAGCAGCGCCGCGCCGCTGACGCCGAAGGGGCTGCCCAGCCCCGCCGAGAGCGCCCGCACCCCCGCCGCCAGCTCCGCCACCCGCACCGCGAGCGTCAGGCTGCCTTCCGGGCGCGGCGCCAGCTTCAGCGTGATCTCGGTCAGCACGCCGAGCGTGCCGTGGCTGCCGGCCAGCAGCTTGCAGAGGTCGAGCCCCGTGACGTTCTTGTGCACCCGCCCGCCGGAGCGAATCACCTCGCCATCGCCCGTCACGGCGCGCACGCCCAACACCTGGTCGCGCAGCGCGCCGCCAGGGCCGATCCGGCGCGGCCCCGAGAGATGGGCCGCCACCATGCCGCCCAGCGTCGCCGGCCGGTCGGCACCGAACAGGGCGGAGAAATCCGGCGGCTCGGCGGGCAGCATCTGGCCTTGCGCTGCCAGCGCCGCCTCGATCTCCGGCATCGGCGTGCCGGCGCGGGCGGAGAGCACCAGTTCGGCCGGCTTGTTCAGGGTGATGCCGGTGAGGCCGCGCGTGGAGAGGGTGCGGGCGGCCTGCACCGGGCGCAGGCTGGCGCGGCGCGTGCCATGGCCCTCGATGGCCAGCGGCAGCCGGGCGGCGGAGGCCTCGCGCACCGCCTCGGCGAGGCTCGCCTCGTCGGGCGGCAGCAGGAGATCGGTCATGGAAGGTCGGTCTCCGGGCTTCAGGCGGCGCGCGGGGTGGTGGCCGCGGCGGGCAGCCCGTCCAGCGGAAAGACCTTGGCCGGGTTCAGCAGCCAGGCGGGGTCGAAGGCGCTCTTGATGGCACGCTGCCGGTCCAGCTCCGCGCGCGTGAACTGCACGCCCATCAGGTCGCGCTTCTCGACGCCGACGCCATGCTCGCCCGTCAGGCAGCCGCCCACCTCGACGCAGAGCTTCAGGATATCGGCGCCGAAGGCCTCGGCCTTGCGGAAGCTCTCCGGGTCGTTGGCGTCGAACATGATCAGCGGGTGCAGGTTGCCGTCGCCGGCGTGGAAGATGTTGGCCACCTGCAGCCCGTAGCTCTCGCTCATCTCGCCGATGCGGCGCAGCACATGCGGCAGCTCGCCGGTCGGGATGGTGCCGTCCATGCAGAGATAGTCCGGGCTGATCCGCCCCACCGCGCCGAAGGCGCCCTTGCGCCCCTTCCAGATGGCCAGGCTTTCCTCCGCCGTCTCCGCCACGCGCAGGCTGATCGGGTCGAAGCGGCCGCAGATTTCTTTCAGTTTTCCGAGCAGGATGTCCTGCTCTTCCAGGTTGCCTTCCACCTCGATGATCAGCAGGGATTCGGCATCGAGCGGGTAGCCGGCATGGGCGAAGGCCTCGCAGGCATGGATGGCGGGGCGGTCCATGAATTCCAGCGCCACGGGGATGATGCCGCTGCCGATGATGGCATCCACCACCTGCCCGGCCACCTCGTTGCTGCGAAAGGCCGCCAGCATGGCGCGCGCCCCCTCGGCCGCGCGCAGGATACGCACCGTGACCTCGGTGACGAGGCCGAGCTGCCCCTCCGAGCCGGTGATCAGCCCCAGCCAGTCATAGCCCGCCGCGTCGAGATGCCCGCCGCCGATCTCGATCACCTCCCCCTCGATGGTGACGAAGGTGACGCCCAGCAGGTTGTTGGCCGTGACACCGTATTTCAGGCAGTGCGCGCCGCCCGAATTCATCATCACATTGCCGCCGATCATGCAGGCGAGCTGGCTGGAGGGGTCGGGCGCGTAGAAGAAGCCTTCCGCCGCCACCGCCTGGGTGATGCCGAGATTGGTGACGCCGGCCTCCACCACGGCGAGGCGGTTGTCGTAATCCACCTCCAGGATGCGGTTCATCCGCATCAGCCCGATGACCACAGCATCGGCCAGCGGCAGGGCGCCGCCGGAGAGGCTGGTGCCCGCCCCGCGCGGCACCACGCGGATGCCGTTCTGGTGGCAATAGCGCAGCACCGCCGCCACCTGCGCCGTGCTGGTGGGCAGCACCACGGCCAGCGGCGGCTGGCGGTAGGCGGAAAGCCCGTCCGTCTCATAGGCCTTGAGGCGCGTCTCGTCGCCGATGACGCCATGGCCCAGGGCGGTGTCCGGCACCAGGGCGCGCAGGGCGGCGACGATCTCCGCCCGCCGCGCCAGCACGGCCGGGTTCGGGGGGGGCAGTTCGATCATCGGTCGGGTCCTCGCGCCAGTCTCGTTGCTGCGGAGGATGGGCCGCGGGCCGGCGCCGGGCAAGCAGCACGCGCACGCAAAAACGACGCCGCGGTGCGCACCACGGCGTCGTTTTCAGGCGGAAGAAGCCTGCTGCAACCGCCCGCGAGGGGCGGCGCCGGATATCAGCCCTGGCGGGCCTTCAGCCGGGGGTTCTTCTTGTTCAGCACGTACAGGCGGCCACGGCGGCGCACCAGCACACAGTTCTTGTCGCGCGTCTTGGCGCTCTTCAGGCTGTTACGGATTTTCATGGGGCACCCTCTTAGAGCGGGCGCGTTTAGGGGCCGGGGGCGCGAATGTCAATCACGGCGTGGCGCGCGCGGCGGCATCTCCGGATGCGCCGCAGGGCCGCGCCGGCCACCACGCAGCGCGCGCAGCAGGTCCAGCTTCCAGCCGCGCAGACCCACGGCGCCCATGGCCCGGTATTGCTGCCGCCGCACCGCGCCCTGCGCCAGCGCCCTGACGATCCGTCCGATCGTACCTGCCACAACTTGTCTCCCTTGTCATGAAATGGACAAGGAAGGAACGGCCCGGGGCGGCGGAGGGTTGCCTTCAGCCGGCGCTTCCAGGCTGCGCTCCGACTCGACGGGAGCGGAGACGGGGGCGGCGATGGCGGCCGCCACCGCCGGCACCATGTTGCGGAACTCCGCCGCGCGGGGCGAGCGTGCGCGCCAGGCCAGGCCCAGCCCGCGCCCCTGCGGCGTCTCCAGCGGGCGCAGCGCCACGTTGGCGCCGGCCAGCACGCCGCCTTCCACCGCCAGCCGCGGCAGCAGCGTGACGCCGAGGCCGCCGGCCACCATCTGCACCAGCGTGTGCAGGCTGGTGGCGGCGAAGGTCTCGCCGGCACCGGGCAGGCTGCAGGCGGCCAGGGCGTGGTCGCGCAGGCAGTGGCCGTCCTCCAGCAGCAGCAGCCGCTCCGCCCCCAGCGCGGCCAGCGGCACGGCGGGCGCCGCCGCCAGCCGGTGGCCCTGCGGCAGGGCGACGATGAAAGGGTCCTCCGCCACCCGCACCACCTCCGCCTCCGGCAGCAGGGCGGGCAGCGCCAGCAGCAGCAGATCCAGCCGCCCGGCCGCCAAGTCCTCGGCCAGCCGCTCGGTCAGGTCCTCGCGCAGCCAGAGCTGGAGGCGGGGAAAGGCCTGGCGCAGCGCCGGCATCAGCCGCGGCAGCAGGAAGGGGCCGATGGTCGGGATCACGCCCAGGCGCAGCGGGCCGGAGAGCGGGTCGCGCGCCGCCGCCGCCGTCTCGGCCACGGCCGCCAGCGCCGAGAGGGCGGCGCGGGCGCGGCGCACCAGCTCCAGCCCCAGCGGGGTGAAGACCGGGCGCTTGCCCGGGCCGCGCTCGAGGATGGCGGCGTCGAGCTGGCGTTCCAGCGCGATGATGCCGGCCGAGAGGGTGGACTGGGTCACCGCGCAGGCCGCGGCGGCCCGCCCGAAATGGCCGAGATCGGCCAGGGCGACGAGGTAGCGGAGCTGCTGCGGGCTGGGGAGGATGGTCATCGATCCAGACGATGATTGTATCGAAAACTATTCATTGGCATGTGTGCGTTGCAGCATACATAACAAGCCACGGCCGGGGCAGGCGCGATCCTGCCCCCGCATGAAAAGCTGTCATTGGGGGTAACCACGCATGCTGACTGTTGGCGACAAGTTTCCCGCCTTCAACCTGACCGCCGTGAAGGGTGGCCCGGAAGGTCTGGAAGGCCCCGGCAAGTCCTTCGTCGACATCTCCAACGAGTCGGACGCCGGCAAGTGGAAGATCGTCTTCTTCTGGCCGAAGGACTTCACCTTCATCTGCCCGACCGAGATCGCGGCCTTCGGCAAGCTGAACCAGGAGTTCGAGGACCGTGACGCCGTCGTCTACGGCGCCTCGACGGACAGCGAGTTCGTGCACCTGAACTGGCGCGTCTACAACAAGGACATCCACGACCTGCCCTTCCCGATGCTGGCCGATGTGAAGCGCGAGCTTTCCACCGCGCTCGGCATCCTGGACAAGCAGGCCGGCGTCGCGCTGCGCGCCACCTTCATCGTCGATCCCGAGGGCACCATCCAGTGGGCCTCGGTGAACGGCCTGAACGTCGGCCGCAACCCGCAGGAAGTGGTCCGCGTGCTCGACGCGCTGCAGACCGATGAGCTCTGCCCCTGCAACTGGAACAAGGGCGGCGACACGCTGAAGCCCGCCGAGCTGTTCCAGGCCGCCTGAGACCGGAAGCGGGCCGGCGCCACGGCGCCGGCCAGCACCCGGCCCCGCCTCCCCCCGGCCACGCCGGGGGGCAAGGCTTCCGGGGCCCGGTGCGCCGAACCGGCGGGCTGCTCGCCGGCTCCGCCCATCGTCTTCCCCACGCCCGACCCGCCCCGATCCCCCCGATCCCGGAGGACACCCCATGTCGCTCGAAGCCCTGCGCGCGCGCCTGCCCGACTATGCCCGCGACCTGAAGCTGAACCTCGGCAGCCTGGCCACCGAGCCGGTGCTGGACACGCAGAAGCTGGCCGGCACCTTCATCGCCAGCGCCATCGCCAGCCGCAACGCCGAGGTGATCCGCGCCCTCGTCGCCGAGTTCGGCCCGAAGCTCTCGCCCGAGGCGCTGACCGCCGCCAAGGCCGCCGCCGCCATCATGGGCATGAACAACATCTACTACCGCTTCACCCATCTGGTGGGCGGCGACTATCCGGGCCTGCCGGCCAAGCTGCGGATGAACGTCATCGGCAAGCCGGGCGTCGAGAAGGTGGATTTCGAGCTCTGGTCGCTCGCCGTCTCCGCCATCAATGGCTGCGGCATGTGCATGGAGAGCCATGAGAAGGTGGTGAAGCATGGCGGCGTGAGCACCGAGCAGGTGCAGGCCGCGGTGCGCATCGCCGCCGTGGTGCATGCCGTGGCGGGCGTGCTGGACGCCGAGGAAGCCCTCGCCGCCTGACCCCGCCGCAACGGGCCGTCTGCCCGGATGCTGTGCAAAGCCCCGCCCAGGCTTATGGCCTGTGCGGGGTTTTTTGTCGTGCAACCCGGCAGCCGCCCGCTTGTTATGCAAAGTGCGCATGAGGGCTCGCTGAAAACGCAGGCAAAACTCGTGTTGCAGCGCGAAAAACCGCTTGCACACGAATGATCGCCCGCCTATCTTCCCTCTCGCAGCAACGCACTGCGTTGTTGTCTTTCTTGGACGTTTCCTCCCTAAACTCGGCGGTGCTTCGGCACCGCCTTTTTTTTGCCCGCGCGCCGGCCAGGGAGGGGCGCGCCGCGCACAGGCCGGCCCTCAGCCGCGCAGGAAGGCCCAGTCCATCCGCGTCAGCGCCGCGATCATCGCCGTCAGGTCGCGCTGCAGCCGGCCCATGCCGGGCAGGCGCTCGATCGCCGCCTCGTCCATGTAGAGGCTGCGCGCCATCTCGATCTGCAGCACATGCACCGCCTCGCGCGGGCGGCCGTAATGGCGCGTCACGTAGCCACCGGCATAGGGGTCGTTGCGCCGCACCCGGTAGCCCATCGACCAGAGCTGCTCCTCCACCCGCCGCACGGCGCGCGGCGCGCAGGCGGTGCCATGGGCGTCGCCCAGCACCATGTCGGGCGCGTTCGGCGGATGCGCGGGGTGGGTGGGCATCGAATGGCAGTCCACCACCAGGCAGCAGCCGAACAGCGCCTTGGATTCGGCGATCAGCCCGGAAAGCGCGCCATGATAGGGCTGCCAGCAGCGCTGCACCCGCTCCTCCGCCTCGCGGAAGGGCAGGCGGCGGCGGTAGACCGGCTCGCCGCTGGCGACGATGCGGGCGATGGTGCCGAGCCCCGCCCCCACCCGCGGGCTGGCGCTGTTCACCCAGGAAGGCAGCGGCCCGTCGAACATCGCCGGGTCCAGCTCCCAGGGCTCGCGGTTGGCGTCGCAATAGACGCGCGGGAAGGTGGCGGCGAGCAGCGGCGCGCCGTGCAGGGGCGCGGCGGCGAACAACTCGTCGACGAAGCCATCCTCCGAGCGGCGCACCGACAGCGCGTCGAGCCGCGATTCGGCGAGGAAGGCGGCCGGGTAGTCCCGCCCCGAATGCGGCGAGGCGAACACCAGCGGCGCCCGCCACGCATCGGGGCGCGAGAGCAGGAAGGGGCCGGGGTGCTGCTGCCCCGCGGGAAGCGTCAGAGGAAGATCCATGATCCGGCCGCATCAAGCCATAGCGCAACCCTGCTGTCACGACTCGCCGGGGTGCAAAGCTTTTGCGGTCGCCGCGCAATCACCCCTTGCCAGCCCGCCCCCGCCGCGATAGTTACCCGCCCCGACCGGAATGGGCGCGTAGCTCAGCGGGAGAGCGTCCCCCTGACACGGGGAAGGTCACAGGTTCAATCCCTGTCGCGCCCACCATCCCGGTTCCTGCCCTGATCAGCCCGCCTCCTGCCGGAAGCGGGCTTTTTCGTGCCCGGTCTCCGGCCTCCCCGCAGCTCGTTGCGCGCCGGGCGGGAGATTTGAAACAAACATACCAGGGCATCGGCAAAAGCTTGCCGGAACTGTTGACCCCCGGGCTGCACCGCAGCAAACACGGCGCAGAAGCCTTCCGGGGGATCTCGTTCCATGCAACGCCGCCATCTGCTCCTGGCCGCCACGGCCGGCCTCGCCGCCCCTGCCCTGCCGCGCCTGGCGCGGGCGCAGGGCGCGGTCACCATGCGCCTGTCGCACCAGTTCCCGCCGAGCCACCAGCACGCCACCATCCTCGCCGCCTTCGCCGAGCGGGTGAAGGCGAAGAGCCAGGGCGCGATCGACGTGCAGGTCTTCCCGGCGGAGCAGCTGGCCAAGGCGGGCGAGAACTTCCCCGGCGTGGCGCGCGGCGCCTTCGAGGCGGCGGCGGCGGTGAACTTCCAGTGGGGCAACACGCTGCCCGAGATGAACGTGCTGACGCTGCCCTACCTCTTCACCGAGCTGGAGCGGATCCGGAAGTTCCCCGGCTCCCCGGCGGCGCAGTACCTGGAGGGGCTGCTGCAGAAGCGCGCCGTGCGCAACCTGATGTGGCTCTACACCACGCGCCAAGCCATCTTCACCAGCAACCGCAAGCCGATCATCGCCACCGAGGACTTCAAGGGCCTCAAGATCCGCGGCCTGAACGCGCTGACCGACCATGCGCTGACCGCCGTGGGCGCCGCCCCCTCCGCCATGCCGGGGCCGGAGGTGCCGCAGGCGCTGCAATCGGGCGTGCTGGATGCGGGGCTCACGGATGTCTCCGCCGCCGTCTCCCGCCGCTTCTACGAGTTCCAGAAGTTCGGCACCGTCACGCCGTGGTTCTGCGTGTTCACCCATGTCTACGTGAACCCGCGCTGGTTCGACGGGCTTAGCCCTGCGCACCGCGCCATCATCGCCGAATCCGCTGCCCAGGCGGAGCGCGACCAGATCCCGCTCACCGAGGACGTGGCCGCCAGGGCCTTGGCCGAGCTGAAGGCCAAGGGTATGGCCGTGCACGAGCAGACCGAGGCCGAGCGCGCCGCCTGGAGCGGCGCCATGCAGAAGCCGGTGGTCGATGCCTTCCTGAAGCTGGCGCCGGAGGGCGGCGCCCGCGCCATCGAGCTGCTGCGCGCCCTGTGAGGCCGCCCGCCGGGACGGAACGGGCCGCGATGAGCCCGGCCGCGCGCGCCGTCTCGGCCGTGGCCGCGGCGGTGTCGCGCGCGGCGGCGGCGCTCGGGGCCGTGGCCACGGCGCTGTGCCTGGTGCTCGTCACCGTCTCGGTGGTAGCGCGCTACCTGGCCGGCCTGCCGCAGCCCTGGATCGACAAGACCGCCGGCTGGCTGGTGGTGGCGCTGGTGCTGCTGGCCGCGCCCGAGGCACAGCGGCGCTTCGAGCATATCGGCGTCGATGTGCTGACCAACGCCCTGCGCGGCCGCGCGGCGCGCGGGGCGCGGCTGTTCGGCACCCTCTCGGTGGCGCTGGTGGCGGGCATCCTGCTGCATGCCGGGCTGGAGACGGTGGCCTTCAGCCGCATGATCGGCGTGATGACCGAGATCGACGGCGTGCCCGTCTGGTGGATCCAGGCGCTGCTGCCGCTGGGCGCGGCGCTGCTGATGGTGGTGGCGCTGGCGCAGTCGGTGGTGCTGGCGCTGGGCCAGGAGCCGGATTACCTGCCCGACGGGGCGGAGGAGTTGCCGCGCGACACGCTGGCGCGCGGCGAGTAAGGACACAGAGACCGCCCATGACCTTCCTGGCCCTGCTCGCGGCGCTGTTCGTCGTGCTCTATCTCGGCGTGCCGATGTTCGTGGCGCTGTTCCTGCTCCCGCTCGGCGTGCTGCTCTGGGTGGAGGGCGGCGTGCCGGCGCTGGGCGAGCTGGTGATCGGCCAGCTCGACGGCTACCTGCTGGTGGCCATCCCGCTCTTCATGCTGATGGCGCATGTCATGGTGCGCGGCCGGGTGGTGGACGACCTCTACGCCGCCGCCTTCGCGCTGCTGCGCGGGGTGCGCGGCGGCGTCGGCATCGCCACCGTCGCCGCCTGCACCATCTTCGCCGCCATCTCCGGCTCCTCGGTGGCCACGGCGCTCACCGTGGGCAAGATCGCCATCCCGCAGATGCTGCGCTACGGCATGAGCCGCAAGGGCGCCTTCGGCGTGGTGGCGGGCGGCGGCACGCTGGGCATCCTCATCCCGCCCTCGGCGCCGATGGTGCTCTACGCCTATGTCACCGAGACCAGCGTGGGCGCGCTGTTCCTGGCCGGGCTGCTGCCCGGGCTGATGATGGCCTGCGCCTTCGCCCTCTACTGCTACCTGACGGAGGGCCGCGCCGTGGCGCCGGCCGACGACCCGCCGCCGGAGAACGCCGCCCTGGCGTTGCGGCGCGCCGGCTGGTCGCTCTCGCTGCCGATCTTCGTGCTGGGCGGCATCTACATGGGCGTGTTCACCGCCACCGAGGCGGCGGGCACCGGCACGCTCTACGCCATCCTGATCGCCGCGCTGATCTACCGCACGCTGGGCTGGCGGGACCTGCTGGAGGGGGTGGGCGAGGCCACCCGCACCAGCGCCATGCTGCTGATGATCATCGCCGCCGCCGCCATCTACGGCTACATGCTGACCAAGCTGCGCGTGCCGCAGGAGCTGACGGCGCTGGTGCTGGAGTGGGGCCTCAGCCGCACCGGCTTCCTGGTGGCGATGATGGTGCTGCTGTTCCTGCTCGGCCTGGTGCTGGAGAGCTTCAGCATCATCCTGCTGACCATGCCGGCGATCCTGCCGGTGCTGGCGCAGCTCGGCATCGACAAGGTGTGGTACGGCGTGCTGCTGACGCTGAGCCTGGAGATGGCGCTGATCTCGCCGCCCGTGGCGATGAACCTGGTGGTCATCAAGGCGATCACCGGCGCGCCGCTGGCCGAGGTGAACCGCTCGATCATCCCCTACATGCTGATGCTGGCCGCGGGCACCGGGCTGCTGATCGCCTTCCCCGACATCGCGCTCTGGCTGCCGCGCGTGGCGGGCTACGGCGCCAACTGACAGAAAAAGATGAAGGGGCCCGGGGGAGAATTCCTTCTCCCCCGGCCTTTCTTTTCTTCAGGCGGCCTTCGCCACCCGCAGCACCTCCCCCAGCGCCCGCACCAGCTCCGCGATCATCGCATCGTCGTGGAAGGGCGTGGCGCAGAGGCGCAGCCGCTCCGTGCCGCGCGGCACGGTGGGGTAGTTGATCGGCGTGACGTAGATCGAGAATTCCTCCAGCATCCGGCGCGCCACGGCGCGGCAGGCATCGGCCCCCGGCACGGGGACGGGCACGATGTGGCTGTGGCTGTCGAGCCGCGGCAGGCCGGCGGCGTCCAGCGCCGCCTTCAGCGCCGCGGCGCGGGATGCGAGCCGCTCGCGCAGCGCGGCATCGGCGCGGATGTGGCGGATGCTGGCCAGCGCGGCCGCCACGGTGGGCGGCGGCAGGGCGGTGGTGAAGATCAGCCCGCCGGCGACGGAGCGCACATAGTCCACGAGATCCGCCGCGCCGGCGATGTAGCCGCCGAACACGCCCACCCCCTTGGCCAGCGTGCCCTCGATGACGTCGATCCGCGCCGCCGCGCCGTCCCGCTCGGCGATGCCCGCGCCCTGCGGCCCGTAGAGGCCGACGGCGTGCACCTCGTCGAGATAGGTGATGGCGTCGTACTTCTCGGCGAGGTCGCAGATGGCGTGCAGCGGCGCGACGTCGCCTTCCATGGAATAGACGCTCTCGAAGGCGATGACCTTCGGCGCGGCGGGGTCGGCGGCGCGGAGCAGCTCCTCCAGGTGGCCGAGGTCGTTGTGGCGCCAGATGTGGCGCTTCGCCGGGCTGCGGCGCATGCCGTCGATCATCGAGGCATGGTTCATGGCGTCCGAGAACACCTCCATGCCCGGCAGCGCGGCGAGCAGCGCGGAGAGCGCCGCCTGGTTGGCCAGGTAGCCGCTGCCGAAGAGCAGCGCCGCCGGCTTGCCGTGCCAGGAAGCCAGCTCATCCTCCAGCGCGGCATGCAGCGGCGAGGTGCCGGAGATGTTGCGCGTGCCGCCGGCGCCCGCGCCATGCGCCGCCACCGCCCCGGCCGCCGCTTCCAGCACGGCGGGGTGGGTGCCCATGCCGAGATAGTCGTTGGCCGACCAGACGGTGATCTCGCGCGCGCCACCCGGCCCCTGACCGCCCGGGCCGTGCCAGCGGTAGGTCGGGAAGCGGCCGGCGATCTTCTCCAGCCGCGTGAAGTCCCGGTAGCGGCCCTCGTTCCGCAAGGTGCCGAGGTGCCGCGAACAATGGTCGAGCAGGGTCTGACGCGTGTCCATGGCCCGCCTCTATAGACCCTGCGCCCAGCCCTTGCAGCGGCGATGGTGGCGCATCAGCCCTGTTTCCGCGTCTCGCCTTCCCGGATGGCGCGCAGCCCGGCGCGGTAGTCCGGATGGCGCCAGCGCAGGCCGAGGGCGGCCTGGGTGGCGCGGCTGTCCACCCGCCGGTTCTCCGCCCAGAAGCTGCGCGCCATGGGCGACATGCCCGCCCAGGCCTCGGCGAAGGGCAGCAGGGGCGGCGGCGGCAGGCCGAGCAGCCGCGCCGCCTCCTCCGTGACCGCCGCGCCGGTGGCGGGTTCGTCATCGGCCAGGTGCAGCACGCGGGGGGCATCGGTGCGCCAGCCCGCCCCGGTCGCGGCGGCCAGCACGGCGGCGGCGATGTCGTCGCGGTGGATGCGGGAGAAGAGGTGGTCCGGCTTGTCCACCCGGCGGGCGCGGCCGGCGCGCAGCTCGTCCAGCGCGCTGCGGCCGGGGCCGTAGATGCCGGCGGTGCGGAAGATGTCGAGCGCCACGCCGCGCCCGGCCAGCGCCGCCCACCAGGCCCGCTCCGCCGCCAGCCGCCGCAGGGAGCGCTCCTGCGCGGGGGCGGGCGGCGTCGTCTCCGCCACCCAGCCGCCCTGCCGGTCGCCATAGACGCCGGTGGTGGAGAGGTAGCCCACCCAGCGCAGCCGGGTGGCGGCAGCCAGCGCCGCCGCATGGGCGGCCAGCACCGGGTCGCCGGCCCCGTCCTCCGGCGCGGCGGTGACGACGAGGTGGGTGGCCGCGGCGATCGCCGGCCCTGCCTCGTCGAAGCGGATCACCGCCACGCCGGGCGGCGCCGGCTCCCCGGCGCGCGGCGCGCGGCGGGTGCCGGCCACCGCCAGCCCCGCCGCCCCCGCCGCCGCCGCGATCGCCGAGCCGGCATAGCCCAGCCCCAGCACGAGCATCGCCATCAACATCTCCTGCACTGCGCCGCCCCCATGTGGCGCCGGTCCCACCCCCCGGCTAGAGTGCGCCGCATGCGAGCCCCCCTCCGCCATGCCATGCTGGGCGTCTTCGCCGCCGCCATGCTGACGGCGCTGGCCGGTGGCGCCTTCCTGCTGCATGCCCCCGCCTCGCCCGAGGCGGCGGAGGCCGCGCCGCCGCCCGCCGGCCCCGCCGCGACGGAGGAGGCGCTGCCGCTGCCGCCCGAGCCGCCGCGCCTGGCGGACGGGCCGGATTACGAGGCCTGCCTCGCCCAGCTGCGGCAGGACCCGGAGGGCGCCGCGCAGCGCGCCATGCAGTGGGAGGAGCGGGGCGGCGGCGACGGCGCCCGCCACTGCCTGGCCCTGGCGCTGCTGGCGCTGGGCGAGCCGGACCGCGCCGCCGGCCGGCTGGAGCGGCTGGCCGCCGGCGCCTCCGGCAGCAACGCGGCGCGGGCCTCGATCTATGCCCAGGCCTCGCAGGCCTGGATGATGGCCGGCGACCCCGGCCACGCCTATGGCGCCGCCACCCTGGCGCTGACCCTGATGCCGGACGACCCCGCCCTGCTGGTGGACCGCGCCCTGGCCGCCGGCGCCCAGGGCCGCTACGCCGAGGCGCTGGAGGACCTCAACCGCGCCGTCTCGCTCGACCGTGGCCGCGCCGAGGCCTGGGTGTTCCGCGCCGCCGCGCTGCGCCACCTGGACCGCACGGACGCGGCGATGCAGGACATCGAGACGGCGCTGCGGCTCGTCCCGCAGAACCCCGAAGCGCTGCTGGAGCGCGGCATCCTGCGCCAGCTCAAGGGCGATGCCGCCGGCGCCCGCGGCGACTGGCAGCGCGCCATCGCCCTCGCCCCCGACAGCGCGGCGGCGGATTTGGCGCGGCAGAACCTGGCGCTGAACGAGGCCGGCCCCCGGCGCCGCTGAGGCGCCGCCCCGCGCACCGCCCGGCAAGGCCGCCTTACTCCCTTACTTCCTTACCGCCTTACCCGTTGCCCGGGCCGGGCCACGGGGGCCTCAGCCATGCGCGCGGTGGGCCCGCTGGCTCATCACGCAGCCCAGCACCACGATGGCGGCGCCGGCCAGCGTCATCGGCGCCGGCAGCACGCCCCAGATCGCCAGATCCGCCAGCACCGCCCAGAGCAGGGCGGAGAATTCCAGCGGCGCCAGCTGCGCGGCGCTGGCCCGGCGGAAGGCCAGCGCCAGGCAGATGGTGCCGCCGCCGGCCAGCACGCCGTTGAGCGCGAGGAACAGCCAGTCCGGCCCCGCCGGCGGCACCCAGCCGGCCACGGCGAAGGGCGCCAGCACCAGCGCCCCCGGCAGCGAGGACCACAGGATCAGCCGCGCCACCCCCGCCTCGTGCCGCAGCCGGCGGTTGATGGTCATCACCATCGCGTAGCAGAAGGTGCCGAGCAGGGCGTAGCCATAGGCCAGCAGGCTGCCCCCCGCGCGAAGCCCCGGCGCCATGGCCACCAGCACGCCGAGGAAGCCCACGCCGCACCACAGCCATACCGAGCCCGGCAGCCGCTCGCCCAGCACCAGCCGGGCCAGGCCCAGCGTCATGAAGGGCGCGGTGAAGTAGACGAGATAGCCCTCGGCCAGCGGGATCTGCCGCAGCGCCAGGAAGAAGCCCAGCGCCGAGCCCAGCATGCCGGTGGCGCGCAGCAGGTGCAGCGCCGGGTGCGCCGTGCCCAGCGCGCCGCCCACCCCCGGCCGCAGCGCGCGCAGGCCCAGCAGCAGCGCCAGCAGCACCAGGTGGCGCACCAGCACCACCTGCTCCACCGGATAGCCCTGGGAGAGCAGCTTGCTGTTGGTGTCCAGCATCGCGAACAGGCCCAGCGCGGCCAGCATCAGCACGGAACCGCGCACCCTTCACGCCTCCTCGTCGTCCGGACAGGAAGCGGGGCTTCTCGGCCGCCGGGGGGCCCGCGTCAATTCCCGCCCTTCCCTTGTCCGGCCGGGCGGGGCACAAGCGGCGGGCCATGACCCCTGCCCTCGCCTCCGCCCTGATGCCGCTGATGCGCGGCATGGACCCCGAACGCGCGCACCGCCTGGCGCTGAAGGCGCTGGCCCTCGGCCTCGCCGGCCGCGACGCCACGCCGGACGACCCGGTGCTCGCCACCCATGCCCTCGGGCTCGACTTCCGCAACCCGCTCGGGCTGGCGGCGGGCTTCGACAAGGACGCGGTGGCGGTGGCGGCGCTGATGCGCCTGGGCTTCGGCTTCGTCGAGCCCGGCACCACCACGCCGCGGCCGCAGGCGGGCAACCCGCAGCCGCGCCTGTTCCGCCTGCCGGAGGATGCCGCGGTCATCAACCGCATGGGCATGAACAACGAGGGCGTGGACGCCTTCGCCGCGCGGCTGGCGGCGCTGAAGCGGCCCTTCCCCGCCGTGCTCGGCGCCAATATCGGCATCAACAAGGAAGGCGCGGAGCCGGAGCGGGACTACCCCGCCCTCTACAGCGCCGTGGCGGGGGTGGCGGACTACGTCACCATCAACGTCTCTTCCCCCAACACCCCCGGCCTGCGCGACCTGCAGGGCGAGGCGAAGCTGGCCGCCATCCTGGCCGCCGTCGCCGCCGCGCGGGCGGCGCAGCCGCGCCAGCCCCCCGTGCTGGTCAAGATCGCCCCCGACCTGGCGGATGACGCCGTGCCGGCGCTGGTCGAGACCTGCGTGGGCGCCGGCGTGGCGGGGCTGATCGTCAGCAACACCACCATCGCCCGGCCGGCCAGCCTGAAGGGCGCGCACAAGGGTGAGACGGGCGGCCTCTCCGGCCAGCCGCTGTTCGAGCCCTCCACCGCGCTGCTGCGCCGGGTGCACCGGCTGGCGGCCGGGCGCCTCACGCTCATCGGCTGCGGCGGCGTCAGCAGCGGCGCGCAGGCCTATGCCAAGATCCGCGCCGGCGCCGCGCTGGTGCAGCTCTACGCCGCCTTCGCCTATGCCGGCCCCGCTTTGGTGCCGCAGATCAAGCGGGAGCTGGCCGCGCTGCTGAAGCGCGACGGCTTCGCCCATGTCCATGACGCGGTGGGAGCCGACAACGCATGAAGATCCTGGAAAGCGTCGCCCCCCTGGCGGAGTCGTATGACGGCTTCATCCTCGACATCTGGGGCGTGCTGCACGATGGCGAGAAGCCCTATCCCGGCGTGCCCGAGGCGCTGCGCGAGCTGCGCGCGCGCCGCAAGCGCATCGTGCTGCTCTCCAACGCACCGCGCCGCTCCTGGACGGTGGGCGAGGCGCTGGCGGGCATGGGCCTCGGCGCCGAGCTGTTCGACGGCATCGTCACCTCGGGCGAGGTGGCCTGGACACTGCTGCGCGACCGCACCCACCCCTTCTTCGCGCCGCTCGGCCGCCGCGCCTTCCATATCGGGCCGGAGCGCGACCTCTCGGTGATCGAGAGCCTCGACATCAGCGTGACGCGCGACGCCGCGGCGGCCGACTTCGTGCTCAACACCGGCCCCGATTTCGAGCATGGCCGCGAGAGCGTGGCGCCCTACCTGCCGATGCTGGAGGCCGCCGCCGCCGCCGGGCTGCCGATGGTCTGCACCAACCCCGACCGCGCGGTGATGGTGGCCGGGCAGCGGCTGATCTGCGCCGGCGCCTTCGCCGACCGCTACATGGAGCTGGGCGGCCCGGTCATCGAGATCGGCAAGCCGGACCCGATGGTCTACGAGACGGTGCTCGCCACCCTCGGCCTGCCGGCGCACCGCATCGCCGCGGTGGGCGACACGCCGCACACCGACCTCGCCGGGGCCCAGGCTGTCGGCGTCGATGCCATCTGGGCGCTGACCGGGCTGGCGGGCGACCATTTCGGGCCGAACCCGACGCCGGAGGCGCTGGACGCCGAGGCGGCGCGGGAAGGCGTCACGCCCAAGGTGGCGCTGCGCAGCCTGCGCTGGTGACGGCAACCGGGGGGAGACATCCCCCCGCCGCCTTCACGGAAGGCTGGGCTGCGCGGGGCGCATGGCTCCGTCACCAAAGGTGAACGGGCGTGGGTGGCCCGCCGGCGGCGCAGCCCATAGGCTGGCGGCATGAGCCCACGCGACGTCGTCCAGGAAGAAAACCTCCAAGCGTTCGTCCACCCCCCGCCGCGCCGCGTGCCGAAGACCTGGCTGCTGACGCTGCTGATGGGCCTCGGCCCCTTCAGCATGCAGATCCTCATCCCCTCCCTGCCGCTGCTGGCCGGGATCTTCGCCGTGCCCTACGCCACGGCGCAGATGACGCTGACGGTCTATCTCGTCGGCATCGCGCTCGGGCAGCTCATCTACGGGCCGCTCTCGGACCGCTACGGGCGGCGGCCGCTGCTGCTGGCGGGGCTGGCCATCTACCTGCTGGGCTCGCTGGCGGCGCTGCTGGCGCCCACCATCGGCTGGGTGGTGGTGGCGCGGGCGGCGCAGGCGGCGGGCGGCTGCGCCGGCATGGTGCTGACGCGGGCCATCATCCGCGACGTCTTCCCGCGCGACCAGGCGGCCAGCAAGATCGGCTTCGTCATGATGGGCATGACGGTGGCGCCGATGCTGGCGCCGCTGCTGGGCGCCGAGCTGACCACCGCCTTCGGCTGGCGCGCCACCATGCTGGCCTGCGTGGGCTTCGGCCTGGCGCTCGGCGTGCTGGCGCTGCGCCTGCCGGAGACCCTGGCCGAGAAGCAGCCGCTGCCCGGCCTCGCCGGCATGCTGCGCGCCTACTGGCAGCTCGCGCGCATCCGCAGCTTCCGCTGCTACGCCGCCATCACCACCTGCACCACCGGCGTGTTCTTCGCCTTCATGGCCGGCGCGCCGCGCGTGCTGATGGACGGCATGGGCTACACGCCGCGCGCCTATGCCATCGCCTTCATGGTCATCTCGGTGGCGTTCGGCGGCGGCTCCTTCATCGCCGGCCGCTATTCGGCGCGGCTCGGCCTGGCGCGCATGCTGCGGCTGGGGCTGGTGGTCAGCAGCGCGGGCGCGGTGCTGGCCATCGCCGCGCAGGCGCTGCTGCCGCTCTCCATCGTCATCTTCTTCCTGCCCATGGCCATCGTGGCGCTGGGCAACGGCGTGTCGCAGCCCAACGCGGTGGCGGCGGCGGTCAGCGTGCGGCCGCAGCTGGCCGGCACCGCCTCCGGGCTGGTGGGGGCCTTGCAGATGGGCTTCGGCGCGGTCATGACGCTGCTGGCCAGCGCGGTGGAGCTGGGCTCAGGGATCGGCACCGCCGCCACCATGGCGGGCTGCGCCCTCGGCGCCCAGCTGGCCCTGCGCGGTGCCCGCAGGACGCAGGAGGCGCAGGGCTGAACTCCTGTCATCACATTGCCCTGTCTCACACCTGGCGGCGTTGACCGGCCATGGCAGGTTTGCAAGGGTCCGCGTTGTGAATGCTCTTGATCCCCAGATTGCCCGCCAGCTCGCCGAGGACCTCCCCTCGGAGGTTTTCGTCAATATCCTCCGCACCTTCGAGGCCGACCTGGCCCGGCTGGCGGAGCAGATGGTCACGGCGGCGCAGCAGGGAGATCTGGAGGGCTACCGGCGCGGCGCGCACGGCCTGGCCGGCGCCGCCGGCGCCATCGGGGCGCGGCGGCTGGAAAGCCTGGCCCGGCAGGCCATGAACCCGCGCGACACCACCCCGCCCGAGCAGCTCCTGCCGCAGCTCGGCACCGCCGCGCAGGAGACGCTGCAGGAGCTGGTGGCGCTGAGCAGCAACCCCCCCGCTCCGCCGACGCGCTGAGCCGGCGGCCGCCGGCCCCGCCCTTCCCCCCGCTTCCGCCGGGGGGAGCACGCTCCGGCCTGGCCGGCGGAGGCGCGGCTCCCTAGCTCGCCATGCGGGCGCCGCGCCATTCCAGCACCCGCAGCAGCGCGCCCAGCAGCGCCGGGCGCTGCACCGGCTTGGCCAGGTAATCGTCCATCCCCGCCTCGCGGCACTGGCGCTCGTAATCCGGTCCCACGGCGGCGGTCAGGCCGATGATGCGGCTGCCCTGGCAGGGGCCCGGCCGGGCACGGATGGCCCGCGTCGCCGCCAGCCCGTCCATCACCGGCATCTGCAGATCCATGATGATGACGTCGTAGGCCGCCGCCATGGCGGCGGCGACGGCCTGCCCGCCATCCTGCGCCAGCGCCACGGTGCAGCCGCAGCGATCCAGCAGCGCGCGCATGACGAGCTGGTTGGTGGCGTTGTCCTCCACCAGCAGCACGCGCAGGCCCAGCTCGGGACTCTCCCCGGCGGCGGGCGGCAGGGGCCGGCGCGGCGCCTCTTCCGCCGGCGCCAGCGCCGCCTCCAGGGCCCGCCGCAGGCGCTGCGGCAGGACGGCACGCGGCAGGCAGGGCAGGCCCTCCGCCTCCTCCGCTCCCGGGCCTGCGCCGCAGAGCAGCATGGCGGGGGCCGCGGCGCCGGCGGCCTCCTGCATCTGGCTGGCCAGGGCCGGGCCGGAGCGGCTTTCCCCCCCATGCTCGATCAGCGCCAGGGCGAAGCGCTGCCGGCGCAGCGCCGCCAGCGCCGCCGCCGCATCGGCCACCACCAGCGGCACGGTGCCCATCGCCTCGAGCTGGCGCTGCAGGATCTCGCGCTGCGCCGCCAGCCCGTCCACCGCCAGCACGCGCTGCCCGGACAAGGGGTTGCCGGCCTGCGGGGCCGCAGCGCCCCCCGAGGTAGCGGGAAGGGCGGGAGCGAGGCCGGCCTCCAGGTGGAAGCGGAACGCGCTGCCGCCGCCGGGCCGCGGCGCGGCGCTGATGCCGCCGCCCATCATCTCCAGCAGCCGCCGGCAGATGGCCAGGCCCAGCCCGGTGCCGCCATAGCGCCGGCTGATCGAGGCATCGGCCTGGGTGAAGCGCTCGAACAGCGTCGGGATGCTGGCGGGGTCGAGGCCGATGCCGGTGTCCAGCACGCCGCAGCTCAGCCGCCAGCATGGCCCCGCCTCGTGCCGGCCGGCCGGCATCGCCACCGCCTCCACCTCCAGCAGGATCCAGCCCGATTCCGTGAACTTCACCGCATTGCCGACGAGGTTGAACAGGATCTGCCGGAACCGCCCCGGGTCGCCCAGCACCTGCGCCGGCAGGTCCGGCGCCAGGTCGCAGAGCAGCGCCACGCCCCTGGCCTGGGCGCGCGGCGCGAACAGCTCGACGATGGTGGCGATCTCCGCCTCCAGGTCGAAGGCGATCCGCTCATGCGCGACAGCGCCGGCCTCCAGCTTGGAGAAGTCCAGGATGTCGTTGAGCAGCATCAGCAGGTGCTCGGCGCTGCGCTGGATGGTCTCGGCATAGCGGCGCTGGCCCGGCTCCAGCGGCGTGTCCATCAGCAGGCCGGTGACGCCGATCACGCCGTTCATCGGCGTGCGGATCTCGTGGCTCATCGCCGCCAGGAACTCCTCCTTGGCGCGGCTGCCGGCACGGGCGGCGGCCTCGCTCCTGGCCAGCGCCGCGCCCTGACGCTTCAGCGCCGAGGCCTGTCGGAACATCAGCCAGAAGGCGGCCAGCACGAGCAGGCCGAGCCCGCCCAGCGCCAGCAGCAGCAGCCCCGACCAGCGCCGGGCGGCGGCCAGGGCCAGGTCGCGGTCCTGCGCCACCTCCACCACCAGCCCGGCCGGGCGGGTCATGGCGAAGGCCGCGATCACCTCGCGCCCGTCCTGGTCCGGCCCCTCCCACGCACCGCTCTCGCGTCGGGGCAGGAAGTCGCGGAACGGCCAGGCGCTGGCGTTCAGCACGCCGATACCCTCCGTCCCGCCATCGGAGCGGCCCAGCAGCAGCCCGTTGCCGCTGTGCAGGCGCAGGCTCATGCCGAAGGCCGCGCCCTGCTGCCGCGACAGGCCGAGCAGGTGCTCGGGCGCCAGCAGGGCGATGGCGGCGCCGCGGAAGCCGCCCGCGGGCGCCAGCAGCGGCCGCGCCACCGGAATGCTCCAGCCGCCGCGCCGGGCGATGTCGAGCGGGGTGCTGCCGCCGGGGGGGCCGAGCAGGCGCCCCGCCTCCGGCTGGCCGACCCGCAGCAGCGGCGCGCTGACGCGCAGCAGCCGGAACCACTCGCGGTCCGCCAGGCCCTGCTCCAGCAGCGCGGCGGCGCTGGCGGCGACCACCCTGCCCTGGGCGTCGGCCACCAGGACGGCGCGCAGCTGCGGCAGGGCCCGCAGGCGCGGCAGGAGCGGCCGCAGCGCCTCCGCCGGGTCAGCCTCGGCGATGGCCGCGCCGCCGGGCAGGCCGGCGGCGAGGTCCTGCAGCAGCAGATCCACCTCCCGCAGCTCGCGCGAGAGCTGCTCCGCCACGCCGCCGGCCACGCCGCGCGCCAGCAGCCCGGCCTGGGCGGCGGTGTCCTGCACAACGCGCTCGCGCAGCAGGCTGTAGCAGGCGGCGATGCAGAGGCCGGCCAGCAGGGCGGCGGTGCTGAACAGCAGCCACGGCCGCGGCTCGTGGCGCGGCAGGGGGCCGAGACCCAGGAAGCGCAGCCAGCGGTTGAGGGGCATGACAACGGAGGGCATGGGCGGCCTTCTTACAATGCCCGCGCCCCGGAGCGTGAGAAGGAAAGCCGGTCTTTCGCGCGGCGCGTTCATCCGCCGCCGTCGCCGGGTCCCTAGCAAACATTTTGGTAATTCCCGGCCCACTCAGATAAGCATGCAGCTTCGCCGGCGCCGTCCCGGCCGGACGATCGCCAGGAGAATGAAAGGCCGCGGCGCATGATGCAGGTCTACCGGTGCATTACGGAACAGCATGACCTGCGGCTGGTGCTGCTGGCGGCCATTGTGTGCCTGGCGGGCTCGGTCGTGGCGCTGGGCGTGCTGCGGCGTGCCTTGCAGGCCGGCTCGTGGTCGCGCGGCGGCTGGCTGCTGCTGGCCGGCATGGCCGGCGGCTCGGCCATCTGGTGCACCCATTTCATCGGCATCCTGGCCTACGGGCCCGGCACCCGGCTGGGATTCGAGCCGCTGCTGACCCTGGTCTCGCTGGTCATCGCCATCCTCGCCTGCACCGGCGGCTTCGCCATCGCGGTGGGGCCGGCGCGCGGCGCGGCGCTGCTGGGCGGTGCGGTGGTGGGGGCGGGCGTCGGCGCCATGCACTACACCGGCATGCTGGCCTATGGCGCCAGCGGCGTGGTGACGTATGACCGCTTCTACCTGGCCGCCTCGCTCGCGCTGTCGGTGCTGTTCGGCATGGCGGCGGTCTGGCGCAGCCTGCGCGGCACCGGCTGGCGAAGCACCCTGGAAGGCGCGCTGCTGTTCGGCACCGGCATCTTCCTCCTGCACTTCACCGGCATGGCGGCGGTGCTGGTGCTGCCGCTGCCGCTGGACATGCCCGACAATGGCACCCAGGCCGCCCTGGCGCTGACGGTCGGGCTGGTGGCGCTGATGGTGATGGCCGCCGCCGCCGCCGCCTACCTGATCGACCACCGCAACGAGGAGGACGGCATGCTGCGCATGCGCCGCCTCGTCGACTCCGCGATCGAGGGGCTGGCCATCGTGCGGGATGGCCGCATCCTGGAAGCCAACCAGAGCTTCCAGGCGATGGTCGGCCTGCCGCGCGCCCAGCTGCTGGGGCAGGAGATGCCCGGCACGCTGCTGCCGCCGCTGCACCTGCCGGAGGGCCAGCCGGAGGCGACGGTGGAAACCCAGCTGCGCCGCGCCGACGGCACGCTGCTGGATGTGGAGCTGGTGGTGCGCGAGAACGTGCCGCGCCCGGGCAAGCGCGTCTTCGCGCTGCGCGACCTGCGGGAGCGGCGCGAGCAGGAGCGGCGCATCCGCCACCTGGCGCTGCACGACGCGCTGACCGGCCTGCCCAACCGCGCCCGCTTCACCCAGCAGCTGGAGCAGACGCTGCGTGCCGCCGGCGGGGCGCGGCAGAGCGTGGCGCTGATCCGGCTGGGCCTGGACCGGTTCAAGGAGATCAACGACCTGCATGGCCACATGGCCGGCGACGGGGTGCTGCGCAGCTATGCCCGGCAGCTCTCCGTCCTGGTGCCGGCCGGCGGCGTGGCGGGGCGCCTCGGCGGCGACGAGTTCGCCCTGCTGGTGCCCTACACGGCCGAGGGCGAGCTGCGCGGCCTGCTCGACGCGCTGGAGGCGCTGGCGCACCAGCCGCACTGGGCCGGGCATTCGGAGATCCTGGTCAGCGCCGGCATCGGCGTCGCGCTGTTCCCGCTGGATGCGAGGACAGGCGAGGCGCTGCTCGCCGATTCCGACGTGGCGATGCGCCGCGCCAAGACCCTGCGCAGCGGCGGCGCCTGCTTCTACCAGACGGAGATGGACGCCAGCGTGCGGGTGCGCCGCCGGTTGGCAGAGGATCTGCGCAGCGCCCTGGCGGACGGGCAGCTCCGCCTGTTCTACCAGCCGCAGGTGGAGCTGGCGACCGGCCGGCGCACCGGCTTCGAGGCGCTGATGCGCTGGCAGCACCCGGTGCGCGGCTTCGTCCCGCCGGCCGAGTTCATCCCGCTGGCCGAGGAGAGCGGGCTGATCCTGACCCTCGGCGAATGGGCGCTGCGCTCCGCCTGCGCCGCCGCTGCCGCCGAGCCGCGCATGGGCCGGGTGGCGGTGAACCTGTCTCCCCTGCAGTTCCTGCAGCCCGATCTGCCGCAGACCATCGCCACCATCCTGGCCGAGACCCGCCTGCCGCCGGGCCGGCTGGAGCTGGAGATCACCGAGACCATCCTGATGCAGGACCAGGAGCGGGCCCAGGAGATGCTGGGCCAGATCAAGGCGCTGGGCGTGCAGGTGGCGATGGACGATTTCGGCACCGGCTACTCGTCGCTCGGCACGCTGCGCGCCTTCACCTTCGACAAGATCAAGCTCGACCGCAGCTTCCTGCGCGAGATCGGCAGCAACCGCCAGGCCATGACCATCCTGCGCGCCGTGCTGGCGATCGGCCAGGGGCTCGGCGTGCCGGTCCTGGCCGAAGGGGTGGAGACCGAGGAGCAGCGCGCCCTGCTGCATGCCGAGGGCTGCGCCGAGGCGCAGGGCTACCTGTTCGGCCTGCCGCTGCCGCCGGAGGAGCTGGGCCTGCGCGGCAGCGCGGCGGCCTGAAGCCGCCCGCCTTCCGCCGCCCGCCTTCCGCCGCTGGCCCCGCCGCTAGTCCCGGTGCACGCGCAGCGGGCCGAAGCTCTGGCAGACCGGCATCACCTGCAGCGTGTTCACGTTCACCCGCGCCGGGCGCGAGGCCACCCAGTGGACGGCATCGGCGATGTCCTCCGGCGTCAGCGCCTCGGTGCCCTGGTAGACGGCCGCGGCCCGCGCCTCGTCGCCGAAGCGCACCTTCGAGAACTCCGTGCCGCCGACCAGGCCGGGCTCGACATCCGTCACCCGCACGGCGGTGCCGAACAGGTCGGCGCGCAGGTTCAGGCTGAACTGCCGGACGAAGGCCTTGGTGGCGCCATAGACGTTGCCGCCCGGATAGGGCCACTCGCCGGCGGTGGAGCCGATGTTGACGACATGGCCGCGGTTGCGCGCCACCATGCCCGGCAGCACCGCGTGGGTGACGGCGACGAGGCCCTTCACGTTGGTGTCGATCATCGTCTCCCAGTCCTCGAGGCTGGCGCGCTGGGCAGGCTCCAGGCCGAGGGCGAGGCCGGCATTGTTCACCAGCAGGTCGATCTCCGCCCAGGCGGGCGGCAGGCCGGCGATGGCGGCGGCGACGGCGGCGCCGTCGCGCACGTCCAGCACCAGGGGCAGCACCTTTTCCCGGCCCAGCTCGGCGGCCAGCGCCTCCAGGCGGTCCTGCCGGCGGCCGGCGGCGATGATGCGCGCGCCCTCCTCCTGCTGCGCGAAGCGGCGGGCGATGGCGGCACCGAACCCGGCGCTCGCCCCGGTGACGAGAAGAATCATGGCGGGTCTCCCTGCGCGGCAACGGGCTGCCGCTGCGCCGCCGGTATGGCAGGGCCGCCGCCGGGCGGGAAGCGCCCTTCCCCCCCTCCTCGCCCCGCCTGGCGCCCTGCCCGCCGGCCTCAGCCGATGCGCAGCAGCCCCGGCCCGTGCCGGCGCAACCACTCTCGCGCACCCTCGTGGCGCGGCGCCAGGCGGCCGAGCTGCGCCCAGAAGCGCGGCGAGTGGTTCCGCTCGGAAAGATGCGCCACCTCATGCGCCACCACCGAGTCGAGCACCCAGCCCGGCGCCATCACCAGCCGCCAGGAGAAGGCCAGCGTGCCATCCGGCGCGCAGCTGCCCCAGCGGCTGCGCGTATCCTTCAGCCGCACGGCAGAAGGCGCCACCGCCAGCGCCGCCGCGTGGCGCCGCACCCGCGGCGCGATGCGCCGGCCGGCCTCGGCCCGCAGCAGCTCCAGCACGCGGCGCGGCAGCGCCTCCGCGGCGCCCCCCACCAGGATGCGGCCGCCGAGCAGCTCGGCCGGGCCGGCGGGGTGGCCGGGGCGGTGCAGGATGGGGTGCGGCACATCGCCCAGCGGCACCAGCGCGCCTGGCCCGAGCGGCCGGCGCGGCGCCAGCGCCGCCATCTCCCGCGCCACCCATTCGGCGTGCCGCCGCAGCAGCGCCAGCCCGGCCCGGCGGCCCGCCTGCGGCGGCAGGACAACGACCACCACCCCCGCCACCGGGTCGATGCGCAGCGAGACATGCCGGGCGCGCGCCAGCGGGCGCCAGCGCACCGGGCAGGCCAGGGCGGGCGAGGCCGCGCCGGCGCGCAGCCGCACCGCCTCCGGCCGGCCGGCCGGATGGCGGGGCAGGAGGCTCAGGCCGCGGCGGCGCGCTGGATGGCCGCCTCGAGATCGCGCATGCCGTAGGGCTTGGTGAGGAACAGCGCGCCCGAAAGCCCCGCCGCCGCCTGCTGCCCGCCATAGCCGGAGGCGAAGACGATGCGCAGCCCCGGCCAGCGCGCCAGCGCCTGCCGCGCCAGATCCGGGCCGGAAAGGCCCGGCAGGCCGATATCGGTCAGCAGCACGTCGAAGCCCTCGCGCTCCAGCACCCGCAGGGCGGCGCGGCCGTCCCGCACGCCCACCGCCTGGAAGCCGAGGGCGGAGAGCATGTCCTCGGTGTCCATCAGGATCAGCGGGTCGTCCTCCACCAGCAGCACGCGGATGGCGCCGGCCGGAGCGGTCTCGGCCGGGGAGCGGTAGGCGGGCACGGGAACGCGCGGCGAGGCGGCGGCGGCCAGGGCCTGCCGGCGGTTGTTGAGGGTGTGGCGGATCTTGCGCGCCAGATCCTCGCGCCGGTAGGGCTTGGAGAGCAGGCTGACGCCCGGGTCGAGCCGCCCGCCATGGACGATGGCGTTCTCGGTGTAGCCCGAGGTGAACAGCACGGCCGCGTGCGGCAGCATGACCTGCACCTGCCGCGCCAGGTCGGGCGCGCGCACCGGCCCCGGCATCACCACATCGGTGAAGAGCAGGTCGATGGAGACGCCGCTGCGCGCCAGGGTGAGCGCGCTCTGTCCGTCCGAGGCCCGCAGCACGGTGTAGCCGAGGTCGTTCAGCATATCGACGACAGTGGCCTGCACCACCGGGTCGTCCTCCACCACCAGGATGGTCTCGCTGCCCCCCTCCACCGGCGACAGGGTGAGCGGCGGCAGCACCTCCTCCGCCTCGCGGCTGCGCGGCAGGTAGATGCGCACCGTGGTGCCCTGGCCCAGCTCAGAATAGATCTTGATGTGGCCCTGGCTCTGCTTGACGAAGCCATAGACCATGGAGAGGCCGAGGCCGGTGCCGCGCCCTTCCCGCTTGGTGGTGAAGAAGGGCTCGAACACCTTTTCCAGCAGCTCGGGCGGAATGCCGGCGCCGGTGTCGGAGACGGCGAGCATGACGTACTGGCCCGCCTTCACCTCCTCATGCTGCAGGGCGTAGAAATCGTCCAGCATGGCGTTGCCGGCCTCGATGGTCAGGCGCCCCGTGCCGTCCATCGCATCGCGCGCGTTCACCGCCAGGTTCAGCAGGGCGTTCTGCACCTGGTCCGGATCGGCCAGGGTGTTCCACAGCCCGCCGGCGATGACGGTCTCCAGCTCGATCGCCTCGCCCAGGGCGCGGCGCAGCAGGTCGTCCATCTCGCGCACCAGCCGGCCGAGATTGACCGGGCGGGGCTCCAGCGGCTGGCGGCGGGCGAAGGCGAGCAGCTGCGAGGACAGCTTGGCGCCGCGGTCCACCGCGCCCAGCGCCGCATCCAGCCGGCGCAGGTCGCCGGCGGAAAGCTGGGCCCGTTGCAGCATCTGCAGGTTGCCGCTCAGGATCTGCAGCAGGTTGTTGAAGTCGTGCGCCACGCCGCCGGTGAGCTGGCCGATGGCCTCCATCTTCTGGCTCTGGCGCAGCGCGGCCTCGGTGCGGCGGCGCTCGGCCTCGCTCTCCTCCAGCGCGCGGGTGCGCACGCGCACCATCTCCTCGAGCTGGTTCTTGTAGAGTTCCAGCTCGTCCGCGACGCGCTTCTGCTCGGTGATGTCGTAGCCCAGCACGAAGATGCCGGACACCTGGCCGTCACTGTCGAGGATCGGCTGGAAGACGAAGTCGAGGAAGCGCTCGACGATCTCGGCGCCGCCGAGCTGGCGCAGGGAGGCGGGCATGGAACGGCCGTTGAAGGCGCGGCCGGTGGCGTAGACCTCGTCGAGTATCCCGAAGAAGGGCTGCCCGCTCAGTTCCGGCAGGGCATGGCGCACCGGCTTGCCGAGGATGTCGTCATGCCCGACCAGGCTGAGATAGGCCTCGTTGGCGATCTCGAAGGTATGGTCCGGCCCGCGCAGGAAGGCGGCGAAGGCGGGGGCCTGCTCGACGAGGCGGCGCAGCTGCGTCCGCTCGGCATCCAGCGCCCAGTTCGCCGCCTGCACCTCCTGCGCCCGGCGGAACACGGCGCCCTCCAGCGAGGCCTCCGCATCCAGGCCGGCCTCGCCCTGCTCGGAGCTCATGTGGACCCGGCGGCGCAGCGCCTGGATCTCGGTCACGTCGTCGGTCTGCTGGAGGATGTAGCGGACCTCGCCATCCGCATCGAGGATCGGGGTGTGCGTGGCGCTCCAGAAGCGCTCCTCGAATAGCGTGCCGCTGTTGTTGTCAGTGCGGGGAATGGCGTAGCGGATCAGCGCCAGGGTATGTTGCGCGCGGGTCTGCAACACCGTCTGCAGCGACTTGCGGAGCTGCCGCGCGCCCTCCCCGTTCGGATCGTGCGGGCCGGAGGGGAAGGCATCGAAGATGTTGCGGCCGAGGATGTCCTCCGCCTGCCGCTCTGTGACACGGAGATAGGCGCGGTTGGCCCAGACGAGGACGAAGCGGGCATCCATCACCACGTAGGGATGCGGCGCAGCCTCCAGCCATGCCTCAAATTCCGTGGGAGCGAAGGCAGAGCGCAATGGACAAGAATCCCTGGGCAGACCGCATGACACCTGTCGCCAGATGAGGGGCCGGGCGGGCGGAAAAACAAGGACGGCGCCTGCGGCGCGGTACCGGAGCGCGACCTCAACGGCGGAGGGGCGCATCGCACCCTCCTGCCGGATTCGCGGGAAAAAGGGAAGCCCGAAGCGCGACCTTAGCCGGGAAACCCCTTCAGCTCGATCTCGACGAAGCTGAAAGCCGCGGAGCCGGAATTCACGACATTGTGCTCGACGCCGGCGGGCCGCTCATAGGAGGTGCCTGGGGTCAGGCTGACATCGGCGGTCTGCCCGCCCGGCAGCTCCAGCAGCATGGTGCCGGCGGAGACCGGCACCACCACGTATTTCCAGCCATGCCGGTGCCAGCCCGTCTCCGCCCCCACCGGAAAATCCCAGCGGGTGACCCGCAGATCATCGTTGTCGATCTGCACGGTGGCGGTGGCGGGCGGGCGGCAGCGCAGCGGCTCATTCATGGCGGGGACCTTTCCTGGGTGGGGACGCAGATCGGCTACGGCGAAACACGGCGCCGGGCAGACGGTCCGCCCGGGCCGGGAGGGACTTGGCCTGGCTCACCGCCCAGGCTTCCGCGGCGGGGCGCCGGGCGTCTCCGGCCCCGGTTCCTCGCCGGGCCACTCGCCGGGCCAGTCCGCCGCATGGTCCTCCAGGTCGCGCGCCGCGCGCTCCGGCACGGCGCGGCCACGCACCGAGGCGCCGGCGCGGTGCACCGTCTCGGGGTCGCCGGAGACCAGCGGGTGCCACCAGGGCAAATCCTTCCCCTCCGCCACCAGCCGGTAGGCGCAGGAGGGCGGCAGCCAGTCGATCTTCGCCAGGCGCTTCGGCGTCAGCTTCACGCAGTCGGGCACATGCTCGCGGCGGTTGGGGTAGTCGCGGCAGCGGCAGCTCCCGGTGTCGAGCAGGCGGCAGGCCACGTTGGTCCAGACCAGCGCCTCCGTGTCCTCGTCACGCAGCTTGTGCAGGCAGCAGCGGCCGCAGCCATCGCACAGGCTTTCCCACTCGGACCGGCTCATCGCCGGCAGCGTCTTGGTCTTCCAGAACGGCGGTTCAGCACCCATCGGCCCACACTAGGCCGGCACGGCTTGACGCGGGAGGGAACGGAGAGCGAACATGGGCGGGATGGCCGAGATCTCCCCCCTTCCCTCCATTCCGGAGCGGACCTTGACGGTGTGCCGCGCGGCGGCGCGGCTCTGCGGCCGGCTGGGCTGGGCGCCGGTGCTGGAAGTGCCGCTGCCAACCGGCCGGCGGCTCGACATCCTGGCGCTGGAGCCGGATGGCGGTTTCACCGCCATCGAGGTGAAGAGCTGCGCGCGCGACTTCCTCAGCGACGGCAAATGGCACGAGTACCGGGAATGGTGCGACCGGCTGTTCTTCGCGGTGGATCTCGATTTCCCGCAGGAATTGCTGCCGGAGGATGTCGGGCTGATCGTGGCGGAGGGGGGAGAGGCGGCCATCCTGCGGCAGCCGGCGGAGCGCCGGCTGGCGCCGGCGCGGCGCAAGGCGCTGCTGCTGCGCTATGCGCGGCTGGCGGCGGGGCGGCTGCAGGGGCTGTGCGACCCGGCCGGCGCGGCGGAGCTGCGCGCGGCGCTGCGGGTCGAGTGAAGGCCGAACTTCAGGACCAAGTCTCAGGGCCAGGTCTCAGGGCTAAGTCTCAGGGAATGTCCTCGGGGAAGCGGTGGAGGGCGTCCGGCCCGAGGGGCAGCGGCATCGACCAGCGCACCGCCGCCAGGGGCAGCGGGCCGTAGAGATGCGGGAACAGGCCAGGGCGCTTGCCGCCGCTGGCCGGCTCCCAGCGCAGCGCCACGCCCAGCGCCGCCGCATCCGCGGCGACCAGCCAGAGGTCGGGCTGGCCGGCGCGGTGCTTCGCGGCGCTGGCGCGGAGCTGGGCCGCGGTCGAGAAGTGCAGGAAACCATCCCGCGCATCCTCGGCGCTGCCGCGATACTGGCCGGCGGCGCGGGCCTCGCGCCAGTCCGCGTCGCGGACCATGGTGTAGATGAGGGGCTCCATCCCCTCCGTTTAGCGGGGCTCGACGCGGTAGAACAGCATGCAGCCGATCTCGGCCAGCGGCGGCACGCCGACCGCCCAGGGCGGCAGCTCGTCCACGTCATGCGCGTGGGTGGCGCCGCCGGTGGAGTCCGCCAGGGCGCCGGAGGCGGCGCGCACGGCGATGCGGCGGCAGATGGCATAGGCCGGGTCGCCCGGCGGGATGGCCAGCATCAGCGCATGGCGCAGGTGGTTGCGGTTCCAGCAGGAGAACTGGAAGGGCGCGCGGCAGATGGCCGACAGCCCCTGGCCCCAATGCGTCACCGCGCCGCTCTCGGCCAGGCGGACGCGGTTCATGATGGTCGCGGCCAGCGCCCTCAATGGCGCGGACCGGGCGGGTGCCGGCCTCGGCCCAGAGGGTCATGGCCAGGATGTCCTGGGCCGGCAGGGTCAGCACGTCGATGGTGCGGGACAGGGCGATGCTCATGTGAGGGGCTCTCTCAGCTGCGGTCTTCGGAGCGCCAGCCACGCTGGGCGGATTGCAGGGCCGCAGCAGCCGTGGCGGCTCGGGTGGCCGCATCGAGCTTCTCCTCGATGCGCAGCAATTGCCGGCTGAGGCGCTGGTCGACATCGCGGATCAGCGACAGCGGCACATAGGTGCGCGCCACCTCCAGCTTGAAGGCGGCGAGCTCGTCCCGCGTGCGCGCGAGCGCGTCGTAGTCGGCCCGCGGCGCCTCCTCGCCGCAGCGCTCGTCCGCGCCACGGCGCAAGCCGCGCAGCATCCAGGCGAGCAGCACCAGGATCGGGGCCTGGGCGACGGTGGCCAGCGTCTGGGGTTCCAGATCAAGCGGGTTCATCCGGCCCTCCTTGGCCTTCTTGAACACCACAGGCGCCGGCGCCACCCTCCGGGAAGGGGGCACCGACGCCTGCCGTGACGGTTGCGATGGAACGATGTGGAACGAGCCGTATCTTGAGACCTGCTGCCGCTCGGCGCTGCACAGGCTGCGCCTGGCGGGCCCGCTGGGCCGGCCCGATGGGCTGAAGGATGGCCCCTGCCTGCACCGGCTGGCTGGCATGGGCCTCGCCGCGCCACGCGCGGACGGGCGCTTCCGGCTGACGGCCGAGGGGGAAGCGCGGCATGCGGCGGACGTGCTGAAAACCCGGCGGGCTGCCTGAGCCAAGGCGCAATTGCGGCGCTGACGGAGGAACCTTACGGGCCATTCGGGCTATTATCAACAAAAAGTGAATTCGAATGGCAATTTTTTTATTGCGCCGCCATGCCGCGCCATCCAGGCGGCCGCGGCGCGGGCGGCAATCCCGGCAGGCGCACCGGCTCGGCCAGCAGGCAGCCGGAGAGCGCATCGAGCGCGTCGTCGCGCGTGCCGGGCGTGTCGGGCTTCCATTCCGCCAGCTCGGCGGCGAAGGGCGTGCGGAACACCTGGGCATGCGCATGCAGGCGCCGCCCCGCCAGCACCGGGTCCAGCGCCGCCAGGATGCGCTCCTGCTTCGGGCGGTGGCTGTGCTGCTCGACCACGGCGCAGGCGGCGCCGGCACGCGCCAGTTCCCGCCGCAGCAGGCTGGGCAGGAAGCGGCCAATGCCGTTCGTCTCCACCCGCAGCACCGGCAGCATCAGCTCGCCGGCGAGACGCGCCACCTGCCGGCATTGCTGGGTGGCCGGGTCCTCCGGTGAATCCGGATCGTGCGTCAGGTAGGCCAGGCGGTGCAGGTAGTGGTTGCCCTCCGCATCGGCGAAGCAGGCCGCCAGCACGCTGCCGTCGCCCCGGCCGGGGCGGCCATAGGCGGGGTCCCAGAAGCCGCCGCCCGAGACCATGCGGCGGCCGAGCAGGCTGAGCACCGGCCGCCCCAGCGCCTCGCGGTAGTCGATCTCCTCGGCGTAGCGGATGATCTGCGCCGGATCGAAGCGCGCGGCCCCCGCCGAGACGGCGCGCAACAGCATCTGGCGGGTGAAGTGCAGCGGGCCGACGCGGTCGCGCAGCTGCTCCACCGCCGGCACGGGGAAGCGCTCGGGCCAGGCGCTGCCGCCGGCAGCGTCGAGCAGCGGCACCACCAGGCGGCGGTAGCCGGCGAGATAGGCGCCCTCCGTGCCCGGCGGCACGTAGAGGCTTTCCGCGCAGTGCGGCGTGCCGACATAGAGGATCGTGCCGCCCGGCGTCAGGATGAACTCCGTCTCCGCCAGCCGCTCGCGCAGCTCCGCGCGCTTGCCCGGCGTGTCGCAATTGCCGGCCACCTCGACATCGTCGCAGATGATGACGTCGGCGCGGGTGCCCGTGATGTTGCCGCCGAGGCCGGCGGCCAGCATCGAGGGGTCGCGCAGCGCGCCGGCGCGGCGGACGGCGAAGCGGTCCGACGCCCAGGCCTCCGGCGCGTCCGGCAGCAGGTGGCGGCAGAGCGGGTGCCGCTCGATGATGCGCCGCACCGTGGCCACCATCTTGGTGGCCAGCGGGTGGTCGGCCGCCAGCACCAGGATCCGCGTCTCCGGCCAGCGCGCCAGCAGCCAGGCGCAGTAGAGGCCGACCAGCGTGGACTTGCCGCAGCCGCGGAAAGCCATCAGCAGCAGCCGGTTGTCGCCGGCCGCGCGGCGGCCCGCCAGCCAGCGCAGGATGCGCCGGTGCACGGCGGGCGTGTCCTGCCCCGCCTCGATGTTCCAGACCCAGACGAACTCGATCAGCTCAACCGGCGGCTCCGTCATCGGTGTCGCTCTCCTCCTCAGCCTCTAGAGAGGCATCGGCCAGGGCGCCGCGCGCCTGGCGCAGCAGGGCCACGGCATGCGCCATGCCCTGCTCCTCCCCGCTCGCGCAGGCCGCGCGGGCGAGCTTCATCAGGTGCTCCAGATGCGTCAGGGCGGCCTTCGCCGCGGCATGGTGCGCGGCGAAGGCCTTGGCATCGTCATGCGTGCCGGGCACGGGCCCGCGCACCACGAAGGCGTTGTAGTCGTCCACCACATGCCGGATGGCACGCTGCAATTCCTCCGCGACAAGTTCGGTGCGGCTCACAGGCGCGGCTTCACGGCGCGCACGAACAGCGTGCCGGCCGCCAGGTCGATGGCCGTGGAGGCATGGCGGTTGCGGAACTGCACCGTCACCGTGCCCGGGGCGCCGGCCGTGGCCGAGGTGGTGATGGTCGGCACCGTCTCGACGAAGGCCGAGAGGGCGGTGTAGCTGGCCTGCACGAAGTCGCCGCCGACCACGCCGGGCACCGGCACCACCTGCGTGGCGGCGGCGCCGGCGGCGAGGTTCCCCAGGTCGAAATCGAGGCTGCCGGTGTATTCGCGCACGCCCCATCTGCGGCCGCCGCCATAGACCAGCGCGGGCGAATGCAGCGGCGAGCAGTAGAGGCGCAGCGCCTTCAGCACCGCGCCGGCGGAGCCGCCGCGCACGCCGATGGCGGCGTAGCGCGCATTGGCGTGCAGCGTGACGCGCTGCAGACGGTTGATCGGGAAGCCCCCCACCAGGCTGTCGAGATCGGCGTTGCCCTCCCAGAAATGGCTCGGGCTGCCCGACCACAGCGTGTTCATGTTGGAGAGCATGACGCGGCTCGCCTCGCCCAGCACCGCCTCGCCGGCGTCGAACTGCATCACCACCGGGCGCAGCTCGCTGCCCTCGGCGGCGAGGAAGAACTCCTTGCACTCCCCGCAATCGACGATGAAGGCGAGGGCGCGGCTGGTCGGGAGGCCGACGCTGTCCGAATTCAGCGTGATCTGCGACAGGCCGGCGAAGGCGAAGCCGGACAGCGTGGCGGGCGGGCCGGCGGGGTTGCCGGACAGCACAGCCATCTGCTCGAACCCCACGCCATCCGCCGTGTCGATCGTCTGGCGGAAGGCGCGGCGCCGGACATTCTCCGCCGCCGCCACCAGGCGGGGGGCGCCATGCGCCGCCGTCGCCTGGTGCAGCGCCACCACCGTGCCGCCGGCGCGCGTGGCCGCCGCGGTGTAGTCGATGGCGGCGCCGGTGAAGGCGTAGGTGCCGGCATAGGCCACCTCGTAGAGGCAGTCATTGGCGCCACCGGCATGCCGCGCCACATACGGGCTGCACTGCTCCATGCGAACATTGCGCGCGACGATGCCGCGCTCGTCCCCCGCCTCCAGCAGGAAGGGGATGGCGTCCACCGTGCCGGGCGTCCCCTGGCGCTGCAGCTCGAAGGCGGGGCCGTAGAAGGTGTGCGCATTGTGCCGCGGATAGGCTCCGGGCGCGCAGGAGAAGCGCACGCCGAAGCGCGAGATCTCCGGATGCACGCTGCCGCTGTTGGCGAAGTGGCCGCCGACGTAGCGGATGGAATTGTTCCAGGCGGCGGCGCTGCTGGTGCGGATGTCGAGGCCGATGCGGTTGTTCACCAGCCGGCCGAGATGCAGCGTGCTGTCCTCGAAGCCCAGCTCGTCGCCCAGCGTGCGGACGCCGATGGTGAAACCCTCCACCTGGCGGATCTCGACGAGGCAGGCATCGAGGTTGCGCAGCAGCAGGCCGATATCCGCCTCGCTGGCCCAGTCGGAGAGGCTGGCGCGCAGCACGCGCAGCCCCTGGTAGAGCTTTGCCTGGTTGCGCGTCGCGGCGCCGTCGCCGATGGTCAGCGCCGCCTCGCCGCCGAGCCCGGCATAGACGATGCTGCCGCGCATGATCAGCCCGGCGGCGGCGCCCGGCAGCACCAGCGGCATGCTGGTGCGGTGGCTGCCCTCGCCGATCTCCAGCAGCTTTCCGGCGGCGGCGGCGGCGTTCATCGCTGCCTGCAGGGCGGGGCCGTCATCGCTGATCCCGTCTCCGGCCGCACCGAAGTCGCGCGCGGTCAGCCGCTCGGCCAGCTTGTCCTCGACGGTGCGCGGGATGGCGCCCTCGAACGGCGCCTCCAGCACCGGCTCGCGCGGCACGGCGGTGACGTTGCCCAGGCTGTCGAAGCCGAGCAGCCGGTTGGCGCGGCCGCCACGGCCGGGCAGCACCAGCTGCGCCGGCAGGTCGCCCGGCCCCGTGCGCACCGTGTTGGCGATCTCGTCGCGCAGGCCCTGCAGGATCGCGGTCTGCCGGTCCAGCTCGTCGTTCAGCACCTTGGCGCGCAGCACGCCGTTCGGCTGGAAGTCCGTGACGCGCTCGATCGGCAGCACGCGGCGCAGCAGCACCTGCCGCCCGGCGCCGGGCGGCGCGTCGAACACCACCGTGCCGCCTTCCGAGGCGCCGGCGCCCTGCACCGCGTAGCCACCGGACTGCACGAGGCCGTCGACGCGGACTTCCAGGTCCCCGGCTTCGAAGATGGGAAAGGGATAGACGAAGGTGGTCAGCGCGCCATCCGCCGCGTAATGCACACGCGGCGTGATGTCGCCGATGCGGATATGCTCGGCCATGCGGATCTCTCATACGGATGGTGGGATGGAGCGGCCGCCGGCCGCGGACGTGCCCGTCGGGCCGCGCTAGTCCAGCAGCGAGCGCAGCGCCCCGCCGAAGCTGGAGCCGGCGCGCAGCCAGGTGGTCAGCGAGCCATCCTCGCGCAGCAGCGAGCTGCGGCCCGCCGCCATGCGCGCGGCGGCCGCCTCCTGGCTGCCCTGCGCCGTCTCCGCGGCATCCTGCTCCAGCCCGGTGGTGATGGCGGCGGCAGAGCCCTGGTCCGGGCTGACACCGGCCGCCGCGAGGCGCGCGCGGGTGGAGGCCACGGTGCGCTCCAGCCGGTCCTGCCGCGCGCGCGCATCCGCCTCCTGCTGGGCCGCGATCTGCTGCTGGCGCGCGGCGAGGCTGGCGGCCTCCTGCTGCTGCTGGGCGCGGGCCTGGGCGGCCTGCGCCTGGCCCTGGCGCACCGTGCCGTAGAGCGAGGCACCCGTGCCGACGAGCGTGGCGATGGGGGCAAGCTGGGCCATCAGTCGGTCATCCTCGTCTCGATGGTGACGGAAAGCAGGGTCAGCGGCAGCGGCGTATCGCCCTCGATGCGCCAGAGCGGCCGCATCGTGTCGCGCCGCCAGCCGAAGGCGCGCAGCGTCACGTCGCCGGTGAAGCGGAGCGGCGCGGCGTCGAGCAGCGCCGTGTCCAGCCGCCGGAACGGCACGGGCTGCGCGCCGCGGCCGAGATCGACCGAGAGCGCCGCCGTCTCCAGCACGCGGAAGCTGGCGGCCACCAGCCGCAACGGGCCGCTGCGGCTGCCGCCGGCGCTCAGCAATTGCGGCGGCAGCGGCTCGATCACATGGCTGAAGCCGAGACCGACCTGCACCTCGCCGGCCGGCTCGTCGAGCGTCACGCCGCCGGACAGCACGGTGAAGGTGCCGTGCGGCGCGCCATCGGCCACCACCTGCACGGCGCGGCCCTGAAGGTGACCGAGGCCCGTCCAGTGCGCCTTCGGCGTGTCGGCGCTGCCGGTCAGCCCGGCATCGACGGCGAGCGCATCGTCGAAGCGCTCCAGCCGCACCGTGCCGGCGCGCTCCACGGCGCACCACACCACGCCGTCGATCTCGGCCAGGGCGCGGAAGGCACCCTCCGTCTCCTGTCGGGTCCAGGCCGTCACCTGCTCGGCGCGGTAGAGCGTCAGGGTGGAGAGGCTGCCATCGGCCATCGCCACATGCAGCAGGCGGCGCGTCTGGTCGTAGGCCAGCGAGACAGGGTCCTGCACCAGGTGGCGCGCCATCATCGCCAGGTCGCTCGCCTGGTAGGCCTGCTGCACGTCGGTATAGGCGAATTCATGCACCGCCTGGCCGGAGCGGGCGACGAAGATGGTGCTGCCATCGACGTCGACGGGCGGGAGGATGCGGCTGTTCGGCATGCCGATGCGCGTCTGCCGGTGCAGCTGGATCGAGGCCGGCGTCATCGGGTCGCCCGTCACCATCCATTCGGCGCCCGAGGTGAAGACCTGCAGGTGCCGCCCCGAGAACACCGCGCGGATGGCGTTCACCTGGTCCGACAGCAGGCCGAACTCGATCGCCTGGTCATCGAGGCCGGTGCCGAGGTCGAAGTTGAACAGATCGCCCGAGCGGGAGAGCCAGAGCCGGTTCGGCAGGTCGCGCGAGCCGCCCAGCACCAGGCGGTCCTGGTGGAAGCAGGCCGTCGCCGGCCAGCCGCGCACGCTGCTGAAGGCGGCCTCGTCCCAGTCCTGCGTGGCCGCGGCCGCGGCCAGCGTCTCCACAACCTGCGCGGTGGCGCTGGTGGCCGAGGCCACCGCCGTCACCGTCACGCGCCGGCCGCCGATGCGGAGCTGCGAGCCGGCATGGCCGGCCTCGAAGAAGGGTGCGCTCGCCGTCAGCGTCACGCTGCCGGTGGTGCCGCCCGGCGTCATCGTCACGCCAGGGTCGGCGAAGCGGAAGAACGGCGCGGCGATCCAGTTCCAGCCGCCGAGATTCCAGCTCGTGTGGCTGCTGCGCGTCACGCGCTGCGGCGGCATCGCGGGATGCAGCAGCAGCAGCGTGTCGGCGCTCTGGGTGTGGGCGATCTGGTCCAGCATCGCGCCGGTCCAGGGCGCCGCCAGCGTCGCCACCAGCAGGTCGCCCAGATAGACGTCGAGGCGCTGATGCGTCAGCGCCAGCAGGTAGCTCTGCTCCGTGTTGAACTCGAAGGCGATCAGCCGCGCGGCGCCGGGCAGCGTCGCCACATGGCGCAGGCCGGGCCGGCGCGTCACGCCGCCGGTGGGCTGGATGAACACGTTGCGCAGGCGGCGCGCGCCGTTCTCGAAGGCGCGCAGATCGCCCCGGCCCAGCAGCTGGTCGCCGAGTTCGCCCGCGGTGAAGCTGGTCTTGGTGCTGCGGCCGGCGGCCATGCTCTCACCCCCTCGCGGAAATCAGCGGAAAATCCTCGATCGCGCGCACCGTCTGCTGCTGACTGTCGATCAGCCGGGCCTGGCGCGTCTCGTGCTCGGCCAGGCGCTGCAGCATCTCGGCGCGGCTGCCGCTCTCGGTGAGCGGGATGCAGAACTCCGCCGCCAGCCGCGCCACCAGCGCATTGGCGAAGAAGGCCGGGAAAGCGCTCTCGTCGGGGCGGAACAGGTAGGTCAGCGTCACCGCCGCGGCATCGGTGTGCAGGCGGTGCTCATGGATGCGGTAGTCGATGCCGCGCCCCGCGCCGGCGCCGCCGGCGGACAGGATGCGCAGGAAGTCGGCGGGGAGCTGGTAGGCGTAGGCGTAATCGGCGTAGGGCACGGCCACGAGGCGCGGCAGCGCCATCTGCCCCGTCGCGAAGCTCCAGGGATGCGCCGAGAGCAGCGCGTCGCGGATCGCCGGATACAAATTCGCCGCCACCTCCGCCTCGGCGGTGCCCTCGTCGAGGGAGGCGACAGGCTGCGCGCCAATCTTCAGCAGGGCACGCGAGCAGAGGACGAGCGCGGACAGCGCCATCGCGAAACTCCTTCGTCAGGGAAAAAGGATCAGGGGCCGGGAGGCTTCTCCCCCCGGCCCCACGCGCCTCACTCGGCGGTGCGCATGCGCACCACGCCGGCCTGGTCGATCAGCACCGCGCCCTGGCTCATCATGTTGTTGACGAAGTAGGCCGCGCGGTCGCCATGCCAGGTGATGTCGGTCGAGACCTCCTGCGCCACGGCGTGGCCGATCGCGGTCTTGTGGTAGAAGTAGCAGAAGCGCAGGCTGCCGCTCTTGGTCAGGCCGGAATGCGGCATCCAGGTCGCGCCCAGCCAGCGCTTCACCTGCGTGCCCTTCCAGGGCAGGTCGGCATCGCCCACATAGTTGCTGTTGGCGAACTCCTCGATCTGCAGCAGCTCGCTCCACTGCTTCCAGCCGACGATGGCAAAGCGGTTGCCGTCGTCCGGCACATCGGCCGCGCCCAGCATCTCGAAGGCCTTCAGCACCTTCGCGCGGGTCAGGCCATCGGTGTCGGTGGTGCCGGCGGCGGTGCCCACCGCCTCGTTGGTGGCGGTGTCGAGCGCCGCGATGATCAGCTCGTCGGTCTTGCGGCCGAGCGCGTAGGCGCCGGCATTGGCCACCACCTGGCGCTCGTCGATGTTGGTCTTCAGCTCATCGAGCCGGTCGATCCACTCGCCGGCATAGTAGTCCTGCAGGAAGCACTCGACGTTGGAATGCGCCAGGTTCATCACCGGCACGGCGCCGTTGCGCGCCTTGGCCGCCGCGGTGCCGTGGCCCACCACGGGGAAGACGGTGGAGGCGCCGCGCACGCCGCCCTTGCTGCGCACCGTCGGGCGCAGCTTGCTGCCCTGGCGCTGGTAGGCGTCGTGCACCTCGGACTGGAACTGCTTCGCGAAGACCTGGTCGATGGAAGCGGACATACCGTGTTCCTTCAGCATGGGCGGAGAATGGGATGGGCACGCGCCCGCCCCACCGGTTGGCCTCGCGGGGCCGGTGGGGCGGGCATGCCACCGCACCCGGCGGAAGGCCGGGTTGCGCGGCGGCGGAAAGGGGCCGGGGTGGCCAGGACCGCAGGCGGGGCCGGGCCGGGCGGGCCTCAGTCCTGGCCGAACAGGCGCCGGAAGCCGTCCGTCACGCGCTTGACGTATTCCGGCTCGCGCGAGCGCCAGTAGCGCGGGTCGCGCATCATCCGGCGCAGCGCCTGCTCGTCGAGCTGCTCGGCGGGCTCGGCGTCGCGCACCAGGCTGGGCTCGCCCTTCGCCATCATGCGGTGCAGGGCGAGCACGCCTTCCGCAGTTGTGGAGAGCGCCTCGAACACCGGCGGCGCGAGGTTGGCGCGGCCCCAGGCGGCGATCTGCGGCGCCAGGCGCTGGAAGGCCTCCTCGCCGCCGAATTCCTGCGCCAGCTTCGCGCGCTGCTTCTGCGCCTCGTAATCGGCGGCGGCCTCGGCGATCAGCGGCAGCAGCCGCTCGGCCGCGAGGTCATAGACCAGCTGCACCTGCTGGCAGGTGAAGCCGGCCGCGTGCAGCCGGGCGTTCACCGCCGCGTCCGGGCCGCACATCTCGTGGCGCGGCTCGATGGCATACTCCTCCGGCGTCTCCGGCACGCCGAGGGCGCGCAGGAAGCGGGCGCGCTCCTCCTGCGGCGCGTCCTCGGCCGGCGGCATGGCGCGCTGGGAGAGGCGCTTCTCCAGCTCGCGATAGGATTTCAGCAGCGCGTCGACGCGCAGCGACTGGGTCTCGGCGTCCCAGAACTTCTCCGGCACATCCTCCGGCCGGGCCGGGGAGGACCCCGTGGGCGCCGGCGCGGGTTCCAGCAGGTTTTCGGACATGCGGGGTGTCACTCCTCGACGGGGTTCAGGAGACCGGCCGGCGCGGCGAGCGTGCGGGCCAGGTGGCGGGTCGCCGCCGCCAGGTCGAGCTGCGCCGCGGCCGTGGGGCCCAGCGCCGCCACGGCCTGCAGGAACAGCAGCGTGTTGGCGGCGTCGGCGCGGCCCTGCACGCGGGCCAGCGGCGACTGGTAGGTCAGCCGCGCCTCGCGCCCGTCCAGCATCACCGGCGGCACTTCGCCGCGGCGGCGCAGGATGGAGAGGCAGCGGCCGATCAGCGGCGTCAGCAGCTCGGCCTGCATCCGGCCATAGGTGGCGCCGAGCAGGCGGGCGCTCTCGGCGCTGCGCTCGAGCACCTCGGTCGCCGTCATCGGCGCCTGGCGCGGCAGGGTCAGCCGGTCGGCCAGCAGGGCGCCGCGGATGCGCGCCCGGAGGTCGTCCAGCACGAGCTGCGAGACATCGAAATTGCCCGGCGCCGCCAGCGGCGTCAGGCCGGAGGAACCCGGCGCCTTCGGGATGATGGCGCCCGGCACCAGCTTCACCGTGGCGGGGTTCAGCACCCCGTCATCCTCCGCCTGCCAGATGCCGGTGGCGGCGATGGAGGCGTTCTTCAGCACCAGCTCCACCACCTTGTTGGCGGTGCGGATGTCGGGCAGCGCCTTCATCACCGGGCCGCGGCCATAGGTCTCGCCCGGCAGCTTCATCCAGCGGAACGCGATGAAGGGGCTGTCCAGGAAGCGGCCCGAGGCCAGCGGCACCGCCTGCCCCTCCCATTCCAGCACCGCGAGATAGGCGCTGCCCTGGCGCTCGGGCCAGACGGCCTCCACCACGCGGTGGCGGCGCGGCGCCTCCTCCGGCCCGCGCGCGGCCAGGAGGGCGGGCGGCAGCGGCGCGCCGGGGTAGCGCGCCTCGATCGCCGCCGCGTCCAGCATGACGCTGCGATAGACGGTATCCAGCCGGCCGCCCGGGCCTTCCTCCAGCACCGCCTCGCGCAGCGGCACGGCGGTGAAGCGCAGCGCGGAGGCGGCGCCGGGCGGCGCCTCCTCCACCAGCAGCACGCCGGTGCCGGCCACCACCAGGTCGAGGAAGGCCTGGTGCATCTCCAGCGCGAAGTTGGAGCGGTCGAGATGGCCCTGCAGCGTCTCGGTGGCCCGCTCCAGCGCCTCGGCGGCGGCGGCGGCGTCCGGCCCCTCGGCCAGGGCGCGGCTGGGGGCGAGGCCGAACCAGCGCGACCAGGGCGGCGTCAGCTCGGCCAGCAGGCTGGCGGCGAGCTGCTCGGCGGCGTCGGGCGCCGTCGCGTCATACAGCGTCGGGCCGCCGCTGCCGGGGGTGCGGGCCAGGACGTGATCGTAGCATTCCTGCCAGATGCTCTCCCAGGGGCGGCGCCGGTCCTGCGCCGCCTGCTGGCGGGCCAGCAGGGTTTCCGGGGTCAGGCTCATGCGTTCATTCCCCGAGCAGGGTCTTGCGGGCACCGGCGAGGCCGGCGGCGGGGGCGGCATCGAGCACGCCACGGGCGGAGGTGGTGATGGTGCCCGCCAGCCCGCGGCGGGACCGCGTCTGGTTCTCCACCCGGGCGGCCTGGGCGGCGGCCTCGGGGGTCGGGCCGGCGGGCGGGGGCTCGGCCGGCGTGGTCGGGGTCACGACCACCGGCTTCGGGGCGCGGAACAGGCCACCCATGCGCATGCTGGCTCCTTCGGGATGCGGCGGAAGGACCCCCAAAAAGCCGCGAGCCCGTCCGGAGGGGGTCCGGACGGGCTCGCGCAGTGTGCGGGGATCGGGAGGATGCCTCAGGGCGCAGCTCGCCCGTTGACGAGGAAATCTTTAGCCAGGCTGCAGGGTCGCGTCAATGATTATTTTCCTATTCAAGGATTCATTTACCAGCGCTCGATACAACCCATGGGGCGTAAACGCCCGTGGCGCCCCCTCGCCCAGCAGGGCGCGGCACACCTGCACGCAGGAATAAAAACTTATCTCGGGCCGCCAATTGCGGGACACGGGCGGCCCCGGGCGGAATGGCCCCACAACCGAAAGGCCCGCGCGGCGATAGAAGCCCGGAAGATCGAAACCGGCCGCCAACTCGGCCCGCGTCACCAGCAGCCGGCCGGAGAGCGGTTCCACCAGCGTCCACCCCGCCTTGTCGCGGAGGACGGCAAAGCAATGGCGGAAGCCGGGCCGGAGCAGCCGCAACCAGCCCTGATCCGCCTGCCCGCCGAAGCCGATCCAGACCTGCTGCTCCTCCCCGGCCAGCGCATGCCGTGGCGAGAGCCGCCGCGGCGCGCCCTTTCCGGCGGCGCTCATGCCGCACCCCGGCGCGGCAGGGCCACCACCTCGCCCGGCTCACCGAGGCTGGCTCCGGCGACGATACCCTTGATCCGCAACGGCCATTCCAGGCGCTGCATGGCTTCCGACCAGATCCGCCAGTCATTCTTCTCGGCAAGGTGCCGCGGGTCCGGGGCCACGCCACGCTCGCCCCAGAGGCGCATGATGCGGGCATGGACGAGGTCGATGCGGCGCTGGCGGTAGAGACGGTCCAGGCACTTCACCACGTCGTCCGGCTCGCAGGGGCGCATGGCGCGGCCGGCGCCGGCCACCACCCGCGCCCCGTCGCGGCGCGCCGTCAGCGCGGCCATCGTCCAGAACCAGGCTTCGTCAGCGCTGCGGAATGGCTCGGCCTTTGCCAGGGAAGCCAGAACCGGGGTGGCATTGGAGCGGAGAGCGGCCGTCATGGGGGCGTTGCCTCGCCATTAGGTTGATGACCTGTTCATCATTGCGAGCGGCCATCCTAGGCGTCAACACCTAAATGTGATCATGTTCCTATTGATTCGGGATTGCCCGCCTAGGATAATTGGCCCATGCGTCATGACGATATCTGGCGGGCGGTCGATGCCCTGGCAGCCGAGCACGGCCTGTCCCCCTCCGGCCTTGCTCGCAAGGCCGGGCTTGACCCTACCGCCTTCAACCCGTCGAAGCGCGTCGGCGCGGACGGGCGCGCCCGCTGGCCCTCCACCGAGAGCATCGCCAAGATCCTCTCCGCCACCGGCACGGAGATGGACAGCTTCGCCTCCCTCGTGACCGGCGCGCCGGCGCTCCACAGCGCCGGCGCGCGCAGCATGGCCGGCCGGCGAATCCCGCTGATCGGCATGGCCCAGGCGGGCAGCGACGGCTATTTCGGCGATGGCGGCTACCCCGTCGGCGCCGGCTGGGACGAGATCAGCTCGCCCGAACTGGCCGATCCCAACGCCTATGCGCTGGAAATCTCCGGCGACAGCATGGAGCCGGTGTTCCGCGACGGGGACATCATCATCGTCTCCCCCAACTCGCCGGTGCGGCGGGGGGACCGAGTGGTGGTGCGCACGGTGAAGGGCGAGGTGATGGCCAAGGAGCTGGTGCGGCAATCCGCCCGGCGGATCGAGCTGGCCAGCCTCAACCCGGCCCATCCGCACTACAGCTTCGATCTCTCGGAGGTCCTGTGGATGCACCGCATCCTGTGGGCCAGCCAGTAAGGGCGGCGGAGGGCCTCGTCCGCCGCGCCGCCGGTCAGCGGGCGAGCTGCTCCAGCAGGCCCTGCGGGTCGCGCTCGGGCGGGCAGACCAGGTAACGGCCATCCTCCAGGGGCACGGCGGCAAGGCCGGTATCCTCGTAGGCGCGCAGCATGGCGGGACCGACCTGCCAGAAGGCATGCGCCACGCCGTTGCGCTCGCACAGGTCGCGGAAGCGCCACAGCGCGGCGATGCAGGCCGACTCGTCGCCGGCCGGATCGCCCAGCCCCACCCACACATCGCCCTGGCGGCGGAAGGCGAAGCCGGCGCCACGGCCGCCCTCGGCGAAGATGACGCCGTCGGCCTGCGCCGGCACTCGCGCGCCCAGCATGGCTAGCCGCGCGCGGGCGCCGAGGTCGTAGGGCACGGCGCGGATGCGCGCCGGGCGCAGCAGCCGCACCACCGCCACCAGCAGCAGCACCCCGCATAGCCCCACCGCGAAGCGCAGCGTGTGCGGCGTCTCCTCCGAGAAGGGCACGGCCCACCAGGGCTCGTCCGCCACCGGCCCCTGCCAGCCGATTCGCGCCAGGGTCAGCGCCGCCACCGCGCTGGCGGCCAGCGGCACCAGCGTGCTGCCGGCCAGCGGCTCGCCGGTCAGCCGGGCATCGCGGTAGAAGGCGGTGCGGATGCAGGCCAGCAGCCCGGCCAGGGCCAGGAAGCCGCCCGAGATGAACCAGGGCTCGCCACGCAGCAGCGCCACCACCGTGCCCGCCATCAGCAGCACGATGCCCGAGACCCAGGCGATGCGCAGCCGCCGCAACATGCCATAGGCCACCACCAGCAGCAGCGAGCCGATCACCGAGGCGGCGAAGTGGCTGGCCAGCGCCGCCCACTCCCCCGCCCAGACCGCGAGGCGCGAGCCCCGTGCCGGCAGCGCCCCGATGAACAGCAGCGCCACCCCGGCCAGCCCGGAGAGCCCGGCCAGGGCCGGCCCCTCCAGCGCGTCCGTCACCCGGCTCTCGACGCCGACCCGGCCCAGCAGGTGCCGGCGCTGGTTGATCTCGAAGGCGGCGAACAGGGCGCCGGCCAGGAAGAGCGGGATGATGTAGTAGAAGAAGCGGAACAGCAGCAGCGCGCCGATCACCTGCGGCGCCGGCACATAGGGCTGCAGCCCCACCAGCACCGCCGTGTCGAACACGCCGAGACCGCCCGGCACGTTGGCCGCCAGCCCCGCCGTGTAGGCGGCGAGGTAGATGCCGAGGAAGCGGGCGAAGCTCAGCCCCTCGGCCGGCGGCAGCAGCGAATAGAAGATCATCGCCGTCACGGCCACATCGACACCGGCCAGCAGGGTCTGCGCGCAGGCCATGCGGAAGCCCGGCAGGTCGATGCGGTGGCCGAAGACGGTGAAGTGCGGCAGGAAGCGCGACAGCAGGATGTAGGAGAGCACCACGCCGAGCAGCGCGACGCCCACCGCCTGCATGGCCCAGTGGGGCAGGTTCTCGGCGATCCAGGGCACCACCTCGGGCTCCCAGATCAGCACCATGCCGCCCAGCGCCATGCCGCCCAGCCCGAAGGTGAGGCTGGTGAAGGCGATGACCTTGGCGATCTCGCCCGGCGTCAGCCCCCAGGCGGCGTAGAAGCGGTAGCGCACCGCGGCGCCGGAGACGGCGGCGAAGCCCAGATTGTGCGCCAGCGTGTAGGCGCAGAAGGAGGCGAGCGAGGTGCGGGAATAGCTGACCGGCTTGCCGGCATAGACCGAGCCGAGCCGGTCGTAGATGGTGAGCACCGCATAGGCCAGCACGGTCCAGCCCGCGGCGACCCACAGGGTAGGCGTGGGCACGGCGGCGATGGCGGCGCGGATCTCCGCCATCGAGAGGTCCCGCAGCTCGCGCTGCACCACATAGAGGGCACCCACCAGCAGCAGCAGGCCGAACACCGTCGGCCCGTGCCGCCGCAGCAGGCCGAGCACGCGGCCCTTGCGGGTCACGCCGACGCCGCCTCCGCTTCCGGTGCCGCCCCTGCGGCATCGGATGGCCGCGCCAGCGCCTCCTCCACCAGCCGGATCGTCTCCGGCACGCCATAGGCGGCGGCGAGGCTGCCGAAGCGCGGCCCCTGATCGGCGCCGACCAGCACCTGGTAGAGCGCGTTGAACCAGCCGCGCGCCACGCCGGGGGAGCCGTCCTTCATCACCTGGATGAAGGGCTCGCGCCGCCCGGCGTCATAGACATCCACCTGGATGCGCTCGGCCTGCGGCAGGCCGGGGGGCAGCGCCTCGATCTCGGCCTGGTGCGCGCGCAGCAGGTCGACCAGGGCCTGGAAGCAGGGGCGCTCCTCGGCCGTCGGCGCGCGGGGCGTGAGGCCGGGCAGCACGAAGTCCCGCGCATAGGCCACGGCGTATTCGACGAGCTGCCCGAGCAGCGGCTGCGTCTCGGGCGTGGCACCGGGGGCGTAGTTGCGGACGAACTTCCACAGCCGCTCCGGCGTGTCCGCCGCCGCCACGGTGGCGAGGTTCAGCAGCATGCCGAAGGTCAGCGGCGGCTCCGGGCTGTTCGGCACCTCGCCGCCGTGGATGTGCCAGTCGGGGTTGGCCGGGTCGGGGCTGGCGCGCAGGCGCTCGCGCTGCTGCAGGTACTCGTCCGTCGCGCGCGGAATGACGTCGAAATGCAGGCGCTTGGCCCGGCCAGGCTGCCCGTACATGAAGTAGGCCAGGCTCTCGGGCGGGGCGTAGCGCAGCCATTCCTCGATGGTGAGGCCGTTGCCCTTGGACTTGCTGATCTTCTGCCCCTGGGCGTCGAGGAACAGCTCATAGGTCATGCTGACCGGCGGCTCCGCCCCCAGCACCCGGCAGATGGCGGAGGAGAGCTTCACGCTGTCGATCAGGTCCTTGCCGGACATCTCGTAGTCGACGCCCAGCGCATACCAGCGCATCGCCCAGTCCGCCTTCCACTGCGCCTTGACGTGGCCGCCGGTGACGGGGGTCTCGAAGCGCTCGCCGCTCTCCGGGTCGCGCCAGACGATGGTGCCGTCCTGCGGACGCGCCTCCTCCACCGGCACCTGCATCACCACGCCGGTGCGGGGATGGACGGGCAGGAAGGGCGAGTAGGTGGCGCGGCGGTCCGGGCCGAGGGTGGGCAGGATCACCTGCCGCACCTCCTCGTGGCATTCCAGCATCCGCAGAAGCGCCGCATCGAACCGGCCGGAGCGGTAGTAGTCGGTGGCCGAGGCGAACTCGTACTCGAAGCCGAAGGCGTCGAGGAAGGCGCGCAGCCGGGCGTTGTTGTGGTGCCCGAAGCTCTCATGCGTGCCGAAGGGGTCGGGGATGGCGGTGAGCGACTTGCCGAGATGCTGCCGCAGCAGGTCCCCGTTCGGCACGTTGTCCGGCACCTTGCGCAGCCCGTCCATGTCGTCCGAGAAGGCCAGCAGGCGGCCCTTGAGGCCGGTCATCCGCTCGAAGGCCTGGCGCACCCAGGTGGTGCGCGCCACCTCGCCGAAGGTGCCGATATGCGGCAGGCCCGAGGGGCCGTAGCCGGTCTCGAACAGCGCCGTCGCTTTGCCGGCCGCGGCAATGCGATCGGCGACCTTGGCGGCTTCCTCGAAGGGCCAGGCCTTGACGGTGCGGAGCGATGAATCGGCGGTCATGCAGCGCCCCATGCCAGCGCGGCAGCGCCCGGTCAACGCGCCGCTTGGGCAAGGCAGCCCCCGCATCCTTGCGCGGCCATCACCTTTGGGAAAAACCGCGCTGCATCCTGGCCTCGTTCGCCTTTTGCCCCTAGGTTCCGCGCGTGTCTCTCCCCCCGGACCTTTCCCCGGCGCCCACGGGCAGGGGCGGCGCCCTGCCCCCGCGCCTGCTGCTGCCCGACGCCCCCGCCCTGGTCGCCCCCGCACCGGGCCGCGCCGCCCTGCTGACGCCGGATGGCGAACTCTCGCTACTGCGCGCGGCCCAGGTGCCGGCGGCGCTGCGCGAGCTGGGGCCGCCCATCTGCGTCCACGCCCCCGCCACGGCGCGCCGGCTGAACCTGCCCGGCCTGCCCGGCGCCTGGGACCTGCTGGAGCTGTTCGCCTTCTGCCTGCCGGCGCAGCCCGCGCCGCCCACGCCGCGCGGCCTGGCGCTGGCGCTGGAGATGCCGCCGCCCACCGACGCGGAATCCGCCGCCGCCCTGCTGCCCGAGATCGCCACGGAGCTGCTGCGCCGGCTGGCGCGCGCCCGCAACGCGCCGCTGAACCGCGATGCCGGGGCGCTCGCCGCGCGCCTTGCCGAGGCGGCCGACTGGCCCTGGACCCCCTCGGTGCTGGCGGCGCTGGGCCAGCCCGGCATCCGCCCCTCGCGCGATGCGCTGAAGGTCTGGCGCGTGCTGCCGGACTGGGAGGAGGCGGCGCCACCGCCGCCCCCCGGCAGCCACCCCGTCTCGCCCGCCGAGGCGCGTGCCAAGCTGGCCGAGATCCTGGGCGAGGGCGCCGAGCAGCGCCCCTCCCAGGCCGATTTCGCCTCCGCCGCCAGCCTCGCCTTCACGCCCCGCGACCTGCCGGGCGAGCCGCGCCTGGTGCTGGCCGAGGCCGGCACCGGCACCGGCAAGACGCTGGGCTACGTGGCACCGGCCAGCCTCTGGGCCGAGCGCAACGGCGCCCCCGTCTGGATCGCCACCTACACCCGCAACCTGCAGCGCCAGCTCGACCAGGAGCTGGCCCGCCTCTACCCGGACCCGGAGGAGCGGCGGCAGAAGGTCGTCATCCGCAAGGGGCGGGAGAACTACCTCTGCCTGCTGAACTACGACGAGGCGGTGAGCGGCGCCATGCCGGCGCGGCTGGTGGCGCTGGGGCTGGTGGCGCGCTGGGCGCTGGCGACGCGCGACGGCGACCTGCTGGGCGGCGACTTCCCCGGCTGGCTGGCCGAGCTGTTCCCGGCCGGCGCCATCTCCCTGCTGGCGGACCGGCGCGGCGAGTGCATCCATTCCGCCTGCCCGCACTGGAAGCGCTGCTATGTGGAGCACTCCATCCGCCGCGCCGCCACCGCCAACCTCGTCGTGGCCAACCACGCGCTGGTGATGGTGCAGGCGGCGCTCGGCGGCGGCGATGACGGCCCGGCACTGCGCTACGTGTTCGACGAGGGCCACCACCTGTTCGACGCCGCCGATGGCGCCTTCTCGGCCGAGCTGTCGGGGGCCGAGATGGCGGAGCTGCGCCGCTGGCTGCTGGGCAACGAGGGCGGCCGGGGCCGCGCCCGTGGCCTGCGCCGCCGGCTGGAGGAGCTGCTGGCCGAGCACCCCGCCCTGGTGCCGCCGCTGGACCTCACGGAGCATTCCGCCCGCGCCCTGCCCGCCTCCGGCTGGTGGGACCGCTGGGCGGCGCTGCCCGAGGCCGATGCTGAGCGGGCCGAGGACGAGGACGAGATGCCGGAGGACCCGCGCGGCCCTTCGCTCCCCGCGCCTGGGGCCGCCCCCGGCATCCCCCGCCGCGCCGCTTTCCGCGACGGCACCCCGGCCGAGGATTTCCTCCGCGCCGTCCGCGCCCAGGTCCTGGCCCGCACCGCCGAGGGCGACCCGCTCTATGACGCGGAATGCGACCTCCACCCCCTGCATGACGATCTGCCCGAGGCCGCCGCCGCGCTGGAGACGGCGCTGGAATCCCTGCGCGACCCGCTGAAGCACCTGGGCAAGCTCATCACCGACCTGCTGGAGGACCCGGACCTTGAGCTGGAGACCGGCGCCCGCATCCGGCTGGAGACCGCCAGCCGCAGCATCGACCGCCGCGCGCTGATGCCGCTCACCGCCTGGCTGGCCATGCTGCGCCGGCTGCGCGAGGACCCCAACGAGCCCGGCCAGCGCCCCACCTATGTGGACTGGCTGGCGCTCACCCGGCGCGAGGGGCGCGACATCGACTCAGGCCTGCACCGCCACTGGCTGGACCCCACCGTGCCCTTCGCCACCCAGGTGGCGGCGCCGGCGCATGGCGTGCTGATCGCCTCCGCCACGCTGCGCGACGCCGCCCGCCAGGACCCCGAGGCCGCCTGGCGCGAGGCCGAGGCGCGCACCGGCGTGCAGCACCTGCCGAGCCCCGCCATCCGCGCGGCGCTGCCCTCCCCCTTCGACTACGCCGCCAACACCCGTGCCTTCGTGGTGGAGGACATCACGCGGGAAAGCCCCGGCCAGATCGCCGCCGCCATGCAGCAGCTCTTCCTGGCGGCGGGGGGCGGCGCGCTCGGCCTGTTCACCGCCATCCGCCGGCTGCGGGAGGTGCATGCGCGCATCGCCCCCGCGCTCGCCGAGGCCGGGCTGCCGCTCTACGCCCAGCATGTCGATGCCATGGACAGCGCCACGCTGGTGGACATCTTCCGCGCCGAGGAGGATTCCTGCCTGCTCGGCACCGATGCGCTGCGCGACGGGGTAGACGTGCCCGGCCGCGCGCTGCGCCTGCTGGTGTTCGACCGCGTGCCCTGGCCGCGCCCCTCCATCCTGCACCGGGAGCGGCGCATCCACCTCTCCGGCGGGCGACCCTCCGCCTATGACGACGCCATCGCCCGGCACCGGCTGCGCCAGGCCTTCGGCCGGCTGATCCGCCGTGCCGACGACCGCGGCGTGTTCGTGCTGCTCGACCCCCGCACCCCCTCCCGCCTGCTGGCCGGCCTGCCGGAAGGCGTCACCCCCCAGCGCCTGGGCCTGGCCGAGACGGTGCGGCAGACAACCGCCTTCCTGGCCGAACGTTGAACCGCGCGCCGCCGCACGATACGCATGGCGCAAGCAAGGAACCGACCGATGCCGCACACCAAGATCCGCTTCAACGCCCAGGAGGCCCTGGTCTGCGCCATGGTGCTGATGTCCGCCGCCGACCGGCAGATGTCCGACGCGGAGCTGAAGATGATGTCCCGGCTGGTGCAGGAGCTGCCGGTGTTCGACGGCTTCCTGGCGCAGGAGATCGAGACGGTGACCGAGTCCTGCCTGATGCTGCTCGGCCAGAATGACGGGCTGGACCGCGCCTGCAGCCTGATCCGCGACGCCCTGCCGCCCCGCCTGCGCGAGACCGCCTACCTCCTGGCCTGCGAGGTGGCCGCGGCGGATGGCGACGCGACGCAGGAGGAGCTGCGCTTCCTTCAGGATTTCCGCATCGGCATGGATATCGACCGGCTGATCGCCGGCGCCATCGAGCGCGCCGCCAAGGCCCGCTACCAGATCGTCTGAGTTGCTGTCCGCGGAGCGGATTCATGCCCCCGGGCGCGAGCGCCCTCTGGCGATCCGGTCTGAACGGACAGAAGAAAGATGAGGGGCCCGGGGAGAATTCCTTCTCCCCGGCCTTTCCGTCTCGAAGGGGAGCCGCCGCCATGGACATCCGCCCCACCCTCTCCGCGCCCGATGACGACCCCCATCTCTGGCTGGAGGAGATCGAGGGCGAGCGCGCCCTGGCCTGGGTGGCCGCGCAGAACGCGCGCACCCTCTCCCGCCTGGCCGATTCCCGCTACGCCGCCGACCGCGACGGGCTGAAGGCGGCGCTGGACCGCCCCGGCAAGCTGCCGCACGTCACCCGGCGCGCCGGCTGGCTCTACAATTACTGGCAGGATGCGGCGCATCCGCGCGGCCTCTGGCGCCGCACCACCGAATCGAGCTTCCGCACCGAGGCACCGGAGTGGGAGGTACTGCTCGACCTCGACGCCCTGGCGGCCTCGGAGGGCGAGGACTGGGTCTGGCAGGGCGCCACCACCCTTCCCGGCACGCATGACCGCGCCCTGCTGCGCCTCTCGCGCGGCGGCGGCGACGCGGTGGTGCTGCGGGAGTTCGACCTCGCCGCCCGCGCCGCCGTGCCGGGCGGCTTCGCGCTGCCCGAGGCCAAGAGCAGCGCCGCCTGGCTGGACCGCGACACGCTGCTGCTCTCCACCGCGCTGGGCGAGGGCAATGCCACCGCCTCCGGCTATCCGCGCCGGGTGCGGCTGTGGCGGCGCGGCACGGCGCCGCTGGAGGCGCCCGTGCTGTTCGAGACGGCGCCCGAGAGCATGGGCCTGTGGGGCGCCGTGGACCGCGAGGGCGGGAGCGAGCGGATCGTCTTCCTGGAGAAGACCGGCTTCTACGACACCATCGTGCATCTGGGCGACCGCACCGGCCCCACGGCGCGCATCCCGCTGCCCAGCGATGCCAGCTTCACCTGGCAGGCCGGCTGGCTGGCGGTGAAGCCGCGCACGCCCTGGACCGTCGCCGGCACGGAGTACGCGCCGGACACGCTGCTGGCCTTCGACTTCGCCGCCGTGCTGCGCGGCGAATTTCTCCCGGTCGTGCTGTTCGAGCCGGCGCCGCGCAGGTCGCTGCAGGGCTTCTTCTGGTGCCAGGGCCGGCTGGTGCTCTCGGTGCTGGACGATCTGGCGCCGGTCTACACCCTGCTCACCCCCGGCGAATGGTCCGCCGCCGAGATCCCGGGCCTGCCGCGCATCGGCGTGGTCGATCTCTGGCCGCTGGATGCCGAGGCCGAGGAATCCGACGGCACCCTGCTCACCCTGGCGCAGGACCCGGTGACGCCGCCGCAATTGCTGCTGACCAGCACCGCCCCCGCCGCGCCCGCCCTGCTGAAATCTTCCTCCCCCAGCTTCGACGCCGCCGGGCTGACCGTCACCCGGCACGAGGCCGTCTCGGTGGATGGCGAGCGAATCCCCTATGTGCAGATCGGCCCCCGGGAGGGAAGCGACCCGGAGCGCGGCCGGGCGCCGGTGCATCTCTCCGCCTATGGCGGCTTCCGCGTCTCCCGCCTGCCCTACTACTCGGCCACGGTGGGGCGGCTCTGGCTGGAGAAGGGCGGCACCGCCGTCATCGGCCAGATCCGCGGCGGCGGCGAGTTCGGCACCGCCTGGCACGAAGCCGGGCGCGGCGCCGCCAAGGCCCGCAGCCATGACGACTTCGCCGCCATCGCCGCCGACCTCGTGGCGCGCGGCGTCACCGTGCCGGGGCGTATCGCGGCGGAGGGCGGCTCGAATGGCGGGCTGCTCATCGCCAACATGCTGACACGCTACCCGGAGCGGTTCGGCGCCCTGTTCTGCACCATCCCGCTCATCGACATGCGGCGCTATACGAAGCTGCTGGCCGGCGCGAGCTGGATCGCCGAATACGGCGACCCGGAGAAACCGGAGGAGTGGGACTTCATCCGCGCCTTCTCCGCCTATCACGCCGCCGAGCCGGGGCGGACCTACCCGCCCATCCTGCTCGCCACCACGCGGCGGGACGACCGGGTGCACCCCGGCCACGCCCGCAAGATGGCCGCCAAGCTCCAGGCACTCGGGTACGATGCGGGGTTCTACGAGCCGGAGGCGGGCGGCCATGGCTACGGCAAGGACAATGGCGAGGTCGCCAGCTTCTCCGCCCTCGGCGCCGCCTTCCTGCGGCGGGCGATCGGGTGGGAAGAGAACTAAGAAAAAAGGCCGGGGGAAGGAATTCCCCCGGACCCCCATCTTTCTTCTTCGAACTGCCGGTCAGGGGCGGGACGGGGTCGCCCTGCAGCGGGCGCCCTCCCAGCCTGAGCGCGGCAGCCCGACGAAAAGGATCAGAGCGGCTTCAGGTTGGTGGCGGCGGCCTTGCCGCGCTCCATGACAACCTCGTAGCTCACCTTCTGGTTCTCGTTCAGCCCCTGCAGGCCGGCCTTCTGCACGGCGGTGATGTGCACGAACACGTCCTTCCCGCCATCGGAGGGAACGATGAAGCCGAAGCCCTTGGTCGCGTTGAACCACTTCACGGTGCCAGTCGCCATGCGACGCCACTCCTTGTTCGCATTGGCCGGGCAGGAGCGCCCGAGCCGATAACCCAGCCGGCGTCCCGGGACGGCTTGAAGAGCGACCGGGTCTCCGGAGGCACGGCAAGGCGAGCGGAAGCGTCTGGCGCGGATAGTGGGGCAGATCGTTTCTGAACTGTCAACGCAAACCGGAAAACGGGCAGCCGGATACGCAACGAAAAAAGGGGCGGCCCCTGCGGGCCGCCCCCTTGCCTTCCGGCGGGACCTGATCCGGGAGGATCAGAAGTCCATGTCGCCGCCCATGCCGCCCATGCCGCCCGGGCCACCGGCCGGAGCCTTCTTCTCAGGACGCTCGGCGATCATCGCCTCGGTCGTGATCAGCAGGGAGGCGATGGAGGCCGCGTCCTGCAGGGCGGTGCGGACCACCTTGGTCGGGTCGATGATGCCGGCCGCGACCAGGTCCTTGTACTCGTCGAGCTGGGCGTCGTAGCCGTACTCGTAGGTGCTGTCGCGCAGGACCTCACCGGCGATCACGGCGCCGTCCTTGCCGGCGTTCTCGGCGATCTGCTTCAGCGGCGCCTGGATCGCGCGGCGCACGATCTCGATGCCGACCTGCTCGTCGTTGTTCAGGCCCTTGAGGTCGGCCAGCTTCAGCGAGGCGCGCAGCAGGGCCACGCCACCACCGGGGACGATGCCTTCCTCGACGGCCGCACGGGTCGCGTGCAGGGCGTCGTCGACGCGGTCCTTGCGCTCCTTGACCTCAACCTCGGTGCTGCCACCGACGCGGATCACGGCGACGCCACCGGCCAGCTTGGCCAGGCGCTCCTGCAGCTTCTCGCGGTCGTAGTCCGAGGTGGTCTCCTCGATCTGCGCCTTGATCTGCTCCACGCGGCCCTCGATGTCGGACTTCTGGCCGGCACCGTCGACGATCGTGGTGTTCTCCTTCTCGATCCGGACCGTCTTGGCCTGGCCGAGCATGGCGAGCGTCACGGTCTCGAGCTTGATGCCGAGGTCCTCGCTGATCACCTGGCCACCGGTCAGGATCGCGATGTCCTCGAGCATCGCCTTGCGGCGGTCACCGAAGCCCGGGGCCTTCACGGCGGCAATCTTCAGGCCACCGCGCAGCTTGTTGACGACCAGGGTGGCCAGGGCCTCGCCCTCGACATCCTCGGCCACGATGATCAGCGGGCGGCCCGACTGAACCACCGTCTCCAGCAGCGGCAGCATCGGCTGCAGCTGGGACAGCTTCTTCTCGTGGATCAGGATGTAGGGGTTCTCGAGCTCGGCGATCATCTTCTCCGCATTCGTGATGAAATACGGGGAGACGTAGCCGCGGTCGAACTGCATGCCCTCGACGACGTCCAGCTCGGTCTGGATGCCCTTGGCTTCCTCGACCGTGATGACGCCCTCGTTGCCGACCTTCTCCATCGCGTGGGCGATCATCTCGCCGATCTCGGTCTCGCCATTGGCGGAGAGCGAGCCGACCTGAGCGACCTCGGCGGAGGTGGTGATCTTGCGGGTCTTGGACTTCAGGTCCTCGACGATGACGGCAACCGCCTTGTCAACGCCGCGCTTCAGGTCCATCGGGTTCAGGCCGGCGGCCACGGCCTTGGCGCCCTCGCGGATGATGGCCTGGGCCAGCACGGTCGCGGTGGTGGTGCCGTCGCCGGCCAGGTCGTTCTGCTTCGAGGCCACTTCGCGCACCATCTGCGCGCCCATGTTCTCGAACTTGTCGGCCAGCTCGATTTCCTTGGCGACCGTCACACCGTCCTTGGTGATGCGGGGCGCGCCGAAGGACTTGTCGATGACGACGTTGCGGCCCTTCGGGCCCAGCGTCACCTTCACGGCGTCGGCCAGAATGTCCACACCGCGCAGCATGCGCTCGCGGGCGGGAGCGCCGAACTTGACGTCCTTAGCAGCCATGGTTCTCTACCTCGTCAGATCTGTTGGGAAGAAGATGGGGTCCGCAGGCCGAAATCAGGCCGCGATCACGCCCATCAGGTCGGATTCCTTCATGATCAGCAGCTCTTCGCCGCTGATCTTGACCTCGGTGCCGGACCACTTGCCGAACAGGACGCGGTCGCCGACCTTGACGTCCAGGGCGACGACGACGCCCTGCTCGTTGCGCGCACCGGAACCGACGGCGACGATCTCGCCTTCCATCGGCTTCTCCTTGGCGGTGTCGGGGATGATGATACCACCCGCGGTCTTCTCCTCGGCGGTCAGCCGGCGGACGACGACGCGGTCATGCAGCGGACGAAACTTCATATGGCCCTCTCCTGACGCCCTGTGTGGCGCATTCAGCGACGGTTGCCTCGGCCGGCGGGCAAGCCTGTTAGCACTCACCCCCGGCGAGTGCTGACGATCTAGGGAAGAGTCCAAGCCACGTCAAGCAGCAAGCAGCACTCTTTGGCGATGAGTGCTAAGACACTGTTCGCGCAGGATTTTTCTTGCAGCCCCCTGTCATCCGCATGTCATGCTCCGGCACCCGAGGAGGGGAATCAGACTGGCCCGGCAGGCCGGGCCGCACCAGAACGGAGAGGAGTGCCCATGCTGCTGCGGGATATCGAAGCCTTCGTCCGCATTCCGGACTGGCGGCTGACCACGGCCGAGATCCTCTACCACCTGCCCGACCATCCGGGCCTGCTGCAGAGCTTCGTCTGGCAGAAGGTGGACCACGCGCCCCGCTTCCCGGAGCTGCACCGCTTCCTCGACTTCTGGCAGCGCGAGATCCAGGGGCCGCTGCACTCGGTGCGGGTGGCCTCCAGCGCCCTCGCCCGCCCGGCCGAGTTCCGCTACGCCGCCGGGCAGTTCACCCTGCACTGACAGGGGCGGCCGGAAGGCCGCCTCACAGCACGGCCAGCAGCACCGCCAGCGTCGCCACCGAGAGGATGGTGGAGAGCAGCACCGTGGCACCCGAGCGCTCCGCCCCCGCGGCGTAGCGGCGGGCCAGGAAGAAGGCGTTGGCCCCCGTCGGCATGCCGGCCGCCAGCACCGCCACGGAAAGCGACAGCGGCGGCAGGCCCAGCAGCCGCCCCATCAGCCAGACCAGCGCCGGCATCAGCAGCAGCTTCAGCGCGGTGCAGAGCAGCGCCGAGGGCCAGTCCCGCCGCGCATCGAAGGCCACCAGGCTGGCACCGAGGCAGAACAGCGCCACCGGCGGCCCGGCCATGCCCGTCATCTCCAGGAAGCGCCGCGCCACCGGCGGCACCTCCAGCCCCGACTGGTAGATCACCAGCCCGGCCAGCACCGCCAGCACCACCGGGTTCCGCAGCACCGAGAGGAAGGTGGAGCGGGCGATGGCCAGGACCGGCGCGCGGGCATTGTGCGCGATCTCCCCCACCACCGTGCCGAGCGGCAGCAGGATCAGCGAATGCAGGCCGAGGATGGCCAGGAGCTGCGCCAGCCCCGCCTGGCCATAGGCGGCGATGACCAGCGGCACGCCGATCATGGCCGTGTTGCCGAAGGCGGCGTTGAGCGCGAAGGTGCCGCCCTCGTCCAGCTTCATCCCCAGCGCCAGCCGGCCCAGCAGCAGCGCCAGCGCATAGGCGGCGAGGCAGCCGCTGAAGAAGGCCAGCGCCGTCGCGCCGCCATTGGGGTGCGGCATGGTGGCGCCGTTCAGCAGCAGGCAGGGCATGGCGAGGCGGAAGACGAAATCCGTCATCCCCCGCAGCCCCTCCTCCGAGATCCAGCGGCGGCGCGCGGAGAGGTAGCCGATGCCGATCATCACGAAGATCGGCATCACGACGTTCAGCAGCATGGACATGGAAATGCCTCCGCGCGCGGCGCCCGGCGCGGGCCGGGCCGCCGCCGGGTCACGGGCGCAGCAGGCCGTCGATGAAGCCGGGCAGCCAGGGCTGCCGTGCCCGCGCGCTGCGCGCGGCATGGATGATGGCGCGCACCTCCGCCACGGTCTCGTGGAAGTCGGTGTTCACCAGGACATGGTCGAAATCGGCCCAGTGGCTGATCTCGTCGCGGGCGGCCTGCATGCGTCGGGCAATCTCTTCGGCGGAATCCTGGCCCCGGCCATGCAAGCGCCGTTCCAGCTCCTCCAGGCTCGGCGGCAGCAGGAACACGCTCACCACATCCCCCGGCAGCGCCCGGCGCAGCAGCAGGTGCCCCTGCCAGTCGATGTCGAACATCACGTCCCGGCCCGCCGCCAGCGCCTCCTCCACCGGGGCGCGCGGCGTGCCGTAGCGGCGGCCGAAGACATGGGCGCTCTCCAGCATCTGGCCGGCCGCCTCCATCGCCTCGAACTCGGCCTGGCTGCGGAAGAAGTAGTGCACCCCCTCCTGCTCGCCCGGGCGCGGCGCGCGGGTGGTGGCGCTCACGGAGAGGCGCAGCGCCGTCTCGCGCTCCAGCAGGGCGCGGCTGACGGAGGATTTGCCGGCCCCGGAGGGGGCGGAGAGCACGAGGCAGAGCCCGCGCCGGGAGATACGGTTCATTCGACGTTCGCCGCCTGCTCGCGCAGCCGCTCGATCGCGGCCTTGAGGTCCAGGGAAAGCCGGGTCAACGCCAGGCTGGCCGACTTCGCCCCCAGGGTATTGGATTCACGGCCGAATTCCTGCGTCAGGAACTCCAGCTTGCGGCCCACCGATTCGGCCGAGGCCAGCAGCGCCCGGGCGGCGCCCAGATGCGCGCCGAGCCGGTCCAGCTCCTCCCGCACATCGGATTTCTGTGCCAGCAGCGCTACCTCGGCGGCCAGCCGCTCCTCCGGCACGCGGCTCTCGCCCTCCAGCAGCGCGGCCAGCGCGGCGGTGAGGCGGGCGCGGTGCGCGGCGGGCTGGGTGGCCGCCTCGGCGATGGCGGCCTCGCGCAGCGCGGCGATCTCGTCGAGCAGCGCCGCCAGGATCTCGCCCAGCCGCCCGCCCTCGGCCCGGCGCGCCTCCGCCAGCCCCTCCAGGGCGATGCCGAAGCCCTCCGCCAGGGCGGCGTTGCGGGCCTCCAGCTCGGCCTCGGCCGGCTCGGCCGTCTCGGCGCGCAGCACGCCGGGCAGCGCCAGCACCGCCTCGGCGCGCGGGGCCGGGCAGCCGGGGATCTGCGCCGCCACCTCCAGCGCCAGCCGGATCGCCTGGGCCAGCGCCGCCGGGTCGGGCGTCAGGCGCGGCGCCCGCTCCTCGCGCTTCAGCGTCAGGGTGGCGGAGATGTTGCCGCGCCGGAAGCGCGACGCGGCGGCGTCGCGCAGCTTCGCCTCCAGCGGGTCCAGCCCGGACGGCAGGCGGAGCCGGACATCCAGCCCGCGCCCATTGACGCTGCGCAGTTCCCACACGAAACCCGTGCCATCCGGCAGGGTGCCCGCGTGCCGGGCGAAGCCGGTCATCGACGAGAGAGCCATGCCCGGCCTTCTCTTCCCCTCCGCTTCAGGATGCAAGGCATGGCGAACACGCCCTGGCGACAGATCGCGCTGACCGGCGCCTCCTCCGGGCTGGGGCGGGCGCTGGCCCTGGCCTGCGCCGCCCCCGGCGCCACGCTGCACCTGGCCGCGCGCGACGCCGGGCGGCTGGCGGAGACCGCCGCCGCCTGCCGCGCCGCCGGCGCCACGGTGCGCGAGACGGTGCTGGACGTGCGCGACGCCGCCGCCTGCGCCGCCTGGATCGGGGCCATGCCGGGGATCGACCTGCTGATCGCCAATGCCGGCATCTCCGGCGGCACGGGCGGCGGCAGCGAGCCGGCGGAGCAGATCCGCGCCATCTTCGAGACCAACGTGACCGGCGTGCTGAACACCGCCCTGCCCGCCATGGCGCGCATGGCCACGCAGCCGCCGGGCGCGGACGGGGTGCGCGGGCGGGTGGCGGTCATCGCCTCGGTGGCCGCCTTCTTCGCGGCGCCGGGGGCGGCGGCCTACTGCGCCAGCAAGTCGGCGGTGCAGCGCTGGGCGGAGGCGACCGACGCCACGGAGCGCGCCCGCGGCATCCGCCTGCACGCCGTCTGCCCCGGCTACATCCGCACGCCGATGACGGCGGTGAACCGCTTCCCCATGCCCTTCATGCTGGAGCCGGAGGCGGCGGCGCGGCGCACCCTGGCGGGGATCGCCGCCGGGCGCACCCGCATCGCCTATCCCTGGCCGACCTATGCCCTGGCGCGGCTGGCCGGCGCGCTGCCGCTGCGGGTGCAGGCCCTGCTGGCCAGCCGCGTGCCGGCCAAGCCGGTCACGGGAGGATAAGGCCGGCGGCTCAGCGCCGCGTGGCCAGCCAGACGCCCAGCAGCACCACCGCGCCCCCCAGCGCCACGCGCGGCTCGGGGATCTCGGAGAGCAGGAAGGCGGCCACCAGCGCGGCGAAGGGCGGCTCCAGATAGCCCACCATCGCCGCCTCGGTGGCCCGCGCCCGGCGCAGCAGCAGCACGTAGAGCGAGAGCGGCACGGCGGAGGCGAACACCCCCAGCACCACCAGCGAGAGCCAGATGGAGGCCGGCTGCGCGAACCCGCCCGGCGCGCCGAAGGCCAGGCCCAGCGTGCCGGCGATTAGCACCGCCATCACCTGCTGGCCCATCACCAGCTGCCCCGCCTCCTCCGGCCTGGCCCAGCGCATGTAGACGGTGCCGGCGGCGTAGGAGGCGGCGGTGCCCAGCATCAGCAGCGCGGCGCCGAGGGTGGCGCCGCCATCCAGCGCCCGCGGCCCCAGGATGACGGCGATGCCGAGGAAGCCGAGGCCGAGCCCCAGCGCCATGCGCGGCCCCGGCCGCTCTTCCCGCAGCAGGAAGAAGGCCATCACCCCCACCAGCAGCGGCGTGGCGGACTGGATCAGCGCCGCCGGCGCGCTCTCGATGTCGCGGAGCGCGAGAGCGGTCAGCACGTTGGGCAGCCAGCCATTCACCGTGCCGATGACCAGGATGTGCCGCAGGCTGCGCCGCCCCGGCCAGCGCAGCGCGCCGCGCCACCACAGGAACAGCCCCACCGCCAGCGCCGCGAAGGCGCCGCGCGCCGTGGCCAGCGCCAGCGGCGGCATCACCCCCGCCACATGCCGCATCAGCGGGAAGGAGGAGCCCCAGAGCGCCGAGATCAGCAGCAGCTCCGCCCAAAGCCGGGCACGGCTCAACGGCAGCATGGCCGGGCACGGCCCAGCGGCGGCACGGCCGCGTGCGGCTCAGCGGCCACGCGTCACGGCCGGGCGCCGCGCTGCCGCTCGATCGCCCGCCAACGGGCGACGTTGCGGTTGTGCTCCTCCAGCGTGCGGGCAAAGGCATGGCCGCCATTGCCATCGGCCACGAAGTAGAGGGCATCCGTCTCCTGCGGGTTCAGCACGGCGCGCAGCGATTCGAGCCCCGGGCTGGCGATCGGCCCCGGCGGCAGGCCGCGGATGCGGTAGGTGTTGAAGGGATGGTCCCGCTCCAGGTCGGCACGGCTGAGGGGCCGGTCGAGCACGCCGCCATCGGCCGCGGCATAGGCCACGGTGGGGTCGGATTGCAGCGGCATGTTGCGCTTCAGCCGGTTGATGAACACGCCGGCCACCTGGCCGCGCTCCTCCGGCATCCCCGTCTCGCGCTCGACGATGGAGGCCAGCACCAGCGCCTCGCGCGGCGAGGCCAGCGGCAGCCCCTCGGCGCGGTCCTTCCACAGCCGCTCCAGCGCCTCGCGCATGGCGGTGCCGGCGCGGCGCGCCACGGCGGCGCGCGTGTCGCCCCAGCTATAGGCATAGGTCTCGGGCAACAGCTCGCCCTCGTCGATCACCGGCATCTCGCCGGTCAGCCCCTCGGCCTGCTCCAGCAGCGTGGCCATCTGCCGGGCGGTCAGCCCTTCCGGCAGGGTCAGGCGGCGCTGCACGGGGCGGGCGTTGCGCAGCACCGAGACCACCTCGCGCAGCGAGCCCTGCGCCGGGAAGAGGTATTCCCCCGCCCGCAGCGGCCCCTCGTCGCGCGTCAGCCACACGCCGGCGGCGAACAGGCGGGGGTCGCTTATGGCCCCCCGCTCGGCCAGCAGCGCGCCGATCGCCTCGGTGCCGCCGCCGCGCGGCACCACGATGGCGGTGGGCGCCGGCAGCGGCCCGGGCGAGACCCAGGCCTCGCGCGCCCACCAGGCGCCGCCGCCCGCCAGGGCCAGGAGCACCAGCAGCACAGCCAGGAAGATTCGCATGGAGGAGGAGCCTTTGTCGGATTGGCCGGAGCGGAGGCCCGGCGAAGGGGCAAAGGCTGGGGGAGGAGCGGATCTTCCCCCAGAAGCCGCGCCGCCGCGCCGGGATGGCGCGGCGGCGCTGGGTCAGGGCGCCTTGCGGAACAGGATCGAGGCGTTGGTGCCGCCGAAGCCGAAGCTGTTCGACAGCGCGATCTCGATGTTGCGCTGCTGCGGCTGCAGCGCCACCCGGTCGATCACGCTCTCCCGCGAGGGCTTGTGCAGGTTCAGCGTGGGCGGCGCCACGCCGTCGCGGATGGCGAGGATCGAGAAGATGCCCTCCACCGCGCCGGCCGCGCCGAGCAGGTGCCCGATGGCCGACTTGGTGGACGACATGGCCAGGCCCTTGCAGGCCTCGCCGAACAGCTTCTCCACCGCCTCCAGCTCCAGGTCGTCGCCCATCGGCGTCGAGGTGCCGTGCGCGTTGACGTACTGGATCTGGTCCGGGGTGATGCCGGCGTTCTTCAGCGTCGCCCGCATCGCCCGGTAGGCGCCGTCATGGCCCTCCGCCGGAGCGGTGATGTGGTAGGCGTCGCCCGACATGCCGTAGCCGATGACCTCGGCGTAGATCTTGGCGCCACGCTTCTTCGCGTGCTCGTATTCCTCGAGCACCACCACGCCGGCGCCCTCGCCCATGACGAAGCCGTCGCGGCCCTCGTCCCAGGGGCGGGAGGCTTCGGTGGGGGTGTCGTTGAAGCCGGTGGACAGGGCGCGGGCGGCGCAGAAGCCGGCCATGCCGATGTCGCAGATCGCCGCCTCGGTGCCGCCGGCCACCATCACGTCGGCATCGCCGAGGGCGATGAGGCGCGCCGCGTCGCCCAGCGCGTGCACGCCGGTGGCGCAGGCGGTGACCACCGCGTGGTTGGGGCCCTTGAAGCCGTAGCGGATCGAGACGTGGCCGGAAGCCAGGTTGATCAGCGCCGAGGGGATGAAGAAGGGCGACAGCCGCCGCGACTTGCCCTGCGCCACCATCTGCGCGTTCTCGGCGATGGTCGGCAGGCCGCCGATGCCGGAGCCGATCATCACGCCGGTGGCGTTCCGGTCATCCTCCGACTCCGGCACCCAGCCGGAATCCTCCACCGCCTCCACCGCCGCCACGAGGGCGAACTGGATGAAGCGGTCCATCTTCTTCTGGTCCTTGACCGGGATCCACTCGTTGAAGTCGAGCTTCCCCTCGGTCTTGGAGCCGGTCGGCACCTCGCCGGCGATCCGCGCCGGCAGGTCTTTCGCGTCGAACAGGCGGATCGGGCCGATGCCGCTCTCGCCCGCCAGCATCCGCTGCCACACATTCGCGACGCCGACGCCGAGAGGGCAAGCAATGCCCATCCCGGTGACGACGACGCGACGCGGCGTCGTCAGAGAACCAAACACGCGTTATCTCCCCCTGGCGTCCACGGCAGCGTCCATCGGGGCATGCCCGGAGGCATCCCCTTGGGCGTTCCCTGGGTGGCGCGGATGGAAGGCCTTCAGGCGGCCTTCTGCGCCTCGATGTAGTCGATCGCGTCCTTCACGGTCGTGATCTTCTCGGCGGCGTCGTCCGGGATCTCGACCCCGAAAGCCTCCTCGAACGCCATCACCAGCTCGACCGTGTCGAGGCTGTCAGCGCCCAGGTCGTCGATGAACGACGCCTCGGCGGTAACCTTGGCCTCTTCGACGCCGAGGTGCTCGACAACGATCTTCTTCACCTTCTCGGCGGTATCGCTCATCGCCCGAGTCTCTCCTGCTTGCAGACGCTGCCGGCGCTCCGGGTGGGGACAATCCCCGCCCTCGGCCCGCGCGGCATTAACATGGAAGCAGGCCGGGGAACAGATTTCCCGGCCCGCCGTTTCAGCTCATCGCCATCCCGCCGTTCACATGCAGGGTGGCGCCGGTGACCCAGCCCGCCTCGTCCGATGCCAGATAGGCAACGGCGGCGGCGATGTCAGCGGCCTCGCCCATCCGGCCCAGCGGAATCCGCTCCATCAGGCGCGTTTTCTGCTGCTCGTTCAGGGCGTCCGTCATCGGCGTCCGGATGAAGCCGGGCGCCACGACGTTCACGGTGATGCCGCGGCTGGCCAGTTCCTGGGCGAGCGACTTGCTCATGCCCACGAGTCCGGCCTTGGCCGCCGCATAATTCGCCTGCCCCGGGTTGCCGGTGGTGCCGACGATCGAGGCGATGGAGATGATGCGCCCCGCGCGGCGCTTCATCATGCCGCGCATGGCGGCCCGCGCCAGGCGGAAGGGGGCCGAGAGATCGACCTCCAGCACATCCGCCCAATCCTTGTCGGACATGCGCATGGCCAGCCCGTCGCGGGTGAAGCCGGCATTGTTCACCAGGATGTCGAGCCGGCCGAGCTCCGACTCCACCCGCTCCACCAGCGCCTGCGGCGCGGCGGGGTCGGAGAGGTCGGCGGGCGCCACCAGCGCGCCCTCGCCCAGCTCGGCCGCCAGCTCCGCCAGCACCGCCTCGCGCGTGCCGGAGAGGGCGACCTTCGCCCCCTGGCGGTGCAGCGCCCGGGCGATCTCGGCGCCGATTCCACCGGTGGCGCCGGTCACCAGCGCCACTTTTCCTTGCAGGCCGAACATCGCTCTCAGCTCCTTCCCGGGACGCGGGCCGTCAGAGGGTCTTGAGGAAGGCTTCGATCTCGGCGGGCCCGCCCACCGACATCGCCTGCGCCTCGGGCGCCAGCCGCTTCATCAGCCCGGTCAGCACCTTGCCGGCGCCGATCTCGACGAAGCGGTCGCAGCCGAGGCCGGCCATGGTGGCCACGCATTCGCGCCAGCGCACCGTGCCGGTCACCTGCCGCACCAGCAGCTCGCGGATCTCGACCGGGTCGGTCGCCTTGGCGGCGGTGACGTTGGCCACCACCGGCACCAGCGGCGGGCGCAGCTCGGCCAGCGCCAGGGCCTCGGCCATGGCGTCGGCGGCGGGAGCCATCAGCGCGCAGTGGAAGGGGGCGGAGACGGGCAGCAGCATGGCGCGCTTGATGCCGGCCTCCTTGGCCAGCGCCACCGCGCGCTCCACCGCGCCGCGGTGGCCGGAGATCACCACCTGGCCGCCGCCATTGTCGTTGGCGGCCTCGACCACCTCGGTGGCGCCCTCCGGCGTCTCGGCGGCGCGGGCGCAGATCTCCTGCGCCTGGGCCATCTCGGCGCCGAGCAGCGCGGCCATGGCGCCCATGCCGGCCGGCACCGCCTTCTGCATCGCCTCGCCGCGCAGGCGCAGCAGGCGGGCGGCGGTGGGCACGTCGAAGGTCTGCGCGGCGGCCAGCGCGCTGTACTCGCCGAGCGAGTGGCCGGCGACCAGCGCCACCCGCTCCTTGAGGACGAAGCCGCCCTCCTGCTCCAGCACCCGCAGCACGGCCATGCTCACGGCCATCAGCGCGGGCTGGGCGTTGGCGGTCAGCGTCAGCTCCTCCGCCGGCCCCTCGAACATCAGCCGGCTGAGGCTCTGCTTCAGCGTCTCGTCCACCGCCTCGAACACCTCGCGGGCGGCGGGAAAGGCTTCGGCCAGCTCTCGGCCCATGCCGATGGCCTGGCTGCCCTGGCCGGGGAAGACGAAGGCGATCGACATGGCGGTGCTGGCGTCCTCATGCATTCTTGGCGTCATGGGCGGCGAGGCGCCGGGCATCCGGCTCGCCACGCCCCCAGGGCCCGGTCCATGAATGGTCCGTGAAGCCGCGCGGGGTAACGGGGCGGCACGGGGCTGTCAACGCCGCAACTCCGCGGCGGGCGCTTGGCCCTGGACTCGGGCGCCGGAATGTGGTCTACGCCGCCTCCCCTGCCGGGCGCGCGAGGCATCGCGCCCGGCTATGCCCGTTTGCGCCCTCCGGCATGGGTCGGTGCGGCCCCGGGCTGAGACAGCCACAGGGAGATCCCATGCCGCTGTATGAGACCGTGCTCATCGCACGTAACGACCTGACGCAGGCGCAGGTCGAGGCCATCGCCGACCAGGTCGCCACGACCATCACCGAAGCCGGTGGCGAGGTGAAGAAGCGGGAATACTGGGGCCTTCGGGGCCTGGCCTACCGCATCAAGAAGAACCGCAAGGGGCACTACATGCTCCTCGGCCTGGACTGCCCGGCGGCCGCCGAGCAGGAGGCGGCGCGTCAGCTCGGCCTCAACGAGGACGTGCTGCGCCACATGACGATCCGCGTCGAGGCGATCGACGCCGAGGCGCCGTCCGCCATCCTGGCCAAGCGTGGCGACGACCGTGAGCGCGACCGTGGCTTCCGCGGCCCCCGCCCGGCCGCCGGCCGCTTCTCGTCGGGCCGCCGCGAGCGGAACGACGACCGCGAGGAGTATCGCGCCCGCTCGCGCGACGATTCCGACAACGCTGGCGGCGAGGAGTAATCGATCATGTCCGAGACCAACACCGACGTGAACATCGCCGCCCGCCGCCCCGCCGTGGGCGCCCGCCGGCCGTTCTACCGCCGCCGCAAGTCCTGCCCGTTCTCGGGGCCCAACGCGCCGAAGATCGACTACAAGGACGTGCGCCTGCTCTCCCGCTTCCTGAGCGAGCGCGGCAAGATCGTCCCCTCCCGGATCACCGCCGTGTCGGGGAAGAAGCAGCGCGAGCTGGCCAACGCCATCAAGCGCGCCCGCTTCCTGGCCCTGCTGCCCTACGTCATCAACGACTGAGCGCAGCGGACGGGATGACGGACTGAGCGACGGATCGGCGCCGCGGCCATGAGCGACCCTCGGGGCACCTCCCGGACCGGCCTGACCAACGACCCCCGCCTGCTGGCGGGGGCGGCGGGCGGGCTCGTCTCGGCCTTCGCGGCGCTGTGGGCGTTCCACGGCCTGCCGGTGGGCATGGGGCTGTTCTGGCTCTCGCCGCTGCCGCTGTTCCTGGCGGGCCTCGGCTTCGGCCGGGCCGCCATGGGCATCGCGGTGGCGGTCGGCGCCTTCAGCCTCCTGCTGGTGACGCCGGGCCTGCTGCCGGTGCTGCTCTGGCTCGGCGTCTACGGCGTGCCGGCGATGCTGCTGCTGGGCAGCGGCCTGCAGCCCGGGCCGCGCATCGACCTGACGCTGCCGCTGGTGCTGCTCGGCCTGTGGCCGGCGCTGCTGACCGTGCTGGCCGCCTTCCTGGCCGGCGCGGAGGGTGGCCTGGAGGCCGCGCTGCGCAATGCCGTGCAGATCGGGCTGGACCGCATGGGCGCCGAGGCGCCGGATGCGGTGGTGGACCAGATCGTGCGGCTGAAGGCGGCGGCGCTGGCGCTGTGGATCGGCCTGGCGCTGCTGGCCAACGCCGCTGGCGCGCAGGGCTTCCTGCAGCGGCGCGGCCTGGCGCTCGCGCCGGCGCCGCGCTGGCGCGCCGCCCGGCTGCCGCGCTGGTACCCGGCGCTGCCGGCGCTCGCAGCGGTGGCCTGGCTGCTGGCCGACCCGGCCGCGGAGCTGCTGCCGCTGTCGCTGTGCCTGGTGCTCTCCGTGCCGCTGCTGCTGCAGGGGCTGGCCGCCATGCACACGCGGCTGGCGCGCGTCAGCTTCCGGCTGCCACTGCTGATCCTGCTCTATGTCCTGCTTCTCGTCTTCAGCCTGCCGGGCGCCCTGATCCTTGTGGCGCTCGGCCTCCTCGAACAGTACGGGCGCCGCAACCCGCCCGCCAACATGTGAGATCGGGGTTACACCGATGATCGAAGTCATCCTGATGCAGCGGGTCGACAAGCTCGGCCAGATGGGCGAGCTGGTGAAGGTCCGCCCGGGCTACGCCCGCAACTTCCTGCTGCCCAAGGGCAAGGCGATCCGCGCCAACAAGGACAACCTCGCCCGCTTCGAGCGCGAGCGCGTCCAGCTCGAGGCGCAGAACCTGAAGCGCCGCGAGGAAGCCGAGCGCATCGCCGAGCGGATGGACGGCCTCACCGTCGTCATCATCCGCCAGGCGGGCGAGTCCGGCGGCCTGTACGGCTCCGTCTCCGGCCGCGACATCGCGGACGCGGCGAAGGAAGCCGGCCTGACCGTCTCCCGCAGCCAAGTGCTGCTGGAGCAGCCGATCAAGACGCTGGGCCTCACCACCGTCCGCGTCGAGCTGCACCCGGAGGTGTTCCTGCCGCTGACCGTCAACGTCGCCCGCTCGGTCGAAGAGGCCGACAAGCAGGCGCGCGGTGAGGACCTGCGCGCCGAGCAGCAGGCCGAGGAGGAGAGCCTGGAGGCCGAGCTGGCCGCCGAGCTGTCCGAGCTGGGCGCCGCGAGCGAGGACTGATCCCGCCCCCCGGCCTGCCGGCCGGAGGATGGAAACCGGAAAGGGCGCCCCCTGGGGCGCCCTTTCTGCATTTCCGGCCCGCTTCCGCATTGCCCCGCTCCCGTCCGCGTGACTGGACAGGTCAGCGAAGGAGACCCAACCATTTCGCCGCTGGGGTTGATGGAGGGCTCGGACGATGCTGTTCGATCGCGTTCTGTCCCGCATGATCCGCTGCGGGACCCTGACGGTCCGCTATCCGGATGGCCGGATGCGCCTTTATCGCGGCACGGATGGCCCGGGCGACGGCGGCCCCCGGGCCGGCCTTGTGGCCGGCATGCACATCCGCACCCCCCGCGCGCTGCGCCGGCTGCTGCTGAATCCCGGCCTGGGCTTCGGCGAGGCCTACATGGATGGCGAGATCGCGCCGCTGGACTGCTCCCTCTACGCGCTGGCGGACCTGCTGGTGCTGAACATGATGGCGCATGGCCACCCGGCCGAGACGCTGATGGAGAAGCTGCGCTGGCTGCGCCGGCACATCGACCAGCTCAACCCCGCCGGCCGCGCGCGCCGCAACGTGGCGCACCACTATGACCTCAACAGCCGCCTCTACGCCCTCTTCCTCGACCGCGACCGGCAGTATTCCTGCGCCTACTTCGCCACCGGGCAGGAGACGCTGGAGGAGGCGCAGCTGGCCAAGAAGCGCCACATCGCCGCCAAGTTGAAGCTCGACCGGCCCGACCTCGAGGTGCTGGACATCGGCTGCGGCTGGGGCGGCATGGCGCTGCACCTGGCGCGCGAGCACGGGGCGCGCGTCACCGGCATCACCCTCTCCACCGAACAGCTGGCGGTGGCGCGCGGCCGCGCCGCCGAGGCGGGGCTGGATGGCCGCGTCCGCTTCGAGCTGATGGACTACCGGGACTGGACCCGGCCGGTGGACCGCATCGTCTCGGTCGGCATGTTCGAGCATGTCGGCATCGACCATTACCGCCGCTTCTTCCGCACGCTGAAGGGGGCGCTGAAGCCGGACGGGGTGGCGCTGGTGCACGCCATCGGCCGCAGCGACGGGCCGGGCAGCACGAATCCGTGGATCAGCAAGTACATCTTCCCCGGCGGCTACTCCCCCGCCCTCTCCGAGGTGCTGCCGGCGGCGGAGCGGTCCGGCCTCTGGGTGACGGATATCGAGATCCTGCGCCTGCACTACGCGCAGACGCTCGCCCACTGGCGCCGCCGCTTCGCCGCCAACCGCGACGCCATCCAGAGCCTCTATGACGAGCGCTTCTGCCGCATGTTCGAGTTCTACCTCGTGGGCTCGGAGCTGGCCTTCCGCCGCATGGGGCACATGAACTGGCAGCTGCAGCTCACCCGCGACATCGGCACCCTGCCGCTGACCCGGGACTACATGGCGCAGGCCGAGGCGGAGGCGCGGGCGCGCCACCCGGCCGAGGCCGCCGGCCCGGCGGAGCCGGGGGCGGAACGGCACGATTCGCCGGTCAGCCTGCGGCGCAAGGGCTGAAGGGGCCGGCAGGAGGAATCGCTGGCGGGGCTGCCGCCGCCGCCGTGTCCTGCCGGTGACAGCCGCGTATCATCCCCGCTATCCACAGCCCGGGCCTCGCACAGCCCGGGCGGGAGGGGCTAGATTGGCCCCATGAACAGCGTACCCCCGCCCGGCGAAGTGCTCGGCCTCTCGCAGCGCCTGCCACCCTCGAACCTGGAGGCGGAGCAGGCCCTGCTCGGCGCGCTGCTGGCCAACAACAAGGCCTATGAGCGCGTCTCCGAATTCCTGGCGCAGGAGCATTTCGCCGATGCCCTGCACGGCCGCATCTTCGCCGCCATCCAGCGCCGCATCGAGGCCGGCCAGCTGGCCGACGCCGTCACGCTGCGCGCCGAGTTCGAGCATTCCGGCCTGCTCGACGAGGTGGGCGGCGCCGGCTACCTGGCCAAGCTGCTCGGCGCCATGGTCGGCATCATCAATGCCGGCGAGTACGGCAAGGTCATCCATGATTGCTGGCTGCGCCGGCAGCTGATCGACCTCGGCGAGACGGTGGTGAACCGCGCCTTCGGCGCCGATGCCGAGCTGGAGGCGCGCGAGCAGCTGGAGGCGGCCGAGCAGGCGCTGTTCGACCTCGCCAAGGATGGCGGCTCGGAGGGCGGCTTCGTCACCTTCAGCCGGGCGCTGACCGATGCGGTGAGCATGGCCGAGAAGGCCTTCACCAGCGGCGGCGGCGTCTCCGGCCTGCCTTCCGGCCTGCGCGACCTGGATGCCAAGACCGGCGGCCTGCACCCGTCCGACCTCGTCATCCTCGCCGGCCGCCCCGGCATGGGCAAGACGGCGCTGGCCACCAAGGTCGCCTTCGGCGCCGCCAAGTCCCTGCTGCGCGACGCCGAGGACGAGCACGGGCCGGGCGCGGTGCCGAAGGGCGGCTGCGCCATCTTCTCGCTGGAGATGAGCGCCGACCAGCTCGCCACCCGCCTCCTCTCCGAGGAGAGCCGCGTCTCGGGCGACCGCATCCGGCGCGGCGAGATCCAGCAGCGCGACTTCGACCGCTTCGTCGAGGTCAGCCGCGAGCTCGCCCGCCTGCCGCTGTTCATCGACGACACGCCCGCCATCACCATCTCGGCCATGCGCACCCGCTGCCGGCGCCTCAAGCGCACGCGCGGCCTCAACCTGATCGTGGTGGACTACCTGCAGCTGATGCGCCCCGCCGCCGGCAGCAAGCCGGAGAACCGGGTGCAGGAGATCAGCCAGATCACCCAGGGGCTGAAGGCCATCGCCAAGGAGCTGGCGGTGCCGGTCATCGCCCTCTCGCAGCTCTCCCGCCAGGTGGAGAACCGCGAGGACAAGCGCCCGCAGCTCTCGGACCTGCGCGAATCCGGCTCGATCGAGCAGGATGCCGACATGGTGATGTTCGTCTACCGCGACGACTACTACCTGAAGATGCAGGAGCCGAAGCAGACCAACTTCGACAACGCCGAGAAGTACGAGGCGGCCCTGGCCAGCTGGAAGGACCGCATGGAAAAGGCCTACAACCGCGCCGACCTGATCGTCGCCAAGCAGCGCCACGGCCCTACCGGCACCATTCCGCTCTTCTTCGAGGCGGAGTTCACCCGCTTCGGCGATCTCGACATCGTGCACGGGGACATGCATGGCGGCAGCGATTACTGAGGCGGAAGCCGCCGCCTTCCCGGCCCGCGCCGCGGCGGATTTCGCGGGCGAGCTGGTGGTCGATCTCGGCGCCATCGTCGCCAACTGGCGCGACCTCGGCGCGCGGCACCCCTCCGGCCCGGTGGCGGGCGTGGTGAAGGCGGATGGCTATGGCCTCGGCGCCGCTCCCGTGGCGCGCGTCCTGGCCGATGCCGGCTGCCGGCATTTCTTCGTCGCGCAATTCTCCGAGGGGCTGGCGCTGCGGGAGGCCCTCGGCCACGGCCCGATGATCGCCGTGCTGGGCGGCTTCCCGCCCGGCGCCGATGCGGGCGCGGCCCTCACCCCCGTGCTGAACACGCCCGAGGATGTGGCGGCGGCCCGCGCCGCGGGGCTGCGCGGCGCCATCCTGCATGTGGACACCGGCATGGAGCGGCTCGGGGTCAACGCCGCCGAGCTGGCGGGGCTGGGCGGCCTCGCGGGCCTCGGCCTGCGCTACGTGATGACCCACCTGGCCTGCGCCGACGAGCCGGCGCATCCGCTGAACGCCGCCCAGGCCGTGCGCTTCGCCGCCGCGCGGGCGGCGCTGCCGGGGGTTCCGGCCAGCTTCGCCAATTCCTCCGGCCTGTTCCTGGGACCGGACTTCGCCTCCGACCTCGCCCGCCCCGGCTGCGCCCTCTACGGCATCAACCCGGCGCCGGGCCGGCCGAACCCGATGCGGCAGGTGCTGCGCCTCACCATTCCCATCCTGCAGCTGCGCGACGTGCCGGCCGGCGCCACGGTCGGCTACGGCGCCACATGGACCGCGCCGCGGCAAAGCCGCATCGCCACCATTGCCGCGGGCTATGCCGATGGCTACCTACGGAGCCTGTCCAGCCGGGGCATCGGCATTCTCGCCGGTCGCCCTGTGCCGCTGGTGGGCCGGGTATCGATGGACCTCATCACTCTCGACGTGACGGATGTGCCGGAAGCCCGGCTGGGCGACAGGGTCGAGCTGATCGGCCCGGCGCAGACGCCGGATGCGGTGGCGGCGCTCGCCGGCACCATCGGCTACGAGATTCTCACCTCCCTCGGCGCCCGCTACCGGCGGCGCCACCTCGAGCCAGGCCGGCCTTCCGGCGCGGCGGCATGAAGCGGCGCGGCTGACTTGACCCTGATCCTGAACGTCCTGGCCGCCATCGGGCGCGGCGTGCTCGGCGCCTGCCGCGTCCTCGGCGCGGTGGTGCTGTTTGCCCTGGAGGGCGTCTCGCACATCCTCCGCCCGCCCTTCTATCCCCGGCTGATCGGCCGCGCCTTCGTCGAGATCGCCTATTTCTCGCTGCCGGTGGTGGCGCTGACGGCGGTGTTCACCGGCATGGTGCTGGCGCTGCAATCCTATTCCGGCTTCTCCCGCTTCGGCGCGGAGAGCGCCATCGCCAATGTGGTGGTGCTCTCCATCACGCGGGAGCTGGGGCCGGTGCTGGCGGGGCTGATGGTGGCGGGCCGCATCGGCGCCGCCTTCGCCGCCGAGATCGGCACCATGCGCGTCACCGACCAGATCGACGCGCTCACCACCCTCTCCACCAACCCGATGAAGTACCTGGTGGCGCCCCGCCTGCTGGCCGGCACCATCGCCATGCCGCTGCTGGTGGTCATCGCCGACATCCTGGGCGTCATGGGCGGCTGGCTGATCGGCACCGCGCAGCTCGGCTTCACCTCCGCCTCCTACCTCACCTCCACCCTGAACTTCCTGCAGCCGATGGATGTCATCTCCGGCCTGGTGAAGGCGGCGGTGTTCGGCTTCGTCATCACGCTGATGGGCTGCTACAGCGGCTACACCAGCCGCGGCGGCGCGCAGGGCGTGGGGGCTGCCACCACCACGGCGGTGGTCTCCTCCTCCATCCTCATCCTGGCGCTGGACTATGTCCTGACGGCGGCGTTCTTCGGCTCATGAGCAGCACCCCGAAAATCCGCCTGCGCGGCCTGACCAAGCGCTTCGGCGCCAAGACGGTGCTGGATGGCGTCGATCTCGACGTGGCGGCCGGCGAGGGCATGGTGGTCCTGGGCGGCTCCGGCTCGGGCAAGTCGGTCACCATCAAGTGCATCCTCGGCCTCATCACGCCCGATGCCGGCAGCATCGAGATCGACGGCCGCGACGTGCTCGCCATGCCGCGCCGCGAGCGCGAGGCGCTGAACGACCGCATCGGCATGCTGTTCCAGAACGGCGCGCTGTTCGACAGCCTGCCCGTCTGGGAGAATGTCTGCTTCAAGCTGCTGGCGCAGAAGCGCATCACCCGCGCAAAGGCGCGGGACAAGGCGGCCGAGGTGCTGGCCCAGGTGGGGCTGGCCGCCAGCGTCGGCGACCTCTCCCCTTCCGAGCTCTCGGGCGGCATGCAGAAGCGCGTGGGCCTGGCCCGCGCCATCGCCGCCGAGCCGGAGATCATTTTCTTCGACGAGCCGACGACGGGCCTCGACCCCATCATGGGCGCGGTGATCGACGGGCTGATCGTGGATTGCGTGAAGCGCCTCGGCGCCACGGCGGTCTCTATCACCCACGACATGGCCAGCGCCCGCCGCATCGGCGACACGGCGGCGATGATCCACAAGGGCCGCATCGTCTGGACCGGCCCGGCCGCCACGCTCGGCCACAGCGGCAACGCCATGGTGGACCAGTTCGCCAACGGCTCCCGCGAGGGGCCGATCACCATGGAGCTGCGCAAGTAGGGCCAGGGATGGGGCTCGCCCCCTCCCCTTCGTTCCCGGTTTGCCCCATATAGGGGGCATGGCCAAACCCACCGCCCGTTTCGTCTGCCAGAGCTGCGGCGCCATCGCGCCCAAATGGCAGGGCCGCTGCGATTCCTGCGGCGAATGGAACACCCTGACCGAGGAGGTGGTGGAGGTCCGCGCCCCCGGCCCCGCCGGCAAATCGGCCGGTGGCCGGCGGGTGGAATTCGTCAGCCTCAAGGGCCGGGCCGCGCCGCCGCCGCGCACCGAGAGCGGCATGGCCGAGCTGGACCGCGTGCTGGGCGGCGGCTTCGTGCCCGGCTCGGTGGTGCTGGTGGGCGGCGACCCGGGCATCGGCAAGTCCACCATCCTGCTGCAGGCGGCGGCGCGCATCGCCAGCGCCGGGCGGCGGGTGCTCTACATCTCGGGCGAGGAGGCGATCGACCAGGTGCGGCTGCGGGCGCTGCGCCTCGGCCTCTCGGAAAGCCCGCTCGGCCTCGCCGCCTCCACCAGCCTGCGTGACATCGCAGCGACGCTGGAGGAGGAGAAGGAGGCCACCCTCGTCATCGTCGACTCGATCCAGACAGTGTGGCTGGACAGCCTCGACTCCGCCCCCGGCACGGTGAGCCAGGTGCGCGCCTGCGCCGCCGAACTGACCCGGCTGGCCAAGACGCGCGGCTTCGCCGTGGTGCTGGTGGGGCATGTCACGAAGGAAGGCACGCTGGCCGGCCCGCGCGTGCTGGAGCACATGGTGGACGCCACCCTCTACTTCGAGGGCGACCGCGGCCACCAGTTCCGCATCCTGCGCGCGGTGAAGAACCGCTTCGGCGCCACCGACGAGATCGGCGTCTTCGAGATGACGGACCGGGGGCTGATGGAGGTGGCCAACCCCTCCGCTCTGTTCCTGGCCGAGCGGCGCGGCAACATCTCCGGCAGTGCCGTCTTCGCGGGGATGGAGGGGACGCGGCCGGTGCTGGTCGAGATCCAGGCGCTGCTCTCCCCCTCCGCCTCCGGCGGCTCGCCGCGGCGGCAGGTGGTGGGATGGGATTCGGGGCGGCTGGCCATGCTGATGGCGGTGCTCGAATCCCGCTGCCGCGTCAGCCTCGGGCAGAACGATGTCTACCTGAACATCGCCGGGGGCCTGCGCATCAACGAGCCGGCGGCCGACCTCGCGGTGGCCGCCGCCCTGGTCTCGGCCGCGACCGACCGCCCCACCGATCCAGGCATGGTGTTCTTCGGCGAGGTCGGCCTCTCGGGCGAGGTGCGGCAGGTGGCGCAGACCGACCTGCGCCTGCGGGAGGCCGCCAAGCTCGGCTTCCTGGCCGCCATGCTGCCGCGCCGCGTGGCGCGCGGCGGCCGCGCGGCCGCCGCGCATGACGGGCTGCGCCTGGCCGAGATCGGCCATCTGGCCGACCTCGTGGCGCCGCTCGCCGCCGCCGCGCCGGCGAAAAAGGAGAAGGCCAGGGAGAGGGCCCCCGAGAAGGCGGAGAAGCCGGCGGCGGAATGAGAGCCGCCCGCCGCCGCCATTGCGTGACTCCCGCCCGGTGCTTGGCTATACGCTGCCCCCGATGACCTGGGTGGACGGCATTGTCCTCGCGGTGCTCGCCCTCTCGGCGCTCATCGCCTTCTTCCGCGGCCTGGTGCGCGAGGTGCTGGGCGTCGGCGCCTGGATCGGCGCGGCCCTGTTCGCCATCACCATCCTGCCGGGGCTGCGGCCGCTGGCCGTGGGCTACATCCAGCCCGAATGGCTGGCCGAGCTGATCGCCATCGGCGGCGCCTTCCTGCTGGCGCTTCTGATGCTGAAGCTGCTCATCGCCTGGTTCGCCAACCGGGTGCGGGACTCCGTCCTCGGGGGTCTGGACCGCGCCCTCGGCATGGTGTTCGGCCTCGCGCGGGGTGCTTTCCTGGTGGTCCTCGCCTATATCGTGGGCGGGCTGTTCCTCCCCGCCATGGATCGCTGGCCGGAGCCGGTGCGCGAGGCGCGGACCCTGCCCGTGGTGGCGGATGCGGCGGCGGCGCTTGTCTCGCGCCTGCCACCGGAGTATCGCCCGCGACTTCCCGACCTGCCGCAGCGCAGCATGCCCAGCATGGACGAGCTGCTGCGACCCCCGGCCAGAGGCCGGACATGAGCACGCCGGCCCGAGGCCGGTAACGAGGATGCCGATGCAGCCCCTGCCCTCCACCAATCCCTGGGATGAAGACGACGGCTTCCATGAGGAATGCGGCGTCTTCGGCGTCTGGAATGCCACGGACGCGGCGGCGCTGACCGCGCTCGGCCTGCACGCCCTGCAGCACCGTGGGCAGGAGGCCTCGGGCATCGTCACCCTCTCCGAGGCGGGCGCCTTCCACGCCCATCGCGGCCTCGGCCTGGTGGGGGACATCTTCGGCGACGTGAAGGTGATGGCCGGCCTCAAGGGCCGCTGCGCCGTCGGCCACAACCGCTACGCCACCACGGGCGAGACGGCGCTGCGCAACGTGCAGCCGCTCTTCGCCGACTTCGAGTTCGGCGGCCTCGCCGTGGCGCACAACGGCAACCTGACCAACGCCGCCACGCTGAAGCGCGCGCTCGTCCGCCGCGGCTGCCTGTTCCAGAGCACGACCGATTCGGAGGTGTTCGTCCACCTCATCGCCATCAGCCTCTACGCCAATGTGGTGGACCGGCTGATCGACGCGCTGAAGCAGGTGCAGGGCGCCTACTCCCTGGTGGCGCTGCATGACGGCGCGCTGATCGGCGCGCGCGACCCGATGGGCGTGCGCCCGCTGGTGCTCGGCCGCCTCGGCGAGGGCGAGGGCGGCGCCTATGTGCTGGCCAGCGAGACCTGCGCCCTCGACATCGTCGGCGCCGAGTTCATCCGCGACATCGAGCCGGGCGAGATCGTCGTCATCGACAATGGCGGGCTGCGCAGCATCAAGCCCTTCGGCCGCGGCCAGAGCCGCTTCTGCATCTTCGAGTACATCTATTTCGCCCGCCCCGACTCCGTCATGGAGGGCACGCCCGTCTATGGCACGCGCAAGCGCATCGGCGCCGAGCTGGCGCGGGAGAGCCATGTGGAGGCCGACGTGATCGTGCCGGTGCCGGATTCCGGCGTGCCCGCCGCCATGGGCTACGCCACCGAGAGCGGCATCCCCTTCGAGCTCGGCATCATCCGCAACCACTATGTCGGCCGCACCTTCATCGAGCCGACCGACCAGATCCGCCACCTCGGCGTGAAGCTGAAGCACAGCGCCAACCGGCCGATGATCGAGGGCAAGCGCGTCATCCTGGTGGACGACTCGATCGTGCGCGGCACCACCTCGCGGAAGATCGTCGAGATGGTGCGGCAGGCCGGCGCCAAGGAGGTGCACATGCGCATCTCCTCGCCGCCGACGACGCATTCCTGCTTCTACGGCATCGACACGCCGGAGCGGGACAAGCTGCTGGCCGCCAAGCACGATGTGGAGGAGATGGCCCGCATCATCGGCGCCGACAGCCTGGCCTTCATCTCGCTCGACGGGCTCTACCGCGCCCTGGGCCATGCGAAGCGCGACGCCGGCAACCCCGGCTATTGCGACGCCTGCTTCACCGGCGACTACGCCATTCCGCTGACCGACCTGGAAGGCCACCCCGAGCGCGTGCCCGCGCTGCTGGCGGCAAACGGCCAGTGAGCGCGGCGATGGCGGGAAAGCCGCTGGCCGGCCAGGTCGCCCTCGTCACCGGCGCCAGCCGCGGCCTCGGTGCCGCGCTGGCGCTGGAGCTGGCCCGGCGCGGCGCGCATTGCGTGCTGGTGGCCCGCACCCAGGGCGGCCTCGAGGAAACCGATGACGCCATCCGCGCGGAAGGCGGCAGCGCCACGCTGCTGCCCTTCGACCTGGCGGGCAAGGAAGCCGACAAGATCGACAGCTTCGGCCCCTCCCTGGTGGAGCGCTTCGGCCGGCTCGACATCCTGGCCCATGTGGCGGGCGCGCTGGGCAGCCTGACTCCCGTCGCGCATATCCAGCCGCGCGACTGGACGCAGCTTGTCGGCGTCAACATGAACGCCACCTGGCGGCTGATCCGCACCTGCGACCCGCCGCTGCGCGCGGCGCCGGCGGGCCGGGCGGTGTTCGTCACCACCGGCCGGGTGCAGCGCCCGAAGCCTTATTGGGGCCCCTACGGTGCCACCAAGGCCGGCATGGAGCATCTGGTGAAGACCTGGGCCATGGAGGTGGCGGAGAGCCGCCTGCGGGTGAACCTGTTCGACCCCGACGTGGTGGCCACCAAGATGCGCGCCCAGGCCATGCCGGGCGAGGACCCCGCCACCATCGCCCAGCCGGCCGATGTCGCCCCCGCCTTGGCCGATCTCTGCATGCCCGCCGAGACGCGCCAGGGCGAGACGGTGCTGTTCCGCCGCTGAAGGGGCCGCCGCCTGGGGGCGCCGCTACGCTCCGGTGAGCGGCGCCAGCGCGCGGCGCATCAGCGCGACCTCGCCCGCGCCATGCGCCAGCCGCTCCTCGCACACCCAGCCGAGCCGCGTGTAGAGCCGCTCGGCCGAACCCGTGTAGAGCCACAGCGTCGCTGCCCCCTGCTCCTGCGCCAGGGCCTGCACCGCCCGCACCAGCCGGCCGGCATGGCCCTGCCGGCGCGCCTCCGGCACCACGTAGAGGCCGGCGAGCCAGGGCGTCAGCAGCGGCCGCGCCTCCAGGTCGCCCGCCGCCAGCGAGGCGGTGCCGAGCGGCCGCCCCTCGGCCAGCAGCACCAGGCTCTGCGGCAGGGCGGGCGGCGCCTGCGGCAGGGCCAGCATCGCCATCACCGCCTCCGGGCCGTGCCCCTGCGCCCGCCAGAAGGCCTCCCACAGCCAGGTGGCCACCTGCGGGGCCAGATCCGGCCGCCGGTTCAGGCTGACGATCTCGATGGTCATGCCGGCTCTTTCCTCCTTGCGGGGGCAGTACCGCCCCCTCGGCCTCGCGCCATCTTGACGCACAGGGGGTTCCGGGGCGAAATACGCAGCATGTTCGCCCCGATCATCATCAAGCGCATTACCAAGACGACCGCTCCGGCGGGGCGTCCTCTGGTGCATGCGCGGGTCGCCGCAGCATAAATCACCAGAAGGCCCCGCCGGAGACGGACGGGGCCAAAGCCGGACACGCCGGCGCCCGTCTCTCCCGGCACCACCGGACAGAGACCCCATGCTCACCCTTCAAGACCCCGCCGAAGCCCAGCCGCACCTGAACGTGGCCGCCAGCCCCGTGGTGGCCATCGTCGGCGCCACCGGCGCGGTCGGCGTCGAGCTGCTGCACTGCCTGGAGGCGCGGAACTTCCCGCTCTCCCGCCTGCGCCTGCTGGCCTCCCCCCGCTCCGCCGGCCGCACCATGACCTTCCGCGGCGAGGAGCTGCCGGTCGAGGCCCTCACCGAGGAGAGCTTCGAGGGCGTGGGCCTGGCGCTGTTCTCCGCCGGCTCCGGCGTCTCCAAGCGCTACGCCGCCGCCGCCGTGAAGGCGGGTGCCGTGGTGGTGGACAATTCCTCCGCCTTCCGCATGGACCCCGACGTGCCGCTGGTGGTGCCGGAGGTGAACGCCGCCGCCATCGCGCAGCACCGCGGCATCATCGCCAACCCCAACTGCGTGGCCGCCATCGCCACCGTGGCGCTGGCGCCGCTGCACCGGGCGCACCCCATCCGCCGCCTGCATGCCGCCACCTACCAGGCGGCCTCCGGCGCCGGGGCGGCGGCCATGGAGGAGCTGCGCGAATCCACCGCCGCCCATCTGCGCGGCGAGAGCTTCGAGCCCAAGGTTCTGCCGCACCCCTACGCCTTCAACATGTTCAGCCACAACGCCGAGATGGACCCGGAGAGCGGCTACAACGGCGAGGAGACCAAGGTGGTGGCCGAGACGCGGCGCATCATGGGCACGCCGGCGCTGCCCATCGGCATCACCTGCATCCGCGTGCCGGTGCTGCGGGCGCACGGCATGGCGCTGACGGTGGAGTTCGACACGGTGGTCTCCGCCGAGGAAGCCCGCGCCCTGCTCGCCGCCGCCCCCGGCGTGAAGCTGGTGGATGACCGCGCCCGCAACTACTTCCCCATGCCGAGCGACGCCTCGGGGCAGGACGACGTGCTGGTGGGCCGCATCCGGCCGGACAGCGGCGACCCCTCGGGCCGCTCGCTCAGCCTGTTCGTCGTGGGCGACCAGCTGCTGAAGGGGGCGGCGCTCAACGCGGTGCAGATCGCCGAGGCGCTGCTGCCCCGGTGAGGGGGTGAAGGCCGGGGGAAGGAATTCCCCCGGACCTCCCTCTTCTTTCTGTCAGTTTTCCGGGTCGGGAGTCAGGACGCGGGTGACCAGGAGCTGGTTCACGCGGAAACCCTCCACATCCACCACCTCGAAGACGAAGCCGGCCGCCTCCACCTTGTCCGCCTTGCGCGGCACGCGGCGCAGCCGGTGCATCACGAAGCCGCCCGCCGTGTGGTAGGGGCCATCCACCGGCAGCGCCTCGGTGCCCAGCGCCACGGAGACATCGGCCATCGGCGCGATGCCATCCACCAGCCAGGAATCCGCGTCCCGCTTCAGGATCGCACGCTCCTCGAAGGGATCGGCCAGGCCGCCCACCAGCGCCGCCAGCACGTCCTTGTAGGTGACGAGGCCGGTCACCACCGCGTATTCGCTCACCACCAGCGCGAAGCCCGCCTTCTGCGCCTCGAACTGCGCCAGCACCTCCCACAGGTCCAGCGTCTCGGGCACCGAGGGCACGTCCCGCCGCATCGGGCCGGGGGCGGCGGCGCCGGGCTTGGTGGTGTCCGGCTTCAGCGACTCGGGCTTCAGCGCGCCGACGCCGGCCTGCAGCACCTCGGCCAGCACGTCCTCGGCGCGGGTGTAGCCCACCACATGGTCCAGCCCGCCATCGCAGACAGGGTAGCGGGAATAGGGCTGGCGCCGCACCTTCTCGCGCCACGCCTCCGGCGTCTCCTTCAGGTCGAGGAAGACGATCTCGTCGCGCGGGGTCATGGCGGAGGTGACGGTGCGCTCGCGCAGCGCCAGCACGTTCTCGATCAGCCGGTGCTCGGCGGCGTCCAGCGCGCCCGATTCGGCGCCGGCGGCCAGGGTGGCGCGCAGCTCCTCGGGCGTCACCGTCTCGTGCACCACGGCGGTGGGCAGGCCGAGCAGCCGCATCAGCGCATCCGCCAGCCCCGAGAACACCCAGACCAGCGGCCGCAGCAGTCGCACCGCCAGCGCCGGGAACCAGCCGGTGAGCACGGCGATGCGCTCCGGCTGCATCATCGCCACCCGCTTCGGCACCAGGTCGGAGAAGATCACGAACAGGGTGGTGACGGTGACGAAGGAGAAGGCCGAGGCAGCGGGCGCGGCCCACTCCCCGGCGCCGAGGCGCTCCAGCGCGGGGGTCAGCACCGGCGTCAGCGCCCCCTCGCCCAGCACGCCGCCCAGCACGCCGAGCGCGTTGACCACGATCTGCAGCGCCGTGACCACCGCCGCCGGGTCCTGGCGCAACGCCAGGAAGCGGGTGGCGCGGGCCTCGCCGCCCTCGGCCAGCAGGCGCAGCCTTGTCTCCCGCGCCGCCGCGAAGGCGATCTCCGAGAGCGAGATGAGGGCGCCCACCCCGCTCAGCAGGAGGATCAGCAGCAGGGCGAGCAGGATATCCACGGGAGGGGCCTTCCGGTCAGCACGGTGTCACACGTCGCCGGCAGGATGCCACAGGCCGTGGCCCTTTGCGCCGCCCCCCCGCATGACGATGCGGTGGCGGCGCGTGGCCTCATTCCTCGACGAAGGGGTTCCTGCCGCCGCGCCCATGCAGGCGGATCGGCACGCCCGGCATGTCGAACGCCTCGCGGAAGCTGTTGACGAGGTAGCGCCGGTAATCCTCCGGCAGGTCCTCGGCGCGGGGTCCGAACACGGCGATCGTCGGCGGCCGCGCCTTGGGCATGGTGGCGTAGCGCAGTTTGATGCGCCGCCCATCGACCAGCGGCGGGGTGTGGCGGGCCACGGCGGCCTCGAACCAGCGGTTCAGCTCGCCGGTCGGGATGCGGCGGTTCCAGCGCTCCAGCGTCTCGCGCACGGCGGGCATCAGCCGGTTCACGTTCTTGCCGGTGATCGCCGAGAGGGTGACGACGCTGACGCCCTTGAGCTGCGCCAGCGAGGCCATCAGCACGTCGTCCAGCGCGCGGCGGGCGGCGGTGCGGTCCTCCACCGCGTCCCACTTGTTCAGCGCGATGACCACGGCGCGGCCCTCGCGCTCGGCCAGGCGGGCGATGCGGAGGTCCTGCTCGTCCATCCCCAGCAGGGCGTCGAGCACCAGCACGGCCACCTCCGCCTCCTTCAGCGCGGCGATGGTGGAGCCCACCGACATCTGCTCAAGGTTCTCGATGATGCGGGCCTTCTTGCGCATGCCGGCGGTGTCCACCAGCCGCACCTTGCCGCCCGTCTCGTCGATCCACTCCACCGCCACGGCGTCGCGCGTCAGGCCGGGCTCGGGGCCGGTGATCATGCGCTCCTCGCCCAGCAGGGCGTTCAGCAGGGTGGACTTGCCGGCATTCGGGCGGCCGACGATGGCCAGCCGCAGCGGCCGGTCGCGGTCCCGCACCTCGGGGTCCTCTTCCTCCGGCAGCATCGGCAGCGCCGTGGTGTAGAGGTCGGCGATGCCCTCGCCATGCTCGGCCGAGATGGCGACGGGGTCGCCAAGGCCCAGCTCATAGGCCTCGTAAGCGGCCATGCCGCCGCCCCGCCCCTCGGTCTTGTTGGCGACCAGCAGCACGGGGGCAGGCTGGCGGCGCAGCCAGGCGGCGAAGGCGCGGTCGGAGGGGGTGATGCCGGCGCGGGCGTCGATGACGAACAGCACCAGATCCGCCTGCCGCACCGCCACTTCGGAGCTGGCGCGCATGCGGCCGGCCACGGTGTCGGGCGGGGCCTCCTCCAGCCCCGCCGTGTCGAGCAGCAGCACGGGGCGGCCGCCGATGCGTGCCTCGACCTCCTTGCGGTCGCGGGTGACGCCCGGCGTGTCGTCCACGATGGCGATTTTCCGCCCCGCGAGGCGGTTGAACAGCGTGGACTTGCCGACGTTGGGCCGGCCGATGATGGCGATACGGGGGAGCATGATACCGCCGCTTTAGAGCAGATCGCGCCCCGGCGAAACCATGTTGCGGCGCATGCCGGCCCCCCGCCCGCCGAGACACCGGGGTGGACACCGGGGGGACACCGCCCCCCGGGCCGGGATCTCAGCCGCCGCGATAGGCGACGAGGGTGCCGTCATCGGTCAGCAGCACCAGGGTCTGCTGCGCCACGGCGCCCGGCAGCAGCGTGCCGCCGGGCAGGCGCAGACGGCCCGCCACCTGCCCCTCCGCCGGATCGACCAGCAGCGCCTCGCCCCCGCTGCCGGGCAGCACGATCTGCCCGCCCGCCAGGATGGGCGTGGCGAAATAGGCCGGGTCCTGCTTCTTCTGGCCCGGCGCGGGCGCGTTCAGCTCGCTGATCCAGCGGATGCGGCCATCCTCGCGCCCCACCGCCAGCAGCTCGCCATTGGCGCCCACCAGGAACAGCCATTCCCCCGCGGCGACGGGGCTGGCGGTGCCGCCCACCTCGCGCTCCCACAGCCGGCGGCCGGAGCGCAGGTCCACCGCCATCGAGGTGCCGCCCATGCCCATGGCATAGACGCGGCCCTGGTGGATCACCGGCAGGCCGCGCACGCCGGAGATGTCGCCCAGGCCGCGCAGGCCCTGCCCGGCCAGGCTCTCCGTCCAGAGCACGCGGCCATCCTCGGGCCGCAACGCCACCAGCTCGCCCGAGGGGAAGCCGGCGACGACGAACTCGCCCTCCACCGCCGGCGCCGGCAGGCCGAGCGGCACCGCCGTGGTCGGCTGCGCCCGATAGGCCCAGAGCCGCTTGCCGTCCTGTGCCGAGAGGCCGAGCAGCTGGTTCTCGATGGTGGGGATGAAGATGCGGCCATCGGCCACGGCGGGGGCGCCGCGCGTTGGCGCCGGCAGCCGCACCCGCCAGCGCACGGCGCCGGTGGCGGGGTCCAGCGCCAGCATCTCGGCCATGCCGGTGGCGACGTAGAGCGTGCCGTCGGCGAAGGCGCAGCCGGCGCCGACAGCGCCCGTGTCGTCATCCTCGGGCCGCGTGTCGAAGCGCCAGCGGCGGCCGCCCGAGGCGAGGTCGAAGGCCGAGACCACGCCATAGGCGTCGGCCGCGAACACCGTGCCCTGGGCGATGACGGGGCCGGCGGTGATGCGCCGGCGGTAGGAGCTGCCGGTGCCCACCGAGGCGCGCCAGGCTTCCGCCAGGCGCGGGCCCACGGCGTTGTGGCCGGCATCGTGCGTGGCGCCGCCACCGGGCTGCGGCCATTCGGCCCGCGCCTGGGGCGGCGGCAGCGCCACGGGGCGGCCGGCGATGCCGGCATCGGCCGCCAGTTCCCGCTGCGCCGTCAGCACCGAGTGGCGCTCGCCCGGCAGCGGCGGCTTGCTGTCGCCGAAAACGCCGTCCAGCAGGCCGCAGCCGCTCAGCAGGCCGGCGCCACCCAGCAGCGCGGCGCGCCGCGTCCAGATCTTCCTGTCCCGCATCATACCCCCAATCCCGCCGCGAGGCGGCTGGCGCGGTCGCGCAGGCCGCGCGGCGCGTTCACATCGGCCGCCAGGGCCTCCAGGTCACGCTTGGCCTCGGCGGTCTCGCCGCGCCGGATGGCGAGCAGCGCCCGCAGCTCCCGCGCCGAGGCGCGCCAGGGGCTACCCGTCGGCCCGCCCGCCTGGGCCAGCGGCTCCAGCCGGGCGGCGAGCAGCGCCGGGTCCTGGCTGTCCATGCCGTGCAGCGCCCACATCAGGCTGGCGAGGTCGCGGTAGAGCTGCGGCGCGGCGCTGTCGGACGCCACCTGGTCCCACATCACCAGGGCGGCCGCGCGGTCGCCCGTCTCGGCCTTCAGCGCGGCGGCGCGCAGCAGGGAGAGGAGGCGGTAGCCGGCCGGGCTCTCGGCGGCGAGGGCGGCGAAGCGGTCGCCCACCGCCTTCAGGTCGGCGCCCTGGGCCTCGGCGGCGCGGTGCGCCTCCAGGAAGGTCGTGGCCGCCTGGCTGGCCTGCCGCTGCTCGTACCACCGCCAGCCCTGCCAGCCGCCCAGGCCGACCAGAACCAGCAGCGCCACGCCGGCCAGCATGCCGCCATATCGCACACCCAGCTGCCGGGCCCGTTCGGCCCGCAGCTCCTCCTGCACTTCGTCGAAGATATCCGGCAAGGTCCGGCCTCTGTGAAAAGTGGCGCGGACCATAGCGGCAGCGGCGCGCCACGTTAAGCCTCTGGCGGTGGAGCTTCGGCGGCGGGGCCGGGCGGCCCCGCCCCGGCCCGGCCCCGGGGCCTCAGCTGTGGAAGCTGACGGGGCGGCCTTCCGGGGCGCCCAGCGCCGTGTCGTCGCGCATCGCCACATGGCCGCGCACCACCGTCATCACCGGCCAGCCGGTGACGCGCTGGCCGGCGAAGGGCGTCCAGCCGCAGGGCGAGGCGATCCAGCTCTCCTCGATGGTGCGGGCGCGCTTCATGTCCACGATGGTGAAGTCGGCATCGTAGCCGGCGGCCAGCCGCCCCTTGCCCACCGCGCCATAGACGCGGGCCGGGCCGGCGGCCATCAGGTCCACCAGCCGGCCGAGCGAGAGGCGGCCGGCATTCACATGGTCCAGCATCAGCGGCACCAGGGTCTGCACGCCGGTCAGGCCGGCGGCGGTGGCCGGCCAGGGGCGCTCCTTGGCGGCGCGGCTGTGCGGCGCGTGGTCGGAGCCGATGCAGTCCACCGTGCCGTCGCGCACGGCGGCCCAGGCGGCCTCCTGGTGGCGGGCGTCGCGGATCGGCGGGTTCATCACCGCATAGCCGCCGAGGCGGTCATAGGCCTCGTCCGTCTGGCTGAGGTGGTTGACCAGCACCTCCACCGTGGCGACGTCGCGGAAATCCTTCAGGTAGCCCAGCTCCTCAGCGGTGGAGACGTGCAGGATGTGGGCGGGGCGGCCGGTCTCGCGCGCCAGCGCCATCAGCCGGCGGGTGCCGAGGAAGGCGCATTCCACGTCGCGCCACTCGGCGTGCAGGCGGTGCGGGCCGCCGGCGGCGTAGAGCGGCTTGCGCTCCTGCAGCCGGTACTCGTCCTCCGAGTGGTAGGCGATGCGGCGGCGGCCGGAGCGCATCACCCGCTCCAGCGAGGCATCGTCCTCCACCATCAGGTCGCCGGTCGAGGAGCCGGCGAACACCTTGATGGCGCAGACATCCGGGTTGGCCTCCAGCGCCGCCAGGGCGCCGATGTTGGAGCGCGCGGCGCCGACATAGAAGCCGATGTCGCACCAGGCGCGGCCCTTCACATAGGCGCGCTTGTCCTCCAGCGCCTGCTGGCCGGTGATGGCCGGGCTGGTGTTGGGCATGTCGAACACCGCCGTGATGCCGCCGAGGATGGCGGCCTTCGTGCCGGTCTCGATGGTCTCCACCGCCGGGTCGCCGGGATCGCGCAGGTGCACATGCGGGTCGATCAGGCCAGGGAGGATGTGCAGCCCGGCGCAGTCCAGCACCTCGGCCGCCTCGGCCGTCCGCAGGTCGCCGAGCGCGGCGATGCGGCCGGCGCGCACGCCGACATCGACCTCCTCCTCGCCCCAGGGGAGCACGCAGCGTCCGCCGCGCAGGATGAGATCGTAGCTGGTCATGCGGAGCATTCCTCTCGGATGGGGCCGGTCGTGGCCTTCTCTCTAGGCAGTTTCCGCCCCGGGGGCGACCCCCGACCGCGGCTCTGCTATCCGCATCCGGCACGACCGGGAGACCAACGCCATGCCCCAGACCGGATTCTCCGAGGCGCTGCGCCGCGCCTGCGCCGAGGACTGGAACGCCGCCATCCGCCACCGCTTCGTCGACGCCATGCTGGACGGCACCGCCGAGCCGGCGCGGATGCGGGCCTATCTGGTGCAGGACTACCAGTTCATCGACCGCTTCGTGGCCCTGCTCGGCGCCGCCATCGCCAGCGCCGACAGCTACGCCGCCCGCCTGCGCCTCTCCGGCTTCCTGGCGATGATCACCAGCGACGAGAACACCTACTTCCAGCGCGCCTTCGACGCGCTCGGCGTGCCGGAGGCCGAGCGCACCGCCCCCGTGCTGAGCGGCACCACCCGCGCCTTCCAGGACCTGATGCGGGAGGCGGCGGAGAGCCGCTCCTACGCCCGGGCGCTCTCCGTGCTCGTGGTGGCGGAGTGGCTCTACCTCGCCTGGGCCAGCCGCCGCAGCGGCCCCCTGCCGCCGGATTTCGTCCATGCCGAGTGGATCACCCTGCACGACAACGACTTCTTCCGGGGCTTCGTCGGCTGGCTGCGCTCCGAGCTGGACCGGGTGGGGCCGGCGGAGGAAGCCGCCTGCGCCACGCTGTTCCGGCGGGCGGTGCGGCTGGAGCGGCAGTTCTTCGACGATCTGTACGCGTAAAAAAGGCCGGGGGAAGGAATTCCCCCGGGCCCCCATCTTTTTTCTGCCGGTTGAGCGATACGTGGGTGGGCGGCGTGCCGCCCGGACGCTTCCCTTACCGTGCGGCCAGGTAGGCGAAGGTGTCGCCCTCCGGCATCACCCCCTCCACATGCCGGCGGTGCCAGAGCGCGTAGAACAGCAGGTGCCAGGCGGCGAAGCCCTCGCGCTTGCCGGCGGCGGCCTTGAACAGCGCCACCACCTTCTCCGGCCGGGCAATCTCCATCACCCCCGGCTGCGCCGCCACCAGCGGGCCGAGCTGCTCGCCCCGGGCACCGATCCAGGCGCCCACCGGCACGGTGAAGCCCTGCTTCGGCCGGTGCGGCTCGGCGGCGGGGAAGTTCCGCGCCAGCCACTCGCGCAGCAGCCACTTGCCGGCGCCCTTGCGCACCTTCAGCCCGTCCGGCAGGCGGAACACCGCCTCGGCCACGGCACTGTCGAGGAAGGGGGTGCGGCCTTCCGCGCCATGCGCCATCAGGCAGCGGTCGAGCTTGATCAGCAGGTCGTTGGGCAGCCAGTCGGCCACGTCCAGCGCCTGGGCGGCCATCAGCCGGGTGCGGCCGGGCAAGGCCACGGCGGCCTCGGCGGCGGCGATGCCGTCGCGCCAGCCGGTCGGCGCCGCGCGCAGCACGTCCAGCCGGTCGAAGGCGCCACGGGTGCGGGGCGCCTTGCCGCCCAGCCACCAGGGGCGCATCGCAGCGCGGTAGCGTCCATAGCCGCCGAGCAGCTCGTCCCCCCCCTCGCCGGAGAGCACCACCTTCACCGCCTGCCGCGCCCGCCGCGCCAGGAACCAGGTGGGGATGATGGCGTAGTCCGCCGCCGGGTCGTCCATGGCGGCGACGATCTCGGGCAGGTGGCGCCACACATCGGCCTCGCCCACCATCACCGTCTCGTGCCGGGCGCCGGCGGCGCGGGCCAGGGTGGCGGCGCGCTCGCGCTCATCGGCGGCGCCGGGAATGTCGAAGCCGGCGGTGAAGGCGCGCACCGGCGCCTCGTTCAGCCGCGCCATCATCGCCAGCACCGCGGCGCTGTCCGTGCCGCCCGAGAGGAACATGCCGTAGGGCACGTCGCTCCGCTGGTGCAGCTCGACGCTGGAGCGGAAGGCCGCCTCGAAGCGCGCCAGCGCCTCGGCCTCGGTGGCGGCGACCGGCCCGCCCTCGGGCAGGGCGGCGCGGCGCCGGCGCTCCAGCACCTTGCCTTCCGAGATGGCGATGGTCTCGCCCGGCAGCACGCGCCGGATGCCCTCGAAGATGGTCTCCGCGCCGGTGGTGAACTGCATCTGCAGCAGCTCGGCCCGCGCCTCGGGGCGCAGCCTCGGCGCCACCAGCCCGGCGCCGATCAGCGCCTGCGGCTCGGAGGCGAAGGCGATGCCGCCCGGCAGCTCGGCGGTATAGAGCGGCTTGATGCCGAAGGGGTCGCGCGCCAGCACCACCTGCCGGGTGGCGCGGTCGTGCACGGCCAGCGCGTACATGCCGCGCAGCCGCTCGGCGAAGGCCAGCCCGTCGCGCCGGAACAGGTGCAGCGGCGGCTCGCAGTCGCTGCCGGTGGCGCAGAGGAGCTGGTTCTCGGTGCGCAGCTCCCGGTAGTTGTAGACCTCGCCATTGCCGACCAGCGCGGCAGGCCCGGCGAAGAGCGGCTGGTCGCCGCCCGCCAGGTCGATGATGGCCAGCCGGGTGTGCGCCAGCGCCACATTGGCCGCCACATGGTGGCCGGCGCCATCGGGGCCGCGATGCGCCAGCGCGTCGGTCAGGCGCTGCAGCAGCGCCGCATCCGGCACGGCGCGCCCATGCAGCGAGAGGCCGGCGATTCCGCACATGGCTCAGCCCTCCCGGCCGCGTGGCATGGCGGCGAAGCGTCGGGACAACGGGAAAGGAGCCACCCGTGGGGGCCGGAGCATCGGTCCCGGCCGCCCCGGGCGGGGCTGGGTCTGCGGCAGCATCGGGGCCATGCGCATGAAATTCTCAACCCTACCAAGCGGCTCGGGGGGGTTCCTGTCAAGGCACGACAAGGCGGGGCGGGCCGGAGGCTGCGTTCTTGCCTCGCCCGGGGCGGCATGGTTCTTTCCCGCGCCCTTCTTGCCGCCCTCGCCGGGAGTTGCCCCGCCCATGCCCCCTTCCGACACGCGCGGCCTGCGCGGCGCGAGCCTGCCGATCGGGCTGATGCTGGCCATAGCCCCCGCGGTGGCGGTGCTCCAGTTCCGCGCCGTGGCGCTGCTCACCGTGCTGGGCTTCCTCGCCGCCGTGGCGCTGCATGGATGGGAGCGGCGGCGCCTGCCGGGCGCGCGCGGCGCTGGCCTGCTGCCCTGGCCGCGCCCCGCCGTGCTGGCGCCGGTCCTGCTGCCGATGGGCTGGCTGCTGGCCAGCGCCGCCTGGTCCATCGAGCCGGGCCGCGCCGCCACCACCGCGCTCACCCTGGGCCTCTACATCCTGCTCGGCGCCATGGCGGCGCGGGCGGTGGCGGAGCAGCCGCCGCACCGGCTGCGCGCCGTGCTGCGCTGCCTGGGCTGGGGGCTGGCGGCGGGCATCGCCCTGGCCCTGCTCGACCATGCCAGCGGCAACTGGCTGCGCGCGGCGGTGCGCGGCATGAGCCCGGCCGAGGCGCCGCCCAACCTGCCCTTCGGGCTGAAGCCGGCGGTCTCCATCATCGCCGTGCTGCTGCCGCTGGCGCTGTGCCTGCCCCATGCCCAGCCGGCGGTGCTGCCGCGCGCGCTGCGCTGGGCGCTGCTGCCGGCGGGGGTGCTCACCGTGCTGTGGCTGCCCGCCGAATCCGCCAAGATCGCCGTGCTGGCCGGGCTGGCGGCGATGGCGGCGGCCTGGCTGCTGGGCGCCTGGGTGGCGCGCGCCGCTGGCGCCCTGCTGGCGGTGGCGGTGCTGGCGGCGCCGCTGATGTTCAGCGCCGCCCTGCCCCGCCTGCCGGCGCTGGACGCCATCCCGCCCTCCGCCGCGCACCGCGTGCTGATCTGGGAATTCGTGCTGGAGCGGATCGGCGAGCGGCCGCTGCTCGGCTGGGGCGGCGAGTCCAGCCGCAGCCTGCCCGGCGGGCGGGACACCTTCACGCCCGAGGCGCTGGAACGCTTCGGCCTCGGCGGCGCCGTGTCGCGCGCCTGGTTCGAGGGGGTGCGGGCGCAGCGCCTGCCGCTGCACCCGCACAACGCGCCATTGCAGATCTGGCTGGAGCTGGGCGCGGTGGGCGCGCTGCTGGCGGCGGGGCTGCTGCTGTGGCTGGGCTGGCATGGCGCGGCGCTGCACGCCCCCGCCGCCGCCGGGCTGCTGACATCGGGCGGGGTGGTGGGCATGCTCAGCTACGGCGTGTGGCAGGCCTGGTGGATCGGCGTGCTGCTGCTGCTGGCGGTGGGCCTCACCGCCCTCGCCCGGCTGCGCGCCACGCCGTGAGGCCCGGCGGCAACGGCGGCCGCGGCGGCGCATTGTCCCCGCCGGAACCTCCCGGGAGAATGGCATGAGGCTGGCCCAGGTGATGGCGGGCGCCCCGATGGGCGGCGCCGAGAGCTTCTATGAGCGCCTGTGCTGCGCCCTGCACGCCGCGGGGGAGGAGGTGCTGCCGGTCATCCGCGCCAATCCGGCCCGCGCGGCGCGGCTCTCGGTGCGGGGGCTCACGCCGGTGCAGCTGCGCTTCGGCCAGCGCTGGCTGGACCTGCCCACCCATCTCCAGATCCGCCGCCACCTGCACGCCTTCCAGCCCCAGGCGGTGGTGGCCTGGATGAACCGCGCCGCCGGCTTCACCCCGCGCGGCCCCTGGACTCTGGTCGGCCGCCTCGGCGGCTATTACGACCTGCGCCACTACCGCCATTGCGACCACCTGGTGGGCAACACGCGCGGCCTGCGCCGCTGGATGCTGGAGCAGGGCTGGCCGGAGGCGCGGGTGCACCACCTGCCCAACTTCGCCGAGGACATGGCCGGCGCCCTGCCGGCCGAGCTGCCGGACCTGCCTGAAGGCTCGCCGCGCCTGCTGGCGCTCGGCCGGCTGCACGCCAACAAGGCCTTCGACACGCTGCTGCGCGCCCTGCCGCATGTGCCGGGCGCCGTGCTGCTGCTGGCCGGCGAGGGGCCGGAGCGCGAGACCCTCACCCGCCTGGCCGGCGAGTTGGGCGTGGCGGAGCGCGTCCGCTTCCTCGGCTGGCGGCAGGACACGGCGGCGCTGCTGGCGGCCTGCGACGTGATGGTCTGCCCCTCCCGCCACGAGCCGCTGGGCAATGTGGTGCTGGAAGGCTGGAGCGCCGCCCGCCCCGTGGTGGCCGCCGATGCCGATGGCCCCGCCGAGCTGATCCGCGACGGCGAGACGGGCCTGCTGGTGCCGCGCGACCAGCCGGAGGCGCTGGGCCGCGCCCTGGCTACCCTGCTGGCCGACCCCGGGCGCCGCGCCACGCTGGCCGCGGCCGGCCGCGCCGCCTACGAGGCCAGCTTCTCCGAGGCCGCCGTGGTGGCGCAGTGGCAGGATTTCCTGCGCCGGGTCTTGCCTGGCGCGGGCTGAGCCACCGGCTTACGGCCTCAGCCTTCCGGGGTGTCCTCGGGTGTGTCCAGCAGGGCCACCGCCGCCGCCAGCGCCGCCTCGACGCCGAGCGCCTCCATCGGCGCCCGGCCCGGCAGGCCACGCGCCAGCACCGCCCGCGCCCGCCGCCCCACCGGCGCGTATTCGGCCGCCGGGGTGGGGCCGAACAGCCCCAGCGTGGGCGTGCCCGCCGCCGCCGAGAGGTGCATCAGCCCCGAATCATTGCCCACGAACAGCGCGCAGCGGGAGAGCAGCGCCGCCGCCTCCGGCAGTTCCAGCCGCCCCACCAGATCGACCGCCTGCGGCAGCGCGGCCAGCACGGGCGCCGCCATGGCGGCCTCGGTGGCGCCGGGTCCGGCCAGCACCACGGGGCGCGCGCCCTCCAGCCGCCCGCCCGGCGCCGTCAGCGCCTGGAACAACGCCACGAAGCGCTCCGGCGGCCACACCTTGCCCGCCCAGTTGGCGCTGGGGCCGAGGGCGAGATAGGGCCCCTCCCCCGGCAGCAGCGCCGCGGCCTTCGCCGCATCCTGCGGGCCGAACCAGGCCACCGGGCGCGGCGCCGGGTGCAGCCCCAGCACGCCGGCCAGTTGCAGCAGCTTGTGCCCGGGCCGCCGCCCGCCGCGCATCACCGCGCGGCGCCGCGTCCGCACCAGCCAGGAGAGGGCGGAGCCGCGCAGATCCACCACCAGGTCCCAGCGCTGCCGCGCCACCTGCCCCCAGAGCGAGAACCAGTGCCCCGAGAAGCGCTGCTTGGCGAGCAGGATGGTGGCCTCCCGGTTCGGCATGCGGGCGAACACGCCTTCGGCCACCGGCCCGCAGGCCACGGTGATCCGCGCGCCGGGATAGGTCCGCAGCAGATGGTCCAGCAGGCCGGTGGAGAGCACCGCATCCCCGATCCGGGTGGCGGTCACGAACAGGATGCGCATGGTCGGGCGCGGCTCTAGCACGGTTTCCGCGCCGCGCGCAGAGGGACATGCCGCCGCTTGCCTCGGGCCGCCGGAACGCCAAATCTCATATCATGCCCATCGCCCCCCTCCCCGACCGCGCCGTGGTGGAACTGACCGGCGAGGACCGTGTCAGCTTCCTCCAGGGCCTCGTCTCCAACGACGTGGCGCGCGCCACCCCCGGCCATGCGGTCTGGGCCGCGCTGCTGACGCCGCAAGGCAAGTGGCTGGCCGACTTCTTCATCCTCGCCACGCCGGAGGCCCTGCTGCTCGATTGCGCCGCCGCCCAGGCGGAGATGCTGGCGCAGCGCCTCTCCCGCTTCCGCCTGCGCGCGAAGGTGGCGCTGGCGGCGCGGCCCGATCTCGGCGTGCTGGCCGGCTGGGGCGGCGCGGCCGTGCCGGAGGGCGCCGTCGCGGCGCCCGACCCGCGCCTGCCGGAGGCCGGCTGGCGCGCCATCCTCCCCGCCGCCGACCTGCCCGCCGGGAATGGCGACTATGCCCGCCACCGCCTCGCCCTCGGCCTTCCCGACGGCGCGCCGGACCTGGAGCCGGAGAAATCCGTGCTGCTGGAGGCCGGCTTCGACGAGCTGGACGGAATCTCCTGGAGCAAGGGCTGCTACATGGGGCAGGAGCTGACGGCCCGCACGAAGTATCGCGGCTTGCTGAAGCGGCGGCTGGTGCCGGTCGATGTGCAGGGGCCGCTGCCGGCGCCGGGCACGCCCATCCGGCGCGGCGAGGCGGAGGTGGGGGAGATGCGCTCCGGCCATGCCGAGGGGCTGGGGCTGGCGCTGCTGCGGCTGCCGATCCTGGGGGATGAGGCGCTGACCTGCGGCGAGGCCACGCTCATGCCGCGTATTCCGCACTGGATGCGGCTGCCGGAGAAGGCGGCGCCGTAGAAAAAGAAAAGGCCGGGGGAAGGAATTCCCCCGGGCCCCATCTTTTTTCTGTCTGTTTACGCGGTGCGGTCGGTGCCGCCGGCCAGGGCGGCCTGCGCCGCCGCCAGCCGCGCCACCGGCACGCGGTAGGGCGAGCAGGAGACGTAGTCCAGCCCGACGCTCTCGCAGAACTGGATCGAGGCCGGGTCGCCGCCATGCTCGCCGCAGATGCCGAGCTTCAGGTCCTGCTTCACGCCACGGCCCTTCTCGGCGGCGATCTGCACCAGCGCGCCCACGCCCTCCGGGTCGATCGAGACGAAGGGGTCCTTCGGCAGGATGCCCTTCTCGACATAGTAGGGCAGGAACTTGCCGGCATCGTCGCGCGAGAGGCCGAAGGTGGTCTGCGTCAGGTCGTTGGTGCCGAAGGAGAAGAAATCCGCCGTGCCGGCGATGGCATCGGCCGTCAGGCAGGCGCGCGGCAGCTCGATCATGGTGCCGACCAGGTACTCGATCTCCAGCCCGGCCTCGGCGAAGACCTCCTTCGCCACCTTGTCCACCTGGGCGCGGGTGATCTCCAGCTCCTTCTTCGCGGCGACGAGCGGGATCATGATCTCCGGCACCGGTGCCTTGCCCGTCTCCTGGGCGGTGGCCACCGCCGCCTCGAAGATGGCGCGCGCCTGCATCTCGTAGATCTCGGGGAAGGTCACGCCGAGGCGGCAGCCACGGTGGCCGAGCATCGGGTTGGCTTCCGAGAGGTCGGCGGCGCGGCGCTGCATGGTGGCGAGGTCGGCGCCCAGGCTCGCCGCCACCTCGGCCAGCTCCTCCTCCCGGTGGGGCAGGAACTCGTGCAGCGGCGGGTCGAGCAGGCGGATCGTCACCGGCAGCCCCGCCATGATGCGGAACAGCTCGATGAAGTCGGCGCGCTGGAAGGGCAGCAGCTTGGCCAGCGCGTCGCGCCGGCCGCCCTCGCTCTCGCTCATGATCATCTGCCGCACGGCGCCGATGCGCTCGGGGTCGAAGAACATGTGCTCGGTGCGGCAGAGGCCGATGCCCTCGGCGCCGAACTTGCGGGCGGTGTCGGCGTCCAGCGGCGTCTCGGCGTTGGCGCGCACCTTCAGGCGGCGCACCTTGTCGGCCCAGCCCATCAGCGTGGCGAAGTCGCCGGAGAGCTGCGGCTCCACCATCGCCACGGCGCCGAGGAAGATCTCGCCCGTGGCGCCGTCCAGCGTGATGGTCTCGCCCGCCTGCACGGTCTGGCCGCCGGCGCGGAGCTGCTGGCTGTTGTAGTCCACCACCACGCCGCCGGCACCGGCCACGCAGGGCCGGCCCATGCCGCGCGCCACCACCGCCGCGTGGCTGGTCATGCCGCCGCGCGTGGTGAGGATGCCCTTGGCGGCGTGCATGCCGTGGATGTCCTCGGGGCTGGTCTCGATGCGGACCAGGATCACGCTCTCGCCCTTGGCGGCGCGCGTCTCCGCCTCGTCGGCCGAGAACACCACCGTGCCGCAGGCGGCGCCGGGCGAGGCCGGCAGGCCCTTCGAGATCAGGTTGCGCGGCGCCTTGGGGTCCAGCGTCGGGTGCAGCAGCTGGTCGAGCGAGCCGGGCGCCACGCGCTTCACCGCCTCCCGCTCGTCGATCAGCCCCTCGCGCGCCATGTCCACGGCGATCTTGAGGCTGGCGGCGGCGGTGCGCTTCCCGTTACGCGTCTGCAGCATGTACAGCTTGTTCTGCTGCACGGTGAACTCGATGTCCTGCATGTCCGTGTAGTGCTGCTCGAGCGTCTGCCGGACCTGCACCAGCTCGGCATAGGCGGCGGGCATGGCCTCTTCCATGCTGCGCTCGCCCGGCTTGGAGCGGGCCTTCGACATCGGCTGCGGCGTGCGGATGCCGGCCACCACATCCTCGCCCTGGGCGTTGATCAGGTACTCGCCGTAGAAGATGTTCTCGCCCGTGGAGGGGTCGCGGGTGAAGCAGACGCCGGTGGCGCAATCCTCGCCCATGTTGCCGAACACCATGGCCTGCACGTTCACCGCCGTGCCCCAGCTGGCCGGGATGTCGTGCAGCCGGCGGTAGGTGTTGGCGCGCTGGTTCATCCAGCTGCCGAACACGGCGCCGATGGCGCCCCAGAGCTGCGCCTTCGGCTCCTGCGGGAAGGGGCTGCCCAGCACCTCCTCCACCATCGCCTTGTAGTGGGCGACGACCTGCTTCCAGTCCTCGGCGGTCAGCTGCGTGTCCTCGGAGACGCCCTTGTCCAGCTTGGCGTCCTCGATGATCTCCTCGAAGCGGTGGTGGTCCACGCCCAGCACCACGGAGCCGTACATCTGGATGAAGCGGCGGTAGCTGTCCCAGGCGAAGCGCGAATCGCCCGAGGCGGTGGCGAGCCCCTCCACCGTGCGGTCGTTCAGGCCGAGGTTCAGCACCGTGTCCATCATGCCCGGCATGGAGACGCGGGCGCCGGAGCGGACGGAGACCAGCAGCGGCTTCGCCTCGTCGCCGAAGGAGAGGCCGACGGCCTGCTCGATGCGCGCCAGCGCCTCGGCCACCTGGGCCTCCAGCTCGGCGGGGTACTGCTTGCCGTTGTCGTAGTAGTAGGTGCAGACCTCGGTGGTGATGGTGAAGCCCGGCGGCACGGGCAGGCCGATCGAGGCCATCTCCGCCAGGTTGGCCCCCTTGCCACCCAGCAGATTGCGCATCTCGGCCTTGCCGTCATTGCGGCCGGCGCCGAAACCATACACCCACTTCTGCATCTCGGGTCTTCCTCAGCCTTCGATCTTGGAGAAATCGGCCACCTGGTCGATCGCGGCCCGGAGTCGGGCCAACAAACCTAGACGGTTGCGCCGGAGTTGCGCATCCGCATCGTTCACCACCACCTTCTCGAAGAAGGCGTCCACCGGCGCGCGCAGGCGCGCCAGGGCTTCCATGGCGGCCATGTCGTTCTCGGCGGCGAGCGCCGCCTGCGCTTCCGGCAGCGCGCCGTCCAGCGCGGCGGAGAGCGCCGCCTCTTCCGCCGCGGTGAAGCGGGCGAGGTCGGTCTCGGGACGGTGCGGCCCGTCCTTCTTGTCCTCGATGCGGAGGATGTTGGCGGCGCGCCGGTAGGCGGCCAGCAGATTGGCGCCATCCTCCCCTTCCAGGAAGGCGCGCAGCGCCGCGGCGCGGGCCAGCACCCGGACGAGATCGGCGCCGCCACCCGCTCCCAGCGTGGCCGCCAGCACGTCGTGCCGCTCGCCCTCGGCGCGCAGCTGCACGCGCAGCCGGTCGGCCAGGAAGTCCAGCAGCCCGGCGGCGAAGGCGGCCACCATCGGCGGGTGGGCGGATTTCGGGCCGGGCTGGAAGCCGGCCTTCATCGCCTCCTGCGCCACCACCATGCCGAATTCCGGCTCGGCCGTGGCGCCCACGGCCTGCGGGTAGCCGAAGAAGGCCTCGGCCAGCGCGTCCGACAGGTCCAGCCGCAGCCCGTTCTCGCGCAGGATGCGGATGACGCCGAGCGCCGCGCGGCGCAGCGCATAGGGGTCGCCCGAGCCGGTGGGGCGCTCATCGGCGGCGAAGAAGCCGGCGAGCTGGTCCAGCTTGTCGGCCAGCGCCACGGCGATCGCCACCGGCTCGTCGGGCACCGAGTCGCCCGGGCCCATGGGGCGGTAATGCGCGGCGATGGCCTCGGCCACCCGCGCATCCTCGCCATCCTTCAGCGCGTAATAGCGGCCGATGATACCCTGCAATTCCGGGAACTCGCCCACGAGGCCGGTGGCGAGGTCGGCCTTGGCCAGCTTCGCGGCACGGGCGGCCAGCGCCGGCTCGGCGCCGACGCGCGGCGCCAGCCACTCGGCCAGCCGTGCCAGCCGCGCCACGCGCTGCCCCTGGGTGCCAAGCTTCGCGTGGAACACCACGCTCTCCAGCTTCGGCAGGAAGGCTTCCAGCGCCTGCCTGCGGTCGAGGTCCCAGAAGAAGCGGGCGTCCGACAGGCGGGCGCGCAGCACGCGCTCATTGCCGCCGACCACCGCCGCGCCGCCATCATGGGCGGCGATGTTCGACACCACGGCGAAGCAGGGCGCCGCCCCGCCATCCGGCTTGCGCAGCGCGAAGTAGCGCTGGTTGACGCGCATGGTGGTGCGCATCAGCTCGGGGGGGAGGTCCATGAAGGCGTCGTCGATGCGGCCGAGCAGGGGCACGGGCCATTCGACCAGCCCCGCCACCTCCGCCACCAGCCCCTCATCCGGCACCACCTCGACCCCCTCCCGCGCGGCCAGGGCCGCGATACCGTCACGCACAAGCCTGGCGCGCTCAACGGGGTCGATAACAACGTGCCGTGCGGCGAGTTGCGTCGCATAATCCGAGAAATTTCTAACCGAAAAGTCACCCGGCGAGAGAATCCGGTGCCCCTCGGTGCGGTCGGCGCTGGCCAGCCCGTGCCCGTCATCCTCCCCTTGGATCAGGGTGAAGGGCACCACCGCGCCATCGAACAGGCAGAGGATGCGCTTCAGCGGCCGCACCCAGACGAAGGTGCTGGTGCCACCCCAGCGCATCGACTTCGGCCAGGGGAAGCGGCGCAGGAGACCAGGAATGATCTCCGCCAGCACCTCCGGCGTCGGCCGCCCCGGCCGGCGGATGACAGCGTACAGATAAGTGCCGCCCTTGCCCTCGCGCGCCTCCAGCTGCTCCCGCGTCAGGCCGGTGGAGCGCAGGAAGCCTTCCAGCGCCGGGCCGGTGGCGTCGGCGCGCGGGCCGCGGCGCTCCTCCTCCACGGCCTTGGTGCCGGCGGGCAGCTCGGCCACCAGCGCCAGGCGGCGGGGACCGTAGAGGGTGCGCAGCCCTTCCGCCGGCAGGCCCGCGCCCTTCAGCGCCTCGCCCAGCAGGCGCGCCAGGTCCTCGGCCGCGCGCGCCTGCATGCGGGCGGGGATTTCCTCGGAGAAGAGTTCGAGCAGGAGTTCGGGCATCGTGGGCCTTGCGGGGAAAGGGCCGGAAGGAAGGCTGGCGCGGAATTCGGGCGCCAGCATGGCAGTTCGGCGGGGCGGATGGGCGGCTCAGCCGCCGGGGGCCATCCAGGTCTCGCAGCAGCGCTTCGCCAGCGCCCGGACCCGGCCGATATAGGCCGCCCGCTCCGTCACGCTGATGGCGCCGCGGGCATCGAGCAGGTTGAAGGCGTGGCTGGCCTTGATGCACTGGTCATAGGCCGGCAGGGCCAGCCCCTTCTCCACCAGCGCGGCGCACTCGGCCTCGGCGTCCCGGAAGTGCTGGAACAGCAGGGCGGTGTCGGCGTGCTCGAAATTGTAGGCGGAGAATTCCTTCTCGGCGCGCAGGAACACATCGCCATAGGTGACGCCCTGGCCGTTGAAATCCAGGTCGTACACATTCTCGACGCCCTGGATGTACATGGCCAGCCGCTCCAGCCCGTAGGTCAGCTCGGCGCAGGGCTTCTCCACCGAAATGCCGCCCACCTGCTGGAAATAGGTGAACTGCGTCACCTCCATCCCGTCGCACCACACCTCCCAGCCGAGGCCCCAGGCGCCCAGCGTCGGGCTCTCCCAATCGTCCTCGACGAAGCGGATGTCGTGCAGGGCGGGGTCGATGCCGAGCGCGCGGTAGCTCTCGATCAGCAGCGCCTGCGGGTCGGCCGGGCTCGGCTTCAGGATGACCTGGTACTGGTAGTAGTGCTGCAGCCGGTTCGGGTTCTCGCCGTAGCGGCCATCCGAGGGGCGGCGGGAGGGCTGCACATAGGCCGCCTTCCAGTCCTTCGGCCCCAGCGCGCGCAGCGTGGTGGCCGGATGGAAGGTGCCGGCGCCCATTTCCATGTCGTAGGGCTGCAGGATCACGCAGCCCTGCGCGCTCCAGAAGCGGTGCAGCGTCAGGATGATGTCCTGGAAGCTGAGCGGCTTCCCGGCGGGAGGCGGCGCGGGGGCGTGTGTGATCTGCTGCGTCTCGGTCATCTGTTCTGGGCGTGCCTGGGGCTTGCGGCCGTGTTGCGCGGCGCACCATAAGACCCGCCACACCCCCCCGGCAAGGAAGGGCACACCATCATGGCCGCCACCGAGACCCTGATCCGCAGCTACTACGCCGCCTTCAACGCGGGGGACGTGGAGGGCATGCTGGCCCTGCTCGCTGAGGATGTGGCGCATGACATCAACCAGGGCGCGCGGGAGACCGGCATCCCCGCCTTCCGCGCCTTCATGGCCCGGATGAACGCGCATTACCGCGAGGAGTTGAAGGACATCGTGGTGATGGTGGGCGAGAGCGGCGCCCGCGCCGCGGCCGAGTTCACCGTGCACGGTACCTATCTCGCCACCGATGCCGGCCTGCCGGAGGCGCGCGGCCAGACCTATGTGCTGCCCGCCGGCGCCTTCTTCGAGGTGCGGGGGGAGAAGATCGCCCGCGTGTCGAACACCTACAACCTGGCAGACTGGATCGCCCAGGTCGGTGGCTGAGGCCCGCTGGCGGCTGGCGGTCTTCGACTTCGACGGCACGCTGGCCGACAGCTTCCCCTGGTTCCGCGCCGCCCTGCCGGAGACCGCCGCCCGCTTCGGCTTCCACAGCCCGGCGGCGTCGGAGCTGGAGGCGCTGCGCGGCTGCGACTCGCGGGAGATTCTGCGCCGGCTGGCAGTGCCGGCCTGGCGCCTGCCGGCCATCGTGGCGCATCTGCGCGCGCGCAAGCGGGCGGCGGCGGGCGAGATTCCCCTGTTCCCGGGCGTGCCGGAGATGCTGGCGGCGCTGCGGCTGGCCGGCATGCCCGTGGCCATCGCCAGCTCCGATTCGGAGGCTTCCATCCGCATGACGCTGGGGCGGGAGGCGGGGCGGATCGGCGCCTATGCCTGCGGCGCCTCGCTCTTCGGCAAGCCGCCCCGGCTGCGCGGCCTGCTGCGGCAGGCGGGGCTCGCCCCCGCCCAGACCCTCTATATCGGCGACGAGTTGCGGGACGCCGAGGCGGCCCGTGCCGTCGGCATGGGCTTCGCCGCCGTCTCCTGGGGCTATGCCCGGCCCGAGGCCCTGGCCGCCACCGCGCCGCTGGCGCTGTTCCGCTCGGTGGCGGAGATCGCCCCGTTCTGCGCGGGCAGCGCCGCTTCCTCGGCTGAATCGTAGCGGCGCTGGGCGGCCAGCACCTCGCCGATATGCGCCTCCGCCCAGTGGCGCAGCGTCTCCAGCGCGCGGGCGAGGTCGGTGCCGAGCGGGGTGATGGCGTATTCCACCGTCACCGGCATGGTGGCGAAGACCCTCCGGCTCGCCAGCCCGTCCCGCTCCAGCCGGCGCAGCGCCTGGGCCAGCACCTTCTGCGAGATGCCGGTGGCCCGGCGCAGCGCGCCAAAGCGCCAGGGCGCGCGGGAGAGCAGCACCAGCAGCATCACCGTCCATTTGTCGGCGATCCGGTCCAGCACCAGCCGGGTCGGGCAGTCGGGGTTGAACAGGTCGCCCGGGCAGGGCCCGGCGGTGTCGTCATCGGCCATGGTTACCTCGCGGTCACCAGATGGGCGGAAAGTGCCTTCTTCCGCCCCGGCGTGTCCTCAGCCTACCTGGTTTCCAACGGATACCACATTCCCGAAGGAACCTCACCTTGCGCATCGCCCTCATCGGCGCCTCCGGCCAGGCCGGCTCCCGCATCCTGGCCGAGCTGGCCCGGCGTGGCCACGCCGTCACCGCCATCGCCCGCGACGCCGGCAGGATCGCGGCGCTGCCCGGCGTCACCCCCCGCGCCGCCGACCTGCACGACGTCCCGGCCCTCGCCGCCCTGCTCGCCGGACACGATGTGGCGATCAGCAGCGTCCACTTCACCGCCAGCGACCCCGAGGCGCTGATTGGTGCGGTGAAGCAGGCCGGCGTGGCGCGCTACCTGGTGGTGGGCGGCGCCGGCAGCCTGGAGGTGGCCCCCGGCCTCAAGCTGTTCGACACGCCCGATTTCCCGGCCATCTACCGGGAGGAGGCCCGCCGGGGCGGCGCCTTCCTGGAGCGGCTGGAGCAGGAGGCGCAGCTCGACTGGACCTTCCTCTGCCCCTCCGCGATGTTCGTCCCCGGCGAGCGCACGGGCAGGTTCCGGCTCGGCGCCGACCGGCTGCTGCTGGACGCAAGCGGCAGCAGCACCATTTCCTTCGAGGATTACGCCGTGGCCCTCGCCGACGAGATCGAGCACCCGGCCCACCGGCGCCGACGCTTCACCGTGGGATATTGATGACCATCCTGCATTACATCCACGACCCGCTCTGCGGGTGGTGCTACGCGGCCACCGCCCTGCTGGAGGCCGCCCGCGCGCGGCCCGAGATCCGGCTGCGCATGCATGGCGGGGGCCTCTGGCACCCCGCCGCCCGTCTGCGGGAGGGGCAGCGCCAGCACATCCTGGAAGCCGATGCGCGCATCGGCGCCCTGACCGGCCAGGTCTTCGGGCCGGGCTACCGGGCGCTGCTGGCGGACCCGGAGACGGTGTTCCACTCCCGCCCCACCATCGCCGCCCTGCTGGCGGTGCCGGAGCCGCTGGCGCCGGCCATGCTGCGCGCCATCCAGCGCGCGCACTATGTGGAAGGGCTGCGGGTGGTGGAGGATGGCGTGCTCGCCGCCCTCGCCATGGAGCTGGGGCTCGATGAGGCGGAGTTCCGCGCCAGCCTCGCCGCCGCGCCGGTGGAGGCGCACATCAACACCACCCGCCGGCTGATGCAGCGCGTGGGCGCCACCAGCTTCCCCACCTTCCTGGCGGAGCGGGACGGCAACATCGAGATCGTGCCGCACATGGATTGCTACGAGGATCCGGCGGCATTCGTGGCAAGGCTGTAGCAGACGTTCTTTTTTGGAAAAAAGAACCAAAAAACTTTTGTCAGTTTGGGGTGCGCCAACACAAAGCGGGACGCCAAACTGACAAAGTCTTTTTGCTTCTTTTTCTTCAGAAAAAGAAGGTCACTTCATCAACGCCGCGAAGTCCTTGTCCAGAGCGGACAGCGCCGCGTCGATCGCGCCGCGCCGCTCGACGATCCAGCCCTCCTGCGCCGCGAGGGAGGATTTCGCCGCCTCCAGCATCCGCGTCAGCTCGGCCGGCTGCGGGCCGCCGGAGGTGGCGCGGTTGCGGATGATCGCCACCGGGTCCAGCGTCGCGCGGAACTCCGCCTCGCTCATCGGCAGGGCACTGCCCTCCACCTTCATCTCCTGAAGCGTGTGCGCGTAGATGCGCTGCGCCTCGGCATAGGGGAAGTCGCTGGGGCGGATGTCATGCGCCTTGGCGTGGTCCACCACCTCGGAGGCGAAATGGTGGCCGACGCGGAAGGGCAGCCGGTATGTCCGCATCAGCACGTCCGCCACCTCCTGCGAGGCGGTCCAGTCGCTGTTCAGCTCCTCCAGCGCGCGCTCGGGGCTGATGACCACTGCGTTCAGCACCCGCTCCCAGCTCGCCAGCGTGCGCAGCGCGGCGGCGACGACGGCGGTGTTGTCGCGCACGGCCTTCGGGTCGCTCATGCCGGGCGGGATGTTGTGCGCCTGGATGAGCCGCCCGATGCCGAGCGAGACGGCGCGCGAAGCCTCGGCGCGGGTGTCGTTCAGCAGGCCGGGGTTGCGCTTCTGCGGCATGGCGCTGGAGACATAGGTATTGCCATCTCCTTCGCGCAGCAGGATCCAGGGGCGTGGCTGCGCATACTGCGTCATCACGTCCTCGACGAAGGCGCCGGCATGGATGGCGATGCTGCCGGCCACGGCGCCGATCTCCACCGGCATCTCGGCGGCGGTGATCTGCGCGGCGTCGTAGGCATTGTCCACCAGCGCGGGGAAGCCGAGATAGCGCGCCATGCGCTCGCGGTTCAGCGGCCAGCTCGTGCCGTTCAGCACCGTGGTGCCCATGGGCGAGCGGTCCAGCCGCGCATAGGCCTGGCGCAGCCGCTCCGCGTTCCGCTCCAGCCCGGCGATGTGGCCGAGCAGGTAATGCGCGTAGCTGTTGGGCTGGGCGGCGACGCCATTGGTGTAGTTGGGCACGATGGTGCCGGTGTTGCGCTCGGCCAGGCGCAGCATGGCGGCGGTGGTCTTGTGGAGCTGGGTGGCGAGCTTCAGCAGCTCGTCGCGCAGGATGGCGGCGCGCACGGTGGAGAGCATGTCCTGGCTGGAGCGCCCCGCATGCAGCAGCGTGGCCTCGACGCCGGCGGCCTCGATCAGCAGCGGCTCGAAGGTGATGACGGTCGTGGGCCGCTTGCCGCCCGGCTGCTCCCCCGCCTGCAGCACTGTCCGCAGCCCGGCGGCAATGCGCGGCGCGGCCGCCGGGTCGAGCAGCCCTTCCTGGCTGTTGATGACGGCGCTGGCCTTGTTGATCTCGCCCAGCCAGTAGAATTCGTCGCGCCGCGTCTGCGCCGCCGCCGGCAGCGCGATGGCGCAGGCCAGCACGGCCCCGAGCCATACCTTCATGGTGTTTCTCCCGATTTTTGCATGTCAGGGAAGTTGTTCTTTTTTGGAAAAAAGAACCAAAAAACTTTTGTCGGTTGGCGCACTCCGGGGAGAGGCGGGACGCCAGACTGACAAAGTCTTTTTGCTTCTTTTTCTTCAGAAAAAGAAGATTTCCCTTACACCCACTCACCCTTGCGCATCACCGGCGTGGCGGCGCCATCGAAGCCGATGCCATCCACATCCACCTCGGCCGAGCCGATCATCCAGTCCACATGGATCAGGCTGGAATTGCCGCCGCGCGCCGCGAAGGTCTCGTCGCTCATGCCTTCGGCGTCGGTGAAGCACTTCTTGTAGGCCTGGCCGAGGGCGATGTGGCTGGCCGCGTTCTCATCGAACAGCGTGTTGAAGAACAGCAGCCCCGTCTGCGAGATGGGCGAGGAATGCGGCACCAGCGCCACCTCGCCCAGCCGCCGCGCGCCCTCGTCGGTGCCGATCATCTTCTGCAGCACGTCCTGCCCGCTGCTGGCCTGCGCCTCGACGATCCGCCCGCCCTCGAAGCGCACGCGGATGTCACGGATCAGCGTGCCGGCATGGGCGAGCGGCTTGGTGGCGGCGACGGTGCCCTCGGTCATCGCGGCATGGGGGGTGGTGAACACCTCCTCCGTCGGGATGTTGGGGTTGCCGGTGATGCCGTTCAGCGCCTTGGAGGAGCCGCCCATCCAGGAATGCTCGTCGGCCAGGCCCACGGTGAGGTCGGTGCCGGGCCCCTGGAAGCGCAGCGCGCGGAAGCGGCGCTCGTTCAGCATCCTGCGGCGCGTCATCAGCGCGGCGTTGTGCGCCGCCCAGTTGGCGCGCGGGTCCGGCGTGTCGGCGCGGGTGGCGGCGAAGATCGCGTCCCACAGCTTCGCCACCGCCTGCGCCTCCGGCAGTTCGGGGAAGACGGTGCGCGCCCAGGCGGCGGAGGCGAAGGGCACCAGCGTCCAGTTGATGGCGGACGCCGTGATCAGTTCCAGCGCCGGCCGGTAGGCCTTGGAACGGGCGCGGTTGGCGCGGGAGATCTTCTCGGGGTCCTGGCCCGCCAGCAGGTTGGGGTCATCCCCCACCACGGCCAGGCGCGCGGCGCCGCCGCGGAAGGCGGCGGCCATGCCCTCGTACATCCAGCCCGCCGCCACGTCGAAGCTCTCGGGCGCGGCGTGGCGGTAGCGGGCGAGCGCCGTCTCGTCATCCGAGAGCAGCGGCGTGACGAGGGAGGCGCCGGCCTTGTAGGCCTCGGCCACGATGCGGCGCACCAGGGGCAGGGATTCGATGGAGGCGGTCATCACCAGCTCCTGCCCCGGCTTCATGCCGCCGAGGCCGACATGCACGGCGAGCTCCGCCAGCCGGTCCAGGCGCGGGTCCTCGGCCAGGGAGGCGGTGGTTGGCACAGGCTGGTCCATGCGGCGGGTCCTCGGCGGTGGGGGCGTGCGCGGGCGGGCGGAAAGGCGGCCCGGCGCGCGGCCCGGGGAAAACCGGATCGGCGATGCGCCGCCCCGCTGGGAGGGGCGCGGCTCCCGCCAATGCGGCCCCGGCGGGGCCGGCTGTCAAGGGGCGCGGCTCAGCTCTCCGCCTGTGCCCCCATGTGGCCGGCGAACTGCCGGTGCTCGGCCGTCATGGCCTGGGCAGCGCGCAGCGCGGCCTCGCGCAGCCAGCCCTCTGGGCGCCGCGCCAGGTCGGCGCGGATCGCCGCCGCATGGTCGCCGGTGCCGAGATGGATGGCCGCCATCTCCCGCCCCATCGCCTTCAGCATCTTCTCGCCCAGCAGCACCTCGCGGCCCAGCGTCTCGTCCGGCCCGTGGTCCCAGTCGGGCGAGATGGGGCGGTCGGTCTCGATCTTGCGGTTGTTCGGGGAAAGGCGGCGGACGACCACGCCATCCGTCACGCGGTACCAGGGGTCCGGCGCGCGGTGGCGGCCGGTGGCGATCTCCAGGCAGCGCACGGCGCGGCCATGCCTGCCGTGCAGCCGCACCCAGGCGGAGGGCAGCACCGCCTTGGCCTCGCGCAGCACCCAGTCGCCGCGCCACTTCGCCTGCGCCACCCAGCGCGGCCGGCCGAGGCTGCCCAGGCCGGCGCTGCGGTACCAGAAGCGTGGCTCGGTGGCGCCCTGCGGCAGGGCGGCGCGCAGCGCGGCCTCGTAGCGCGGGAAGAAGACGGGGCGCTCCGCCCCGTCGCGCTTCTCGAAGCGGCGGCGCTTGCGCTTCAGCTTCTCCCAGAAGGCGTCGCGGTGCTCGTCGGGCACGATCACGGTGCGGCGCAGCCAGCGGTGGTCGCGGTCCAGCAGGGTGGGGCCGGGCTTGCGGACTCCCTTGAGGTAGCCGGCCAGCAGATGCGCGGCGATCGGCTCCGCCTCGCGCCAGTCCGGCTCCGGGCTGGCCAGCAGTCCGCTGGTGGCCAGCCGCACCAGGTCGAGCGCGTAGGGCATCTCGGCCGCCTCGTCATAGTCGTTCACGCCCCAGACGAGGCGGCCCTCGGCATCCCGCCAGGTGCCGAAATTCTCCAGGTGGATGTCGCCCACCGCCAGGACGGTGGGGGCATCGGCCAGCTCCGGGAACAGCGCCAGCGCCGTCTCGGCCCAGCGGAAATAGGTGGCGCGCAGGAAGCCGAAGGCATCCCCCGCCATCTCGCGCCGCTTCTCGGCCAGTCCCTCCTCCACCAGCTCATGCCCCAGCTCGTGGCGCAGAAAGGCTTCGTAGGCGGCGTTCGAGGCCAGGATGTCCATGCAGGCTCCTCACAAGGGCAAGGCCAAGGGGCGGGGGTCAGGGGGCAGGAATCAGGGGGCGCCGGGCCGAGGGTCGGGCCGGCCGCCGCCTCCGGCAAGCGAAAAAGCCGGCGCGCCGACGGGAACCGGCTGCTCGCCGCGTGGTCCTTCATGGGGGCCACCGGGCGGGCAGGAGGTGCAAGCGCCGGCCGCCCCCTATCCCCTCCCCTACGGAGCCAGCGCCATGCCGCCCCACACCCCCCGCAACCGGCCCGGATGCACCTGCCACCCCGGCCTTCCCGCCGCTTCCTCCCCGCCAAGCCCGTTCCTGCCAAGCCCGTTCCCCTCAGGCCCGTTCCCGCCGCGGGCGGCGGGTGGGCTGGCGCGGCGCGGCCTGCTCGCCGCCACCGCCGGGCTGGTCGTCGGCGCCCTGCCGGGCCGGCCCCGCGCCGCCGGCGCCATGCCGCAGACGAGCCTGACCGCCCAGCAGGCGCTCGAGCTGATGAAGCAGGGCAACGACCAGTTCCGCACCGACGCCCCCTACCGCTCCGCCCAGGGCCGCGAGGACCGGGTGAAGCTGGCGGTGGGGCAGGCGCCCTTCTGCGTGCTGGTGGGCTGCTCCGACAGCCGCGTGTCGCCGGAGCTTCTGTTCGGCCGCGGCCTGGGCGAGCTGTTCATCGTCCGCAACGCCGGCAACACGGTGGACACGGCGGCGCTGGGCAGCATCGAGTATGGCGTGGGGGTGCTGGGCTGCCCGCTGGTCGTGGTGCTGGGGCATGAAAGCTGCGGCGCTGTCGCCGCCGCGCTGGAGGTGGTGGCGCGCAACGCCACCTTCCCCGGCGTGATCGGCGAGATGGTGCAGCCGATCATCCCGGCCATCCTCGCCGCGCGCGCGGCGGACGGCACGGTGGGGCTGGACGCGGCGGTGGAGGCCAATGCCCGCCGCGTCGCCGCCCGGCTGAAGACGCAGAGCCCGGTGCTGCAGGCGGCCTCGCATTCGGGCCGGCTGAAGATCGTCGCCGCGCGCTACGATCTGGATGATGGCGATGTCAGCTGGTTCGAGGATCTCTGAGCGCCCCCGCCCCTCCCCGGCCCGCCTCGGGCCGGCATCCGGGGCGCCGCGGAATGGCGGTACACGAGGTCGCCCACATCCGGCCGCCGCGCCAGCGGGTCCAGCACGGCCCCCAGCCGCTCCGCCACCGCGGCGGAGCGGCGGTTCCCGGGGCCGACATAGCTGACGAGGGTGGCAAGGCCGAGCGTGCCGAAGGCCCAGTCGCGCATCGCGCGGGCCGCCTCGGTGGCGTAGCCCCGGCCTTCCTGCCCCTCATAGAGCAGCCAGCCCAGCTCCTTCTCCGGAAAGAGCGGGCCATGGTTGATGCCCACCTGCCCGACGCATTCGCCCGAGCCGGGCAGCGCCAGCATCAGCGACCCGTGCCCGAACAGCGCCCACTGCGCCACGTCGTGGCAGAACATGCCCCAGGCTGCCCGGGGGCCGAAGGGGCCGCCCATGCCGGCCGCGCGCGGCGAGGCCATCAGCCGCGCATAGGCCGGAAAATCCGCTGCCACCGGCGGGCGCAGGATCAGGCGGGGCGTCGTCAGGGTCGGGATCGCGGAACCGGGCATGGGAGACTCCGGGACAGGGTGGAGGGCGTCGTTACGCGCGGCCCGGCCTCCCGGTCCAGCGAGGGTTCCGGGAAGGTCCCGGGCCTACAGCCCGAGCCGCGCCCAGGCCGCCCGCTCCTCCACCAGGGCCAGCCCCTCGGCCGTGGCGCCGCGCAGCAGGCGCAGCGGCAGCGGCGGCCGGCGCTGGCCGAGCGGCACCACCCGCGCCTTCTCGCCGAAGCGGCGCAGGATCTCGCCCCTGGCGTCGCCCAGCCGGTCGATCAGGCCGAGCGGCAGCGCCTCCCGCCCGGTCCAGAAGCGGCCCGTGAACAGCTCATCCTCGGGCGCCGCCAGGCGGGCGCCGCGCCGCGCCTTTACCCAACCGGCGAACTCGGCGTGCAGCGCCGAGAGCAGCGCCTCCAGCCGCGCCTGCTGCCAGGGCTCGACGGGGCGGAACGGGTCGAGGAAGGATTTCTGCCCCCCCGCCGTGGTCAGCCGCCGCTCGACGCCGAGCTTCTCCGCCAGCCCTTCCAGCCCGAAGCCCGCCGAGATGACGCCGATGGAGCCCACGATCGAGGACGGGTCGGCCACGATCTCGTCCGCCGCGCAGGCGATCCAGTAGCCGCCCGAGGCTGCCGCGTCCTCGACGCAGGCGACGACCGGCACCTTGTGCTTCTCGGCCAGCGCGCGGATGCGCTGGCCGATCAGGCTGGACTGCACCGGCGAACCGCCGGGCGAGTTGATGGCAAGCACCACGCCCGCGAGGCGCTTCAGCCCGAAGGCGCGCTCCAGCACGGGCGCGATGCCCTCGAGGCTCAGCCCGCCCGGGCCGAGGCCGCCCCGCGCGGCGATGACGCCCGAGAGGCGGACCAGCGCCACCTGCGGGGGGCGGCTCAGAAAGGGGATTTGCATGGGCCAAGAGATGACCACCTTTTCCGCCGGGGCAAGAAGTGCGACGAACGCGCGCCCCACCCACGGCCTGAGGAGAAGCCGCCCATGAAGACCCGCGCCGCGATTGCCTGGGAAGCCGGCAAGCCGCTGTCCATCGAGGAGGTGGACCTCGAAGGCCCGCGCGAGGGCGAGGTGCTGGTGGAGGTGAAGGCCACCGGCCTCTGCCACACCGACAAGTACACCCTCTCCGGCGCCGACCCGGAGGGCATCTTCCCCAGCATCCTCGGCCATGAGGGGGCGGGCATCGTCGTCGATGTCGGGCCCGGGGTGAAGTCGCTGCGGAAGGGCGACCACGTCATCCCGCTCTACACGCCCGAATGCCGCGAGTGCGACTACTGCCTCAGCCGCAAGACCAATCTCTGCCAGAAGATCCGCGTGACCCAAGGCCGCGGCCAGATGCCGGACGGCACCAGCCGCTTCTCCTGCAACGGCAAGCCGATCCACCACTACATGGGCACCTCGACCTTCGCCAACCACACCGTGGTGCCCGAGATCGCGCTGGCCAAGATCCGCGAGGACGCGCCGTTCGACAAGGTCTGCTACATCGGCTGCGGCGTCACCACCGGGCTCGGCGCCGTGCTGTTCACCGCCAAGGTGGAGGCGGGCGCCAATGTGGTGGTGTTCGGCCTCGGCGGCATCGGGCTGAACGTCATCCAGGGCGCGCGTATGGTCGGCGCCGACATGATCGTGGGCGTGGACATCAACCCCGAGCGCGAGGCGATGGCCCGCCGGTTCGGCATGACGCATTTCGTCAACCCGAAGGAGGTGCAGGGCGACCTGGTCGGCCACCTCGTCGAGCTGACGAAGGGCGGCGCCGACTATTCCTTCGAGTGCGTCGGCAACACGACGCTGATGCGCCAGGCGCTGGAATGCTGCCACAAGGGCTGGGGCGTCTCCACCATCATCGGCGTGGCGGCGGCGGGGCAGGAGATCTCCACCCGGCCCTTCCAGCTCGTCACCGGCCGGCGCTGGATCGGCTCCGCCTTCGGCGGCGCGCGCGGGCGGACGGACGTGCCGAAGATCGTCGACTGGTACATGGACGGCAAGATCAACATCGACGACCTGATCACCCACACCATGCCGCTCGAGCGCATCAACGAGGGGTTCGACCTGATGACGCGGGGCGAGAGCATCCGCGGCGTCGTCATCTACTGAGGCGGGGTCTACCGAAGCGGGCCGCGCGGGGCGGGTGCCTGCCCCGCACGGCTCAACCGGCCGGGGCGGCCGCGCGTTGCACTGGTCCCGAGCCCGAGGAGTCGCGCCCCGTGACCCACCGCCCCGCCGCCCCGCCGGCCCTGCTCCTGGCCCTGTTCCTGGCACCGCTCCTGGCCCTGGCGCCGTGCACGGCCCCTGTCCTGGCCCGCGACCCTACCGGGGCCGAGCGCGCTCGGCTGGAGGCGGCGCTGCGGGCCGAGGGCTACCAGGACTGGGGCAGGGTCGGCCTGGAGGATGGCGTCTGGACGGTGGAAGGCGCCGTGGCCGGCGACGGCACGCGCCGCGATCTGCGCCTGACGCCCGACGCCCTGCGCAGCATCGCCACCGATCCCGAAAACCGGCCGGCGGGCGCGGAGGAGAGGGCGGAGATCGGCGCGGCGCTGCGCCACCTCGGCTACACGGATTTCGGCCGCGTCGCGCTGGAGGACGGGCTGTGGCGCGTGGCGCGCGCCCGCGCCAGCGACGGACAGGACTATACGCTGACGCTGGAGCAGGACAGCCTGCGCATCCTGCACCGCGAGGACGCGGATTGAAGCAAAGGAGGCCGCCATGGCCATCGACGGACTGAGCGACGAGACGATCCGCGAGGTGCTGCTGAACACGCGGCGCATCGCCGTGGTGGGTGCCTCGGCAAACCCGGCCCGCCCCTCCAACGAGGTGACGCGCTTCCTGGTGGGGCGCGGCTTCGAGGTGACGCCGGTCAACCCCGGCCTGGCCGGGCAGGTGCTGCACGGCAGCGCCGTCGCCGCCTCGCTGGAGGCGGCGGGGCCGCTCGAGATGGTGGACATCTTCCGCCGCAGCGAGGAAGCCGGCGCGGTGGTGGACGAGGCGATCCGCCTCGGCGCGCGCTGCGTGTGGATGCAGCTTGGCGTCGTCGACCAGGCGGCGGCGGAACGGGCGCGCGCCGCCGGGCTGGTGGCGGTGATGGACCGCTGCCCGGTGATCGAATGGGCGCGCCTGCGGCTCTCCACCGCCGCCTGAGCGGTCCCGGGCATAGCGCGGGCGCGGCGTTTCGTGACAAAACATGTCCGGTTTTTAATTCCGCTTGAAAGCCAGCCCCCGGCAGGCCAGATGCCTGCCTCGCGCCCTGTGCATATGTGCCGGGCGCGGATGACAACCCGTCTGGAAAGGCCCCGCCTCGGGGATCGGACATGACCGAAGAAGAACGCCGCATCATTTCCGCCTTCGTGGAGCGCATGGCCGGGGTCTCCGCCCCGCAGCCGGCGCCCTCGCCCTGGGGCGGCAGCAGCGTGCCGGCCACCCAGTCCCGCCCGCCCCTGCCGCCGGTCGACCCGGAGGCCGACCGCCTGATCGCCGATTTGTTCGCCCGCTACCCCGAGGCGCGCTACCGGCTCACGCAGACCGCCTTCGTGCAGGAGCACGCCCTGGTGCAGGCGCAGAATCGCATCCAGGAGCTGGAGTGGCAGCTGGAGAACACCCAGCGCCAGGCCGAGGCGTCGCAGCAGCAGGGCCGGGGCGGCCTGTTCGGCGGCATGTTCGGCGGCGGCCAGCCGCGCCCGGTGCCGATGAGCCCCCGCCCGCAGCCGGTGCAGCCGCCGCAATACGTGCCGCCAGGCGCCATGCAGCAGAGCCGCGGCGGCGGCTTCCTTGGCTCGGCGTTGACCACGGCGGCGGGCGTCGCCGGCGGCATGGTGCTGGGCAACATGCTGATGGGCGCCTTCTCCGGCGGCGCGGCCGAGGCGGCCACCGCCGCGACGGACGCGGCCGGCAGCTTCGCGCAGGACGCGGTGCCGACCTCCAGCCCCTGGACCGACCCGGCCGCGCAGGATGCCGTGCCGGCCAGCGACAGCTACGGCAATGACGCCTATGGCGACACGGGCGGCTATGCCGACGATGCCGGCGCCGAGGATGGCGGGTTCGACGACGAGATCTGAGCCGCGCCCCGCGCGGCGCGGCCTCGGAGGAACGATGGGGCCGGGGGAGCGATCCCCCGGCCTTTTTTCATGCCCGCTTGCCGCCGGCGCCGGCACGGGCGAAAGCTGGCGCCATGCGCATCCCCGATCTCGACCTCGACCTGCTGCGCTGCTTCGTGCAGGTGGCCGAGCGCGGCGGCTTCACCGCCGGCGCCGCGGCGCTGGGCCTGACGCAATCGGCCGTCAGCCTGAAGGTGAAGCGGCTGGAGGAGCTGCTGCAGAAGCGCGTGCTGGAGCGCACCAGCCGCAGCATCGCGCTCACGCGGGAGGGCGAGACGCTGCTGGCCTATGCCCGCCGCATGCTGGCGCTGAACGACGAGGCGGTGCGCCGGCTGGTGGCACCGCCCGTGACGGGCCGGCTGCGGCTCGGCGTGGCGGACCATTTCGTGCCGCGTAACCTGGCGCCGATCCTGGCCCGCTTCGCCCGCACCTTCCCCGAGCTGCGGCTGGAGATCGAGGTGGGCCGCAGCCACGAGCTGCGCGCCTCGCAGGAGCGCGGCGCGCTGGACCTGGTGCTGGGCAAGCGGCGCGAGGGCGAGACGGAGGGCCGCCCGATCTGGACCGAGCCGATCGTCTGGGTGGCGCCGCCCGGCTGGATGCCGCCCGAGGGCCGCCCGCTCCCCGTGGCCATGCTGCCGCAGGGCTGCATGTTCCGCGACCGGGCGCTGGCCGCGCTGGCCCGCGCCGGGCTGGCCTTCGAGGTGGTCTATGTCTCGGCCAGCCTGCTCGGCGTGGCGGCGGCGGCGCAGGCGGGGCTGGCCGCCACGGTGCTCGGCCGCTCCGGCCTGCCGGAGGGGCTGGCCGAGCTTTCCGGCCTGCCCGGCCTCGGCGTGGCCGAGATGGCGGTGTTCGGCGACGCCACCAACCAGACCCAGCTCGTCGAGCCGCTGATCGCGCTGATCCGCGAGAGCCTGGGCGGCTGAACGGCGCCCCGCCGGTTTGACAGGCCCCGCGGCCCGGGCGCAGCCTTGCCCGGCAGTCCGCGCCCGAGGAAACACCATGGCCACGCCCGGCCCCGACACGTCGCATCCACGCCCCGGAGAGCCTCTCCCGCCGCCGCCCGACCGGGACTGGCGCATCATCGGCCTGATCGGCACCGGCCATTTCCTGTCGCATTTCTACATGCTGTGCCTGGCGCCGCTCTTCCCCATCTGGCGCGAGGAGTTCGGCGTCTCCTACGCGGCGCTCGGCCTGTCGGTCGCGCTGATGAGCGGCGTCACCGCCCTGCTGCAGACGCCGGTGGGCTTCCTGGTGGACCGGCACGGGGCGCGGCCCTACCTCATCGGCGGCACGCTGCTGATGACGCTCTCCATCTCCGCCATGGCCTTCGCGCCCAGCTACTGGGTGATCCTGGGGCTGGCCATGCTCTCGGGCATCGGCAACAGCGTCATCCACCCGGCCGACTACGCCATCCTCGCCGGCTCCATCAACAAGGCGCGCATGGGCCGCGCCTTCGCCTGGCACACGCTGACGGGCAATCTCGGCTTCGCGCTGGCGCCGCCCATCATCGTGGCCCTGGCCGCCACCATGGGCTGGCGCTGGGGGCTGATGCTGGTGGGGCTGCTCGGCCTGCCGGTGGTGGGCGCCATCCTGCTGCAGAGCCGCATCCTGGCCGACCAGCCGAAGGCGCGCGGGGCCAAGGCGGCCGAGGGCGGCGCGGCGGTGCTGCTCTCCCGCCCCATGCTGCTGTTCTTCGCCTTCTTCCTGCTCTCCTCCATGGCGGGCTCGGGCATCCAGGCCTTCGTTATCACGGTGCTGGACCAGCTCTGGGGCATCCCCATCGCCATGGGCTCCATGGCGCTCACCGGCTACATGATGGGCGCCACCGGCGGCGTGCTGGTGGGCGGCTGGTTCGCCGACCGCTACACGCGGCACGGCGCCTTCGTCATCGGCCTCACCCTGGTGGCGATGACGCTGATCCTGGCGCTCGGCGCGCTGCCCATCCCCGGGCCGCTGGCCGTGGCGCTGGCCCTCGGCGCGGGCCTCGCGCTGGGCGCCAGCCGCACCCCGCGCGACGTCATGGTGAAGGACGCGGCGCCGCCCGGGCAGATCGGCAAGGTGTTCGGCTTCATCTCCGCCGGCCTGCCGCTGGGCGGCGCGCTGACGCCGGTGCCCTTCGGCCTGCTGCTCGATGCCGGGCTGCCGCATCTGGTGCTGCCGCTGGTGGCGGTGCTGCTCGGCCTCTCGCTGCTCTGCATGGGCGGGGCGCGCGGCAGCGTCCGCGCCAGCCGCGCCCCCACCGCCGCCCCCGCCGAGTAGCGTGTCCGGCCTCGGCCTCCTGCTGGAGGTGCTGAACTGGGCCGGCTCGGCGGCCTTCGCCATCTCCGGCGCGCTGGTGGCCTCGCGCAAGCAGCTGGACCCGGTGGGGTTCATCCTGATCGCCGCCACCACCGCCTTCGGCGGCGGCACGGTGCGGGACGTGCTGCTGGGCCGCACCGCGGCCTGGCTCGGCACGCCGGGGCTGGCGCTGATGGTGGCGCTGCTGGCGCTGGCGGTGTTCTTCACCGCGCACCGGGTGGAGCGGCGCTTCGTGCCGCTGCTCTGGGCGGATGCGGTGGGCATGGCGCTCTTCGCCGTGCTGGGGGCGGAAGCCGCACTCGGCGCGGGCGCCAGCCCCTGGGCGGCCATCCTGCTCGGCATGATCACCGCCACCTTCGGCGGCGCCCTGCGCGACGTCATCTGCGGCGAACTGCCGCTGATCCTGCGGAAGGAAATCTACGCCACGGCGGCGGCGGCGGGGGCCGCGCTGTTCGTGGCGCTCACCCTGGCCGGCACCGACCGCGCCCTGGCGGTGTGCGCGGGCATGGGCGCCGCCTTCCTCATCCGGGCGGCGGCGCTGCGGCGGAGCTGGTCGCTGCCCACCTATAAATCCAGGGCGGGGCGGGATTATCCGGACCAAAGGCCAGGGGAATGAATTCCCCTGGACCTCTTCTTTTTTCTGTCAGTTTTTACCAGCCATTGATGCGGTTCCACACCGCTACCACCTGCCGGCCGCCATCGACCACGTGGTAGCGGTCGAAGGCCGCCGCCGTCAGGCAGGCATGGTTGGGGGCAACACGGACCAGGTCGCCCAGGTGGAGGTCCAGCAGGCCCTCGCCGCCGCGCGCCTCGCCATGCTCCTGGTGGGTGCGCACCACCAGCGCCTCGCCGAAGCACGGCGTCCCATCCGCGCCCAGCACCCGGCCGAACTGGTAGTCGCGCGGCGCGGCCTGGGTGCTGCGGTCCTTCGACAGCGCCAGCGCGCCGGCATCGAGCAGCACCGCCTGCCGCTCCGGCTTGCGGCCGGTGACGCTGGCCAGCACCGTCAGCGCGATGTCCTCCGGTTCATGCACGCCGAGCTGCATCTGCAGCAGGTCGCCGAACATGTAGACGCCCGCCCGCACCTCGGTCACGCCATCCAGCCGCTCGGCATAAAGCACCGTGGGGGAGGAGCCGAGCGAGACGATGCCGACCCTGTGCCCGGCCGCGCGCAGCCGTTCCGCCGCCCCGGTGACGCCCGCCCGCTCCGTCTCGGCGATGCGTGCCATCTCCGCCGCCGAACGCCCGGCATAGGAATGCCCGGCATGGGTCATCACGCCGGCCAGCCGCCCGCCCAGGATCGCCGCCAGCTCCGGCAGCAGGGAAGAATCGGGCGCCACGCCGCCCCGGCCCTCGCCCACATCCACCTCGATCAGCGCGGTGAGCGGGCCGGGATGCGCGGCCACGGCGCGCGCCACCTCGGCATCGTCCAGGATCACCTTCACGGCGGCGCCGGCGGCGTTCAGCGCGGCGATGGCATCGAGCTTCCGCGGCGTGACGCCCACGGCGTAGATCTGGTCCCGGTAGCCGCCTTCCGCGAAGTAGCGCGCCTCGGCCAGCGTCGAGACGGTGATCGGGCCGTGGCCGGGGGCGGCGAGCGCCGCCACCTCCAGGCTCTTGGCGGTCTTCATGTGCGGGCGCAGCACCACGCCGGGGTGGCGCGCCACCGCCGCCGCCATGCGCGCCAGGTTGCGCTTCAGGATGCCGAGGTCGAGCACCAGGGCCGGGGTGGGCAGGTCGTCGAGCGTGGTCATGCGGGGCTCCAGCGCGTCTCGGGGTCCAGCGGCAGCACGGGGCGCGGCAGCCTGGTCCAGGCGAAGCGGTCGAGGATGGGGGAGGTCAGGCCGGGCGCGTCCACCTCGACGATCCGGCCGTTGGAGAAGAACTCGTCGAAGCCGCCGCGGAAATGCCCGCGCGACTTCACCACCACCGCCCGCGCCGCGCCGATGTCGAGGCCCAGGTGCTCGAGGAAGGCGGGGTCCGCGCATTGCGTGCGGCGGCTGATGACCACCACGGTGATGCCGCCCAGCCGCAGCGCGGCGGTGGGGCCGAGCCGCATGGCGGTGTTGGCGAAGATGCCGCGCCGCCCCGTCACCGCGCCATCCGAGAGCGCCACCACCTCCGCCTCGGCGGCGAAGGGGTGGGCGAAGCCCTCGCCCGCCTTGCCCCGGTTGAAGCGGGCGGTGAAGCGGGCGCCCTGCCCCAGCGCATGCGCCTCGGCGGCCAGCGCGGGGTCGTGGATGACGCCGAAGATCGCGCCCTGCACCCCCGCCTCGTGGAAGGCCCGCAGGATGAACATGGTGTTGCCGCCGCCGCCACCGCCCGGGTTGTCCGCCACGTCGGCGAAGGCCAGCGGCACCTCGGAGGTCTGCGCGCGCTCCACCGCATCGGCCAGCGAGGTCAGCTTCGCCACGAAGCGGTCGCGCCGCGCCCAGGCGGCCTCGGCCAGCTTGGTGGCCAGCGCCTCGCAGGCCGCCGCGTCCGGGCCGGTGACGATGACGGCGAAGCCGTTGAAGGGCGTGTCGCCATAGGCGAAGCCCGCCATGGCCGAGACATTGGCCACACGCTGCGGCCCCAGTTCCGCAAGCCGCTCCTGCCCGAGGTCGATCACCTCGGCATAGGGGCCGTGGGACGTCAGCAGGCTGACGGTGGGCGCTACGATCGGCAGCCGGCGGAAGGCGCGGCAAAAACGCTCGCCGGCCAGCAGCCGGCGCATCAGCTGCGCCGATTCCGCGCCGCGCTCGCGCATGTCCAGATGCGGGTTGGTGCGGTAGCCCACGAAGGCGTCGCAGTCGCGCACCATGCTGTCCGAGACATTGGCGTGCAGGTCGTAGCTGCACACCAGCGGCACGCCCTCGCCCAGCACGTCGCGGATCAGCGCCTGCAGCGCGCCCTCGGGGTCGTCCATCTCCGTGGCGAGGCCGGCGCCGTGCATCACGCAATAGACGCCATCCACCGCGCCGCGCAGCGCCTCCAGCCCGGCGCGCCACTGCGCCAGCATGGCGTCGAACAGCGTCTGCTCCACCGGCCCGTTCGGCTCGGCCATGGCGAGCAGGAGAGGCAGCGGCCGCCACGGCCCGGCGGCGTCCATCTCCGCCACGAAGCCCGGCATCTCGGCCAGCGCCACGGGGGCGGCGGAGCGGGCATCCTCCAGGATCGCCTCGCCCTCCAGCCAGCAGCGGAAATCCTCCCGCCGCGCCACGGGGGCGAAGCGGTTGCACTCGATCGAGAAGCCCAGCAGGGCGATGCGCGGGGCGGCGGTCACAGGCTCACCCCCGCCAGCTCGGCATGGCGCTGCGTGGCCTTCAGGCCGCTGCCCGTCAGCACCACCACGGTGGTCTCCTCCTCGCGGATGGTGCCGTCCTCCAGCAGCCGGCCGAAGGCGGCGGCGGCCTGGGCGCAGGTCGGCTCGACGTAGAGGCCGCGCCGCGCCAGGCCGCGCGTGGCGCGGACGATCTCGGTCTCGCTCAGCAGCACGGCGCCGCCCCGGCTCTCGCGCAGCACCGCCAGCACCTCGGCCCTGCGCAGCGGCTGGGCGATGGCGGTGCCCTCGGCGATGGTGGGAATGGGGTCGGCGGCGTCCTCGCCGAGCCATTCGCGGGCGATCGGGCCGCAATTCTCCGGCTGCGCGGCGAAGATGCGCGGCAGCCGCCCGATCTCCCCCGCCCGCATCAGCTCGCCGAAGCCGATGCCGCAGCCCAGCACGTTGGAGCCGGCGCCGCAGGGGACGATGACGTTGTCCGGCGCGCGGAAGCCGAGATCCTCCCACAGCTCGTAGGCCAGCGTCTTGGTGCCGTGCAGGAAGAAGGGGTGCCAGTTGTGGCTGGCGTAGAAGATCTCCGCCGCCGGGTCGCTGCCCTCGGCGAGCGCCGCGTCGGCGCAATCCTGCCGGCTGCCCGGCACCAGCTGGATGCCGGCGCCCATGGCGCGGGACTGCACGGTCTTGGCCGGGCTGGTCGAGGCCGGCACCATGATCTTGGCGCGCATCCCGCCGGCGGCGGCATAGGTGGCGATGGCGGCGCCGCCATTGCCGGAGCTGTCCTCCAGCACCGCCTCGATGCCCTGGTCGCGCAGCAGCGAGAGCATCACCGAGGCGCCCCGGTCCTTGAAGCTGCCGCTCGGCATGAACCACTCGCACTTGAAGCGCACCGGCGCGCCGGCCCACTCCCCACGCAGCAGGGGGGTGCAGCCCTCGCCCAGGCTGATCGGCGCCGCGGGCATGAAGGGCAGCGCGGCGGCATAGCGCCACAGGCTGCGCTCCCCGCCGGCGATGTCGGCCCGGGTGATGCCGGGCAGGTCGGTCAGCAGCAGGGGCTGGCCCTCGGGGCCACACCAGCGGGGGGTGTCGAGCGGCCAGGTGCGGCCGGAGCGGGGGTCGAGATAGGCGGCGTTCGGCATGATGAGACACCCTGGCTTGCGCAGGCGCGCCCGGCAAGGGTACCCCCTTGCCCCATGCAACACGCCGATGCCGTCGCCCGCCTCGCCGCCGACCTCGTCCGCCTGGACAGCCGCAGCTTTGTCTCCAACCGCGCGGTGGCCGACCGCATCGCGGCCGAGCTGGAGGGCTTCGCGCTGGAGCGGCTCGACTATGCGGACGCCGCCGGCGTGGCCAAGCAGGTGATCGTCGCGCATCGCGGCCCGCCCGGCGGGGTGGCGCTGTCCGGCCATATGGACACGGTGCCGGACACCGGCTGGACGGACGACCCCTTCTCGGGCCGCATCGACGCGGAAGGCGTGCTGCACGGCCTCGGCGCGGCCGACATGAAGGGGCCGCTCGCCGCCTGCATCGTGGCGGCCCGCACCCTGCCGGCGCACCTGCCCGCCACCCTCCTCATCACCACCGACGAGGAGACCACCAAGATGGGCGCGCGGCGCATCGCCGACCATTCCGCGCTCGCCCGCCAGGCGGCGCCGCGCGGCATCGTCGTGGCCGAGCCCACGAGGATGCTGCCGGTGCGCGGCCACCGCAGCAACATCGACTTCATCGCGGTGGCGGAGGGGGTGCAGGCGCATTCCTCGCTCGGCGTGGGCCGCAACGCCAACTGGGCGCTGATCCCCTTCCTGGTGGAGATGCAGGCGCTGGCCGAGCGGCTGCGCGACGACGCCACCCTGCACGACGCCGCCTACGCACCCCCCTTCAGCGACTTCAACCTGGTGCTCGACAACCATGGCGCGGCGGTGAACGTGACGGTGCCGAAGGCCACCGCGCGCATCAAGTTCCGCTACAGCCGCAGCATCGACCCCAGCCCCATCGTGGCGGCGGTGGAGGCGGCCGCCGCGCGGGCCGGCGTGACGCTCGACGTCATCCGCCAGGGCCGCCCGCCCGAGACGCCTGCCGACCACCCCTTCATCCGCGCCGCCGAGGCCGCCACCGGCCACGCCGCCGAGACCCGCCCCTTCGGCACCGATGCCAGCGAGCTGCAGGAGATCGCCCCCTGCGTGATCCTGGGCCCGGATGTGATGGACACCGCCCACTCCCCGCGCGAGCGCGCCCACCTGGCGCGGCTGGCGGCGGCGGTGCCGGTGTTCCACCGGCTGATGGGCGGCTGACGGGCGGCTGGGGCCTCAGGACAGCGCGCGCAGCGCCGCGCGCAGCGCATCGGGCGGCACCGGCGCCGGCGCGGCGGCCAGCTCCGCCTCCACCACCCCATGCAGCGCGCGCCAGGCCGGCACGGCGCGGGCCAGCACCGCCTGCCCCTGCTCCGTCAGCGAGAGGCGGCGGCTGCGCCGGTCCTGCGGGTCGGTGCCGATGGCCACCAGCCCGTTCCGCTCCAGCGGCTTCAGTGCTGCGGTCAGGGTGGTGCGGTCCATGGCCAGCAGCGCCGCCACCGGGCCGAGGGGCGGCGGCTCCGGCCGGTTCAGCGCCATCAGCAGGGAGAACTGGCCGCTGGTCAGCCCCAGCGGGCGCAGCGCCTCGTCGAAGCGGCGGGCCAGGGCGCGCGCCGCGCGCTGCGTATGCAGGCAGAGGCAGGCATCCCGCACCTCCAGCGTCGTTGCGTAGGGCACATGTTTTGACATGCGGCTTTTATGTTGATATCAACATAAAAATCAAGGGCGCAACGGCCCGGAGAGCAGGGAAGGAAAGCAGGCATGCAGTATGTGGAAGGTTTCGTCCTGGCCGTGCCGGCCGGCAACAGGGAGGTCTATCGCCGCCACGCCGCCGAGGCGGCGGCGCTGTTCCGCGAGTTCGGCGCCACCCGCGTGGTGGAATGCTGGGGCGACGACGTGCCGGATGGCAAGGTCACCGACTTCCGCGGCGCGGTGAAGGCGGAGGCGGGCGAGATCGTTGTCTTCAGCTGGATGGAGTTCCCGAGCAAGGCGGTGCGCGACACGGTGCATGCGCGCGTCATGTCCGACCCGCGCATGAAGGCCATGATGAGCGGCGAGACGCCCATGCCCTTCGACGGCAAGCGCATGATCTATGGCGGCTTCACCACCCTCCTCGACAGCTGAGGCCGCCCTCCGGCGGCAGGCCTGGCGGGGCCGCGCGGGCGCCTCACTCCCCCGGCACGGCCTCGGGGGCCGGTTGCCCGGGGGCGTGCTGCGGCCGCGGCGGCGTCAGCGGCTCCGGCCCGATGAACGGGCCGCCCATCGCCTGAGCCGCCAGCCGCTCGCGGTCGCGCAGCCGCACCGCGTGCTCCGCCGCCTGCGCCTCCTCGCGCGGCAGGCCGAGCGCCAGCAGCGCCTCCCGCCCCAGCAGCAGCGCCGATTCCACCGTCTCGCGCACCGGGGCCTCGATGCCGCGCGCCATCAGCGCCAGGGCGTGCACCCGGTCATAGGCACGCACCAGGCAGGGCGTCTCGGGGAAGGCCTCCTGCACCACGGCCACCACGCGGTCGGTCACCTCCGGCCGGTCGGTGCAGACCACGATCATCCGTGCCCGCCCGGCGCCGGCGGCGCGCAGCACGTCGAGCCGCGTGCCGTCGCCGTAGTGCACGCGGGCGCCGAAGCGGCCCGCCTCCTGGATGCGGTGGGTGTCGTTGTCGAGCAGGGTGAGGGAGAGGCCCTGGCGCAGCAGCACCTGCGAGACAAGCTGGCCGAAGCGGCCGAAGCCCACCACCAGCACGCTGCCGCGCGCGTCGGAGTAGTCCTCCTCCGGCATCGGGCGGCGGCACAGCGCCAGCAGGCGCGGCGCCAGCCGCAGCAGCGGCGGGGTGGTGGCCATGGAGAGGGTGACGAGCGCCACCAGCAGGCTGGCGAGCGAGGGCGCCATCACCCCCGCCGCCGCGGCCGCCGAATAGAGCACGAAGCCGAACTCGCCGCCCTGCGCCAGCACCAGCCCGACGCGCAGCGCGGTGGCCGGCGGGTGGCCGAAGGCACGCGCCGCGCCATAGGTGGCCAGCGCCTTCAGCGCCACCAGCAGCAGCACGCCGGCCAGCAGCAGCGGCGCCTGCGCCCAGACCACCCCGAGATCGACGCTCATCCCCACCGACAGGAAGAACAGACCGAGCAGCAGGCCGCGGAACGGCTCGATATCCGCCTCCAGCTCGTGCCGGTAGTTGGATTCGGCCAGCAGCACGCCGGCCAGGAAGGCGCCGAGCGCCATGGAGAGGCCGGCCAGCGCCATCAGCCCGGCGGCGCCCAGCACCACCAGCAGGGCGGCGGCGGTCATGATCTCGCGCGCGCCGGAGCGGGCCAGCAGGCCGAAGAGCGGGTTGAGCAGGTAGCGCCCCGCCAGCACCACCGCCGCCACCGCGCCTAAGCCCAGCGCCACCCCCACCCAGGCCGGATGCTCCGCCGCCGCCGGGTGCGGCGAGAGGAAGGCCACCAGCGCCAGCAGCGGCACGATGGCGAGGTCCTGCAGCAGCAGCACGGCGAAGGCGGTGCGGCCATGCGGCGCTTCCAGCTCGCCCTTCTCCTCCAGCAACTGCATCACCAGGGCGGTGGAGGAGAGCGCCAGCCCCAGCCCGGCCACCACCGCGGCCGCCCAGCCATGCCCGAGCAGCCAGGGCAGCGGCGCCAGCAGCGCGGCGCAGAGCAGCACCTGCGCCGTGCCGAGGCCGAGGCCGAGGATGTCCCGCCGCAGCGCCCAGAGCCGGCCGATGTTCAACTCCAGCCCGATGATGAACAGCAGCAGCACGATGCCGAACTCGGCGATGCCGGCCACCCGCTCCGGCTCGCCGAACAGCCCGAGCCCCCAGGGCCCGATGACGATGCCCGCCGCGATGTAGCCCAGCACCGAGCCGAGACCCGCCCGCTTGGCCAGCGGCACGGCGATGACCGCCGCGCCCAGGAACACCATGGGCGCCAGGATGGGGGTGAGATGGCTGGCCTCGGCCATGAGGATGTTCCCTGCAGGTGGAGGGCCTGATTAGGGCACCCCGCGCACCACCCTGCAACGATGCCGCCAGCGGCCCATTTCCTCCCCGTCACACCGGACAAGTGAAGAGGAGCCTTCGATGAAAGGCATTGTGCTGCACGCCCCCGGCGGGCTGGACCGGCTGGAGCGGGCGGAGATGGACGACCCCGGCGCCCCCGGCCCCGGCGAGATCCGTGTCCGCCTCCACGCCAGCTCGCTGAACTACCACGATTACGGCGTGGTGGCCGGGCGGATGCCGACGGCGAATGGCCGCATCCCCATGTCGGACGGCGCCGGCGTCGTGGAGGCGGTGGGTGCCGGCGTGGCGGAGTTCGCGCCGGGGGACCATGTGGTCTCGGTGTTCTTCCCCACCTGGATGGACGGCGCGGCGACGCTCGGTGACTTCTCCACCGTGCCGGGCGACGGGGTGGACGGCTATGCGCGGCAGGCGGTGGTGCGCCCCGCCACCTGGTTCACCCGCGCGCCACGCGGCTGGAGCCATGCCGAGGCGGCGACGCTGACCACCGCCGGCCTCACCGCCTGGCGCGCCCTGGTGGGCGATGGCGCGCTGAAGGCGGGCGAGGTGGTGCTGGTGCTGGGCACCGGCGGCGTCTCGATCTTCGCGCTGCAATTCGCCCGCATGATGGGGGCGCAGGTCATCGTCACCTCCTCCTCGGACGAGAAGCTGGAGCGCGCCCGCGCCCTTGGCGCCGCGCACACCCTCAACTACCGCGAGCACGAGGATTGGGGCCGCCGGGCACGGGACTGGACGGGCGGGCGCGGCGTCGATCACGTGGTGGAGGTGGGCGGGCCGGGCACTCTGGCGCAGTCCATCCAGGCGGTGCGCGTCGGCGGCCACATCTCGCTGATCGGCGTGCTCACCGGGCGCGGCGGGGAGGTGCCGACCGCGGCGCTGATGGCGAAGCAGGCGCGGCTGCAGGGCCTCATCGTCGGCAGCCGGCGGCAGCAGCAGGAGCTGGTGCGGGCGCTGGAGGCCACCGCGGTGAAGCCGGTGATCGACCGAAGCTTCACGCTGGAAGAAATCTCGGACGCCTTCCGCCACCAGGAGGCGGGGGCGCATTTCGGGAAGATCTGCCTGGAATTCTAAACAAGTCGTTCTTTTTTGGAAAAAAGAACCAAAAAACTTTTGTCAGTTGGCGTCACGCTGATGGTGAGGCGGGACGCCAGACTGACAAAGTCTCTTACCCCAGCGTCTCCAGCAGCTCGCACAGCGTGCCGCAGCGCGGCGCCAGCTCGCGCCACAGGATGTGCTCGAACTCCGCATGGGCGCCGGCGCCGGAGCAGCCGAGGCCGTCGAGCGTGGGCACGCCCATGGCGGCGGTGAAGTTGCCGTCCGAGCCGCCGCCACGGTGCTGCTTCGGCAGGTCGTAGCCGAGCCGGGCGGCGATCTCCCGGGCACGGGCGTAGAGCGCCAGGTTGCCCGGCCCCTCCTCCATCGGCGGGCGGTTGAGGCCGCCCTCCACGGCCACCGTGGTGCCCTCGGGCTGCGCGCCCGCCATGGCCTTGATGGCGGCCTCGATGCGCGCCCCGTCCTCCAGCGTGGCGACGCGGAAATCCACCTCGCACCCTGCCTCGTTCGGGATCACGTTCGGCCGCGTGCCACCCCAGATGGGCGCGCAGTTGGTGGTGGTGCCGCCGGGCAGGTCCACCAGCGCATGGATCCGCCCGATCAGCCGCGCCAGGGTGACGACGGCGCTGGCGCCGTCCTGCCAGTTGCCGCCGGCATGGGCGCTCTGCCCCTGCACGCGGATGGTGAAGCGCCCCACCCCCTTGCGCGCGGTGACGCAGCACTTGTCGGCCCCGCCCGCCGGCTCCGGGATCAGCACGGCGCAGGCGCCCGCCGCCTCGCGCTCGATCAGCGCCCGGCTGGTGCCGCTGCCCACCTCCTCGTCCGAGGTCAGCAGCAGGGTGATGGGGCTCTTCGTCGCCACCTTCTGCCGCAGGATCTCCCGCACCGAGTGGAAGGCGAAGAAGCTGCCGGCCTTCATGTCGTAGATGCCGGGGCCATAGGCCTTCTCGCCCTCCACCCGGAAGGGGATGGTGTTGGCCAGCGTGCCGTGATCCCACACCGTGTCCAGGTGGCCGGCCACCAGAACGGGCTTTCCGGCGCCGGGAGTGCGCGCCACCAGGTGGTCGCCGAAGCCGCGCGTACCGGGGATGCGCTCGACCACCGCGCCCACGGCGCGCAGCTCGGCCTCGGCCTTGTCCATCAGCCCGTTGATGGCGGAGGGGTCGGTGGTGGGGGTCTCGTGCTCCACCCAGCCGCGGAGTTCCTCCAGCAGGCGTTCGCTGGTGCCGAGTTCGGTGACAGGCATGGGGCCGTTCGCTCCTTCCGGTTGGGCCGGCGGTTGTCGCGCCCCATGGCCGGCTTGTCCATCCGGGCGCCCGCCGCTAAGGCATTGGTCTTCTTTCCCCGGCGGCCGGGCGAACCCGGCCTGGCGGCCAACCGGAATGACTGTGCCGATGAAGCGTGTCTGTGTGTTCTGCGGCTCCAACCCGGGCCTGAACCCGGCCTATGCCGCCGCCGCCCGCGCCATGGGGCGCGCCATCGCGGCGCAGGGCCTCGGCCTCGTCTATGGCGGCGGCCATGTCGGGCTGATGGGCATCGTGGCCGACGCCGCCATGCGCGGCGGCGCCGAGGTCATCGGCATCATCCCCGAGACGCTGATGAAGCGCGAGGTCGGGCATGGCGCCATCACCGACCTGCGGGTGGTCTCCACCATGCATGAGCGCAAGGCGATGATGGCCGACCTGGCGGATGGCTTCGTCGTGCTGCCGGGCGGCATCGGCACGCTGGAGGAGGCGGTGGAGGCCTTCACCTGGACGCAGCTCGGCATCCACGACAAGGGCCTCGTCTTCCTCGACACCGCCGGCTACTGGCAGAGCCTGTCGTCGGTGTTCGACCACATGGTGGCCGAGGGCTTCCTGCACGAGAAGCACCGCGCCATGGTCACCTTCGCCGAGGACCCGGACGCGGCGCTGGAGGCGCTGGCCCGCTTCACGCCGGTGACGGTGGAGAAATGGGCCGAGAAGACGCAGCGCTGAGCCCCGCCGCGATGGGTGCCGCCCCGCCATGATCCTCTCGGACTGGAAAGCCATCCCCGAGGCCGCGCGCGGCGCCACCGTGGCGCTCGGCAATTTCGACGGCGTGCATCTCGGCCACCGCGCCGTGCTGCGCGCCGCCCATGCCGCGCGGCCCGGGCTGAAGCTGGTGGCGCTGACCTTCGAGCCGCACCCGCGCGAGCATTTCCGCCCCGACGACCCGCCCTTCCGCCTCACCCTGGCCGAGGCCAAGGCGCGGGCGCTGATGGCGGCGGGCGCCGATTTCGTGCTGGCCCTGCCTTTCGACGCCGCCCTCGCCGCCATGCCGGCCGAGGCCTTCGTCTCCGAGGTGCTGCACGGCGCGCTCGATGCCCGCCATCTCTCCTGCGGCGCCGATTTCGCCTTCGGCCACCGCCGCGGCGGCGACGTGGCCTTCCTCGCCGCGCGGGCCGAGGCGCTGGGCATGGGCCTCTCCGTGGTGCCGCCGGTGACGGATGCGGGCGGCCCCCTCTCCTCCTCCCGCATCCGCCGCGTGCTGCAGGATGGCTACCCGGAGCGCGCCGCGCGGAAGCTCGGCCGGCCGTGGGAGATCTGCGGCACGGTGAGCCATGGCGACAAGCGCGGCCGCACCATCGGCTTCCCCACCGCCAACATCCCGCTCGGGCGGCACCTGGAGCCGGCGCGCGGCGTCTACGCCATCCGCGCCACGCTGGCCGGTGGGCAGGTGGTGCCGGGGGTGGCCAATATCGGGCTGCGCCCCACCGTGGGCGGCACGGAGAGCCGGGTGGAGGCGCATCTCTTCGACTACCAGGGCGATCTCTACGGGCAGGAGGTCTCGGTGGCGCTGCTGCACTTCCTCCGCCCCGAGAAGCGCTTCGCCGGCCTGCCGGAGCTGGTGGCGCAGATCGGGGCCGACGCCGCCGAGGCCCGCCGCCTGCTGCTGGGCTGAAGGCGCGGCGGGAAGGGCCCTATTCCTTCCCGAAGCCCAGCGCCCGCAGCGCCGCGATGCTGCCCGCCGCCGAACGGTGATGCACGAAGACGCCGCCCTTCTTCTCCCACCCCTCGGCGGCGCTCGCCCGGTCATCGACCAGGACATGCCCCGGCCCGGACCAGCGCGGCTTCTCGCGGCTCATGCAGGTGATGACGGGCACATGCGCCCCCAGCATCCGCGCCACCCAGCGGCGCTTCTGCTCCGGCGCCCAGGCGCCGAGCGGCAGGCCGGTGAGGATGGTGGGGTGGCAGGGCGCGCAGAAGCGCCAGAGCTCCTGCGCGTCGTGCATGAACTCCAGCGTCTCGAAGAAGCGCGGCGCGCGGGCGAGCGCGGCCCACATGGTCCTGAGGGGCAGCGCCTCGGGCCGCTGGCCGGTGATGGCGTGCACGCCGCGGTCGAAATCGGCCAGCACGCCGTCGAGGTCGAGAAAGAGCGGGGGCATGGGCGGGCTCCGGCAAAAGGGGTCCGGCGGAGGGGGCTCCCGCATCTGGCGCGGCCCGGCGCCGCCGGCAAGCGGCGCCGAGTCTCCCTTGACCCCTGCCGCGCGGGGTCGCAAAACGCCGCCATGTCCCGGACGCAGCCTCGGCCGCAGGCGCCCCTGCTGGCGGCGCGAATTAGCTGCCCGGTCCTCGGCCAGGCTTCCTGGCGAGGGCCGGGTTCGCCGACGCGCGCTGCCTTCTTCATGCCCTGAAGCCCGCCCACCCTGGCGGCATGTGGACCTCCCGATGACCGACGCTCCTGGCCGCGACTACCGCGGCACCGTGTTCCTGCCGCAGACCCCCTTCCCGATGCGCGGCGACCTGCCGAAGCGCGAGCCCGGCTGGCTGGAGCGGTGGGAGAAGATCGGGCTGTGGGACCGCCTGCGCGCCCAGTCGGCGGGGCGGGAGAAATTCGTGCTGCATGACGGCCCGCCCTACGCCAATGGCGCGCTGCACATCGGCCACGCGCTGAACAAGGTGCTGAAGGACGTCATCAACCGCGCCGCCCAGATGAGCGGCAAGGACGCCGAGTACATCCCCGGCTGGGACTGCCACGGCCTGCCGATCGAGTGGAAGGTCGAGGAGGAGTACCGCAACCCCAAGGGCAAGTACCAGGGCGGGCGGGACAAGGACGCCGTGCCGGTGCTGGAGTTCCGCGCCGAGTGCCGCGCCTACGCCGCCCACTGGCTCGACGTGCAGCGCGAGGAGTTCAAGCGCCTCGGCGTCGCCGGCGACTGGGCCGGGCGCTACGCCACCATGGACTTCCCCTCGGAAGCCGCCATCGCCGGCGAGATCGGCAAGTTCCTGATGAACGGCTCCCTCTATCGCGGCCTGCGCCCGGTGATGTGGAGCCCGGTGGAAAAGACCGCCCTGGCCGAGGCCGAGGTCGAGTACCACGACCATAAGTCGGCCATCCTCTACACCGGCTTCCCCATCGTGACGGCGGCCGCCCCGGATCTGGTGGGCGCCGAGGCCGTCATCTGGACCACCACCCCCTGGACCATCCCGGCGAACCGCGCGCTCGCCTATGGCGGGGAGATCGACTACGCGCTGCTGACGGTGGATGGCGTGGCGGAGGGCACCACCCTGGTGCGCCCCGGCCAGCGCTTCATCGTGGCCGAGGCGCTGATCGGCGCCTTCGCCAAGGAGGTGGGGCTGGCCGCCTTCAGCGTGACGCGCGTGTTCAAGGGCACGGAGCTGGCCGGCGTCATCGCGGCCCACCCGCTGCGGAGCTGGGAAGGAAACCAGGGCGGCTACCAGTTCGAGGTGCCGCTGCTGGAGGGCGAGTTCGTCACCACCGAGGCGGGCACCGGCCTCGTCCACATGGCCCCCGCCCATGGCGAGGACGATTTCCACCTGACCCGCGCCCATGGCATCGCCGTGCCGGAATGCGTGGGGGATGACGGCACCTACACGGTGCAGGCGCCGGGCTTCGCGGGGCTGCACGTGTTCAAGGCGCATGACGCGGTGTGGGCGGCGCTGGAGGCCACCGGTCACCTCGCCGGCAAGGGCTTCATCACCCACAGCTACCCGCATAGCTGGCGCTCGAAGAAGCCGGTGATCTTCCGCGCGACGCCGCAATGGTTCATCGCCATGGACGATGCCAACCAGATCCGCGCCAAGTCGCTCCAGGCCATCGCCGAGACGCATTTCGTGCCGGACATGGGCCGCAACCGCATCGGCTCGATGGTGGCGGCACGGCCGGACTGGTGCATCAGCCGCCAGCGCGCCTGGGGCGTGCCGATCGCCGTCTTCGTCGAGAAGCGCACCGGCGAGGTGCTGCGCGACCAGGCGGTGCTGGACCGCGTCTGCGCCGCCTTCGCCGAGGAAGGCGCGGATGCCTGGTACAGGCCCGGCGCCGCCGCCCGCTTCCTCGGCCCGGACCGTGACCCGGACGCCTATGAGCAGGTGATGGACATCGTCGATGTCTGGTTCGAATCCGGCTCGACCCACGCCTTCGTGCTGCGCGACCGCGGCCTGCCGGTGCCGGCCGACCTCTACCTGGAGGGCTCGGACCAGCATCGCGGCTGGTTCCACTCCTCCCTGCTGGAGAGCGTCGGCGCCAACGGCTTTGCTCCCTTCAAGGCGATCCTGACGCACGGCTTCGTCCTGGACGAGACGGGCCGGAAGATGTCGAAGTCGCTCGGCAACGTCACCGCGCCGCAGGAGGTGACGAAGCAGTACGGCGCCGACATCCTCCGCCTCTGGGTGATGAACTCGGACACGGCGGACGACCTGCGCATCGGCAAGAACATCCTGGCGCAGCAGGCGGAGCTGTACCGGCGCATCCGCAACACGCTGCGCTGGCTGCTCGGCAACCTCGACGGCTTCGAGGAGGGCGAGAAGCTCCCCCATGCCGAGCTGCCCGAGCTGGAGCGCTGGGTGCTGCACCGCCTGACCGAGCTGGACGACCGGCTGCGCAAGGCGGTGCGGGATTACGACTGGAACGGCGTCTACCCCGAGATCCACGCCTTCTGCGCCACGGACCTCTCCGCCTTCTACTTCGACATCCGCAAGGACAGCCTCTACTGCGACGCGGCGGACAGCCCGCGCCGCCGCGCCGCCCGTACCGTGCTGGACGCGCTGCACCGCTGCCTGACCACCTGGCTCGCCCCCGTCATGCCCTTCACGGCGGAGGAGGCCTGGCTGGCCCGCTTCCCCTCCGAGGATGGCTCCGTCCACCTCGAGGATTTCTTCGCCGTGCCGGCGGAGTGGCGGGACGAGGCGCTGGCCGCCAAATGGGAACAGGTGCGGGAAGCGCGCCGCGGCGCCACCCAGCTGCTGGAGCTGGACCGCAAGGAGGGCCGCATCGGCTCCTCCCTGCAGGCGCGGGTGCGCTTCGGCACGGCGGGCGAGGCCGCCCGGCTGCTGCCGCCGGAACTGTGGGAAGAGGTGCTGATCGTCTCCGAGGTGGCCATCGAGCCGCCCGGCGGGGCGCAGCCCGAGGTCGCCACCGACCCCGCGCCCGGCCAGAAATGCGAGCGCTGCTGGCGCGTTCTGCCCGAGGTCGGCGCCTCCGCCGCCCACCCCACCCTCTGCCGCCGCTGCGAGGCGGTGGTGGAGCGCGCCGCCGCATGAGCCCGAACGGCGTGAGCCCGAACGGTGTGAGCCTGGGCGCATGAGCCTGAAGCTGGGGCTGCCGATCGCCGCCGGGCTGCTGGTGGCCGACCAGGCCAGCAAGTGGTGGGTCCTGGAGGTGCTGCGCCTGCCGGAGCGCTTCCAGGTGAAGCTGCTCGATTTCGGCAGCTTCGGCTTCGACTTCACCATGGTCTGGAACCGCGGCGTCACCTTCGGCCTGCTGGCGGGAGACACGGTCTGGCACCGCGCCGGCCTCGCCCTGCTGGCGCTGGCCGTCGTCGCCTTCCTGCTGCGCTGGCTGGCCCGGGCCGAGAACCGCCTCACCGCCGTGGCGCTCGGCGGCATCGTCGGCGGCGCCATCGGCAACGTCATCGACCGGCTGCGCTTCGGCGCGGTGGTGGATTTCGCCGATTTCTGGGTGGGCTCCTTCCACTGGTACGTGTTCAACCTCGCCGATGCCGCCATCGTGCTCGGCGTGGTGGCGCTGATCGCCGACGCCTTGTTCCGCCCCCGACAGACGGCTAAGGAAACGCCATGAGGCTGCTCCCCTTCCGCATCCCGGCTCTTCCCGGGGCCCGCGCCGCCCTCCTGCCGCTCGCCTGCGGTCTGCTGCTCTCCGGCTGCGGCTCGGACACGGCCCGCACCCTCGGCTTCACGCGCGACGCGCCGGACGAGTTCAGCGTGGTCACCCGCGCCCCGCTCTCCCTGCCGCCGACGCTGGGCGACCTGCCGCCGCCGCGGCCCGGCACCCCGCGCCCGCAGGAGCTGCGCGGCCGCGCCGCCGGCGAGGCCACGGTGGCGCCGGGCGCCGCCTTCGGCGTCGGCGCCTCCAGCGCCCCCTCCTCGGGCGAGATGGCGCTGCTGGCCGAGGCCGGGCCGCGCGTCCCCACCGGCATCCGCGGCCAGGTGGACGAGGAGAGCACCCGCCTCGACCAGCCCGACCGCAGCGTGGTGGACCGGCTGATGTTCTGGCGCGACGCCCCGGCGCCCGGCGTGGCGGTGGACCCGCAGCGCGAGTCGCAGCGCCTGCGCGAGAATTCCGCCCTCGGCCGCGAGCCGGTGGATGGCGAGACCCCGGTGATCCAGCGGCGCCGCGAGGGCCTGTTCGAGAGGCTGTTCTGAACGGCCCGGCGCCGGATCTGCCGGAGAGCGGCGGGCCGTCGCCCGCCGGCCCTGGTGGCATGGCGGGGGACGCCCCATGTGAGGCGGCGATGTGCGCCCTCTCCCGTCGCGCGGCCATCACGGCCGCTGCCGCCCTCCCCGCCCTCGCCGTGCTGCCGCCCGCGCGGAGCCAAACGCAGCCGGCTTCCCCACCCCCTGCCGCGCCCGCCGCCCTGCCGGCGGAGAAGCCGCTGTTCGGCGCCAGCCTCTGGACGCTACCAAACGGGCTGACCGTGGTGCATGCCGAGAACCGGCGCGCGCCGGTGGTGGCGCACTACGTGTTCTACAGCGTCGGCGCCGGCGAGGACCCGGCCGGCAAGTCCGGCCTCGCCCACTTCCTTGAGCACATGATGTTCAAGGGCAGCCCGAACGTGCCCTCCGGCGCCTTCTCCCGCCGTGTGGCGCGGGAGGGCGGGCAGGACAACGCCTTCACCTCGCGCGATGTCACCGCCTACCACCAGCATGTCGAGGCCACCCGCCTCGCCCTGGTGGCGGGCATGGAGGCGGACCGCATGGCCAGCGCCCTGTTCCCGGCCGACGAGATCGAGGCCGAGCGGCAGGTGGTGCAGGAGGAGCGGCGCCAGCGCGTGGAGAGCACCGCGCGCGGCCGCTTCCGCGAGGACTGGGACGCCGCCTTTTGGGGCCGCCAGCACTGGCGCGGCCGGCCGCTGATCGGCTGGCCGGAGGATATCGCCAGCCTCTCGCGCGACGACATGCTGGAATTCTTCCGCACCTACTACACCCCCGCCAACGCCACGCTGGTGGTGACCGGCGCCATCGGCCGCGAGGCGCTGGAGAAGCTGGCGGTGGCCGATTACGGCGGCATCCAGGGCCGCCCCGCCCCCTACGACAAGGGCCGCCGCAACCGCGCCCCCGCCCCCGATGCCCCGCGGGAGGAGCGGCTGATGCGCCGCGACCCGACGGTGCAGGAGGCCGCCTTCCTGCGCGGCTGGGTGGCCCCCACCCTGACCGGCGCCACGCCGAGCGAGCAGGCCTATCCGCTGGAGGTGCTCTCCCACCTGCTGGGCGGCGGCCAGGGCTCCCGCCTGCACGAGGCGCTGGTGCAGAGCGGCCTCGCCGTCTCCGCCGGCTGCGGCTACGACGGGGATGCCATCGGCACCGGCAATCTGGAGCTGTTCGTCACCCCCCGCCGCGAGACCACCACGGCGAAGCTGGAGGAGGCGGTCGGCGCCTGCATCGGCACGCTGCTGGAGAAGGGCGTGACCGAGGCGGAGGTGGCGCGCTCCATCCGCCAGCTCACCGCCGGCACGCTGCTGGCGCTGGACAGCCTGGGCACCGCGCCGCGCATCCTGGGCGGCACGCTCGCCACCGGCCTGCCGCTGGAGGCCATCGAGTACTGGCCCGCCCGCATCCGCGCCGTGACGCGTGCCCAGGTGGAGGCGGCCGCCCGCGCCGTGCTGGCCCGCCCCTCGATGAGCGGCTGGCTGCTGCCGGAGGGCGCGGCATGAGCGCCGACCCGAACGCCCCCGGCTTCTCGCTGCCCATCCAGGTGGTGGAGGGCGGTGGCTTCACCGCCTGGCTGGCCGAGGACCATTCGGTGCCGGTGGTCAGCCTCGCTTGGTCCTGGCCGGGCGGCGCATCGCTCGACCCCAAGGGGCAGGAGGGCGCCTCGGCGCTCGCCGCCGCGCTGATGACCGAGGGCGCCGGCGACCTCTCCGCCCTGGCCTTCGCCGATGCGCTGCGCGACGAGGGCATCGGCCTCGACTTCAGCGCCGCGCGCGACAGCTTCGACGGCAGCCTGCGCGCCCTCGCCCCCGCCCTGCCGCAGGCGGTGCGCCTCGCCCGGCTGGCGATGACGGCGCCCACCCTGGCCGAGCCGGACGTGGCGCGGCTGCGCGCCCGCGCCATCGCCCGCGCCCGGCAGTCGCTGGAAGGGCCGCGCGGCCGTGGCGCCCGCGCCTTCTGGGCCGCCGGCTACCCCGACCATCCCGCTGGCCGCCCTTCCGGCGGCACGGAGGAAAGCCTGGCCGCGCTGACGGTGGAGCAGCTCCGTGCCGCGCTGGGCCGCCATCTGCGCCGTGGCCCCCAGGGCCGGGAGGGGCTGCTGGTGGCTGCCTCCGGCGCCATCACCGCGGCGGAGCTGGCCGCGCTGCTGCCCGAGCTGCTGGGCGCCCTGCCGGAAGGCGCGCCGCCCGCGCCGCCGCCGCTGCCGGATTTCCGCCAGTTCGGCACCCAGGTGGTGCCGGTGGCCTCGCCGCAATCCTTCGTGCTGTTCGGCCAGCCCGGCCTCCCGGTGGACGACCCGGACTGGGAGGCGGCGCAGGTGGTGCTGCGCATCCTGGCCGGCGGCGGCTTCACCGCCCGCCTCACCCGCAGCATCCGCGAGGAGCGGGGCCTGACCTACGGCATCGGCGCCGGGCTCGACGTGCTGTTCGGCCAGAGCGTGCTGGCCGGCTCCTGCGCCACGGTCAATGCGCGGGTGGCCGAGCTGCTCGGCGTGCTGCGCGCCGAGTGGAAGCGCATGGCCGAGCAGGGCCCGACGGCGGAGGAGATGGAGGAGGCGGTGGCCTACATGACCGGCAGCCAGCCGCTCCAGTTCACCGACAGCCGCCGAACCGCCGCCACCCTGCTGGCGATGCGCCGCAACGGCCGCCCGCTGGACTGGCTCGAGCGCCGCCCTGCCCGCCTGGCCGCCATCAGCCGCGGGCAGGCGACGAAACTCGCGGCCCGCCTGCTCGTTCCCGGTCAGCTTTCCGTGACGGTTGCGGGGCAACCGGAGGGGTTGTAGGGCGGGGGCTTCAACGACAGCCGGTGACGCTCTAGCCTGCCCGCACGGAGTGAAACTGGGGACCGACTGCATGACGCTTTCCGCGCGCGAGACCGCCTGGGCCCGGATCCATTTGCTGGCCCGGCAGCCCGGCGCCGGATCGATCCGGCCCCTGTTCGACGCCGACCCGGAGCGCTTCGAGCGCTTCCACCGCAAGGCCTGCGGCATCCTGCTCGACATGTCCAAGACCTCGATCGATTCCGAGATCCTGGCAGCGCTGCTGGAGCTGGCGCAGGCCTCCCAGGTGACGGCGCGGCGCGACGCCATGGCGGCCGGCCAGATCGTCAACCAGACCGAGCAGCGCGCCGTGCTGCACATGGCGCTGCGGGCACCGCGCAGCGCCGGCTTCCGCGCCGCCCTGCCCGAGGGCGGCTACGAGGATGCCAGCGCCTCGGTGGAGGAGACGCTGGAGCGGATGCGGCAGTTCACCCGCGCCATCCACACCGGCGACATTCGCGGCGCCACCGGCGAGACCTTCACCGATGTCATCAACATCGGCATCGGCGGCTCCGACCTCGGCCCCTTCATGGCCAGCCGGGCACTCTGGACGGTCCGCTCGCCGATGCGGCCGCTCTACCTGGCCAATGCCGACGCGCACAACTGGGAGGCCATCCGCCCCCGGCTGAACCCGCACCGCACCTTGATGCTGGTGGCCAGCAAGACCTTCACCACCGCCGAGACCATGGCCAATGCCCGGGTGGTGCGCGGCTGGCTGGAGCGCAACCTGGGCGAGGCCGGCGCGCGCCGGCACATGGCCGCCCTCTCCACCAACCACGAGGCCACCTCGGCCTTCGGCATCATGCCGGACCGGGTGTTCGGCTTCCACGACTGGGTGGGCGGGCGCTTCTCCCTGTGGTCGGCGATCGGCCTTTCCATCGCGCTGGGCTGCGGCTGGGACGAGTTCTCGCAGCTGCTGGCCGGCGCCCGCTCGATGGACGAGCACTTCCTCACCGCGCCGCCCGAGCAGAACCTGCCGCTGCTGCTGGCGCTCATCACCGCCTGGCACGTCAACGGGCTGGGGCTGAAGGCGCATGCCATCCTGCCCTACGACCACCGCCTCTCCCGCTTCCCGGCGCATCTGCAGCAGCTGGAGATGGAGAGCCTGGGCAAGCGCGTCACCCTGGCCGGCGAGCCGGTGCGGCACGACACCGGCCCGGTGATCTTCGGCGAGCCGGGCACCAACGCGCAGCATTCCTTCATGCAGCTGCTGCACCAGGGCACCACCCCCGTGCCGGCCGATTTCGTGCTGGTGGCCAACCCGAACCACCCCTATGCCGACAACCACCGCCTGCTGCTGGCCAACGGCCTGGCCCAGGCCGAGGCCCTGCTGCGCGGCCGCACCGAGGCGGAGGTGACCGCCGAGATGCGGAAGGCCGGCACCCCGCCCGAGGAGATCGCCCGGCTGCTGCCGCACCGCCTCTTCCCCGGCGACCGGCCGAGCACCACCCTGCTGCTGGACCGGCTGGACGCCTACACGCTGGGCCAGCTCGTGGCGCTCTACGAGCACAAGGTGTTCTGCCTCGGCGCGCTGTGGGACATCGACGCCTTCGACCAGTGGGGGGTGGAGCTGGGCAAGCAGCTCGCCAAGTCGATCCTGCCGGAGCTGGAGCCGGCGGGCCGCGTGGGCGAGCACGACCCCTCCACGGCGGGGCTGATCGCGCGCATCCGCGACATGCAGGGCAACCCGAACTGAGGCGGCGCCGGGGAAGCACCCTTCCCCGGCCGGCAATCCGGCGGCTCTTTTCCGGCAGCGTTTCCGGGCGCGGCTGCGGCGCCGCCCGCCGGGCTGCGCTATAAGCCCGGGCATGGACCGCATCCGCCTTCTCTCCGCCACCACGGCCGACCGCATCGCCGCCGGCGAGGTGGTCGAGCGCCCCGCCGCCGCCGTGAAGGAGCTGGTGGAGAACGCGCTCGACGCCGGCGCCCGCCGCATCCATGTGGCGCTGGAGGGAGGCGGCACCGGGCGCATCCTGGTGGAGGATGACGGCGCCGGCATGTCGCCGGCCGATCTCGCCCTCTGCGTCGAGCGGCACGCCACCTCCAAGCTGCCGGAGGAGGCGGCGCTGTTCCGCATCGCCACGCTGGGCTTCCGCGGCGAGGCGCTGCCCTCGATCGGCGCCGTGGCGCGGCTCTGCATCACCAGCCGCCCGCAGGGGGGCGAGGCGCACCAGATCACCGTCGAAGGGGGCGCCAAGGGCGAGGTGCGGCCCGCCGCCGGCGCCCCGGGCACGCGCGTCGAGGTGCGGGACCTGTTCTACGCCACCCCCGCCCGCCGCAAGTTCCTCAAGACCCCCGGCACCGAGGCGGGGCACGCGGTGGAGGCGGTACGCCGCCTGGCGCTGGCCTGGCCGGAGGTGGCCTTCCGCGTGGAGCTGGAGGGGCGCGCCGTGCTGAACGTGGCGCCGGCCGACCGCGCCGGGCGCCTCGCCGCCGTGCTGGGGCCGGATTTCGCCGCCGCCGCCGTGCCGGTGGGCGGCGCCTCCTGGGAGGCGCTGACGCTCGACGGCATGGCCGCCCTGCCCGGCCTGACCCGCCCCACCGCGGCCGAGCAGCACCTCGTCGTCAACCGCCGCCCCGTGCGGGACCCGCTGCTGCGCGCCGCGCTGCGCGTGGCCTACCGCGACCTCATCGCCAGCGGGCGGCACCCGGTGGCGGCGCTGTTCATCGACCTCCCCCCCGAGATGGTGGATGTGAACGTCCACCCGATGAAGACCGAACTGCGCTTCCGCGAGGCCGGCGCGGTGCGCGGCGCGCTGATCTCGGCGCTGCGCCGGGCGCTGGCGGTGGGCGCCGGGACCACGGGCGCCGTGGTGGAGGAGGAAGGGGCGGAAGGCGGCGCCCCTCCGCCCGCCGCGCCCTGGCCTTCCGCCGGCGGGCGGCCGGAGCCCTTCCAGCCCGGCTTCGCCGAGGCGGAGCCGGGCTTCGCCGGGCCGCGCGCGCACGGCTTCTCCTGGCAGCCCGGGCTGCGCCTGCCCGCGCCGCGCCCCGCCTTCCCCGCCCCTGTTGCCGGCGCCGCGCCCGCCCCCCTTCCGCCAGCTGCGGCGGAAGGCCCGCTCGGCCGCCCGGTGGCGCAGCTGATGGAGACCTACGTCCTGGCCGAGGCGCCGGATGGGGCGCTGATCCTGGTGGACCAGCATGCGGCACATGAGCGGCTGACGCACGAGGCCTTCAAGGCGCAGCTGCTGGAGGGGCAGGTGCGCAGCCAGCCCCTGCTGCTGCCCGCCGTGGTGGAGCTGGCGCCGCTGGAATGCGGCCGCCTGCTGGAGGCCGCCCCCGCCCTGGAGCGGCTCGGGCTGGAGCTGGAGGGCTTCGGCCACGGCGCGGTGCTGGTGCGCGCCCTGCCTGCCCTGCTCGGCAACCCCGACCCCGCGCCCCTGCTGCGCGACCTCTGCGCCGAACTGGCCGAGTGGGAGGAAAGCACGGCGCTGGGGCGGCGGCTGGATGCCGCCATCGCGCGGCTGGCCTGCCATGGCTCGATCCGCGCCGGGCGGCGGCTGAACCCGGCCGAGATGGACGCGCTGCTGCGGCAGATGGAGGCCACGCCACGCGCCTCCACCTGCAGCCACGGCCGCCCCACCTGGCTGCGCTTCGGCAAGGCGGAGTTCGAGAAGCTGTTCGGGCGGCGGTGAGGCCGCTCAGCCCACACCCGGCAGCGGCCGGTAGGGCAGCGGCGCGAAGCGCGTGGCGTGCCAGGAGACCTCCCGCCAGACATCCTGGCGCAGATAGGGGTCCTCCGCCCACCAGCCCTGGGCCGCCGCCACGGAAGGGTGTGCGGTGATGGCCACCGAGCCCACCATCCGCCCGCCCGGCGCGTCCAGGATGGCGCCGCCCAGCGCCAGCAGCCCCGCCCGCGCCGCCGGCTCCACCCGGGCGAAATGCGCCTCGCGCGCCGCCAGGCGCCGCGCCGGTGCCGCCTCGTCCCGCCCGTCCCAGGCGATGGCGATGGTGTGGGTGGGCCGCTCCGGCGTGGGCTGCTCCGGCGCCGGCTCCGCCGGCAGGGGGCGCCAGGGCAGCGGGGCGAGGCGGAACACATGCACCGCATGGCTCTGCCAGACCTCTTTCTGCCGGAAGGGCTCGGCCTCCAGGTAGCGCTCCAGCGCCTCGGGCCGCAGCAGCATCAGCGAGCCCTGGTATTGCCCCGCCGCATCCTGCAGCGGCACCCCGGCGAGCAGCTCCCCCGCCGCCGCCATCGGCCCGATCAGCGCCAGATGCGCCGCGCGCGCCGCGCCGATCCGCGACGCCGCATCCACGGCCGCCCGCGCCAGCACCAGCCGGCATTCCGTCATCGCCCTTCCTCCCGCACCGGATCTCTGGCGGCCATGCTGCGCCAGGCGCGCCGCGCTGCCCAGGGCCGGAACGGGACCCGGCGCGGCGCGGCATGCGAAGCGTCCTGCGCGGCGCGGCGCGCGAATCGGCCCGCCGCGGAGCGGCATGCGAATCGGCCTCCGGCCTTGCCGCGCGGGCCGGGCATGGCTATACCCCCGCCTCTTCCCGCGCGTCCGGGCCTGTAGGGCATGCCCGGCCGCGGTTCCGTGTCCGCCTCTCCGGAGGCAGGGCGCTTCAGGACCAGGAGTACCGAAATGCCCAAGATGAAGACGAAGTCGAGCGTCAAGAAGCGGTTCACGCTGACGGCGACCGGCAAGGTGAAGGCTGGCGCCGGCAACAAGCGCCACATGCTGACCGCCAAGACCAACAAGATGAAGCGGCAGAACCGCGGCACCTACGTGCTGGACAAGCAGGATGGTGACACGGTGAAGCAGTGGATGCCGTACGGTTCGGCCCGGTAAGACAGAGGATCTGAACCATGGCTCGTGTTAAGCGCGGCGTCGCCGCCCACGCCCGTCACAAGAAGGTCCTCAAGCTCGCCAAGGGCTATGTCGGCCGTTCCTCCAAGGCCTACCGCCCCGCGCTCGAGCGCGTCGAGAAGGCCCTGCAGTACGCCTACCGCGACCGCCGCGTTAAGAAGCGCGAGTTCCGCGGCCTGTGGATCCAGCGCATCAATGCCGCGACCCGCGAGCATGGCCTGACCTACTCGAAGTTCATCGCCGGCCTGAAGGCCGCGAACATCGAGCTGGACCGCAAGGTGCTGGCCGCCATCGCCTTCGAGGACTCCGCCGCGTTCGGCGCCCTGGTCGAGAAGGCCAAGGCGGCGCTGCCGGCTTCGGCCGAGGCGTGATCTCCGCCCCCTCCTGAGGGGGCTGCGATGACCGAGCCGCCGCCGCCCTGGGCTTCCAGGGCGTCCGGCGGCTCTTTTCGTATCGGCGCATCCGAGACGCGCCAGGCACGGACGGGACGATACCATGACGGATGATCTCGCCACCCTGCAGGCGGAGACCGAGGCCGCGCTGGCCGCCGCCGCCGACCTCCGCGCGCTGGACGCGGTGCGGGTGGGCACGCTGGGCAAGAGCGGCGCGCTGACCGCGCTGCTGAAGGGGCTGGGCGCCGTGCCCGCCGAGCAGCGCAAGGAGCGCGGCGCCGCCGTGAACCGGCTGAAGGCCACGCTGGAGGCCGCCATCGAGGCGCGCCGCGTGGCCCTCGACGCCGCCGCCCTGGAGGCGCGCCTCGCCGCCGAGCGGCTGGACGTGACGCTGCCGCCCCGTCCCTTCCCGCCCGCCGGCGCCGAGCAGGGGGCCATCCACCCCATCGCCCGCACCATCGAGGAGATCGTGGCGATCTTCGGCGCCATGGGCTTTGCCCTGGCCGAGGGGCCGGACATCGAGGGCGACTGGTACAATTTCGGCGCGCTGAACATCCCCGACCACCACCCGGCGCGGCAGGACCACGACACCTTCTACGTCCCCGCCGGCCCCGATGGCCGCCGCCCCGTGCTGCGCACCCACACCAGCCCGGTGCAGATCCGCACCATGCTGGGGCAAGAGCCGCCGATCCGCGTCATCGTCCCCGGCCGCACCTGGCGCGCCGACCATGACGCGACGCACAGCCCGATGTTCCACCAGGTGGAGGGGCTGGTGATCGACCGTGGCATTTCTCTCGGTCACCTGAAGGGGTGCCTGGTCGATTTCCTGCGCGCCTTCTTCGGCATCAGCGACCTGCCGGTGCGCTTCCGCGCCTCCTACTTCCCCTTCACCGAGCCCTCGATGGAGGTGGATATCGGCTGGAACCGCAAGACCGGCGAGCTGGGCAAGGGCGGCGACTGGCTGGAAATTCTGGGCAGCGGCATGGTGCATCCGCGCGTGCTGGCCAATTGCGGCATCGACCCGCGCGAATTCCAGGGCTTCGCCTTCGGCATGGGCATCGAGCGCATCACCATGCTCAAGCACGGCATCCCGGATCTGCGCCCCTTCTATGAGAGCGACGTGCGCTGGCTGCGCCACTACGGCACCAGCCCCCTCTCCCCCGCCACCCTGGCCGAAGGGGTCTGAGCGATGAAGTTCTCCCTCAGCTGGCTGAAGCAGCACCTCGAGACCGAGGCGACTCTCGACCAGATCACCGCCGCCCTCAACACCATCGGCCTGGAGGTCGAGGGGGTCGAGGACCGGGGCGCGGCGCTCGCGCCCTTCCGCATCGCCCATGTGGTCGAGGCGGTGCAGCACCCGAACGCCGACCGCCTGCGCGCCTGCACCGTCGATGTGGGGGATGGCGTGCTCCGCTCCGTCGTCTGCGGTGCGCCGAATGCCCGCACCGGCATGAAGGCCGTGCTCGGCCTGCCCGGCGCCTATGTGCCCGGCACCGGCATCATGCTGAAGGTCGGCGAGATCCGCGGCGTGAAGAGCGAGGGCATGATGTGCTCCTCGCGCGAGCTGGGCCTCGGCGACGACCATGAGGGCATCATCGACCTGCCGGCCGACGCGCCGGTGGGCGTGCCCTACGCCACATGGGCGGGGCTGGACGACCCGGTGGTGGAGATCTCCATCACCCCCAACCGGGGCGACGCGCTCTCCATCCGCGGCATCGCCCGCGACCTCGCCGCCGCCGGCCTCGGCACGCTGAAGCCCTTCGCGCCCGAGCCGGTGCCGGGGGTCTATCCCTCGCCGCTGCGCTGGGTGGTAGAGGATACGGTGGCCTGCCCCTGGGTGCTCGGCCGCGCCGTGCGCGGCGTGAAGAACGGCCCCTCGCCCAAATGGCTGCAGGACCGGCTGGTCTCCATCGGCCTGCGCCCGATCAACGCGCTGGTGGACATCACCAACTTCTTCACCTTCGACCTCGGCCGCCCGCTGCACGTCTTCGACGTGGCCAAGGTGAAGGGCGATGCCCTGTTCCTCCGCCCCGGCCACGCCGGCGAGACCTTCCTGGCGCTGAACGGCAAGGAGGTGGCGGTCACGCCGGAGGATCTGGTGATCGCCGATGCCGAGGCGGTGGAAAGCCTCGCCGGCATCATGGGCGGCGAGCATTCCGGCTCGGACGAGGGCACCACCGAGGTGTTCATCGAATGCGCCCTGTTCGACCCGGTGCGGATCGCCCTCTCCGGCCGCCGGCATGAGCTGCGCTCCGATGCCCGCCAGCGCTTCGAGCGCGGCATCGACCCGGCGCTGCTGCCCGATGCGCTGGAGGCGGCCACGGCCATGGTCATCGCCCTCTGCGGCGGCGAGGCCTCCGAGGTGACGCAGGCCGGGGCGGAGCCGATGTGGCGGCGCCAGGCCAGCCTGCGCTTCGAGCGCATCGCCGGCCTCGGCGGCGCCGACATCGACGCCGACACGGCGGTGGCCACGCTGGAGCGCCTCGGCTTCGGCGTGGTGGCGCGGGATGCGGCGCGGGTGACGGTCTCCGTCCCCTCCTGGCGCAACGACGTCGCCGCCCAGGGCAGCCTGACCCAGGCGCCCGGCCTGCCGGCGGAGCGCGCCCAGGCCGCCGCCGAGGGCTGCGCCGCCATCGAGCCGGAATGCGACCTGCTGGAGGAGGTGCTGCGCATCCACGGGCTGGACCGCATCCCGGCCGTGTCGCTGCCCGTCGCCTCCCCCGTGCCGCGCCCCGCGCTGACGCCGAGGCAGGCCCGCGCCGTGCTGGCCCGCCGCACGCTGGCCGCGCGCGGCATGCTGGACTGCGTCTCCTTCGGCTTCCTCGACAGCCGCGTGGCGGCCCGCTTTGGCGACACGCCCGCCGCGCTGCGGCTGGAGAACCCGATCGCCGCCGATCTCGACCAGATGCGCCCCACCCCCGTGGCGAGCCTGACCCTGGCCGCCGCCCGCAACGCCGCGCGCGGCTACCCGGACGTGGCGCTGTGCGAGCTGGGCGCCGCCTACCGCGACATCACGCCCGAGGGGCAGCTCACCGTGGCCGCCGGCCTGCGCCTGGGCGAGACGCCGCGCCACTGGGCATCCCCGGCCCGCGCCGTGGACGCGATGGACGCCAAGGGCGACGCGCTGGCCGTGCTGGCGGCGCTCGGCGTGCCGATGGCGGCGCTCTCCGTCACCACCGACGCCCCCGGCTACTACCACCCCGGCCGCTCCGGCGTGGTGCGGCAGGGGCCGAAAGTGGTGCTGGCGCAGTTCGGCGAGCTGCACCCGAAGCTGCGCGAGGAGCTCGGCCTCGCCGGCCCGGCGGTGGCCTTCGAGGTGTTCCTCGACGCCATCCCCGAGCCGAAGCGCAAGAAGAAGGCGGCGCCGGACCTGCCCGCCTTCCAGCCGCTGAAGCGGGACTTCGCCTTCCTGGTGGACACCGGCGTGCCGGCGGAGAACCTGCTCCGCGCCGCGCGCGGGGCGGAGCGGACACTGATCACGGATGTGGCGCTGTTCGACCGCTACGCCGGCGAGAAGCTGCCCGAGGGCAAGGTCTCGCTCGCGCTGGAGGTGACGCTGCAGCCGCGCGAGGCCAGCCTGACGGATGCCGAGATCGAGGCGGTGGGGGCGAAGATCGTCGCCGCCGTGGCCAAGGCGACCGGCGCCACGCTGCGCGGGTGAGAAGCAAGGGCGGGGGAAGGAATTCCCCCGCGCCCCCATCTTTTTTCTGCAAGTCGGCCCAGAGCGAAGAAGCAGGCCACGGGCCTTCATTTCGGCGGCCATGCGGGGCATATGGCGCAGCATGATCCCGTTCCGGAAGATGCACGGGCTGGGCAATGACTTCGTCATCGTCGATGCCCGCCCCGCCCCGCTGCCGCTGGCCCCCACGCGCATCGCCGCGCTGTCGGACCGTCATTACGGCATCGGCTGCGACCAGTTCATCACCCTGGAGACGCCCGGACCAGGGGCGGATGTGTTCATGCGCATCCACAACCCGGACGGCTCCGAGGCCGGCGCCTGCGGCAACGCCACGCGCTGCGTCGCCCACCTGCTGATGGCCGAGACGGGGCGGGAGCGGGTGGTGGTCCGCACCATCCGCGGCGACCTGCCCTGCGAGCGCCTGCCGGACGGCCCCCACGGAACCGACTGGGTCCGCGCCGACATGGGCCCGCCCCTGCTCGGCTGGCGGGAGGTGCCGCTGGCGGCCGAGATGGACACGCTCCACCTGCCGATGGACCTCGGCGCCGTCGCCGACCCCGCCGCCTGCTCGATGGGCAACCCGCACGCCACCTTCTTCGTCCCCGAGCTGGACGCCATCGACTGGCGCGCCCTCGGCCCGGTGGCCGAGCACCACGCGCTGCTGCCGGAGCGCGCCAATATCGGCTTCGCGCAGGTGCTGGCGCCGGACCATATCCGCGTCGCCATCTGGGAGCGCGGCGCGGGGCCGACCCTGGCCTGCGGCTCCGGCGCCTGCGCCACGCTGGTCAACGCGCACCGGCGGGGCCTGGCCGGCCGCCGCGCCCGGGTCGAGCTGCCCGGCGGCACGCTGGAGATGGAATGGCGGCTGGGCGGCCATGTGCTGATGGCCGGCCCCGTGGCCACCGCCTTCGAGGGCCGCTTCGACCCGCAGGCCTTCCCGGGATGAATGCCCGCCCGCCGGAGGCAGCCGGCGCGCCGGCCGAGGATCTCTCCGCCGGGCCGGTGCGGGTGCTCAGCTTCGGCTGCCGGCTGAACACCTATGAGAGCGTGGCGATGCGCGAGCTGGCGCTGCGGGCGGGGCATGAAGGCGCCATCCTGGTCAACACCTGCGCCGTCACCGCCGAGGCGGAGAAGCAGGCGCGCAAGGCCATCCGCCGCGCCGCGCGGGAGAACCCGGGCGCGCCGATCCTGGTCACCGGCTGCGCCGCGCAGATCGCCCCCGATTCCTGGGCGGCGTTGCCGGGCGTCGCGCGCGTCATCGGCAACGCCGACAAGCTGAAGCCGGAGGCCTGGGCCCCCGCCGCGCCGCCCGCCCCCGTTTCCGACGTCATGGCCGCCACCGAGACGGCGGCGCATCTCGTCACCGAATTCGCCGGGCGGGCGCGGGCCTTCGTGCAGGTGCAGCAGGGCTGCGACCACCGCTGCACCTTCTGCGTCATCCCCTATGGGCGCGGCCCTTCCCGCTCCGTGCCGGTGGGCGCCATCGTGGCGCAGGTGCGGGCGGTGCTGGAGGCCGGCTACCGCGAGGTGGTGCTGACGGGGGTGGACATCGCCAGCTACGGCACCGACCTTCCGGGGCGGCCGCCGCTCGGGCAGATGGTACGTCGCCTGCTGGCCCTGGTGCCGGAGCTGCCGCGGCTGCGCCTCTCCTCGCTCGACCCGGCGGCGATGGACGAGGATCTCTGGCGCCTGCTGGCGGAGGAGCCCCGGCTGATGCCGCACCTGCACCTCTCCCTGCAACACGGGGCGGAGCTGATGCTGAAGCGCATGCGCCGCCGCCATGGCCGGGCGGAGGCGCTGGCCTGCGCCCGCCGCGCGCAGGCGCTGCGCCCGGGCCTCGCCCTCGGTGCCGACCTCATCGCCGGCTTCCCGACCGAGACCGAGGAACACTTCGCCGAGATGCTGGCGCTGGTGGAGGAGGCGGGGCTGACCTTCCTGCATGTCTTCCCCTATTCCGAGCGGCCGGGCACGCCCGCCGCGCGGATGCCGCAGCTGCCGGTGCCGCTGCGCCGGGAGCGCGCCGCCCGGCTGCGCGCCGCCGGCGCCGAGGCCGCCCTGCGCTTCTACAACGCCCGTCTTGCATTCGCCCGTCTGGGACAGGAGGAATCGGTGCTGCTGGAAAGTCCCGATCGTGGCCATACCGAGCATTTCGCCCCGCTGCGCCTGAAGGGCGCCACGGGCCATCATGGCGCCGTGCTGCGCGCCCGCGTCACCGCCGCGGGGCCGGATGGCCTGCTGGCCGAGGTGGCCTGAGGCATGGCGCTGCGTGACCTGTGGGCCCGCCTGACGGGCCGCGAGAAGGACAAGGCGGCCGAGGACGCGGCGGCGCCCGCGCCCGAGACGGCGCCCGGGCACCCCGAGGCCCCGCCCGAGCCTGCCCCGCCCGAGCCTGATTCGATCAGGCCTGCCTCGGCTGAGCCGCCCGCCCCGGAAGCTCCCCCGCCCGCCGATGAGGCCGAGCCGGAGCTTCCGCCGCCCGCCCACACCCATCCGGCGGTGATGGCGCCCGCGCCGGAGGGCACGCGCAGCCCGCCGCCCGAAGGGCTGGAAGCGCCGGAGGATGCGCCGGCCGGCCGCCTGCCGGAAGCCGCCGGCGCCGTGGCCCCGCCCGAGACGCGCTCGCCGCAGCCGTCGGACCTGGCCGGCCTGCCGCCGGGTCATCTGCCGCCGGGTCATCTGCCGCCGGGCGACCTGCCCGCCACGCCGCCCGAGCTGCCGCCCCCGGCACCGCCCGCCGCGCCGCAGCCGCCGCCCGCCGAGCGCCCGGCCCCCGCGCCCCTGCCCGAGTTGCCGCCCGCCGCGCCGTTGGAGCAGCCCGTCCCCCCCGCGCGCCCCGAGCCGGCGCCGCCGGGCTGGCAGCCCTCCCCCGCCGAATGGCCCGCCCCCGCCACGCCCACGGCGCCGCGGCCGCCGCTGGAGGTGCCGCCTCTCGCGCCAGCCACGCCCGCTGCCCCGCCGCCCGAGGTGCCCGCCCCGCCGCCCCGTGCGCCGGAGCCGCCGGCGCCTTCCCCCGTTACGCCGCCGGCGCCTTCCCCGGCCCCGCCGCCGCAGCCGCCTGTCGAAGCGCCGCCATCCACCCCGCCCGAGCCGCGCCCGCAGCCGGTGCCCGTCCCACCGCCGGAGCCGCCGCCGCCCGGCGTGCCGCAGCCGGAGCCGGAGCACGAGCCCGGCCCCCCCGCCTCCCTCCTGGCGCAGCCCGAGCCCGCCGCGCCGGCCGAGGAGCCGACGGCGCGTGGCGGCTTCTTCACCCGGCTGAAGGCGGGGCTCTCGCGGTCCACCGCCAAGCTGACGGACGGGCTGACCGGCCTGTTCACCAAGCGCAAGCTGGACGACGCGGCGCTGGAGGAGCTGGAGGAGGCGCTGATCACCGCCGATCTCGGCGTCGCGGCGGCGCAGCGCATCGTCACCGCCTTCCGCCGCACCCGCTTCGGCAAGGAGGTGGGCGACCAGGAGGTGCGCGAGGCGCTGGCCGCCGAGATCGCCACCATCCTGGAGCCGGTGGCGAAGCCCCTGGTGCTGGACGGGGCGAAGCGCCCGCATGTGGTGCTGGTGGTGGGCGTCAACGGCACCGGCAAGACCACCACCATCGCCAAGCTCGGCCAGCAGTTCCGTGAGCAGGGCAAGCGCGTCACCTTCGTGGCGGGGGATACCTTCCGCGCCGCGGCGGTGGAGCAGCTGCAGATCTGGGGCAACCGCACCGGCTGCGCCGTGGTGGCCCCCGCGAAGGAAGGCGCGGACGCCGCCGGCCTGGCCTTCGACGCGCTGAAGCAGGCCCAGGCCCAGGGCACCGAGGTGCTGCTGGTGGACACCGCCGGCCGCCTGCACAACAAGGCCGCTCTGATGGAGGAGCTGCGCAAGGTGGTGCGCGTCATGCGCCGCCTGGACGAGACGGCGCCACACTCCGTGCTGCTGGTGCTGGACGCCACCACCGGCCAGAACGCCACCCAGCAATGCAAGGTGTTCGGCGAGATGGTGGATGTCACCGGCCTCGTCGTCACCAAACTGGACGGCTCGGCCAAGGGCGGCATCGTGGTGGCGCTGGCGGAGGAATTCGGCCTGCCAGTGCATGCCGTGGGCGTGGGCGAGAAGGCCGCCGACCTGCGCCCCTTCTCGGCGCGGGACTATGCCCGCTCGCTGCTCGGCCTCGGCTGAGCGGCGCCTAGATTAGGGCAGGATCGCGGCGCGGGGCTGGGGCGCGTGCGCTGCGGCACGGCCCAGGCTTGGAAACCCGAGGGGCTTTGCCTAGGTTTTCCACAGCCCGGGGCGCCTGCCGCGCCCGGCGACCGACTGGGGCGGGCGGCTCGCGCGGCCTTGCCCTGCCCTGATCCATGGCGGAGCCCGACCTTGCCCGATCCGACGCGCATCCCGACAACGCCTGCCCTGCCCGCCACCGGGCCCGTGCCCGGCGGGCTGGCGGCGCTGCGCCAGGCGCACGGCATCCCGGCCCTGCCCGCCGTGCCGCTGCCGCCCGTGCCGGGGGGGCCGATCACGGTGGCCTCCTACAACGTCCACAAATGCGTCGGGCTGGACCGGCGCTTCAACCCGCAGCGCATCGCCCGCGTCATCGCCGAGATGCAGCCGGACATCATCGCGGTGCAGGAGGCGGACAAGCGCTTCGGCCGCCGCGTCGGCCTGCTGGACACGGAGATGCTGCGCGAGGCCGGGCTCTCCCTGGTGCCGGTCTCCCGCCTGCCGGACGGGCATGGCTGGCACGGCAACGCCCTGCTGGTGCGGGCCGGCACGCCGCTGGCGGTGCACCGCCTGGCCCTGCCGGGGGCCGAGCCGCGCGGCGCCGTCATCACCGAGATGGAGCTGCCGGCGGGCCGGCTGCGCGTCGTCGCGGCGCATTTCGGCCTGCTGCGGCGCTGCCGCGCCCGCCAGGCCGCCGCCATCCTGGAGGCGATCGGCCAGGGCGAGAGCATGCCGACGCTGATGATGGGCGACTTGAACGAATGGCGCCCCGGCCGCCGCTCCTCGCTGCGCGCGCTGGAGGGGCTGTTCGGCACCCTGGCGATGAACCCGGCCAGCTTCCCCTCGCGCATGCCGGTTTTTGCGCTCGACCGCATCCTGGGCTGGCCCCGCGGCGTTGTGCGGGACGTGCAAGTGCATGACACCCCCCTGGCGCGCATCGCCTCCGACCACCTGCCGCTGAAGGCCCGGCTCGACCTCCGCCCGGCGCTGCCGGCCATGCCGCCGGCGGTCGCGGCGGCGGCATGAACGCGGGCGCGCCCCTGGAGGCCCTGGCCAGGGCGCCGCACGCCCCCGCGCAGCCGGTGCTGGCCGGCGCGCCGCCGCCTGTCTCGGACGCCGACACGATGGTCGAGAAGCTGCTCGATGGCGCCTCCACCGGCGTGGCGCTGCTGCCCGGCGGGCTGGAGGCCTTCATGGTGCGCGCCGCCAGCGCCCGCGCCGCCGGCCGCACCCTGGACCTGCAATACTACCGCTGGTCGGACGACATCACCGGCGGCCTCATGGCGCGCGAGGTGCTATGCGCCGCCGACCGCGGCGTGCGCGTGCGCATGCTGCTGGACGACAGCTACGTGCTGGGGGTGGACCGGCGCATCGCGCTGCTCTCGGCGCATCCGCGCATCGAGGTGCGGCTGTTCAACACCGCCCGGCTGCGCTGGCTGGGGCAGGTGGCGCTGGCGGTGGAATTCGCCCTCGGCGGCTGGCACCTCAACCACCGGATGCACAACAAGGCCTGGGTGGCCGATGGCCGTCTGGCGCTGGTGGGCGGCCGCAACATCGCCGATGCCTATTTCGACGGCGCCGGCGACTTCAACTTCCGCGACCTCGACCTGCTGATCGCCGGCGAGGCCGCGCGGCAGGCCCAGGCGGTGTTCGACAGCTACTGGGCCAGCAGCCTGGCCCGCCCGGTGGAGCAGTTCCGCCTCGCCGCCGGGCTCGGCGCCACGGCACTGGCCGCCTTCCGCGCCGAGCTGGATGCCATCCCCGATTCCGGCAAGGCCCGGCCCTATCTGCGCGCCCTGGCCGAGACGCGCCGCCAGTTCCTGGACCAGGAGCGCCCGCTGCTACCCGCCGCCGACACGGTGCGCGTGCTGGCCGACCCCCCCGCCAAGGCCAAGGGGCGCGGCGTTCCCGGCGGCCTGGCGCCGGCGCTGGACGCGCTGCTGCGCGAGGCGCGGCGGGAGGCGGTGCTGATCTCCCCCTATTTCGTGCCCGGCAAGGCGGGGATGCGGGTGCTGGAGGATCTGGTGCGGCGCGGGGTGCGGGTGACCGTCATCACCAACTCCCTCGCGGCGACGGATGTGGTGGCGGTGCATGCCGGCTATGCCCGCTACCGCCCGCGCCTGGTCGAGCTCGGCATCGACCTCTACGAGCTGAAGCGCAGTGGCGCGCATGGCAGCGGCGTGTTCGGCTCGCGCGGCGCCAGCCTGCACACCAAGGCGCTGATGGTGGACCGCGACCTCGTCTTCGTCGGCTCCTTCAACCTCGACCCGCGCTCGGCCAATTTGAACACCGAGATGGGGGCAGTGGCCCGCCATCCGGGCCTGGCGGAGCAGCTCGGGCTGGAGCAGCACCGCCTCTCCGACCCCGGCCGCAGCTACCGCGTCGGCCGTACCCCGAAGGGGCGCCTGACCTGGACCGATGCCGGCGGCACCACCCTGCACGAGCCGGAGGCGCCCTGGACGCGCCGCCTTCTGGCGCGGCTGGTGCGCTGGCTGCCGATCGAGGCGCAGCTCTAGGGGGCCCGCCCCACGCGGCCACAGCCGGCCCGCCCTGCCCGCCGTTTCGCAAGAATCGCCGCCCCGCCCCTTGCCACCCGCGCCCGGGGTGGCAAGGCTGTCGGCAGACGATCCGGCCCGCAGACACCATGATGGAAACCGCCATGACCGATATCCTGTTCGTCAAAGCCGCCCTGCCGCGGGCGGGCGCGCTGGTCCTGCCGCTGGCCGAGGGCTTCACCCTCTCCGGCCTGGCGCAGGAGGCGGATGCGGCCTGCGGCGGCGCGGTCTCGCGCGGGCTGGAGGCGGCGGGCTTCAAGGGCCGCAAGGGGCAGAGCTGCACGCTCTGGGCGCCGGGCGGGCATCTCTCCCGCATCGTCGCGGTCGGCCTCGGCCCGAAGCCGGACGCGGAGAGCGCGCAGCAGGCCGGCGGCGCCGCCCTGCCGCTGATCGCCAGCGAGCCGGAGGCGGTGATCGCGGCCGAGGGGCTGAACGCCGCCCTGACCGCCGCCCTGGCCTTCGGCGCCCGGCTGCGCGGCTATCGCTTCGACAAGTACCGCACGCGCGAGAAGCCGGAGGACAAGCCGAAGCTGCTGCGCCTCAGCCTCGCCAGCGCCGAGCCGGCGGAGGCCAAGGCGGCCTTCCAGCCCCTCTCGGCGCTGGCCGACGGAGTGTTCCTCTCGCGCGACCTGGTCAGCGAGCCGCCCAACATCCTCCACCCGGAGGAGATGGCGGAGCGCTGCAAGGTGCTGGAGAAGCTCGGCGTCACGGTCGAGATCCTCGGCCCGAAGGAGCTGCGGAAGCTCGGCTTCGGCGCGCTGCTCGGCGTGGCGATGGGCAGCGCGCGGGAGCCGCGCATGGTGGTGATGCAGTGGCGCGGCGCGGCGCAGGACGCGCAGCCGGTGGCCTTCATCGGCAAGGGCGTCACCTTCGACACGGGCGGCATCTCCATCAAGCCCGCCGGCGGCATGGAGGACATGAAGTACGACATGGCCGGCGCCGGCACCGTCATCGGGCTGATGGGGGCGCTGGCCGGGCGGAAGGCGAAGGTCAACGCCGTCGGGCTGGTGGGGCTGGTGGAGAACATGCCCTCCGGCACCGCGCAGCGCCCGGGCGACGTGGTGCGCTCCTACTCCGGCCAGACCATCGAGGTGATCAACACCGACGCCGAGGGCCGGCTCGTGCTGGCCGACGTGCTCTGGTACGCGCGGGAGCGCTTCCGGCCGCGCTTCATGGTCGATCTCGCCACGCTGACCGGCGCCATCATCGTGGCGCTGGGGCACGAGCATGCGGGCATGTTCGCCAATGACGACACGCTGGCGCAGCAGCTCTCCGCCGCCGGCGCCGCCACGGGCGAGGCGGTGTGGCGGATGCCGCTCGGCGAGGCCTACGACAAGCTGATCAAGTCCGACATCGCCGACATGAAGAATGTGGGCGGCCGCCCCGGCGGCTCGATCAGCGCCGCGCAGTTCCTGCAGCGCTTCATCGACACGCGCGAGGGGCATGTGCCCTGGGCGCATCTCGACATCGCCGGCACCGCCTGGGCGACGAAGGACAGCGCCCTGACGCCGAAGGGCGCCACGGCCTTCGGCGTGCGGCTGCTCGACCGGCTGGTGGCCGACCATTACGAGGGCTGAGGATACGCGGGCCGAGGACCGGCCGCCCGGCGCGGAAGGCGCCGCCTGGGCGCCGGCCGCGCCCCCCCGCCTGCGGCTGCGCGGAAGTCTGGGCCGCAAGACCGCCGCGCTCACCCGCATCCTGCCCTGGCGCGCCGGAACGCCGGCGCCCGAAGGCTTCCCGGCTCAGGATTTTCCGCACCGGCCCGGCACGGCGCGCTGGAGCCCTGGCCGCATCGTGGCGCCGGGGCCGGACTGGGAGCAGGCCGGCGCCGCCGGCCTCGGCGCCCTGCCCGCGGACGAGACGCGCGCGGTGCTGGACGCCACGGCCCTCGCGCCGGCGGAGGCGGTGGCCTTCGCCACCGGCGCCGTGCTGGGCGCCACCCGCGCCGGGCTGCGGCTGGAGCTGCTGCACCCCGCGCCGGAGGCGGTGGCGCCGCTCTGGCACGATGCGTGGGCCGTGGCGCAGGGCGTGGCGCTGGCGCGCGGCCTGGTGGCGGCGCCGGGCAACGTGCTGACGCCCAAGGAATTCGGCCACCGGCTGAAGGCGCTGGAGCGGCACGGCATCGCGGTGCAGTTGCTGGGGCGCAAGCGGCTGCGGCAGGCCGGCTTCGGCGGGCTGCTGGCGGTGGGCCAGGGCTCGGCCAACCCGCCGCGCCTGGCGGTGCTGCGCTGGGCCGGGCGGATCGCCGCGCCGCCGGTGGTGTTCGTGGCCAAGGGCATCACCTTCGACACGGGCGGGCTCTCGCTCAAGCCCGCCGCCGGCATGGAGCAGATGCGCGCCGACATGGCCGGCGCCGCCGCCTGCGCCGGGGCCATGCTGGCCCTGGCGCTGCGCGACAGCCCCGCCCCCGCCGCCGCCGTGCTGGCCCTGGCCGAGAACGCCATCGGCGCCGCCGCCTACCGGCCGGGCGACGTGGTCACCACCCTGTCCGGCCGCACGGTGGAGATCATCGACACCGACGCCGAGGGCCGGCTGGTGCTGGCCGACGCGCTGAACTACGCGGTGCGCGCCTTCCGCCCCGAGGCGGTGGTGGACCTCGCCACGCTGACCGGCGCCGCCATCACCGCGCTCGGCCACCACCGGGCGGCGCTGTTCGGCAACGACGCGCCGCTCGGCGCCACCCTCTGCGCCGCCGGCGAGGCGGTGGGCGAGCGGCTCTGGCCGCTGCCGATCGGCGCGGCGCACCGCGAGGACCTGCGGAGCGGCATCGCCGACCTGAGGCAGTGCGCCGCCGGCCCCGGCCAGCCGGATGCCTGCCACGCCGCGGCCTTCCTGCGCGAGTTCCTGGGCGATACACCCCCCGCATGGGCGCATGTCGACATGGCCGGGCAGGCCGGGAACCCGCCCGGCCTGCCGGAAGGGCCGAGCGGCTTCGGCGTGCGGCTGCTGGAGCGGCTGGTGGCGCTGCGCTTCGAGGACGCGCACCGCCGCTGAGGGGCGGAACCGGAGGGAAGGCAGGACGTGAGCGAGATCGGCTTCTACCACCTGACGCGCACGCCGCTGGCGGCGGCGCTGCCAAAGCTGCTGGGCCGGGTGCTGGCGCAGAACGGCCGGGCGGTGGTGCGGGTGGGCGACGCCGAGCGGCTGGAAAGCCTCGACGCCGCCCTCTGGCTCTCCGCCGACCCGGACTGGCTGCCGCATGGCAGCCCGCGCAGCGGCCATGCCGCGATGCAGCCAATCTGGCTGACCACCGAGGACGAGGCGCCGAACGACGCGCGCTTCCTGTTCCTGGTCGATGGCGCGGAGAGCGCGCGGCTCGGCAGCTACGACCGGGTGTTCGACCTGTTCGACGGCCAGGACGAGGCGGCCGTGGCCGCCGCCCGCCAGCGCTGGAGCGCCGCCAAGGCGGCCGGCCACAGCCTGACCTACTGGCAGCAGGGCCCGCGCGGCTGGGAGCGTAAGGCCTGAACCCCGGCGCGCCTGCGGATCACATCACCATCGCGGCCTGGCGCGCCGGCGGCTCCGGGATCTCCAGCGGCGAATCGGCCGGCAGGGGCGGCTCCGAGAAGGTCTCGATCGCGGCGATGCTGGCGGCGCCCAGGCGGATGCGGCAGTGCAGCCCGGTGGGCGACCACAGGAAGGTGGCGCCGCCGCCCAGCTGGTGCCGCGCCAGGGTGTGGATCAGCCGGAAGCCGAAGCCCTGCCGGCCCGGCTCCCCCTGCACCTCCGGGCCGCCGCTCTCGCGCCAGTCCAGCATCAGCCCGCCCTGCGCCACGGCCAGCCAGCGCACCTCCACCATGCCCTCCGTCCGGGAGAGGGCGCCATGCTTGGCGGCGTTGGTGGAGAGCTCGTGCAGGATCATCTCCACGGGCTGCACGCTGCCCGGGGTCAGGCGCACCGCCGGGCCGTGCCAGACCAGGCGCGGCGCCCCGCCGGCATCCTCGTAGGTGGCAAGCTCCCGCCGCACCACCGATTCCAGCTCCGCCCCCGCCCAGCCCTGGCCGGCCAGCAGGTCGTGCGCGCGGGCCATGGCGCAGAGCCGGCCGTCGAGATTGGCGACGAACTGCGCCGGCGGCACGTTGCGCGGCGTCAGCAGCAGCAGCGAGCGCACCACCGCCATGATGTTCTTGGCGCGGTGATCCACCTCGCGCGCCAGCAGGGTGGCGCGTTCCTCGGCCTCCCGCTGCACGGTGCTGTCCAGCAGCACGCCGTCCCAGATGACCGAACCATCGACGCCCGGATGGGCGCTGGCCATGCTGCGCAGCCAGAGGCGGCGGCCATCGGCGGTGGTGAAGTCGAACTCCAGCAGCAGCGGGGTCAGCGTGTCGGCCGAGTGGCGCAGCGCCGCCTCCACCCGCGCCCGCGTCTCCGGCGCCAGGCCGCGCTGCAGCGCCGCCTGCGGCGAGGTGCCGCTGGGCTCGCCCATCAGCGTGGTCAGCCCGTCGCTCATATAGGGGCATTCCAGCTTGCCGCCGGGGGTGCGGACGATACGGTAGAGCGCGCCCGGCAGGTTGGCGGCGATGTCGGAGAGGCGGCGCTCCGCCTCCTGCTCGGCCAGGGCGCGGGTCAGCATCTCCTGCGCCGCCTGGCCGCGCCGGGTCTGGTAGGCCAGCACGCAGACCAGCACCAGAGCGGCGGCCAGCGCCACGCCCATCACCAGCGTCAGCAGCGAGGGCCGCGGCATCCATTCCGTCAGGGAGCCGACCACGGTGGTGACGATGCGCCAGCCGGTGAGCGGGCCGGTGAGGGTGATGGGGCTCAGCGTGCCCTCGGCCGGCTCCCCCGCCTCGCCCGGCTGCACCGGCGGGCGGCTGGCGATGTCCTGGCCGGCATGGTCCAGCACGCGGTGGTGCAGCCCCGGCATGTGGAGCTGGTCGCGCAGCGCCTGCTCCACCAGCGCGGCCGGCACCACGATGGTGACGACGCCGCCGCCCTCCTCCACCGGCAGCGGCGCGTGCAGCAGCAGGTGCGCGCCCAGCCCGGAGCGGGCGCGCCGCAGGCTGCTGGCCATGGGCTGGTGCAGGCTGGCGGCACGGGCCTCCCCTTCCGGATCGGGCGCCCAGAGCGCGAATTCGTCATGCGCCACCCGCCAGAGCAGCCCGTCCGGCCCGGAGACCTGCACCCCCAGCCAGCCCTGCCGGCGCAGCAGCTCCAGCGGCACCGGGGCGTCCTTGGAAGGCTTGTCCTTGGTCAGGGCGGGCAGGCGTGCGCCGCTGGTGGCCGCCATCACGGCAACCTCCAGCTCCCGCCCCAGCCGGGCCTCCACCTGGTGCAGGGCTGTCTGGGCGGATTGCCGCACGATGGCCGCCGCCATCCTGTGCTGATGGTCGGTGGTCGTGGCATGCAACAGGGCAACCGCCATGGCGCAGAGCAGGATCGCCAGGGCAAGGTAAGAGAGGCGGAGGCTCCGGACAGCCATAAGGCGCATCCCTCATCGTGACGGATCACGAAAAGTTTATTACGCCTTGCGAAGCCACGCCAGACTTCGTTTGCCCTCTGAGCGATTTTATCAACCCTGAGGCAATTTTCCTCCCTCCCAAACCGCGTGAGGAGCGCGCCACAGTACCTTCTCCCGCATGGCCGCGGCCAGTGCCGCCGCCACCACCTCCAGCAGCTTCTCGCCTTTCTCCGCCGTTGCGGCGCGCGGGTCGCCGCGCACGCCGGTCCGGGGCGCCCGCTCCTCGAAGGACCAGAAGCGCTGGAACACCGCGCCGGCGGAGACGCCCGGCCCCGCCAGGGCATCGGAGATCTTGTCCTGCCGCACCTCCTCCGGGTGCAGCGCCAGCCAGAAGCTGGTCTCCGCCTCGCAGGCATGCTGCACGCCCGGCTGCGTCTCCAGCACCGCCGCCACGCCCGGCCCGTCGATGTGGAAGATGGTGGTGGCCACCACCGGCATGGCGAACTCCGTGCACAGCTCGCGCGCCGCGACGGCCAGCGGGTCGATGTTGCCGCCATGGCTGTTCACCAGCAGCAGCCGGCCGAAGCCCTGCGCCTTCAGCGAGCGGCAGACGCAGCGCAGCACGCCGTGGAAGGTCTGGTAGTCCAGGCTGATGGTGCCGCCGAAGGGCAGGTGGTGTTCCGACATGCCCATCCACATCGGCGGCAGCACCACCGCCGGCACGTCGCGCGCCTGCTCGGCGGCGCGGACGCAGCAGGCATGGCCGATCATGCTGTCCGTCCAGACCGGCAGGTGCGGCCCGTGCTGCTCCAGCGCCGCCACCGGCAGCACCACCAGCGCGCCGCGCCCGGCGAGCGCCCGCAGCTCGGGCGCGGTCAGCTTCTCCCAGCGCACTTCGTCCGGTGTCTCGCTCATGGCCTGCTCCTCTCGCGGTGATGGCGGAGGGAACGGAACCATGCCGGCACGGCGGGGGAAACCCGTGCGGCGGCACGGCGGAGCTTTTTCCCCGCGCGCCCGCGGGTGCTACAGGGATATCAGCATGACAGACGCCGAACTCCTCGCCCTGGCCGCGCGACTCGCCCGCAGCGCCGCCGCCGCCATCCTCTCCGTGCGTGACGCCGGCTTCTCGGTGGAGCGCAAGGAGGATCTCAGCCCCGTCACCGCCGCCGACCGGCTGGCCGAGGCGATCATCACCGAGGGGCTGCGCGAAGCCGCGCCCGGCATCCCCGTGGTCGGGGAGGAGGCGGTCTCGGACGGGGCCGAACTTTCCGCCGCGCCGCGCTACTGGCTGGTGGACCCGCTGGACGGCACCCGCGAATTCGCCGCCGGCCGGGCCGAGTTCACGGTCAATATCGGCCTCATCGAGAATGGCCGGCCGAAGCTCGGCGCCGTCGCCATCCCGGCGACGGACGAGCTGTTCACCGGCATCGTCGGCCAGGGCGCCTGGAAGGAGGATGCCGGCGGGCACCGCCCCATCGCCTGCCGCGCGGTGCCGGCGGAGGGGCTCGTGGTCATGGCCAGCCGCCACTACAAGGACGACCCGAAGCTTCCCGCCTTCCTGGAGGGGCGGCGGGTGCAGCGCATCGTGCAGATCGGCTCGGCGGTGAAGTTCTGCCGCCTGGCGGAAGGCGCGGCCGACCTCTACCCGCGCTTCGGCCGCACCATGGAGTGGGACACGGCGGCGCCCGAGGCGGTGCTGGTGGCCGCCGGCGGCCGCTGCACCCATTTCGACGGCAGCCCGCTCGGCTACGGCAAGCCCGGCTGGGAGAACCAGCCCTTCCTCTGCCAGGGCCGCGCGTGAGCCTCCCGACGGAGCGCCTGCCGGAGAGTGCCATCGGGCGCGCCGCCGGGCTGCTGCGGGCCGGCGCGCTGGTCGCCTTCCCCACCGAGACGGTCTATGGCCTCGGCGTCGATGCGCGGCAGGCACGCGCCGTGGCGCGCATCTTCGAGGCCAAGGGCCGGCCGCGCTTCAACCCGCTGATCAGCCATTTCCCCGATGCCGAGGCCGCCTTCGCCGAGGTGGTGGCCGACGAGCGCGCCCGCGCCGTGGCCGCGCGCTTCTGGCCCGGCCCCCTCACCCTGGTGCTGCCGCGCGCGCCGGACAGCCGGATCGACGCCCTGACCGGCGCCGGGCTGCCGACTCTGGCGGTGCGCGTGCCGGCCCACCCGCTGGCGCGGGCGCTGCTGCGGGCGGCGGGGGTGCCGGTGGCGGCACCCTCGGCCAACCGCTCCGGCGCCGTCTCCCCCACCACCGCCGCGCATGTGCTGGACGGGTTGTCCGGGCGGATCGAGGCGGTGCTCGATGGCGGGGCCTGCGCCGTGGGGGTGGAGAGCACGGTGCTCGACCTTTCCGGCCCGCAGCCGCGGCTGCTGCGCCCGGGCGGCGTGCCGGAGGCGGCGCTGGCGGCGCTGCTCGGCCCGCTCGGCCGGCCCGGCGCCCAGGCCGAGGGCGCGGCGCTGCCGGCGCCGGGGATGATGCGCTCGCACTACGCCCCCGGCCTGCCGGTGCGGCTGGATGCGCGCGCGGTGGCGCCGGGCGAGGCGCTGCTGGCCTTCGGGCCGCCGCTGCCGGGCGCCGGCGCCGTCTGGCAGCTCAGTGAATCGGGCGACACGGTGGAGGCCGCCTCCCGCCTTTTCGCCGGGCTGCGCTGGCTGGACGAGGAGGGCGCGCGGCGCGGCCTCTCCGGCATCGCGGCGATGCCGGTGCCGGACGAGGGCCTGGGCGCCGCGATCAACGACCGCCTGGCGCGGGCGGCGGCGCCACGGGGTTCTTGAAGGCCGGCGGGGGAGCAGGCCCTCCCCTGGCCATCCTCCCGCCGGTCAGGCAGCGGTGCCGTGGGCCTGGGCTTGGGCCTGGGCCTGGGCCTGGGCCTGGGCCTGGGCCTGGGCCTGCTGCGCGGCGAGGCGCCGGTGCGCCTGGAGCAGCGAGGGCTGCGTGGCGCCCCGTGCGATGGCGCGCTCCAGCACCGCCACGGCCTCCGCCACATGCCCCGCCTTGCTCAGCATCAGGGCGAGGAATTCCTCCAGGCGGGGGTTGCCGGGGTCGCAGCGCAGCGCGTCCCCGGCGCTGCGCACCGCCTGCTCCGTCAGCTTCATGCGGTTCAGCACCTCGGCCAGCAGGCGGTGGCTGGCGGCATGGCCGGGGCTCAGCCGCACGACCGTCTCGGCCGCCGCGCGGGACGCCGGCAGCTGCCCGGCGCGCAGCAGCAGCCGGGCATGGTGGGTGTGGTAGCGGGCGCGCTCCGGCGCGGCCGCGCAGGCGGCGGCGGCGGCCTCCAGCGCCTCCTCCTGGCGGCCCAGCACCGCGAGCAGGCCGCTGCGGTGGCGCTGCGCCTCGGCCAGGTCGCCCGGCGCCGCGTCGAAATCCAGCATCGCCAGGGCGGCACTGGCATCGGCCTGGGCCGTTTCCACCGCGCCTTCCTGCATGTGCCGCTCGCAGCGCAGGCGCAGCATCTCCAGCAGCCAGAGCCGCATCTGCGGCTGCTCCGGCGCCAGGGTCAGCCCTTCCCGCAGCAGGGCGATGGCTTCCTCCGTCCCGCCCTCGGCGCGCAGCATCTGCACCAGCTTCAGCCGCGCCGCCACCGTGGCGGGAGAGAGCGCCACGGCCTGGCGCAGCGCCGCGATGGCACCCGGCCGGTCGTCCACCGCCTGCCGGATCTGCGCGGCAAGCTGGAACAGCTCGCCCCTTTCGGGCTGCATCGCCAGCGCCCGGTCGCAGAGCGCCGCCGCCGCCGCCGGCCGGCGGTGCCGCAGCAGCGCGCGGCTGAGCTGCATCAGGTGGTTCCACGACTCCCGGCGGCGCCCGTGCCAGCGCAGCACGGGCAGCCGCCCTTCCGCCAGGTAGCCGAAGAGCAGCGGCTTCAGCAGGCCCAGATCGGCCAGCATCGGCGCGCTGGGGTGGCCGGAATAGGGAATGGGCAGCAGCCTCGCCGCGGGGTAGGCGGCCAGGATCTCCTGCTCCAGGTAGCGCATGTCCTCGCCCATCAGCGCGTCGCCGGCCAGGCGGGGGTCGTAGAGCAGGGCGACACCCAGGGTGCGGTCCTCCCCCTCCGCCATCGGGGCGTGGCGGAAGCTGGCGCCCCAGCGCGCCCGTGCCCGCTCATGCGAGGGGTAGGAGGCATGGATGGAGGCACGCGGCGAGATGGCCAGCACATGCGCGGCGAAGGGCCGGGCGAAGTACAGCGCCGCATAGGCGCCGGCGCTGGAGCCATAGAACAGCACGCGCCCATAGGCGGCGATGCGCGCGCCGAACTCTGCCACGAAGGTCTCGCGGCTGATATCCTGGTACCAGTTCTCGCGCCGCTTCTGCACGGCCAGCACGTCGATGCCGCGGCCCGTCAGCACCGTCTCGCCGAAGCCGGGCCGCTCGACCTCCAGGCTGCGGAACGGATCGAAGGTGACCGCCAGGGTGGCGCCCAGGCCGGGTGGCGGCGCCGTTCCGGCCGCGGTGAAGGTGACGGTGTTGACACCATTGTCGAAGAGGCGCTGGCGGACGGGCATGGCGGCGGCTGGTTCGGCTCCCGGGCATGGCAGCGGGCGACGCGGCGGGGTCGTCACGCCCGCCGCGGCCCGGCACCGTTCTCCCAGGATATCATTGCACCGTCACCTTCACGATTTCTTGAACCCGTGCCGCGCCGCCGGGCTGCTGCTGCTGCTGCTCGGCGGCTGCGCCACCCCGGAGGGGGCGCTGCCGCTGGCCGGGCTGCGCGCCGGGCTGGGGCCGGATTGCTGGGCCACCGGCGCCGCCACCCATATCGGCCGCGGCCGCTTCCTGACCGCGGCGCACCTGGTGGATGGCACCCAGCCCCTGCTGCAGGGCTGCGCCCCCGGCGCGGCGCCGCCCTCCATCCGCTTCCAGGGGCGGGACCACACGGCGGAGCTGCTGCGCGCCGGGCAGGCCGATCTCGGACCCGGGCTCGACCCTCTCGGCCTCGGCACCGTCTATGTCGGCGGGCGGGACGTGGCGCTGCTGCGGGTGGCGGGCCTGGCGGCCGGCGCCCCCGCCTTGCCGCTCTGCGCCGGCGCGCCGTGGCCGGGCCAGCCCTTGCTGGTGCTGACGCCGCGCCGCCGCGCCACCAGCCGCATCGCCGGGCTGCGGCCGGAGGCCACGGCGCTGCACGGCGCCTATGCCGAGATGCCGCTGCGGCTGGAGCCCGGCGAATCCGGCGGCGCGGTGGTCGATGCGTCGGTGCCCTGCCTGCTCGGCCTGGTCAGCCACCGCGCCGAGGCGGGCGGGAGGCCGGCCGGCACGCGCCTCGTGCCCGCGCCGGTGCTGCGGGCGTTTCTCGGGGAGTAGCCGGGCGCGGGACGCCGGGCGGAAGGGGGCGCAAAGCTTGGCGCCCCGCTCCGCCCGGCCTACATGCAGCCCCGACCCGGTCCCTCCCCGCCCCGGCCCCTCCCCCGCCCCGGCCCCGCCGCGGCCCGCCAGAGGTGAACCCCTGCCCGCATGACCAAGATCGACCGCTACATGTTCCGCCAGCTCGGCGTGTCGCTGCTCGCCGTCACCGTGGGGCTCGCCGCCCTGGTCTGGCTGACGCAGAGCCTGCGCTTCATCGAGCTGGTGCTGGACCGCGGCCTTTCCCTCGCGGTCTTCATCGAGCTGACCGGCCTGCTGCTGCCCAGCTTCTTCGCGGTGATCCTGCCCATCACCACCTTCGTGGTGACGCTGTTCACCTATGTGCGGCTGAACGCCGACCGCGAGCTGGTGGTGATGCGCGCCGCCGGCCTGTCGGACTGGCAGCTTTCGCGCCCGGCGCTGCTGGTGGCCTCCATCGCCACCGCGCTGGCCCTGTTCATGCAGCTCTGGCTGGTGCCGGTCAGCCATGCCGCCTTCCGCGCCTGGCAGTTCGAGATCCGCAACGAGATGGCGGCCATCCTGCTGCAGGAAGGGGTATTCAGCAGCCTGGGCGACACGCTCACTGTCTATGCCCGCCAGCGCGCCGCGGACGGCACCCTGCGCGGCATCCTGGTGCACGACATGCGCGAGCCGGGCACGCCCGTCACCATCATGGCGCAGGAGGGGCGGCTGGTCTCCACCCCCGCCGGCCCGCGCGTGACGCTGCTGAACGGCGTGCGCCAGCAGATGGAGCCGGCCACCGCCACCCGCCCCGCGCGCCTCTCCGTGCTCTCCTTCGCCGAGAACAGCGTGGACCTGGCCAGCACCTCCAACAGCCCCGCCGAGACCGCCCGCAACCGCGACTCGCGCGAGCGCTTCGTGGGCGAGCTGCTGCACCCCGACCCGGAGGAGAACCTGCCGGAGCGCGACATCCGCAAGTTCCGCGCCGAGGGGCACCAGCGCCTCTCCTCCCCCTTCACCGCGCTGTCCTTCGCCATGGTCGGGCTGGCCACGGCGCTGGCCAGCGGCTTCCGCCGGCATGGCGACTGGCGGCCGGCGACCCTCGGCGTCGGGCTGGTGGTGGTGCTGCTGGCGCTGGGCCTCGCGGTGGGCAACCTGGCGGCGCGCAACAACGCCGCCATCCCGCTGGTCTGGGCGCAGGCCGTGGTGCCGGGGCTGATCGCGGCCTGGGTGCTCTCCGGCAGCCCGGGCCTGCCGCGCCGCCGGCCCGGCACGGCGGAAGGCTGAGCCGGCATGATGGCCTTCTCCTACACCCTCTCCGCCTACATCGCCCGCCGCTTCGCGGGCATGGCGCTGGCGCTGGTCGCGGCGCTCACCGGCCTCGTCGCGCTGTTCGACTTCATCGAGCTGCTGCGCCGCGCCGCCACCCGGCCGGAGGCCACTTTCGGCCTCGTCGCCTCCATCGCCTCGCTGCGGCTGCCCTTCGTGGTGCTGCAGATCCTGCCCTTCGCCGTGCTGCTGGGCGGAATCATCGCCTTCTGGCGCCTCGCCCGCTCCTCCGAGCTGGTGGTGGCGCGCGCCGCCGGCGTCTCGGCCTGGAGCTTCCTGGCAGGGCCGGTGCTGGTGGCGCTCTGCCTCGGCACGCTGGCCATCACCGTCGTCTCGCCGCTCTCCGCCGCCATGCTGGCGCGCGCCGAGCGGCTGGACGCCACCTACCTGCGCAACGCCACGGGCCTGTCCTCGCTGGCGGGGGGGCGGCTCTGGCTGCGCCAGGCCGACGCCACGCTGGAGCCGGGCGGCGTCGCCATCCTGGCCGGCGTGCCGGAGATCGGGCGGGAGGGCTTCCAGCTCACCCAGGTCTCGCTGTGGCGGCTCGCCGCCAACGACCGGCCGCTGGAGCGGGTGGAGGCGCCGCGCGCCCGCCTCATCCCCGGCGCGTGGGAGCTGGAGCAGGCGGTGGCCTTCGGCAGCGACCGCCAGCCCTCGGCGCCGGGCACGCTGCGCCTGCCCACCACCCTGACGCCCGACCGCATCGAGGACAGCTTCGCCAGCCCCGACACCCTCTCCTTCTGGGCGCTGCCGGGCTTCATCGCGGTGCTGGAGAGCGCCGGCTTCTCCGCCATGCGGCACCGGCTGCACTTCCATTCCCTGCTCTCCCTGCCGCTGCTGACGGCGGCCATGGCGCTGATGGCGGCCGGCTTCTCGATGCGCCATTCCCGCCGCGGCGGCGTGGCGCGGATGATCGGCGCCGGCATCGCCGCCGGATTCGCGCTGTTCCTGCTGGACAAGGTGTCGGAGGAGTTCGGCCAGGCCGGCACCCTGCCGGTGGCGCTGGCCGCCTGGGCCCCCTCGATCGCCGGCCTGTTGCTGGCGCTGACCCTGCTGATCTACCAGGAAGACGGCTGAGCCGGGCCGGGAGCCACAATCCGGGCTCCGGCCTCCAGGCCCGGCCTTCGGGCTCCGGGGCACGGTGCGCCGGAGGCCGCCGGCGGCGCCTGAGCGCAATGTGATGCCGCCCCGGCGCCCCACGGCCCGCCCCGGCGCCGCGCATCCCTCTCGCCGCGCTCCGCCGAAGCCGCTATGGAAGCGGCATGGACCGAGCCATGCGCGACGCCGGGGAGCCCCCGGCAGGGAAGACGGATCGCCGGGGAGGGCCGCGGCGCTCCCTGCCGCCGGCCGGCTGGCGTGCCGCCCTGCTGGGCAGCGCCGTGCTGCTTTCCGCCAGCCTGCCGCTGCACCAGGCCGAGTCGCAGCCCGCCGCGCCGCAGCCAACCGGCGCGGTGCCGGCCGCCCCGCCGCAGGCCACAGCGCCCCAGGCAACACCGCCGCAGGCAACACCGCCCCAGGCAACACCGCCCCAGACCGGCAACAACGCCCCCGTCACCTTCACCGCCGAGGAGGTGGAGTACGACCAGGCGCGCGACCTCGTCACCGCCCGCGGCGCGGTGGAGGCCTGGCAGAACGAGCGCATCCTGCGCGCCGACCGCTTCACCTTCGACCGCAACACCGGCATCGCCACCGCCGAGGGCAACGTCCAGCTGCTGGAGGCGGACGGGCAGGTGCTGTTCGCCGACCGCGCCGAGCTGACCGGCAACATGCGCGATGGCGTGGTGGAGGGGCTGAAGGCCCGCCTCGCCCAGAATGGCCGCATGGTGGCCAGCGGCGCCCGCCGCACGGACGGCACCATCCTCGACATGTCGCGGGTGCTCTACACCTCCTGCGACCTCTGCGCCGAGAACCCGGAGGCGCCGCCGCTGTGGCAGCTGCGCGCCCGGCTGGCCACGCACGACCAGGAAGCCAAGCGCCTGCGCTACCGCGACGCCTCGCTGATGCTGGGCGGCGTGCCGGTGCTCTACACGCCCTATCTCTCGCACCCCGACCCCTCGGTGCCGCGCCAGTCCGGCTTCCTGACGCCCACCTTCGGCAGCAGCAGCTTCCTCGGCGGCTTCCTCACCACGCCCTACTACTGGGCGATCGACCCCAGCCAGGACCTGACCCTCTCGCCGACCTTCTCGACCAAGCAGGACCCGGCGCTCGGCTTCGACTACCGCCGCCGCTTCAACAGCGGCGAGATCCAGGCCACCGGCTCCGTCGGCCAGCGCGACGGCGCGCCGGGCGAGGAGGGCTGGGGCGGCCACATCTACAGCCGCGGCCAGTTCTCGATCGACGAGAACTGGCGCACCGGCTTCAACCTGAACCGCGCCAGCAGCGAGAACTACCTGCGCGCCTGGCGCTACCCGGCGCCCCGCCAGCTCTCCTCCGACGCCTATGCGGAGGGCTTCTGGGGCACCGAGGCCTATGCGCGGGTCGATAGCCGTGCCTATCAGGGCCTCTCTGAGGTGGACGACACGGGGCAGATCCCGCTCGTGCTGCCCAACCTCTTCGCCGATTACTGGGTGGGGCGCGACCGGCTGGGCGGCTACCTCAGCGCGGATATCGGCGCCTTCGCCCTCTTCCGCGACGAAGGCACGGACACCCGCCGCATCGCCTCCCGCCTGCGCTACGACCTGCCGCGCATCGACCGCTTCGGGCAGGTCTGGACCTTCCGCGCCCAGGCGGACGGGCTGGCCCGCTGGGTGGACGACCTCGACCTCGCCCCCAACTTCGCCAGCCGCAACACCGCCACCGACGCCACCGGCAATGTCCGCGTGGCGCTGGACTGGCGCCTGCCGATGAGCCGCAGCGCCGGCGCCTACGGCACCCAGCTGATCGAGCCGCGGGTGCAGCTCGTCACCGGTCCGGCGACGGGGCGGCAGACCCTGGTGGCGAACGAGGACAGCCTCGACTTCGAGTTCACCGACGCCAACCTGTTCGAGCTCAACCGCTTCCCAGGCCGCGACCGGCAGGAAGGCGGCAGCCGGGTGGACGCCGCTTTCCGCGGCGCCTGGTTCTTCCCCAATGGCGGGCAGGTCGAGGCGCTGGTCGGCCGCTCCTTCCGCGCCAGCGAGGAGGCGGTGTTCGATGTCAATTCCGGCCTGCGCGACCAGGCTTCGGACTGGGTCGGCCGGGTGCGCTTCTCCCCCGTTTCCTGGCTGGACCTGACCGCCCGCGCCCGGCTGGACAAGGAGAACCTGGACAGCCGGCTGGTCGAGACCCGCGCCCAGCTCAGCCTCGGCCGCGTGACGCTCGGCGCCGGCTACCTCTACACCGACCCCTCCACCGCGCTGATCTCGACCCGCGAGCGGCGCGAGGTCTCGGGCTCTGCCCAGGCGCAGATCACCCGCTTCTGGCGCGGCGGCGGCTTCGGCCGCTACGACCTGGAGCTGGACCGCGCTGTCTCGGCCGGCGTCAACCTCACCTACGAGGATGAATGCCTGATCTTCGACACGCGCTTCGCCAAGACCTATGCGGAGCCGAGCAACCGCGCCTCCTACTATCCTTCCGACACCGTCCTGCTGTTCCGTGTCTCGTTCAAGACGGTGGGCGATTTCGGCTTCCGCGCGATCTGACGCCCTCCCCGGCGTCATACCCTGGCGCCATCCCCGCCGCCCTGCGCGATTGGGGCTGGCGGAGGATGCGCACCCGGCCTAGGAAATCCGCCATGCGACGCGCCCTCGCCCCGACCCGCCCGACCCCTTCCGCCCCGGCCCCTTCCGTCCCGGCCCTGCGTGCCACGGCGTGGCGCGCGCTGGCCCTGGCGGCGGTGCTGCCGCTGGCCGCCCTCGCCACCGCGCCGGGCGCCCTGGCCCAGCGGGCCGGCGCGGCCCAGGGGGCTGCCCAAAGCGCTGCCCAGCCCGGCGCCACCCCGATGAACCGCATCGTCGCCGTGGTGAATGGCGACGTGGTGACGGCGAACGAGGTGGCCGCGCGCACCCGCCTCTTCGCGCTGAACGCCGGCATGGGGCCGAACCCCGAGGTGCTGACCCGGCTGCGCCCCCAGGTGACGCGGCTGCTGGTGGATGAGCGGCTGCGCATGCAGGAGGTGCAGCGCCGCGGCATCCCCGTGGCCGATGCCGATGTCGCCGCCGCCATCGAGGAGATCGAGCAGCGCAACGGCCTCCCCTCCGGCGGGCTGCTGGCCCAGCTGCGCGGCGCCGGCGTACAGCCGCGCGCGCTCTTCGACCAGATCCGCAACCAGATCGGCTGGTCGCGGCTGGTGCGGCAGCAGCTCGGCAACCAGGCCCAGGTCTCGCCGCAGGAGATCGAGGAGTTCATGGCCGCCCACAAGGCGCGCACCGGCGAGCCGGAATTCCTGGTCTCCGAGATCTTCATCCCCGTCGACGACCCGGCCGCCGAGCCGGAGGTGCGCCGCTTCGTGGACGATGTGGTGGGCCAGCTCCGCGCCGGCGTGCCCTTCGCCGCCGCCGCCACCCAGTTCAGCCAGAGCCAGACCGCGCTGCAGGGCGGCGACATGGGCTGGACCCGCCCCGACGAGTTCGACCCCGCCGTGGGCCGCATCGTGAGCCAGATGCCGCCCGGCGCCATCGCCAACCCGCAGCGCGTGCCGGGGGGCTTCCAGATCGTCACGCTGCGGCAGAAGCGCGAGACGGGGCGCGAGATCGCCACCCTCGTCACGCTGCGCCAGGCCTTCTTCGGCTTCACCAGCGCGCTCGACCCGCAGGCGCCGACGCAGCAGCAGATCCAGGCGCTGGAGCGCGCCCGCGCCCTGGAGGGCAAGGCCTGCCCCGCCCTGGAGGCCGCCGCCCGCGGCTCCGACCGCCCGGCCGACCCCGGCGGCCCGCTGCGGCAGGACACCCTGCAGCCCGCGCCGCTGCGCGGCATCGTCGCCAGCCTCGCCGTCAACCGCGCCAGCCAGCCGCTGGTGACGCCGGAGGGCGTTCTGGTGCTGGCCGTCTGCTCGCGCGAGACCCGCAACCTGGCCGAGCTGACGCCCGACCAGGCGCGTGCCCAGATCCTGCGCGATCGCATCGAGCTGACCTCGCGCCAGCTGCAGCGCGACCTGCGCCGCCGCGCGCAGATCGACATGCGGAGCTGATCCGGCCATTTCCGCCTCCCTTCCCTCGCTCGCCGAGACCATCGCGAAGCACGGGCTGGCGGCGCGCAAGGCGCTCGGCCAGCACTTCCTGCTCGATGCCACGCTCTGCGCCCGCATCGCCTCCATCGCCGCGCCTCTGGAGGGGCGGCACGTGCTGGAGGTCGGCCCCGGCCCCGGCGGCCTGACCCGTGCCCTGCTCGACACCGCCGCCGCCGAGGTGGTGGCGGTGGAGCTGGACCACCGCGCCATCGCCGCGCAGGAGGAGCTGGCCGCCGCCTATCCCGGCCGGCTGCGCGTCGTCGAGGGCGACGCGCTGAGGATCGACGCGGAGAGCCTGCTGCCGGCACCGCGCCGCATCGTCGCCAACCTGCCCTACAATGTCGGCACGCCGCTGCTGATCGGCTGGCTGCGCCAGGCGCATCTGTTCGAGAGCATGACGCTGATGTTCCAGCAGGAGGTGGCCGAGCGCATCGTCGCCGCCCCCGACACGGAGCATTACGGCCGGCTCGCCGTGCTCTCGCAGTGGCGCTGCCAGGCGCGCATGACGCTGCGCCTGCCGCCCGGCGCCTTCTCGCCACCGCCCAAGGTGTGGTCGGCCATTGTCCACCTCGTGCCGCATGCCGAGGCGCCGGACCCGGCGCTGATGGCGGCGCTGGAGAAGGTGACGGCGGCGGCCTTCGGGCAGCGGCGCAAGATGCTGCGCTCCAGCCTGAAGTCGCTGGGCGAGGCCGAGGCGCTGCTCGGCGGCGCCGGGCTGGACGGCACGCGCCGCGCCGAGACGCTCAGCGTGGCGGAGTTCGACCGGCTGGCACGGCTGCTGCTGGCGCGGGACTAGGGCCTGTTAGAGCTTGAGCCAGTCGGCGGCTGCTGCGAGGCAGAGGATGCCGATGAAGGATCGGGCGGTCTTCTCGTAGCGGGTGGCGACGGCACGCCATTCTTTGAGGCGGGCCCAAAGGTTC
>NZ_PDOA01000059.1 GCF_003116135.1 Teichococcus aestuarii | reverse complement strand
GGCACTCCGTGTGAGAGCGGGAAGTAGTGCGTGATCCGCTCGATCTGTGCCTTTGTGAGCCAGAACAGGTCAGCCATGGCAGCACTTCCGGCCGCCATGGAATCACAGAAAAATCAAAGCGCAAGAGGCTGGTTATAGGCCCTGATATGGAAATCATCAGCGAAAAAAGCTTTATCATGTGAAGTGGTGAAGCGGGAAAAGGTTTTCCACAAATTTTTGCGCATGAATGAATGCGAAAAATTTTAAAGTGCGGCAGTGAATATGGAGCCAAGCTGCAAGCCGTCTTCGGTGGATGAGGCAAGGGGGAGGAGGCAGGATGGTGCGGGCGGGCAGAACAGCGCGAAAGCTGACCAAGACGGCGGCACAGGGCGGGCGGATCGTGCAGGTCCAGGGCCAGAGCCCCTACACCGCAGCCTTTTCCATCGAGCTCATCACGCCGGAGGGGGCGACGGAGTTGCTGCAGCGCCGCAGGCCCAGCGCCGGCGAGAACCCCACCGCCATCAATGCCTATGCTGAGGCGATGCGCGAAGGGCGCTGGATCCTCAACGGCATGCCCATCATCCTCTCCCGCACGGGGGTGCTGCTGGACGGGGTGCAGCGACTGCGTGCCTGCATCAAGGCCGGTGTGCCCTTCCTCACTGTGCTGGCGCAGAACATTCCGGATGATGTGCTGCACACCATCGACCAGCAGCGCCGCCGCTCCTTCGCCGGCGTGCTGGAAGCGCGCGGCGTGCCGCATGCCCACGCCCTGCAATCGGCCCTCGTCAAGCTGATCCGCTACGACGACAACAAGATGCTGCGCGGCGCCGGCACCGCCTCCTGGTCGCGCATGGACCGCGTGCTGCGCAGCAACCCTGATCTCGAGCAGGCGGTGAAGATGTCGCTGGAGAGCGAGGCCACCATCCTCTCCGAGGCGGTGCGCACGCCGCTGCTGTTCATGGGCTTCCGCGTCGACAAGGCGGCGACCCGGCGCTTCCTCGACGCCATCGTCTGGCCCGAGAAGTACACGCCGATGGAGCCTGGCGCGCGCATCCGCGACCTGATCGACATGACGCGCGGCGACCCGGCCACCCGCCTGAAGCCGGTGACGCTCTACGCCCTCTGCATCAAGGCGCTGAACGCCACCTTCAGCGGCCAGCACGCGCGCAGCTACACCTGGATCGACCGCACCGCCAACCCGACCAAGGGCGAGGACTTCCCGCGCCTCGAGGGCTATGAGGGGCTGGACGACCCCGGCCATGGCAACGACACGGAGGAGACGGCGCGCAGCCTGCGCGCCGCGGTCGAGCGCCTGTCGCAGGAAGAGAACGTCTATCCGCTGGCGATCGAAACTATCTCGCCACAGATGGCGGAGGAGTACCTCGTCCACAACACGCGCAACCGCAAGATCGTCGCGGCGCATGTCGATGCCATCGACCGCGACATCCGCGCCGGCAACTGGATGATGAACGCGCAGCCCATCTGCTTCAGCCGCAGCGGCCGGCTGCTGAACGGCCAGCACCGGCTCTCCGCCGTGCTGCAGGCGGGCGAGGCGATCGAGGTGCCGGTGATGCGCGGCCTGCCGGAGGAGGCCTACGCCACCTACGACATCCACGCCAAGAAGGGCCCGCAGCTCGGCGCCGCCTTCGACAGCTTCGGCGACAAGCCGCTGATCGCCGCCGCCGCCGTGCTGCTGTGGAAGCGCGAGCTGAAGCCGGCCGGCACGCGCAACGCCAAGCCCACCCCCGCCGAGGTGATGCGCATCGTCGAGCAGCACCCGCGCCTGCTGGAGATGCGCACCTTCGGCCGCAAGATGATCGAGTTCGGCCGCGGCTCGGTGCTGGCCTATGCCGCCTACTGCATCGACCGCGACGACCCGGAGCTGGGGCGCGTCTTCCTCGAGCGCTTCGAGACGGGCGCTGACCTGCCGCGCGGCCACCTGATCCTGGAGCTGCGCAAGCGCATGCAGGTGCTGCGGCGGGAGCGCACCAGCCAGGAGGAGCAGCTGCGCGAGATCCTGAGCAGCTGGGCGCGCTTCCGCGAGAAGCCCGACCTGAAGCGGCTGAACGGCTAGGACTGAGGCGCCGCCGGTGCCGTCTTTCAGCGGCGCCGCTGCAGCTCTGTATCCTCTAGCCGCTTATGGGTAGCGAAATCCTCGCGCCGCGCAGAAGCGTCGCATGGAATTGTTCGTGCACACCATCGGCATCGCCCGGGCACAAGTGAAGATCGGCATGGCCAATCTCGCCTAAAACTTCACCCGCCTCGCCTGGCTCAGCGCCCGAGCTGCGCCCGCATAACCCCAAGGCGCCCATGGAAGGCGGAACCCGTCGTCCAAAGCCGGTGACCCAGCCGGGTCAGCAAGGGCACGTCACAGCCTGAGGCGACGATCCTGCCCGGGAAGGCCACTCAGCAGCGAGTACTTCGAGGTGTCCACTTGCCGGATCTCGGGCGACGCCGGACCCTCTAGCGGGGAGGCTAAGCCCGGATCGGGGTAATTGGCCAGCAGCAGCCCGACCGCAGCTAACCCGGTGCAGCCAGAGCTGGTCCATAGCCTGATTCGCGGCATTCAGCAAAACGATCAGTCCAAATGCTAGTGAAACCTACATTTTCCAGAGGAAGCTGTCTGCCAGGGCAGGGTGCATTTCGTCTGGTCCGCTCTTACCGATTTTCTTTGGCGGCATATTGCGGCACCGCATTTAACAAATTGCTGAGACTTTCTTTGGGAGAGCCAAAAGTGACAAGCCGTCGTGAACTTTCTCAACGGGATGACGGGCGGCGCGTTTCAGAGCCGGAATGCAAGGCTAGGGCCGGCATCCGGGATGCGCAGCACAGGAGTTGGATGGACATGAGGGCCGCAGGGCAGGCGATTTTTCTGGCAGCGACACTGGCCATGACGGTGCCCGCCATGGCGCAGCCGCGCCAGGTACCGGCGCTGGATACCAGCAGGCTGCATGTCGGCACCTTCGATGTTCGCGCCTTCGATCCTCTGGGTATGCCGGAGCGGGATACCGCGCGTCTGGCAGGCAAGCAGGAGGCAGCCCCTGCTGGAGGGCGCCATGAGACCCTGTCCGCCGCCATGGCCTTGGCCGTGCCGCAGACTGCCCAGCCCGCCCAGGCACCGACGCTGGCTGCGTCCGGTAGCCTGTTCAGCGATGGCTGGAGCCGGAATGGCTTCGGCGGACGGAGCCAGTGATATCTAAGTGCCCGTTTGAGAATGCGGGTGTTGAGGTGTTCAGGGGACATCGTGTGCCCAGATGGGCTGGATGTGGACCAAGGAACACCGTGCCCGCCAGGCAGCCTTCGAGCGGCGCCGCTATCCGACAGAC
>NZ_PDOA01000058.1 GCF_003116135.1 Teichococcus aestuarii | reverse complement strand
GTAATCCTTCCAGTTGGAATAACCGACCACTCCATGGACGTAATCGGGCGCATCGCCCAGCCAGCCAGTGAACTTGTTCAGAAGAGCCGGGTCGTTGCCGACATATACGCCAAGAGCGGTCATGGCTGACATCCTTCACACCGAGCAAGCCGGGGGGCTGCTCACTCACATGTGAGTGATATCGCTCACGGACGCGTGATCTTCCAAATAAAAATCGCGAATTTGTGAGTTAGAAAATGTAAGACGTACAGAACGAAAGAGTAATCTCAATATAACGACTAATGTCGTTCCTGGAGCATAAATAGAGGGGCGTGTAACTTGTGGAGCCAGCCTCAGGCAGCGCTGTTTCGTCTGTAGATGGGCGAGGCCCAGCCAAAGCTTGAGCTTGTCTTTTATGCTTTGAGGATCCATCGTCTGGGGGGCTGAGGTGTATCACCAGCACCGATGAGCGGAATCGGCAGCAGAGAGGCCAGATTTTCTGAATAGCGCGGAGTAGTCCGCAGCTGCCGTCCGCCACGGTACTGATCTTCTCCTGATCTGGTGGACAGTGATCAGTCTGCGGTGCACTTCATCTGCTCTGGGATTCTGTAGCCTTTGGATGCCGGTTTGAGGTCTTCTCCGTCATGGCTCCATCCTCTCAAGAGTTGGAGCCTCCGGAGAACCCCGGAACGGTTCACCTCGGCAGCCTGGGCCTCATGATGCCTGCCGTGGCTCAAGCAGGTTGTCTCTCGTTTGGGCGTTATCCCTCCGCAACCGCGGAGGAGCATCATTCTAGGTCGAAGCCCTTCCTGCGCACGAAAGCGCCGAAGTGGGCGCGTTCGGGTACGGAGTACTGTCGGGCCTTATCCTCCGACCACCCGTACTCCTCTGCTTCCCCGAAGCGGTCCGTATAGCGCTGCGTGGCGTAGGGCTGCATGGCCCTCCGTCGCTTGTCGTACGCGGCGATCTTGTCCTGTATGCCGGCCTCGTCATAGCGATCGTAGTGGACGGTGACATCGAGGCCCAGACGCGGGCTGAGGACGCCACCGAAGGACGGCCAGCCGACGCCCAGTCCGGCCACGGGGAAAACATGGTCGGGCAGCGCGAGGAGATCGGACACCTCCGCTGCTGTGTTGCGGATGGCGCTGACGGGGCACGTCCCCAGCCCCACTCTGTCCGCGGCGGCGATGAAGGTAGCGAGGACGATGGCCGCATCGACCGAAGCGTTGAAGAAGGGGTCGAGATGGTCGTTGACGAAAGGCTGCTGACGCCATTCGAACATCAGGCGATGGCGGCGATTATTGGCGCAGAAGACCAGAAACGCGGGCGCTTCCCGGATCCACGGATTGTCCGGGATGAGCGCGTGTAACCTGTCGCGCTGTGCCTTATCGGAGATGATAATGATGTCCGCCTGCTGCAGGTCCGACTTCGAGGGAGCTGAGAGAGCCACAGCGCACAGTGTCTCCAGAAGCGCAGGATCGACGGCCTTGTCGGCGTACCGACGGATGACGCGGCGATCAGCCATCGCGGCGAGGGTCTCCACGCCATCTGGCGCCGCCTGAAGCGCGGGCGATGAGCCGAAACGTGCCTGGAGAATGTTCATCAAACGCTCGAGCAATCTCACCTCCCACTCGTCGTGAGCGCCTCCGCCGGAAACGCGGCATGTGATCCGGCTAGAGCGCGATGGCCTCGCCGTCGGCCGGGACGCGCAGGTTTGCCACGAAACCTTCCCGCTCGGCAAAGGCCCGCAGGTCGGCGCGGCTCAGGATGCAGTGGTTCACGGCTTCCATGTGGCTGGCGATCAGGGTGGCCTTCGGGGCGGCGCGATGGACCGCCCGGACGTCCTCTTCTCCCATGATGATGGGGTCCAGGCCGATGAAGGTCGCCTTGCCCGCGTTGAGCACGATCACCTCCGGCTGGTGCCGGGCGATCGCCTGCTCGACATGTCCGTTCCAGATGGTATCGCCTGCCACGTAGAGCGTCTTCTCCGAGGGATGGCTGAAGACGACGCCGCAGACCTTGCCCAGGCGCGGCACCGCCTTAAGGGTGGCGTCGGTGCCGTGCTGCCCGCCCGTCTTGACGAGCTTGACGCCATTGAACTCCGATGCCTCGGTCAGGACGCGCACGTCCTTGAAGCCTGCTTCCCGGATTGCCGCCGCGTCCTCGTCATTCTGCGCGAAGAGGGGGAGCGATTTCCCGAGCCGCGCCTTGGCCTTTCCGTCCCAGTGGTCGGTGTGAAGATGGGTCACGATGACCGCGTCCACGTCGATGATATCGGTCACCGGGATCGGCAGGGGCACCAGGGGGTTACGGCGCTCGCTGTTGGCCGAGCCCGGGAACCCGGGAGACGTTCCCTGGTCGTCCAGCATCGGGTCCACCAGGAAGCGCACACCGCCGTAGTTGATGCGCAGCGTCGCGTTGCGGATCTGCGTCACCGTCGCCTGCTGGCGAGCGGCTTGTGAGGTGCGCGTCGTCATTCCGATGATCCCCATGGACAAGGCCGGGAGTGTCTTCCGGCGCGTGATCAGGAAGCCTTCCTTGCTGCTGTCGGTCATGGCTCAATCCTCCTTGCCAGCACCTAGGCTATGAGCGCGATCGGCGGCCCAGAGCCCATGAAGATGCGGTAGCCTCTGGATAAACGACCAGGCGCGGCGGTAGCAGTGGCGGCACGGAAATAATGAGGGCCAGAAACGACATGCCAGGGCGGGACATGCCAGGGCGGAATGCCATCGAGATCGGCCTGGTGATCTACCCCGGCACTCAACTGGCGGCCGTGCTTGGGATGACAGACTTCCTGACGCTCGCTGGCCGCATCGCCGGGAAACAGGTGAACCGCCAACAGGCGCCCTCGCTGCGGGTCAGCCACTGGCAAATGCGAGACGGCGAGAACATCCCGGTCCGCGTGTTCGACACGGCTCCTGGCGCCGAGGGGACGCCGGACGTCCCGATCCTGCCGCCTCAGCTGGGTCCGCCCATCGAGGCGCACGAGGCGGCGCCCTTCGTGGAATGGCTGCGCGAGCGGCACAGCGCGGGCACCGCACTGGGCTCGATCTGCACGGGCGCCTTCCTGCTGGGCGAGACGGGTGTACCGCCCGCAGTTTCTGAGGCACCTCATTGAAGCCTATGCGGTGAGAGCTTCGGGTGAAAGCTGATCATGGCGTACGGCGTCCGGCGATCTGAAGCTGTGACGCTCGATGAGCCAGGTCGAGTTGTAGGTGCGCCGGAACTCGAGGAGCGCCTGGCGGAGCTGCTCGACGGTGTCGAAGGTCCGGACCCAGAGGAGGTTCTCCTTGAGGGTTCGGATGAAGCGTTCAGCGCATCCGTTCCCCTCAGGCGCGCGGACGAAGGCGGGTGAGCTCTTGATGCCGAGGAACTTCAGCTCGCCCTGGAAAGCGTCGGACATGTACTGCGAGCCGTGGCCATGGCGCAGCGAGAGGCCTGCCGCGATGCCCTTGGCGAAGCCGCCGAAGTGCTGGCGCACGCCCTGCCTGCGGGGCTCGAGCGCCTCGAAGCGGGTGCCATGCCGGGCGGCATGGAGACCGACGCACGCGGCGCTGTGGTGATCGACGGCGACGAACACCGCCGCCTGACCCTCTGCCGTCCAGGTGGTGGTCATGTCGGTGCCCCACATGATGTCCACCGCGTCAGGGATGATGGTGCCGTCGTGGTTGCGCGGGCCTCGCGGGGCACCGGCCCGGGAGGGGGCGAGCAGGCCGT
>NZ_PDOA01000057.1 GCF_003116135.1 Teichococcus aestuarii | reverse complement strand
TGCATCCGCAGCGGCATGATGCCCGGTCTGAGAACCACGACCTGATCCCGCGGCATGCGGCTGATCTCCTGCGGCAGCATCAGCGCCCTGCGCCGCATCGCCTCGCTCTCCGTCTGCTTGTTGCTCTGGAACCAGGCGAGGTAACGGGGCCGGTTGCGGGTGACCTCCTCGACCGTGTCGAAGCCCATCCGCCTGGAGGCTTCCTCCGCCACCTCGATGTCGCAGCCGCCATAGAGCAGCTCCGCCCCGGTGTTGAGGAACAGGTTCTTGGAGCCTTCCTTGCCAAAGGAGGTGACGGTCTGGTTCTTTGACTGGATGACATAGGCCAGCCGAAAGCCGTAGCTGCGGGTAAAGGCCACGGCATCGGCCAGCACGCTGACCTCGCCCAGCGCCCAGAACTCGTCCAGCATGACCAGTACCCGGTGCCGGTGCGCCGGATCCTCGCCGAACTCCTGCTGGGTGTTGGCGGCGACAAACTGGCTGAAGAACATCTGATAGATGATGCGCAGCCGGCGGATGTCGTCCGGGCTCGCCACCACAAAGATGCTCATCTTGCGGCTGCGGATTGCGCCGAGATCGAAGTCGCTTTCCGCCGTGCCGGCGGCGACGCGCGGGATCTCCCAGAGCGCCAGCGCCGTGGTGGTGGTCTCGATGACGCTGGCCGCGCTTTCATCCTCCTTGCGGCGGATGATGGCGCTGATCGTGTCGACGGCCGCGACCGGGTAGGGCCGTCCCTCTTCCCGCGCCCGCTGCAGCATGGCCTGGAAGTTCTCCGCCCAGTCCGGCCGCGCCAGCAGGCGCCGCACCGCCTGCACGGTGAGCGGTTCGCCCGGCGTCTCGGCCAGGAGCAACGCCGCCGCGCCGGCCAGCCGCCGTCCGGCATTGTCCCAGAACGGGTTCTGCGCCTTGGTTTCCGGCACCAGGCGGAACATGGCCTTCTGGATGTCGTTGAAGGCGTCCGGCGTGCCGCGCCGCACCTGCCCGAGCGGGTTCCAGCGATGCGTCCGCCCGTCATGGCTCATCAGGTCGAACAGAAAGACCTCGTCGCCCAGCCGCCGGCGCTCCGCCGCGGCCGCCTGGGCCACGTCGCGCTTGACCGAGAAGCACACCAGCGAGCCGCCCCAGTTCTGGCAGTTGGGCACCACAAAGCCGACCCCCTTGCCGGCCCCGGTGCGGGCATAGAGCGCCACATGGTCCTGGCCCGGCAGGCTGACCAGGTTCTGCCCGTCCCGCCCCAGGACGATGGCATCGCCGGGCGGGGCCTTGGACCAGACCAGCCCGTCGGCCTCGCCCTCCTGGCGGGTCAGCCAGCGCGTCTCGCCATGCAACGGCCGCTTTGGCGTGAGGAGCTGGTGGCTGCGCCAGACCAGCGTGGCGATCAGGGCCGAGGCGCCCGCGGCCGAGATCAGCAGGCTCTGCGGAACCCGGTAATAGTCGAAATAATGCCAGCCGATCAGGAACCACTGCAGCGGCAGGTAGTGGGGCGGCAGGGCCTCCGCGGCCTGCCACATCCCCAGCAGGGCGATGAGGGCCAGCGAGGCGACCATGGCCCAGAGGACGGCAAAGACCACGGCCAGCCCGGCCCAGCGGGCGCCAAGCTGGGTCACAGCGCATGCTCCGTCAGCAGCGCCGCCGGCGTGCCGCCGTCGCGCAGCACGGCGTCCTTGAACCAGATCTCCTTGATGGAGAAGATCCCCGCCTCGTTGCGCAGCGGGATGATGATGTCCACCGCGTCGCCCAGCATGCCGGCCAGGTTGTCGTCGGCCATGCTGTTGCCGCCGGCGGTCTTGCAGAAGTTGAACATGCGCCGGAACGCCTCCTGCGGCGTGCGGCCATGGATGGTGGTCGGACTGCCGGGATGGCCGGACAGGATGCCGCCGAGATAAACCCAGGCCGCCTCGCTGGTGCGGATCTCCTGCACCGGCACCCGGTCGGGGCGCATGCGCATGGCCGCGGCGATCAACTCCGCCGCCCCGGCGCCGCCGCCAGTCTGGCTGTAAAGCAGGCGCACGGCGTTGGGCTGGGCCAGGATCAGCTCCTGGCTGTCCTCCACCGTGACGATGCGCTCCTCGGCTGGCACCGCCGCCATCAGGCTCTTGAACAAATCGGTCTTGCCGCCGCCGGTGGCCGCGCACATCCAGATGTTGAGCTTGCGGCGCATGGCGTGGGTCAGAAAACCGACCGTGTCGCCCCTATCGTAGAGGGCCAGCAATTCGCCGGAGAGGCGCTGCCGCGCCGCGCCGCGCTGGCCCCAGGCATTCCAGCCCTCGGTCCGGTAACGCTCGGGAAGAGCGTCGAGCGGCGCGACCGTGTTGCCCGGCCGCCGCCAGGTCAGGCTGATGCTGCCGCCCGGTACGGCGGGCGGCAGCACGGCCTGCAGGCGCAGCAGGGACCGGCCGTCCTGCCCCGCCGGTCCCGGCATCTCGGTGGAGAGCAGCGGCGAACGCTCATCCACATCCTGCCCGCGCAGCGAGCCCGCCAGCATGGCGATGCTTTCCAGCGTCTGAAAATCCAGCTCGGGCTGCTGTCGCACCGACCAGCCACCACCCTGCCGCCACCACACCTCGCCCGGCGCGTTGATGGCGACGTCCTGCGTAGCCGGGTCGTGAAACAGATCGGCGAGCGGCGCCATGGCGTAGTCGAGCAGGGGGAGCGCCGGGTGCATCAGCGCAGCCTCAGCTCGTAGACGTCGGAGAAGTCGAGATCGCGGGCGACGAACACCGCCTCCTGGGCGCCGGCCGGCGAGGTGCCGTAGGGCGGGATGTTCACCGTGGCGTCAAGGGCGCGGCTGGCGGCGTTGGTGCCGCCGCTGCGCGCCGTGTTGAAGGTGATGCGGGTGCCATCCCCCTCGGTTGCGTTGGCGGCGGTCTGCGCCGCCGCCTGCAGCCCGGCATCGATAAAGGACAGCATGATGGCGCCGCCAAAGCGCGCCCAGAAATTGCTGTGCACCTCCACCGGAATGCCGGGCGTGCCCATGGGATCGGTCCCCGGGCTGGCCAGATCGACCACCACGCTGTCTGGCGTCTCGGCCCGCTGCCAGAGGATGAAGGCGCGGTTCTGCCCCTGCGTCATCGCCTGCCGGACCTGCCCGACCAGCCTTGTGCCCGCCGGCAGCAGCACGGTGGTCCCCGTGGTGGACATCACCGGCTGCGGCACCTGGCAGCGGACAAAGCCCGGCAGCTGGGTGTTGACCGGCGTTTCCCGGATGCAGCCGATCAGGCTGCCCTGGGTCAGCGTCAGATGCGGGTTGCGCAGCCGGCGGGCCCGCGTGCCCTCCGTGTGGGTGGCGCGCAGCCGCGTGGCCAGCCCGTCCTCCTCACCTCCGGGCAGTCCGCCCTGCCCGATCGGCAGGGCTGGCGGAGCGGGATCATCGGTGCCGCCCGGGCTGCGCGCCTCATAGGCCATGATCGGGCTGGGCTTGATCGGCCGCACGGGCGCCGAGGGGGCGGCCTGCGCGGAGGGCTGCAGGGTCATGCTGGGGGGTGGCAGCACCATCGGGGTGACGGTCGCGATCGGCTCGGGTGGCGGCATGCGGAACACCGGCCGGGGCGCACCCGCCTCGCCCGAGGCGACACCCGCATCCCGTGCCGGCGGCTGGCGCTCCTGTGGGCCGCCATTGATCAGCCAGACCGCAAAGGCGGCGCCGATGCAAAGCGTGACGATGCCGATCTTGCCGGCGAAGCCCATCGGCCGGCGGCCCTGGCCGACCGGCGGGGCATTCCCGACCTCGCTCATGACTGCGCCGCCTTGGGCGTCAGCACGACGTCGGGCGAGACGGTGCCGGTGCCGGTCTTGCGGCCCACCGGGTCATGGCCCTTGTTGACGACGCAGAGGGTGGCCTGGCCATCGCTCAGGATCAGCCGCGGCGTGTTGGCATGCACCACCACCCAGCCCTGCGGGTTCGCCGTGTTGTTGGCCACCGCCGGGGTGCCGTCCGGCAGGACGGTGGTGATGGCGGGCACGCGCTGGACGCCGGGAAAGCGCAGAAAAATCTGCCCGCCATTGTCGCAGATCTCGGCCGGCGCCAGCCGGGCGTCACCGATGCCGATCCAGCGGAAATTCGCATCCGGTGTGGCGGCGCACGGCGCCGCCTGGGCCTGGCGCAGCGCCGCCTCGGCCGCCTGCTGCTGGCGGGCGGCGGATTGTGCCCGCCAGCGCGCCTGGCGCTGCGCCTGCTCGGCCGCCAGGTTGCGCAGGCGGACACTGTAGAAGGCGTCCTTGGCGTCCGCTGTCTCCAGCTGAAAGCGGTAACGCTGCTGCGGCAGACCGTCGCGCTCGGTCAGCACAAAGAAGGGCTGCGGCTCGAGGTCGCGATGCGGCTTGAGGGCCACCGTGTTGCCGCGCACGGCGACCGACAGATTGCCATCGGTCGTGGCATTCCCCTGGGCGCTGCCGGTGCGGGTCAGGGCCTCCGCGCCCAGCATCAAGCTGTTGTCCGAGGCCGGTGTGCCGACCACCCGCTCGCCGGGCGGCAATTCGATCAGGGCGGTGGTGCCGGGCTGGATCCGCAGCAGCACGACCCGGTCTTCCGTCGCGGTGATGCAGCGGACGCGCGGGTCTTCACCGGCGGAGCACGGAGCCGGCTCCTGGGCTGCCCAGGCCGGCATGGCCGTGAGGCCGGCCAGCACCGCGGCCAAAGCGGGCATGCGGCTCATGGCATGGCTCCTTCCTCGGTGATGGAATATTCGGTGACCTGCAGGCCGAGCGGATTGTGGGTCACCAGCTGCCAGGACGGCACCTTGACCCCGGC
>NZ_PDOA01000056.1 GCF_003116135.1 Teichococcus aestuarii | reverse complement strand
CTCGACCTGACGCAGTTTGGCCACGATCTCCTCCGGCTTGTGCTGCTTCCTCGCCATCTCAACCTCCTCCCCTCCGCGTCCCGCTAATCTCACATCAGCGGCGGTCCACTTTTAAGGGGGCAGGTCACCTGCGTCAGCTCGCCCAGCGTCTCCAGCTCGGCGAACTGCGCGGCGTCGTTGGCATCGGCGATGGAGCCCGGGCGCAGTCCGTCGCCAAGCGAGAAGGACACGTCATAGGCGCGGCAGATCTCACAGATTTCCTCGAAATGCTCGTAGAGGAAGCTCTCGCGGTGATGGTGCAGGCACCACTTCGCCATGATGGATCCACCGCGCGAAACGATCCCCGTCACGCGGCTGGCTGTCAGCGGCACATGCGCAAGCCGCACTCCGGCATGGATGGTGAAGTAGTCCACCCCCTGCTCAGCCTGCTCGATCAGCGTGTCCCGGAATACCTCCCAGGTCAGATCCTCGGCGACGCCGCCCACCTTCTCCAGCGCCTGGTAGAGCGGCACGGTGCCGATGGGTACGGGCGCGTTGCGAAGGATCCAGTCGCGGATGTTGTGGATGTTGCGGCCAGTGGAAAGGTCCATCACCGTGTCTGCGCCCCAGCGGATCGCCCAGACCATCTTCTCCACCTCCTCGGCCATGGAGGAGGTGACGGCGGAATTGCCGATATTGGCGTTGATCTTCACCAGGAAGTTCCGGCCGATCGCCATCGGCTCCAGCTCCGGGTGGTTGATGTTGGCGGGGATGATGGCGCGGCCGCGCGCCACCTCATCCCGCACGAATTCGGGAGTCACGAAATCGGGGATGGCGGCGCCGAAATCCTCGCCGTCGCGCTCCAACGCCGCGCGAGCCTGGGCGCGGCCGAGATTCTCGCGAATGGCGACGTATTCCATCTCCGGCGTGATGATGCCAGCGCGGGCATAGGCAAGCTGGGTGACCGCCTTGCCGCCCTTGGCCCGCAGCGGGCGATGGCGGATAGGGAAGCTCGGAGTGAGGCGATCGGGGGAGACGAAGCCGTTGTCCTCAGGCTTCACCTCCCGCCCGTCATAGGTCTCGACATCGCCCCGCGCCTCAGACCAGGTCCTGCGGTGGCGAGGCAGGCCGCGCTCGATCGCGATCTCAGCGGCCGGGTCGGTATAGGGGCCGGAGGCGTCATAGACCGTTACCGGGGGCTCACCCGCGCTCGGGTGAAGGGCAATCTCCCGCATCGGAACGCAGAGTTCCGGGTGCCGGATACCCGGCTTGAAAACCTTGGTGGAGGCCGGGAGCGGGCCGGTCGTGACGGTCGGCACACCAGATTCCGGTGGCCTGCTGATGGTTCGGGTCGACATGTGCCAAAGCTCCTTCGCATCCGCTACGAAGACCCAGCGCTGGCACAGAAAGATGGAGGACGCCCTACCCACGCAGGAACGCGGGGGAAGCTCCTTTTTGAGGAGCCGCGGCAGCCGCACCGTCCCTACGCCAGCATGAACTGGATCAGGTTCAACGGGTCACTGCGCTGCCAATGGCGAGCAGTATCTCAGCCCCTTGTCGGGACCCCCCAGGTGACAAGGAAACTCCACCAGACGACGCCGGATTGTCAACGGGCCCTAGCTGGTGATGATCCGGGCGCGCTCACTACGCCCGAATTCTACTCATCTCTGACCTCAGCCGCAGGTGCTGCGACATGATAATCTTGGCGTAGGGTGCTCTTCAGGCTGTCAGCTGGTCCTTGCCATACATGACGGCTTTGCGCCCTGGCCCGCGCTGAACCAGCCTCCCGCGCCTGCGGCCGCCCAGTGCTGGCCGGGTCGGTTTGGCGGGGCGGGAAAGGGCATCTCGGTGACCTCGCAGGCCAGCTCGGGACATGCGGGAACGCGCCTTCCCCGACTTCTCCCAAGCGGTTCGCATGCGCCGTATTCATTCTAATACGGACTGGATGAAGTCAGATTATTCACTTGTTGGTGTTGGTGGCGCGCCATAGCCTCCTTGCCCTGAAGCACCGGAGACGACAAGCGTGAACGCTGAGATCCCGAACTTCCCGCACAGCGCCATCACGCGCGACGGCCGAGGCGTCTACACGCTCCAGATCCATGATGCGAAGCGCCTCAACATCCTGTCCACGCCCGTCATCACGGGGCTGACGGAGGCGGCGCGCTGGATCGGCGCGCAGCCGGACGCGCGGGCCGTGGTCCTCCGCGGCACGGGGGACCACGCCTTCGTCGGAGGCGCCAACATCTTCGAGATGGCGGAGCTGGACCCCGCTGGCGGGCGTGCCTTCATCACGCGCCTCCGGCGCCTGTGCGAGGCGGTCGCCGACATCCCGGTGCCCACCATCGCGCGCATTCCCGGCTTCTGCCTCGGCGGAGGGCTTGAACTGGCGGCCGCCTGCGACATCCGGCTCGGCTCGCGGGACAGCCAGTTTGGCATGCCCGAGGTGCGCGTCGGGATCCCCTCGGTCATCCACGCCGTGCTGCTCCCCGGGCTCATCGGGCCGGGCGCCACGAACTGGCTCCTCCTGACGGGCGAGACGGTCGATGCGGAGCAGGCCTTGCGCTGGGGCTTCCTGCAATTCGCCTGCGAGCCGGGCGAACTGGACGAGCTGGTGGAGCGCACGGTCGCGCCGATCGTGGCGAGCGGCCCGCGCGCCGTTCGCTCGCAGAAGGAACTGCTCCGCTACTGGCAGTCTTCGACGGTCGAAGCCGGTCTGGACCGCAGCGTCGAGGCGTTCGGCGACGCTTTCACGACGGACGAGCCGCGCGAATACATGGCTCCTTTCCTGGCCCGCAAGCAGGCCAAGGCGTCGTGACGGCGACGGGCGGAGCGGCGACGGCCGTTTGGAGCGAGGAGGGCACGGGCGGGCCGCTCGCGGGCGTGCGCGTGGTCGACATGACCTCGGTCGGGATGGGCCCCTATGCGACCCAGATCCTGGGGGACATGGGGGCCGACGTCATCAAGGTTGAGGCGCCGGAGGGCGACGTCTTCCGAAGCTCCGCACCGGCCGCATCGCCCGGCATGGGGGCGGTTTACCTGAACCTGAACCGCAACAAGCGGAGCGTTACCCTCAACGTCAAGCAGTCCGCCGACCTCGACAAGCTGCTCGCCCTCGTGGACGGGGCGGACGTCTTCATCTCGAACGTACGGCCCCTGGCGCTCACCCGGCTCGGGCTCGGGGCGGAGGCGCTCTGCGCGCGCAACCCGCGACTGATCCACGTCTCCGCCGTCGGTTTCGGGCAGGACGGCCCCTACGCGGCGGCGCCCGCCTTCGACGACATCATCCAGGCCATGAGCGGCCTGGCCGACGTGCAGGGGCGCAACGCCGGTGCCCCGGCCTACGTCAACACCATCCTCGCGGACAAGACGGCGGGCCTGACGCTGGCCTACGCCATCCCGATGGCGCTCTACGAGCGCGAGCGGTCCGGCCTCGGCCAAGCGATCGAAGTGCCAATGTTCGAGACGCTGGTCTCCTTCACGCTGATCGAGCACATGGGTGGCCGTAGCTTCGACCCGCCGAAGGGGCCGATGGGGTACGGCCGCGTGCTCTCGCTGCACCGCCGCCCCTACAGGACCGCGGACGGGTTCCTGGCGCTGCTTCCCTACACCGACGCCCAGTGGAAGCGCTTCTTCACGCTCTCCGGCCAAGAGGAGCTCGCGGGCGACCCCCGCTACGCAAGCGCCAGGGAGCGCGCGCACCACTTCGACGAACTGTACTCGGACCTGTCGCGCACCGTGGAGACGCGGGGCACGCAGGAGTGGCTGGACCTCCTCCGGGAGGCCGATATCCCGCACTCCAAGGTCAATTCGCTGGAGGACCTTTTCGAGGACCCCCACCTGAAGGCGACAGAGTTTTTCCGCCAAGTCGAGCACCCGACAGAAGGACGCCTGGTGGCGACGGCGCCGCCGGTCCGCTTCTCCCGGACCCCTGCGGCGATACGGCGCCCCGCTCCTCGCCAGGACGCCGACCGCGGGCTTCTGGACCCGCAGGCGTAACGTGACCGGCCGCACAGGGAGGCGGCCCCCGCCATGAACGTCACGCTGAAGCAGCTCCGCGTCTTCTGCGCCCTGTACGAGCAGCGCAGCTTCACGGCGGCGGCCCGCGCGGCCTTCGTCACCCAGTCCGCGGTGAGCAAGCTCTGCGCCGAACTCGAGGAGGAGGTCGGGCAGCCGCTTTTCGAGCGGTCGACGCGGAGCGTCACGCCCTGCGACGGCGCCGCGGACTTCTATGCCTACGCCCAGGAGGTACTCGGGACGATCCGCGCGGCGGAGCGGAGCATGTCGGGGCTGCGCTCCCTGGAACGGGGCCTCGTCGGGGTGGCGACCTCGCCCCTGATGATGATCGGCCTCATCGGCGAGCCGATCAGGGCGTTCCACCGGAAGTATCCGGGCGTGAAGCTCGACCTGTACGAATTGTCCACCGACGACACGATCGAGCATGTGCGGCACGGCCGCGTCGACTTCGGCATCGTGTCGCTGGAGGAGGCGCCGGAGCATCTCGAGACCCGGCCCATTTACCGCGACACAATGTTTGCCGTGTGCGCGCCGGACCATCCGCTCGCGCAGGAGGCGTCCGTGCGGTGGAAGGATCTCGCGGACCATGACCACGTCGCGCTGCGCAACGTCTACGCGGTGAGGCGTAGCCTGGACCGGCAGTCGGCCAAACTGGGCCTGAGCTTCCCGTACCGGGTGGAGGCGGGGCTGCTGACGTCAGTGTTCAGCATGGTGCAGGGGGGCCTAGGCATCACCGTGGCGCCTGGCTACGCGTGCGACTTCGCGCGTCAGCTGGGGCTTACGGTCATTGGCATTGAGGACGCGCACCGGCACGGGCACGAGCTCTCCCTCATCCGGCGCCGCAACGCACGGCTGTCGCTCGCGGCGGAGACCTTCCTGCTGGACCTGACGGCTTACCTCGCGGCGCGCGGGTGACCCGGCGGATGGCCTTCTCCGGGCGCCAAGCCTTCAGCGGCCGCATCCCGGAACCGGGTGCGCCCCTGGGCGGTGCCCGGATCTCCACCGGCGGACACCCGCGAATATTCGAAGGGCATCCGGCAACGGTTGCCGCCCTCTACAACAACAAATCACAATGCGGAGGAAAAGAATGAAACTGACCCGTCGCGGCCTTCTCGCGGGGGGCGCCACCGCCCTCGCCATCCCGGCGGTCCGCGCCCAGGCCCAGGCCTGGCCGTCCCGCCCTATCCGGCTAAGGCCTGTTAGAGCTTGAATGCTACTCCCATGTTTTGGGTATGGCGAAGGGCAAGGACGAGCAGCTTCTCACGGATGCGACCTGGGCGGTGTGGGAGCCGCTGATCGAGGCGGCCAGGCCTCACGGT
>NZ_PDOA01000055.1:2500-5613 GCF_003116135.1 Teichococcus aestuarii | reverse complement strand
GATTTGGATGCGGGGACAGGATTTGAACCTGTGACCTTCAGGTTATGAGCCTGACGAGCTACCGGGCTGCTCCACCCCGCGGTGGTGAGAGTATCCGTGTGTTTGTTAAGTTCCGGCTTGGTGGCCCGGCGGCGACCTACTCTCCCGCATCTTGAGATGCAGTACCATGGGCGCTGGGGTGTTTCACGTCCGAGTTCGGGATGGGATCGGGTGTATCAACCCCGCGATGGCCACCGGGCCACCGAGCCGGAACTTTTTTGCACACGGATGATGTGTAACTGATTTGGTGATGGGTGAGTGATGTGAGTGAGTGCGGATTGGTGCTGCGTGCGGTGTGGGTTTTGAGGCCCACGGCGGAGTTTTTGAATGAGATCGTTCGGGTGATTAGGACCGCTCGGCTGAGCCTGTTACCAGGCGTATACCTGCGGCCTATCGACGTGGTGGTCTACCACGACCCTCGGGGAGACCTCGTTTAGAGGCTGGTTTCCCGCTTAGATGCCTTCAGCGGTTATCCGTTCCGTACTTAGCTACCCAGCGATGCCGCGGGCGCGACAACTGGTACACCAGAGGTACGTCCATCCCGGTCCTCTCGTACTAGGGACAGATCCTCGCAAGTCTCCAACACCCATGGCAGATAGGGACCGAACTGTCTCACGACGTTCTAAACCCAGCTCACGTACCGCTTTAATCGGCGAACAGCCGAACCCTTGGGACCTGCTCCAGCCCCGGGATGCGATGAGCCGACATCGAGGTGCCAAACCTCCCCGTCGATGTGGACTCTTGGGGGAGATCAGCCTGTTATCCCTAGAGTACCTTTTATCCGTTGAGCGATGGCCCTTCCACGCGGGACCACCGGATCACTAAGGCCGACTTTCGTCTCTGTTCGCGCTGTCGCGCTCACAGTCAGGCGGGCTTATGCCTTTGCACTCAACAGCCGATGTCCGACCGGCTTGAGCCCACCATCGCGCGCCTCCGTTACCATTTGGGAGGCGACCGCCCCAGTCAAACTGCCCGCCACGCAGGGTCCTGGCCCAGGGTAACTGGGCTCAGTTAGACATCAGAAAGGCGCAGGGTGGTATTTCAAGGATGGCTCCGCCGAAGCTAGCGCCCCGGTTTCATAGCCTCCCACCTATCCTACACAGCCCCTTCCTGATGCCACTGCGAAGTTGCAGTAAAGGTTCATAGGGTCTTTCCGTCTGACCACGGGTACCCCGCATCTTCACGGGGAATTCAATTTCGCTGAGCCCATGCTGGAGACAGTGGGGAGGTCGTTACGCCATTCGTGCAGGTCGGAACTTACCCGACAAGGAATTTCGCTACCTTAGGACCGTTATAGTTACGGCCGCCGTTTACTGGGGCTTCAATTCGGTGCTTGCACACCTCCTCTTAACCTTCCAGCACCGGGCAGGCGTCAGACCCTATACGTCATCTCTCGATTTCGCAGAGCCCTGTGTTTTTACTAAACAGTCGCCACCCCCTGGTCTGTGCCACCCATCTCCGGTTGCCCGGCTATGGGTCTCGCTTATCCCGAAGTTACGCGAGTAATTTGCCTAGTTCCTTCAGCATGGTTCTCTCAAGCGCCTCGGTATACTCAACCAGTCCACCTGTGTCGGTTTCGGGTACGGTCTATAATGTCAGAGCTATTTCCTGGAGTGATCCGGCAGCCTCTCCAATCCAATAAGGAGGGACTACGGTTCACACTCGTCACTTCTGACAGGCCCAGGAATATTCACCTGGTTTCCATCGGCTACGGCTGTCGCCCTCGCCTTAGGGGCCGGCTCACCCTGCGCGGATTGGCCTTGCGCAGGAACCCTTGGACTTTCGGCGAGAGGGGTTCTCACCCTCTTTGTCGCTACTCATGTCCGCATTCGCACTTCCGATACCTCCAGCGGCCCTCACGGGTCCACCTTCGCAGGCCTACGGAACGCTCCGCTACCACGCATACTTGCGTATGCATCCACAGCTTCGGCACGTGGCTTGAGCCCCGTTACATTTTCGCCGCAAGACAGCTATTAGACCAGTGAGCTATTACGCTTTCTTTAAAGGATGGCTGCTTCTAAGCCAACCTCCTGGTTGTTTTGGCCGTCTCACATGCTTTCCCACTTAGCCACGATTTGGGGGCCTTAGCTGGTGGTCTGGGCTGTTTCCCTCTCGACAATGGACCTTAGCACCCACTGTCTGTCTGCCAGGTAGCACTCACCGGCATTCGGAGTTCGGTAGGGTTTGGTAGGACTTTGGGTCCCCCTAGCCCTTCCGGTGCTCTACCTCCGGCGGTGTTCGCCTGACGATCTACCTCAATAGATTTCGCGGAGAACCAGCTATTTCCGAGTTTGATTGGCCTTTCACCCCTAGCCACAGCTCATCCCCGACTTTTTCAACAGGCGTGGGTTCGGCCCTCCAGTGCGTGTTACCGCACCTTCAGCCTGGCCATGGCTAGATCACTCGGTTTCGGGTCTTCTGCCTGCAACTCGGCGCCCTGTTCGGACTCGCTTTCGCTGCGCCTACACCTAACGGCTTAAGCTTGCTGCAAACAGAAACTCGCGGACCCATTATACAAAAGGTACGCCGTCACCCTTGCGGGCTCCGACTGCTTGTAGGCGTTCGGTTTCAGGTCTCTTTCACTCCCCTTGTCGGGGTGCTTTTCACCTTTCCCTCACGGTACTTGTGCACTATCGGTCACCAAGGAGTATTTAGGCTTGGAGGGTGGTCCCCCCACGTTCAGACAGGGTTTCACGTGCCCCGCCCTACTCGAGACCCAATCAAAGCCATACGCCTACGGGGCTATCACCCGCTCTGGCCGGACTTTCCAGACCGTTCGGCTTAACGTTGACTGGGTACTGGCCTGGTCCCCTTTCGCTCGCCACTACTCGGGGAATCTCTGTTGATGTCTTTTCCTCCGGCTACTGAGATGTTTCAGTTCACCGGGTTTGCCTCTGATCCCTATGTATTCAGAACCAGATCTCCATAAAGGAGGGGTTTCCCCATTCGGACATCCGCGGATCAACGATCGCTCGCATCTCCCCGCGGCTTATCGCAGCGTGCCACGTCCTTCATCGCCTCTTGGTGCCAAGGCATCCACTGAACGCCCTTCTCATACTCATTCTCGTCACCGC
>NZ_PDOA01000054.1 GCF_003116135.1 Teichococcus aestuarii | reverse complement strand
TGTCGGGTAGCGCCGCCGCTCAAACGCTGCCTGCCGGGCACGGTGTTCCTTGGTCCACATCCAGCCCATCTGGCCACGCAGGGACGCCCAAACACCTCACCACCAGCATTCTCAAACAGGCAGTAAGTCCCGGAATGTCGTGGTTACCCTTCAGCACGATGCTGCGGGGCATGCGCTATGGGTCAGGTTCTTCACGGCTGCGCCAGAATGACGATGCAGTTCGTTGCGTGATCCAGCGTCAGCAAGAAAGCGTAAGGGCGCGGCCGAGGCAACTGCCTGGTGGTGGGCCGATCATGGCCACAATGCATTGGCCGACATTGGCGACTTCATCGCCCTCACCCGCCGCATCAATGCGGATTGGCCAACTTGGCAGAGCACGTAGGCTGCTCAATCAACCATCGCTAGCTTTTGCTACTTGGCCATGTGCCTCATCTTGATCCTTAAAGAGGATGGTCACAGAGCGCATTTCCGCCGATAGGATGCATCGATGAGGTGGTCGCATGCGCATTATCATCACAAACATTCGGCTTGATCAGCGCTCTGGTACTGAGATTGTCACATCAGAAGTTGCTCGGGGATTAGTCGAGCGAGGCCACCAAGTGGCCGTCTATGTCACATCACCCTTACTGCCTGTTTGAGAATACCTGAGTGCCCGTTTGAGAATAGTCATGGATGGGCGATGCGCCGGATGAGGAGTGCGCCCATGCTGACGTGGATCATGGCTTCGGAGACGTCACAGCGGCGCTCATAGTCACGAACCAGGCGGCTCCAGCGGATCATCCAGCCGAAGGCTCTCTCCACCATCCTGCGGCGTGACAGGACCTGGAAGCCTTTCTGATCCGCCTGCTTGCGCACGACCCCGCTGACGAAGTCACCATTCGCAGGGCCACCGCTGCCGCCATGGCGAACTCCACACCGTTCCGCGCCTTGAAGCAGACCGGCGGCCCGGCAGAATGCCACAACAAGTCTATCCGAAGAAAGTTGGTATAAGCGGCGTGCTGATCGGCAAGATCGCGCACCATGTGCCACAGCGCCAGCCGCAGGGGCGCCGCAGCCGCCGGCCTCCATCGGAGGCCAGGCGGCGGCAGTCCGCCTCACGGGCTGAAGCGGGTCCAGCCGGGCACCTGCGCGGTCAGGTTGACCTCGCGCCATTTTGGATGGCGCGGCGGCTGCAGCAGCATCGGGAACTTCTGGTTGAAGCGCTGCAGGAAACGCACCAACTTGCCATGCCGCTCGGTTCCTGGCTTCCAGGCATAGACCGCCAGCACCGCTCCCACCGCAACCGTCTGCACCGGGCTGCCCTCGGCCACGAGGTTGGGATAATCGGCATGATCGATGGGCGCCGGTAGGTAGGTCTGCAGCAAGGGCGGCGCCAGCGGCAGGGAAAGCAGATGCAGCCCCTCCTCCGCCCGCACGCCCGAGAACAGGCGGGCGGGCTTGCCGGTGACATAGACCAGCGCAGCGATCTCTCCCCGCCGCAGGCGCTCCAGCGCCACGTCCTGCGGCGCGTGCACCGCCTTTACCTCCAGGTCCAGGCTGCCGAAGATAAGGGAGGCCGTCATCGCCGTGCCGCTGCCGGGCAGGTCCACGTTCACAGGCTGGCCGGCAAGATCCTCCACCCGCATGATGTCCGGGCGCGCGAGGATATGCACCTCCTCGTCGTAGAGCTTGGCGACGTACTGCACGAGCTGGCTGACGCCGGGGAACAGCCGGTCCCGCATCACCGCCGCCAGCACGTCGGACTGGACGATGGCGATGTCGATGCCCCGGAGGTAGAGCAGGTCCGAGATGTTCTGCATCGAGCCCTTGCCGATGACAGGCAGGACACGCAGGTACTCGCCCTCGTCGAGCACCGCGGCCAGATCGGTGGCAATGCGGATGTAGGTGCCATCGACGCCGCCGGAAATCACGCCGACGGTGCCGGCATTCACCTCCCGCGTCGCTTCCGCCGCGCTGCGCCGGGGGCCGGTACCCTGCGCCCAGGCCGCTGGTCCTCCCAGGAGGGTCAAAGCACCGGACATCAGGGCGGCACGCCGGCCGAAGGAGTGCGAGGGCATAGTCCGGGGGTTCTCCATGCTTTGCGAAGGCGCTCAGCGCCGTTCCAGGCGCGACAATGCGGGAGCGACCTGCGCCTCCCCCAGCGACATGGCCTGCCGGTACCACCGGACGGCCAGGGCAGGATCAGGGCGGATGCCCTGGGCACCGATCCTGTCCAGGAACGCCGGGTCGTAGGTCTGGCCCAGCGCCGCGGCGGCCTTTCCGCTGCCGGCCTCGGCGGCATAGGCGTAGAGCCGCCTGGCAGCCGAGATGTCGCGCAGCGCCAGCATCTCGTCGGCGCGCCGGATCACCGCCTCCAGCCTTTCCGGAGATCCGGTGGGGCGAGGGCGCGGCGGGGGGGCGGTGGTAGCCACCGGCGCTTGCGCCGGCGCTGCAGCCCGAGCTGGTTCGGGTCCGGATGCGGAAGCCGTTCCAGGAACCGGTTCCGGGGCCGTCGCGGGGGCGGGTGCGGCTTGTGGCGGCTGCGGGGGCGCCATGAGCTGCGGCTCAGGCACTGGCTCGGCCTTGGCCAGAGCCTCCGCGCGGCGGGCCCAGACAAGGGCCAGCAGGGGGTCGGAGGGTGTGCCCTCCGCACCGAGGCCTTTCAGGAAATCCGGCTGATAGGTTCGGCTGAGGGCGGCGGCGGCCTGGCTGCTGCCGGCTTGCGCGGCCTGCTGGTACAGCAGGCGGGCAGCTGCAATGTCGCCGAGGGCCAGCTTCTCCTCCGCCTGCTTCAGCAGCGCCGCCTTTTCCTCTGCGGAGAGCGAGGGGGCGGAGAGCGCCGGAGGAGGCGGAGCGGGTGGCACGGGCGCCACGACTCCCGCTTTCTCCGCGGGCGGGCGGGCGGCTTCCTGGCCCGCTGCCAAGCTGGCTTCTGGCGGGCCGCCGGACGGTGAGATGGCCTCTGGCGCAACCGGAGAGGCCAGGTCCCTTGCCGGTGCGGCGGCCTCGGCGGCGCTCTGCGATGCGGGAGCTTCGGTCCGTGCCGCTTCCGGCCCGGCACGCTCCGCCACGCCAGGAGGAACAGCCTCTGCCTGCGGCGGCGTCGTGGGTTCGGCGCGATTCTCCGGACCAGGGTCCTCTGCCGTCACCTCCGGGGCAGGAGGCGGTGCGGATGCGGCCTCTTCCTGTGAGCCCTGGGGCATGGCCGCCAAGGGCGCATCCCCGGGTGCAGCCTGCGGCGCACTGTTGGGCTCCGCATCCCTTGCCGCGGGCCGATCGCTGGAGGCAAGGTCGGGCGAATCCCGAAGGTTCTCTCCGGGCTGTGGTGCCTCCGGCGGTGGAGCCTGGACCGCCTCGGCCTCAGGGGAGGCGGGCATGTCGGTGGAGGACTCCACGGCCTCCGTGCTTTTCTCGTGCTGTTCGGCGGGTACCACGGGCAATGCTTGCTCGTCCGGTGCCGGGGTGGAGACAGCCACCTCCAAGTCTACCGGGGAGCTTTCGGGCGCGCGCGGGGATTGCGGAACAGGCGTTTCCGGAGCAATCACCGGGAGTGGATCGGGGCCGGACTCTGGTTCAGATCCTGGGCCGGCAAGCGGAACATGGTCCGTGTGTTCGCCGAAGTGCGCGTCGTCGCTGCGGGCGAAATCAAGCTGATACGGGAAGCTGCCCGAGATGGCGGAAGCTTGCGGCGGCAGCGCCGGCTCCTCCATTCCCCGAAGCCCGGTGGCCGCCGCATCCATCCTGCCGGCCGGGCTACTGACATCGTCCCTGGGCACCTTGTCCTCGGGCATCCCCTCTTTGGGCATCTCGGCCTCAGGTGCCTCAGCGGCGGCCTCCAGCAGAGCCAGTTCCTGATCCAGTTGGCTGGCCATGGTGAGCAGCCGCGAAATCTCGGCCTGCAATGCCGTGACGTCCTCCTGCTCCTGCGTGGGGCGGGCCGGCGCCTGCGCGACATCCAGGGGTGTTGGCGCCGGCGGCGTGTCGCCGGTGGCAGCAGTCCGCCAAGTGGGCGCCGCGTCGGCGGAGAGGACGAGCCGCGGCGCCTCCTGCCCGCGCCCGGCGTTCGGGCCATCATAATACTGGCCGAGCCAGTGCGGCAGATAGACCACAGCCCCGCCGCCCAGGCTCAGCATGGCCGCGCAACTCATGAGGAGCAGCATTCCCGGGCGAGGCCGGCTCTCGGAAGCCGATGATCTATCGTTCCCGTATTCGGCAGTCCCGCTTGCCGAGGGCCTCGCGTCTTCTTGTCGCGGCATATGATGATAAGGGCCCATGGTGTTCGGCCATGGTTCACTCTTGCCAGATGCCAGGGCTATTCAAGAACAGGTGAAAAGCCCGGATACCGAGAGACTTCACCAAGGCTTGGCACCAAGAATTCAGCATTAGCTGGACATTTTGGATTAATTGTAAGTCCCTCCTGTCTGACATTGCCTGCTGGAGGCGAGGATGACGAGCATGCGGAATGCTGGGTCTGACCTAGGCCGCTGGTTGGCGCCGTTCTGGAGGTGATGGGGCGCAAGATCCGCCGCAGCTAAGGCTCAGGACCTATCGACGAGCCTCGTGCTTCGATGCTGCTGTGCTTCCATGGTTGCCGGAGGTGCTGCATTGGCGGACCTGTTCTGGCTCGTGCAGGTTCGCCGGCGCGATGCGCCTGCCGAGTACGGACCGCACAAGACGCTGTGCAACCGCCGCCTCGTCCGCTGGAGGCGCATGGGTACCTTCAACCGTACCTTCGCCGGGCTGGCCGGCAGCGAAGGGCAGCCGGACCCGCTGATGATCGTACTCACCTCAAGGTGCGCCGCACAGCCGCCAGCCTGCTCAAAAGCGGGCTGTTCCCTGTTCTGTCGGGCGCCCCAGGGTCGGGCCTGAGTTCCAAGCCTCACGCCGTCCCTGATGGCCAAGGCCGCCCGCTCATCATGCTGCTCTCCGAAGGACCGGATGAGCGACCACACGGATGCCGCGCTGACGCTGGGCGCCCTGCCGTCCGCCCGCGCCCTGGTCGGCGACAGGGGCTGTGACAGCGGTCGCTTTCGCCAGCCTGGCCGATCACGGCATCGAGCCTCGCATTCCCTTGCGCCGCGGCCGCAAGCAGCGCATCGCGCATGACAGAATGCTCTACCGCCAGCGGCACCGCATCGAGATCATGTTCAGCAAGCTCAAGGGGTGGCGCCGCATCGCCACGCTCCATGACCGCTGCGCTCACACCTTTCTGTCCGCTACTTGCCTCGCCGCCATCCTCTTCTGGATCGATGATACCAATTCTCTTCAGATAGATTTGTTGTGGCCTTTTGCCGGGCCGCTGGTTTGCTTCAAAGCGCGGAACGGTGTGAAATTCGCCATGGCGGCAGCGGCGGCCCTGCCGAAGTGACTTCGATGCGCATGCGCGGGAAAGGGCGCAGGCTTGATTCTGCCCTTCTACGACGTCGCGGCCGTGGAGCTGCACCTGACCGGGATTTTCCAGACTGCTGCACCGGGCGCCCACGCCGTGCCCGCCGTCGATCAGGCTGACTCGCACACCGTGCCTGCCAACATTGCCCTCCTGCCCTTGCCGCCTTGCTCCCCGGCGCCGGATCCGGTCGAAAACGTCTGGCAGCTCATGCGCGACAGCTGGCCAGCCAACCAGGTCTTCAAATCCGGTGCCAACATCGTTGACGACGGCGGCTTCGCCTGAAACATCTTCATCCAACAGCTCTGGAAGATCATGGCCAACGGCCTGCGAAAATGAGCTCAGGAGTGCTGTCATGGAGACTTGGTACAGGCCTGTTAGAGCTTGAATGCTACTCCCATGTTTTGGGTATGGCGAAGGGCAAGGACGAGCAGCTTCTCACGGATGCGACCTGGGCGGTGTGGGAGCCGCTGATCGAGGCGGCCAGGCCTCACGGT
>NZ_PDOA01000053.1 GCF_003116135.1 Teichococcus aestuarii | reverse complement strand
CTTCCGCCGCCTGGTGAAGGACTACGAGCGCTACGCCAGCACCCTTGCCAATCTCCACCTCGTCGCCTTCACCTGCATCATGCTCAAGCAGGCGGCTCAACTGGCCGCAGGTCCATAACAACCTCTAGCCCGGCGCTATGGCATTAAGACGCGCTGGACGGCGTGCGTTATAGGCGGCGTTGAAGCCGCGGAGCAGCTGGACACCTCGAAGTACCTGTGCGGTGCAGCCTCCGCGAGCAGGATCGCCGCCTCAGGTCGTGAAACGCCCCTGCTGATGAAGCCGGAAAGCTTTCCCTGCGGGCGGACCAGTTCCGGGTACACTGTCAACGGATTAATCTATTCTCTGCCACTACACCGTCCGCGTTGGGGAAGGCCGCAGCAACGGCGGCGTCCGACAGGCCAAGATGGTCACGCAGCAACCCTTTGGTGATAGCGCGCAGATCGCGTGTTGGCGCCAGGTCTCGCTTTTCGAAGAGTTGGCCATCGGCCAGTCCCGGCCAATCGGCCAACACCTTGCCACCTTGCACGGCACCGCCCATCAGGAAGGCGACGCCGCCAGTGCCATGGTCAGTACCTTGGCTGCCATTAGCGCGCGCGGTGCGACCGAATTCGGTCATCACGAGGATCGCGGTTTGGGCCCAGGCGGCGCCAAGCTGACCACGCAGCGCGGCTATGCCTTCATCCAGCTGCTTCAGCACCCGCGACAGGGCGTAGTTCTGGTTGGCATGCGTGTCCCAGCCGCCGATTTCCAGCGCTGCCACGCGTGGCCCGTTCGGCGCCGTCAGAAGCTTGCCAGCCGAGGCAGCCAATGACACGAAACCTCCCTTGGCCCGCGGCTCACCCATCAGCGCGTCGGCGGCGAAGCCACGCCCCCTTAGCCCTTCCTGTACGGCTTTGCCGAGCAGCGGATCGGCATGTAGAAGATCGGCTATGCGGGCATAAAGCTCCGGTGGCGGGCGCACAGGGCGCGGTGGCGCCCACATGCCCACCGGCTGCGCGCCACGTAGCAGCAGGGGCAGGTCATAGCCCACCGCGAGGCCGCGCTCTGGCTGTCCTTGCGGTACAGGGGGAGTAGCTTCCAACGCGCGGTTCAGCCAGCCGGAGGCAAGGCGCTCCGGCGCCCCGCTTTCCAGCATGTCCTGCGCCTCGAAATGCGAGCGGTTGCGGTACGGGCCAGCGATGGCATGCACCGGCAACAAGCTTCCTTCTGCGAAGAAACGGTGGAAGTTCTGTAGCTGCGGCGCCAGGCCGAAGAAGCCGCCGCAATCTAGCAGACCGTCCTCCTGGCCGGGCTCCGGCAGCGCCAGCGGACCGCGTAACTCGCGGTACTGCGCATCGCCGTAAGGGGCGAGTGCCGCCAATCCGTCCATGGCACCGCGCTGGATCACCACCACAAAACGACGATCGCCGGCTTGGCCCATTACAGGCGGTGACGCCACTGCCAACCGCGCATTCCGGGTAGCGGCCAGTGCGGACAGACCGAGCAAAAGGCCCCGTCGCCCGATGTTCGGAAGATGGCTCATCGGTGCTGGAACTCCGCGCTGGAAAATAATAAGGCAAGGGCGTCGCGCGGGGAGCCAGCGCCGCGCAAAGCCTGCCGGGTTTCCGTCCGCCCAAGGGGACCTAGCGCGGTGTCCAGCACCATCATAGGCTCCAGCCGAGCAAAGCGACCGGCCAGTTCGTAGCACCAATCGAGCCGTTGCATGATCGGCTCAGGCCCTAGCCAAGCGCCGGCTCGGTCTGACCAGCCATTCGGCTGCTCTGCCTGCCAGCAGGGTTGGTGCAGTACATCACAGCCATTCCGCGCCACCTGCGCGAACTCTGTGCCGGCAGCGCCGCAGGCACGCAGGGCTGCCGTGACGTAATCAACCGGGGCACGCAGCTTGGATAAGGGCGGCTTCCATGCTTGTTCCAGCCGCGGCAGGGCGCGTGCGACGGCCGCAAGATCACCGCCCGTGTCTGTCAGCACCGCCTCAATACGGGTCACCGCTTCCGGCGGTGGATCGTCGGCGACGAAATGCCGCACCAGCTTGGTGGCTAGAAAGCGTTGGGTTGCGGAATGCGACGCCAAGAAACGCAGTGCCTTCTCCACCTCCGCCGGACCTTCACCAAAGCGGCGGCCGAGCACGATTTTCTCGCCTGGCTCATGTGCATTGGCGCGGAACACAGCCCCATAAGGCTCGCGCATCCGCTCCACCGTCCAGCCGGTCAACAGCCGTGCAAAGTCGGTAACATCGCGCTGGCTGTAGCGAGCTGCAGGCGAGACGGTGTGTAGTTCCAGGATCTCGCGCGCCAGGTTCTCATTCAGCCCACGCTTACGCTGCTTGCCGAGCGGGCTGTTCGGTCCAGTCGACTGTGTCTGGCTTAGGTAGGACAGCATGGCCGGATGCAGCACCACCGCCACCAGCATATCAGCAAATGTGCCTGTAACGTGCGAGCGGATAGCATCTCGCATGAACGGGCCCACTGTGCTGGCAACGCCATAGCCGGCCCGCCGGCTGACGGTGAAATGATTGGCCCAGAACTCCACCAGCCGTTCCCGGTAGGGAGTTGCAGTGTCGATGCGCAATGCCTGCAGTGCCACCACCTCCGCAGCAAAAGCGTAGTCCACCGGATGCGGTTGGCGGGGTGGTCTCTGGTCGCGCCGCCTATCGCCTTCGACCCAGTTCCGGTAGCCATCCCGCACTGTAGGTGGCGCTGGCCAGCCTGCCGGGACCGGCGGCGCCAGATCTGGTCCTTCCAGCTGTGCATCCAGCCAGCTCAATGGGTCACGAGGCAGCGCTTGATCCGGACGGGCTCCTAGCCCGAAGCGAATAGCAGCCTGCAAAGAGCGCGGGTCCATAATGATAAGACTAGCACTCCCTTGTACGCGAGCATCAGCGTTTCCTCAGAACCTATAATGATATAATGTTGAGAGATTAAAACTTTCTGGTGGTTGGAGCGCTGGGGCGGGACCTGGGATCTGGTTACGAGAGTATTGATGCGCGGAATGACAAAATCGGCGGTACGGGTCGCGCGTGAAGCACCGGCCGTCGGGCGGCGAAGCTTTCCGGCCTATGGCAGTTGGACCTCCCGGTATGACTTTTCGCCCAGGCACAGCTCTTCGCGCTGCTGGTGCTGCGCCAGTTCCTGCGCACTGGCTACCATGGGCTGGTGCCCCTGGTGGCCGAGTGGCAAAATCTGCGAAAGGTCCTGGAGTTGCGGAAGGTGCTGCACTGTTCCACTCTGGCTTATGCCGCACGCGTCTCCTGCCAGAGGGGAAAAAAGGGTGACCTTCCGCCATGCCCAGGTAGTCATCGTGGAGCGGGCCGGGTCCGTGGGCCTGATTGACGCCTCACCTACCGCGGCCGTGAATGCGACCGGACGGGAGACGCGGCACGTCAGCGAGCACTTCGGCAAACGCCGTGGCGCGGGAAAGGGCTCTGGTCATCGGCAGCGGGCCTGGCCAGGACTCGCCCGGACTTCACGCCCGCTCTGTGCCAGGCCGCCACGCTCATGGATCTGAGCACGGTGCTGGCCGATGCTGGCTACGACGCCGAGCACAACCATCGCCCGTGTCGTGATGAACTCGGCATCGGGCGCAGCATCATTGCCCTGAACGGACGGAACACTGGACAGCGCTTGCCGAAAACGCCCTGCCGGCGCGCTCTCCGCCAGCACTTCCCTCGCCTCATCTACAACCAGCGCTGGCGCATCGAGAGCGGCTTCAGCCAGCACAAGCGCCGCCTCGGCTCTGCCCTGACCGCGCACGGCCATCAGGCTCAGCGCGTGAGCTTGTCCTGCGCGTCCTCACCCACAACCTCATGATCCTCATGAGGTTGGTCAGGAAGGTTCCAACAGATCAAAGCCAAGTCATAATCCAGCTACACTCCCTCTAATTATCTCTGACGCAAAAATATAGAAATCGTCACAAGCTTCTTGGCTAATTCCAATATCAATTAAATATTTTCTAAGGCAGAAAATCTCTTCAACATTAGAATTTACTAATGTATTTTTATGTAAGCCAACAATTTTCTGATTTTTTTCATTCATAGATTTGATGCTATTAAAAAAAGATCGTCTACTAAAATTTTGATCCGGCCAAAACGTTTTAGAAAGAGGCGTTCTAGTCACACAATATCTAGATGAAAAATCAATTTTTTTGTATCTCATATAAGTAAAATACAATAAAAACTCTGATCTCCTAGTAAAACTTGAAAATTTACTTTCAATAGGATTTCCTGCAAGTTCAAAAAATTTGATTAGATCTAAAACTATATCTTTATGGAATGCAAACGGGGTCATAATTGCCATTCCAGGTTCATGATTCTCCAGATCTGCAATCCCAAAAAATTTTGAGTATTCTGCACTTCCCATTCGCTGAATAGAAGGCGGATCAGATTTGTATAATTCAAAATAACTATTTGGAATCGAATTATAGAAAAAGTCTTCTGCGCTAGCTGGAGCAACAAAAAAATTTTTTGCGTCTAAACAAATGTAATGATCATCTTTTACAATTTTCGCTGCATACAATTTACATATTTGTTGTTTATAATAACCAGGATTTCTATCGTATTTTCCAGCACCATAGGGGAACAGACATCCTGCATCTAAAAGAGTAACTTTAGAAAGAAGATTGCCGTAATAGAAAATAGTCTTACTGTAAAACTTTTTAGAAAAACTCTCAAAATTTTCTTGATTTACAATAACTATAATTGAAGAAATATCCTTATCGTAGAAGAATTTGCTTAGTGAGGCTGCTTGAAGACCAAGCAACGCAGCCTCTTCATCGTATACAATGCTCACAAAAGTTACTTTAGACATGATTATTCCTCAAATAAAAAACATTACGTGGATTTAGCCTTGAGGAACCTCATTCTCCCTGTATTTTTCATACGAAGAAGCAACAAATTCATCTATTTCAACTACTCTATGAGACTTCTCGTTTAATATCCCCAACGGTAGAACACGAGTCTTCCACACATAGGAAGCATATTCTTCACTAATATTATAATTTTTGCACAAATAAGGATAAATAGGAAGTATTTTCCAATCTAGTGCCCAATTTTGGAGGGGGTCTCCATCAATTTTTATGTCAACGCCAATTCTTTCAAGAACTCTTTCAAAAACTTTATAAAGAATAAAATTTTTAGGGTGATTATATGTGTATAGCCTGGGTACTCCGCTACCACGGTCAATAATTAAATCAGAAACTTTAATGTCGGATTCTTTTTCTTTTTCAGTAAGAAGTTTAAAAGAGTTTTCAAAAGAACTTTTGTATTTTTCTTTTTGCTCTAACAAGAAAATTTCATTTATTGCTTCGTTTTCCGACATTTTCTTTTTATAACAATCGTAGATAGTTCTGCTGTGATAATCTCCTGCTATTCCTTGAATAGCTTTACCTAATTTATTATACGGCACAAAAAAATCTGGGAAATATCCATTAAAATATATATTTGGAAAAACAATAAGCTTTTCTTTTAAAACATTTTTTAGATTTTTTGTAATTGCCGGAGTGAATTTTAAGCCCTCAGCAAAATGTCTGCTAATAACAACATCTGAATTTTCAATTATTCTTTTAAATTCTACAAAATAACTTTCATCTTGCTGATACATATCAGGCGTATTATTGACAACAAATTGGTCTGGAAACCTCTTTGCTAGGTTTTGTAGAAAAGCTCCTTGGCAATTTCCTAAGATTGTCAATCTTATCTTCATTGCGCCCTCTTCTAATTCATATAAAAATCAATTCTATAATTGATGCTGTTTTTAAAAACAAGTCAATTTCTCGGAGGCTGTTATGGATCTCTCATAACCTGCTGGACTCCCTCGGCCTTCCGCACGCAGGTCCATCCCGGAAGATTAGCAAAATCAGGCCACCAATGGCAGATCCATAACAGCCTCTAGCACTACCTGGGCACTTTATGATGAGGTGATGGAAACCTTCGTCGGCAATGCGGACATCGGATTGGCGTGACGAGGTGGCTGAACAGCCTTGACCTGCCCCCTTAAAAGTGGACCGCCGCTGATGTGAGATTAGCGGGACGCGGAGGGGAGGAGGTTGAGATGGCGAGGAAGCAGCACAAGCCGGAGGAGATCGTGGCCAAACTGCGTCAGGTCGA
>NZ_PDOA01000052.1 GCF_003116135.1 Teichococcus aestuarii | reverse complement strand
CGCGCAATGAATGCTCCCGCTGTCCGACGTCCTCCGGCAGGAGCGTCAGATAGGGCGCGACCAGCACCCATTCTTCATCAGACACATCAGATGGGTACGGCTTGCGGGCAGTCATGCCCCGCAACCTAATCGTTACCAGGCCAGAGGTCCATAACAACCTCTAGAGCGTAATCAAACCGTCGCTTATATTGAAAAACGTTACAAGTAATTTATAAAGATAGAAGAAATTGCTACGGATAGTATGCGAGTATCAGTACTATCTTCTGCTTCCGAAGGACTGCCAGCCACGAAGCTGTCGATGCGCAAGGTCTGGAAATGAGGCAAGGGTGGCGCATCAAACGCTTGCTGCACCTCCACCAGATAAACATCCGGCGCATTAGCGGGCGTGATCGTCGCCTCAACTTCCTGCGTGTCTAGGAACAACCGCAGCATCGGCACCGCAACCTTAAACACATGCCGCAGCCTTATGGTCAGCTGCTCCGGCTGCCGGGCCGGTGCCGGGTTCTGGACCATGCCGATCTGGCCCATCCAACGGAATTCACCGGCCTCGTCGCCTTCAACATCGTACCAGCCGAAGCTGTAGGCCTCGCTGTGAGGGGGCAGTTCCACCATAGGCGCATGCACCGGAGAAGCCGCGGTCATTTCTACCTTGGCCTTCGGCGCGTCGTAGACAAGTTGGCGGAAGGCGGCCATCCGGGCGCGCATGCTCTCATCCGGCTCCAGCGGCAGGCTGGTCGCCTCGCCCACCGGCTCCACGGCGAGCTGGTCGAACAGCAGGCAGCTCGCATAGTCGATGAAGGCATCAATCCGCTCCTGCTGCGCGTCCAGCCGCTTGCGAAAGTCGGATGTCAGCGCGGCGATCTGTAGGCTGGTCATTTGCTGGGCTTGCGCCAAGCGGCTCTCCAGCGCCAGGATGCGCTTCGTCTGCTCATCGCCGTCGTTGCGCATGTACTGGAAATTGGCGATCGGCACATCTTCGCCTACCACGTGCAGCGCAATGGAAAAGCCGTTCTCTCCCATATCGGTCGGGTAGAGTTGCACTGCGAAACCGAAGGAGCAGCCGCCATCGTCCAGAAGGCGCGGGCGCTCAACCGCAACGGGACGCATCAGCAGCCCGTTTAGCCGGGCGAACAGCATTGGAGAGGACAGGCCGTTGACGCGGTTGACGGCATAGCCGCGCAGCATGCCCTGGTTGAAGCCCAGCCGCTCGACCATGATCTCGCCAGGCCCCACTAGAGCGGCCGCGGCATCGGGCGTCTTCAGAACCAGCGCCTCGACGTCGCCAACGCTGCTATCTCTGCTGCTTAGCCGGATCGTCGCCGGCAGCTCCACCATTGGCAGGTAGCGAACAGGAACGGACACCCGGTCGCCCACCTTGAAGTCGCCCTGCAGCCGGGTTTGCCCGACCCTTATTCCCATCACATAGGCGGCCACCTCGTCATCCACCTTGCAGTCCTGGCTGCAGCGGAGCAGGATCTGCTGGAAGGTGCTGCCCTCCGGCAGGAAGCTAGGTTGGGTTTGGAGGGTTTCGATCATGGTTCCCGATCGTCAAGATACATGCGCATCGAGGTCAATAATGGTGGGCGAATCGACAACTAAGCAGGCTTGAAACAAGCAGGCTCCCCTAAACGCAGCTTAGTTGTGGACGTGTAAAGGGTCAACTAACCATCAACCTGATGCCCGACAGCACCACGCCATGGCGCCTCCTCCTGCCGCATGCTCTTGCACCTGCGCGGCAGATCTCCGGCGCAGCAGCGCAGCAGGCCGTCGTATTCCCACCCAACTTTTGCGAGATACTGTAGGTAAAGCGTCCAGGAGGCGTTGAGCAGTTCCTTCCGGAAGGCTGGGTTCCCCATGTATTCGCGCATCGCGTCCACAATCTCGGACACCGTCTCCAGGCGGTGCGCCGTATGGCGCACCGGCAGGCCTATGAAGGCGTCCCGTGTCCCGATCGTGGCACGGCCATAGGCTAGTGCCTCCACCGTCTTAATCTTGAGCCCGGTGCCGCCGAGCATCGGGTTCAGCACGCAGCGGACCTTTTGGTAGAATAGGTCAACCGTCGGCAGAACGCCGAGCCGCACCGGGTTCGAAACTAGCGACAGGTTGCGCCGCAGGATAGTCCCCGCCAAAGCCCATGTCATTCCCGCATCCGGGCCCAGCGCTGCGTCGAGCGCTGCGACGGAGCGCAGGTTCCACGGATTGGCGCTGCCTAGGTAACCGAAGGAGAGCAGCGGGTCCGGGTCGATCGTATCGGTCAAGAAATAGGGCGTCATCGGGTGGCCGACCGTCAGCGTCGTGCCGCCGAAGCGGCCACGGATGATGGCCGCCTCCTCGTCCTGGATGCCGATGACCACATCGGCGCGGGCGAAGCCGCGGTCCTCCTCCGCGGGGGAGGTGAAGAACCAGCGCGGCTCGAGGCCATTCTGCTCGGAGACGCGGTGCCGGTCGCCGAACAGGTCGTGCGTATCTAGCACACGCACCGCCCCCTCGATGCCGGTCAGAATACGCGACATCCAGACATAGTTCACGATGACGGCGTCGTACCGCTCCGCCCGGTGCAGGGCGCTCACCGCCTCCACCAGCTCGGTCGGGCACCAGTCATCAAGGCCCCAGCACTCGGCGAAGCACGGCCGGGCCAGCGGAAGCGAGGGCATGAAATGGAAATGGTTCCAAAAGGCGGACATGTGAACCCGCTGCTCGTTCGAAAGCCCTTCCATGCCGTAATAGAAAAAGTCGACCACCGAGCCACGCTGCTTGAGCTGGTGGCCGAAAGCCTGGATGCGTGCCGAGTTCCCCTGGTCCGCCGGGTGCGAAGGGATGGGCGAGACCACCAGGACGCGCACGGCGCGGCTCATACGAAAACCTCGATCTTATGGATGCAAAGCCCCAGGCGGCGGATGCCCTCCGGCTCCTGCACCGTGGCCGGCACCGCTAGCCCCAGTATCGGGCTTCCGGAGTAGCCAGGCGGCAGGTCCACGATCACGCCCGCGCTCGTCTCGGACCAGCGTTCGAGACGGTGCGGCAAAGTGGCGCCATCCAGCGTGGCCACCAGCCCCTCCAGCTGCGCAGCCTTCCCAGCACCTATTACGGCGACTTTCAGCCAGCGCGCCGCGGGCGGCAGCGTGCCGAACACCATGCGGACGTGCCGCTCCGGCCCCGTCCAGACCCAGCTGTATGCCCCATCCGCCTCGCTGCGGTAGGCGCCGTCGTGGATTAGCGCCGAGGCGGGAATCTGCGTCAGCAGCGGCGCATCATGTGGCAACGGCAAGGGGGCCGCGCACAGCACCACAGGACCAGAGGAATCTTCCGCAGCATCCTTGCCGGGCGTGACATGGCCGAAGCCCCAGCCGGCCTCGGTCAACCTGCGGCGCATCTGTGGGGCCGCCTCGGCGGGCAGCAGGAGCGTGTAGCGCGCGGCCTCACCATCGGTCTCGATAACGAGCGGCAGCACCGACAGCGCGGGAAGCCGCGCCACGGCCACGGCCGCCGCACCGCGCACCAGCATCCAAGCTCCGGCCTGGTGCAAGGTTTCCAGGATAGCCGGCGCGACAGGGTCCTGCGTATAGACCAGGCGCTGCCGACCGGGCTGGTTCCACGCCAGCTCCGCCGCCGCGAGCATGGCGGCATCCTCCACCCCGCCAAGGCCGAACAGTGGCCGATGGCCGCCTGCGGCCCGGAACCGCCCGTAGAAGGCCGTGGCGGCGGCCGGTATGGCGCCGGCATCAGCCAAGCCCGGCAGGTCGCTGCGCAGGAACCCTCCCAGGGCGAGGGAGGGAAAGGACAGGTCCAGCAGCGCCAGCGGGCCGGCGGCGGCATCAAGCCAGACGGCCATCAGCTGGTGCGCCTGGGTGGCCAGCACGCCAGCATGGCCCGGCGCGGAGAAGGCGGTGTCACTCATGCCGCGCTCCCTGCGATCTCAAGCTGTAGCAGGATGCCGCTGGCCTGCGCGAGCGGGCCGAGCAACGCCTCCTGCGCCGCGGCGGCGGGCACGCCCTCCGCCGCGTTGTCCGGCGCATCCTCGGGGGCGAGTACGCGCAGATCCATCACCTTCACATGCTCCGGTAGCAATTCCGCTAGCAGTGGCGGCCGTGCGGCGTAGCTGGCTGCCAGCTCCGCCAAATCGCGGAATTTCAGCAGGAGACGGCAATGGCCCGTCACGTCGCGCAGCGTCTCGGCCACGCTCTCGCGGGACAGCGTCTCGCCGCCCTCCATCACCAGGATCGGCGGCACGCTAGGGAGGGGGCGGGGCAGCAGGCCCGGCCGCGGCCGGGTGTGAGCTTGGCTTTCCTCAATGGCCTCACGGTAGCGGGCCGCGACGGATGCCATGCTTAACTCGGTCTCGGCGTAGCGCCGCGCATTGGCCCCGAAGGAGTGCAGCATCGAGCGGTCCTGGTGCAGGGCCCGCACCGCCTGGACCAGGGCCCGGACCTGGTTGAAGACCGGCAGGTGGATCACCGCCTCGCGCGGGAGTTCGCGATAGGAGGCGGTGTCGCTGACGACGCAGCAGCGGCCGGCAGCCAGCGCCCGAGCCAGCGTGCCGGAGCTCTCGCCGACCGAGGGGAAGCGGAGGTTCAGCAGCAGGTCGCAGGCGGCGATCTGCGCGTTGAGTGCCTCCTCGTCGATATAGCCGGTGATGCGCGTGCGCTCGCGCAGCAATGGAAAGTTCTGCAGCTGGGCCGAGACGTCATATTCTTCCGGCCGCTCTTCCCCGGCATGGATCCAGATCAGCTCCAGTCCCTGCTTAAGCACCGCCTCCAGCGCCTCCATCATCCAGTCGAAGCGCTTGGCGCGCGTCGCAAAACCGGAGGTGGTGACGATGAAGGCATCGGCCGGCAGGCCAAGCTTCCGGCGCGCCTCGGCCTGTTCCGGCATGTACGCCGGCGGGGCGAAATGCGGGATGACGGAGACGTGGCGCGTCAGCTCGGGGCCATAGATGGCCTGCAGCTTCGCCCGCGCGAAGTGGGAGTGCACCACCACGCCGGAGGAGCGCTGGAGCAATTCCCGCTGCATGTCGAACAGGGCGTAATTGGCCGCGGTCTTCATGTTCAGCCGCTTCCAGTGGCGCCCATAGACGGAGGCGAGCCGGGGAGCGGAGAACGCCATCTGCGCCAGCATGGGATCTATGCCGCGCGTCTCTAGCTCATAGAGATAGAACAGGCCGATATCGTGGATAGTCACGACGCCGGGGAACTGCCGCAGTGCGCGCAGCACGAAGACGTGGCCGCCATTGTTGCCGATCTGGTGCAGGATCCTGTCATGCGGACCGATGGCGCGGAAAGCTTGGAGTTGGTCGCGCACCGCCACGCCGACTGGGGCAAGGGCGGCCGGGTCGTCGCAGAAGACGGTGCAGTCGTAGAGACTGCGCAACTCATTCAGCAGGGTGCTAGAATAATCAGCAATCCCGTTCCTCTCCGGCGGGAGTGGCGTGAAGACTTTCAGTAATGGTTTAGAAACAGTCAATGTTTCCCCCCAGCGTCATGCCTGGCACAACGCGAGGGAAGCGGAGCCCTTCGCCATGCCTAAACTTGCCGGCTCTAAAACGAGTCTGTTTATCAACCTAAGGTTGATCAATGGAAACGCACTCCGGGGCAGCCTTCAGGCCCCCTCCCTTTAGAATACGCTCTCCTTCAGCTGGCTTCCTGACATCAAATATTTGGCAAATCTGCCTTCTTCTTAAACATTCTGCAAGCTGGGTGCTTCCAAACCCCTCCCCATTGTCGTGATGAACGCCAGCTCTTCACTACTGCGAAACGCCGGAATGAAGGGCGATATACGGAAGCCAAGATTCGCTGTCTGGTCACGGAATGTTGTCAGAACCCGTTGAGGATGGCAATAGTAGAGTACCAGCGGCGGTTTAAGCGCCTGCCGCACGCCGTCCAGGGACGGAGATGAGCCATGCACCAGATCCACCCAAATGCCTGCACCATTCCTGCCGCCCGCGCCGAGATCGCCCGCTCCTCCGGGCCTTCCGGTTTGCTAGAGCGGTTTTCGGCCTGACTGAATCGCTTGTGATCCCGGCGCCGGGCGGAAGGTGATTCAGTTGCCCTGGTATTGGAGGGGCGACGGGCATGTCGAAAGCGCTGTCAGTGGATCTGCGCGAGCGGGTGGTGGCGGCAATAGCGG
>NZ_PDOA01000051.1 GCF_003116135.1 Teichococcus aestuarii | reverse complement strand
CATGTTCGTCAGGCTCAAGGACCGGCGCTGCATCGCCATGCGCTATGACCGCTGCGCCCATACCTTCATGTCCGCCATCTGCCTTGCAGCCACCACCCTCTTCTGGATCAATGAGTCCTGAGCCTAGGCTCGCGTTGGTCAATCGTCTTGGCAAGGTCAACATGGCTGGGCGTCAGTTCGAAACCGGCGCAGCCGTCCAGCAACGAGTCATCCTGTCGGGAGATTACCTCCTCCAGCAGTCAGTCGCGCAGAATCGCCTGCGCCATATACGCCCCTAACAACAGGCCTAGATGCTGCCGAGCGTCATCAACGCGGCCTTGGCTTGCGGGTCAAGGTCTACCAGCAGCAACCGCGCCTCCTGGCGCGCCAGCCCGCAGGTGAGATTGATGGCGTAGGGGGCCTTGCTTACGCCGCCCTTTTGGTTGGCCAGCACCAGGATGCAAGCATAGCGGAACCGGTCGGAGATGAGGGCTACGACGGCCCGGCCGACCTCATCCGGAATCGGCTCGCGGCCATTTTCCTAGCGAGAGATGCGGGGCTTATCGTAGCTGCGCTCCAGCGCAGCATTGAGAATGTCCTTCAGCTCCGATCGGCAGAGGCGCAACTACCGCCGCAGGGTCCTGAGGTCGCTTTCTTGCATAGCGTAGATTCTCACCCTTCCCGGTCCTGTTCTGACGTCAGAACAGGGGCAGGTGCTGCAAGGGTACCAAATCCATCCCCTTACCAACATAATCAGTACAATTTAACGGTTGCAGAAACACGGAATGGTCAAGCTTGCCAGCGCCTCAACAGCTCAGGCATGTTCCATTTTGGTTCTAACGGCTTTCCCGATGGATGTCGCTCGCATGCTGAGCCTCTGGCTGCATCGCCGTGACCCGACGCGCAACATGGACCGCTTCTACCGGCTCTACATAATGGCGGATCTGCTAGGCGGATGGTGTTTGGTGCGCGAATGGGGACGGCATGGCGCCGCCGGTCAGGTGCGGCGCGACCCCTACGCCAACAGCGCCGAGGCCAGTGCCGCTTGCGTGCGTCTGGCGCAGAAAAAGCTGCGGCGTGGCTACCGTCCTGCTTTTGGGGCGTCCTTGCCGCAGGAGCTGGCCGCCCTTCTCTGCCCTTGAGGATGCAGCCCTTTCATAGCGTCTGCCTTGCCGAAGCTGCTAGGCAAGGTGTTCTCAGCCCGGGACCCTGCCCCACGGTCCGGAAGACCAATGCCAAGCCTGCGTGGGGTCTTGCTACTGGACTTGCGTTGGAAAAGTGGAGGGTTCCCGATGAGGCAAAGGAAGTTCCATGACGCAGCAGAGACGGTTTTACGAAGGACTTCAAGGACGAGAAGGTCCGGCTGGTCCGGACGAGCGGGCGGAGGTAGTAAAGGCGTAGGCCTGCGGGATTGCCCCAAGGATATTAGGCACTACCCTGAATCTCAACAATGAGCGGCGTGATGGAGTGTGACGTTTGTGGCCGCGGCTGAGCTTCAGGCTGCGGCATAGGCAAGCTTTCCGCGTGAACTACCTATCCAACGAGAAATGCCGCTAGGCTCTTCGTGACGTTACCCGCGAATGGCCTGGAATACGGCTGACCTGCGCCTCAATTTTTAAATCAGGCTACAGAAACCGCTCCTGGGCCTGCTCCCGCTGGGACCGGTCGGGGAACCCTACCTTGCCACGCAGACGAGCGAGCGAAAGGGGACCTTCCCAGGTCAGGATGCGCCGCTACAGCGCACCGGCTGACAAGGCAGCCAGCGCGCACAGCGTCAAGAGAAGGCTCCGGCTCACCTCTTTTCCGGGATAGCTTGGGCCCGCAGCACGAAAAGCCGGTGCGAGGCGATATCCACCATCCTGCGCATACGTTCCAACCAGACCTTCTCGGCGGCCGCCATGCTGTGAAAAGGTCCGTGTAACTCTTCCGTGCCCTCTTCTAATTCCGCGAAACTCGTGTCGCGGAATACCCCGCCCCAGACCACCCAGATCTCGCGGCCATTGAGGGGATCGTTCATACCTTGGTCCTTCCGTTTTGGTCTGCGCGGTGGAACTGCCGGAGTGAAGCCCTGCACCGCCAGGAATGGCTGCTGTCAGCAGGCGCACCGTATACGGATTTTCATCCTCCGCATGCGATCGGATCGCCCCGCGCCACGGGCGATCTGGCGCAATGCAGCATAACCCTAGAAGGAAGTATCGGCGAGGTCCGACCGCCATTTGGCCAATCCGGCAATAGCTCGGCGGGCGTGGCGGCCCCTGCGAGCAGCGCCTGGCAGCCGGGCCCCACAAACCCCAGACCGGCCGCTCCGCGGTTCTGCGGGCTCTGCGGCAGGCCGGCTGCCAGCAGCGGCAGGTAGAGGCGGAGCCACAGGAGAGCCACCAGCCCGAGCGGCACCGCCACATGCTCGGGCCCCGCCTCCTCGGCCAGGCCGGCGGCGCCATCGGCCACCCGGCACAGGCTGCGCAGCAGGCCGAGCTTGTAGGTCGCACTCTTCGCGTCGTTGAGGATCAGGTGGCGCAACAGCGGCAGAGCGCCGCTGCCGTCATCGGGCAGGCGCAGCACCATCTGCGTCCAGCGGATCTCGGGCCGGCCCAGCCGGTCGGCCGCCTCGGTGACGGACAGGATGGCCAGCCCCTCTGCCCGGGCCAGCGCCTCGATCTCGGCCACCGATACCGGGTGCATGCCGCGCTCGGGCTCAGCCGGGCCGTGCCGCAGGGTCAGCGCCAAGAGGCCGCCCGCCTTCAGCAGCCCCACCAGCTCGCGGAAGGCGCGGGGCCGGTCTGCCGGGGCGACGTGCTGCCAGACCGCGCTCAGCAGCACCAGATCGGCTGCCAGACCCAGCCGCTGCGTGGCGGCAAGCGCCGGCAGGCGATCCTCCAGCCAGCGGACTCGCAGCCCAGCCTGACGCGGCTCAGCCGCCCGGCGCAGGGCGGCCACCGGCTCGATCGCCAGCACCTGGTGGCCCTGTGCAGCAAGCCACGCGGCCTCTCGGCCGGTGCCGGCGCCAACATCGAGGATCAGCCCCGGCTCCTGCGGCAGAAAGGGCTGCAGCCAGCCGAGCAGGGCCTCGGCCGGCACCGCCGCATCGCGCTCGGCCAGCATCGCGGCTTCGGCTGCGTACCAGGCGAACGCCACCTCCGTCCTGCCCTGCTGCTCCGCGTCAACCATCGTCAACCCTGTCAACCTCGCCCAAACCGCGCCACTGGCGCGCGCGCATGCTCTGCCCGACCATAATGGCCCACCCCCTGGGGAGGGACCCGCAGGGGGGCCGGGCCGCCACCTGCGTCGATCTGCCCGATGGCTGTTTCACGTCGTGACAAAAACGGCCGCCTCGCTTTCTCGTGAGCACATCGGAGAAAGCGGGATGGTGCAAGCGGCTTTGCGGGCTGTAGCAGCGATTTTCCTGCCGCTGCGGCCGTCGCCTCAGGCTGTGAACGGGTTCACAGCCTGGTTCACAGCTCAAACCATTGATATAGAAGGATATGTGAATGTGTGAAGCATGTGAAGGTCATGTCTCTCACGCGCGCCTCTGCACGCGCACCCCTGCACGCGCGTCTGCGCACGCGCAAACGGCGCGCGCGCGTATGCGGCCGCGTACGCGCGCACACGAGGAAACGCGTTCACAGCTTCACAGCTTCACATTTGGAGCGATTTCAGCAGCTTGGGGTGTGAAGAGGGGCGTGAAGCCGTTCACACGGGACAGTCGTGCTGCTGGACAGGCCGGCACCAACCGGCTGGCTGAACCTACTGGGCCGCGTCCTCCTCGTCCAGCGTCGGCGACACCTCCTGCCGGCAGACTGCGTCGAGCGGGATCATCGGACCAGGTCAGGCCAGAGCACGCTGCGGGCGCCATTCGCGACCAGATCAAGCCTGCCGAGGAGAGTAAGCGCTGTCTGGAGATCCTACGCTGCAGCACTTGACGGTTGGCTGTCAGCTTTGACCCAGCACCAGGGCATGATCTCGTCAATGCGGCTATTGGGCCAGCCATTGGTGAGCCGGGTCAGCAAGCCGTAAAGTAGCGCTGCAGATCGACGTCTTCAGCTTGCAGGTCTTCGCCAGAGAGACGATAGCAACCCATCTAGCAGCACCACCGTAGCTGCTGGCGAACAACACGTTCTTGCGGCTGAGGCAGATAGGACGGATCGCCCGCTCCACGGTGTTGTTGTCAGCCTCGCTGCGGCCGTCGTCGAGGAGCCGCTCCAGTTGCTTTTGGTGTCTCATCGCATAGCGGATGGACTCCACCGTCGGGCTGTTCCGCGGCGGGCGTCCGAGCTGGGCATCGAGCCAGGTGAACAGCTCCGCCACTCAGGCCCATCGCGAAAGGAAGCCACAGCCGCCCTGACGAGATCTGAAAACCCCGCATCCACAACCCGGGCCAGATCTTCGTGGCAACCCCGGATCAGGTATCAGTGGCCATCAACACCCTTTGTGAATCAGAACAGGTCAGCCATGGCAGTTTCCTCCGGCCGCCCTGGAATCACAGCAGGACCAAAGCGCAAGAGCGCCCATTGATAGGTCCTGAGCCTAGCATTCTCAAGCGGGCACTCGGTTCGTGAACCCAATCCCGTTCTGTACGGCGGCATCTAATTTCTTCGCAGCATCAGAGAAATCTCAAAGCAGATAATTATCGGGGGTTGAGTAAACCGATCAGTTCACCGCCTGCATTACCTCAAATGAAAACGTTCCTGTTACTATCCTGTACGTTTCCGGATCTCGCGAGTTAAAGGCCAACCAACACCAAAGCCACGCTGTCCCTCGCCCCCAAGGAGACTGACGTGACCAAAAACGCCTTCAGCATTGCACGCTCTCGTGCATTGTGGAATTCGCTGTGCCTATTTCTGCCGTCATGGAGGATGCGTGCTCTGCCCGCTGCCATGACCGCATCGCTTTTGCTTTTGCCTGTTGCCTTTCCTCCGGCTGAAGCTGCCCAGACGCGGCAGACGCGTGCAGGATCTATGGCGCAGAAGGTAAAAGCTTCGCCGGCATCTGCCACAACTATCAGGAGGGCTGCCGCGCAGCGCCGAGACGCTCGTGCGGTACGGCCCTCCGCGCGTGGGCAGAGCACGCAACGCATACGCGCAGCGCATCGAGAACAACAAGGCAGCCTTTCTAGGTCTCGTGAACGTACCGGCGAACGAGGCAGGAATACCGTGGAGGTGGCGCTTCAACGTGCAGAGCAATCGACGGGCCTTAGCGCCTATGTTCTGCGCCAGATTGCCAAACGAGAAAGCCGGCTTGATCCACTAGCTAGAAGCCCATCTTCCTCAGCGCGCGGCCTGATGCAGTTCACTCGTGACACTTGGCTTGAAGTGGTTCGAGATTTCGGGTCACAACATGGCCTTGCTCGCCAAGCCGCGGCACTCGTGACAGACCGCGACGGCAACATCGGTGCACGAAACTGGCGTGAGCTCCAGGCGATCCTAATGCTCAGGGACAATCCACACCTTTCGGCTATTCTTGCAGCCGAACGGCTCAAGAAAGCACAGCCGGCTCTGGAGGAAGCTATCGGTCGTCCTGCCGAGCCAGCCGATCTTTACCTTGTGCATCTCTTGGGGCCGACTGGCGCCAGACGGTTCCTGACTGCGGTGCGCGAAACCCCTGATAGATCCAGCCTAGTCGTTGTGGGTCAAGCGGCAAAGCCAAACCCTGGGGTTTTTGAGAGGCACGGCCAAGTCCTGCCCGTCAAGAAGGTTTATGAGGAAGTAGCCGAAATGTTCGGAACAGGGCTTCATCAGCCTGAACGCCTGCACCGTGACTCTACCTTGCCTGTGTTGATCGCTGATGTGGATCAGTAGGCCCAGAGTTGCCGCTATATGACGCGCACGGAAGCCATAGCCTTTGTCGGATGTGCTCTCGAGATCTGGGTGGTCTGAATCACCCCGGGTTTTCCGGGGCTCCAACCCTGGAGAAGGTGAAGCCATGACGACAAAGAAGACGGCAGCGAGCTGCTCGTCGGAAGTGTGGGAGCATGCGGTTCGACTGCTGCTGGGGAGTAGAGGCGACCACCCGGCGCGATGGGCAGTGATTAGCTCGCTTGCGCGCAAGATCGTTTGTACGACGCAGACGGTCCGGAATTGGGTCTGCAGCAGGCCGGTCCGGCGGGCAATCGCGCGGATCGACAGGTGCTCCCGGAAATGCCAGCGCCGGATAACGCTCAACAACGCCATGTCCAACACTCCCGCTGCCCCCGCCCAAAAGGCCGAGGCTAGCGTCCGAACATGGGTCAACTCTCAGTGGCAACTTTACCCCAAACCGGGTCAGATCTCAGTGGCAATCAACATGGTCGCGACCTCCCGCTCCAGACGTCGTGCCGCGGTGACGTGCCGTCGCGGACGTTTGCAGCGCAGGCTCATACCTTCCAGACGGTACAGCCGATAGACGCGTTTCCTGTTCACGGCCCAGCCTTCGCGCCGGAGCAGGATATGGATGCGCGGGTAGCCGTAGCGGACACGCACCGCGGCAATCTCGCGGATCCGCAGTCTCAGGGGCGCCTGGTCGTCGCGGCTGGAGCGATAACGCTGCGAAGAGCGGTGGAAGCGCAGCGCCGCACATCCCCGGCGTTCACTCACGCCGAGCCTGTCCTGCACGTGCCGGACAAGGTCGCGCCGACGATCAGGCGTCAGGGCTTTTTTGCCAGCACGTCCTGCAGCATGGCCTTGTCCAGGCTGAGATCGGCCACCAGGCGTTTCAGCTTGGTATTCTCCTCCTGGAGCTGCCGGAGCTCCGAAGGGCCCAGGCCACCGTATTCTGCTTCCAGCGGAAGAAGGTGACCTCCGACACGCCCATCTTGAGGCACACCTCGGCCACCGCCGTGCCCAGCTCCGCCTGCTTCAAGGCGAAGGCAATCTGCTCTTCCGTGTGGTGGCTCTTCCGCATCACCCAGCCTCCGTTCAGGTCAACAATCCTGCCGAAAAACTCTCAGAATGGCCGAGCCAGTTTCCAGGTTTAAGGTCAGTCAAAGCCGTCGACCTCTTCGCCTCCGCCAAGTCGGAAACTGTCCAGGTCCTCGAACATTCCGGGCGCTCGTCGACACCCGCCATCTTACTGCCTGTTTGAGAATGCTGGTGGTGAGGTGTTTGGGCGTCCCTGCGTGGCCAGATGGTCTGGATGTGGACCAAGGAACACCGTGCCCGGCAGGCAGCGTTTGAGCGGCGGCGCTACCCGACAGATCTGACTGACGAGGAATGGCAGGTCATTTGTCCTCTGCTGCCGCCCAGCAGCGCCCGCGGC
>NZ_PDOA01000050.1 GCF_003116135.1 Teichococcus aestuarii | reverse complement strand
CTGCATCAACCGCCTGAAGAACTGCCGCCGCGTCGCTACCCGCTACGACCACACCGCCAGCAGTTTCCTCGGATTTGTCCAACTCGCTGCCATCCGCCTATGGATCAGCTTTGTCCACGCCGCCTAGCTTATGTCGTCGGCACCTATCAATGCTGACAGTTGCCTCACTGCCTCGTCTCGTTGCCCCCTCGCGAGGAGGGCGGAAGGTCTTTGGCCACGCGAGGTTCGGGCATCGACTCCTTCCAGCCACCGGCAGGCAGCAATGCGGTCGCCGCGGAAGGCTTGGAGGACCAACTCCATATCGCCATCGGGCACGGTACGGACGCCGAGCCCCGGGTCGGTGCCGCCCAGGTACCGGACAGCCGCCGCGGCCTCCCTGGCGCCCAGCCCATCCAGGGCGTCGGTCCTGATCGTGGCGCCGGGCACGATGTCCTCGTCGTCGAGCGCCAGCCAGCCGGTCGGATGGGTGACGCCGTGCTCCTTGAGCCAGCGCTTGATGTCGGCAGCCTTGTCTGGCGTGTCGGAGCCACTCACCGGGCAGGCCCAATCCTCATGCAGGAGGGCTTCCGGCAATCCTTGCTCCAGCAGCTTCGCCCGGGTCTGCTCGTAGCCAACGGTGTACCGCCACGAACTGGCGACCACGATGCGGGCGCCGGTCGCCTCGCAGATCCGGCTGACCAAGGCGACCGCGCAGGCGTCGAACACCGCCTCACGGCCGATCAGCTTGCTCGCCTCCTGCCTTGTCAACTTTGCGCCCGCTCCCTGCAGGCGCCGGTTCACCGGCAGCAGCCAAGCGCGGCCCGAGAGCAGGACCCCGTCGATATCCAGGAACAGGATGGCCTCGCCGTGCTCGGCGGGTCGGTAATCGCCCCGGAGGAGGTCGGCGGCCGACCGGATCGGGGACGACCGGGAGGTGACGGACTGAGTCATGCGCCGGGCTTGCCCTAGAACCGGACGGCTAGCCATCCCGCTGTCCCTCTATATGTCAGGTTACAGCGGGAGCGTGATGGGGCGGCAAGGGAGTACGGCCCGGTTTTCCTGGCCTGGCTTCAGGTCCGCGAGGGTTCACCCTGACGGGAGGGCCGCAAGCCAGCCCGTGCCGACGCTCGAGGTCAAGTGCTGGGCAGACGGATGCCACCTCAGCCACCGGCTCCAACGCGCGGCGCCGCGCCGCCGCGGCAGCAGGGCGATGGCACTGGCCTGCCGGATCGCTCCGCGCGGCCGTGTCCAGCCCCGGCGCTTTATGCCGCAGCCGCGCGGGCGATCTGGCCACGGAGAACTCCACAGCGGGGGATCCGCCGCCTACGAGCGCGACCCACTCAGATCGCGCGCGGGCGCTGGACCAGCATGCCGGGCAAGCGAAGGAGCCAGGGTTAGCGATGCCTCCAAGCTGGCCCGCATCGCCTCAGCCGACGAGCGGAACCCCTCAATGCCGCCCATGGCTGAGCGGACTCGCGGCTCGCGCATCCAGGCGTCCCAGTCGCCGACGACGTAGAGCCGCCGCTTCGCCCGGGTCACCGCCACATTCAACACGTTGGGCGTGCCCGCCGCCCAGCGGATCGCGCCCGGCGTCTTGCCGCCAAGCAGCAGGACGACCGCCTCCGCCTCCTTGCCCTGGAAGGTGTGCACCGTGCCGACACAGGCGCGCAGCCAAGTGTCCACGGCCTTTCGGGGGACGCCGGGTGCCCACCAGCCTCGGCGCGAGGAGAGCAGGCGGCGCAGGCCGTCCGCCGCGGTCCGGAAGGGCGAGATGACGTAGAGGTCTGGCAGCCTGTCCGGCCTCGCCCCCTCGGCCCAGCCGCGGACCATAAACTCGCGGACGATGGCCGCCGCCATTTCGGCATGAGCGGGCATGAAGTGGCCGTCGCCGCCCCGGTCAGTCAGCATGTCGATCCAGCGGCTCGGCCCGAGCAGCGGTCGCGGCAGGACACTGTGGGCCGGGTCGCCTTCCGTGATCCGCCTTTCCTGCTCGGGTTTGCCGTCCCCCAGCACCATGCCGCCGCCGTAGGCAATGGTGTTCGATATGGAGAACATCGGCTCTACGCAGCGACGGTGCACCACCAGCGGCGAGCCGACCCAGACCTCTTCGTCGCCGCCCGCGATGAAGGTGCCGAAGGTGTTGTTCCGGTCAGCCAGCACCTGCATCGACGTCGCGGTCGAGCGGTGGACGGGGTGCGCGCCGCGGCGCTCGTGCAGCCGCCGGTCCACCTCCTCATCGAGGGTGATCACCGGCTCGACCTGCAACGGGTCGCCCACCACGAGTGCGCGCTTTGCCCGCATCAGGGCGCCGACGGGGTGCTGCGGCACGGCCTGCCCAGCCTCGTCCACGATCAGCCAGCCGATGCCGCCCGCGGGCACGTTAGCGAAGCAGCGCCCGAAGGAGGCAAAGGTGCTGGAGAAGACCGGCACCAGGATAGCCAGCGTGGCCCACAGGTCGAGCGCTGCGGACGGCTCTGGCCTGATCTCGCCGCCCACCATCTTGAGCGCCAAGCTCAGGTTGCGCCTGAACTGCCGGGTGGCCCCGCTGATGAATGCTTGGTGGACGCCCAGCGCGCGGACGAACACCTCAGCCCGCGCGGCGTCCAACGCATTGCTGCTGCGGGGCAGCCGCTGGTGCATGCGTTCTCGCGGCAGTTCCAGGGTCGAGGCGATGTCGGCGATCCCGCCGTGGGCCTCGGCGATGCACTCGGCCACGCGCCGCGCTTCGTCCGCCGCCCGCTTCAGCGCCGCCTTGTCCGCCGCCCCGGCAGCCACGGCCGCCTCCGCCTCCCGAAGGCGCCTGGACGCCTCGCGCCCGCGGGCCACCGCAGCCTGGAAGGCGGCGGACGCTTCGGCGCGGCGGCGCACTATCTCCTCGTGCGCTTCGCGGGCCGTGGTGGCGGCCCGCGACAGTCGGAGGGCCGCGAGCATCCGCGCCAAGAGCCCCGGCCTGCTCAGATCCACGTCACGATCAGCCGCTGCCAGGATCTCCCGGGCGGCCGCGAGGTCGCCCTCAATGGCCGCGACATCCTGGCGTGCGGCCTCAGCGTCCTTCTCGGCGGCGCGGTGGCGCTCGCCCGCCGCCTCCGCCTCGGCGTCTGCCCGCGCGGCGGCCTCAATCTGCCGCTCATGCTCGGCAATCTCGTCCTTCAGGCGTCGCACCTCGGCCAGGGCGGTCTGAAAGGCCGTCCTCGCCGCAGCCCAGTCGAGGCGCCCGAGTTCACCGAGCTGACGGAAGATGTTGGACGGCGCGTCGCGCCTGGGCCGCGAGCCATCCTCGCCGGGCGGCACCTTCTCCTTAGCGCGGAGAACGGCGCAGAAGGCGCCACGGTTCGCTCTGTTCCCCAGGGCAGCGGCGATCAGCCCCCATGCCTCCCGGGGCCTGACCGGCTCCGCCTCAGCGTCCTCGTCCTCCGCCTTGAGGCGTCGGTTCAACAGCGCGGCGGCAGTCTCCGTGAACCGGGCGCAGTCGGCGCGGCGCGCAGGCGGGATCTTCGCCGCGTCTGGCAGCTCTCGGGTGACGTTCTCGACGGCGCCGTTATTGCTGCTGGCCACCACGATGGTGAAGTCGCGGAACCGGGAGTCCGGGGTGAACCCCTCTTCGTCGGCCATGGACCGGCCGACCTCGCGGAACGCGGCGGCGGGGGAGCGGAACTCCGCCATCAGCCGCGCCCGCTCGACCACGACCGTGGCGACAATGTCCGCCAAAAGCGTCGTCTTGCCGGTACCTGGTGGGCCGTTGACGGAGAAAATCCCGCCGTCCGACAGGCGGGCCAGCCCCTCGTTGACCGCGACCTGCTGCATCAGGGTCAGCGGGAACTCGCTCGGCCAGCGACCGTCCGGCAGACGCGCGAGGTCGAGCGCGTGGCGCATCTCCTCGGGCCGCAGGCAGTCGCGGCGGCCCTGGCCACGGCCGTCGCGCAGGTACCCGGCGACGAGGCCGCATGGCGCGCCGCGAGAGGCGGCGTCGATCGCTGCGGACAGGTCGTCGTAATAGAAGCCGTTGACCGGCGGCAGCTCAGGATTTCGCCTGCGTCCCTCGCGGTCGACCAAAGCTCTGCTGACCACGACGGCCTCGACCGCGCCGCCGACCGGTGGCGGCGCGCCCAGCAGTGACGCGGCCTTCCTGGCCATGGCGCGGACGAAGTCCATCCCAACCGGGTCATCCTCGTTCCCCGGCTCCCGCCTCCGCTCCGCCAGGAGCCGCTTCTGCTCCTCGAAGAATTCGAACAGGCGGTCGTGGTAGCCGGAGACGTTGGCACCCGCGAGTTCGGCGAAGTGGACGGCGAACGCCGCCAAGTGTGCGTCCGGCCGGAACTCGACCTCTTTCAGGTTCGGGCCGACCTCGAGGACGCCGAGGAAGGTCAGCGGCCCCGTCTTCGCCCGGCGGCCGTCGTCGCGGTCCTCGAGCTCCGCGGCACCGAGCAGCCCGCGCAGCGCCCGGTCGTAGTCTCCCCGTGGGACAATCCCGAACCGCACGAAGTGGACCGCCGGGTTGGGGATCCGCTGCCCCCGCTCCCAAGGCAGCGCGCCGTCGCGCACGTGGCGAACGGTGTCCTCGGGGCCGTCGGCCTCGTCCTCGACGGAGGGAGCGGTCAGCGCCTCGACGTCGCGCCAGTAGCGCAGCGTCCTCAGGTCGTTGTCCCGACCCATGTCCTTCTCCCTTTGCCCCCTGCAGGAGCTACGCCGCGTGGCCCTCGGGATCAACCCACGGTAGGCCATGCCGTTTCCTGAGGGAGCGCCGGAGAAAGGCGGCATCCCGCGCCGCCGAATCGGGCGTGGTCGTTCCGTCGTACTGCTAATGACCCCCTGCCATGCTGAACTGTCGAATCCTTCTGGCGGGCACCGCCCTGGCGCTGCTCGTGGGCTGCGCCGTCGACCTCGACTTCGCACGGCCCGCCGCGCCGGACGCGGCGGGGTACCGCCCGGCGCCGCTGGTGGCGGCCACCACCGACACGGGCAGCGCCGGTGGCATCGCCCAGCGCGCTGGTGGCCGCCGAATGGTGGCGCGCCTTCGGCTCGTCGGAACTCGACGCCCTCGTCGCAGAGGCCTTTGTCAACAATGCCGACCTCGAGGCCGCGCGCGCCACGCTGCGGCAGAGCCGAGCGCTTTCCGCCGCCGGGCGCGGCGGCTTCTGGCCGACGCTAGGGCTGGGCCTAAACTCTGCCCGCCAGAAGGCGGAACCGATCCCGGCCAATGGCGCCGGGGGCGCTTTCCCGCCCTACACGCTGCACACCGGCCGCGTGGAGGTGAGCTACGCCCCCAACCTCTTCGGTGGCACCCGCCGCGAGGTGGAAGGGCTCGTCGCGGAGGAGGACCGACAGCGCTTCGAGCTGGACGCGGCGGCGCTGACCGTCGACGGGAACCTCGCAAGCGCCGCGATCTAGTGGTGTAATCGATGCCAAGGATTCCTGCGCTATGACGCGTCCTGGGGAACCAACTACGTCGATCGCACCACTAGTTCGACGCGGTTTCCTGTCGCCGGACACCGCCCGCCGTCCCCGCGGTGGAATGCGCGATGTAGGTTGTGGAGGAGGCGCGCTGCCGCCCCGCCTTCGGATGCGCTAAGCGAGAGGGGTCGTTTCGGCGCCGCGCGCCGCAGGGGGATCCAATGGCGCAAGCCGCACAGTTTCCAAAGCTCGATTTGGACAAGCTCATTGGAAGGGATGCGGCAGACCCGGCGAGGCGCCAGCGGCTGCTCGCCCTGATGGCGGACCGCAGCCTCGCGCCCGAGCTTCACCAGGAGGTAGATGCGGCCGACGCCAAGGCCCGGAAGGAGGGCGAGATGCCGGACTTTCTCTGGCGTGGCCTCGTGCGGACTCACACCACGGTTCAGGGCGTGACCACCTACGAGAAGTTCGTGAGGAAGTCTGCAGAGCTGCCCTGGGATCACGCCTCGCTGAGCGCGCTCGGACCCGATGCCAGGAAAGCCCGCCTCATCGCCCTCGTCGGCGCCCGGCGGGAGGACAACTGGCGGGTCGGGCGCCTGCTGCGCGCCTTCGCCGAGGTGGGATCGCCGGAGGGGCTTGCGGCCGCGCAGGCTCGGTTGCGTTTCCTGGAGGGCGCGGGCGCCAAGGTGGCCTTCTTCGCTCCGCCCGGCGGCAAGTCCCCGAAGCCGTTCAGCGGCTTCGGGCCTAAGTACGCACGCCTGTTCTGGCTCGACATCCGCGATGCCGATGTGTCCGAGGTGCACATGGCCCTCGACAGCCGCATCCAGGCGATCGTTCCCCTAGTTTGGCCTCACCTCGACACGCGCGAGGGCCGGGCGCTCGTGACCGCCGCAGTTGAGGACGTTGAACTCTACGGCAAGGTAGAGCGCGCGTTCCTGGCTCTCGCGGCCGAGGCTAGGGTCGAGGCATGGCGCGCGGACCGGACCATCTTCACCATGATGGCGCCGGGCCGCTGGCGGGCCGCCGCCCACTTCCTGTGCACCGGCGAGGCGTCCGCGCTTCGCGGCTGAGGCGATGCCTCCGGTGCCGGGTTTCTGGTCTTCAGGCAGCGGGCGGTCGCCTGCCAGACTTCGGGGGATGGCTAGTGGTGTGATCAATGGAAAGGATTCCCGCGCTACGATGCGTCCTGGGGAACCAACTACGTCGATCGCACCACTAGGAGGCGGCGCTGCGGGTCGAGATCCAGGTGTTGATTGCCACTGAGACCTGACCCGGGGTTGCCACGAGGATCTGACCCGGGTTGTGGGTGCAGGGTTTTCAGATCTCGTCAGGTCGGCTGTGGTTTCCTTTCGCGATGGGCCTGGGTGGCGGAGCTGTTCCTGAAGCGGAAGCTGTCGTTGCCGGTCTCCAGGATGTGGCAGTGGTGGGTGAGCCGGTCGAGGAGCGCGGTGGTCATCTTGGCATCTCCGAAGATCGCCGCCCATTCACTGAAACTGAGGTTGGTGGTGATGATGACGCTGGTCTGCTCGTAGAGCTTGCTGAGCAGGTGAAACAGCGGAGCACCGCCTGAGGCGCTGAACGGCAGGTAGCCCAGCTCGTCGAGGATCAGCAGATCGGCATGGAGCAGGCGGGCCGCGATCTGCCCGGCCTTCCCGGTGGCTTTCTCCTGCTCGAGCATGTTGACCAGCTCCACCGTGGAGAAGAACCGCACGCGCTTGCGGTGATGCTCGACCGCCTGGACGCCGAGGGCGGTGGCCACATGGGTTTTGCCGGTACCCGGTCCACCGACCAGTACGACGTTGTCGGCGCTGTCCATGAAGGCACCGGCGTGAAGCTGGCGCACCAGGGCTTCATTGAGCTGGCTGCCAGAGAAGTCGAAGCCTGTCAGGTCCTTGTAGGTGGGGAAGCGTGCGGCCTTGAGCTGGTAGGCGATGGAGCGGACCTCGCGCTCGGCGATCTCGGCCTTGAGCAGCTGCGACAAGATGGGGATCGCGCTCTGGAAGGCAGGCGCGCCCTGTTCGGTGAGTTCGGCTGCGGCCTGTGCCATGCCGTGCATCTTGAGGCTGCGCAGCATGATGGTGATGGCGGCGGCCGCCGGGTCATGACGCATGGCGACCTCCCTGCCTTGGGCGCAGGCTGTCGTAGCGGGCGACGTTGGCCTTGGGCTCCTGCGCCAGCACCAGGGCCTGGGGCGCCTCGATCGGCGGCACCTGGGGGGCTGTGCCATCGGTCAGCCGGTGCAGCAGGTTCAGGATGTGGGTCTTGCTGGCGGCCCCGGCCTGCAGCGCCATCTCCACGGCGACCAGCACGGCCTGCTCGTCATGCTGCAGCACCAGGGAAAGGATCTCCACCATCTCCCGGTCGCCGCCGGACCTGCCGTGCAGCTGACGCTGCAGCTGCCGGAACGCCTCCGGCAGTTCGGCGAAGGGCGCGCCGTTGCGCAGGGCACCGGGCTTGCGCTGGACCACGGCCAGGTAGTGGCGCCAGTCGTAGACGGTCCGGCCCTGCCCGT